>NZ_JAYGHX010000022.1:0-2960 GCF_034931325.1 Cyanobium gracile UHCC 0139 | reverse complement strand
GCACTATTCCGTACGCGGCCGCTTCTTCATCGGCACCGACCGGGATCCGGTCCCCCTGCACGAACGGGTGCAGGAGTGGAATCCCACCCTGCCCGGCACCCGGATCGATCAGAACTGCACCATTCCCTACTGGACCCCCTACAGCCCCGCCAGCCGGTCCGATTTCGAACGCTGCAGCAAGCCCGGTCGGCCCGGGGCCGGGGAGATCTTCCTGCTGGGCGATTCCCACGCCGAGCACCTGCTGCCGATGCTCGACCTGGTCACCGCCGCCACCGGCCAGCGCATCAGCTTCACCAACAAGCGCTCCTGCTTCATTGATCCCCAGCTCACGCTGTTCCTGAACAACCGGCCCTACAAGCCCTGCACCGATTTCGCCGCCGGGGAGATGGAGCGGGCTCTCGAACGTCTCAAGCCGGGAGACATCGTCATGATCTCCAGCAACCTCAACAACTACCTGAGCAGCGCCGACGCCGGTGGCACCAGCCAGGGGCAGCCGGCTTACCTCTCAGGCCGGCGGCTTAACGTCGCCGAGGTGCGCCAGGCCCACATTCTCAGCATGCGGGCCTTTGCCCAGCGTCTGGCGGCCCGGGGCATCCAGCTGGTCCTGGTGGTCGACAATCCCACCCTCGCCCGTGAGATCGTGGCCTGTCCGAAGGATTCCGCCAGCAGCTGCGCCCCTGATCCTGCCCTCACGGCCTCCAGCCAGCTGGCGGTGCGCCTCACCCTGGAGGCGGCGGCGGCGGGCCTGCCGAATGTGCATGTGTTCGACCCCACCCCCTATCTGCTGGGCCCGGATGGCCGGGTGCGCTATCGCAATGACCTGGGCAAGATCATCTACTCCGATTCCCACCACCTCAGCGTCAGTGGCAGCCGCTCGCTGGCGGCGCCGTTCGAGCGTTTCCTGTCGCAGGCGGGCCTGATCCCGGGGGGGCGCTGATGGCTGTGGCCCCCGCCGTCACGAGCAGCGGAGCCGCCGCAGCGGCGAGCGTCCCGGCGAGCGGCGGGGGCGGGAAGGGAGGGGGCTTTGCCTACCGGCCGGACATCGACGCGCTGCGGGGTGCGGCGATGCTGGCGGTGCTGGTGTTCCACCTGAACAAGGGCTGGCTGCCGGGTGGGTTCACGGGGGTGGATGTCTTCTTCGTGATCTCGGGCTACGTGGTGATGGGCTCGCTGCTGGGGCAGGCCAGCAAGCCGCTGTGGCCGCGTCTGGGGACGTTCTATCTGCGGCGTGTGCGGCGTCTGCTGCCGAACCTGCTGGTGTGCCTGGGGGTGACGAGCCTGGCGGTGGCCCTCTGGGTTCCACCCGGCGAGAACGGGCCCTACTTCATGACCGCGATCAAGGCGTTGTTCGGCTGGTCGAACAACTACCTGATGGGCCAGATCGATTACTTCAATCCCGACGCGGATCTGAACCCGTTCCTGCACACCTGGTCGCTGGGTGTGGAGCAGCAGTTCTATCTGGTGTATCCGCTGCTGCTGGTGGGGATCGGCTATGGGGTGCGGCGGAGCGTGCCGCTGCTGGCGGCGCTGATCGTGCTGTCGCTGGGTGCGAGTTGGTGGTGGACGCAGAGCGCACCGATGGCGGCGTTCTTCCTGATGCCGAGCCGGCTGTGGGAACTGACGATCGGCTCACTGCTGCTGGTGGCGCAACGGCGGGGCCTGCTGGGTGCGGCGTGGCTGCAGGGGCGTTGGCCACGGCTGGTGGGGGCGGCGCTGCTGCTGTGGGCGGTGGTGATGACGTCGGAGCGTGAGGGTTTTCCGGTGCCGGGCGTGCTGCCGGCGGTGGTGGGGACCTTGCTGGTGCTGCAGGCGGGCCCTGGGGAGGGGGGGAGATTCCTGCCGGGGCGGTGGCTGGAGCGGTTTCTGCTGACGTGCGGGCTGCTGTCGTATTCGCTGTACCTGTGGCACTGGCCGGTGATCGTGCTGCTGCGTTGGACGTGGGGGATGGAGACGTGGTGGCAGTACGTGGTGGCGGTGGCGGGGAGCGTGGTGCTGGCGGTGGCGGCGTACGGGCTGGTGGAGCAGCCGGTGCGCCGCTATCCGCTGAAGTGGTGGTGGGAGACGTTGCTGGCGCTGCTGGCGGTGGGGGGCCTGTGGATCGGCATCGATGCCCTGCAGAACGGCCTGCGGGACCGCCTGTTCCTCGGCACCGACCGGGATCCCGTGCCCCGCAGCGAGCGCATCCAGAACCTGCAGATCCCCGGTACGGGCATCGGCAGCGGCTGCAGCCTCGTCTACGGCCAGCCTTACAACGACACCACCCGGATCGATTTCGAGCGCTGCGGCCGTCCCGGCCGACCCGGCGCCGGCGAGATCTTCCTGCTGGGCGATTCCCATGCCCTGCACCTGCTGCCGATGCTGGACGCGGTGACCGCCCGCACCGGCCAGCGGATCAGCTTCACCTACCAGATGGCCTGCTTCACCGACCCCACCCTGCTGATGAGCTGGGGCAACAAGAGCTACGGCCCCTGCCGCGACTTCGTGGTCGGCGAGATGGAGCGCTCCCTGGAACGCCTCAGGCGCGGCGATGTCGTGGTGCTCTCCTCCTGGCTCAACTACTACGTGGGCGATGTCACCCCCGCCGGCACCCCCAGCGAGGCCAACGTCATGGACGGCGACCGCCGCCTCACCCCCGCCCAGGCCAGGGCGCGCCACGTGGCCAACCTGCGGGCCTACGCCCAGCGGCTCGCCGCCCGTGGCATCCAGCTGGTGCTGGTGGTGGACAGTCCGATGCTGGCCCGCAAGCCGCTGGAATGCCGCCGCTCCACCGGCCCGGCCGTGAGCTGCGCGCCCGAGCCCGCCGTGACGGCGGCCATGCAGCGAACGGTCCGTGACACCCTCGAGGCAGCGGCGGCGGGCCTGCCCAATGTCCACGTCTTCGACCCCACCCCCTACCTGGTGGGGGCGGATGGCAGGGTGCTGGATCGCCGTCCCGACGGCACCCCCCTGTTCGCCGACAA
>NZ_JAYGHX010000021.1:0-3145 GCF_034931325.1 Cyanobium gracile UHCC 0139 | reverse complement strand
CCGCTTGGGGTTGGCGCCGATGGCCTCGATGCCCGCCAGGTAGCGGGTCATCAGCCGGTCACGCACGGCGTAGCTGAGCGCCATGTAGAGGTCGTGGCGGCTGGCGCTGGGGGCCAGCTTGCCGAGTGTGTAAAAGAGGTGTTCGGTCATGCCCTCGAACACGTCCGTCGCCGTCAGGCCGCTGCGATCGGGGTCCGCGAAGCACCCGGGCGTGGGCAGGCTCAGGTTGCGGGGTTGCTGGTCGGTCATGGCGGTCGGCGCGCGGTGGTCCCTCGGGCACAGGTCTTGCCGTGCGTTCTCAGACCGTAGCGGTGGTTGCCATTCCTCCCCCGCGGCCTGTTGGGAGATCAGCAACGGAACACGTGATCAACGCCAACGCCCTTAGCGTCCGTTCGTCACTGTTTCTGTTCATGTCCGCGCCCAGCCTGCTCCTTGAGGTCGGCAACACCCAGATCGAGACGGTGGAAACCCTTCTCCAGGTGGGGCGCTACCTGGTCATCTTTCTGGCGGCCCGGGCCCTGGCCGAGCTGATGGTGCGCCTCGGGCTGCCCACGATCCTCGGGGAACTGGTGGCGGGTGTTCTGATCGGTGTCACCGGTCTGCACCTGATCCTTCCGCCGGCCGTCCATGCCGAGCTCAACCAGGGGATGCTCGCGCTGATCGGCAACTGCGCCGGGGTCAGTCCCGAAGCCGTGGCCACGATCTACGACGAAAGCTTCCCATCCCTGGAGGCCACGGCCAAGCTCGGTCTCTACGCCCTGCTGTTCCTCACGGGCCTGGAGAGCGAACTCGACGAGCTGATGGCCGTGGGCCGGCAGGCCACCACGGTGGCCCTCACCGGTGTGGTGCTGCCCTTCGCCCTCGGCACGGCGGGGCTGGTCCTCCTCTTCCATGTGCCCCTGTTCCCTGCCGTGTTCGCCGGCGCCTCGATGACCGCCACGAGCATCGGCATCACCGCCAGCGTCTTCGGGGAACTCGGGTTCCTCCGCACCCGGGAAGGCCAGACCGTCATCGGTGCCGCCGTGCTCGATGACATCTTCGGCATCGTGATCCTGGCGGTGGTGGTGGCCCTGGCCGCTGACGGGGTGCTCTCCGCCGGTCCGATCCTTCAGCTGGTCTTGGCGGCGGCGGTGTTCGTCGGGGTGGCCCTGTTCCTCAGCCGGAAGGCCGCGCCCGCCTTCGACTGGGTTCTCGACCGGCTCAGGGCGCCCGGCGAGGTGGTGGTGGCTGGCTTCGTGGTGCTGGGCCTGTGCTGTTTCGTTGCCGAGGCGATCGGTCTGGAGGCGGCCCTCGGCGCCTTCGCCGCCGGCCTGATCCTGAGTGCCTCCAAGCACACGGCAGCGATCCAGCAGTCGGTGAAGCCCCTGGTGGCCTTGTTTGCCACCGTGTTCTTCGTGCTGATCGGCAGTTCCCTGGATCTGTCGGTGATGAATCCCCTCAATCCCGATAATCGCGACGGCCTGGTCGTCGCCCTGTTCCTGCTGGTGGTCGCCATCGCCGGCAAGGTGGCCGCCGGCTGGAGCTATCTGAGCAAGGAGAAGACCAACCGGCTGGTGGTGGGCCTGGGGATGATGCCCCGCGGCGAGGTGGGCCTGATCTTCCTGGGCCTGGGCAGCCAGGCCGGCATCCTCTCGGCGCCTCTGGAGGCGGCCATCCTGCTGATGGTGATCGGCACCACGTTCCTGGCACCCCTTCTGCTGCGGCTGGCGCTCAGCGGCGTCGCGGCCCCCGTCGACGGCACCGCCGAGCAGGCCGCCTGATCCCGGCCCTCGGATGGTCTTAGCGGCGGTCGTCGTCCCGCCCGGCCGCCAGGCCGATCGACAGGCCGCCGAGCACGGCGATCAGGCCCAGGCTGCCCGCCCAGCCCGGACCCAGGGCCCAGCTCAGCAGCAGCTCCACCGCCAGGCCCACCGCCAGGGCCAGCAGCAGGCTGCCGCCCACCAGCACCAGCTGCTGGAGCCCCTCCTCCAGGGAAGCCTCGGACAGGACCTGCTCCAGCCGGGCCAGGGGAACGCTCAGCGGCAGATAGAGGGCCAGGGCCCAGAGGGCGATCCCCGGCAGCAGCGGGCTCAGGTCGGAAAGGCTGAAGGCGTCGGACATGGCGGCAGGCGCAGGGGGCAGGGCCGCACGCAGGCCGCGCTTCCTAGCATCGTCCCTCACTGCACCACCGCTGCGTTCATGGCTTCGTCACCCGAGATCCCCTGGTCGTTCCTGGGCCACCGGGTGCATGCCCTGCACGCGGCTCCGGAGCACCCCATCGGGCCGGCGATCCTGCTGGTGCATGGTTTCGGCGCCTCCACCGACCACTGGCGCTTCAACATCCCCGTTCTGGCCCAGACCCATGAGGTCCATGCCATCGATCTGCTCGGCTTCGGCCGCAGCGCCAAGCCGGCCGGTCTCGCCTACGGCGGTGCCCTCTGGCGGGACCAGCTCTGCGCCTACGTGGAGGAGCGGATCGGCCGGCCCACCGTGCTGGTGGGCAACTCCCTCGGCGGCTTCGCCGCCCTCGCCGCCGGGGCCGCCCTCGGCGAGCGGGCCGCCGGCGTGGCCCTGCTCAATGCCGCCGGCCCCTTCAGTGACGAGCAGGCGCCGCCGCAGGGCTGGGGGGCCATCGCCCGCCGCACCATCGGCGCGGCCCTGCTGCGCAGCCCCGTGCTGCAGCGCCTGCTGTTCGAGAACATGCGCCGCCCCGCCACCGTGCGCCGCACCCTGAATCAGGTGTACATCGACCGCACCAACGTCGATGACGCCCTGGTGGAGGCGATCCTGCGGCCCTCCCGCGATCCTGGCGCCTTCGGCGTCTTCCGCACCGTCTTCGACATCCCCCGCGGTCAGCCCCTCGACGAACTGTTCGCCGACCTCAGCGCCCCGCTGCTGCTGCTCTGGGGCATCCGCGACCCCTGGATCAATGCCGCCGGCCGCCGCGCCAGCTTCCAGCGGCATGCGCCCGCCCGCACCACCGAAGTGGTGCTCGAGGCCGGTCACTGCCCCCACGATGAGGTGCCCGACCAGGTGAACCGGGCCCTGCTGGACTGGCTGGCGGGTCTGGTGGCAAGCCCGGTTGCCGCGCTGACCGCCGGCTGAACCCGGCGACGGCCTCCGGTCGGTACATTTCCCTCCACACAGGGGGGCCGGGTTGATCGCC
>NZ_JAYGHX010000020.1:0-5000 GCF_034931325.1 Cyanobium gracile UHCC 0139 | reverse complement strand
GCGACCACCTTGCGGTGGCACCCCTTCTCCCGAAGTTACGGGGCCATTTTGCCGAGTTCCTTAGAGAGAGTTACCTCGCGCCCCTCGGTATTCTCTACCACCCCACCTGTGTCGGTTTCGGGTACAGGCCGTCATGCCTTAACGGGTATAGGGCTTTTCTTGGAAGCTTGACATCACCCACTTCGCTGCCGTAGCAGCTCGTACTCACGCCTCAGCTCAAAGTGTTTTCGCCACTTCTCAACGCCTTGAACGCTTGAACCAGTAACCAACTTCTGGCTGGGCTAGCCTTCTCCGTCCCCCTTCCCAAAACATGACAGGTACAGGAATGTTGACCTGTTGTCCATCGACTACGCCTTTCGGCCTCGCCTTAGGTCCTGACTAACCCTCCGCGGACGAGCCTGCCGGAGGAACCCTTAGGGTTTCGGGGCATGGGATTCTCACCCATGTTTTCGCTACTCAAGCCGACATTCTCACTTCCATGCAGTCCACGCCCGCTTACGCTAACGCTTCGCCCCACATGGAACGCTCCCCTACCATTTAACAAGTTAAATCCGCAGCTTCGGTAGACTACTTAGCCCCGTTCATTTTCGGCGCAGGATCGCTCGACCAGTGAGCTATTACGCACTCCTTTGAGGATGGCTGCTTCTAGGCAAACCTCCTGGTTGTCTGGGCAATCCCACCTCCTTTATCACTGAGTAGTCATTTGGGGACCTTAGCTGGCGGTCTGGGCTGTTTCCCTTTCGACCATGGAGCTTATCCCCCACAGTCTGACTGCCTAGTTTCACACAGGGTATTCAGAGTTCGTCTCGATTTGGTACCGCTCTCGCAGCCCGCACCGAAACGGTGGCTTTACCCCCCTGCTATAGCACTAGACGCTACGCCTCAACGTATTTCGGGGAGAACCAGCTAGCTCCGGGTTCGATTGGCATTTCACCCCTAACCACAGCTCATCCGCTGATTTTTCAACATCAGTCGGTTCGGACCTCCACTTGGTATCACCCAAGCTTCATCCTGGCCATGGTTAGATCACCCGGGTTCGGGTCTATAAACACTGACCAACGCCCTATTCAGACTCGCTTTCGCTATGGCTCCACCATTTCCGGTTTAACCTGCCAGTGCCTATAAGTCGCCGGCTCATTCTTCAACAGGCACACGGTCATCCTATGAGTAGGACTCCCATTGCTTGTAAGCTCACGGTTTCATGTTCTATTTCACTCCCCTCCCGGGGTTCTTTTCACCTTTCCCTCGCGGTACTGTTTCGCTATCGGTCACACAGGAGTACTTAGCCTTACGAGGTGGTCCTCGCGGATTCACACGGAATTTCACGTGCTCCGTGCTACTCGGGATACAGCTAGGCCAGTTTCGTTTTCGCGTACGGGGCTTTCACCCTCTATGGCGCGCCTTTCAAACGCTTCCACTAACGTCCCTGGTCCACGTTGCTGTCCCACAACCCCGATGGTCGAAACCATCGGTTTAGGCTCTTCCCCGTTCGCTCGCCGCTACTTAGGGAGTCGTTTTTACTTTCCTTTCCTCCAGCTACTAAGATGTTTCAGTTCGCTGGGTTGGCTCGCGCCACCCTATGGATTCAGGTGGCCGTTCTAGGGGTTGCCCCATTCGGAGATTCCCGGATCAAAGCGTGTTTCCAGCTCCCCGAGACTTTTCGCAGGTAACCACGTCCTTCATCGCCTCTGTGTGCCAAGGTATCCACCGTGAGCCCTTTGTAGCTTGACCAATTAACACTCCCAGCGTTCAGGGTTGTTGAGACCCATTCTCCTGCTTTCACCTCCTCTGGCTTTTCCTGGTTCACTCTGATGCTGCGGTTTCCCGTCGCACCATCGCGGCCCATTCAAGCCCAAGCGGTTTGAAAGACAGAATCTGACTCTTCTCTCCTCGGCGGAGCGAAAAGACGCTGGAAGCTCTCGGCTCTAAACTCAAGAATCTCCCAGTCAGCCGTCTCCATCACCTGGGGTTACCAGGATCTGTCAACGTCCGTCTGGGCATCCATGAGATGCTTTCTTTTCCAGACTCACCTATGCAGTTGTCAAGGTTCTTCGCTGGCTCCACTGATTCACCAACTCACATGAACATGCAAATTGATGATCAGCGAGTCCAGCTTCCTTTCAACCATCTCTGAAATACACTCACCTTTACAGTGAGCCTATCCATCGGGAATGAAAGGAGGCTGGAGTCCTCAGCTGAACATGTCCGGTCACTTCACCCATCAGAATTCCTCCTGATGCAGCTTCATGTTGTGGTCTTAACCTGGTTGGATGGAGGTTAGCGGACTCGAACCGCTGACATCCTGCTTGCAAAGCAGGCGCTCTACCAACTGAGCTAAACCCCCAAACACGAATGGGCCATCCTGGACTTGAACCAGGGACCTCACCCTTATCAGGGGTGCGCTCTAACCACCTGAGCTAATGGCCCAGGAGCAATCACTCTGACAGTGGTTCCTCCAGTCAACCAGTGCTTCCTCTCCCTCGCGGGATACGATTCATTGGATGCCTGGCAAAACCCTTGGTGGGGTGACCTAGACAAAGTTTAGGAACTGAAAACGAGTCCATCACAACATCCTTAGAATCCTCCTTCCTGCTCTTGCGAGCATTCGGGACTTTTCCTTGGCTTTGATGGCTCACCTTGAGGTACCGATCGACCTTCGAGATGACAGGACCGTGGCCTGAGACAAAAGTGCTTCCCAAACTTACGCTTGGTCGGCGCTCAGACATCACGATCAGTTGTGTCTCCCTGTTAGGAGGTGATCCAGCCGCACCTTCCGGTACGGCTACCTTGTTACGACTTCACCCCAGTCATCAGCCCCACCTTCGGCGTCCTCCTCCACAAGGGTTGGAGTAACGACTTCGGGCATGGCCAACTTCCATGGTGTGACGGGCGGTGTGTACAAGGCCCGGGAACGTATTCACCGCAGTATGCTGACCTGCGATTACTAGCGATTCCTCCTTCACGTAGGCGAGTTGCAGCCTACGATCTGAACTGAGCCACGGTTTATGGGATTAGCTAACTCTCGCGAGCTTGCAACCCTTTGTCCGTAGCATTGTAGTACGTGTGTAGCCCAGGATGTAAGGGGCATGATGACTTGACGTCATCCACACCTTCCTCCGGTTTATCACCGGCGGTCTCTCTAGAGTGCCCAACTGAATGCTGGCAACTAAAGACGTGGGTTGCGCTCGTTGCGGGACTTAACCCAACATCTCACGACACGAGCTGACGACAGCCATGCACCACCTGTCTCTGCGCTCCCGAAGGCACTCCCTCGTTTCCAAGGGATTCGCAGGATGTCAAACCCTGGTAAGGTTCTTCGCGTTGCATCGAATTAAACCACATACTCCACCGCTTGTGCGGGCCCCCGTCAATTCCTTTGAGTTTCACACTTGCGTGCGTACTCCCCAGGCGGAACACTTAACGCGTTAGCTACGACACCGAGGGGGTCGATTCCCCCGACACCTAGTGTTCATCGTTTACGGCCAGGACTACAGGGGTATCTAATCCCTTTCGCTCCCCTGGCTTTCGTCCATGAGCGTCAGTTATGGCCCAGCAGAGCGCCTTCGCCACTGGTGTTCTTCCCGATATCTACGCATTTCACCGCTACACCGGGAATTCCCTCTGCCCCTACCACACTCAAGCCTTGTAGTTTCCATCGCTGAAATGGAGTTAAGCTCCACGCTTTAACGACAGACTTACAAGGCCGCCTGCGGACGCTTTACGCCCAATAATTCCGGATAACGCTTGCCACTCCCGTATTACCGCGGCTGCTGGCACGGAATTAGCCGTGGCTTATTCCTCAAGTACCGTCATGTCTTCTTCCTTGAGAAAAGAGGTTTACAGCCCAGAGGCCTTCATCCCTCACGCGGCGTTGCTCCGTCAGGCTTTCGCCCATTGCGGAAAATTCCCCACTGCTGCCTCCCGTAGGAGTCTGGGCCGTGTCTCAGTCCCAGTGTGGCTGATCATCCTCTCAGACCAGCTACTGATCGTCGCCTTGGTGGGCCATTACCCCACCAACTAGCTAATCAGACGCGGGCTCATCCTCAGGCGAAATTCATTTCACCTCTCGGCATATGGGGTATTAGCGGCCGTTTCCGGCCGTTATCCCCCTCCTGAGGGCAGATTCCCACGCGTTACTCACCCGTCCGCCACTAGCCCGAAGGCTCGTTCGACTTGCATGTGTTAAGCACGCCGCCAGCGTTCATCCTGAGCCAGGATCAAACTCTCCGTTGTAGATCCAACCCTCTTGGTCAACTTGCGCTTCCCTCAGCTGGATTTGCCTCTCTCCATCCCCGCAGACTGGCGTCTACGGCAACGTCGGGGCCACCAACGCTCTCGCGCTGGGTTCAAAGAGTGCACCTATCGCTTTCCAGTTCGCTCCCCTTGCGGAGAACCTCGCTCCCCTTTCAGGCAGCGCCCAGGCCACGACATGTGACTTTCCCGAATCTCAGATCCGGTTCGCAACCGGTCTAACGCTCAAAGGGCCTTCCATCGCTCTGAAACTCTCTCTTGCAAGATCGCTCAGCGGGATCGCTCCCCGTCCAATGGCGCCTCTCCAAACCTCGGCGCGTCGTGAGAACGCTCCTCGGCTCCTTGATCGCTTTGACCCGTCGCTTCTTTCTTTTGACGGGACCTCACACCTCCACCGCTCTTCGTCCGCTGCTTCCCCTCTCAGAGAATCCCGCTAAGCACGTCCCTTCCAGGACGCCTCCCCTCCGCGGTAGCGAAGGACACAGGCGCTTCCAGAACAACCACCTACGGTCTCCCGCAACTGATCCTCTCCTTCCGCAGCAACCGACGCAGTGGAAGCGTCAGTTCCTAAACTTTTTTGGTTGTCCAGGTTCTGCCGCTCCACCCCTTCCGGGGCTCTCGCGGCGCGTCGCCTCCCGGCGACTCAGAAAACTTACAACACCGTCGGCTCGCGCCTCTTGATCTCGTAAGCCTGCTCCCCGCTCGAGCTCTCGCTCTCTGGGGCGCAGTCCAAAATCATATCACGTGGG
>NZ_JAYGHX010000019.1:0-9189 GCF_034931325.1 Cyanobium gracile UHCC 0139 | reverse complement strand
TGCAGGAGCGACCAGCAGTTGCTGGAAGAGTTTCATGGGTTCCTCACACGGAAGCGGCGCAATGCGCCAAACCAAGGATCTCCCACGGGACCAAGACCATCCAGTCGCCATGTGCCAGAAAGCACAACGTCCGGTACCCGGGGCTGCTGCCAGAGTGCCGCCCATGAAGGCCCCGTGGGCGTCGCTGCCCTTCCTGCCCCTGTTGCTGACGGCGGCGCCGCGCAGCTTCCTGGCCCACGACGAGGGCTACTACGCCCTGCAGGCCCGCTGGATCGCCCAGAGCGGCCAGTGGCTGGGCCCTCCCTGGTGGGACCAGGTGGTCTTCGATCGCAGCATCGGCCTGCCCTGGCTGATCGCCGCGGCCGGCCGGCTGCCGGGGGTGGGGCCCTGGTCGGCCCATCTGCCGTCCCTGGTCGCCGCCGTGGCCTGCCTGCTGCTCACCGCCGAACTGGCCAGGCGCCTGCTGGACGGGGACGGCGCCGGCTGGCTCGCCGCGGCCGTGCTGGCCCTGACCCCCCTCTGGCTCGACTACGCCCATCTGGCCAGCCAGGACATGCCCCTGCTGGCCCTGGAACTGCTGGGGATCCTGGCCCTGCTGCGGGCCGACGCGGCGCAGCGGCCCTGGACGTACCTGGCCGGCGCCTGGATCGGCCCGGCCTTCCTGATCAAGGGCTTCATGGTGGCGCTGCCCGTGCTGGCTCTGCTGCCCTTCCTGCTGCTGGAGCGCCGGGCCCTGCTGCGGCAGCCCGCCTTCTGGCTCGGCCTGGTCCTGGGGTGGCTGCCGGTGGCGCTCTGGCTGGGCCTGAGCCTGCGGGTGCTGGGGCTGCCGGTGGTGGCGGGCCTGTGGCAGAAGCTGCTCTACCTCTCCGAGAGCGACGTCTACAGCGCCGGCCCCCTCTATTACCTCTGGAACCTGCCGGCCAACACCTTCCCCTGGAGCCTGCTGGCCCTGGCGGGGTGGTGGGGCTGGCTGGCCGGACCACTGGAGCGGTCCCGCCGCCTGCTCCTGCTGCTCTATCCGCTGCTGCTGCTGCTGCTGCTCAGCGCCTTCCGCACCAAGACGCCTTACTACGGCCTGCAACTCACCCCCTTCGTCGCCCTGGCGGCCACGGCTGGCCTGCGGTCATGGAGCGCCGGCGCCGGCCGCTGGACCCGGGGGGTGACCCTCGGCGCCTTGGCGCTGGGGCTGGGGCTGGTGCTGGCGTCACTGGCGGTGCTCTGGCCCGGAACGCCGGCCGGCCGTCTGGTGGCCAACGCGGTGGCAGACCTGCCCCCGTCTCCTCAGCAGTTCGCCGTGGCGGCGGGCTGCCTGGGGCTGGCCTGGGCCCTGGTGCCCTGGTGCCGCCACGGCTCCCCCCGTCTGGGTGCCCTGCTGATCGGCCCCTGGCTGGCCCTGGCCCTGCTGGTGCAGGCCGGCCTGTTCACCGATCGCAGCCCCCGGCAACGGCAGGCCCTGGAGCGCCCTGAGGCCAGGGCGGCCTTAGCGGCCGGGCCGATCGCGGCCGTGGCCGGCGCCCCCCTCAGCGGCGAGGAGCATGCCCGGCTGATCCTGGTGGCCCTGGCCAGCCCCCGGCTCACGCCCCGCATCGGCCCGGCGGAACAGGTGTCCCCCGGAGACCGGGTATGGATCCGGCGCCGGGAGCTGCCGGCCGGATGGCCCGTACGGCTGCAGGCCCCGGAACTGGAGCCCTGGGTGCTGGCCCAGGCGCCGGGAGCGACCCGATGAGGCAAAGGCGCGGCCGGGACGGGTGGATCCTGCTGGTGCTGGGGCTGGCCGGGCTGCTCCTCGATGTCCTCTGGCTGCAGGGCCACGCCCAGCCCCCGGCCTGGGACCAGGGGGAACATCTGAGCCGGGCCCTGGGGGTCTGGCAGGTGCTCGGTGAGGCGGCTCCCCTCGATCCGCTCTGGTGGCAACGGCTCTGGGCTGAGACGCCCACCTACCGGGGGCCGTTCACCTACCTGGTGACGGCGCCGGTGTTCAGCCTGCTGGGACCCGGCTATGGCAGCGCGATCCTCTCCAACAGCCTGTTCCAGGCCCTGCTCCTGGGCAGCCTCTATGGCCTGGGCCGCCTGGCCCACAGCCGGGCGGCCGGGCTCTGGGCCGCCTTCCTCTGCGCCGTCTCGCCGGCCCTGCTGAACCAGCGCAGCGACTACCTGATCGATTTCAGCCTGACGGCCGTGCTCACGGCCACCTGGTGGTTGCTGACGCTGCGGGTGCTGGGCCGGCCCCGGCGCCCCTGGCTCTGGAGCCTGGGCGGCGGCCTGGGCCTCGGGGCGGTCGTTCTGACGCGCCCCACCGGCCTGGTGATGCTCTGGCTGCCCCTGCTGGCCCTGGCCTGGAGGGCCCTCGCGCCCCTGTTCCGGCGGGGGCGGCCGGGCCCGCGGACCCGCTTCGGTCGGCTGGCCGAGGCGCTGCTGGCGGCGGCGGCGGCGGCGGCCGTGGCCTGGCCCTGGTGGAGCCAGAACTGGCTGACGATCCTCTCGACGGTCAACAAGGCCCGCCAGTGGGGCGTCCTGTACCAGGACGGTCTGGAGGCGAACACCCTGGCGGGCTGGCTGTTCTACCCACGCCTGCTGCCGACCATGGCCGGGGCCGCGCTGGTGGCGGTGGTGATGGCGGGGGGAACGCTGCATGGGTGGCGAAACCGCAGCGCCCCTGCCGGAGCTCTGAACTGGCGGCGGCTCGCCTGGTGGCTGAGCTTTCCCCTCGGTGCCCTGCTGCTGGCCACCCTGATGAGCACCAAGGACTTCCGCTTCGTGCTGCCCCTGGTCCCCCAGCTCTGCCTCGGCTTGGGGATCGTGCTGGCCTCGGCCAGCGGCCGCTGGACCCCCGTCTGGAGGCTGGCGGTGGTGGCGATCGGATTCTGGGGGGCGCTCGCCAGCCAGTTCGCCCTGGCGGCCAATCCGACCGCCTTTCCACCGCGCCCGCCCGTCGCCGGCCCCCCCTGGCCCCTGGAAGCGATCGTGGCCACGATCCGCCAGCACAGTCCCCACCAGCTCTCCACCCTGGCGGTACTGCCCGACAGCCAGGGGCTGAACGCCTTCAACCTCGACGCCGAAGGGCGCCGCCAGGAGTTCCGCGTCGCCGCCCGCCAGACCGTGGCACCCGTCGACCAGCTCGACGGCGACCTGGCTGGCTTCGACTGGTTCCTGCTCAAGGGGGGCGACCAGGGGGTGATGAGCGATGAACGCCAGGCCGCCCTGGACGACCTGGTGCGCCGATCACCCGCGTTCCAGGCCGCCGGCCGCTGGCCCCTGCCGGATGGCAGCAGCGCCGAGCTCTTCAGGCGGCGGACCCTGGGCCTGGAGGTGCTCCCGGTGGCCTGCGGACCGGGGCGGGACCTTGCCCTGAACCTGGCGGTCGAACCCCCGTCCCCCCTCCGGCCGGGCCACGGGGCGGTGTTGGTGAGCCGATTGCGGGGGCCGGCGGCCGAGCTGCGGGACGGCCTGCTGCTGCTCGACTGGCTGCCGCAGCCGGTGGCCCCCCCTGGCCAGGTCGCCCCCGGGGCGAGGCCCCACTGGCACCATGACCGCGGTATCGGCCAGGGCATGGTGCGTGCGGAGCCAGGCGGTTGCCTGGAGGTTCGGGAACGGCTGGCCCTGGTGGTGCCGGCCGGGCTTCCCGCAGGGCCCTACCAACTCCGAGCCCGGGCCCTCGACCGCCAGGGGCGGCCGCTGTCCCTGCACAGCGCCCCCCTGACCCTGACGGTGGCTGGCGGTGGTGCCCAGGAGGCCCAGGGCATGGACACCGGGGCGCCCCCCAACCGCATCGACCAGCTGGTCGAGCTCGGCAGGCTGCTGCGGGCCGGCGATCTCGACCGGCTGTTCCGGCAGGTGGGGCAGATCAACCAGCGCGACCCCCAGCAGGTCTATCTCTCCCAGGGGGAGCGGCTGCTGCGGGCCAGGCTGCAGGAGACTGGCGCCGACCCCGGGGAAGCCGATCTGGAGGACCTCTATGGTCTGGCCCTGGCCCAGGCGCTGCAGCGGCACGCCGATGGGGCCGTCGACACCCTGCAGCGCATCGTGTCCCTCGAACCCACCAATCCCCATGCCCTGATGGCCCTCGGCTTCGTGCAGCTCTACCGCTTCCACCCCGGCCAGGCCCAGGTGGCCCTCGATGCCGCTGCCCGCCTCGACCCCGGCAACCGCACCCTGCGGACGCTCCGGATCGTGGCCCGCGGCCTGCGGCTCGATGTGGCGGGCACCCTGGCCCTGCTGCGATGAACGGCACGCTCCAGCCGGAGGCACTGCTGCGGTTCCACCGCCGCAACCGCGCCTACTACGACGACCTGAACCGCCTGCACCAGCTGCTGGTCGCCCCGGGTCTGCGGGTGCTCGAGATCGGCTGCGGCCTGGGCGATCTGCTGGCGTCCACCCAGCCGGGCCACGGGGTGGGCATCGAACGCGACCCCGCCATCGCCGCCGCCGCCCGGGCGGCCCACCCCAACCTGCGGATCGTCTGCGCCGAGGCGGCCACCATCGACCCGGAGGCCATCGGAGAACGCGACCCCTTCGACGTGATCCTGCTGGCCAACACCCTCAACACCCTCGAGGACGTGCAGGGGGTGCTGGAGCGGCTGGCGGCGTTCTGCCATGACCGCACCCGGCTGGTTGTGAGCTTCCACAACTGGCTGTGGCAGCCGCTGCTGAAGGCGGCGGAAGGCGCCGGCCTGCGTCAGCCCCAGCCCCCCGAGAGCTGGCTCACCCCCAGGGACGTCCAGAACCTGCTCGATCTGGCCGGCTGGGAGGTGCTCAAGCAGGGGCACCGCTGCCTGCTGCCCCGCCGCATCCCCCTGCTCGCCCCCCTGGCCAACCGCTGGCTGAGCCAGCTGCCGCTGCTCGAACAGCTCGGGCTCACCCACTGGCTGGTGGCCCGGCCCGCCACCCCGGCCCAGCGCCGCCCCAGCGTCAGCGTGGTGATCCCGGCCCGCAACGAAGCCGGCAACATCGCCGCCGCCATCGCGCGCATGCCCCTGCTGGGATCGGCCACCGAGGTGCTGTTCGTGGAGGGCCACTCCTCCGATGACACCTGGGCGGAGATCGAGCGGGTCTGCGGGTCCTACAACGGCCCCCTGCAGCTGCGGGCCCTGCGCCAGAGCGGCCGCGGCAAGGCGGACGCCGTCTGGCTGGGCTTCGATCAGGCCGAAGGGGAGGTGCTGATGATCCTCGATGCCGACCTCACCGTGCGCCCGGAGGATCTGCCCCGCTTCTACAAGGCCCTGGCGGAGGGCCGGGGGGAGTTCGTCAACGGCTGCCGGCTGGTGTACCCCCGCAGCAGCGTCGCCATGCCACCGCTGAACACGGCCGCCAACCGCTTCTTCGCCGCGGCCTTCTCCTGGCTGCTGCGGCAGCGGCTCAAGGACACCCTCTGCGGCACCAAGGTGATCTGGAAGGCCGACTACGAACGACTCAAGGCCGGGCGGGCCTATTTCGGCGACTTCGACCCCTTCGGCGACTTCGATCTGCTCTTCGGCGCAGCCAAGCTGAACCTCAAGATCGTGGAGGTGCCGGTGCGGTACCAGGAGCGCAGTTACGGCAGCTCCAACATCGCCCATGTGAAGGAGGGCCTGATCCTGGCGAGGATGTGCCTGTATGCGGCCCAGAAGCTGCGCTTCACCCCATGACCGCGTGGCTGTCCGTCCCGTCGCCGCCCCGCCGGCGGCAAGGCCGCCGATGAGGAAGCGCTGGTTCCTGGGGTTGGTGGCAACCCTGGTGCTCTACCTGGGGCTCAGCATCTGGTTCGGTTTCGCCAACGTGGTGCGCTCCCTGGGGGCGCTGCCCTGGTGGTGCTGGGTGCTGGTGCCGGCCCTGGTGGCCGCGGGCTATCTGCTGTTGTTCCAGCGCTGGCAGTTCTATCTCCGCCAGCTGGGGCATCCCCTGGCCTGGCGGCCCAGCAGCCGCATCTACGTCGCCGGCCTGGCGCTGGTCGCCGCCCCCGGCCGCAGCGGCGAGGCCCTGCGGGGGCTGTGGCTGCAGCGCCGCCACGGCATTCCGATGCAGATCGGCGTGGGGGTGACCCTGGCGGAGCGAGTGACCGACCTGGCCGGAGCCCTGCTGGTGCTCGCCTGGGGGCTCGGGGGGCGGATCCTGCCGGCCCTGGCGGCGGGCGCCGGGACCCTGGCCGTCGGCGCCTGGCTGCTGACCCACCCGGCCGCCCTGCGGCGCCTGGAGGCCTTCCTCGACCGGCTGCCAGCCCATCGGCGCTGGCACGGACTGACCCGGCTGCTGCGGGAGGCCCTCGGGGCGGTGGGCCGGATGCGGCGGCTGCTACGGCCCTGGCCCCTGCTGGTGGGCACCGCTCTGGCAGCCCTGGTGTGGCTGATCGAGGCGACGGCGCTGATGGGCCTGCTGCAGCTGCAGGGCGATCCCCTGGCCCTGACCCAGGCCGCCGTGATCCGCACCGCCATGGCCCTGGGCGGCGTCCTCTCCTTTCTGCCGGCGGGGGTCGGCACCGCGGAGGCGACGGCCATCGGCCTGGCGGTCGCCTTCGGCGTCGACCGGCCGGCGGCGCTGGCGGTCACCCTGGTGCTGCGGGTGTGCACCGTGCTGCTGCCCACCGCGGTGGGCCTGGTGGTGCTGGGCCGCCATCGGGACGGTGACGAGACGATGCCGACGTGAGCGACACCCCTCTCTCCTCCACGACCGGCTACCGGACCGAGATCGACGGCCTGCGGGCCCTGGCCGTGGTGGCCGTGATCGTCAACCACATCGACGACCGGCTGCTGCCCAGCGGCTACCTGGGGGTGGACATCTTCTTCGTGATCTCCGGCTTCGTGATCACCGCCTCCCTGACCCGCCGTCCGGCCCGTTCCCTGGGGGATCTGCTGCTCGGCTTCTACAGCCGGCGTCTGAAACGGCTCGTGCCGGCCCTGCTGGTCTTCGTGGTGGTGGTGGGGATCCTGTCCTGCCTGGTGATCCCCCGGCCCCATACGGCCCTGCGCACGGGGATCAGCGCCCTGTTCGGCTTCTCCAACATCTACCTGCACGGGCAGGCCACCGACTACTTCGGCACCGCCACCAAACTCAACCCCTTCACCCACACCTGGTCGCTGGGGGTGGAGGAGCAGGTCTATCTGTTGTTGCCAATGGTGGCCTGGCTGACGGGCTTCGCCCGCCCCGGTGCCGGGGGGCACAGGGCCCTGTTCGGCGTGATGGGCGTGGCCTCGCTGGCCTCCCTGATCGCCTTCGTTCAGCTCTATCCCACCCAGCAGGCCGCCGCCTACTTCCTGATGCCGCCAAGGCTCTGGGAGATGGGGGCAGGCTGCCTGCTGTTCTGCCTCGGCGGTGTCTGGCCGACCGCCGCCAGGGGCCTGGGCCGCCTGCCGCCCCTGGCGGCGGTCCTGGGTCTGGGGGGGGTGATGCTGCTGCCACTGGCCTGGGCTGTGCCGGCCACGGTGGCTGCGGTGGTCCTGACCACGCTGCTGATCGCCAGCCTGCGGCAGGGCACCGCCGCCTACCGCCTGTTCACCCTGCCGGCCCTGGTGTGGGTGGGGCTGATCTCCTATTCGCTTTACCTCTGGCACTGGGGAGTCCTCTCCCTGAGCCGCTGGACGATCGGCCTTCACTGGTGGTCGCTGCCATTCCAGATCGGCCTGATGGTGCTCCTGTCGGTGGCCTCCTACCGCTGGGTGGAGAAGCCCCTGCGGCAGGCCAGCTGGGCCCCGCGGCGGGACCGGACGATCGCCATCGGGGTGGGCGGCCTGGCCGCCGGGGCGGGGCTGCTGATCGGTGTCGACAACCTGCCGCCGTTCAGCCTCTACGCCGGACGCAACCCGATCCCCGCCGGCATGGGGGTGGAATCGCTCGTCGATCCCTATCGGGTGGCGGGCGCCACTGGCACCTGGCAGGGATCCCCCTGCGTGCTGGCCAACGACGGCGAAGCGGCGAAAACCATTGCCATCGAGGCCTGCACCCTCGGGGACTTCGCCACGGCCCGCCACCGGGTGCTGGTGGTGGGTAATTCCTTCTCGGCCTCCTTCGCCGGCGCCTTCGACGAGCTGGTGGCCACCGACGACTACGCCGTGACGATCACCTCGGCCTGGGCCGCCTCCCCGGTGGGCAACTTCGCCGCCCTCGGCGGCGGCGGCCCCTTCGCCGCCACCAACCGCGCCTACTGGAACCGGGTGGTGCCGGCTCTGGTGGCGCAGCTGCGCCCGGGTGACTGGGTGTTCCTGGTCAACGACATGGTGATGTTCTCGCCCCCCAGCCAGGGGCCGGGCAGCCGCCTGATCCTCCAGACCCTCAGGGTGGGCCTCACCGACTTCTCCGCCAGCCTGGCGCAGCGCGGCGTGCGCCTGGCGGTGCTCAACGGCCTGCCCTTCGCCCGGGAGGCGAACTGCCACCCCGCCAGTGCCGTGCCCCAGTGGTTCTCCCCCTTCGGCGGCCCCTGCCTGATGCCGGGCCGGGCGGAATCCCTGCGTCGACGCCAGCCCCTCGACGACTTGCTGGTCGATCTGCAGAACCAGGGCAAGCTGCAGGTGGTCGATCTGTTCGACCTGTTCTGCCCCGACGGGGCCTGCACCTATCGAGCCCGGGGTGGGGAGATTCTCTACCGGGACGAGCATTCCCACCCCTCGAAGGAGGCGGTGCAGCTCGCCGCGCCTCTGATCCGGAACGTGCTGATGTCCCCTGCAACGGCACCGGCAGCACCGTAGACACCGGCGGCGGAGGGGCCCTGAGGGCCAGGTCCCAATGAACGATGCCCCCGAGTCCGTGGGTGCCAGGAAACCTGGGCCACGAACTCGGGGGCTCTCGCCGGGCCCGCACTGGCGCGGAACCGATGGATCAGGATTCAGCGGCCGTGATCAGCCGGCATTCTCCGCGATCTGCAGACCCTGGATGGGACAACTTGGGGTCATGGACACCTCCTCCTGTGGGTTGGATGCCAGCCGGCGACGCCTGCGGCAAGGGCGGAAGACGACCGAGGGCGGAATGGCAGCCGCAGGGCCATGGCACCGGATGCATCCAACCGCCGCCGTGGCGGGGGAGAAAAGGCATCGGGCCCGGCATGGCGGTGCACTCCGATCAGACGTTTCCGTCGATCACCACGTCACTGCTGACGGAACGATTGCATCGTAACCAGCTTTTCGGGCCGGCGATGGGGGGCATGACCGCGGGAGGCCATGAAAAAGCCCCCTTGGAGGGGGCCGGAACACCTTGAAGGGAGAATCAGAGCGCGTTGCCGCGAGG
>NZ_JAYGHX010000018.1:0-18509 GCF_034931325.1 Cyanobium gracile UHCC 0139 | reverse complement strand
AATCAGATCCTCACCAACGGAGCCATGAAGCTGGTTGGATTCAGAGGTACCTTTGTAAAGACGATGCTCAGAGAAAAGACGAAGATACAAACTGTCCAGCGAGCCTTCGGTTAAACCATACTCTTGGACTCGTGACAGCATTTCTTTGCCATCATCTCCCAGCGACCTCAGCGCTCCAGATAGACGAAACAGCGAGACGACATCTGGATTGGCCAGAATGAATGCGGCCAGATAGTCGGCGACCTTCTCAAGCGCTTGAGTAGGCATCTCCGCCAATAGTGATCCATCAGATGCAAGAAAATGACCGAGAAGTGGTCGGGCATCGGTCTGAAGGATCAACTGGTCTTCCAGCTGAAGACGGAAGTCCTCATAGGCCCGGTGGAGCATTGTGGCAGGCACCCCCACGGGCTGCGGGTCGAGCCAGCCCTGGCGATAGGTACGATCAAGGAGACGTTCCATGACGGCAAGACGTCCGTCGAGCGAGCTATAGCCAGGGTCCTCCCCTGGAGACGCCACTCCCGTCCATTGGAAGATCAGTGGGTCGATCAAGGCCTCTCGCTGCGTCGCACTGCCCTGCATCCATCGTTCAAGGAGCAGGCGCAAGGTTCCAGAGGAGTCCAGGGCCATGGCCTGGTGAAGATCCATGACACGGCCCATACCTCTCAGATTTGGCAAACCAATCACAGAATCTTCTTCAGGAACTGAATGCAGCCATCTGGTTCGCGCCTCATCGACACGAAACCAGACATCATTCATGGCCTGTTTCGTGCCATCCTGAGCTACATACTCTCCGGTCTGAAGATGTTGGTTTCCATGGGAATCAGCAAAGGTGGAGGCCGAGTAGCTCACTCCAAGCCGGAGCACGCCTACCTCATCCATCGAAAGGAGCTCGCCACCGTCAACGGATCCGCTGCTGTTCGTGTCCATCCAAATCTTCAAGGTGGACCAGGCTGGGTCCAGATGATCAAGATATTGGTCTCCGTTCGCATCAAGTTTTCCTAAGGCTATGAACCCGTTGGCCGCACGGCTTCCATCAGGCAGATCCGTATGATTGCCAAAGAGTTCGCTGCCGTCGTCGATCAATCCGTTCCCATTGAGATCGCGCACCAAGAGACCATCTGTTGGACTGACCCAACCTGTACGTTCGGCAAAGCCGTTTCGGTCATGGTCAAAGTATATTCCAGCCGTATTCTCAGGTAGGGTTGTGACACCATTCCGATCAAGATCGAGCACAAGAGGGCATGAATAGGGTCTCTCTGCAGCTTGAAACTGATCCCTCAGGCCTCCCAGAGCACGATCCCAGAGACCAGCGAGATGGCCAGCCATGAACTCGGCAACATCATCGCCGTAGGCACCGCCAAGCATGGACGCCGAAAGCACCAGACCGCCTGCCGCCAACCAGCCCAAGGGACCAGCGGCCAACAGCGGCGTCACTGCCAGGGAAGCCAGACGTCCAGCAAGAATCGCGCCAGCATTTTCAAGAGCCCAGCGAGTTAGCATCTCCTCGGCTGCCTCCTGATCACCTGCATCCATTGCAACCTTGGCGTCATAGGCCACAGCTGCAAGACTGACGACATCAGCGATGTGCCCAAGCTGATCGAGAGCAGTGAGCCACCGGGATGGAGTCTGTGGAGCGTGATTCAGAAGATCCTGCTTGTAATGAAGAGCCAAGTTGTCCTGGGCTCTTCGAATCTCCTTTAGCGCTTCACGATGGGCAGCCACCCTCTCTTGGGGGATAAAGTCCGCCATTGACCGCATCGGAGTATCGGGGGGAGGAGCTTTCCCGTCGATTGCCTTGGAATCTTCAAAGAAGTTTCGAGCATCAAGGATGTAATGCCTATCCACCATCATTGGATTGCCAGCAGCATCAACAGCAATGCTTAGCTTCGATGCCCTTTCGTCAGAAGCAGCAACAATGACCGAGAACGCCTCCTCAAGAGTCATTCCCCTGAATGCCTCTACAGGAATGCCATCAATACTTGTAACGTTAGGATTGTCTAAGATGATTGGTAGTTCAGTCTGAAAGAAGACTCTGTTATCAACTGCACTTCCAGTAAGCGTAACGACCTCGCCTACTGCATCAGCAGCGTACTTAGCAGACAATCGATCCCAGACCCCATTATTAATTCTTGAATTGCCTGTTCTCTCCCCGTCCATAAAGCTCCTAAGCTCATCAGGATTATTCCTGAAGATCTCCTCAAACTTTCTTTTCAGCTTCTCATTATAAAACTGGGTACCTTCAGTCTGATTCAGAAACTTACCCGCCTCGGACTGATCTATAGTGCGGATATTATTACCCGATCTATGCAGTGCTTCTGCAATCGCTCCCGAATGAAGCCTTCGAATACCCTCCGAATGAAACTCACCAGTAAATCCACTATACAAGACAGTAACCGGGCCATCAACTCGATGATCAACGCGATCGATTAAGTCGAGAAGCTGCTCTTTAGTGTGTACCGAATCCAGCAGTTCGTTCGCCTGCTCTGCAGTAAGGAACATGATGATGGGGAGTGTCTTAACGATCTTGACGAACTAGAAATCGAAAGAAACAACATGATTAGGCGCAAATGTGTTCTCCCTGCCATCAAACCCATACGCCACCAGCGCCGATTTCAATACAGAGAAGACGATTTGCTTATTCAGGCCACAAAGATCGAATGGTTGGATATGAGAAATCTCCTTCCACACAACTCGGTAAGGAGAGTCTTTGAACGACTCCGAGCCATCACCAAGATTCAAGTAGACTCTCAAGAGAATTCCGTGAAGGTAGAAATCAAACTGCCCTTCCGGATCATATCCGAATGCATAGCTCTGGATGATCCCTCCCCACAGGTAACTGTCCAGTTCTTTGTCCCTCGTCCAGTAACGACCATCACCAGGCTTGAAGGGCAGGTTGTAGCGGGCAATGTCTTCATCCGAGACCACTTCATTGACAAACGCCATCTGGATTGCCTCAAACACGGTGGAACACAACGGTGGGAAGCCATCATCCGCGTTGGCTGGGTTGCCATGACGCGACTTCCTGGACATCAGGAGCTGCACGTTGAGAACCTAACGATGGACAGTGGGATCGGCCAGCAATCACAAAACGTCGAGCGCGGGCAGGTCCTGTTCCAGGCTTCCCGGGGACGGTCACGGCATCCATAACCAGAGGACTCGGCGCTCAGGGAGTCCACCGCTGGAGCGGGCAGAGCACTTCAGCTGTGGCCGTCCAGCCACGGTGGCGTCTACCGAGCCAACGGAGCGACCGGGCGTCACAGAACACAAGTGATGCGGTGTCAGATCCTGGGTCAGCGTCTCTAAGCCGTACCAGTGCACGGGTGGAACCACCTGAGTACCGCAGGCGATGGGATCACTGAGGCGAACGGCAGGTTCATGAGAGACCTTTCTGGCACCAGGACGCCGCAACCCCCGATGGGTTGGCCCCCTTAACGCCAATAAGGTGCACGATTGCCGGCAGGCTGCAGAGGCACTCCGGTTACTCGATGACCTGACCCTGGATCGTGCCCTCAAGGCCCTGCACCAGATCCACAGGCAGCTGGTACACCCGCCGTGCATCATGCGTTGCCAATTGCCCAACCATCCCTGAGCCTTCGCCGCTTCGACCTCTGGCCATCATCCGGGAGATGACCTACCTGGAGACGGCATCGGGATTAGACGGCAGCCTGCGCTTGGAATAGCTGGGCTGCAGGTCAAGTCTTTAGGGCCTCCCACTTCATCCTCATGGAATGATCTGCTAGGGCAGAACAACCTGAGAGCTCCACGGGCGGCGGCGCACAGCAGACGATCAACAAGGTGGCAGACACGCCATCAGTACCGACGGCGGGCTCACCTGGTGCACGGCGCCACCAGCCGCAAACCCCTGCGGATCCCCCTACAACGCCATCCTCCTGGATGTGAGGTTCCTCGGCGTCACCCCAGGCACCACCACCCCGGCCAGTGCTCCCTTCAGCCCCCTGCTGGCGGGCGGCACGGTGATCGTTGACCAGCCCGGCACGTTACCCACCGATTACATCCTGACCAGCCTGGGCGGAACGATTGACATCAACGGCAAGGTTTCCACGCACACCGGCACGTTCTCCGGCGTTGGCCCCCTCAGCTTCAGCAACGGCACCAACGGAGGCCAGACGACTCTGGAGGGTCTGAGCACCTACACAGGGCCCACGACGATGCAGCAGGGGGCAGCCGTTTTCGTGAATGGTTCGATCGCTTCCTCCTCAGGCTTGACGGTGCAATCCGGTGGCCTGATCGGTGGGTCCGGCCAACTCCCCGGCACCACGATCGCCTCCGGTGGTGTGATCGCCCCAGGCAACTCGATCGGCACCCTCACCGTCAACGGCAACAACAGCCTGACGGCGGGACGCAGGCCATTGAGATCCAGGGCCCGCAGAGCGACAGCATCGTCGTGACCGGCGCAGTCACCAGCTTTTCGGGCACCACAGCCCTCAGCTCCTTCGGCGGCGGCACGGCCTGGCCTGGATTCCGCTACACGATCCTCACCGCCAGCGACGCCTTCACGACGCCCTTTTCCCTGGGGCTGGATGCCGCGCGGTGCCGTGGCTTCGGTCTTGCAGGCTCTTGGGGCCACTCTGGCGCAGGCGGTGAATTCGATCACGCCGGAGTCCTAGGCCGCGTTCCAGAGCGTGGGGCTCAATGCCCTGCGGCAGCAGCGGCAGACCCTGATGGCCCAGGCCGGCGGTTGCCGGGCGATGGGGTGGGTGATCGGTGGCACCACCCGGCAGAACGACGCGGCCTCCGCAGACAAGAAGAACGGGGCACCGGTGCGCGTCTTCGCGACCGGGGGCCATGCCACCGCCACCATCGATGGCCGTGATGGGCTCTCGGGCTATGACGCCGCCGTCGCCGGTGGCTTCTATGGCATCGAAGTGCAACCCAGCCAGCAGTGGCTCGCTCAACGGGGTTTAGCGGCCCGATGGCCCCTGGACCTCCAAGGGGCTGCTGGGATACGGCAACGACAACATCCATGGACTCCGGCACCTGATCGCGGTGGGCAACGGCAACCCGATCACGATGAAACATTCGGTTGCCGCTAAGGCGTATGGACCGGCCAGTGAAAGCTCCACCCTTATAGATCACTTGGCTGAAGGCCAGTGTGCTTGGCCACTCGGGCCAACATTCTGGGGCCAATCTCCTCACCATCATGGAAAGCAAAGACATAATCCGGATAGTCTGGATGCTCGAGAGTCCTGTGAGATCCCGACTGTCTCTTGACACTCCACCCAATTGAAAGCAAGGCGGCAAAAACCTTCTTGGCTTTGACCGAAGGCCAATGACTCATGCAGAGAGTGGAAGCAAAAATCGGATGGCGACGGGCTCAGTTTCACCGCGTTCAATCCGTTCAGCAATGACCCGGAGAGCCAGGACTTCAGCCCTGGCCATGGCAGCAGAAGAGGATGTTCCGTAAGCAAGGACGCCAGGAAGTTCTGGCACCTCGGCGATCCAACGTCCGTCCGCCTCTTGTTCGCACTCCAACGTAAAGTTCATGCCTGCCTATCTGCGAGATCGCTTCTACCCAGAAACTCTAGCCAGATATCACGACAGGGCACATCCATTGCATCGACCCTGCGGATTCGGCAAAGGTTCACAGCTCCATGAATCACCTGTGGGCTTTCGCGACGGGATGTCCACCGGGCTAACGCCACGATCGGGGGCGTCATTCAGCCGGTGGGCGAAAAGAATCACCCCTCACCGATCCAACTCCAGCCACTTCCGCGCCTCCACCGCCGCCTTCTCCTGCCCCTGCCGGTGCCCGAAGGCGAACGCCGCCACGCAGATCAAGGTGATCGCCGCCGGCACCGTGCCCGATGGCAGCCGGTTGCGGTTGGCCAGGTCGTCCGGCAGGCCCCCCAGCGTCAGCACCAGGAAGCCCACCGCCCCCAGGGCCGTCAGGCCATAGAGAAACGGCGTCATCGTCCGGCGCGTCAGGGCGTGCAGCAGCAGCACCGCCAGTCCCACCCAGGGCAGGCTCGAGCCCAGGGCCCACAGCCAGCGTTCGCCCGCTCCATCGCCCAGCCGCCGCCGGCAGGCCAGTTCCCGCTGCAGGCGGCTCATTCGCGCCTGGGCGCCCCGCGCCGCTCGGCCAGCACCTCCTGCACCCGGCGCCAGTCGACGCCGTGGTGGGCCAGGGCCACCTGCAGATGGAAGATCAGATCGGCCGCCTCACCGGCGATCGCGTCCGGGTCGTCGTCCTTGCAGGCCATCACGAATTCGGCGCTCTCCTCGCCGATCTTCTTGAGGATGCGGTTGTCGCCCCCCTCCAGCAACTTATTGGTGTAGCTGCCCGGTTCCGGCCGCTCCCGGCGGCCGTTGATCACCCGCGCCAGTTCGGTGCACACATCCGCCGGCGGCGGCAGGGCGTCCGGTCCGCCGGCGGTGGCCTCCGCGCCCTCCTCGTAGAAGCAGCTGCGGGCGCCGGTGTGGCAGGCCACCTGGCCCACCTGCTCGATCGTCAGAAGCAGCACGTCGGCGTCGCAGTCGTAACGCAGGCCCCTGAGCGTCTGGAAATGGCCGCTGGTGGCGCCCTTGTGCCACAGCTCCTGCCGCGAGCGGCTCCAGTAGTGCACCTCGCCCGTGGCCAGGCTGCGCTCGATCGCCTCCCGGTTCATCCAGGCCACCATCAGCACCGCCCCGTCCAGCCAGTCCTGGGCCACCGCCGGGATCAGCCCCGCCCCGTCGAAGCGCAGCGTGGCGATCAGCTCCGGGCCCGCCAGCTCCGCCCCCCCACCGGGCGACGGTGGATGACAGGATCCAGGGGAAGCGGCGGATGGAGCCCCCACGGGACGCGACGTCAGCTGCAGTGATCCTCCCCCATGTCCAGCCCCGCCGCCCACACCTGCAGCAAGAGCTACGGCGGCTTCCCCTGCTGCCATCGCCAGTGGCGCCACCCGGGCCACTGCCGTTTCGTGCACGGCTACAGCCGCAGCTTCACCTTCTGGTTCGCCGCCCACCACCTCGACGTCCACGGCTTCGTGGTCGATTTCTCCAGCCTCCAGCCCCTGCGTGAGCGGCTGGAAGAGCAGTTCGACCACACCTTCCTCGTCAACCACGACGACCCCCTGCTGGCCCAGTGGCAGGACCTCCATGAGCAGGGCGCCCTCGACCTGCGGGTGATGGCCAACGTGGGCATGGAGGCCAGCGCCGAACTGGCCTGGGGCTGGGCCAACGCGCTGCTCGGCCCCCGCGACGGCGGCCGCAGCTGTTGCTGGCGCGTCGAGGCCCGCGAGAACGAGGCCAACGCCGCCCGCTTCACCGCCATCCCCGCGTGGTTCGAAGCCGGCACCGCCACTCCTTCCTCCCCGGAGCCCTGGCCGGCGCCGTGATCCTCACCCGTCTGGCCACCGCCTGGGCCCTGTTCCAGGGGCTGCTGATCGAGGCGCTGCCCTTCCTGCTGATCGGCGTGCTGATCTCCGCCGGCGCCCGCTGGTTCGCCCCCGGCGGGCGCTGGCTGCGGCGGCTGCCCTCCCACCCCCTGCTGGGGCCCCTCACCGGCGCCGCCCTCGGTTTCGCCCTGCCCGCCTGCGAATGCGGCAACGTGCCGGTGGCCCGCCGCATGCTCAGCGGTGGCGCGCCCCTCGGCGCCGGCCTCGGCTTCCTGTTCGCCGCCCCCGTGCTCAACCCGATCGTGATCGCCAGCACCTGGGCCGCCTTCCCCGACCAGCCCTGGCTGCTGCTGGCCCGTCCCCTTGGCGCCGTGGTGGTGGCCGTGGGCCTGGCCCTGCTGCTGGGCCTGGTGGGCGAACCCCAGCTGCTGCAGGCCGACCTGCTGGCCGAACGGCGCCTGCACCAGCCCCTGGCGGCGGTGGGGCTGCTGGAGCGCTCCAGCGGCGTGGTGGGGGCCCCGCCACCGTCGGCCCTCAGCCCTGAGACCGCCCCGGTCCGGCCGCCCCTGGCCGAGCTGATGAAGCACGCCAGCCAGGAGTTCCTCTACCTGTCCCTGCTGCTGGTGATGGGCAGCGTCATCGCCGCCCTGGTGCAGTCGTTCGTGCCCCGCAGCTGGCTGCTGGCGGTGGGCGGCGCCCCCACCCTCTCGATCCTGGCCCTGATGCTGCTGGCCCTGGTGGTGTCGGTGTGCTCGAGCGTGGATGCGTTCCTGGCCCTCAGCTTCGCCGCCCAGGTCACCCCCGGGGCCCTGCTCGCCTTCCTGCTCCTGGGTCCGGTGATCGACCTCAAGCTGGTGAGCCTGCTCGGGCTGCTGTTCCGCCCCCGCGGCCTGGTGCTCACCACCGCCGGGGCCGCCCTGATGGTGCTCCTGATCGGCCAGTGGGTGAACCTGTGGCGCCTGTGACTCCCATGACCCCACCTCCCCTCCTGCAGCGGGCCGCCCTCTGGCGCGCCGCCAGCCTCGGCCTCTGGGCCCTGGTGCTGCTGGTCAGCAGCGTCGACGGCCGCCTCGACCTTCTCCTGCGGGCCGTCTTCCACCCCCTGGTGGCCCTGGCCGGCCTGCTGCTGCTGCTCGTCGCCCTGCTGCAGCTGCGCCTGGCCTTCGGGCCCGGCCGCCAGGAGCGGGGCGACCGGCGCCAGGCCCGCACCCTGCTGCTCACCGCCGCCATCGCCCTGCTGGTGCTGCTGCTGCCGCCGGCCCCCTCCTTCGCCGACCTGGCCGGCCAGCGCCCCCGCGACGAGACCGCCGAAAGCGAGCTCAGCTTCGTGCTGCCGCCCGCCCAGCGCAGCCTCACCGACTGGGTGCGGCTGCTGCGCAGCCAGCCCGATCCCAAGTTGTTCGCCGGCGATCCGGTTCGCATCAGCGGCTTCGTGCTGCCGATGGAGGGCGAACCGCCCCAGCTGGCCCGCCTGCTGGTGCGCTGCTGTCTGGCCGATGCCTCCCCGGTGGGGCTGCCCGTCGACTGGCCGGCCGGCCAGGCCCCCTTCCCCGCCGACCAGTGGCTGGCCATCGACGGGGTGATGGGCCTGAAGCCCGCCCCCGGCGGCGGCGAGCGGCTGGAGGTGGTCCCCAGCCGCATCCGGCCCATTCCCAGGCCCGCGCGTCCCCTGGAACCATGACCCGGTCCTTCCGCCTCCCCTGGGCCGGCCCCCTGCCGCTCACCCTGGCCCTGGCCGGCCTGCTGGCCCTGGTTCAGCAGCAGCTGCTGCTGCGCCAGCCGCCCCGACTCGAGCGGCTCACGCCGGTGGCCGCCAGCTCCGGGCCCGCCGCCCTGCAGGCCCGCTTCAGCCGGCCCATGGACCCGGCCAGCCTGGACAGGGACAGCACCCTCAGCCCGCCCCTGGCCCACCGCTGGCTCGGCGACGGCGACACCCTGCTGCTGAACCTCTCCCCCGACCAGCGGATCCGCTCCCCGCTGCAGCTGCAGCTGGCCGGCCGCGATCGCCGCGGCCTGGCCCTGGCCCCCCAGCGCTGGCAGTGGGATCCCCGCCCCCGGCTGCTGGCGGTGGTGCCGGTGGCCAGCGGCGAACAGCTCCAGGTGCAGGAGCACGACGGCCGCTGGCGGCCGATCTCGCTGATCTGGCCGCGCATCACCATGGTCGAACCACTCGGCGGTGGCGAGGCCGTGGCGGTGGTGTCGCGCTCCGAGAGCGGCCGCTTCCGGGTGTGGAGGCTGCCGCTGCGCCAGCAACCCCTGCGCCCCCTGGACCGCGGGCGCCCGGCGACGCCGTCCCCCGTGCAGGCCGGTGCCCCCGAGCCCATCGGTGCCGGCGAGATGGTCTTCGCCCACATCAGCGGCAACCGCCGCGGCGATCTGCTGGTGCAGGCCGGCGGTGAGCAGCCCGACCAGGTGAGCATCAGCCTCTGGCCCGCCCGGGGCGGCCCCCGGGTGTTGCCGCTGGAGGCCAGCGGCGCCGTGCGACTGCTGCCGGAGGGCGGCGCCCTGGTGGTGCCCGAGATCGACGGCCTCAGCCTGCGGGACCTGCCCCCCCGGCCGCCCCGCCGCCAGACCCTGCCCGGCAGCCGCGACCTGAGCAGCTTCTGTCCCCGGGCAGGACGGGCCCTGCTGGTGCGCCACTGGCCCGACTTCCGCCGCTCCCTGGAGCTGGTGGAGCCGGGCGTGGCCCCGCGCCAGCTCTGGATCGGCCCCCAGGCCCTGGCGGCCACGGCCTGCAGCCGCGGCGGCGAGCGGATCTGGGCCCTGCTGATCGAAGGGGTGGGCCGCCCCGCCCTCACCCTGGTGACCCTCGACCGGCGCGGCACCGTGCTGGCCTCGCGGCGCCTGGCCGGCTGGGAGCTCGAACCCGGCACCGGCCTCAGCTACGACCCCACCAGCGACCGGCTGGCGCTGGTGCTGCGCCCGCTGGGGGACCAGCGGGGAGCACCGCCATCGCCCCCCCGGGCGGTGCTGATCGAGGCCTCCAGCCTTACCCTCCAGCCCCTGCCGCAGGAGGCCCTCCAGGCCATCTGGCTGCCGGCAGGGTAGAAACGGAACCATGCAGGCCCCCTCCGCCCCCGATCTGCCGCCGCGCCAGGCCTCCCTGCTGGCGGAACTGCGCGATGCCGACGGTGAACTGAGCGGCCAGGACCTCCACGCCCGGCTGCGGGGCGGCCCCTCCGCCATGGGGCTGGCCACCGTCTACCGCCACCTGCGCCAGCTGCAGCAGCGGGGCCTGGTGCGCTGCCGCCACCTGCCCAGCGGCGAGGCCCTCTACGCCCCGACCGAGCGGGACGAACACCACCTCACTTGCGTCGACTGCGGCGCCACGATGGTGCTGCCCCACTGCCCCGTGCACGGCCTGCACCTGCCGGGGGAGGAGCTGGGTGACTTCCTGCCGATGTACCACACCCTCGAGTTCTTCGGGCTCTGCGGCCGCTGCCGGGGCACCCGGTCCTGAGCTCCGGTCCTCAGGACTTGAGGCTGTCGCGGTGCAGCACCGCCATCACATCGAGGATCTGGCTGCAGCGCTCCGCCGGCACACTGATCAGTTCCCCCAGTCGCTGCAGCATCGCCTGCTCCACGGGCTTGAAGCTGCGGTTGGTGTGGACCAGCAGGGCCGCCATCGCGTAGGCCGTCTCCTGCTGGGGAGCGCTCAGCACCGGTGCGGCCTCCATCAGCAGCTGTTCCCAGCCGCCGCTGCTCAGGCGCCCCAGCAGCCCATCGAACATCGCGCCCATCACCGCTTCGCCGAGGTTGGCGTAGGGCGAGCGCACCTCCAGCAGCTGCCGCAGCATGGCGGCCTCGTCGCCGTCGAGGGCGCCATCGCAGGCCACGGCGGCAAGGCCGATGGCGGCGAAGGCTTCGCTGGGGTTCATGGACCAGGTTCGGAGACCGCCATTCCAGCAGCCGCGGCGGCACTGGTGGGGTGAGCGCGCCGGCAGAATCAGCACAGCGGTTTCCCTTCCGGCCATGACCAGCACGAAACTGGACGCCCCGACCCCGGAGGCGGCGACCGAGGCGGCGACCGTGGCGGCGACGGAAGCCCGGCCCATCGCCGTGCCGGTGACGATCCTCACGGGCTTCCTCGGGGCGGGCAAGACCACCCTGCTCAACCACATCCTCAGCAACCAGCAGGGCCTCAAGACCGCTGTGCTGGTCAATGAGTTCGGCGAGATCGGCATCGACAACGAGCTGATCGTGGCCACCGCCGACGACATGGTGGAGCTGAGCAACGGCTGCATCTGCTGCTCGATCAACGGGGAGCTGCTGGAGGCGGTTTACCGGGTGCTGGAGCGCCCCGAACCGGTCGACTACCTGGTGGTGGAGACCACCGGCCTGGCCGATCCCCTGCCCGTGGCCATGACCTTCCTCGGCAGCGACCTGCGCGACCTCACCCGGCTCGATTCGATCATCACCCTGGTGGACGCGGAGAACTTCGGCGCCGAGACGCTGCAGGGGGAGGTGGGGCGCTCCCAGATCGTCTACGGCGACATGATCCTGCTCAACAAGTGCGACCTGGTCAGCGAGGAGCGGCTGGAGCAGCTGGAGGCCGAGCTGCGGGCGATCAAGAACGAGGCCCGCATCCTGCGCTCGGTGAAGGGCGAGGTGCCCCTGCCGCTGCTGCTGAGCGTGGGCCTGTTCGAGAGCGACCGGGTGGTGGCCCAGCAGCAGGCTCCCGCCGCCGGCGCCCACCACGACCACGACCATGACCACGGCGCCAATGGCGACCATGGGGCCGAGGACCACAGCCACTGCGACCATGACCACGGCCACTGCGAGCACGAACCGGCGGCAGGCCACGACCATCACCACGGCCACGACCACGGTCACGCCCATGACCATGACCATGACCATGACCATGGCGGTCATGCCGACCACCAGGCCATCGAGGGGTTCACCTCCCTGTCCTTCAGCAGCGACGGCCCCCTCTCCCTGCGCAAGTTCCAGAACTTCCTCGACAACCAGATGCCGGCGGGGGTCTTCCGGGCCAAGGGCATCCTCTGGTTCAGCGAAAGCGAGCGCCGCCACGTGTTCCACCTGGCCGGCAAACGCTTCTCCATCGATGACAGCGACTGGCCGGGGGACCGCAAGAACCAGCTGGTGCTGATCGGCAAGGATCTCGATCACCAGCGCTTGCGTCAGCAGCTCCAGGCCTGCGTGGCCGGCAAAGCGGGCAAGGGCTTCGCCTGATCGGCAACCTGCCGGCCCGTTGTGCTGCATCCACTACGGAACCACCGGCTGGCGCCGCTAGGGTGTCGGTCTACGTACTGCTCCCATGACCGAGTTCCTCCTGATGACGGGCGTGCTCGCCCTTCTCGGTCTGGTGCTGTGGATGGCGATGGATTCCGACGACGACAACGGCGGCGGCGGTCTGATGCAGCCCGCCCTGATCCCGGTGCGCCGGTCCAGCTCCTACTGAGCGGACGCCGCAGAGCTGAGCACGGGACGCGTAAGCATTGATACGCGACTTCGCGTCGTTTGTTCCGATCACCCCAGAGCAGCCTTCATAGGGTCCGGGCAGACATCTGTTGTTCCCGATGCCCACGTCCAGGTTCTTCCGTCGTCGCCTCCTGCTGCCTGTCGGCGGATCCGCGGCCCTGGCCGCAGCCCTGCTCGCCGTCTGCAGCAGTGGAACCCTGCCGGCCATCGGCCAGTCGCAGACCAAGGCTCCCGCCATCGCCCAGGCCGGCACCACCATCGGTGTCTACTCCGGTCGCCACTACAACACCGACAAGGAGCTCTACCGCCAGTTCACCGCCCGCACCGGCATCAGGGTGAACGTGCTGGAAGCCAAGGACGACGCCCTGCTGGAGCGCCTCAAGAGTGAGGGCAGGAACAGCCCCGCCGATGTGCTCGTCCTTGTCGATGCCGCCCGCCTCGATGCCGCCACCGACCAGGGCCTGTTCCGGCCCACCCGTTCGGCCGCCCTGCAGCGGGATGTGCCCGCCAACCTGCGCGATTCCCAGGGCCGCTGGTACGGCCTCACCCGCCGGGTGCGCGCCATCGTGGTCAACCCCAAGGTGGTGAATCCCGCCACGATCCGCACCTACGCCGATCTGGCCAAGCCGGCCCTCAAGGGCAAGCTCTGCCTGCGGGAACGCAAGAGTCCCTACAACCAGTCCCTGGTGGCCAGCCGCATGATCCTCAACGGTGACGCCGCCACCCGCACCTGGATCCGCGGCATGGTGGCCAACGTCAGCCAGCCCTTCTTCACCTCCGACACCCCCCTGGCCCGGGCCGTCGCCCGGGGCGAGTGCGGCGTCGGGGTGGTGAACACCTACTACATCGCCCGCATGCTCTCCGGGGAAGGCGGCGCCCAGGACAAGCGACTGGCCGAACAGCTCAAGGTGGTCTACCTCAATCCCTCCCACGTCAACATCACCGGCGCCGGCGTCACCCGCCACGCCAAGAATCCCCAGGCGGCGATGCGGCTGATCGAGTTCCTGGCCTCCCCCACCGGCGGCCGCGGCTACGCCGAAGCCAACAACGAGTATCCGCTCAAGGGCTTCGGTGACAATCCGATCCTGAAGCGGTTCGGCACCTTCCGGGCCGATGGCGTCTCGGTGGAGCAGATCGGATCCAAGAGCCGGGCGGCCACCCAGATGATGGAATCGAACGGCTGGAAGTAGGGCACCGGATGGCGACAGTGGCAACGGCGGAGCGGGCAGTCGCCACCCGAACGGGTCCGCCGATGCGGCGGGCCTCCCTCGCGGCGGCCGTGCTGCTCGTCTGCGCCCTGGCGGTGCTGCCGTTCCTGGCCCTGGCCGGCTTTGCCGTGCGCGATGCCGGCTCCGGCAGTCTCTGGCTGGGGGCCGAAGGCCTCGAGCAGTTGACCAACACCCTGGGGCTGGTGGTGGGCGTCGGCCTGATCGGCGCCCTGCTCGGCACCGCCAACGGCTGGCTCACCGCCTGCTGCCGCTTCCCGGGTCGCCGCTGGCTGCGGCTGGCCCAGGTGCTGCCCCTGGCGGCACCGGCCTTCGTGCTCGCCGCCGTGCTGGTGGACCTCGGCAGCCGCTGGGGCTTTCGCGTGCACGGCATCGGCTGGGCCCTGCTGCTGCTCAGCCTCACCACCTACACCTACGTCTTCCTGCTCTCCACCGAGAGCTTCTCCGGCAGCGGCCAGCGCCAGCTGGAGGCCTGCCGCAGCCTGGGGGTGGGCCCCTGGGGCAGCTTCCGGCGCGTCGCACTGCCCCTGGCCTTGCCCTCCATCGGCGCCGGCGTTGCCCTGAGCGGCATGGAGGTGGTCAACGAGCTCGGCGCCGTGGAGCTGCTGGGGGTGCCGACCCTCTCGCGGGGGATCCTGCAGCGCTGGCAGGCCGAGGGCGACCTGCCTGGGGCCGTGGGGCTGGCCCTGGTCGCCCTGGTGCTGGTCAGCCTGCTGGTGGGGGCCGAACGCTGGATGCGCCAGCGCAGTCGCCGCTGGAACCTGGGGCCGGGGGACGCCGGCACACTGCAGTGGCCGCTGCGGGGCTGGCGGTGCCTGCTGGCCCAGTTGCTCACCCTGCTGCCGCCCATGGTCAGCCTGGGGCTCCCCCTCACCTGGCTGGTGGCAAGCCGTGACCACCTCCAGAGCGATCCGCTTGAGGATCTGCTGGCCCTGACGCTGCGCAGCCTGGGGCTGGCCCTCGTCGCCGCCCTGCTCACCGTCGCTGGGGCCCTCGTGCTGGCCATCAGCGGCCGCTGGCTGGCCAACCGGCTGCTGGGCCGGCTCACCTTCTTCGCCGGCATGGGCTACGCCGTGCCGGGCACCGTGCTGGCCCTGGCCCTGATGCTGATCGGCGGACCGCTGCAGCTCAGCCCCCTGCTGCTGCTGCTGTGGGGGTACGCCGACCGCTTCATGGCCGTCTCGAAGCAGGGACTGGACGCCTCGTTCGAGCAGATTCCCCCCAGCATCGACGAATCAGCCACCAGCCTGGGCTGCGGCTGGCTGGCGGTGCTGCGCCGCATCCATCTGCCGCTGCTGCGCGGTCCCCTGCTGGTGGGGGGCTTGCTCGTCTTCGTGGACGTCGTCAAGGAGCTGCCCCTGACCTTCTCGCTACGCCCCTTCGACTTCGACACCCTCTCGGTGCGTGTCTACCAGTACGCCAGTGATGAACGGGTGGGGGCAGCCCTGATTCCGGCCCTGCTGATCCTGGCGCTGGGACTCGCCGCCTCCATCGCCCTGATGCCGAGCCTGGAGCGGCGCGAGCGGGGCGGCTGAAGCAGAGACCCCTAGCGGTGCTGGACCTGCCCCGAGCCGGGCCTGGATGCCCGGCCGGAAAAGTTGGAGACTGGGGCAACCTGGGCAGACAGAACATCCAGCGCCAGCGGCATGGTGGCCGGACATTCGCCTCGCAGCGGAGAACGACCGCCGAGTCCACCCACAGATGGGTCACCAGTCATCGGGATGCCACGCCATCGTCTTATCGTCCCCAGCGCTTGGGAGTCCCACGGATGACCCAGCGGATCAGTTGCCAGAGTCCCGTGAGGGAGATTCCCCGATTCCAATGCCAGAAGGCCAGCCAGCTCTCTTTCACGAGGGCTGTGAAGAATCGACGATTGTCCTCCGGTTGACGGCGATCGAGATGCAACGTGTCCTCCAGCTTGACGTGGCTATACCGAAAGATCCAGGGATCAGGAACCTTTCCCAACCTGTGACGCAGCATGTCATTGATTTCCGTGTGCACTGATATCCGCTGCCCTAACGTCTTGTTCTCTGCATACAGCCGCGAACCCGCCAGTCTTTGCGGCAAGAAATAAAAAGGGACATGCTGCCCATACCGCAACCAAAGCTCATAGTCCATGCAGTACTGAAGGGTGGCGTCCAAGCCACCCCATTGCTTCACCAGGCTGCGTCGAAAAAAAACAGCAGGTTGGCAGAGATAACAACTCTGCTTGAGGCGCGCATAGTTCCAGGCTTCCACTGGGTAAGCCTCTAGCACCTGATCAGCTTGATCAATATGATCCGCATGGCCGTAAAGGGCATGAATCTCAGGATGGGCAACAAAAATCGCCTGCACCATGGCGAAGGCTCCTGGATAATAGACATCATCAGAGTTAACCCAGGCAATGATGTCACCCGACGTCATTGCCAACCCCTTATTCACTGCATCAGCCTGCCCGTCGTCGGGCTCAGATACCCACATCAGGTCATCGCCATAACTCCGCAGGATCTCTACAGTTTCATCTCGACTTCCTCCATCGCAAACCACATAGTCCAATTCGACATCTCGCGATCTCTGGATCAAAACACTCTCAATCGTGCGCCCAATAAAGCGACCCTGTTGATACGAAGGTGTAATCACACTGAACCGCAGACTCACTGATCTCTCCCTGCCTGTTGCGCCTGCCGAATCACCCCATGGAAGATATGGAGATAATCCTTGGTCATGGCGACTTCATCCCCAAAGTGCTGGAGTCGCTCCCGTCCCCTTTCCACCAAGGCTCGGACAACCTCAGGATCCTGGCTGAGCTTTCCCCACTGCGCCACCAAGTCCTCCGGCTGACGGGGATCAAAGTAAAGCACCGCATCATCGCCAACCTCAGGCAGGCTTCCGGCATCGCTGGAGAGAATCGGCTTCCCATGGATCATGGCCTCTAACAGCGGAATGCCAAATCCTTCGTAGAGGGAGGGGAAGATCAAGCACTCACATCCTGCCCAGACAGCTGCCAGCACGTCGTCCTCGACATACCCTAGAAAATGGACATGATTCTGCAACCCCATCGCTATGACAGCCGCTTTGACTGCTGCTTCTCCGGTAGCAGAAGCGCCAGTAAAAACGAGGTCAATCGCGTGATCAGGGTGGCGTTGTCGATACAAGCTATAGGCAGCAAGAAGCAACTGGTGGTTCTTGTGGGGCCAGTAGTTAGCGGGATAAAAGGCGTAGGAACGCTGGGCTAAACCGAGGGCACAAAGGTGTTTGTGAGTGATCTCTGGCTCGACGGGCTGCCAGCGCTGATGAATGGCGATCGGGACGACGTGGAGTTGCTCAGGGGGCGCCTGGAGATGCTGGATCAGCGAACGGCGAGAAAACTGAGAGATACAAATAATGGCTTCCGATGTCTGAATTAAGTCCCGCAGGAACTGGGTGCGGTGCCGCCGTTCGCCGGGAGCAAAGAAACACGGATAATCCAGATGCTGTAAATCATAGACAATCGCGACCGTGGGAATACCAGGTTCTGCATAGACCGGAGCAGAAAAGGGACAAAACAACAGATCGATATCTCGACCTGCCAACCAGGTTGGCGGGCGCTGCGATGCTCGCCGTCGCAGCTTCTGGGTCATCTTGCGAAGGATCCCGCGGAGCACACCCGCCGATTCCGGCACGGCAGGTGAAACCGATTCGCCACCTGCCACGAGCAAACAGGTGGTATTCCCGGAGGCGTAGTCCATCAATTCGTCTCGATTCCAGGTTGCTACCAGGAGGATGAACTGGTGGTCCGGCGCGAGAACCTGTAGCTGTTTCAGCAGAGTCAAGACCAGGATCTTGGCACCTCCATTCTCCCCCTCCGGAAGCATGGGGGTCATGTCGATGGCAATTCGGGGGGGTCTTTGACCCATGGTGCTACAGCCCTACATCACCAAAAGATGTGTCCATCAATCAATACCATGGATCTCTGGCGGTTCTTCGGCAGACTCAGGGCTCAAGCGGCTGCCGACCTTGCCCTGAGCCCCGCTCTCCCGGGCACGGTGGGGCTGGGTTGGTCTGGCCCGGCCCCACAAGGAACTCCCACAGCGGGGACTCCGGCCGCCGGAACACGGGTCATGGCTGATGCGGCGCCCAGGCCATGTCCGGCATCAGATGGCAGAGACGACGCCAGCCGAAAGGGCCGTAGGGACCTCCATGGGCCGAGACGTCGCTGCCGCTTCGCCGTAGGCATCAGGACATCTCCGTCGGTCTGGAGCCATGAAGGGAAGGATGACCAGCCCCATGAGCCGATCGATGCCCTATCCAGGACCAGCGCGGCAGAAGCGGAGCCGGAGAGGCTGCTCCTCTCAATCGCGGCCGCAGCAGCACTTGCCACCTTTCCATTTGGAACACTTCTTCTGGCGGCAGCCCTTTTTCTTGGCCTGGGGCTGGGGACCGCGGACGGTGATCGGCGCAGGGACGTTGGGAAGGCTGCCGAGGGAAGGGGCCATGGGATGGAAGGGAAGAGAAGGGAAGAGAAGGGAAGAAAACGAAGGCC
>NZ_JAYGHX010000017.1:0-26438 GCF_034931325.1 Cyanobium gracile UHCC 0139 | reverse complement strand
GGATTGGGTGGGTAAGGGGGTCGAGTCTGGAGCGTCAGTCCGGGGGGAGGCCAGGCTGACGTCGACTGCGTCGTTGCTTTCGATGATCGCCTGGCCAGGGCCGGGCATCGCTCCGAAAGACCTACCTATTGTTGGTGACGGCGTCCAATGGATGGGGGTGCCTTAATAAATGGTCACCACCGCCAAGACTCACACGGCTGCAGTGGTTCTGCCCGCCTGGCCGGCCATCGGGGTTCAGCCTGGACGATTCATCCGGCGGATGGGTGTAAGGACTGGCCTCCCGAGCCAATGACTCCGGTGCCCCCGGCCCATGAAAAAGGGCCCCCTTGGCAGGGAGCCCATCAAACCTTTGGACCGAGGAAAGGCCTCAGCCTTCGGCCTTCGCCTTGCCCTTGCGGGGGGCCGGCGCTTGGGAGCCGGTGCCGCCGCCGGTCACGGAGACACTGACGATCTTGCCGCCCATGGCGTGGACCAGACGCATGGTCTCGTTCATGCGGGTGAACGGGACGTTCATGACCATGTCCGCGGTGCGGGAGTAGTCGTTGTTGTTGACGCCGGTGACGGTGAACGCCACCTGGCGGGAACTGTTGAGGCCGGTGCCTCGGGTACCTGCGGAAACCTTCATGGATTCGGAGGGGTAGGGGGGAAAGGCTGAACGGAACGTCCGGGTTCAGTTGACCGGGGTGATGCTGGCGATGCGGCCGCCTTCACGCAGGATCTGCTGCTGGGTCTGCAGCAGCTTGTTGAAGGGAATGAAGCGCACCCGGTTGCTGCGCTTGTGCAGGCGGTAGTTGTTGAAGCCGGAGATCTCGACCCGGAAGGTGCGTCCCTCTTCACCGGCACCGACACCCTGGCGGGTGATGCCGTCGGTGGTGACCTTGCGGAAGACGCTGCCCCTGGCGTTGGGGCTCACCACCGGCATGGGGGCTTCCGCATGCACCGAGGGGTTGAGGCGCGACTGGTTCTTGAGCAGATCGCCCCGCACCGATGCGCCCACGCCCCGGGTCAGCTGCAGCATGTAGGAGAACTGCAGGCCCTGCTGGCCGGAGGAATAGTCCCAGCCGTGCAGGTAGGGAACCACCTCTTCCCCGAAGCGGTTCTGGTATTCGGCGCTGTCGAGGTAGGAGTCGATCTCGGCGTCGTAGCCCTGCTCCTGCAGGATCGTGAAGTGGTGCAGCATCTCGGCTTTGTTCTGGGGAGCCCGGCCAAGGAGATGCTTGAAATTGAGCTCAATGAAGCGGTAGGGGTTGCAGTTCTCGAAGAACTTGGCTTTGTACAGCCCGCTCTTGGCCACCTGGCGGACGAACTCCCGCACGCTCAGGTAGCCGCGCTTGAAGAGGGACTCCGGACCCGTGAGCCGCTCACTGGCCATGACGTACTGATTGCCGAGCACCTGCTTGTAGACGGCGCGGATCAGGGCGGCCTTGTCGTTTTCGGTGGCGTTCGTCCAGTTTTCCTTGTTGCGGTCGCTGGAGAAACGCTCGATGCCCAGATAGGCAGCGTTGGCAAGTGTCATGAGCGTGGGTGCCGGGGGGAGAGGCGTTGGAGAGAAGGTCAGTGGGCAGGGCGCATGGTCAGGGTGCATGGCCACTGCTGATCTGCAGACGCCTTCGAGGACGGCTGCAGGAAACGTCCCGATCATGGGCTGCAAGGCGGATCCTATGGGCCTGTCCGCTCGCCACGACAGGGTTTTCAGAATCGTTACAAACCCCCCGCCGGGCCCACCCCTGGCGGGCCAGCCCCACGCCGATACCATCCGCCCATCATCCCGGTGCCGTCATGGCTTCTGTTGTGTCCCCATCCGAGGACTCCTCCCTCCGGTTGGCCGATCAGCTGCAGGTGTTGTCCCAGGTGGCCGAAGCGCTCACCTACCGCCTGCTGGAGCTCGAGGAACGGCTCGGGGGCCACGAGGATCGCATCGGTGGGCGGCTGGAGGAGGTCGCCGACCTTGAGGCCGCCCATGGGGCCGCCATGGACGAGCGTCTGGGAGACACCGAAGAGCGCCTGGCCAGGATCGAGACGTCCCTGCGGGGTCTGGAGCGCACCGGCATGTCCCGCCATCTCCAGGCGGTGCAGCCGCCGGCGCTGCAGCAGGAGCCCCCGGCCTCCCTGCCGGTGGCGGAAGCCTTCGATCTGGGCCCGGAGGAGGTCGATCCCTTCCTGGATGAGGGGGAGCAGCCCTTCATGGACGAGCTGATCGCCGGCTGAAGGGGCCCCTGGACGTTCAGGTCTCCAGCCAGGCGGCGGGGAGTTCGGCGCGGTAGTCGTCGGTGCGCTCGAACTCGAAGGGGCCGGCCAGGGATCCCCAGAGCTGTTCATGGGTGGCCGGATCGTGGCCCCGGTCGATGGTGCGCATGCCCCGGGAATCGATTTCGAAGCTGCTGACCAGGTAGGCGACGCTCCCCTTGCGCTCCACGAGGCAGCGGCAGCCGGGTTCCACCTCGCCGACGAACCCTTCGCCCACTTCCCGCACCACGTAGGTGCAGCCCTCGAGGGGCAGCAGGTCGGCGTTGCCGATGCTGCGCCGTCGCCCCTCATCCTCGATGGCGCCCCAGAAACGCTGCTCCTCGTGCAGGGCCTGGTTGTGGATGATCAGTTCGCCGTCGCGGCGCTCGGCGCGCAGCACCCGGATTCGGTAGGGCGTGCCGGGTGAGATGGCGTAGGACTGCTCCAGCAGCAGGGAGCCTGGCGCCAGCTGGGGCAGCGGCCGGAACTTGACCAGGATGTGGGCGTAGAGGGGGGGATTGTCAAAGGCCTGGCTCTGATTGCTGAAGCCGCCGCTGAGGAGCTGGAGGAGGCGGGCAAGGGAGCTGCTCATGGGCACCACCTAAAGGTCAAGCAGGCGGATCCGGAAGGCCCCCACCTGGCGAGCCATGGTCGGATCGGCCTCGGCGAAGGGGTGACTCGCCACCCGGCCGAGGATCGCCTCAAGCTTCTCGGCAGTCGAGAGCCCGTGGGAGGGATGCTGTCGACTGTGCTCCTGCCAGGCCTCATCGAACGCCTGCGCGAAGCTGTCGGCGTTGTTGAAGATCTGGCTGGAGGTCGAGGGCTGATGGGGCATGGTGATGGGCTGCAGAGCAGTCCGCACGCAATGCCAGGACCCAGATTTGAACTGGGGACACGGCGATTTTCAGTCGCCTGCTCTACCAACTGAGCTATCCCGGCCCGTCGCCGAAGCGACGATGGGATCTTAGATCACGGCCCGCTGGGGGACCGGTCCGTCCGGGAGCGCCCCCGGGGCGTGCGGGCCAGGCAGAGGAGTCCCACCACCTGCCAGCCGAGGCACTCCAGGGCCGCCGCGGCACTGCAGCCTGTGGCCCCGCTGGTGAGGATGTCGTCGACGACCAGGACCGGCCGGCCCAGGGCCTCGCCGAGTCGGGGCCCGCGTCGACAGTGGAAGGCTCCCTCCTGGTTGGCCAGGCGCAGGCTTCTGCCGAGGTGGTGCTGGCCGAGCACCGGTCGGGAGCGCTCCAGCAGATCGGCCCGGCGGTACCCGAGCTGGCGGACGAGCTGGCGGCAGACCAGCACGGGCAGGGGGTTGCCCTGCCGTTTCCAGCTCGGCACCGGTACCAGCAGCGGACGCTGCCGCCAGCGGGGCAGCCCCTCCGCCAGCACCCGCACCAGGGCGCCCACCCTGGCGGGCTCCGGCCGCTGACGCAGCCCGAGCAGCAAGCGCCGCAGTTCGCCGTCGTAGGACCCGGCCGCCCACCAGAGCAGGGGCTCGTTGCCCCTCAGGGCCCCGGCCGGCAGGGGCAGGCGCTGGCGGCACTCCGGGCAGGCCGCTCCGGAGGCGTTCTGCGGCGGTTGCAGACCACGACACAGGGGGCAGGGGGTGGCCGCGATCCAGTCGAGCGGAAGCCCGCTCAGGCGTGCGAGGAGGGTCAGGGGTCCGGCGTCGCCGGTGGCGGCGCAGTCGCTGCTTCAAGCCTTCCCGGGCAGCGACCGCAGCATGGCCACCAGGGTGCGGTGGGCGTCCTCGCTGTCGGTGAGGGCATGGTCGAAGGGCACGTCCACCCGGGCGCCGTCCACCTCCAGGCGCATCGCCTCGGGCTCCACGGCCACCATCCGGGCCTCCTGGGCCTCGGTGCAGCCGCCGTAGTGGCGGGCGTAGGCCAGAACGGCTTCGGCGTGGTCGTCGTTCATGTGCTTGCAGATGCGGTCGCTCACTGCGGCGGTGATGGGATCGGCGGCCATGGGGTCAGGTCGGTTGGGGGGAATTCTGGGCTCAGGCGCCGGCGAACCGCTGCCAGAGCAGCAGGCCCAGCCGCAGACCGCTGAAGCCCACGTAGCCGGCCAGCACGACGAACAGGGCCATGGCGAGGATCGATTGGAGACGTTCGTTCATGGCCGAGGCGAGGGGGAATCGGACCCCATCCTGGAGCTGGCCCGCGCCAGCAGGGCCATGCCCAGGGCCGCCGTGCGTTTCGGCCGGTTCAGCACCGGGATCCCCAGGGCGCGCGTCCGCAGGGCCCGCCACGGGCTGTTGCGGGCACCGCCGCCGACGCTGATCACCCGAAGCAACTCCGGGGCACCCAGCTCCCGCAGCCGCCGCCAGCCCGCCACCTCGATGGCCGTCAGGCCCTCCAGCAGGGCCTGGAGATAGCGGGCATCACTGGCCGGCCTCGGCTCCAGGATCGGCTCCAGCTTCGGGTCGTCCACCGGGAAGCGCTCGCCCCGGCGGCTCAGGGGCCGCAGGGCCAGCCCCGTGGGGCGGTCCGGCGTGATCTGGCGGCTCAGTTCGGCGACCTGGGCGTCGTCGAAGAAGCGGCGCAGGATGCCGGCGCCGGCGTTGGAGGCTCCCCCCACCAGCCAGCGCCCACCCACCCGGTGGTTGCTCAGGCCCGCCCCGGCGAGGGGGGCGGCCACGAACTGTTTCAGCACCAGGGTGGTGCCCAGCACGGCGATGCCATCGCCCGCTTCCGGATCGGCGGCCAGCACCGCCGCATTGGCATCGGTGCTGCCGGCCACCACCTGGCAGTCAGCCGGCAGGCCCAGGCAGGCCGCCGCCGCCGGAGCCAGCCGGCCGAGGCGGCTGCCGCTGCTGCGGATCTCCGGCAGCACAGCGGCTCCCAGGCCCTCGGCCACCCCCGCGAGCCAGCGGTCCTGCGGCAGGTCCCAGCCCAGTCGCACGTTGTTGCCCTCCTCGCCCCAGCGCCAGTCGTCCAGCAGCCAGCCCATCAGCCAGTCGGCCTGGTGGCGCAGGAGCAGGTCTTGAGTGAGGCCAGCTTCGCGGGCCTGGTCCAGCAGGCGCAGGGCCCTGGCCAGGCTGCCGCTGCTGCTGGCGGCGGGATGGGCGGCCCAGGCCCCGGCTTCCGTGGCCAGCAGGGTGGCGATGGCCCCGGTCTGCTCCGGACAGGCCTGGTGGTAGGGAAGGGCGTCCGCCAGGGGCGGCGGCAGCAGGCGGCCTCCTGGACCGCAGGCCAGGAGGGTGCCGGAGGTGCCATCGATGGCGACGGCCCCCACCCGCCGGCGGACCTCCTCGGGCACGGTGGCCAGCAGATCGATCAACCCCTGCCGCCAGGCCTCTGGATCCTCGAAGCGGCCCGGGTAGGGGGACTGGCGATCCAGAACGGGGCTGGCGGGGTCCCCGCCAGGAGTGCCCGCGTCGGCCAGAACGGCCAGGCGCAGGCCGCTGCTGCCGAGATCAACCCCCAGATACAGCGCTGACACGGCTCGCCGTGGCCTGCTTCAGGGTGGCGGCGATGGTGGTCACGTCCTCCCAGGGGAGGTCGAGATCCTTGCGGCCGAAGTGGCCGTAGGCGGCAACGTCCTGGTAGAAGCGTCCGCCCCGCCGCTGGGGAAGTTCGCGCAGGCCGAAGGCTTCGATGATGGCGCCGGGGCGCAGGTCGAAGTGCTCCTGCACGAGAGCGGTGAGGTCGGCGTTGCTGAGGGCGCCGGTGCCGAAGCTCTCCACCAGGATGCTCACGGGCCGGGCCACGCCGATGGCGTAGCTGAGTTGCACCTCGGCCTTGTGGGCCAGGCCGGAGGCCACCAGGGCCTTGGCCACGTAGCGGGCCGCGTAGGCCGCCGAGCGGTCCACCTTGGTGGGGTCCTTGCCGGAGAAGGCGCCACCGCCATGACGGGCATAGCCGCCGTAGGTGTCGACGATGATCTTGCGGCCCGTCAGCCCCGCGTCACCCTGGGGGCCGCCCACCACGAACTTGCCGGTGGGGTTGACGTAGAAGCGGGTGCCTTCCTCGGAGGGTTTGAGGGGCAGATCGGCCGTGGCGGGCAGCACCACGTGGGACCACAGGTCCTCCTTGATGCGCTGCTGCACCGCCTTCTCGTCGCTGATGCCCTCCACTTCGGCGGTGTGCTGGGTGGAGATGAGGATCGTGTCGATCGCCACCGGGCGGTCGTTCTCGTACACCACGCTCACCTGGGTCTTGCCGTCGGGGAGGAGGTAGCCGAGGCTGCCGTCATGGCGCACCTGGGCCAGGCGCAGGGCCAGCCGGTGGGCCAGGCTGATCGGCAGCGGCATCAGCTCGGGAGTCTCGTCGCAGGCGTAGCCGAACATGATGCCCTGGTCGCCGGCGCCGACCTTGTCGAGGGGGTCGCCGTCGTGGTCATCGGCCTCATCCACACCCTGGGCGATGTCCGGCGACTGCTGGTCGAGGGCGATCAGCACCGCGCAGCTGCGGGCATCGAAGCCGCCGGCGCGGGCGCCGCTGTAGCCGATCTGCTCGATCACACCCCGCACCAGGGTGTTGAAGTCGACGCGGGCGTTGGTGGTGACTTCGCCAGTGATCAGGCACAGACCCGTGTTCACCACGGTCTCGCAGGCCACCCGGCTGGAGGGGTCCTGGGCCAGCAGCGCGTCGAGCACGGCGTCGCTCACCTGGTCGCAGATCTTGTCGGGGTGGCCTTCCGTCACCGATTCCGAGGTGAAGACGAAACGGCTCATAGGGGGATGGGATCGGTCGATGGCTGAGAGCTTATTCCCACCGGTTCTCCGCCCCCTGCGATCACGGCAAGCTCCCGCCAGTGGTCCAGCTGCAGGAAGGAGCCATCCAGCGCCACCGGCCGCCGCCAGCCCGCCCGGTAGCCCAATACCACCGGCACACCGGCGGCCCGCGCCATGCGCAGGTCGCTGTTGGCGTCGCCGATCAGGGCACAGCTCTCCACCGCCACGCCCAGTTCCTGGCAGAGGCCGTGGACGGCGGCGGGGTCGGGCTTGCGGGGCAGATGCTCGGCGCTCCAGTTGGCCTGAAAGAAGGATGTCAGACCGTGGGCCGCAAGAAACGCCCTGATGCCCTCCACATGGTCGTTGCTGATCACGGCGCAGCGCACCCCCGCCTGGCTGAGGGCCTCCAGCAGGGGCCGCAGGCCGGGGGTGGGGGCCGGACGCTGGGCACTCCCCTGGCCATGGAGGCCATCGGTGCGCGTGAACACCGCCTCGGCCATGGCCAGGGCTTCGGGCCAGCCAAGGCCCACCTGGGCCAGGGCGGTGGCGGTGGCCAGCAGGTTCTGGTCGCGGCTCCCCACGGCCATCGTGCCGGCCGGGTGGATCCCGTCGGCGGAAAGGCCATAGGCACGATGCAGCAGGCCACCCAGGTCGTGGTGGCGCTCCGGGTCGGACGCGGCGAGGCCGGCCAGGGCCAGACAGTGAAAGACCCTGGCCTGGGCCAGGGCCACGAGCATCGGTTCGCTGTGGCTCATGGTGCCGTCCTTGTCGAACAGCACCGCCTCCAGGGGGCGATCCCCGCAGGGCAGCGGGGTGCCCCGCAGGGAAAGATGAACCATCGTCAGCGGATCCGAGGCGACCTCATTCGAGGGAGACACCCATCGGCTCGTTGTCCTCGGCCTGCTCGAGCAGCATCTGCTTGTAGCGGGCCGCCATCTCCTCAGCCTTGTCGAACACCTTCTGGGGATCGCTGAGCATGTCGCCCGGTTCGGGCTCGAGGGCCTTGGTGGACAGGGAGATCCGGCCCCGTTCGGCGTCGAGATCGATGATCATCACCTTCATCTGATCGTTGACGTTGAGCACGGTGTGGGGGGTCTCGATGTGCTCGTGGCTGATCTCGGAGATGTGCAGCAGGCCGCTGACACCGCCGATGTCGATGAAGGCGCCGTAGGGCTTGATGCCCCGGACGGTGCCCAGCACCACTTCGCCCACTTCAAGGCGATTCATCTTGCGTTCCACCAAGGCGCGGCGATGGCTGAGCACCAGGCGGTTGCGCTCCTCGTCCACCTCCAGGAACTTGAGGGGGAGGAAGTCGGCCACGAGTTCCTCCTTGGCCTTGCGGGTGCTGATGTGGCTGCCGGGGATGAAGCCCCGCAGGCCCTCCACCCGCACCAGGGCGCCGCCGCGGTTGGTGGCGAACACCTCGCTGTAGATGGTGGCGTCCTCCTTCTGCAGCTGGCGCACCCGCTCCCAGGCGCGCTGGTATTCGATGCGACGCACCGAAAGGGTGAGCTGGCCGTCCTCGTTCTCCTCGCTGAGGATGAAGAATTCGCGCACCTCACCGGGCTCGAGCACGTCGGAGAGATGCTCGACGCGGTTGATCGAGACCTCCTGCAGAGGCATGAAGGCGGCGGTCTTGGCGCCGATGTCGATCATGGCGCCCTTGGATTCCAGGGCAAAGACAGTGCCGTTGACGACGTCGCCCGGCTTGAAGTTGTAGTCGTACTTGCTGAGCAGGGCTGCGAACTCGTCCAGCGTGAAGCCCACACCGTCGCCATCCCGCGCGCTCACCCGGCTGCTGGAGTCGTCGGCGCTGGGCACCTCTTCCGGGATCGCCAGATCGAGATCGGCTGTGGCCTCGATGTCGGCGGCCTCCTCGCTGCTCATTGGCGTGAGCGCCTCGAGGGTGTCGGCTTCGGAAGAAGGAGTGAGGGTCATGGAGCTGGGGCGGTCTGCCGGCGGCAGTGCGAAGGAACGGGATGGCTGCCCGCCTGCAGCGCACACCCGATCAATCACTCTATCAATGGATCGGCAGGCCGATCGGCTCGCACGCCTGGGGCCGGGTTCAGCCCACCACCACCAGCCGGTTCTTGGCCTTGCCGCGGCTGCCCAGCCCTTCGAGGGTGGCCACGAAATCGCTGACGCTCTGGAACTGGCGATACACGGAGGCGAAGCGCACGTAGGCCACCTCGCTCATCTCCCGCAGGCGCTGGAGCACCAGCTCACCGATCTCGTTGCTGCTCACCTCCCGGCCGACCCGTTGCTGCAGGGCCAGTTCGATGTCGTCGACGACGGCTTCGAGCCGCGCCGGTTCCAGGCCCGTCTTCTCGCAGGCCCGCAGCAGACCGTGCAGCAGTTTGCTGCGGTTGAAGGTTTCACGGCTGCCGTTGCGCTTGACCACGGTGATCGGAACGGTCTCGACCCGCTCGTAGGTGGTGAAGCGGAAATCACAGTTGAGACACTCCCGCCGCCGCCGCACGCTGCGCCCGGAATCGGCGGCCCTTGATTCCAGAACGCGGCTATCGGTGTGTTGGCAGGAGGGACATTGCATCCCCGGGCACGCGTCCAAGTGTTCGGAGTGTAAACAGCTACGCGCACAAAGAGAAGGGGTTGCCTCCCGGTTGGGGGGTCGAAGCATGAAAAAACCCCCGGTTTCCCGGGGGCCGCATCAATCAGGAAGGCTGGTCACTTGCCGATTTTCGGGGGGTCGCGGAAGGCGATCGCGAAAAACAGCGTGGAAATGGCCAGGGCCAGGATCAGGATGTAGGCGAAGCTCTCCATGGGAATCCTCGGGGGGACTGGCGGTCAGCTGAGGGTGGAACCGGCCGGGGGCACGTAGCCCTCGGGCAGGCGCCGGGTGGAACGGTCGCCCAGTTTGGCGAACAGACCGAACTCCACCTGCTCACCGAGATCGGGATCGATGCCGGCGAAGACATCACGGTAGAGGGTGCGGGCACCATGCCAGATGTGGCCGAAGAAGAAGAGCAGGGCGAAGCAGGCGTGGCCGAAGGTGAACCAGCCGCGGGGGGAACTGCGGAAGGTGCCGTCGGAGTGGTAGGTCTCACGGTCGAACTCGAAGGCCTCGCCGAGCTGGGCCTTGCGGGCGAGCCGCTTGACATCCGCCGGATCGGTGAAGGTCTGACCGTTGAGGGCACCGCCGTAGACGGTGGCCGTCACACCCTGCTGCTCGAAGGAGTACTTGGCCTCGGCCCGACGGAACGGGATGTCGGCGCGGACGACACCCTGCTCGTCCTGGAGAACCACTGGGAAGTTCTCGAAGAAGTTGGGCAGACGACGGACTTCGAGGTCGTGGCCTTCCTTGTCGGTGAAGGCGATGTGGCCGATCCAGGAGGTGGGCAGGCCGTCCCCGTTGATCATCGGGCCGACGCGGAAAAGACCACCCTTGGCGGGGCTGTTGCCGACGTAGTCGTAGAAGGCGAGCTTCTCGGGAATGGCCGCGAAGGCCTCTTCCTTGGTGGCGCCGTTGTCGATGGCGGTCTGGACGCGACGGTTGATCTCCGTCTTGAAGTAGCCCTGATCCCACTGGTAGCGGGTGGGGCCGAACAGTTCAACCGGCGTGGCGGCCGAGCCGTACCACATGGTTCCGGCCACGATGAAGGCCGCAAAGAACACCGCGGCGATGGCGCTGGCCAGGACCGTCTCGATGTTGCCCATGCGGAGGGCCTTGTAGAGGCGCTCCGGTGGACGGGTGGTGATGTGGAAGATGCCGGCGATGATGCCGACGATGCCGGCGGCGATGTGGTGCGCCACGATCCCGCCCGGGTTGAAGGGGTTGAAGCCCTCCGGTCCCCAGGCGGGCTGCACCGGTTCAAGGTGGCCCGTGAGGCTGTAGGGATCGGAGATCCACATCCCCGGCCCGAAGACACCGGTGAGGTGGAAGGCGCCGAAGCCGAAGCAGCCGAGACCGGCCAGGAGCAGGTGGATGCCGAAGATCTTGGGCAGGTCGAGAGCTGGCTCCCCGGAACGGGGGTCCTGCCAGATCTCGAGGTCCCAGTAGGTCCAGTGCCAGATGGCGGCCAGGAAAAGCAGGCCACTGAAAATGATGTGGGCGGCGGCTACGCCCTCGAAGCTCCAGAAGCCGGGGTCGACGCCGGTTTCACCGGTGACGCTCCAGCCGCCCCAGCTGCCCGTCACGCCCAGGCGGGCCATGAAGGGCATGACGAACATGCCCTGGCGCCACATGGGGTTGAGGACCGGGTCGGAGGGGTCGAAGATCGCGAGCTCGTAGAGCGCCATGGAGCCGGCCCAGCCGGCTACCAGGGCGGTGTGCATGAGGTGCACGGCCAGCAGTCGGCCCGGGTCGTTGATGACGACCGTGTGCACCCGGTACCAGGGCAATCCCATTGGGGGGTCAGGTCTGGGTTGACAGTTGCCGAAGCCGGTCGCCGGGGCGATGGCGGCTAAGGAGACGCTCGGTGATTACCGATCCGTGCTGGCGATGGTAAGGGTTGCGGGCAACGGCACGGGGCCCAGGTAACGGACCGCAACGGCGCGCCTCACAATGGGAACCGTCCTGTTCCCCCAGAGGCTTCCGCCATGCCCGTGATCCGGTTCGTGCGTGAGCAGCGTGACGTCGAGTGCTATCCGGGTGAGAACCTCCGCGAGGTCGCCCTGCGCGAAGGCATCGAGCTGTACGGCCTCAAGGGCCGGCTGGGTAACTGCGGGGGCTGCGGCCAGTGCATCACCTGCTTCGTGGAGGTGGTGGAGGGCGGGGCGGCCAACGCCCTGACGGAACAGACGGCGGTGGAGCAGCTCAAGCTCAGGCGGCGCCCCCAGAGCTGGCGGCTGGCCTGTCAGGCCCTGGTGCAGAAATCGGTGATGGTGCTCACCAGGCCCCAGGTGGGACTCGCGGATCGGGAGGGCGACCTGGCCCGGGCCCGGACCCAGCCGCTGCCGGAGGGCCCCACCGCCTGGCCCGTCCCCCCCGATGCCGAGGAGCCGGAGGCGGAGGACGGCACGGCGCCCGACCCATCCGCAACGAGCGATGAAGGGGGTGTCCTTCCCGCCGATGGGCGGTGATACCTTCTCAGAACCTCTCCAGCAGTCATGGAAACCAACGACCTCGGCTTCGTTGCCAGCCTCCTGTTCGTTCTGGTTCCCGCCGTTTTTCTGATCATTCTCTACATCCAGACCAACAGCCGCCAGGGCGGCTGAGTCGGCCTCAGCGCGCCCGCCCCTCCGGCTCCCGCACCAGCAGCACCGGAGCCGGGGCGTGCACCCGGATGTAGTCGCTGATCGAGCTGCCCAGCAGCTTGTCGAGATCCACCAGGGCCCGGGCCACGAGCGGCCGGCGGTCCTGGGAGGCGATCACCACCAGGTCCGCCTTCGCCTCTTCGGCGGCGGCGCACACCCCCCGGGCGATGTCGCCCGTGCGATGCAGACCCTTCATCTCCACCCCGAAGCTGCGGGCCCGCTGGATGGCCTTCTGCAGCACGTCGTCGCCGGGGGTGCGTCCCCCGCGTGAGGGGGTGATGTCCTGGCGGGACACGTGCACGCCGGTGAGGCTGCCGCCGGGGATGCCCTGCACCAGCTCGCAGGCCAGCCGCAGGGCGTCATCGCCGACCCCGGTGCCGTCGATGGCCACCAGGACCCGGTTGATGGCCTTCACGTAGAGGTCGTCCCGGACCAGCAGCATGGGCCGTGTGGAGAGCTGGAAGACGTATTGGCTGGCGCTGTTGCCCAGGATCGACTGAAGCCGGCCCAGGCCCCGTGACCCCATCACGATCAGGTCGGCCTCCAGCTCGTCGGCCACGTTCAGCACGGTCAGCTTGGCGTCGCCCTCCCGCACCAGGGTGTTGACCTCGCCGGGGCTGAGACCGAGACGTTCGATGGCCTCCTTGATCAGCACCTCGGCCTGCTGGCGGTGGCTCTCCAGATCCAGACCCCCCTGCTCGGGAATGACGTGCAGCAGATTGATCCGGGCCTGACGGCAGGGAGGGATGTCGCGCAGGATGCGGACCATCTCCTCCACATGACCCTTGCCGGAATCGGCGATCAGCAGGTTGCGGAACACGGACGTCAAAGAGGCTCTGGATCAGCCTATGGCTGAACCTCTGTCCGCAGTCCCCCGTGGTGAAGACCGTGATGCAGCGCTCCGAGGCGGGCTGGTGGTGCCTGAACCGGCGGGTGCTGCCCCAGCACACCGACCACGCCGGGGTGATGTGGCACGGCGCCTATCTGGCCTGGTTGGAGGAGGCCCGGGTCGAGGCCCTGGCCCGGGCCGGACTCCACTACAGCGATCTCTCGGCCCGTGGGCTGGAGCTGCCGGTGGTGGGCCTGCGCATCGATTACCGCCAGGCCCTGCTCCACGGTGAGGCGGTCGCGATCCACAGCCGGGTGCTGCCGCGGGAGGGCGTGAAGCTCCCCTGGCACAGCCGCTTCCTGCGCCCGGACGGGGGGCTGGCGGCCGAGGCCTGCGTCGACCTCGTGCTGGTGGATCTCTCCGGGGGCCCCTCGCAGCGCCGGCTGCAGCGGCGGCTGCCGCCGGACCTGGAGCAGGCCCTGGCCATCCTGCGGGCAGGACCACCCGATACCGACATCCGGCCATAGTACACTTGTACTGATGTTCAGGCGCCGGCGCGGGCCATGGGGGATCTGGTGCAGGGGGCGTTCCCCCGCAGGGCGGCTCCGACCTGGGGTCGGGAGCAGCGTCTGTGGTGGCTGCTCTGGAGCCGCTGCCCTGGCCTCGGCTGGCAGCGCCTGCGGGCCCTCGAGGCCAGCTGTGGTGGGCTCGCCGCCGCCTGGGGGGTCTCCGCCGCCGAGCTGGCGGCGGTGCCGGGCTTGGGATCGGGCCTGGTGGCGTCGGTGGAGCGCTTCCGCCGCCGCTGGGGGCCCCGGCCCCTGGAGGTCTTCGCGACCCGGTGCCGCTTCGGTCGTGGCGTGCTCGTCCCTGGCGACCGGGGCTGGCCAGGGGGGCTGTGGGCGCTGAAGCGGCCGCCCCTGCAGCTGTGCTGGCAGGGGCGGGGCAGCCTTTGGCCCCACCTGGGCCAACGGCGCTCGGTGGCGGTGGTGGGCACCCGGCGTCCGTCCCTGCACGGGCTCTCGATGGCCCAGGCCATCGGGGCGGCCCTGGCCGAGGCGGGCTGGCCCGTTGTGAGCGGTCTGGCGGAGGGGATCGATGGCGCCGCCCATCAGGGGTGTCTGGCGGCCGGAGGGGCGCCCGTGGGGGTGCTGGGCACACCGTTGGGTCGCGCCTATCCCCTCCATCACGCGCTGCTGCAGCGCCGGGTGGCCCGTCAGGGTCTGCTGGTGAGCGAGCAGGTCGAGGGGGCCGCCGTGCGTCCCGGCAGCTTCGCCGCCCGCAACCGCCTGCTGGTGGCCATGGCGGCCGCGGTGGTGGTGGTGGAGTGCCCGGTGGTCAGCGGGGCGCTGCATTCGGCCGAGCTGGCCTGGCAGCTGGAGCTGCCCCTCTGGGTGGTGCCCGCCGATGCCGGCCGGGCCTCCGCCCTGGGCAGCAACCGTCTGATGGCCAGGGGGGCCACGCCCCTGCTCCTCCCCGCCGACCTGATCGACCAGCTGGGTCCCGGTCCCCTGGCCCGCCGTGGTTCCGGGCCGGCGCCGCCGGGGGATGCGGCGGCCGCCGGGGACATGGCCGCCGAGGGGTTGCTGGCGGCGGTGGGCGGTGGCGCCAGCCTCGAGCAGCTGAGCCTGGCGCTCGATCGCCCCATGGCCGAGCTGATGCCCCGGCTGCTGGAGCTGGAGCTGGCCGGGCGGCTGCGGGCCGAGGCGGGCCTCTGCTGGCGTCCCTGCTGAGGCCGTCGCCCCTGATTAGGCTCCCCCCATGGTTTCCCCGGCCCCGATCCCAGCCCTCCCGGTGCCCGGGTCCGAGGTCCTGACGCTGACGGGCTCGGAGCTGCTGGAGTGGCGACGCCGCCTGCTGGCCCAGGGCGGCGCCGCCGCCGACCTCGACTGGCTGCTGGATCTGGGCGGCGGGCTGCGCTGGAGTCAGCTGCAGTCACTCTGGTGTCACCCCCAGGCCACCATCCGGCTCGATCGCCCGCTGGAGGCGCTCGAAGCTCTCTGGCGCCGCCACCGCCGCAGCCACGAGCCGCTGCAGTACCTGGTGGGCCGTTGCCCCTGGCGCGACCTGGAGCTGCCGGTGGCCCCCGGGGTGCTGATCCCCCGGCAGGAAACGGAGCTGCTGGTGGATCTGGCCCTGCAGCTGCGGCGGCCGGCCCCACCCATCTCCCGCTGGGCCGACCTGGGCACGGGCTCCGGCTGTCTGGCCATCGCCCTGGCCCGCAGCCTTCCCACCAGCCGGGGCTTCGCCGTCGAGGCCAGCGCCGAGGCCCTGGCCCAGGCCGGCGCCAACCTCACCCGCTGGGATCTTGAGCGCAGGGTCACCCTGCTGGCGGGCGACTGGTGGCAGCCGTTGCAGCCCTGGTGGGGCCAGCTGGATCTGGTGGTGAGCAATCCGCCTTACATCCCCAGCGCCACCCTGGCCGGGCTGGAGCCGGTGGTGCGCGACCACGAACCTCACCTGGCTCTCGACGGCGGCCCCGACGGGCTGACGGCCCTCCGTTCGATCGTGGCCGGGGCTCTGCAGGCCCTCGCCCCTGGAGGCCTTCTCCTGCTGGAGCACCACCACGATCAGAGCGGCGCCGTCGCCGCGTTGCTGCGCGCCGCCGGTCTGGAGCGCCCCGGGGTGCACGCCGACCTGGAGGGCCGGGGCCGGTTCGCCAGCGCCTGGAGGCCAGGCGCCCGATGAACGAACCCGCCCATCTGGCCAGGTGCCTGGCGGCCGGGGAGGCTGTCCTGTTCCCCACCGACACCCTGCCGGCCCTGGCCTGTCGGCCAGAAACGGCCGGCCTGCTCTGGCGCCTCAAGCAGCGGCCCGCCGACAAGCCCCTGATCCTGATGGGGGCCGACCTGCCCCAGCTGATCGCGGTCCTTGCGGTGCCCTGGCAGGCGGCCTGGCTGGAGCAGGCCCGGCGCAGCTGGCCCGGGGCCGTCACCCTGGTGCTGCCGATCACCGGAGCCCTCACCGACCATCTTCACCCCGGTGGCACCAGCCTCGGCCTGCGCGTGCCGGCCTGCGAGCGGGCCCGGGAGCTGCTGCGCCTCAGCGGCCCCCTGGCCACCACCAGCGCCAACCGTTCCGGCCAGCCTGCAGCCACCACGGCGGCGGAGGCCGCCCGCCAGTTTCCGGGGCTGGCCCTGCTGGAGCCCCTGCCCTGGCCCCCGGGGTCGGGTCAGGCCAGCACCGTCCTGGCCTGGCGAGGGGAGGAGCGCCGCGACGATCCCTGGGCGGTGCTGCGCTCCGGGGCCACGCCGGCGGCGGGCGCGGGAGGGGCCTGATGTTGCCGCTCCTGCTGGTGGTGCTCCTCGGGGTGTCCCTCAGCCACTGGCTGCTGGTGCCCCTGGTGCATCTGGCCACCCCCATCTTCGGTCTGGACTGGCTGGGCTGGCTGCTGCTGGCTCTCGGTCTCTGGCTGTTCGCCGGCGCCTGATGGCCCGCCGCTGTCGCGCCCCCCGCCAAGTGGCCGCCCGGGGCCGGCCGGCACCTAGCCTCCCCAGCGATGCTCCCGGCACCGCCCTTGCCCGCGGCCGGACCCGTTGTCCAGCGCCGATGGAGGCGTGCCCGACGCCCCCATGACCCTTCCCCCCGCCGGTGACCCCGGCCTGGCCGCCTTCGGCTCCAGCCTCACGGCGATCACCCTGGCCGAGCTGGGCGACAAGACCTTTTTCATGGCCCTGATCCTGGCGGCCCGCCACCGCCCCCGCTGGGTGTTCCTGGGGGCCTTCGCTGCCCTCAGCCTGGTCACCCTGCTCTCTCTGGGCATGGGGTACGGCCTCAGGGAGTGGCTGCCCCAGGCCGTCGTCCCCTGGCTGGCGGCGGTGCTGTTCCTGGGCTTCGGCGTGAAGCTCCTGGTCGATGCCTCCCGCCTCCCGGCCGACGCGGCCACGGAGGAGGCCCACGAGGCGGAAGCGGCCATCGACGCGGCCGAGAGCGACGGCAGCGTCCGAGGGCCGGGCGCCGTGATCTGGGAGGCCTTCGTGCTGGTGTTCCTGGCCGAGCTCGGGGATCGCACCCAGTTCGCCACCATCTTCCTGGCGGCGGCCCCCGCCTTCACCTTCGCCGGCCTGCTGGCCGGCACGCTCCTGGGCCATGCCCTGGTCACCTGGCTGGCTGTGGGCGCGGGCCAGTGGATCGGTGGCCGGATCAGCGAGAAGGTTCTGTATCGCCTCAGCGGCGGCCTCTTCCTGGCCTTCGGTCTCCTGTCGATCCGCCAGGCGATCGGCTGAGGCCCCTCAGCGGGAGGTGGGGGGCTGCAGGTCCCAGCGGAACAGGCCCCGCAGGGTGGGTCGCTGGAAGGGGCCCTCCTCCATGGTCGGGGTGAAATCCACCCGTTCGTTGACGGGAACCGTCAGGGGGCGCTCCGGTGGACCGACGGCCGGGAGGGTTTTGGCCCCGGCCGCTGGCGAGGGCCCGCCGGGATCCCCGTAGCGGGTGCGGATGCCGGGACGGCCCAGGATCTCGGCACCGGATCGGGCCGGCGGCAGCGGCGGTGGCGGGCCTGGTGGGACCTGGGCCAAGGCCCCTGCCAGGCTGATGAGCCCTCCCGCCAGCCAGGTGTGGCACGCCATGGCCTCCCGTGCGCTGTGCTGGGCCGATGGTAAGGGCGGTGGCGGCGCCCATCCCAGGCAAGCCGGCTAACGGATTTGAACCGATGGCCTTCGCTTTACAAAAGCGCTGCTCTACCACTGAGCTAAGCCGGCATGGGCCTTTGGCCCGGCCCAGCCTATCCCTGGGCCAGGGCCCAGAGCAGCAGCTGGGTGCGGCTGTGGCAGCCGGTCTTGGCCAGCAGGTGGGAGACGTGGCTCTCCACCGTGCGCGGACTCAGCACCAGCTGGGCGGCGATGTGGCGGTTGCTGTCGCCCCGGCGCAGCAGGTCGAGAACCCGCTGTTCCGCCGGGGTGATCGCCACCGGGAACGCTTCGGCCAAGGCCCGCCATCGCTGCACTGCCTGCAGGATTCCCGCCGGCGGTCGCCCGGACCGGGCCGCCTCAGTCCGGATCGGCGGGAGAGGGCTCCTCGGTCGGTTCGCTGGCCTGGGGAACGGCCAGCTCCTGCGGGGCTTCGGGGTTGGGGGCCTGGGCCATGCCCACGGCGGCGGCCGCCGCCACCAGGGCCGGCAGGGGCCGGGCCCGCTTGATCGGCAGGTTGGCCACCAGGGCGGTGACCCGGTCCTCGGTCTCCAGGCTCACGTCCCCTTCCTCCAGGTCGATCTCCACGTAGCGCTGCACCACCTCGAGGATCTCGCGGCGCATCTGCTCGAGCAGCTCGGGGTTGAGATCGCTGCGGTCGTGGGCCAGCACCAGCTGCAGCCGCTCCTTGGCCATGGTCCCACTGGGTTTCTGGCGCCCCAGCAACCGTTGGAGGAAATCGAACAGGGTCATGGTGCTCAGAAGAGACCGGTGGTTTTGCGGATCTTGTTCATCAGCCGGGCGCGCAGGCCCCTGCGGGCCTTGGAGGGATCCTCCAGGGGAACGTCCTCGCCCCGCAGGCGCCGGGCGATGTTCTGGTAGGCCTTCGCGGCGGGGGATCCGTTGCCGTTGAGGGTGAGCGGTTCCCCCCGGTTGGTGGACACGATCACCTGCTCGTCCTCCACCACCAGGCCCACCAGGGGCAGGGCCAGGATGTCGGTCACGTCATCGACGCCCAGCATCTCCTGGCTGGCCATCATGCGGGGCCGCACCCGGTTGAGCACCAGCTGCACCGGTGCCACGCCCCGGGTGTTGAGAAGGCCGATCACCCGGTCGGCATCCCGCACGGCCGAGACTTCCGGCGTGGTGATTACTATCGCCTCACGGGCCGCGGCGGCGGCGTTCTTGAAGCCGTCCTCGATCCCCGCCGGGCAATCGATCAGCACGTAGTCGGCCCGCTCCGCCACCATGGCCACGATGCGCTGCATGTCCTCGGGGGTGAGCCACTCGAGCATCCGGGGATTGCCGGCGGGCAGCAGGGCGAGATTCGGTTCCTGCTTGTGCTTCACCAGGGCCTGCTCCAGCCGGCAGGTTTCGGCCAGCACCTCCTGGGCCGTATAGACGATGCGGTTCTCCAGGCCGAGCAGCAGATCGAGGTTGCGCAGGCCGAAATCGGCATCGAGCACCACGGTGCGCTCCCCCAGCCGGGCCAGGGCGATCCCCAGGTTGGCGGTGAGCGTCGTCTTGCCGACGCCCCCCTTGCCGGAGCAGATGAGAATGATGCGGGCGGGTGCTGACGTCACGGCGTCCACGGGCGTCGCGGCAGGCTAATCCCACCCGGCGGAACGGCTGTGCCAAGGCCCTGAACTGCCGCTAGAAAGGCCCATCCCCTCCACCTTGCGATGACCACTGCCCCCCACCGGCCCCAGCGGCTGCTGGTGATGCCCGACGATGGTGTGGATGCGGTGGTCGCGCTGATCGAGACCGCCAGTGAGCAGCTGCTGCTCAAGCAGTTCAAGCTGCAGTCGGTGGCGGTGGAGGAGGCCTTGCGGCGGGCCCGCGAGCGGGGGGTGGAGGTGCGGGTCATGCTCAACCCCCACACCTCCGGCGGCGACCGCTGGAACGATGAGGCCTTCGCCCGCCTCCAGGGCTGGGGCATTGAGACCGCCTGGACCAGCGAGGCCTTCCCGGTGACCCACGAGAAATCAATGGTGGTCGACCGCCACACCGCCCTGGTGGCTACCTTCAACCTGTCTGACAAGTATTTCACCGAGACTCGCGACTACGGGGTGCTCACCTACAACCCGGCCGTGGTGGCCCAGGTGACCGCCGGTTTCGAGGCTGACTGGCAGCGCGTCTTCTTTCAGCCCGATCTGGGGGTGGGGCTGGTGTGGAGCAGCGCCCACAGCCGCGGTCAGATGGCTCGCATCGTCGATGCCGCCACCCGCACGCTCTGGATCCAGCACCCCAAGTTCGTCGATGCGGTGATCCTCGAGCGGATCATCAGCGCCCGGGAACGGGGGGTGAAGGTACGGGTGTTGTGCGGCGGCAAGCACGGCATCAGCGACTGGGACATCTACGACACCTTCTCCTCGCTGCGGGTGATGCAGCGCTTCGGCGTCAAGGTGCGCAGGCAGCAGCGGCCCAAGCTGCACGCGAAGCTGATCCTGGTGGATGGGGCCTTTGCCCAGACCGGCTCGATGAACATCGACCGCAGCGCCTTCGATCTGCGTCGCGAACTGGGCATCGAGAGCGATGCCCCCGAAGTGGTGGCGCGGCTGCGGCAGATGTTCGAGACCGACTGGGAGAACGCCGAGAAGTACAACGCCCCCGATCCCCTCGACCCCAAGTATCACGAGGAAGGGGAATTGCCTCCGGATCCCCATTTCGTCCATGACTGAGTCCCCCGCCCCCGCCCCGCCGGCTGCTCCCCCCGGGCTGGGGCAGCTGTTCACCGGCATGCTGATGGTGGCCCTGTCCGCCTTCGGCGGCGGCCTCTCGGCCTGGAGCCAGCGAATCATCGTCGAGCAGCGCCGCTGGATGAGCAACGAGGAGTTCCTCACCGGACTCACCGTGGCCCGGCTCTTCCCCGGTCCGAACCAGATCAACATGGCCGTCTACGTCGGCACCTTCTTCCGCGGCCTGCCCGGGGCCCTGGCGGCGCTGGCCGGCATGCTGCTGGTCCCCTTCACCCTGCTGATGGGGATCGGGCTGCTGTATTTCCAGTTCCACACTCTGCCCGCCCTCGATCGGGTGCTGGCGGGGGTGGTGGCGGCGGCGGCGGGGATGGCCCTGTCGATGGGCTTCAAGATCCTTGATGAGTACTGGAAGGATCCGGTGGCCCTGCTGCTGGCGGCGGTCACCTTCGTGCTGATGACGTTCTTCCATGTCCGCCTGGTACCCGTGGTGATGGTGGCCGGCCCCCTGGCGATGGCCTGGTACTGGCCGCGGCCGTCCCGTTCCAGGCCCCCGGCCCGGGAGCCACGCTGATGCCGCTGCTTCTGCTCACGGCCGCCGCTGAGGCGGCCAGCTGCGCCCCCATGCGGCTGAACGATCTCGGCCACCTGTTGCAGGTGATGGGCACCTTTCTCGGCCTTTCCCTGTTCTCCCTGGGGGGCGGCAACACCCTGCTGACCGAGTACCACCACCTCAGCGTCGTCCAGTACTGCTGGCTGCGGCCCTCCCAGTTCGCCGACATCTACGCCCTGGCCGAGGCGGCCCCCGGCCCGAGTTCCATGATCGTGGGGCTGCTCGGCATGGGGGCCGGCTGGCCCGAGGGCCCCGGCTGGGCCCTGCTGAGTGCCTACGGCGCCGAGATCGCCATCCTGCTGCCGTCCACCCTGCTGATGGCGGTGGCCTGCCTGAGCTGGAACCGGCTGCGGCAGTCCCCCTGGCGGGTGGCCTTCGAGCGGGGCCTGGGCCCCATCACCCTCGGCATCCTGTTCGCCGTGGGGGTCAAGATCCTCCAGACCGCCGACACCAATGCCCCCGGGGTGGTGGTGTCCCTGCTGGTCTGTGTGCTGATGCTGCGCACCCGGATCTCGCCGCTGTGGTTCATGGCGGTGGCCGGCGGGCTTGGAGCCTTTGGCCTGATCAACCGCTGATCTCCTCTCAACCGCTGAAGTCCGGCGCCGCCGGATCGATCCTGATCTCCCCGTCCACCAGCTGGGCCCGCTCGGCCAGCCCGGGCGGTGGCAGGCCCTCGGGTCCCCGGGCCACCACATCGGCGATGCGCAGTTGCAGGGGTCGCAGCTGCAGGGCCACGATGCGCGCCTCCCGGTTTCCGGTGACACCGGCATGGGCGACGCCCCGCAGCCGCCCCCACACCAGCACGTTGCCGGCGGCGCTGATCCGGGCGCCGGGGTTCACATCCCCCAGCAGCAGCACCGAACCCTCCCCCTGCAGATGGTCGCCGGCGCGCAGGGTGCCGCGGTGAACGAGCAGATCGGGCGCCGGTGCCCCCGCTGCCGCGGCGGGTGGCGCCGGCCGCGACGGCCCCGGATCGGTGTCGAGGCCAAGGGCGGCGGCGGCCACCAGGGTTTCCGGCCGGTGGCTGGCGACGCGCACCAGCTCCAGCTGCAGGGCAGCCAGCAGCTCCTGCAGCTGGCGCAGGTCCGGCAGCCGCAGCAGCCAGCGACCCGCCTCCAGCACCACGGGGCCTGGCGGCGGCAGGCTGCTGCCGAGGACGTAGCGCACCTCCTCAAGGGCACTGGCGGACCCCTCCTGGGCCGGCAACCGCAGCAGGTGGGGCTGCTGGCCATCGATCGCCTGGATCAGTGCGGCTGCCACGACGATGCCCTGCGGTGCAGCGAACCTAGAGGTCCCGCCGGCCAGCGTCGTCCTGCCGCCGCACCGCCAGGGCCGCCCGCAGCGCGTCGCTGACCCGGGCCGGATGGATCAGCCAGGCCATGTCGACCGTCTGGCACAGGCTGGCCACCAGCGGCGAGCGCTGCTCGAGGGCCTGCAGCCGCTGGCCGTCCCAGAGCCGCAGGCCCCCGGAGTAGGGGTGATAACCCCGGCTCTGACGCTGCTCCAGGGCGCAGCAGCCTTCCGCCACCAGCCCAGCGCGTTCGCAGAGCCCCCGCGCCACCGCCAGCAGTTCGATCCGGCCGGCCGGGGAGAGGTCGCTGACGTCGGTGGCCTTGGGCAGGCGCCGCTCCAGCAGCCGCCCGCAGGGATCGGCCAGCTCCTCGGGACCCTCCTCCCGCCAGCGCACCAGGTGGTAGCCCGTGCGGATGTCGTCGTTGGCCAGGTAGCTGTCCAGATCGAGATGGTCCCGGTCCCAGAGCCAGCGGGCCATGGTGGCGTCCGCCCAGACCAGGTCAGGGCCGAGCCTGCGGGCCACGCTGATCACCCGATTGAGCAGCCAGTTGCAGACGATGTTGAGCCGGTGGTTGTAGACGCTCCGGTACATCAGATGGCGCACCACCAGGTAGTGCTCCACCGCCATCAGGCCGCGGGGGTGGAGGGCCAGATCCCCGTCGGGCGCCAGGGTGAGGCTGGCGAGGATCCGCTCCAGATCCAGCTGGCCGTAGCGGGTGCCGGTGCTGTAGCTGTCGCGCAGCAGGTAGTCGAGCCGGTCGCAGTCAAGCTGGCTGCTCACCAGCGCCTTGATGGCCCGGCTCGGGTGACGGCCGTGCTCCAGCAGGTCGGCCACCAGGGCGGCCCGGCCCGGGGCCCCGTCATCGAGGCGGTCCCGCAGGGCGGGATGGTCGCGGATCAGCCGCCCCGACCAGGTCTCATGCCGCAGGCCGAACATCTCCTCGCCGGAGTGGCTGAGGGGCCCGTGGCCCACGTCGTGCAGCAGCGCGGCGGCATAGAGCACGTCCCGGTGCCGGGCCAGGGAGGGATCGAGCCGCTCCAGCTGCTGCAGGGCCAGCCGCGCCACCGCCAGCACCCCGAGGGAATGGGTGAAGCGGCTGGATTCCGCCCCGTGGAAGGTGAGGAAGGCGGGCCCCAGTTGGCGGATGCGACGCAGCCGCTGGAAGGGAGCGGTGTCGATCAGGTCGATCGCCAGGGACTCGGCCGGGTCCTGGCGATCCAGGCGGATCGCCCCATGGAGCGGATCGTGGTAAGTGCGCTGGCTCATGGGGCCGGAGCCGAGAGACCGGCGACCAGCAGCCCGGCCGCGTCCTGCAGCCAGGTGTCCTGCTCCCCATCGGGCTCCAGCGGCTCCGGCTCGGGCAGCCGCACGTCCGGCTCAATGCCCTGGTTCTGGATGTCGCGACCGCTGGGGGTGAGGTAGCGGGCCACGGTCACCGCCAGGCCGCTGCCGTCACTCAGGCTGATCAGAGTCTGGATCAGCCCCTTGCCGAAGGTGCGGCTGCCGGCCAGGCGCGAGCGGCCGCTGTCCTGAAGCGCCCCGGCGAGGATCTCGCTGGCGCTGGCCGTGCCGGCGTTCACCAGGGTGAGCATGGGGCCGCCATAGAGCTGGCCGGCAGCCGCCTGCTGCCGGTCGGCGATGCCGCCCCTGTCCTGGGTCTCCACGATCGGATCCCCGTCGAGCAGCCCGTCGGCCACGGCAAGCCCGGCGGCCACCAGACCCCCCGAGTTGTTGCGCAGATCCAGAATCAGCCCCTCGATCGGCCCGCTGCCACCAGGGGCGGTCAGGGCGGCCAGGGCAGAGCGCACCTGCTGGGGCACCGGCTCGCTGAACTGGGTGATCCGCAGATAACCGAGGCTGTGGCCCTCGCTGATCAGGCGGTGGCTGCGCACCGGCTGCAGATCCACCTCGCGGCGATCCAGCAGCACCTCGCTCTCCTGTCCCGACGGCGTGCGCAGGGCCACGAGCACGTCGCTGCCGGCGGGTCCCCGCAGGTGGGCGGCGGTGCCCTCCAGCCCCAGTTCCTCGGCCGGTGTGCCGTTCACCCGCAGGATCTCGGTGCCGGAGACGATCCCGGCGTCGGCGGCGGGGGAGGCGTCGAGGGGGGCGATCACCACGATCCGCTGGTCTCCCGCCCGCCGGCCCAGTTGCAGGCCCACACCCGTCACCCGCCCCTTGGTGCTGGAGCGCAGCGTGGTGAACTCCTCCGGTCGCAGCATCCGGGTGTAGGGGTCGTCGATGGGGGCCAGCATCGCCTCGATCGCCTCGTACGCCTGCAGCGAGCTGCTGATCGGCTGCTCCAGGGTCTTCTGGCGCAGGCGCCGCCACTGCACCGCCTCCAGCTGCGCCGGATCGACGTAGCTCTGGTTCACCAGTCGCCAGGCCTCCACCACCAGCTGCTGGGCATCGTTGAGCGCCAGCGCCGCTGAGGGCATGCCGAGCGGCAGGCACAACAGCAGGCACAGCCCTGTCCCCACCAGGAGCTGGAGGGGCGCCAGGCGGCTCAGCAGCCCTGTTGCAAACCATTGAGCCGGCAGGGAGCGGCGGGCCGGGTCTCTCACGGGGGGGTCAGAACGATCGGTAGACTCTCGCAACCCAAGCCCCACGCTGCATGGCGAACTCGTCCACCGGCGCCAAGTCGTCCCCGATCTATGACTGGTTCGAGGAGCGCCTGGAGATCCAGGCCATTGCCGACGATATCTCCGCCAAGTACGTCCCCCCCCACGTCAATATCTTCTATTGCCTGGGCGGCATCACCCTGGTGTGCTTTCTGATCCAGTTCGCCACCGGGTTCGCGATGACCTTCTACTACAAGCCCACGGTGGTGGAGGCCTACAGCTCGGTCCAGTACCTGATGACCGACGTCAGCTTCGGCTGGCTGATCCGCTCGGTCCATCGCTGGAGCGCCAGCATGATGGTGCTGATGCTGATCCTGCACGTTTTCCGGGTGTATCTCACCGGCGGCTTCAAGCGTCCCCGTGAGCTCACCTGGGTCACCGGCGTCACCATGGCCGTGATCACCGTCTCGTTCGGCGTCACCGGCTACTCCCTCCCCTGGGACCAGGTCGGCTACTGGGCCGTCAAGATCGTCAGTGGCGTGCCTGCCGCCGTGCCCGTTGTCGGCGACTTCATGGTTGAGCTGCTCCGCGGTGGCGAGAGCGTCGGCCAGTCCACCCTGACCCGCTTCTATAGCCTCCACACCTTCGTTCTGCCCTGGTTGCTGGCGGTGTTCATGCTGATCCACTTCCTGATGATCCGTAAGCAGGGCATCTCCGGCCCGCTCTGAACCCCGTTCTTCCCCTTAGCCTTCCCCTACTGGTCACCAGCGCTCCGAGCTCTCCCCATGCACATCCTCAAGAAGCCTGACCTCACCGATCCCAAGCTGCGGGCCAAGCTGGCCAAGGGCATGGGCCACAACTACTACGGTGAGCCGGCCTGGCCCAACGACCTCCTCTACATCTTCCCGGTGGTGATCCTCGGGACGATCGCCTGCCTCGTCGGCCTGGCCGTTCTGGATCCGGCGATGCTGGGTGATCGGGCCGATCCCTTCGCCACGCCGCTGGAGATCCTGCCCGAGTGGTACCTCTACCCGGTGTTCCAGATCCTTCGGGTCGTCCCCAACAAGCTGCTGGGCATCGCCCTGCAGACCATGATCCCCCTGGGCCTGATGCTCATCCCGTTCATCGAGAGCTTCAACAAATTCCAGAACCCGTTCCGCCGCCCGGTGGCCATGGGCGCTTTCCTGTTCGGCACCTTCTTCACCATCTACCTGGGCATCGGCGCCTGCCTTCCGATCGACAAGTCCCTCACCCTGGGTCTGTTCTGAGTCGTCGGTCAGCTTTTCCTCCCAACCCATCCCCCCAAGCCGCGAACCATCGCGGCTTTTTTCTGTCCATTGGTGGGAGTTCCCGTGCGCCTGGCCCCCGTTTCCCCTTGGGCCTGAGTCGTCCACAGCGCTAGGGATGGATCTTCGGAGGTCATGAGGTTCAAGAGCAGGCCACTGCAACTGGCGGAAGGGCTACAGGGGACGTCACCGGCCCACCTAAGGGCTCCCGCACGGTGCTCGATCGCAGCAGCGTTCGCTTGGAAGCCCTCCGACGTCACGGGTGGCGTCGCTCTGGCGGCCAGGCAGCCCTGCAACCCAGTCTGGCCGGTTGATCAGCCCAGCCCCCGGTCCAGACCGCAGCGCCGACCAAGACCGTTCTGGCGGGACCACGTGGCTTTTCAGGGTTGTTCTGATCTGGAGCTGGTGGGCTGCCCCCA
>NZ_JAYGHX010000016.1:0-37362 GCF_034931325.1 Cyanobium gracile UHCC 0139 | reverse complement strand
TTGACGGGACCCTGGATCTCCAGCGCTTCCGCCCACGGCATGAAGCGCTCCAGAGTCTCCTGGCGGTTGGCCACAAGCACCGGGAAGTCCGTGAGGGCCAAATCCTGGCCGGCCTGCAGCCCGCGGGGGCTCGCCCCCAGCCAGCGCAGGGGACAGCCCAGCTCTTCGAGCACCAGCCAGGCTGCGGCCAGGTCCCAGATCTTCGGTGTGGCCTCCAGGGCTGCCATGGTCTGCCCCATGGCCACCGACACCAGATTCAGGCTGGCGACGCCCAGCAACCGGATCTTGCCGGGGAAGGGACGGTGGGGGAGCTTCTGCAGCACCCGGATCGAACGGCTGCAAAGCGAGGCACAGCCAGCGTTGTGGAGCTGCTGGGCGGGCGGAGGGATGGGCTTGCCGTTGCGCCAGGCCCCCTCCCCCCGGATGGCCACGATCCGTTGCCGCAGCGGCGGCACATCAAGGATCGCCAGGACCGGCACACCGGCCTCGAAGCGGGCGATCGAGATCGCCCAGTAGGGGATGCCGGCGGCGAAATTGGTGGTGCCATCGAGGGGATCCACCACCCAGTAGGCCGGGGTGGCCGGCACCTGCTGGCGCCCCTCCTCGCTCAGGACCCCCTCACCGGGGAACAGCTCGGCCAGTCCCTCCACCAGGGTGGCGTCGCTCCAGCGATCGCAGGCCGTGATGAAGGACCCATCCGCCTTGAGATCCGGCTGGCTGTGGCCGAAGTCGGCCCGTTGACGATCGGCGACCCTGTCGAGCAGGGACTCCAGACGGGGATCGAGGGGGTGTGGGGTGGGAACCTTCATCCCAATTCCATCTCCAGAACCTGGCTGAGGCTGCGGGAGGTGTCCTCCCGGAACTGGCGCACGTTGACATACCCGAGCAGGAGCAGGGCCGCCAGGGCCACCAGCAGCTCGACGCCCAGCACCAGGGCGAAGGGTCCATACGGTCCGTCACCCAGCGGCAGAGACCGGCCGATGTCGTACAGGCCGCCGCCGAGGAGCTTGCCGATCGCCCGGGACAGGGCCTGGGCCAGGCCCCAGACGCCGACAAAGGTGCCGGCGGCCTGGGGCAGGGTGAGGTCGAGCATCAGGCAGAGGGCGCTGTTGGTGCCGATGCCGGCCGCCAGGCCGAAGAGCACCATCACGGCCTGCAGAAAGGGGATCCTGGCCGTCAGGCCCGCCAGCAGCAGCAGCAGCAGGGAGAGGGCGATCAGCTGGCAGCCGAGGCGGGCGGTGGCCATCTTCCCGAGCCGGGGCACCACCCACAGTCCCGCGACCAGCAGGCCGACCAGGGTGCCGACTCCCCAGAAGGCGTTGAGCTGGGCGGTGGCGGCGATCGGCATGCCAAAGACCTGGGCGCCATAGCTCTCGAGCACCGGATCCTGCAGGAACAGCGCCAGGGTGAACAGGATCAGGAAGGAAAAGAAGATCAGCACCTGGCGGCTGGAGGTGATCAGGGTCCAGGACTGGCGCAGGCCGATGGCATCCTCCCGCGGCACCACGGTCCCGTCGCTGCGCTCCCGCAGGGGGGATTCCATGCCCCAGGTGGCGACCACCGTGAGCAGCATCACCGCCCCGGCCACGGACGCCATGAAACGGGAGAGGGTCGCCTCGAGCACCGCTGGATCGCTGACGCCGTCGAGGGAGCGCAGGCTCACGCCGATGGACACGGCACCGATGACGATGCCGACCGTGAGCATGCACCAGATGATGCTCACCGCCCGGGGCCGCTCCTGCTCGCTGGTGCGGTCGATCACCAGGGCCAGGTAGGGGGTGGTGGCCAGGGAAATCGCCAGGCCGTAGAGGGCGAACAGCCCGCAGAGGGCGGCGATCCCGAAGGCGAGGCCGGGCTGGCTGCCCTCCTCCAGCAGGCGCCCCACCTGGAAGATCAGCGGCACCGACAGCACGGCCAGCAGGCAGAAGGCCGCTGTGCCGATCCATACATAGGGAACGCGGTGGCGGGAGGCCAGGGGGTGGGCATCGGAGATCTGGCCGAACAGGACCCGGGAGGGGGCCACGAACTGCTCGAAGGCCAGGGCACCACCCACCAGCAGCCCGGGGAAGCCCAGCTCACTGAGCATGATCCGGTTGAGCAGCCCCGAGAAGATGACGGCCAGGCAGCCCAGGCAACCCTGGAACAGACCCAGGCGCACCGTGGCGGGGAGGGTCAGGCCGGGGCGGAGGGGAGACGACAAAGAGCGTCAGGACCCCGGCGGCATCGCCTCGGACCCGGTGGGGCTGCCCGCCCGGCAGGCCGGGATCAGGGGCTGGGGCTCCACGGGGATCTCGGAGGTGCCGGCCGCCCTCGGGCTGGTGGCCGGCAGGGGCTGGCGCTGGCAAAGGCCGACCTGGTCGAGGCCGGTGAAGCGTCTCAGCCGGGCCAGGGCCTTGTTGTAGTCGGAGATGGCGGTCGACCAACGCACCTCGGCCTGGGTGAGGTCGCGCTGGGTGTCGACCACCTCCCGCTGGGTGGTGACGCCGGCCTGGAAACGCAGCCGGGCCAGCCGCAGGGATTCCCGGGTGGAGATCACCTCGCGGGAGGTGGTGGTGATGTTGCGGTTGTTCTTCTCGAGTTCGTAGAAGTTCGTTTCCACCTGCTGGCGGATCGCATCGCGCTGCTGGGCGAACTGGAAGGAGTTCTCCTGGGCCACCTGCTTCTGGCGGCGGTAGTTAGCCCGGGCGGCACCGCCGTCGAAGAGGGTCCAGCTGAGGTTGAGACCCACCGTGTTCTCCACCGACCAGCCCTCGTTGCCGAAGTTGACCCCCGGGGTGCTGCGGTTGGCGAACTGCACGCCCCGGGTGCGGCCGCCGGTGAGGCTGTAGGCGATGTTGAGGAAGGGCTGGGCCGCGCCCAGGGCCGCATTGGCCTCGCTGTTGGCGATCGAGATGTTGAGCAGGACGTTGTCGAGCTCCTCGCGGAAGGCGTAGGCGGCGATGATGCTCTCCTGCAGCGACGGCAGCCAGGAACCCACCACCCGGGAAGGCTCCTTTGAGGTGGGGGTGACGTCCTGGGGCAGGTCGAGCAGGGCGGCCAGGGCACGGCGGGCGATGGCCTGGTCGGCCAGACCCTGGGTGAGCACCTGCTGGTCACGGGCCAGCTGGGTTTCGGCCTCCAGCACCTCCAGCTTGGTGGCCACACCGGCCTGGAAGCGGGCCTTGGCGTCCCGCAGGCTCACCAGGGAGGAGCGCACCGACTCCTGGCCGATGCGGACCGTCTCGTCGGAGACCTGGAGATCGAAGAAGGCCTCGGCCGCCTCCAGGCGCCGCGCCCGCAGGCCGATCAGGTACTGGTTCTTGGCCTGCTCGAAGCGGTCGCGGGCGGCGGCGATCTGCGGCGTGCGGGTGGGGTTGATCAGGCCCCAGCTGGCCTGGAGCACGGCCGACATCCGCCAGATGCTGGTGATCGTGTTGCCGGGCTGCTGGCCGGTGCCCGTGAAGGCGCTGCTGAACTGCTGACCCCCGGTGTAGCTGGGCAGGCTGTTGGCGTTGAGCTGGATCGTGGGATACCAGAGGGCGATCTGGGCCCGCAGGGCCGACTGGGCCTGCTCCACCTGGCTGGCGATCGCCTTGAGCTCGGGGTTGTTGACCTCGACCAGGGTTTCCACATCGGACAGGCCGAGGGGGCGGAGTTCCCGGATGCGCACCTGAGACGGTTTGACCGGCAGGGCCAGCGGGTTGGGGGCCACCAGATCCTGCAGACCCGGGGGCAGCTCCTTGGCGGCCGGGGCCAGCACCGTGGGGTTGGACTTGGGCCTGGGACCCTTGACCTCAGGAGCCAGGGGCAGGGCCTGAGGGGCGGAAAGGCTCGGGCTGGCGGGGACCGGGGCCGTCTCGGCAAGCACCGGCGGCGCCTTGAGGCCGAACGACGGGAGCACCACCAGTGCCGCAAGCAGGAGTGGTTGGCGCCTCACGTTGGACCGTTCGCTTCAGCCAGAGCTTAAGCATCTCCCCGTGGGGTGCCGAGGCAGGCGGCCACCAGATCGTCCGCACCCCCCAGCAATCGAACCGGCACAGGCAGTCGAGAGCACAGATCGCCGAGGCTGGTGTCGTCGAGAAACACCTCCTCCCCCTCCCGCAGCATCACCCGGGGCAGCAGCAGTTCCTCCCCCAGGTCCCGGCCGCGGAGGCCCTCGATCAGGTCGGAGCCGGTGAGCAGCCCGGTGACCACCTGCTCCTGACCCCAGTAGGGGCTGGGCAGGCCATGGAGAACCAGCTCCAGCCCCTCGACCCGGTTAAGCCGCTCCACCACCGGCTGCAGGGCCTCGGCCACGAGGCGGCCCACCACCCAGCTGCAGCGGCGCGGGGTGGCGATCCGGGCGGGGAGGTGCCGGGTGGCCCCCTCCAGATTCTCCAGGAAAGCGCGGATGCTGCCGACCCCGTTCTCCTGCTGGGGCAGATCCTCGTAGCTGGCCCGCGGCGGCAGGGGCCGGCCGGCGATCAGGAACCACTCATCGGAGAGCCAGGCGAAACGGCTGCCGGTGCTGGCCTGGAAGGCGGGCTGCAGGCGCTCGACCCGGGCGATCACCTCCAGGGCCACCTCCCGGTCCACCGGCCGGAGGGCATCGCCGGCCGGGCGGAAGCGCGTCAGACCCACCGGCACCACGGCGGTGGAGAGCACGGCGGGCCACGGTCCGCTGGCGAACCGGGCCAGGTCGGTGAGGGTTCGATCCAGGGCCTCACCGTCGTTCAGCCCCGGACACACCACCACCTGGGCGTGGATCTGGAGGCGCCGCTCGGCGAACCAGGCCAGCTGCTCCAGCAGCAGGGCGGCCCGTGGATTGACCAGCAGACGGCTGCGCAGCTCCGGATCGGTGGCATGGACCGACACGAACAGGGGCGAGAGGCGCTGCTCCTCGATGCGGCTCCAGTCGGCCGCCGTGAGGTTGGTGAGGGTGAGATAGGAGCCGTAGAGGAAGCTGAGCCGGTAGTCGTCGTCCTTGAGGTAGAGGCTGTCGCGGCGCCCCGGCGGCTGCTGGTCGATGAAGCAGAAGGGGCAGTGGTTGTTGCACTGGCGCAGTCCGTCGAACAGGGCCTCGCTGAAGCCCAGCCCCAGCCCTTCGTCCAGGTCCTTCTCCAGCTCCACCACGTGCAGGGTGCCGTCGGGGTCCTCCACCTCGAGCACCAGTTCCTCCTCGCCCTGCAGCACCTGGACGTCGATCAGATCCCTCGGGCGGATGCCGTTGATGCTGCGCAGGCGGTCACCGGGCTGGAACCCCAGCTCCTCGGCGATCGAGCCCGGCTCCACCGTGGCCACAAGGGCAGGCCGGGGCTGGGTGACCGGCCCGGCGAGGGCAGGGGGCCCGGCGAGGGCTGAGGAGGGCTCCTTCCACACGGGAGGTGACGGCGGGGCGAAGGGACGTTGGCTCCAGTGTGGCGGTCCCGCCCCTTCAGGGGCTGGTCCCCTCCAGCCCCCGGAAGCCCAGCAGGATCACCAGACCGAACAGCAGCCGGTAGCCGACGAAGATCCAGGTGCTGTTCTGCTGGAGGAAACGCAGCAGCCAGGCGATCGCCAGCCAGGAGACCACCGCCGCCGCGGCGATGCCCACCAGCATCGGAATCACACCGCCGGTCTCGACCGAGCCGAAGGCCGTCTTCAGTTCCACCAGGCCGGCCAGGGTGATGGCGGGAATGCCCAGCAGGAAGGAGAAGCGGGCCGCGTCGGAGCGCTGCCAGCCATCGAACAGTGACGCCGTCAGGGTGCTGCCCGAGCGGGACACCCCGGGGATGAGGGCCAGGGCCTGGGCGAGTCCCACCAGCAGGCCGTCGCGGGGGGTGACGGCCTCCAGCAGCCGACGACGGCGGCCCACCAACTCAGCGACCGCCAGCAGCAGGGCCATCACGATCGAGACGATGGCGATCGAGGTCAGGCTGCGCAGGGGGGAGGTCTCGTAGCCGGGCAGCAGCACCTTGATGGCCAGGCCCGCCAGCAGGATCGGCACGGTGCCCAGCACGATCGCCACCCCCAGACGGGCCGGCGGGTCGTTCCACTGGCCATGGCGGAAGGCCCGGGCCACTCCCCTGCCCACCTCGGCCAGATCCTTGCGGAAATAGCCGAGCACGGCGGCGATGCTGCCGAGCTGGATCACGGCGGTGAAGGCCACCCCGGGGTCACCCCAGCCCAGGAGCACCGGAACCACCTTGAGGTGGGCCGTGCTGCTGATCGGCAGGAACTCCGTCAGCCCCTGCACGACCCCCAGAACGAAGGCGTGCCAGCAGGCCTCGACCAGGGGCAGGGCGGCGGCCGTGGCGACCAGCGGCATGGGGGGAGCCGATACTGGGGCTGACCCTATGGCCGGACGGGTCACGGAAGCACCCCTCCACCCCCTTAAGGTTGCACAACTTTCTTCACAACCAGGTGCTCGGGGTCCCACCCACCCTTTCCGCCCGTTCCGAGGCCCTCCCGGACCTGCGGCTCGGCGCTGTCCCGCACGCGGCTGTGCTGCCGCTCGCCGCCGCCCTGCTGGTCACCGTGCCGGTGTTCCTGCAGGCCCCCTGGGTGCGCTCCGCGCCGATGGCGGCGACCCTGTTCACCGTCCCCCTGATGGCCTTCGCCCTGCTGCTGGAGCGCCACGGCCAGGGCCCGTGGCGGCAGCTGGGCGTGCTGCTGGTGGGCTTCAGCGGCAGCTGGCTGGGGGGCTGCCTCTTCTGGGGCTGGTTCCGGCTCCATCCGGTGATGCATCTGCCGATCGAGGCCTTCGCCCTGCCCCTGGCGGTGGCTGGCCTGGGCGGCCGCTGGCGCCTGGCGGGCGCCTTCTACCTCGGCTCCCTGCTCGGCACCGCCAGCACCGATGGGGTGATGGCGGCCGCCGGCCTCATGGACCTCTGGCCCCGGGTGCTCAACGCCCCCCTCACCCAAGCTCCGCTCCTGCTCCAGGGCGCCGCCCTCCAGGTCCTGCAGCCCTGGCCCCTGGCCCTGATCGCTCTGGCGGCGGGCCTGCTGCTGGTCCTCTGCCGCCGCCTCTGGTCTTTGGGCGGCCCCTGGCGGGTGGCCGCCGCGGCCGTGGGCACCACCCTGGCCGTCGATGGCCTGTTCCTGGGGGCCGCCCTGCTGGCCCCCCACCTGAGCGGCCTGATCTGAAGAACTGCAAAAGCGCGGCCGCCGGCGCAGGGAGACCCGAGGGGTTTCTGTAACGTTGCACGGGTGATCTGCGGATCACCGCCCTGTCCCTGCCAGGGTCCCCTGGTTCTATCCCCCTAAGGAGTGTCGTGATGAAGCGGCTGCTTGCCTGGTTGATGAGTGGTGTGGTCCTGGCCGGTCTGCTCGTGACCCTGCTTCTGCCCGGTGCCGCCCTCGCTGCGGAGCGTCGCAACGAGATCGACGACAAGCTCGCCGAGAGCGTCGGCAAGGTGGATCTCAACAACGCCTCGGTGCGCCGGTTCCAGCAGTACCCCGGCATGTATCCGACCCTGGCCGGCAAGATCGTTCTGGGCGGGCCCTACGACAGCGTCGACGACGTTCTGCAACTGGACCTGACCGACCGCCAGCGGGAGCTGTTCAACAAGTACAAGGACAACTTCACCGTGACCCCCCCGGCGATCGCCCTCAACGAAGGCTTCGATCGCATCAACGACGGCGTGTATCGCTGAGCTCCAGGAGCTCCTGCCCCGCCCCTTCGCAACCGCCGTTCCCACGGCGGTTTTTTTGTGGCCGCAGGCCCGCCGCCGTCCGTCCCATAGGCTCGGCTGCAGAAGGCACGGTGCGAAGGGGTGAACCAGCCGCTTGGATGAGCCGGATCCGCGCATGGCAACCCACTGGGACGTGGTGGTGGTCGGCAGTGGTGCCGCGGGCCTGATGACCTGCCTGGAATTGCCCCCCCAGCTGCGGGTGCTGCTGCTGAGCAAATCCAGCTCCCCCCCGTCGGCCAGCCGCTGGGCCCAGGGCGGCATCGCCGCGGTGACCGGAGCCGACGACAGCTTCGCCAGCCACATCACCGACACCCTCAAGGCCGGCGCCGGGCTCTGCGATCCAGCCGCGGTGGACGTGCTGGTGCGGGAGGCGCCGGCCTGCGTCGAGCGCCTCGTGCAGCTGGGCATGGACTTCGATCGCACCCCCCAGGGTCTGAGCACCACCCTGGAAGCGGCCCACAGCCACCGCCGCGTGCTCCACGCCCAGGACCGCACCGGGGGCGCCCTGGTGGATGCCCTGGAGCGGGAGGTGCGGCGCCGCCCCGGCCTGGAGCAGCGCAAGGGCATCCCCGCCCTGCAGCTGTGGGTGGAGAACGGCCAGTGCCTTGGCCTGCAGGTGCTCGAAGGCGACCGGCTGCGCTGGCTGCGGGCCGGGGCGGTGGTGCTGGCCAGCGGCGGCGGCGGCCATCTGTTCGCCCACACCACCAACCCGGCCCAGGCCAGCGGCGACGGGGTCGCCATGGCCTGGAGCGCCGGCGCCCGGGTGCGGGATCTGGAATTCGTGCAGTTCCACCCCACGGCGCTGATGCTGCCGGACGCCCCCCACTTCCTGATCAGCGAGGCGGTGCGCGGCGAAGGGGCCCGGCTCTTCGATGACGCGGGCCGCTCACCGGTGGCCCGCCTGGAGGGGGGCGATCTGGCGCCGCGGGACCAGGTGAGCCGCGCCCTGGCCCGCTGCATGGCCGAGCAGGGGGTCACCCACCTGTGGCTCGACCTGCGGCCGGTGGGTCGCGAACGGCTGGAGCGCCAGTTCCCCACCATCCTGCGCCGCTGCCGGGAGCTGGGGCTGGCCCCCGGCGACGCCCCGATTCCGGTGGCCCCTGCGGCCCACTACTGGATGGGGGGCATCGGCACCGACCTGGAGGCCGCCACCAGCCTGAGGGGCCTCTACGCGGTGGGGGAGGTGGCCAGCACCGGTGTGCACGGGGCCAACCGGCTGGCCAGCAACTCGCTGATGGAATGCCTCGTCTTCGCCCGCCGGCTGCGCCGTCTGCAGCCCCAGACCCTTCCCCCCGCCCCCTTGGACGGCCCCTGCGAGGCCCCGGCCCTGAGCGAGGCCGAAGCGCGCTCGGGCCCCGATGAGGCCGCCCTGATCGCGGCGATCGCCGACCTGCGCCGCCTCTGCTGGCAGGTGGCCGGCGTGGAGCGCCGCGGCGTCGATCTCATCGGCGCGATGCGACGGGTGCGCTGGGAGCGCTCCGGCCATGAACGCTCCCCCCTGCTACGTCGGGCCCATGATCTGCCCCACAACCAGGAACTGTCGCTGACGCCGGACCAGAGCCGCCGTCTGCTGCTGCTGCAGGACCTGCGCCAGCGGCTGGTGCTGGCGGAGCTGCTGATGGAGGCCGCCGCCTTCCGGACCGAGAGCCGCGGCGGCCATCACCGCACCGATGCCCCGGCGCCCCAGCCGTTCTGGCGGCGCCACACGCTCCAGCTGCGGGGGCGCTCACCCTTCACCAGCCCGGTGGGGCTGGAGTGAAGCGACAGGATCAGGCGTGAGAGAGCGCGGCTCAGTTGGCGATCGGGCCCTTGTAGCCGCTCAGGGCGGCGAGCTGGGCGAGGGTCTTCTGGCCGGAATCGAGCTGGCCCTTGATCTCCCAGGTGGGGAAGCCCTGAATGTTCTTGCTGGCGCAGAGGGCGGCCTGGTTGTTCTGACCGTCGGGGGCGCATTCGATGATCTTGAGCTTCGCGGAAGCCTCCTTGCCGAAGAGCTGCTTCTGGTCGTGGCAGTGGGGGCACCAGTAGGCCGAGTACATCACCGCTCCGGTGGCGGTGAGATGGTCGGCGAGGGCGATCGTGGCCGGCGTGCTGGTGGAGGTGACAGGGATCGGCATCCCCGGGCCCGTGGCCGACTCAGGTCGGTTGAGGGAGGTGGCCCAGCCGAGGCCGATCAGGCCCACGGCCAGCACCGTGAGCACGCCCCGGAAGAGCAGGGCGCCGGTGTCCTCCCATTCGCCCCCGATCAGGCTGAGCACGAAGAGCGTCAGGCTGATGGCGGCCGACATCAGGCAGAAGGTGCAGAACGCCTTGATCTGGAAGGCCATCACCCCCACCAGCACCAGGCTGAAGATCGCCATGCCGGCGCTGAGCAGGAACAGGCCCCACCAGCTGAGACCGTTCACGGAGGTGCGGGCCTCGCCCTTCAGCAGCAGCGGCAGCACCGCCATCACCAGCACCGCACCGTAGGCGAGGAAGCCGAACAGGGACAGGGGCTGGCCGAAGACACTTCCCCAAGGGCTGTTGAGGACCTTGTCGCAGCCCTCGGCACCACCGGGGCAGCTGAGGTCACCAATGACCCCCCAGCGGTTGAGGGTGATCGCGGCGGTGTCGATCACGCCGATGGTGGCCAGGACGGCCATGACCACCCGCGCCCAGCGGCGACCCGGCTCGGGGCGGCGGCGACTCGTGAGGCGACTGGCGAGGCGGGTGGAAGTCACGGGGACCGACGGATCTCGGTGCGATTCTCGCAGCCGCGGGGGCTTGCATAGGGTGGAGGTCGGCGTTTGCCGCCCGGCCCCAGCGGGCCGCAGGCCCGTCACCCCCTTTCTCCCGCAGCACCATGCCCCCCCAGCCCGGCCGAGAACGGCCCACCGTGGCCTTCACCCATCTGGGTTGCGAGAAGAACCGGGTGGACACCGAACACATGCTCGGGCTGCTGGCCGAGGCGGGCTACGGGGTCAGCGCCGATGAGAGCGACGCACGGGTGGTGGTGGTCAACACCTGCAGCTTCATCCAGGACGCCCGCGCCGAGTCGGTCCGCACCCTGGTGGAACTGGCGGAACAGGGCAAGGAACTGATCATCGCCGGCTGCCTGGCCCAGCACTTCCAGCAGGAACTTCTCGATTCGCTGCCGGAGGCCAAGGCCATCGTCGGCACCGGCGACTACCAGCACATCGTCGAGGTGCTGCAGCGGGTGGAGGCCGGCGAGCGGGTCAACCGGGTGAGCCCGGTGCCGACCTTCGTGGGCGACGAGCACCTGCCCCGTTACCGCACCACCTCCGAGGCGGTGGCCTACCTGAAGGTGGCCGAAGGCTGCGACTACCGCTGCGCCTTCTGCATCATCCCCCGGCTGCGGGGCGACCAGCGCTCCAGACCGATCGAATCGATCGTGGCGGAGGCCCGCCAGCTGGCCGAACAGGGGGTGAAGGAGCTGATCCTGATCAGCCAGATCACCACCAACTACGGGCTGGATCTCTACGGCAGGCCCCGCCTCGACGACCTGCTGCGGGCCCTGGGGGAGGTGGAGATCCCCTGGATCCGGGTCCACTACGCCTACCCCACCGGTCTCACCGAGCCCGTCCTGGCCGCCTACCGGGACGTCCCCAACGTGCTGCCCTACCTGGATCTCCCCCTGCAGCACAGCCACCCGGAGGTGCTGCGGGCCATGAACCGTCCCTGGCAGACCGGGGTCAACGGCGCCCTGCTGCAGCGCATCCGCGACCAGCTGCCCGACGCCGTGCTGCGCACCACCTTCATCGTCGGCTTCCCCGGGGAAACCGAGGAGCACTTCGAGCACCTGCTGGCCTTCGTGGCCGAGCAGCGCTTCGACCATGTGGGCGTGTTCACCTTCTCCCCCGAGGACGGCACCGCCGCCGCCGATCTGCCGGATCCGGTGCCCGCCGAGGTCGCCAGCGAGCGGCGGGACCGGCTGATGGCCCTCCAGCAGCCCATCGCCGCCGAGCGCAACGCCGCCTCGGTGGGCCGGATCGTGGACGTGCTGATCGAGCAGGACAACCCCACCAGCGGCGCGATGCTGGGCCGCTGCGCCCGCTTCGCCCCCGACGTGGACGGGGAGGTTCATGTGAGCCCCGGCGAGGGGGGGCTGTGCGCCGCTCCGGGCACGATGGTGCCGGTGCGGATCACGGCCGCCGACACCTATGACCTGCGCGGCGAGGTGGTGGGGGCCGGCGCCATGGTGAGCGACGCCCTGGCGGCGACGCGGAGCCGGGCTTGAGTCCCGGCAGCGGAGACGGCTGGCTGCAGCGGCGCCAGCGCCCCCTGTTTCTGCTTGCCTCCGGCCTGAGCACCACCGGTTCCTTCGCCGGGCTGACAGCCAAGGGCTGGATTCTGATGGCCGGCACAGGCAATCCGCTGCTGCTCGCCCTGCACTTCGCCGCCCTGGCCCTGCCGAGCCTGGTGGTCAGCGGCCGGGCGGGGGTGCTCACGGATCGGCTGGGCTGCGAGCGGGTGCTGATCCGCTCCCAGTGGGGCCTGTTCGCCGGGGCGGCCCTGGGGGCCCTGGCCATTCCCCTGCTCCAGGGGGTGGCTCAGGTGGTGCTGCTCTTGCTCAGCACCCTGGTGGTGGGCGTCTCCAGTTCCTTCGAGCTGACGGCCCGCAGCAAGTACTGCTCGCTGCTGGTGGAACGACCGGAGCAGGTGGCCCCCTATCTGGCCAGCTTCTCGGTCGTTTTCAACGTCGGCAAGCTGGTGGGTCCTCCCCTGGGGGGCTGGCTCGTGGCGCTCTCCGGGCCCGCCATGGCCCTGGCGATCGATGCGGCCTCATACCTGCTCCCGATCGCCACCGTGATCTGGCTGCTGCGGCCGCACCGGGAGCTGGAGCAGGGCAGCGCCGGGGGCGCCGGCGCCAGCCTCGGGGCCGCCTGGCGCGGCTGCGGCCCGACCCTGCGCCACGTGCTGCGCTTCACCACCGTGGCCTGCCTGGTGGGCTTCTTCCATCCGGGCCTGGCGCCCCTGATCGCCGCTGAGGTGATCGGGCCGTCCCCGCAGGCCCTCGGCCTGTTCACCAGCGTGCTGGCGGCCGGCAGCATCGTCGGCGGGGTGGTGCTGCAACGCAACAGTCGCGCCCTGAGTGAACGGCCGGCGCTGCTGCTGGGGGGGTGCGCCGTGGCGGTGGCTCTGGCCCAGCTGGGGATGGCCGCGGTTTCGGGGGGGCCGGCCGCCCTGGCGATGGCGTTGCTGCTGGGGGCCGGGACTGCCGGCCTGCTGGCCGGTTCGAACCTGATCCTGCAGGTGGGGGCCCCGATGGCCCTGCGCGGCCGCATGGCCGGTCTGGGGCAGATCGCCTTTCTCGGCGGCGGTGGCGTGAGCGGGCTGGTGGCTGCCGCCCTGGCGATGACCGTGGGGCTGCCGTCCACCTTCGCCCTGCTCGGCGGCCTGGGGCTGGTGGTGGGGATGCTGGAGCTGGGGCGCAAAGGTGCGCTGCGGCTCAGATCAGCCTGACGCCCTTCAGCACCACAGTGGCCAGGAAGGCGGCGGTCAGCCCGCCACCAACGAGCGCCAGATAGATCACCACACCCACGGACGCTGCTGCGAGGAACGCCATCATTACAGCAGAGGATCCGCCCCCTTCCGGCCCCAGGCCAGGGGAGGAGGGGGTAGAACCATCGAACATTTACCGAAACCGCCTAGGGTTGCGGCGCAGCGGAATCAGCCCGAGCCCCTGCCGCAGCCGCGCTATCGCCCACGGACCATCCGCCCCGGACCATCCCCCAAGCACCTGCAGCATGCGCACTCTCTTCATCTATCCCGAGTTCCCGAAAACGTTCTGGAGCTACGAAAAGATTCTCGAGCTGGTGAACCGCAAGGTTCTCCTTCCCCCGCTCGGCATGGTCACGGTGGCGGCGCTGCTGCCCCAGACCTGGGAGATGAAGCTCGTCGACCGCAACGTCCGCGAGGTAACTGAGGCCGAGTGGACATGGGCCGAACTGGTGGTGATCTCGGGGATGATCGTTCAGAAGGCCGACATGGCCGCCCAGATCGCCAAGGCCAAGCAGCGGGGCCTGCCGGTGGCGGTGGGTGGCCCCTTCGCCAGCTCCACCCCGGATGCCCCTGAGCTGCAGCTGGCCGATTTCAAGGTGCTTGACGAAGGGGAGATCACCCTGCCGATGTTCATCGAGGCGATCGAGCGCGGCGAACGCCAGGGGCGCTTCAGTGCCGAAGGGGAGAAGCCCGACGTCACCGGCACCCCCATTCCCCGCTTCGATCTGCTGGAACTGGAGGCCTACGACTCGATGTCGGTCCAGTTCTCGCGCGGCTGCCCCTTCCAGTGCGAGTTCTGCGACATCATCGTCCTCTACGGCCGCAAACCCCGCACCAAGACTCCCGAGCAGCTGGTGGCGGAGCTCCAGTACCTCTACGACCTCGGCTGGCGCCGCTCGATCTTCCTGGTCGACGACAACTTCATCGGCAACAAGCGCAACGCCAAGTTGCTGCTTCCGGAGATCAAGCGCTGGCAGATCGCCCACGGCTACCCCTTCAGCTTCGCCACCGAGGCGTCGGTGGACCTCGCCTCCGACGAAGAGATGATGCTGATGATGGCCGAGGCACGCTTCGACAGCGTCTTCCTGGGCATCGAGACCCCCGACGAGGCCAGCCTGGAGACGGCCCGCAAGCTGCAGAACACCCGCAGTTCCCTGGAGGAATCGGTGGACCGGATCACCTCCTACGGGATCCGGGTCATGGCCGGCTTCATCATCGGCTTCGACGGCGAGAAGCAGGGAGCCGGCGATCGCATCGTCGAGTTCGTCAGCCGCACCGGCATCCCCGCCGCGATGATGGGCATGCTGCAGGCCCTGCCCAACACCGGCCTCTGGCATCGCCTCGAGAAGGAAGGCCGGCTGGTCCAGGAGAAAACCGACGCCAAGGGCGTCAACCAGACCAACCTGCTCAACTTCGTGCCCACCCGGCCGATCCGCCAGATCGCCAACGAGTACGTCGACGCCTTCTGCCGCCTCTACGAGCCGAACGCCTACATCGACCGGGTCACGCACTATTACCTGAAGATGGGCCAGCCCCGCTGGCAGCAGTACGTGCCGGCGGCGGCCTTCGGCAAGGCCAGCCTGCCCAGCTGGACCGATGTGCGCGCCCTGCTGATCGTGATCTGGCGTCAGGGTCTCAAGCGCGACACCCGCGGTCGCTTCTGGCGTTCCCTGTTCACCATCGCCCGCCGCAACCCCAACAACCTGGAGCAGTTCCTGGTCACCCTCGCCCACAACGAGCACTTCCAGGAGTATCGGGGCGTGGTGACCCGCGAGATCCAGGACCAGCTCGCCGCCCTGCCCCCGGAACCGCCCGAGGGATCCCGCGAAACCACCCGGGAGCTCCAGCCCGCCTAGAACTCCAGCCGTCCTGGAGAGATCGGGGCTGGAGACAGCCTGCTGGGCGGCATCAGGCACCGGGAGTACGGTCAAGGTGTTGCATCTCTGACGCAGTGATGCCGAAGCCGCCTGGCCCGAAGGGTCTGCTCACCCGCACGTCGGCTCTGGCGGTCCTCGCCGGATGTGGCCTGCTGGGCCTGGCCCTGAGCCGCTGGGATCCCCTGGGCCCCCAGTCGATGATCTGCCGCCACCGGGACGATCCCACCGGGCAGATCGACTTCCGCGTGGATGTGGGGCGGGGGGACGATCGGGTGCGCTTCGCCGACGGCCAGACCCTGCCGGTGAAAAGTTCCCGCGACCGGATCACCTTTCTGGAGAAGGAATCCAACAACTTCCACCTCTCTGACAACGACGGCGATGAGGTGGCCATGGGCCATGCCCCGACCGGCCAGCCGCTTCCGGGACTCGCGGCCCTGAAGCCCCCGACGGTTCTGCATCCCGACCAGCACCACGACGTGGAGCACCACACCACGATCGACCGCCGCACCCTCACCTTCCAGGAAAACGCCATGCAGAAGGGGGGTGGGCGCGGGGCCTTGATGATGGACGGCCGCTGCCGTCTCGTCGCCGCCGGCTGAATCCGAACCTGGGGAGCCCGGGCGGGGTGGTGCTAGTCCTGCACGTAGGGCAGGCCCGCCACCAGACAATGCTCCGCCTTCTGGAGCTCCCGGCCCAGATAGAGGGCATGGTCGAGCCGCGAGAGGGGGTGGGGGCCGTCTCCCTCGGTCAGGGCGATCCCGAGCTCCTTGGCACTGCGGCCCCGGTACACGGCCCGGGGCGCCCGCGGGTCGCCGCCCCGGCAGCTCAGCACTTCACCGGTGTCGGGGTCGGTGGCCAGGCCCCGTTCATCGATGCCGTTGGCGTAGTGCTCGGCCACCAGCTCACCGGCGGCGACATCCACCTTGATCAGGAAGTAGCCCGCCGCATCAAGGTGGATGAAGCGCTGGGAGAGCGTCTCATCCAGGTTCTGTCGGGGGTTCGGGTCGTGGTGCATGGGGGGGATCGTAGGAAGCGGTGAAGGGAAGCTCCGCGTTCATCGCCGCGATCGCCGCCTGCATCTCCCGGTTGGCGCCCGGCAGCCAGTCCCGCAGGATGGCATCGAAGCGCGGGTCGTACCAACGGTGCAGGCTGGCCCGGGGCTGGGCCACGAAACCCCGTCGCCGCTTGTGGCTGCCGCCGGCCCCGGGGTCGAAGCTCTCCAGGCCCCGCTCGATCGCCCAGGCGATCGGGGCGTAGTAGCAGACCTCGAAGTGCAGGTTGTCGAGCTCGATGTCGCTGCCCCAGTAGCGGCCCCAGAGGCCGGTGGCATCGTGCACACACAGCGACATCGCCAGGGGCACCATCGGATCGCCCCGATGGGCACTGAAGATCACCAGGTGCTGGCGCAGATCGGTGGCGGCCGCCTGGAAGAAGGATTCGGTGAGGTACTTGCTGCCCCACGGCCCCCAGCGGCTGCAGTGCTGCTCGTAGAACCGGTGCATCCGCTCCAGCAGCCGCGGCGGGATGTCCTCACCGGCCAGGGGGGTGACGGACAGACCCGCGTCCGCCACGGAGCGGCGTTCGCGGCGGATGTTGCGCCGCTGGTTGGCATTGAAGCTGGCCAGATAGGCCTCGAAGTCGCCATGGCCCGGGTTGCGCCATTCGCTCTGCTGGTTGATCCACAGGGCGCAGCCGGCGGCCTCCGCCAGGGGCTGCCAGGCCGGATCCACATAGAGGAAGTTGCAGCTGAGGATCCCCTGCCGGCGACAGAAGCCGTCGATCTCAGCCAGCATCCGCTGCGTGAGGGCCGCCGCGTCCTCACCGGGGGCCACATGGAAGCGGTAGCCCTGCACCGGACTCACCGGGCTCATGCCGACAAGCTTGGGGTAGTAGCGCAGGCCGAGCTGGCCGGCGAGCTGGGCGAAGGACTGGTCGAAGACGAATTCCCCGTAGCTGTGGCCCTTCAGGTAAAGGGGCGCCAGGGCCACCAGCCGCCCGCCGCGCCAGAGCCCCAGATGGCAGGCCTGCCAGCCCTGGCGGGGCACGATGCTGCCGCTGGCCTCCAGGTGGTGCAGCCAGCGCCAGCCGTAGAAGGGGCGATCCACAGTCTCGGTTGAGGCCTCGCTGGTGCCCCCAACCAGAGCCTGCCACTGGTCTTCCGGAACCTCCTGCGTTGCCTGATGCCAGCGGACTTGCAGCTCGGCCATGGCCGCTGGCAACGCAGTGGGGAGGGGGCAGGCGCAAAACTAACGGTTGATTCCCTGCGACCGAGCGTCCTTCCCCCGCCATGGCCAAGCCCCTGCGGATCCTGGTGCTGCTGACGGCCGCTGCGGCGCTTGTCGTGCCTGCGGCGCCCGCCAGGGCCGGGCTGCTGCGGCCGGTGCTGATGTTGCTGCGTCCCCAGCTCGAGAACCAGCTGACCCGGGTCTGCGTGGAGACGGTCTCCGCTGGCCGGGCGGATCTGGAGAAGAGCCTTCAGGATCCCTGTCGCAAGCTGGCGGTGCCCACCAGCAAGTGCCTGATCGAGGAAACCGACAACAGCGGCCGCAGCCTGGGGGTGCTCACCGAGATGGTGAGCGGCCGCTTCGGCGATGACAGCGAAGTGGTGGTCAAGCGCTGCCTGGCCAGGATGTTCGGCCTGCCCACCGACAGCCTTCGGGACATGCCGCTGCGGGAGCTCGGCAGGCGTTTCGGCAGCTACGGCCTTCAGGAGGTCACGCCCTGAACCCCGGGCCGCCGCCAGCGCAGCAGCAGTTCCTCCCCCGGCAGCGCCCGGTGCTCCACCAGCCGCCAGCCCGTCCGGGCCTCCGGGGCCACCCAGGCGTCAGGCGGCAGCCAGCCGTGGGGGCCGCCCAGCAGGCGGGGACACACGGTGAGCTGGAGCTCATCGAGCAGGTCCTCGGCCGCCAGGGCCGCCGCCAGCTGAGCCCCCCCCAGCACAGCGATGCGCCGCTGGCCCAGGGCCGCCAGGGCCGCCAGGGCCTTGCCCCAGCCCTCCAGGGGCAGGTGACGCTCGAAGCCCTCGGCAGGGGCGGCGGGGGGCCGCGGGGCGGCCTGCAGGAGCCAACGCTCCAGGGGCTGGCGGAAGAAGGGCAAGGCGTCGGGGAAGCTGCCGCTGCGGCTGACTGCGATGGCGATCGGTTGGGCGCGACGGCCCTGGGAGCGGCGGGCCTCAAGCAGACCAGGGTTGTGGATCAGGCAGGTGCTCCCGTGGCGCCGCAGTGTCTCGGCACCCACCAGCACGGCATCGGCCCAAGCCAAGGCCTCTTCCAGCACCGCCCGATCAGCGACGCCCCCCAGCTGGGCTGCCCCCCCTTCGGCTGGCGCGAGGCGGCCATCGAGGCTGACGGCCAGCACGAGCCGCAGCTCGGGCCGCGGGTCGCTTCGGCGGGGGTCCACCGTTGCCGCCGGACTCAAACGGCCGCGAGGGCATCAAGCGCCGCCGGGACCATCTCCAGCTGGGGGGTCTCGGCAAAAACTTCAGCGGCGTTGTTGGGGCTCTCCTGCAGGCGTACCTTGTGCAGCCGGGCCCCGGTGGCGGCGATGGGGGCGCTGAGCAGGTCGGCGATGTGGAGGGCGATGTTCTCGGCGGTGGGAACGCAGCCGGCGAAGTGCTCCACGTCCTTGTTCAGGAAGGTGTGGTCGAACGGCTCCACCACCAGGTCGGCCACCAGCTGCTGCAGCTCGGCCAGGTCACAGACCATGCCGGTGCGCCCATCGATCGGACCCCGCACGGTGATGTCGAGCAGGTAGTTGTGGCCGTGGCCGTGGGGGCGGGCGCACTTGCCGTAGATCGCCTCGTTCTCGCTCTGGCTGAGCTCGGGGCGCGCCAGGCGGTGGGCCGCGGCGAAGTGGGTGCGGATCGAGAGGAAGGCTTCCATGGGATTGATGGAGGGACCGCAGAGCACGTCGGCCCAGAGGTTGGAGTGTTCGTGGAGGCGCAGGGCCACCAGCGGCAGATGGGGGGCCAGGCGCTGGCGGATGGCCAGCAGCAGGGCTTCGGTGGTGGGCAGCCGCCCCTCGGGCCGGGAGAGGTCGAACTCGGGCCAGACCTCGTTGAGGAAACGGAAGTCGAGGGGATCGGTGACTTCCCGACGGATAGCGTGCTTGACGTCGGAGAGGTTGAGCACCATGCCGTCGGCGTCGAGCGGGCCGCCCATCGCCACGGTGAGCTCGTAGTTGTGGCCGTGGCCGGGAGCCAGGCTGCAGCGGCCGAATCTGCGGGCGTTCTCGGCGTCGTCGAGTTCCGGCAGCCGGTAGAGGTGGCTGGCACTGAAGGTCGCCCGGCGGGTGATCACGCAGAGGCGGCCACGCCCGTGGGCGGCGGTGGTGGGGGAGGGTGCCGCCGGAGGGGCGGTCAACCGGGTTGCGGTCATCGCCGAGGCCCAGGGGACGCCCATCCTAGAAACGGGGTCCGGACCGCCGCTGACCGCGAACCCATGGCCCCAGCCGATGACGCCCCGCCCCGCCCCTCGCACCGGGACCTGGCCCGCCGTCTCGATGGCCTGAACATCTACCTGGTGGGGATGATGGGGGCTGGCAAAAGCGCCGTGGGACGCCCCCTGGCCGAGGCCCTCGGCTATCGCTTCATCGATGCCGATTCCGCCCTGGCGGAGGTCGCGGGCCGACCGATCGCGGAGATCTTCGCCAGCGACGGGGAGGACGGCTTCCGCGCCCTGGAGACCGCCGTTCTCAACGGCATCGCCAGCTGGCATTCCCTGGTGGTGGCCACCGGCGGCGGGGCGGTGACCCGGCCGGAGAACTGGGGCCACATGCGCCAGGGGGTCGTGGTGTGGCTCGACGCTCCCGCACAGGAGCTGCTGCGCCGGCTGTCCGCCGACCCCACCCCCAGGCCCTTGCTCGATACCCCCGATCCCGCCGCCAGACTGGAGGCGCTGCTGCACGACCGCCGGCCCCTCTACGCCCAGGCCGACCTGACCGTGGCCCAGCAGGGGGGTCTCCCATCTGCGGTGGCCCTGCAGGTGCTGGACGCCCTGCCCTCGGTGCTGCGCGACCCAGCCTGGGCTCCGGCCGACCCGGTCCGGCTGCAGGACGCCGACGGGCAGGCCCGCCCCTCGCTCAACTGAGCGGCAGGCAGGCGCTCAGGTCGGCGGCTCCAGCCGTACGGCGAACCACTGGATCGCGCGGCCCGGGGCCAGCTCCAGTTCGCAGGCGGTGTCCAGCAGCCGGCCGGCCCGGGCCTCGGGGTCGGCCAGATCGGCCAGGTCGGCCGGGGGCTCGGCCAGGGCCGCCAGGTGGCCGGCCAGCCAATCAAGGGTCTCGGCGGCGCTGAGGATGATGTCGCCCTTGCCAGGCTCCAGCACCACGTAATGGTCGAGCTCCCGCAGCAGGGGATCGGACACATCCAGAACAGCGGCGACCCCCATCCTGCCGGGAGGGGGAGGACAGGGAGTTCGGGGGGACCTCAGCCCCGACCCACCGCCGCGTGCACCCGGTCGCGCCAGGCGAACAGGGGCTCCAGCACCGGGTTGTCGGCGATGCCCTCCACCCCGCGGCCCGCCAGGGGGGCACCGGCACAGGCAGGGAACTTCAGCAGGTACAGCTGGGCCGCCACGGCGATATCGGCCAGGGTGAGGCCATCCCCCTCCAGATAGGGGCGCTCGCTGACCAGCAGGGCGAGCTGCTCGAGGCTGCGGTGCAGCTGGCGCACCTCACAGGGCCCGAGCAGGTCGCGCATCGCCTCGGTGGCGGAGCCGATCAGGCCGCCGGGCAGGGCCCCCACCAGATCCCGCAGGGGTGCAGGGGTGGCCTCGGGCAGCAGGGCGGCACGCAGCACCGGATCGGTGGCGGCGGCCTGGAGCAGGGCCAGACGGGCGCCGCGGGCCAGGGCGGTGTCGGCCCAGTCCTCCAGCAGCAGCACCCGGGCGCGGGCGACCGGATCAGCCGGCAGCAGGGGCGGCTCCGGATGGCTGGCCTCCAGATGCAGGGCGATGGCGGTGGAATCGGCGATCACCTCGCCCCCATCCACCAGCACCGGCACCTGCCGCTGCCCGGAGAGCCGGAACAGCTCCAGCTGCCCCAGGCCGGGGGTCACCTCGACGATGGTGGCTTCGAGTCCCTTGCGGGCCAGGAGCAACCGCACCTTCTCGCAGAAGGCGGAATGTCTGAACTGATGCAGCTCCATGGACCCTCCGGGCCGGCTGGGCGTGGCCCCGGGCGGCAGAGTAGCCAGCATCCGTCCAGGACCGTCGCCGAGGCCATGAAGGACTTCTTCGTCAATGTGACGCGCTATCCGCGCTACCTGATCGCCTTCAGCCTGGGGGTGTTCAACTCGGTGTTCGAGCCCCTGGCCCGGCGCCGCAGCAACCCGGTGACGGCGGTGGCGCTGGTCGGCGCCCTGATCAGCGGACTGGTCAGCCTCACCCTGGTGCTGCGTGCCATGGTGCAGTCGGCACCGCTGTCGTAGTCATGGCCCAGAGCCGACGGGTGGAACGGGTGGCGGCCCTGATCCGCCGCGAGGTGAGCGAGCTGCTGATGAGCGGCATCAAGGACGAAAGGGTCCACCACGGCATGGTCAGCGTCACCAACGTGGAGGTGGCCGGCGACCTGCAGCACTGCCGGATCTTCGTGAGCATCTTCGGCAGCGCCGAGGATCGCGAGGTGGCGATGGCGGGCCTGCAGGCGGCGTCCACCTATGTGAAGGGGGAGCTGGGCCGGCGCCTCAAGATGCGCCGCACCCCGGAGGTGGTGTTCGTCCTCGACCGGGGTCTGGAGAAGGGCAACACGGTGCTGGGACTGCTGCAGCGCCTGGAGACCGAGCGGCGTGAGCGGGAGGAGCCGCAGGCTGGGGCCGACGAAGCGGATCCGGCGGCTGACACCGACAGCGACAGCTGATCCCGCCCATGGCTGACCGCTTCGATCCGCCCCAGGTCCTGGATCGGCTGGCCGCCGAACTGCTGGTGGTGCGCTGCAGCGGCCATCTGGCGGACCCCCAGCGGCGCTACCCCCGCTGGGAACTGGACAACGCCGCGCTGCAGCGCCTGCTGCAGCGCGGGGTGGGCGGGGTGATCCTGCTGGGCGGGTGCGCCGCCGAACTGCGTCAGCGCACCCGCCAGCTGGAGGCCTGGGCCGGCGCCCCCCTGCTGCTCTGCGCCGATGTGGAGGAGGGGGTGGGCCAGCGCTTCGAGGGGGCCAGTTGGCTGGTGCCGCCCCTGGCCCTGGCCCGGATCCATGCCGAGGATCCCGCCCTGGCCATCGATCTGGCCCGGCGCTACGGGGCCTGCACGGGCCGGGAGGCCCGCCAGCTGGGACTCAACTGGGTGCTCGCCCCGGTCTGCGATGTCAACAACAACCCGGCCAACCCGGTGATCAACGTGCGGGCCTGGGGGGAGGACCCGGCCACGGCCGGAGCCCTGGCGGCCGCCTTCTGCCGCGGCGTCCAGGCCGAAGGCGTGCTCGCCTGCGCCAAGCACTTCCCCGGCCACGGTGACACCGCCAGCGACTCCCACCTGGAGCTGCCCCTGATCCCCCACGGCCGCGAACGCCTGGAGGCGGTGGAGCTGCCGCCCTTCCGGGAGGCGATCGCGACGGGGGTGGCCGCGGTGATGACCGCCCACCTGCTGCTGCCGGCCATCGACGCCGACCACCCGGCCACCCTGTCGCGGGCGGTGCTCACGGGGCTGCTGCGCCAGCAGCTCGGTTTCGAGGGGCTGATCGTCACCGACGCCCTGGTGATGGAGGCGATCGCCGGCCGCTATGGCCCCTCGGAGGCCGCGGTGCTGGCCCTCGAGGCAGGGGCGGACCTGGTGCTGATGCCGGAGGATGCGGACGGGGCGATCGAGGCCATCGTGGCGGCCGTGGCCAGCGGCCGGCTCAGCCTGGAGCAACTGCGGGCCAGCCAGCAGCGCCGCCGCCGGGCCCTGGAGCGCTGCTCCGCCGACGGTGGAGACAGCGCTCCAGCCCCCCTGGGCGCCCTCAGCAACGGCCCAGCGCCCCCCGACCAGGCGCTGGCCCTGGAGCTGGTGCGGCGCAGCCTGGTGTCGCGGGGGCGGGGCCCTGTGCCCGGCGGCCCCGGGGTGAACCTGATCCGCCTCGACAACAGCCTGGCCTGCCCCTTCCTGCCGGCGGGTGCCCCGGCCCTGGCCCTGCCAGCCGCTGCCGGATGGCGGACCTGCCTGATCGACGGCCAGGGCCCTTCACCCTGGAGCGGCGACGGCGAAGCCCCCCTGGTCCTGGAGCGGCTGGGCGATGGGCCGGTGCTGCTGCAGCTGTTCGTACGCGGCAATCCGTTCCGCGGCCGGGCCGACGGGGCGGATCCCTGGCCCGCGGTGATCCGCCAGCTCCAGGCCGCCGGCCGGCTGGCGGGCCTGGCCGTCTATGGCAGCCCCTATGCCTGGGAGACCCTGGCCGCCCTGCTGGACCCCCGGGTGCCGGCCGCCTGGTCGCCCGGCCAGATGGCCCTGGCCCAGGGCGAACTGCTGGGGCGCCTCGGCTTCGGTCCCCAGGGCGGCGCCACCCCCGACGACGACGCCCCACGCGCCGCCCTCGCGGTGGACTTCACCGACTGAGCGCCCACCGCCACCTAGCCTCCTGGGACGACCGACCTGCCCTGCGGCGTCCGATGCTGAGCCTGGCGATGATCGTGCGCAACGAGGCGGAGCGCCTGGAGCGCTGCCTGGCCTCGGTGGCGGGCTTCGTCGACGCGATGGTGGTGGTGGACACCGGCTCCGACGACGGCACGCCTGAGATCGCCGCCGCCTGCGGCGCCATCGTGCACCACCTGGACTGGCCGGGGGACTTCGCCCCCGCCCGCAACCACGCCCTGGATCTGGTGACGGGCGACTGGGTCCTGGTGCTGGATGCGGACGAATGGCTGCGGCCCGAAGCCCACGCGCCACTGCGTGCCCTGATGGAGCAGCCCCGGGTGTTACTGGTCAACCTGCTGCGCCAGGAGATCGGGGCTGCCCAGTCGCCCTATTCCAGCGTCAGCCGCCTGTTCCGCCGCCATCCGGGGATCCGTTGGAGCCGCCGCTACCACGCGATGGTCGACGACAGCGTGGCAACCCTGCTGGGGCAGGAGCCCGACTGGCAGGTGGTGACCTGCCCGGAACCGGCCCTGGTGCATGAGGGGTACCGTCCGGAGCTGGTGGCCCAGCGCGACAAAGCTGCCCGCCTGCGCACGGCCATGGAGGCAGAGCTGGCCGCCCGGCCCGGGGATCCCTACGCCTGCGCCAAGCTGGGGGCCCTGGAGGTGAGCCAGGGCCAGCGCCGCCGGGGCATCGCCCTGCTGGAGGAGGGGCTGGCCCGCGCCGGAGCCGACGCCCTGGCCGAGCGCTACGAACTCCTGCTCCACCTCGCCATCGCCCGCGCCCCCGACGAACCCGCCGCCGCCGTCGCGCTCTACCGCCAGGCCCTGGCCCTGCCCCTCGACGGACGGATCAGCCTGGGCGCGCGGCTCAACCTCGGGGCCCTGCTGCTGCGCCAGGGGGATCTGGAGGAGGCGGCGGCCCTCACAGGGGCCGTGACGGACCTCTGCCCGGAGCTGCCCCTGGCCTGGTTCAACCTGGGCCTGATCGAGCGCCAGCGGGGCCGCCTGTTGGAGGCCATCAGTGCCTACCGGCGGGCCCTGAACCTGTCCCCGGAGCACGCGGACGCCCAGCGCAACCTGGCGGCCGCCCTGTTGCTGGCCGGCGACATTGCCGGCGCCCGCAACGGTTTCCGCCGAGCCATCGCCCTGCTGGAGGCCCAGGGGGAACCGCAGCAGGCCCGGGAACTGGCCCACCGGGCCGGGGCCCTCGTCCGGTTGGACGCCTGATGGCCGCGACGCTGCCACTGGAGGGCCGGACGGTGGCCGTGACCCGGGCCGAAACCCAGCTGGGCGCCGCCCGCCAGCTGTTCGAGCAGGCCGGGGCCTGCGTGATCGACCTGCCGGCCCTGGTGATCGGTCCCCCCGATCTCTGGGGACCCCTCGACGATGCCCTGGCGGAACTGGATCAGTTCCACTGGATCATCTTCTCGAGCGCCAACGGGGTGGACGCCGTGGAACAGCGGCTGGCTCGCAGGGGAAGCAGCCTGGCTGGAAGGCCCAGAGGGGTGCGGCTGGCGGCGGTGGGCCGCAAGACCGCCGAGACCCTTGAGGCCCTGGGGGCCCCCGCCGATTTCGTGCCGCCGGCGTTCGTGGCGGACAGCCTGATCGAGCACTTCCCGGTGTCGGGCTGGGGGCAGCGGCTGCTGCTGCCGCGGGTGCAGAGCGGCGGACGCACGCTGCTCGCCGAGGCTTTCGCCGCGGCCGGTGCCCGGGTGGTGGAGGTGGCCGCCTACGAGACCCGCTGTCCGGCCGGGCTTCCCAGTGGGGCCCTGCAGGCCTTGGAGCGGCGCGGCCTCGATGCCATCACCTTCAGCAGCAGCAAGACGGTGGACCACACCGCCCTATTGCTGGCCGGCAGCTTCGGCGAGAACTGGATCGGGCAGCTGGAGGGGGTGCAGGTGGTCTCGATCGGCCCCCAGACCAGCCGCCGCTGCCTCGAGCGGCTCGGGCGGGTGGACGGGGAAGCCGATCCCCACGATCTGGAGGGGCTGGTGGACGCCTGCAGCCGGGCCCTCAGAGCTCGACCTTGACCCGGCGACTGCCGCTCTGCAGGATCAGGCTTCCGTTCGCGACATCGACGGAGGCCACGCTCCAGCCGGAGGGCAGCAGATCGGTGGTGCGGCCACCCCGGTCACCCTGGCGCAGGCTGCCGCTGAGCTGCTTGTAGGTCACCACGGCTTCGCTTTGGCCTCCGCTGGCGATCACGCCGGTGACGCGGAAGTCCTCCAGAAAGGCCGGCGGCGTGGCGGCGGCTCCCGCCGTGGCGCCAGTGGTCGTCGCTCCGGGGACCATCGCCGGCACCAGCGTTCCGAAGGGATCCTGCCGACCCATCCGGAAGGCGCTCACCACCTGCTGGGAGGACGGCAGGGGGGTGAGGCCCTCGGGAACGGCCCCGGGAGACGGGCTGGGGGCGGCCGGGCGGGGGGGCGCCGGTGCCGGAGGGGCCTCCGCCGTGGGGGACGCAGCGCAACCGGTCAGCATCAGCGCGGCGACCACACCGAGGCCGAGGCGCCCGTCAGCCCTTCTCCACCAGGTCGCGAAATCGATCAAGGTTGGCCTGCAGTTCTTTGGTGACGATGCCACCCATGATGGTGGGTTCCATCAGGGGTGCAAGCGCGCCGGGGAGTTCATAGCTGACGGTGAGCTTCACCGCCGTGAGGTCGGGCCCGAGGGGATAGAAGCGGACAGCCCCCTTGGTCGGCAGGCCACCCACCGATTCCCAGTGCAGCCTCTGGGAGTCGACCCGTTCGGTGATCCGGGCCTTCCAGTGGAAGCGGAACCCCTGGGCCGCCAGGGTCCAGTCAGTGAGGTCGGGATCGTCGAGGGTGACGACCGATTCGATCCAGCGCATCCAGCGGGGCATGGCCTCCAGATCGCTCCACACCTCCCAGACCCGGGCCACCGGGGCCTGAATCTCGGTGGTGACGCTGTGCTCGAGCCATTTGCCCATGGTTGTGCTCCTAGGCCACCGCGGCGCAGGTGGCCAGCGCCACCGGCTGATCCAGGATGGCGGCAGCCGCCAGCCGTCCGCTCATGGTGGCTCCCTCCATCGAGTCGATGTAGTCCTGGCGGGTGTAGCTGCCAGCCAGGAAGAAGTTGGCCACGGGGGTGCGCTGGGCGGGGCGGAACAGCTCCATGCCGGGGGCTTCCCGGTACAGGGACTGGGCCAGCTTCACCACATTGCTCCAGACGAGCTGGAGGCCGGCGGCGGAGGGGAACAGCTCGCGCACCTGGCGGTCGGTGTGGGCGACGATCTCCTCCGTCTTTCTGGGAATCCAGGGATCACCCGGGGTGAGTACGCACTGCAGCAGGGAACCCAGGCCCTCCCGCCGGTAGTCGGCCGGGCTGGTCAGGGCCAGGTCGGCGAAGCAGCTGAAGTCGGCATCGGCCGTGTAGAGGAGGTTGTCGAGTCCCGCCGGGCGGCCCAGGTCGGCCCGGCGGGACTCGGGGCCGGCCCCATCGCCCAGTTCGGTCACCCAGCCGTCATAGCGCAGCTGCACGGTGGCCACCGGCACCGTCTCGAGCCGGTCGATGGCGGCGAACTCTGGGAAACGGCGCCAGGCCTGGGGCAGCAGCCGCTGGGCTCCCGGCACATCACAGGCGGCCAGGTAGGCGTCGGCCTCCACCCGCTTCTCCCCGTCGGGGGTGCCCAGCACCAGGGACGTGACGACGGTCTGACCGTTGCGCTCCTCGTGGCGCACCTCGCTGACCCGGTGGCGCAGGTGCAGGCGGCCGCCACGGGCCTGGATGTAGTCGAGGATCGGTCCGGTCAGCCAGCGGTGGGGGGATCCCTTGAGCAGGTTGAGCTTGGAGGCCTCCGTCCTGGAGGCGAACATCATGAAGATGGTGAGCATGCAGCGGGCCGAGATGGCCTCGCAGTCGATGAAGCCGAGCGCGTAGGCGATCGGGTTCCATAGCCTCTGAAGGCTGCGGGGACTGCCCCCATGGCTGAGGAACCACTGCTGGAAGCTGATGGCATCGAGGGATCGGATCACCTTCATCGCCCCCTCGTAATCGACCAGCCCCCGGACGATCGGGCTTGTCCCCAGGGCGAGGGCATTGCGCAGCTTGTCGATCCAGTCGAGCTGGGAGGTGGTGAAGAAGGCCTTGAGGCCATTGAAGGGGGCACCGACGGGGAAGCGGAAATCGAGGGCGCGCAGGTCGCCGCCGCGGTTGACGAACAGGTGCCAGTGCTCCTTGGGCAGGAGATTGTCGATGGCGCCCACCTTGCGCATGAGGGCGAAGAGGTTGGCGTAGTTGAAGAAGAAGACGTGCAGCCCCATCTCGATGTGGTTGCCGTCCGGGTCCTCCCAGCTGCCCACCTTGCCCCCCATGAAGGGGCGGGATTCATACAGATCAACCGTGTGACCGGCGTCGACCAGATCGACGGCCGCGCTCAGACCGGCCAGACCCGCACCCACGATGGCGACCCGCACCCTAGGAATCCCGTGAAGGTCCTGACTCTATGGACCGGAGCCTACCCACCGGGGAGGGATCTCCATAGAGTGGACGCTCACCGCGTTGTCCGGCGGCCCGATTCCCACCCTCCGACCCTCTGCGAACGCCCCCCAACGAACGATGAGCAGCTCCACCCAGACCCCCGCCTCCAGCCCGGCTGCGACCCTGCCGGCCGAAGCGGCCGTCACGCACACCGGTGTGGATGGCAAGGGCATCCTGATCACCGAGCCGGCCATGCGCCAGCTGGGCACCCTGATGGCGTCCCAGGGGGGCCAGAAGGTGCTGCGGGTGGGTGTGCGCTCGGGCGGCTGCAGCGGCATGAGCTACACGATGGATTTCATCGACGGCTCCGAGATCCTTCCCGACGACGAGACCTACACCTACGAACCCGCCGGCGCCCCCAGCTTTCGCGTGGTGTGCGACCCCAAGAGCCTGCTGTACATCTACGGCATGCAGCTGGACTTCTCCTCGGCCCTGATCGGCGGCGGCTTCAACTTCACCAATCCCAACGCCTCCCAGACCTGCGGCTGCGGCAGCTCCTTCGCCGTCTGATCCCGGGCCGGTCCATGGCGTGCCGGCCCCGTGGCATGGGAGTCTGACGATCCCCACCCCACCACCCCCAGCCGCCATGACGGCCCCGCAGGAGTCCCGCTTCGACCAGGCCATCGCCCGCTACCAGCAGGGGGCCGCGCCCGAGGAGCTGATCGACGAGTTCCTGCAGATCACGGCCCAGGAGCCGCGCCAGTCGGCGGGCTGGACCTGTCTGGCCTGGCTGCAGTTGCTGCTCGACCAGCCCCAGGCGGCCCTGCCCTCGGCCCGCAACGCGGTGAAGCTCAATCCCCAGGATCCCCAGGCCCGCATCAACCTCAGCGTGGCAATGCTGGAGACCGGCGCCAAGGGGGTGCGGGAGCACATTGAGATGGTGAAGCGGGTGATGCTGATGGCCCCCGAACTGGCCGACGAACTGCAGGGATCGATCGCCGATGGCCTGCAGCGGCGACCGGGCTGGCAGGCCCTGGAAAAGGTGAAGGCCTGGCTCAGCTGAGTCCCGGCCGCCCCTCGGTCAGGGCCTCAAGCACGGCCTCGGCGATGCGCCGCGAGCCCCCCGGCGTGCCGACCCGCTCCAGGGCGGCGTCGGCGCAGCGTTGCGGCAGGTCGGGGTCCGCCAGCAGACGCTGGATCAGGTCGGCGGCCTCCTTCAGAGCGGCCGTGTCGGCCGGGCGCCGCCCCACCGTATGGACCGTGGGACCCAGCAGCCGCATCTGGGATTCGGCGAAGGCATAGCTGAACTGGGGGCCGCGGCCCACCAGCTGCACCACCGGCAGACCGAAGCCCACCGCCTGCTCCACGGCGGTGCCGGCCATGCCCACCACCAGATCACTGGCGGCCAGGATCGAGGGCAGGGCCCCCGGCAGCAGCCGCACCTCGAGCGCGCCGCCGGCGGAGCGGAGCACGCCACCGTCCAGCTGCCAGCCGACCGCCGCCGCCAGGGGTTCCAGTTCCCGCCAGTGGGGGCTCTCCACCACCGCCACCAGGAAACGCCAGGGCCCCTCCCCGGGCCGTCCGCCCAGCTGGCTGCAGAGCCGCAGCATCAGCACCAGGTTGTGGAGGGCCTCCGGGAAGCGGCTGCCGGGCACCAGCGCCAGGGTGCGGGTGCCCGGCAGGCGGGCCACCTGGCCCGGGTCCGGTGGCGGCAGATCCATGATCGGATAGCCGCGGAACAACGCCTTGGCCTGGCCCTGGGCCTGGAGGTCGGTGGCGGTGAAGGCATCGCGGGTGAGCACCACCCGCACCCGCCGCCGCCGGCAGCACCAACGGGTGAGGGCAGAGAGCCGCAACCGGCCCTCGTAGTAGCTCGAGGTGGAAACCAGGAACACCACCGTCGGCCGTCCCGTGAGCAGGGCGAAGATCAGGGGGACGTGGTCCCCGATGCTGACCACCAGGTCGAAGCGGCGACCCCGGCGCCAGGCCGTCCAGAGCTGGGCCAGGCTCTGCTGCAGCCAGCCCGCCGCCAGGTCCTTCCAGAGGTTGAGGCCCTGGTACACCATGCCCCCGGACGGCAGGCTGCGGCCCGCATACAGGAGGGGGATGCCGCGGCGTCCATAGGCCGATCCGGCGCCGACGATGGGCAGCGCCGCCAGTTCCAGCCCGGGATCACACTGGCGCAGCCCATCGGCGATCAGTCCCCCATTGAGATCCTCCCCATGGCCGTTGCTGATCAGCAGGATCCTGGGAGCAGGGGAAAGGGGCACACGGGACACCAAGCACGGTCGAGTTTAGGTTTGGGCTCACCGGGGATTTCCCCCTCCCGGCTCACCCCGCAGGTATGAGCACTCCCGCCACCGGCCCCGTCGCGCAGGTGCGCCGCATTGTCGATGTCGTGCTGGTGGCCGACGTCTTCCTGGTGCTGGCCGGGGCGCTGTTCTTCGCCGTGGCGGTCGTGCTGCACGGCCAGCGGCTGGACGCTCCCCTGGAGCTCTTCCAGCGGCTGTGGCAGCCGCTGTTCACGCCGGCCATCGGCCTGCTGATGGCGGCGGCCCTGCTCAGCGGCGGGCTGGGCTGGTGGCAGCGGCGAGGGCAGCGCTGAGCTCCGGGTACTGGAAGTGGAAACCCTGGGCCAGCAAGCGCTCCGGGCGGACCTGCTGCCCTTCAAGCACCACCGCGGCGCCGTCCCCGAGCAGCAGCTGCAGCAGGGGGCCTGGCACCGGCAGCAGGCTGGGCCGGCCGAGGGCACGGCCGAGGCTGGAGGCGAAGATTCCCATGCGGGTGGGCTCCGGGGCCACGGCGTTGTAGGGGCCGGCGTAGGCGTCGTCCTCCAGGGCGGTGACGATCAGCCGGCAGAGGTCGTGGCGATGGATCCAGCTCATCCACTGCTGGCCACTGCCCACCGGACCGCCGAACCCGGCCCGGAACACCGGCAGCATCTTGCCGAGGGCGCCACCGTCGGGCCCAAGCACAATGCCCACCCGCAGCACCACGATGCGGCAGGCCTCCGGGGCGACCTGGGTGGCGGCTTCCCAGCGGGCACAGAGGCGGGCCAGGAAATCGTCGCCGGGGGGGCTGGCCTCGGTGAAGCCGGCCTCCAGGCTGGTGCCGTAGTACCCCACGGCCGAGCCGTTCACCAGCACGCGGGGCGGTGTGGCCAGGGCCGCCATCGCCCGCACCAGCTGGGTGGTGGTACCGATGCGGCTGTCGAGCAGCCGCTGGCGGTGGGCCGGCGTCCAGCGCTGGTCGGCGATCGGCTCCCCGGCCAGGTTCACGACCCCATCGGCCGCCGCCAGGGCCTCCAGCAGCGGCGGCTGGCGCCAGCTGGCCGGGTCGGCGGGATCGCAGCAGAGGGTGATGAGGCGGGGATCGGCCGCCTCGCTGTCGGGCCGGGAGTGACGGCTCACCAGGGTGAGCTGATGGCCGAGGTTGAGCAGGAACGGCACCAGCTCCCGGCCGACGAAACCCGTACATCCGAGCAGAAGCAGTCGCATGCCCACCGTTCCATCGGAATCCAGTGCCGAGGTTAGGTTCCGGCGGCCCTAACCTGAGCCGATCCCACCTCCCCACGATGGCTGACTCCGCGCCTGCCGCTCCCCCGAGCCTGAAGAAGGGTGCCCTGGTCAGGGTGAACAGGAGCGCCTACATCAACAGCCTCGAGGCCGGGGCCAGCGATCCAGTGCCCCCCGGCTACCTGTTCGAGGGGCCCGGTGAGATCCTGGCCATCCAGGGGGAGCACGCCCAGCTCCGCTGGCGCCTGCCCGTTCCCGACGTGTGGCTGCGGCTCGACCAGCTCGAGGCGATGCCCGCCCCCTAGGGCGAGAGCGTCCGCACCGCCTAGATCTCCACCCGGCGCCGTTCCTCCTTCAGGCGGCTGCGGCGCAGCCTGGCCTCCCGCAGCATCTCCTTGCCGTCATGGAGGTAGCTGTCGACATAGCCCATGGTGTAGCGCTCCAGTTCCACCAGGGCATCTTGCACCTGGCTGAGGCAGTGGTAGAGGCTGAGGCCGAACCCCTTGGCCGCCGATGGGCAGGCCCGGGACCGGTAGAGGGCTTCCACCTTCTCCATGCGCAGCCGGCTCTGGTCGAGGAAGGCGCAGAAGGCCCCCATCAGCTCATCGTCGTAGGGGTCGGCGGCCAGTGTGCGCAACTGGGCCGGGAAGGGATTGATCACCTGGCCGATCAGCCGGTCGATCGGCACGTACACCTGCTGGAGCCAGCCGATGAGCTCTTCGTCACTGGCGGCGCCGACGCCACGATGGCGGCCCGCTGTCGCCCCCTTGGTCGTTCCGGCACCGCCCGCGGCGTTGCGCGCCGGCACGCCAACGCCGGCCCCATGGTCGTAATGGCGCCGGCGGTCCCCGTCGCCCAGCACCTCCCAGGCCGCATTCAGGGCCAGAATCGTGCGCGGATCGCCGCCGGCATCCGGGTGATGGCGTTTGACGAGGGCGCGGTAGGCGGCCTTGATCTCGGCGGTGGTGGCCCCAGGCGAGACCCCGAGGATGGCGTAGTGGTCGGCGGAGGTCCTGGCCATGCGCTGGCGGCGCCATCTGGCTCCAGCATCGCCGATGGGCCCACCCGGACGGCCCCGCCGAGCCTGCCCGAAAAAAAAGCCCCCCTGGAGAGGGGGGCTGAAGGGTTGTGAGGAAGGGTGAGGAGGAAGGAGCGCCGATCCAAGGGCCCCGCAAGGGACCCCGGAGACTCAGAACTTGAACTGGGTCTGGATGAGACCGCCGAGCACGCTGCTCGACTGGCCGATCGTGGTGAACTGGCCGTTGGGGCGGCTCAGATAGAACAGGGCCGGGGTCACGCTGATGTTGTCGGTGACCTGGAACTTGTACCACCACTCCCAGGCGAAGTTGCCGTCCTGGGGGGTCTCGCCGTTGCGCAGCGAGGTGGCGAACACCGGCTGGCCCACGGCCATGCCGGCCTGGTTGCCCTTCATGAAGACATCGTTCCACTGCAGGCCGACGCTCCAGGACTGGCTGGCGCCCCGGTTGGCCGACTGGTTGAAGGTCGGCACCGTGTTGAAGGTCGGGACCCGCACCGCGGTCGCGCCCCTGCCGATGAGGGCGGTCTGGGGGTTCAGTTCAGGCTGGGTCATGGCGTTGTACCCCCAGCCCAGGTTGATGGAGGGGATCCAGCCGCTCTTGGTGGGCTGCCACGCGAAGGTGGTGGCGAAGTTGTTGGAGTAGGAGGCGTTGGTGCCGAAGTTCTCCGAACCCAGGAAGTTGTTGGTGATGCTGGTGCAGCCCACCGCCGGTTGGGCGAAGGAGGTGCCGCGGCGGAAGTTCTGGCCGCACTGGACGTAACTCCAGGCGAAGGCGAAACGCCAGTTCTTCCCGGCCACACCGGCCTGGGTCGTCCAGGTGCCGCGGCTGCGCTCGCCCAGCAGGCCACCCTGGTTCGGGTTGCCGTTGTCGGCGTTGGGGGCGACGTAGGCGGTCGAGATCGCGAAGAAGGGCTTGCCCTTCTTGACGTTCTGCTTCCACATCAGGCCGAAGGTGGCCCCGGTGGCCTTGTTATAGGTGCCGGGGGCGCCGTGCAGCGTGAAGACGTCGAGGATCTCGGACCGGTAGAACCAGGGGGTGATGGCCAGGAACTCGGTGTTCCGGGCTTTGGCGCCGATCAGGGCGGTGAAGTCACGGCCGATCGGGAACCGGTAGTAGAGACGATCGATGTTGACGACGTCAGCACCACCGGCGGGAGAGAAGGCGCGATCGAGCGCCATCAGGTTGTAAGGCTGGCCGCCGAAGGGGCTGTTGTTGAAGTTGCCGCTGCGCAGACGGGTGTACAGCAGATCCTTGCCAGTGAAGCTGGTGAGGAAGTTGAGGCGCAGGTCGTAGTTGAAGACCGTGGCGCCCCAGTTACGCCGGTTGTTGGCGGGGAAGGCGTTGGCCGCACCTGCCGGCACGCCAACGGCGGGGTTCGGCAGGCCCTGGTTGCCACCGAAGCTGTTGGAGCCGATCACGAAGACGGCATCGCCCTGGAGTTTTGTGGTGGTGGAGAACTGGGTGGCCTCCAGCTCACCCACCTTGGCCTCCAGGCCATCCACACGGCCGCGCAGCACGGCGAGTTCCTTCTCGAACTCCTCCATCAGGCGCTTCAGCTCGTCGGTCACCTCAGTGATCCGGTCGAGGCAGGCGTTCAGCAGGGCCGCCGCTTCGTAGCGGGTCATGGCCTGGCCACCTTTGTAGGTGCCGTTCGGGTAACCCGCAACGCAGCCGTAGCGCTCGATCAGGTTCGAGAGGGCCTGGAACGCCCAGTCGGTGGGCTTGACGTCGGAGAACTGGTTGATGCTGGTGACCTGGTTCTGGGCTTCCCAGGCCTTGAAGCTGTCGATGTTCTGCTGCTCCATGTAGGTGGAGATCTCCGCCCTCTGGGACGGGGAGATCTCGCCGGCCGAAACGGCCAGGGGCGACAGCAGCCCAAGGGCCACCGGCGCCAGCAGGACTTGCTGGAAGGGTTTCATTGGTCCTCACACCAAAAAGAGGAATCCCCCGGGGGGGACGGCGCAAAGGTATAGGAATCCCTGCCAGGAGCCCAAAGGCCGCAGCACACGGGCTGGTATTGCAGCTGACATGGACGTCCAGATGATCCTTGCCGTCGGGGAAAGGGGTGGAGGAGAAGAGAAAGGACAGGGCAAGGAACAGACGGGGCGGGCGTTGCCAGCACCTGGGAGCGGAGAAAGCCCCCGCGAAGGGGGGCTCGGAGCGCTGTGAGGAGGGGGGGCCAATGGGGAGACCCCGGAAGATCAGAACTTGAACTGGGTCTGAATCAGGCCGCCGAGCACGCTGCTCGACTGGCCGGCAGTGGTGAACTGGCCGTTGGGTCGGCTCAGATAGAACAGGGCCGGGGTCACGCTGATGTTGTCGGTGACCTGGAATTTGTACCACCACTCCCAGACGAAGTTGCCGTCCTGGGGGGTTTCGCCGTTACGCAGCGAGGTGGTGAACACCGGCTGGCCCACCGCCATGCCGGCCTCGTTGCCCTTGGCGAACACATCGGACCATTGCAGGCCCACGCTCCAGGACTGGCTGGCGCCCCGGTTGGCCGACTGGTTGAAGGTCGGCACCGTGTCGCGCACCGGCACATTGATGCCGTTGACCCTGGCGAGAACGGGATTCAGCTGGGGCTGGGTCATGGCGTTGTACCCCCAGCCCAGGTTGATGGAGGGGATCCAGCCGCTCTTGGTGGGCTGCCACGCGAAGGTGGTGGCGAAGTTGTTGGAGTAGGAGGCGTTGGTGCCGAAGTTCTCCGAACCCAGGAAGTTGTTGGTGATGCTGGTGCAGCCCACCGCCGGCTGGGCGAAGGAGGTGCCGCGGCGGAAGTTCTGGCCGCACTGGACGTAGCTCCAGGCGACGGCGAAACGCCAGTTCTTCCCGGCCACACCGGCCTGGGTCGTCCAGGTGCCGCGGCTGCGCTCGTTCAGCAGACCCCCCTGGTTGGGGTTGCCGTTGTCGGCGACGGGGGAGACGTAGGCCGTGGAGACGGCGAAGTAAGGCCTGCCCTTCGGAACGTTCTGCTTCCACATCAGGCCGAAGGTGGAACCGGTGGCTTTGTTGTAGGCCCCCGGAGCACCGTGCAGCGTGAAGACATCGAGGATCTCGGACTTGTAGAACCAGGGGGAAATGGCCAGGAACTCGGTCGCCCGGGCCTTCGGGCCGATCATGGCGGTGAAGTCGCGGCCGATCGGGAAGCGGTAGTAGAGACGGTCGATGAAGACGGTGTCAGCCCCGGCCGAGGGTGCCGTGAGCTTGTCCAGCGCCATCAGGTTGTAAGGCTGGCCATTGAAGGGGCTGTTGTTGGCATTGCCGCTGCGCAGCCGGGTGTAGAGCAGGTCCTTGCCGGTGAAGCTGGTGAGGAAGTTGAGGCGGACGTCGTAGTTGAACACCGTGGCGCCCCAGTTGCGCCGGTTGTTGGCGGGGAAGGCGTTGGCCGCCGCCGCGGGCACACCCAGGGCCGGATTCGGCAGGCTCTGGTTGCCGCCGAAGCTGTTGGCGCCGATCACGAAGGTGGCTTCGCCCTGCAACTTGGTGGTGGTGGAGAACTGGGTGGCTTCCAGCTCGCCCACCTTGGCCTCCAGGCCATCCACCCGGCCGCGCAGCACGGCGAGCTCCTTCTCGAACTCGGCCATCAGGCGCTTCAGCTCGTCGGTCACCTCGGTGATCCGGTCGAGGCAGGCGTTCAGCAGGGCCGCCGCTTCATAGCGGGTCATGGCCTGGCCGCCCTTGTAGGTGCCGTTCGGGTAGCCGGCGACGCAGCCGTAGCGCTCGATCAGGTTGGAGAGGGCCTGGAACGCCCAGTCGGTGGGCTTGACGTCGGAGAACTGGTTGATGCTGGTGACCTGGTTCTGGGCTTCCCAGGCCTTGAAGCTGTCGATGCTCTGCTGCTCCATGTAGGTGGAGATCTCCGCCCTCTGGGACGGGGAGATCTCGCCGGCGGAAGCCGCCAGAGGCGACAGCAGGCCAAGGGTCACCGGCGCCAGCAGAAGTTTCGGAAAGGGTTTCATTGGTCCTCACACCAAAAAGAGGAATCCCCGCGAGGGGAGGCCAAAAAATATCGGTGGAGACCGGAGCGGAAATGAAATCAGTTACGGACAGGGGTAACAACAGGAACATCGGCCTGTGCCAGCGCCCTGGACCTGGAAAACAGAAAAAAGCCCGGCTGCAGTGCAGCCGGGCAAAGGGTTGAGGACGGTGTGAGGGGAAGGCTCTGACAGATCAGAACTTGAAGGTGGTCTTGATGAAGCCGCCGAAGTTGTTGAAATCGGAGCCCACGGGACCAATCGCGCCAACATTCTTGGAGACCTGACCCAGAGGAGCGCTCAGGTAGTAGAGAGCCGGGGTCACGCTGATGTTGTCGGTGACCTGGAACTTGTACCACCACTCCCAGGCGTAGTTGCCATCGACGATGGCGGTGGCGGCGGCGGGACCACCAAAGACGGCGGGACCGGCGCTGACGGAGGTCAGGAAGGTGGGCTGACCGACGGCCATGCCGAAGGAGTTGCCCTTGATGAACACGTCATCCCACTGCAGACCCACGTACCAGGACTGGCTGGTGGCGTTGGTGATGCCGGTGGTGGAGACGAGGTTCGCGGCGCCGTTGAGGTTGGTGGTGCCGTTGTAGTTGCTGCGGTTGATGCCCCAGCCGGCGCTGATCGAGGGAACCCAGCCGGAGTTGGTGGGCTGCCAGTAGGCGCTGATGCCCACCGAGTTGGTGGCCGCGGCGTTGGTCTGGAAGATGGTGGCCAGCGGCGTGCCGTTGCCGGTGTAGAGGCCGGCACCACCCGAGGAGTAGGTGTAGGCCGCTGCGATGCCCCAGTTGGAGCCGGTGTAGGCGATCTGGCCGGTACCGGTCTGGGC
>NZ_JAYGHX010000015.1:0-50381 GCF_034931325.1 Cyanobium gracile UHCC 0139 | reverse complement strand
AAGAGGGTGGCTTTTCTGTTGGTGCGTTCTGCGGCCTGGGACACGGCAGGATGCAGCGATGTCGCAGCCTTAGCCCTTGTCCATGGTTCTGTCGTGAAATGGCGTCGACGCTTTCGTCCCTTCTGGAAGGCCTATCTGTTGTGGCTGCGGGCCGACTGTGTTGACCTGAGTGCCGCTTTTGCCTACCACACCCTCCAATCGTTCTTCCCGGCCCTGCTGATTGCGCTGTCAGTGGCCTCCCGGGTTCTCGGCCGCGATCTCGAACGCTTCGATCGGCTGATCGTGATCGTCAGCCAGGTGCTGCCCCCCTCCGCCCTTCCGGGCTTCGAGGCCACCCTTCGGCGTTTCACCAACCAGGGATTCGGCGCTGGCATCCTGGGCCTGGTGCTTCTGGGCCTCAGCGCCAGCAACATCTACCTCACGCTCCAGCGCGGAGCTGATCGGCTCTGGTGGAATCGTCCCTTCGGATTCGACCACCTGAGCTGGAAGCAACACGTGCGTCGGTTCCTGGCCCTGCGCCTGAAGGCCTTGGTGCTGTTGCTGTTCGTCGGCTTGTTGATCGTTGTGGACCAACTTTTCAGCACGGTGCGGCTGTTCGGCTCCAGGGGCTTCCATGACCAGCTGCAGTCCTTCCTTCCGGAGCCCCTGCTGTGGATCAACTCCCTGTCTTCCGGGCTGGATCTGCTCATCTCCCTGCCGATTGGTTTCGGCGCCACCCTGCTGTTCCTCTGGATGCTGCCGTCGCGACGGATTCCCATCCGCCCGCTGGTTCCCGGAGCCCTGCTGGTGAGCGGAAGCCTTACCCTCTCCAACCTCCTGCTGGGCAGAAGCCTGCTCGCCCTCGGACTGCGCTTCCAGGCCTATGGAGTGGTGGGGGGTGTCTTGCTGCTGACGCTATGGGTCTGGTTGGTGGGTGCAGTTCTCTATCTCGGCCAGTGCTTCAGTGTGGTGCTTTCCGGCGGTGCCGCTGGGGGGCCATCGACACCTCTGCCGCGCTGAGGATCGACCCATTTCGGGTCAGGATGGAATGGCCTGATTGGATGGACCCTTGACCAAGCCTGCCCTACGGATCCCCCCTCTGCCGGCCAGCCTGGCGCTGGTCTCCATGGCGGTGGGCGCGGTCGTGCTGATCGGTCTCACAACCCTGGCGTTGATTCCGCTGCTGGTGGGCCTGGGCCTGCTGGCGGCCTGGCTGGTGGCCGCCCTGCTGCTGGGCTGGGCTGGCCTCGAGGGCCTGGCGGCCCTGGAGCGGTGGATCGAGAACGATCCACGCTTCCAGCGCTGATGGAACGGCGCATCCCCTGGCTGTGGATCGGCGTGGCGGCGGCGCTGCTGCTGATCCCCACCTCCGCCGGCCGCCTGTTGCTTGACGTCATCGGTGGACTCACCCTCACCCTGCTGCTCCTGCCCCTGCTGGCGGGTGGGGTGGCCCTGATCGGCTGGCAGCTGCTTCGGCGCCGCCTGCGCACCTGTCCCAGCTGCGGCTTCGCCAGCCTGGGCACCGACGTCTGCCCCGCTTGCGGCAGTCCCTTCATCGTCGGCGATGTCCCTGGATCGACACCGGGGGAACCGTCCGGTTCGATCTTCTGGGGACCCCGCTCCCCTGCCGAGATCGATGCCCGTGACGTGACCATCAATGTCGACGCTGTTGATGTGGAGGCCACGTCGAGCGGCGACCCGGACGGCCGCAGCGGTGATGGGACCTGAGCCCTAACCGGCCGACTCGGGCGCAGCCGGGCTGAGACGGGCCAGCTCCAGCAGCCGCCGTTCGCGTAGATGCAGGAACAGGGGCGCCCCGAAAGCGAAGGCGATCGTGACGCAGCTCAGCAGGACCCAGCCCAGTCCCCGCATCTCGAGGCGGCGGCTCTCGCGCACCATCCAGATCGTGACGGCCGTTGCCCCAATCGCCAGGTCGCTGGAGACGGAGCGGGCGGCTGGATTGGCGTTGGCCTCGCGGATGAACAGCCCCAGATCGAAGGCCGAGCCTGCGCTGCGGATGAACTCCAGATTGGCCAGCCAAGGGAGCACCCCACCGGCGACGGCCAAGAGCAGATAGATCCAGGCGATCCAGCTGAGGCTGCCGGTGCCGCTCCGGGTGGACAGGGCGTCGTCACTCATGGGGTGTAGGGCGTCGGGGCCAGGTCCGGCTGGCCGGGATCCCATTGCATCACCTGCTGTTCCACCCGGGCCAGCACCGCCTCGCAGCGTTCGGCGTAGGCCAGGGCCCGGCGGTAAAGACCGGCCATCGCCTCCACATCCAGATCCTGGTCCTGCAGCTGGGCCAGACAGAGCTCGAGCGCCGTCTGGGCTTCTCGGAAGCTCAGCTCCTGGGCCACGTCGTCCCCATCACGTCCCTCGTCCGCCCCATGTCCTTCGGTTCGACCGGCCCGATCGTCATCAGCGTCCTGGCCGGCGAGGTGGTCGGCGGCTTTGGCGGAGGCGCTGGCTCGAGGGGAGGGTTTGGCCATGGGTGCAAGCAAGGAAGGAATCGGCAGGGAGCCAGCCGGAACGACTGGTGGATGGAAGGAAACGAACCTGGGACGCTGCCCCGGGCCCGGGCTCAGGGACCCTGCCCGTCCGGCTCGACCACTTGCACCTGCAGGGCCACCCGGCCATCCGCCAGCTCGGCGGTGATGCCTGTGCCGGGCCGCAGCTGGCTCACCGAGCGCAGCAGGCGACCATCGCCGTCCCGGAGGAGGCTGAACCCCCTGGCCAGCAGGTGCCGCGGTGAGAGCGCTTGCAGCAGTTGCTGTCGCTGGTCCAGCCACTGGCGTCGCTGGCCAAGCAGCCGGGCGGGGTGCAGCAGGCGCAGCTGCTCCTGACGTGCGCCAAGCCGTTGGCGGGCCGAGGCGATCCGCAGCGTCAGCGTGCGTTGCAGATGGCCGCGTTCCTGCTCCAGGGCCCGGATCACCTGGCTGCGGTCCGGCAGTAGCGCCACCAGGGCCGCCGTGGGCGTGGCCGCCCGGTAGTCGGCCACCAGATCGGCGATGGTCACGTCATCCTCATGGCCGATGCCGCAGATGACCGGCCGGCGACAGGCCGCCAGACAGCGGGCCAGGGGCTCACCGTCGAAGACGGCCAGATCCTCCCGGCTGCCTCCGCCACGGGCTAGTACCAGGGCCTCGATGCCGAGGCGGTCCGCCTGTTCGCCGAGGTTCTCGATGGCGGCCACGATCTGGGCTTCCACGTTCCCCTGCACGGGGATCGGCACCACCAGCAGGTCGGTGGCGGGCCAGCGTTCCCGGGCGGTGCGCAGCATGTCGGCGAGGGCGGCGCTGGGCACGCTGGTGAGCAGGGCGATGCGACGGGGCCAGCGGGGCAACGGTCGCTTGCGCTCCGGCGCGAACAGCCCCTCGGGCTCCAGCCGGCTGCGCACCTGCTCGAACTGGCGCAGGACGGTGGTCAGGCTGGGGCGCACGTCCAGCACCTGCACCGTGAGGCTGGCCCGCGCCGCCCAGAAGTTGAGCTTGCCGACCACCACCACCCCATCCCCCTCCTGGGGCAGGAAGCTGAGTTTCTGCAGCTGGGACGCCCAGATCACCCCCTGGATGCTGGCCTGGCCGTCGACGAGGGTGAGCCAGAGATGGCCCTTCTTCTGCTGGGGGCGCCCCACGGTGGCCTCCAGCAGGAAACGGGGGGCGAAGCCTCGCTCCAGCAGGGAACCGATGGCCTGGTTGAGCTCGGCGACTGTGAACCGGGGGATGCCGTCGTGCTGGCGGGGGGATGCGCTGCTGCCAGGGACCGTCAGCATGGATTCAGTGCTTGAGCTGGCGGTAGCAACGCCACCAGTAGAGACTCAGCAGGCCGGCCACCAGGGCCACGGCGCGTCCCACCGGATGGTCGATCCGGACCAGGCCCGCCCCTGCGATCACCAGCGCGCTGCTCAGGAGCCGGGCGCCGTCGCGGCGGTTGCCGACATAAAACCGTGGTGCGGTGGCGGACGGGGCCATCAAGGGGCGCAGCCTGGGGAGAGCCTCAACCTAGGGCCGCCTGGGAAAGGGCTCCGTCCCATGGAAAAGCCGCCGGTTGGGCCGGCGGCTTACGGCTTGAACGGGCTTCAAGGACGCTGATGCTGAGCAAGACGGCCGGGCTTCAGCCGAGGCCGACCTGGGCCAGAATGCCCTGGCCGGTGAGAATTTCGGTCGCCAGACCGATCACAAAGCCCATCATGGCCAGGCGGCCGTTCCAGGTTTCGGCGAAGTTGACGAAACCGAAGCGGGGCTGGGAAGCGTCAGACATGGAAAGAACCCTCGGTGGAGCCTTGACTGTAACGAAACATGGAGTGGTCTTGACAGTGGCAGGGGCTACAAAGGCCGGTGTGGGTTGCACGGTTGACAGCCGAGCCTGGTCATGGCAATGAGGCCCGTGCAGGGACAGAGGGCGGACGCCGACCCAGGTGTCGAGCCAGGCGCCGGCTCGGTCTGGGGGCCCGGCACGGACGACCGCCGGCGGGCACCCCGGACCCGCCTCCAGCGCCATCTGGCGGCTCCTCTGCCCAGCAGCATCGAACTGGTGCTGGTCACCGACCTGGACGGGACCCTGCTGGAGGGGAGCGTTCCGACCCGCCGCCGCGTCTACCGCTGGCTGGCCTGCCAGCGTCACCGGGTGCTGCAGGTGTTCAGCACCGGCAGGGATCTGCGCTCCGTTGCCCGGCTGCTGTCGGCGGAGGCCGCCCTGGGACTCCATCCCCCCCATCTGGTAATCGGTGATGTGGGCTGCACCGTGGCCTGCGGCGCCAGTCTCACCCCCCTGGCCCTGGCCCTGGAGCCGATCGAGGCCCTTTGGCGGGGACGGGCGGAGAAGGTGCTGCCCCTGCTGGCGCTGGTGCCGGGGCTGTCCCCCCAGCCCCTCAGCACGGACCGGCGCCTGGCCTACGGCATCGATCCCCTCCGGCTCGACACCAGCCGGCTGGCGGCCATCGAGGCCCATGGGGTGGATTGCCTGGTCTCCGGCGACAAGTACCTCGACGTGCTGCCGCCGGGCGTCAACAAGGGCAGCACCCTGCTGGGCCTGCTGGAGTGGCTGGAGCTGGAACCGGCCCGGGTGGTCACCGCGGGGGACTCGCTCAACGATCTGGCCATGTTCGAGACCGGCCTGCAGAGCGTCATGGTGGGCAATGCCGAGCCCGGCCTGGTGCGGGCCCTGCCGGGGCTGGCCCGCACCTACCGCGCCCGCGCCCATGGCTGCCTGGGCATCCTGGAGGGACTGCGCCACTTCGGCTTCGGTCATCTGCTCGACGGTCTGCCCTAAGAAGGGCCCGCTCAGCGACTCTCCCCGCGCGCTTCCCGCGCCAGGCCCGCCTTGGTGCGGGCGCTGGCAACGCCCTGGCGGGGGTCCTCAGGCCAGGGGTGGCGGGGGTAGCGGCCGCGCAGCTCGCGGCGCACCTCGGCGTAGCCCTGGCTCCAGAAGCCGGCCAGGTCGCTGGTCACCGCCGCCGGGCGTCCCGCCGGAGACAGCAGCTCCACCCGTACCGCCAGCCGGCCGTCCAGCACCGTCGGCCCTTCGAGGCAGCCGAACATCTCCTGCAGCTTCACGGCCAGCACCGGGGTGCCACTGCCGTAGTCCAGCGGCACCCGGCGGCCGGAGGGCACCGGCTGGCTGAGGGGCAGCAGCCGATCCAGCTCCCGACGCAGGGACCAGTCCAGATCGCCCCAGAGAATCTCCGCCAGGTCGAGCTGCTGCAGCTCCTGGAGGCTGCGTAGGCCGCCGAGGTGGGGCCCCAGCCAGGCCCCCGGGTCGTGCTGCAGCTGCTCCGGTGAACGGTCGGGCCAGGGCGCCCCCAGGTGCCGGTGGGCCAGCATCAGGCGCTGCTGCAGCTGGCGGCTGGTGCGGCACCAGGGGAGCACCTCCAGGCCGAGTCGTTCGAGACCCTCCAGCAGGGCCCGCTCCACCAGCTCGCCGCTGGCGTCCGGCCAGGGGCGTCGCTCCAGCACCAGGGCGCCGCTGCGCCGCAGCCGCTCGCACCGCACCCGCTGGTCGGTGCCGTCCCAGCGGGCTTCGGTCTCCCACTCAATCTCCTCCGCCACCAGCGCCTCCAGGCCGCTGCGGGAGAGGGCCAGCGCCAGCCGCACCCGGGCCTCCTGGCCCTGGCCGTCGACGCTGGCGATGGCCAGGGCTTCGGCGGCGGCAAGGGGATCCCCCGGGGGCAGCACGGCGCCGCGGCCGCTGCGCATCAGGAAGCGGCCGTCGCCCCGGCCCCGGCCCAGGGCCAGGCGCTCCGGGTAGGCCCAGGCCAGCAGCTGGGCGGCACGGCCGTCGTCGGAGTCCATGCAGGAGCCACGGCCAGCGTCGCCGCCGGAGCCAGCGCTGGAGGCGACCGCTGCGGGGGCCGCCGCGCTGCGCCCCTCCCGGAGCTGGCGCAGCAGCTGGGTCTGGAGGTTGGTCCAGGGCGCCCGGGCCGCGGCACGCCCGCTCCCCTCCGCTCCCGGGCTGCGCTGCAGCCAGTCGAGGCGCCGCATCAGATCGCTGCCGGCCTCGCGTCGATCGAGGGGATCACGTTCGCTGAGCAGCACGGCCACGGCCGTGGCCAGCGACTCCCAGCCCCTGTCCCTGGCCCGCAGCAGCATGTGGGCCAGGCGCGGATGCAGGCCCAGCCGGGCCATGGCCCGCCCGTGGCGGGTGATGCGTCCCTGGCCATCGACGGCCCCGAGCTGCAGCAGCAGGCCGCGAGCCTCCTCCAGGGGGCGGCGGGGGGGCGCGGTGAGCCAGGGCAGGCTCTCGTCCTCCGCGGCGCCCCATTCCGCCAGCTGCAGGGCGATCGGCAGCGGATCGACCTCGAGCAGTTCCGGGGGATCGAAGGCGGCTCGCCGCTGCTGCTCCGCCGGGGACCAGAGCCGCAGGCAGCGCCCTGGCCCCAGCCGGCCGGCCCGGCCGCTTCGTTGTTCGGCGCTGGCCTGGCTGGCGGGCTGGGTGACCAGCCCGTCCATGCCGGTGGCCGGGTCGAAGCGGCTGCGCCGGCTGAGGCCGCTGTCGATCACCAGGGTCACCGCCGCGATTGTGAGTGAGCTCTCCGCCACCGACGTGGCCAGTACCACCTTGCCCGCCGCCCCCCTGGGAGCCGCGATGGCCCGACCCTGGGCCTCCAGCGGCAGTTGGCCGTGCAGAAGGGCCACCTCCAGCCCCTCGCCCCACGCGGTGGCCGCGATGGCCCGCCGTGCCGCCTCCAGCTCCCCCACCCCCGGCAGGAACACCAGCGCCGTGCCCCGCGGCTCAGGTTCGACCAGCCAGTTGCCTTCGAGGGCCCGCAGCACCTGGCGCTCCAGCCGCTCGTCCGGTCGCGGCGGCTGGTAGGCCACCGTCACCGGATGGCTGCGGCCCTCGCAGCTGATCACAGCGGCCCCATCCAGCTCCTCGGCCAGGGGCGCCAGATCGAGGGTGGCGGACATCACCAGCAGGCGCAGTTCGGGACGCAACAGGCTGCGGGCCTGGCGCACCAGAGCCAGGGCCAGATCCGCCTCGGCCTGGCGCTCATGGAATTCGTCGAAGATCACGCAGGCCACCCCGTCCAGGGCAGGATCGGCCTGGAGCCGGCGCAGGAACAGCCCCGCCGTGACCACCTCCAGCCGGGTGGCCGCCGAGGTGCGCGACTCCAGGCGCACGCTGTAGCCCACCCGCCCGCCGACGGGTTCACCGAGGCCGGCGGCGAGGCGATGGGCGGCGTGGCGGGCCGCCAGCCGTCTTGGCTCCAGCAGCAGCAGGCGGCCCTCGTCGCCGAAGCTCTCCAGCAGGGCGAGGGGAACCCGGGTGGTCTTGCCGGCGCCGGGTTCGGCCTGGAGCAGCAGGGTGGCCCCGGGCCCGAGGGCGGCGGTGATGGCCGCCAGGCGGCCGTCGATGGGCAGGGGCGTGTTCAGCGCACGTGGCGGAGGCCATCCACCGGGTGGTAGGCCTCTCCGGTGGTTTCCTCGTAGACGATGGCGGGCAGGCCGGTCTCGAACATGGTCTGGAGGGCCTCCTTCAGGTAGGGGTTCCAGCCGCCGGTGGTCACCTTGCCGTGGCGCACGGTCCAGTCCCAGGTGCCCTGGAGGTCACGGGGGATGCGCCCCTCCCGGTCACGGCGGGCCACCAGATCCTGGGATTCGACGATGCCGACCAGGATCGGATCCTTGCCGTAGGACGGCGTCAGGCTGAGCTCGAGCCGGATGGGGTCGTCCTTCACCATCTTGAGTCGAAACCGTGGCGGCAGCTTCAGTGCTCCGAGCACGGCCGCCACGATTCGCGTTCTCTGATCCACCATCGATCTCCGCCGGTTGGCGCATTCACCACAGGGAGCCTATTCAGCGGCCGGCCGGCCGCGCTCAGTTCGGATCGGCAGGGAAGGCGGGCTGCTCGTTGTCGCCACTGAAGCGCACCGTCAGCAGGTCCTCCTGTGTGAGCTGGCCATCCGCGTCCAGCAGCTCCGGGTGGATGGTGAGCCGGCCCGTGCGATCACCGGCGGGGCCGCCCTGGTCGGCGGCGGCGGCGGCTCCAGGGTCGCCGGGACGGGGAATGGCGCTGAAGCCCTGCCCCATGACCCGGAACGCCTGCCACAGCAGAACGATGAAACAGGCTCCGTAGACGATCGGGAAGATCTGCGAGAGGAGGGAGGTCATGGCGCGATGGGAACCCCGCAGTCCGCGGACTCCCCCCATCATCACCCGTCCGACGGAGCGGTGGTGGTGGCGAGCATCCAGGCCCAGAGGGAGGTGCAGGCGGCTCCGAAGGCGAGAAAGGCAAGCAGCAGGCGGCTTGTGTCCATGACCCGATAAAAAACTTTACAAATCATAGCCGGTCAGGCCGGTTTGCCTCCCCTTTCTCCTTCCCGGGGACTTGCCTACGGTTTTTCCATCTGAGCTTCTTCACGATGCGTTCCTCCCGCGTTCTTGCCGCGGCCGCCGCCGGGCTGGCCACGGTCACGGCGGCGGCCACCGCCACGGTCACGGCCACCACGGCCCTCGTCAGCCCGACCCTCACCTCCCCAGGCCTGGCCCAGCCGGCCACGGCCGTCCTCGGGCGGCAATCCTTCGTGGCGGCGGCGATCCGTCGGGCGGGCCCGGCCGTGGTCACCATCGACACCGAGCGCACCGTGCAGTCAGCCGCCACCGGCGGCCTGCCCCGGGGTCTGCTGAACGACCCCCTGTTCCGTCAGTTCTTCGGCGTTCCCCAGCAGGGGGCTCCCTCACGGCGCACCGAGCGGGGCCAGGGCAGCGGGGTGATCCTCCAGTCCGACGGGCTGGTGCTCACCAACGCCCACGTGGTGGACCAGATCGACCGGGTGACCGTGGGTCTCGAGAACGGTCGCCGCTACGAGGGTCGGGTCGTGGGCCTCGACAAGCTCACCGACCTGGCGGTGGTGCGGCTGGTGGGCGCGGGCCCCTGGCCCGTGGCGCCCCTCGGCAACTCCGATGCCCTCCAGGTGGGCGACTGGGCGATCGCGGTGGGAAACCCCTTTGGCCTCGACAACACCGTCACCCTGGGGATCATCAGCAGCCTCAACCGCAACGCCAGCAAGCTCGGCATCACCGACAAGCGGCTGGATCTGATCCAGACCGACGCCGCCATCAACCCGGGCAACTCCGGGGGACCGCTGCTGAACGCCGACGGCGAAGTGGTGGGAATCAACACCCTGGTCCGCTCGGGGCCCGGGGCCGGACTGGGCTTCGCCATTCCGATCAACCGGGCCCGCGGCATCGTCAACCAACTCGTGGCGACCGGCCGGGCCACCCACCCCATGATCGGCGTGGGGCTGGATGAGGTCCGGGCGGGAAGCGGCTCCGGCGTTGCCCAGGGTGCGGTGGTGGTTTCGGTCCAGCCCAACGGACCGGCGGATCGGGGCGGGCTCAGGACCGGTGATGTGATCGTCGCGGCCCAGGGGGCCGTGGTGAGGGATCCGTCCCAGGTGATCAACGCCGTCGAACGGGCGGGGGTGGGGGGAACCCTCAACCTGACGGTGAACCGTCAGGGGGCGATGGTGAACCTGCGGCTCATCCCTGGCGACATGGCCCTGCTGCGTCAGGGATGAGGAGGCTGCCCGAGTTCGCCATTCAGAGGACGTCCATGCCTCCCTTGCTGCTGTCGGGGCGAAGGGCGTCGAGCAGGCCGGCGTCCATGGTGAGCTCGGCGCCGAACCGGGCGGGAGCCCCCAGCTGCTGGCGCATCACCCACTGGGTGGCGGCCTTCTGGCTCTGCCAGGCCTGCAGCAGCTGCTTGGCCAGACCCCGCAGGACCTGTGGATCGCCCGTGGCGTCGATGGCCCGGGTCATGCGCTCCAGCTCGAATTTCTGACCGAGGCTGAGGGCGAGGGGTTCGGACATGGTGGGCTCTGCGATGGGGCGTTTCTGACCGGCCCAAAGCTACAAACTGTTTCAAGATCCCCCGTAGCGGCTGTTACAGGGCCTATGCCCCGGTCAGGAAATCCGCTCAACCCTTGCCTCTGGCCCGTTGCCCCTTGTCGCCGGTCCCGCGCAGCGGTATGGGAAGGGGCCCGTCAAGTGGCGCCCGCGTGAATTCAATGGCGCTCGCGCAGCTCTTCCACGCAGCGGGTGACGCACTCGCCGTCCTCCAGGGAACAGGTGGTGATGCATTCGAAATACACCTCCATCGCATCGCTGGTGCCGGCGGCCTCCTCGCGGTCCGCTGTCCAACCGTCGGTGACGACGTTCTGGATGGTCATCGCTGCTCCTGGATGGGTGACCCTGTCAGCCTATGCACACAGAAACGCCCACACCAGAGAAATGAGTCTTCCTGCCTAGGCAACCATGAAGTTGTATTTTGTGCCGCGCCCCTGACGGCGCCGCCTCAGCTGTCGGCCGTTCCCGCCGCTTTGCCCTTTGCCGTCCCGCCGGTCTTCTGGGCGGCCTTGGCCTTCTGCTTCTGTCGCTGTTCCTCGCGCCTGGCGGCGAGGCGGCGCTCCTGCTCCAGACGCTCGCTTTCTTCGGCCTCCTCCCGTTTCTTCTCCTGGTAGTAGGCGTAGTCGCCGCGATAGAGCACCAGCTCCCCGTCCCGCACCTCGACGATCCGGTTGGCCACCCGGCCGATGAAGAAGCGGTCGTGGGAGACCAGCAGGGCGGCGCCCTCGTAGGCCATCAGGGCCTCTTCGAGCATCTGCTTGGCGGGGATGTCGAGGTGGTTGGTGGGCTCATCGAGCACCAGCAGATTGCAGGGGGTGAGCAGCATCAGGGCCAGGGCCAGCCGGGCCTTCTCGCCGCCGCTGAGCTTGGCCACGGGTTTGAACACCGTGTCGTTGCTGAAGCCGAAGCTGCCCAGCAGGGAGCGCACCTGGGTCTGGGTCCAGTCGGGCACGGCCTCGAAGAGGGTGTCGATCACCGTCTTGGCCAGATCCAGGGCTTCGGCCTGGTTCTGTTCGAAGTAACCGGCCACCACATGGTGTTCCCCCAGGCCGGCCTGGCCCTCAAGGGGAATCTCGTAGCCCATCACCAGCCGCAGCAGGGTGGACTTGCCGGCGCCGTTCGGGCCGACGAAGGCGATCCGGTCACCCCGCTCCACCTCCAGATTCGCCCCCAGAAACAGAATCTGATCGTCGTAGCCGTGGGTGAGGTTCTCGATCGAGGCCACCACCCGGCCCGAGCGGGGGGCGGGGGGAAAGGAGAACCGCGGCCCGCTCACCGACTCCAGCGGCGCCTCGATCCGCTCCACCTTCTCCAGCAGCTTCTCGCGGCTCTTGGCCTGGGTGCTGCGCGTCGCACTGGCCCGGAAGCGGTCGATGTAGGCCTGCTGGCTGCTCAGTTCCTTCTGCTGGCGCTCGAACGCCGCCTGGCCGGCCTCCCGCTCCAGGGCCTTCTGCTCGAGATGCTGGCTGTAGTTGCCCAGGTAGGTCCGCGAGACGCCGCGCTCCGTCTCGACGATCTGGTTGCAGACCCGGTCGAGGAAGGCCCGGTCGTGGCTGATCACCACCAGGGGAACGGTCTGATCCACCAGATAACTCTCCAGCCACTGGATCGTTTCGACGTCGAGGTGGTTGGTCGGTTCGTCGAGGAGCAGCAGATCCGGCTCCTGCAGCAGGATCTTGCCCAGGGCGATGCGCATCTGCCAGCCACCCGAGTAGTCGCCCACCGCCCGCTCGGCCGACTCCGGCGTGAAGCCGATGCTGGGCAGCAGCTTGTCGATGCGGGCATCGAGTTCGTACCCGTGCAGAGCCTCGAAACGGCTCTGCAGCTGGCCGAGTTCGTCGATCAGGCGATCGAGCAGGGCTGGATCGGCGGCGGCCTCCTCGCTGGCCATCGCGTCCTCCACCTGCCGCTGGCGGTTGAGCACCTCGGCGGCCTCACCAAAGGCCTGGAAGAGTTCCTGGCGCACGCTGCGGGCGAGGTCGACGTCGAACTCCTGCTGCAGGTAGGCGATGCGGGGATCCCCCTGGCGCACCACCTGGCCGCTGGTCGGCTCCTCCAGCCCGGCGATGATGCGCATCTGGGTGGATTTGCCGGCCCCGTTGACCCCCACCAGGCCGATCCGGTCCCCCGCCTTCACCTCCCAGGTGATGTCCTTGAGCACCTCACCGGTGGGATAGATCTTGCCGATGCGTTCGAGGCGCAGCACGGAGCGGAAGGCGGTCGCGGTGTGCGCATCATCCCCTGCCGGGGCGTCCTGCAGACTGTCGAACGGGTCCGATCGCGTCGTCAGGATGATCAAGCGCCTCGAGCAGATCGCCGCCCTGGTGGTGGCGGCGGGCCTGGCGCTGACGAGCTACTGGCTGTTCTTCAGCTGGGCCCAGGGCGGGGGATCCCAGCGTCGGGAACAACCCCGCAGGTCCCAGCAGGAGGGCCGCCGGTCACCGGCTTCAGAGTCCGCCCCGGGCCTTGATCAGCCATTGCTTGGTGTCGCCGTCGTCGAGACCGGCCAGATGGGCCTTGACCTCCTCCGGGCTGACCGGCAGGCCCTCCTGCTCGCCGAGGGCGACAATCCTGCGCAGGGCCCCGCTGGGGTCCTGAAGGGCCTGGCGAAACAGTGACTGGGTGAGCTCGGCATCGTTGCTGATGCGTCCGTAGAGCTCGGCGGCGTTGCTGGTGGTCATCCTGGCAGGGATTCTTCCCTGACCTTATGGGCACAGGGGCCGTGGGCGCATCCCCTGCGGGATGTTCGTGAGGGACGGTGCGCGGCGTATCAGGCGGCGCGCGGACTGGTGTCCTCCTCGGCCCCGCTGGCGGAGGCGTCCTCCATGCTGCGGGCATCGAGACAGAGCACCTTGCGCAGCTGGGCGTAGTTGGCAGCCAGGGACTGGCGCCCCTCCTGCTGGGCACCGAACTCGGCCCGCTGCAGCACATGGTGCAGGTGGGTGAGCAGGTAGGTGCTGATCACGGCCGACACCAGCACATCGCTGCGTTCCGCCGTGCTGCGCCGCCGGCTCTGGCGGGTCTTGGGCTGCAGGGGGGTCTCGGAAGCGGTCGGACGGGATTGGGTGGTGCGGGCCATGGCGGAAGCGGCCGGTGGGCCGTCGGAAGGGACGGGGGCGTGGGACAGGTGGGCTTGGGACTGGGTCTGAAGACAGGGCCCGTTGTGGGCCTGGAGCTGGGGATCCCGGGGGAGCGGGAAGGTCCACAACCCTACGTTTGGATACTACCCATGACGGTCACTGTACACTTTTTCCTATCCCGCCGGATCCCAGCGGCCCCCTTTCTTCGGCCCCCACCCAGAGGCACCGTGCCTACCCGTCAGACCTCCTCCAGCGGCAAGCCCAAGTCGCCGCGGATCCAGGTCGTCCTGCCGGAGGAGCTCTGTGCCCGGCTGGCTGCCCTGGCCGAGAGCGAGTCGCGCACGGTGAGCAACATGGCCAAGGTGCTCATCCAGCAGGGGGTGGAGCGGCTGGAGCGTCAACGCCCCCCCGAGCCGGCCGCGGCGCCCTATCCGCTCGGGCCCACTGTCGCCGCCGATCGCTTCCGCCGAGAGCTCGAGCAACAGGAGCAGGCCGGCACCCGCCGGCTGCGGGGAGCGCCGCGCCGGCTGCGTCTGCGCCAGCCCCCCTCATCCCCCTGAGGGAGGCGGCAGGGCCATCACCCCCAGCACGGCAGCCCGCCGGGCCCCGGTGACCGAGGGCAGCGAGCCCCGATGGCCGCGCCGCCGCCACCAGGCCAGCAGGGCGAAGGCCAGCGCCTCCCGCTGGTCATCGGCGATGCCCTGGCTGGCCAGCGGCAGCACCGCCGTGCCGTGGCAGCGCCGCCGCAGTTGCTCCATCAGGAAGCCGTTGCGGGCGCCGCCACCGGCCACCAGCAGCTCCAGGGGACGGGGACGGGGGGGCCTGGCCAGGTCCTGCCCCACCACCGCCGCGCTGAAGGCCGTCAGAGTCGCCAGCACATCGGCAGGTTCCACCCCGTCGCCGAGCTCCGCCAGGCGCCGCTCGAGATCGGCCGCACCGAACAGCTCCCGCCCGGTGGACTTGGGCGGCGCGGCCTGGAAGAAGGGCTCCCGCAGCCACTGCTGCAGCCGGGCTTCGTCGATGCGACCTTGCCGCGCCCAGGCCCCGTCGGCATCGAAGCTCAGCCGACCGCCGCTGAAGCGGGCCACCGCCAGATCCAGGAGCGTGTTGGCCGGGCCGCAGTCCCAACCCAGTACCGGCGCCTTCCGGTCGGGACCGGCGGGGGGAGGCAGCAGGGTGAGGTTGGCGATGCCCCCCAGGTTGAGCAGGGCGCGCCAGCCGCCGATTCTCCCCAGCAGGGCGGCGTCAGTGGCCGGCACCAGGGGGGCGCCATGGCCGCCGAGAGCCAGATCGATGCTGCGGAAGTCGAAGACCACCGGGGTCCCGAGCAGCTCCGCCAGCAACGGCCCTTGCAGCAGTTGCCAGCTGGCCCCGCGACGCTCCCCCTCCGGCGGGCGGTGCCAGAGGGTCTGGCCGTGGCAACCGACCAGCTCGGCCCGGCCGTCCGGATCGCAGGCGCGGGCGGCCAGGGCCTGGTGTTCGGTGAGCTCCTCGGCGAGGTGCAGCAGGGCCTCGGCGTCCAGGGGCACCCCCTGGCCAACGGCGACCAGGCGTTCGCGCAGGGCCGCCGGGTAGGGGGTGTGGGCACTGGCGAGGATGCGCCACCGCGGGCGGCCCGGGCGACCCTTCAGGCTCACCAGCACCGCATCGACGCCGTCGGCGCTGGTGCCGCTCATCAGGCCCAGCACCCGCATGGCTCTCCTTCGCAAGGCAATCAGTGGGAAGGCAGGGCCTCGAGGGCTTCGCTGCTGCCCATCACCACCAGGAGCTCGGAGGCGTTGAGCACATGGGAAGCGGGTGGGTTGACGGTGAGCTGGTTGGCGGGGCCCGCCGCCAGCACGCTGACGTTGTAGTTCTTGCGCAGGTTCAGATCCCGCAGCGACTGGCCGACGAAGGAGCCGGGCACCTTGATCTCCTCGATGCTGTTGCGGTCATCGAGGCGGAGGCGCTCCAGCAGGTTGGGCCGGACCAGCTCCATGCCCAGGCGGGTCCCCTGCATCTTGGAGGGGAAGACCACCTTGTCGGCGCCGACGCGCCGCAGCATCTTTTCGTGCAGATCGCTGGTCGCCCTGGCGATCACCTGCCGGACCCGGCTGCCTTCGCCGTCCTTGACGATCAGGGTGGCCGTGATGCTGGCTCCGATCGGTTCGCTGATCGCCACCACCACCGTGCCCACGTCGAGGGCGCCGGCCGCCCTCAGGGCCTCCTCGTCGGTGCAGTCCACCACGCGGGCCTCGATGGCCGGGTCCATCTGGCGCAGCTCATCAACGGCCCGCTGGCTGTTGTCAATGGCGAGCACCTCGGCCCCATGGCGCAGCAACTCCTTGCACACGGCACTGCCGAAGCGACCGACCCCGATCACGGCGTAGCTGTTGGAGGTGTCCGCGTCACTGCCCTGCCACTGCCACCACTGGTTCATGAGGACGACGTCGCAAGGGGCATGGAGCGCGGATCGGAGGCAGCCGGATTCAGATGTAGAGCTCCTCTCGGGGAAAGCCCACCCGATTCTGGGGCCGGCTGCCGTAGACGGCTGAGAGCAGAAGGAGAATACCGATCCGGCCCACGAACATGCCCACCATCAGCACGAGTTGGCCCCAGCGGTTCAGCTGAGTGGTCACCCCCACGTCGAGCCCCACGGTGCCGAAGGCGGAAACGCAGGTGAACAACTTCTCCAGGAAGGAGAAGGCCTCGATTCCAGGGGTGCCGGCGGTGGTGTTGCCGAGCCCCAGCAGCAGGGCCATCAGCAGGATGAACAGGCCCGAGCCCAGGGTGACCCCGACCGCCTTGAGGATCACCTTGGCGGGGATCTCCCGGTTGCGCACCACCACCTCGTCGTGGCCGCGCAGGGTGGATCGGGTGGCGGCGACCAGGGCCGCGAAGGTGGTGGTCTTGATGCCGCCGCCGGTGCCGCCCGGGCTGGCGCCGATGAACATCAGGATGATCATCAGCAGAAGACCCGAGTCGGAGATCGTCTCCATGGTCAGCGGGACGGTGTTGAAGCCGGCAGTGCGGGTGGTGATCGACTGGAAGATGGTCACCTGGAGCTTGTCCCAGAGACTCAGCTGCTCCACCATTCCTTCGGTGGCGAAGTGCTCGGTGAACAGCAGGCCCACCGCCCCCAGCACGATCAGAATCAGGGTGGTGCGGATGACGAGGCGGGTGTGCAGGCTGAGGCGACGGAGTCGGGCCAGCCGGAAGCGGTTCACCCAGATGTCGTTGGTGACGCGCCAGCCGATGCCACCCATGACGATCAGCAGGCCGATCACCCCGTTGACGACGGGCTGGCTTCGGTAACCCACCAGGCTGTCGCGCCACAGCCCGAAGCCAGCGTTGTTGTAGGCGCTGATGCAGTGGAACAGGGAGGCCCAGAGCCGTTGGCCCCTGTCTGGGATGTCGGTGAAGCCGAAGTTGTAGAGCGTCAGCGTGCCGATCCCGATGACGATGCCGGCAATCAGGAGGATCTGGTTCAGGGTGGGCCCGATGCCACCCACGCCGAATTCATCCAGGGCACGGCCCTTGTCGAGGCGCTGGCGGAGGCCGGATCGACCCTGGACGAAACCCTGGAGGAAGGTGGTGATCGCCATCAGACCGAGACCCCCGGTCAGGATCAGCCCGGCCAGGGCCACCTGGCCGGGAAAGGTGAGATCAGCGCCCACGTCGATGATCGACAGGCCGGTGACGGTAATGGCTGAGGTGACAGTGAAGAGGGCCTCCCAGAGACCCACCTCATCGCTGGAGCAGAGGGGACTGGCGAGCAGCAGAGTGCCGAAGGTGATCACCAGCAGGCCGGTGACCACCGTGAACTGCGGCACCGTCAGCCGGTGCCGCCAACTCTGCCGTCGATTCATTTGTTGGGCTGGGGCGTCATCCGCAGGTAGGGGCGGATCTCGGTGACACCCTTGGGAAACTTCGCCCGGGCCTCGTCGGTGGGGATCGAGGGCACCACGACGCAGTCTTCGCCCTCCTTCCAGTTCACCGGGGTGGCCACCTGGTGGTGGTCGGTGAGCTGCAGGGAGTCGATCACCCGCAGGATCTCATCAAAGTTGCGGCCCGTGCTGGCGGGGTAAGTGATCTGCAGGCGCAGCTTCTTCTTGGGGTCGATGATGAACACCGAGCGCACCGTGAGGTTGCTGAGGGAATTGGGGTGAATCATGCCGTAAAGGCTGCTCACCTTCTTGTCGCTGTCCGCGAGGATCGGGTAGTCGACCGTGGTGTTCTGGGTCTCGTTGATGTCGCCGATCCAGCCCTTGTGGCTTTCGGCGGAATCGACGCTCAGGGCGATGGTCTTGACATTTCGCTTCTCCCATTCGGCCCGCAGCCGTGAGACCTCACCCAGTTCGGTCGTGCAGACAGGGGTGTAGTCGGCGGGATGGGAGAACAGCACCACCCAGCTGTCGCCGGCGAAGTCGTAGAGGTTGATCGGGCCGAGCTGGGACTCCTGAGTGAAATCGGGAACAGTGTCGCCCAGTTGCAGGGTCATGGGAGAGAAATTGGCGCCGGCCGATGCTGGCACAGCAGCGGGGCCGTCGGTCGTGGTCGCGGCGCTCCAGGACTGGAGCTCATGGAGCAGATGCTGCAGCCCCAGGTCGGCCGTGGCCGAGACGAACAGCATGCCCGGCTCCAGGGCCCGGGCCCGCTCCAGCTCGCCGCTGGCGCAGCGGTCGATCTGGTTGCCGATCACCCGCCTGGGGACGGTGGCGTTGAGGGAATCGAGGATGGTCTGGACCGTGGCGAGCTGCTCGGGCCAGGCCGGATCCGCCAGATCCACCACGATCAGCAGGCCGTCGGCGTCGAGCGCCTCCTCGAAGGTGGAGCGGAACGCCTCCATCAGCTGGGGCGGCAGCTCCCGGATGAAGCCCACCGTGTCGGTGACCAGCAGGGGGCGACCGTCGCCACTGCTCCCCCCTCGGCCGATCCGGCGGGTGGTGGGATCGAGGGTGGCGAAGAGCTTGTTCTCGGCCAGCACCGCCTGGTGGCCGCTGGCCCCGGTGAGGGCGTTGAGCAGGGAGCTCTTGCCCGCATTGGTGTACCCCACCAGGGCCACCTTCGGCAGGTCGCGCCGGCCCTGGCGCAGCCGGGCCCGGTGGTCCCCCAGCCGCCGCACCTCCCGCTGCAGCCGTTCGATGCGGCGGGCGATGGCGCGCCGGTCCTTCTCCAGCTGGGTTTCGCCCGGGCCCCGGGTACCAATGCCGCCCCCCTGCCGCGACAGGCTCAGGCCGCGGCCGGTGAGCCGCGGCAGGCGGTAGCGCAGCTGGGCCAGCTCCACCTGCAGCCGTCCGGCACCGCTCGCGGCCCGCTGGGCAAAGATGTCGAGAATCAGTTCGCTGCGGTCGCTGATCGGCAGGTCGAGCAGGTTCTCCATGTCCCGGGCCTGGGCCGGCGTCAGTTCCCGGTCGGCCACCACCAGGCTGGCGCCGACGCGGCGGGCCTCCAGGGCCGCCTCCCGCAGCTTGCCCTCCCCCCAGGGGGATCGGGTGACCGGGCCCTGGCGCCGCTGCTCCACCCGCCCCACGGGCACGGCGCCGGCGCTGCGCACGAGCCCCTCCAGCTCGGCGATGCGCCGCTCGCTCAGGGCCCGGTCGCCGCTGGTCTGCACCAGCAGCAGCACTCGCTCGGGGCCGTCCGGGGTCGGGGCCGCGGTGGCCGGCGTCTCCTTGCTGGCGAGGGCCGCGGGATCGTGGTCGCAGAGGTCGGCCAGATCCCCCTCCAGAACGCCCTGCCAGGCGCGGTCGCCGCTGGCGGCGGGGGTGTGGATGGCTGCGGGCCAGCGTCCTCCGGCCTCCGGTTGCTGGCCGAAGCGCAGCCACAGCTCCGGGGCCAGGTCCATCCCCACCACGGCCTCCTGGGGGGAGGGCTGCAGTTGGGCCTGGCGTCCGGCCCCGGCGCAGGTGAGCAGGCGCAGGTGCTGCCCCTGGCGCCTGGAGGGTCCGGGCAGCTTCTCCAGCAGGCGAGCCGCGTGGTCCAGTTCCCCCACCCACAGCAGCCGGCAGAGCCCGCGCCCATCCACCACCAGGGTCAGGGGCAGCTCCAGGCCCCGGCCCTCGGCCGCCAGGCGCTGCAGGGTGAGCAGGTCGGCGATGGCATCGGCTGGGTGGCGCCGGTGACAGATCTGCTCCAGCCGCCGCCGCTCGGCGGGCCGCAGGCCCGCCGTCCTGCCGGCCAGCACCCCCTGTCTCAAGGACGCCGCACCAGCAGGCAGCGCACCCCGGCGGCCCGGGCCCCGGCTTCATCCTCGGGGCTGTCGCCCACATGCCAGACCTGGGCGGCGCCCAGTCCGAGGGCCTCCAGGGCGATCCGGAAGGGCTGGGGGGATGGCTTGGCGGCCCCGGCGCTGCTGGAGACCACCACCGTCTCGAACAGGTCGGCCAGGCCCAGGCCCTCCAGCAGCGGCTGCAGCCGACGGTCGAAATTGCTGACCACGGCCAGGCGCAGCCCCGACCCGTGCCAGCGGCGCAGCACCGCCGGCACATCGGGGTAGACGCGCCACAGAGCGGGGTCGGCGAAGCGATCGAACAGGGCGTGGTGCAGGGCCGTGGGGGCCGGCGCCTCGGCGCCCCCTGCCCCTGCCGCCGCCAGCACGGCGTCGATGCGCTCCCCCCACCAGCGGCGCTCGGCCTCCAGCAGGCCATCGCCCTCGAGGCCGGGAAAGGCCAGGGGAGGGGCTTGCCGCAGCACGTCCGGGAAGGCGCGGTCGATGGCTGCGGGGGCGACGTCGATGCCGTGCGCGGCGGCCACGGCGGCGTAGGTGGCCCCCACCGAGGCCCGCAGGCCGATCAGGGTGCCCATGGCATCGAGCAGCAGGCCGCGGGGCCGGGGCCAGGTGGGCGCCGGTGCGGAAGCTGCCGTCATGGTGTCCAGTCGGCCAGCCAGCCGGCGGCCACCCGCAGCTGATGGGACCGGCCCGGCAGGCGGGTGAGGTAGGCCAGGCGACGCAGCTGGTAGGCGGCGGGACCGGCCAGGGTGACGCCGGAGCCGGTGAGGCTGGCTTCGCCGATGCCGAGGCTCATCATTTCGCCCAGATCCTTCCAGTGGAAGGGTTCCAGCGGTTCGCCCGCCAGGGAGCGCATCAGGTTGGCGGCCAGCACCGGGGCCTGCTGGAAGGCCACCTGGGCTGTGGCAGGGGGGGCGGGACCGGGGCCCTCGCCGGCCGCTTCCTCCGGGTCCACCGGGGCCGCCAGATCGCCGACCACGAAAAGACTGTCATGGTCCCGCAGGCGCAGATCGGGCCCGCAGAGCAGGCGACCGCGGCTGTCACAGGCGGGAGCGGGATCGATCCGGGGAGGACGGAAGCTCAGGCCGGCGGTCCAGACGACCGCCCGGATGGCGAGGGTTTCGGCGTGGTCGGGGCTGCCCCCGTCCGGGTGGCAGCGGAGCGTGAGCGCCTCGGCCTCGACCGCTTCCACCTGGGTGCGGGTGCGCAGTCGCACATCACGGCGTTGCAGGGCCAGGGCGGCCTGTTCCCGGTTGAAGGACCTGGCCTGGGGCAGCAGCTGGGGCCCCTGCTCGATCAGTTCGATCACGGCGCTGCCTTCGGCCATGTCGGCGAGCTTGCAGGCCAGTTCCACCCCGGTCGGACCGGCCCCGACCACGGCGATGCGCTGCAGGGGCCTGCGCTGCTGCCTGAGTTCGGCCAGCAGGCGCTGAAGCCGCTCCACATCGGCCAGGCTGCGGAAGCCCAGGCTGTGGCGATCGGCCCCGGGCACCGCGAAGGTGTTGCTCTCGGCCCCCGTGGCGAGGACGAGGCGGCCATAGGGGATGGTGCGGCCACCGGCGGTGTGGAGCCGGTGGCCGCCAGTGTCGATCCGCTCCACCCGGTCCTGCAGCCAGGCCAGGCCGCGGCCGGCCAGGAGGCCGTCGTAGCGGGGGGCGATCTCCCAGCCGCGCAGCTCGCCGCTCAGCAGTTCGTAGAGGAGGGGGAGGAACAGGAAGCGATCGTTCGGCTCGATGAGCAGAACGGGGGGGTGGTGCTTCCGCTGGGCCAGGGCCAGGGCGGTATAGAGACCGCCGAAGCCACCCCCGACGATGACAACGTTCTGGGCCGGATTCGGGGCCGGATTCGGGTGCCCTTGCATGCGGTCACCCTAACCACATCGTCCGGATCGCCGAAGGGCGATGATGGTTGGATGGTGTCCTTTCCTCTCACGGCGTCCACCAGCCCCGCGGGCGGTGCGGCGGACATGAGCCCCGCGGGCGGTGCGACCGACCCGAAGGAGGCTCTGCAGGCACTGCCCCGCGATCGCCATGGCGCCGCCATCGATCTCGACGCCGCCAGGGCCGGTCTTGATCCCCTCGATGCGATCGGGCGGATGCGCTGGGCCCAGGAGACGTTCGCCGGCCACTTCGCCGTCACCACCAGCTTCGGCATCCAGTCGGCCGTGATGCTGCACATGGTCAGCGCCCTCGACGGCTCCGGTGCCTGGCCCGCGATCCCGGTGCTCTGGGTCGACACCGGCTACCTGCCCCCCGAGACCTACCGCTACGCCGACCAGCTCTGCGACCGCCTCAAGCTGGATCTGCACGTGCTGCAGGCCGACCTGAGCCCGGCCCGGATGGAGGCCCTGCACGGCCGGCTCTGGGAGACGGGGGCACCCGAAGACATGCGGGCCTACAACCGTATCCGCAAGGTCGAACCCCTCGACCGGGGGCTGGAGCGGCTGCAGGTGCACTGCTGGGCCAGCGGGGTGCGGGCCGGCCAGACCGACCACCGCGGGGCCATGCACGGCCTGGATCCGGTGCGGCAGCGATGGTCGCTGCGGCCCCTGCTCGCCTGGAGCCGTCGCGACGTCTATTACTACATGCAGGAGCACGACCTGCCCCAGCACCCGCTCTTCGAGCAGGGCTATTCCACCGTCGGCGACTGGCACACCAGCGCCCCCGACGACGGCACCACGAACGGCCGGGCCACCCGCTTCGGCGGGCTGCAGCAGGAGTGCGGCATTCACCTCCCGGGCCTGATGGGCGAGGGCATCTGAGGTGCCGGGGCGCCGGCCCCGCTGGCTGCTGATCGGCAACAGCCGCTGGCACTGGGCCCTGGCCGGAGTGGGCGGTGGGAGCAGCGGCTCTTCTGAGGCTGATCTGCAGTTCGCTCACCTGTCGCCGCCGGCCTCGGCCGTGGAGCCGCCCCTGGCCTGGGCGGCGGTGGGTGCGGTGCCTTCGGAGGCCGCCCTGTCCGCCGCGTCGCGGCTGCAACTCGAAGATGTGCCCCTGGCCGGATCACCCCCCTGGCTCGGCATCGACCGGGCCCTGGCGGGTTGGTGGGCGGCCCGGCTGAGCGGCGGCCCGGTGCTGGTGGCCGATGCGGGCACGGTGCTGAGCCTCACCCGGGTGGATGGGCGGGGCCGCTTCGCCGGCGGCCGGCTGATGGCGGGGGCCGCCCTGCAGCTGGCGGCCATGGGGTCGGGGACGGCGGGGCTGCCCGCCCTGGAGGGGGAGCTGGCAGCCGGCGCGGAGGCGTGGCCGCTGGCCACGGCGGCGGCGATGCGCCGGGGGGTGGTGGAGGGACTGGCCGCCGCCGTGCGGGAAGCGGGGCGCCAGGCCCGGGCCCAGGAGCCGCGCTGTCGGATCGTGCTCACCGGCGGTGACGGGCCGACCCTGCTGCCGCTGCTGCGGCGGTGGCCGGAGCTGGGGGAGGACGCCCTGGTGCACCACCCCGAGCTCTGTCTGGAGGCGCTGGTGGCCCTGCGTCCCGCTGCGCCTTAGGGCCCGCAGTGCCGGAGGGGGAGGCTCAGGCCAGGCCAAGGTCCTCGAGGATCTGATCGGCCATCTCCTCGGCCTTCACCTTGAGATAGACGCGCTCCAGCTTGCCGTCGGCGTCGATGACGAAGGTGTGCCGCATCATGCCCATGTACTCCTTGCCCATGAACTTCTTGAGTCCGTAGCTGCCGTAGGCCTCGGCCACGGGACAGGGCTCGGCGTCGGTGAGCAGGGTGAAGGGCAGGTCGTACTTGGCGACGAACTTGCCGTGGCTGGCCGCCCCGTCCTTGCTGATCCCCAGCACCCGGATGCCGTGGGTTTCGAAGGCACTCCAGCGGTCGCGGAAGTTGCAGGCCTCCTTGGTGCAGCCGGGCGTGTCGTCCTTTGGATAGAAGTAGATCACCACCCGCTGGCCCCTCAGCGCGGCGAGGGAGACGGCCTCACCGGTCTGATCGGGGAGGGTGAAGTCGGGGGCTGGATCTCCCACCTGCAGGGCCATGGGTCGAACCTTGGAGCGAATGACAACCACTTCACCCTAGGGGCACGCTCCTGGACAGGGCCTCCTGCCGGGTCCCATCGCAGGCTCCGGGGCCCACGCGCCGGCACCCCGGCCGGGGTGCCTCTTTCCGTTCTGTGTGGAGAGGCAAAGAAACTGCACACGAGATGTAGGCAGAATCACCTTCGATGGGTAAGTTGATAAGGAAGTCACCATCGCCTCCCGTGTTCAAGAGAATTCTCGCCGGTCTCTTTGTGGGAACGGCCGTCACGGCCTCCGTGCTTCCCGCCTCCGCCGCCGTTGACAACGATCTGCCTGTCCGCTGGAACACCGGCGGCGCCGTGTGGTCCACGCACCAATCCGCCTTTGACACCTTCCTTGACTCCGGTGACATCACCGATCGCGGTCTGGAAGGCGGTCTGGCCCGTTCCGGCTGGACCTCCGATGAAGTCAAGTCGGGTATGACCAAGACCTATGCGGTCAATCTGGTGGGGGTGTCCCGCTTCCTCTACTCCGATGCGGGTGTGAAGTTCCTGAAGAACGCCACCAACAGCTATTTCCCTTACTACAGCATGAACACCTATGCGGTTCAGGCTCTGCGTTCGGCCATCATTTCCGATGCCAAGGACGGTTCGATCTCCTCGGCCGGCATCATGAAGGCTCTGCCCACCGACTTCCGACTTGCTGATTTCTGCAACACCTACACCGGTGCGCAGAACATCTGCGCCGAAGGTCGTTGCGCACCCGGTACCGCCCAGTGCACCTCGCTGCTCTCCTGGTACGTCTTCCTGCCCGCCTGCATCCAGGCCAACCAGATGGCCGACCCCGTCGCCATGGTCCGCGACACCCCCGGCCCCGCTCCCGCTCCCATGATGGATCAGCCGGTTCGCGGCCTCTGGTGATCCACCGGGGGTAGCTTCTTCCCCCAGACCCGACGCCCCGGCTTCGCCGGGGCTTTTTCATGGCCCCGACGCAGGGCCCCCATTCATGGCCCCGTGCCGGGCCAGCAGCAGGGTGTGCCCCAGGGGCTGGGGCAGAGCCGCCCCGCGCCGTTGCCGGAACAGGGCCTCGAGGCGCCGCAGGTCGGCGGCCGGCAGCACGGAGGCCAGGTGCCCGCGGTAGCTGGTCTGTCGGCCGAACCAGCGCTCCAGCACGGCGTCGCCCAGGGGGAGTTCGAGCGCTTCCTCCCAGACGTGTCGCTCCACGCGCCAGCCCAGGGCCTCCAGACCCTCCTGCACCCGGTCGGCCAGCTCCACCTCGCCGGCACGCCATGCCGGCTCCCTGGTGGCGACGGTGTCGAGGGCGCCCTTGGCCTCGCCGGCCCCGCTGCCGCCGAGGTGGGCGCGCAGGCTGCCCGCAGGCCCCAGCAGCGGATGGGTGAAGAGCAGGCGGGCCCGGGCGTTGGGGGCCGCCAGGCCCGTGAGCAGCTCCAGCCAGGCCCGCCGCTGCTCCGCCGTGCAGCCCCGCCAGGGCTGGCGCGCCGCGATCCATTCGAAGCGCCCCTCCCTCCGGGGCCATGGCTCCAGCAGGGCCTGGAGCGGTTCTGGCGCCTCCGGCGCCGCGGCCAGCAGGCGGGGACGCCGCAGCTGATCCAACAGCTGCAGCTGGGCCTGCAGGCGGTCGAGCACCGCTGCCGATGGCGTGGCCAGCACCACCTCCCCCTCGCTGGCCGCTTCGAGCGGATCGAGGGCCCAGAGCAGGGAGTGCGCTTCCAGCACCAGCACCCGGTCGAGGCGGCCGATGCCGGCCTCCTCCCAGAAGCGCCGGCGCAGGCGGTCGAGCCGCTCGCCCTCCGCCCCGGCCTGGCGCTGCAGCCAGCGATTCAGCAGGGGGTCGTCCGGGCTGCTGCTGAGCAGGTCGCCCCGGTCGTCGGCGGCCGTTTCGGCCGCTGCGGCCAACTGGGCGGCCCGGCGTTGCTGCAGCCGCCGGCGCAGGCCCCCTTCCCAGCCCAGGGCCCCCGGCTGCCAGAACACCTCCCCCTGCAGCGCCTGGGGCAGGTACTGCTGGGCCACCCAGTGGTCGGCATAGGCGTGGGGGTAGCGGTAGCCCACCCCATCGCCGAAGGCCTGGCCGTCCCGGTTGGCGTCGCGCAGGTGGGCGGGCACCTGCTGGCGCCGGGCTTCACGCACCGCCTTGACCGCATCGAAGAAGCCGAGGCTGCTGTTGCTCTTCTCGGTGCCGGCCAGATAGAGGGTGGCGTGGGCCAGGGGGTAGAGCCCCTCCGGCAGCCCCACCCGGTCGAAGGCCGCGGCGCAGGCCTCCACCACCACCATCGCCTGGGGATCGGCCAGGCCGATGTCCTCACCGGCGGAGATCAGCAGGCGCCGCAGGATGAAGCGTGGGTTCTCGCCGGCCTCCACCATCCGCGCCAGCCAGAACAGGGCCGCATCGGGGTCGGAACCCCGGATCGACTTGATGAAGGCGCTGATCGTGTCGAAGTGGGCATCCCCCTGCTTGTCGTAGAGCACCGCCCGCTGCTGGATCGATTCCTCGGCGATGGCCAGGTCGATCCGGATCACCCCGTCGGCCCCGGCCTCGGTGGTTTCCACCGCCAGCTCGAGGGCATTGAGCAGGCTGCGGGCATCGCCACCCGCCACATCCAGCAGGTGGGCGCCCGCCTCCGCGGAGAGTTCGACGCGGCGCTGGCCGTAGCCGTGCTCGGGATCGGCCAGGGCCCGCTCCAGCAGCAGGCGCAGGTCTTGCGGCTCCAGGGGCTGGAGGCGGAACAGGCGGGAGCGGCTGACCAGGGCCTTGTTGACCTCGAAGTAGGGGTTCTCGGTGGTGGCGCCGATCAGGGTGACGGTGCCGTTCTCCACCCAGGGCAGCAGGGCGTCCTGCTGGGCGCTGTTGAAGCGGTGCACCTCATCGATGAACAGAATCGTGCGCAGGCCGTGGTGCTCCAGCCTTTGCTTGGCGGCGTCCACCTCGGCGCGCAGGTCCTTCACGCCGGCCAGCACGGCGTTGAGGCTGCTGAAGTGGGCCCGGGTGCTTCCGGCGATGATCCGCGCCAGGGTCGTCTTGCCGGTGCCGGGGGGGCCGTGCAGGATCAGGTTGCCGACGCGGTCGGCGGCGATGGCGCGGCGCAGCAGCCGCCCCGGACCCAGAATCGCCGCCTGGCCCACGAAGTCGTCGAGGCTGCGCGGACGCAACCGATCCGCCAGCGGGGCAATCCTGCGCCTGGCCTGCTCGCCCTGATGCCAGAACAGATCACTCACCGCCCCATCATCTCGCCGGGAGAGCCTCCGGAGCGGTACGGTCTGCCGGAAGCCATGTCCGTCGCTGAACCCGTGATCGGCCATCCGAGCAGGCCGCCTCTTCCTGGGGCAGCCACGGGGCGCCTGCGACGCTCCACCGCCGCCCTTGTTGGTGCCGTCCTTCTGGGGGCCTGCCAGGCCGAGGCCCCCCCCGGCCGGCCGCCCCTCACGGTGCGCGCCGAGCCCGCCACCCTGGCCCCCTTCACCGACAACGTCGACACCGTCAGCACCCTTGAGGCCATCGAGGAAGTCCGGCTGGCGGCCCAGGCCGGCGGACGGATCGAGCGGCTGCTGGTGGGCCAGGGCGACAAGGTGGCCGCCGGCCAGATCCTGCTGGTGCTCGATCAGGCGCAGGCCCGCGCCGATGTGGCCCGCCTGGAGGCGGAGGTCCAGACCAACAAGCTCAACTACGAGCGCTACGAATACCTGGTGCGGCAGGGGGCGGCCAGCGCCTTTCAGCGGGACGAGTTCCGCCAGCGCTACCTCTCCTCACGGCAGGATCTGGTCGCACGTCGGGCCGACCTGGCCTTCCGCGATCTCAAGGCGCCCATCGCCGGAACCGTCGGGGACGTGCAGGTGAAGCTGGGGGATGTGATCGCCGCCGGCGATCCCTTCACCACGATCATCCGCAACGACCGGCTGATGGCCCGGGTGGATGTGCCGGCGGTGTTCTCCAACCGGCTGCGGGTGGGACAGACGGTGATCCTCATGGATCCGGCCACCAACAAACCGATGGCCCAGGGGGTGGTCGGCTCCCTCGATCCAGGCGTGGTGGCCGGCACCCAGTCCCTGCTGGCCAAGGCCGAGTTCGCCAATCCGGGCGGGACTCTGCGCACCGGGTTGCGCACCCGAACGCGCCTGGTGCTCGACAGCCGTCAGGAGCTGTCGGTCCCCTTCGCGGCCGTCACCCAGATCTCCGGCCAGAGCTTCGTCTACGAGGTGGGCAGCCTGGCCGATCTGGAGCGGCGCCCCGGCCGCGCCGACCTTGCGGTGGCCCGCAAGCTCCCCGCCGGCACCAGCTTCGCCCTCCAGACCCCGGTGCAGCTGGGCCCCCTGCAGAACAACCGCTATCCGGTGCTCAAGGGCCTCCAGCCGGGCACCCGCGTGATCACCACGAACCTGATCAACCTCCGCAACGGCGCGCCCGTCAAGGTGAACTGAGTCCTGCCTGATGTCCCCTTCGAACACGTTCATCCTCAGGCCGGTGCTCACCACGGTGTGCAGCCTCTTGATCGTGATCGCCGGCCTGATCGCGATCCCGCTGCTGCCGATCGAGAGCCTGCCGGACATCGCCCCACCCACCGTGCGGGTCACCTCCCGCTATGTGGGGGCTGACGCGGTGAGCGTCGAGCAGGGCGTCACCAGCGTGCTCGAGCAGCAGATCAACGGGGTGCAGAACATGGAGTTCATCACCTCCACCAGTGCGGCCGATGGCTCCAGCTCCATTTCCGTCACCTTCGCCAGCGGCAGCGACGGTGACATCAATCAGGTGAACGTCCAGAACCGGGTGTCCCTGGCCCAGCCGAGCCTGCCGGAGGAGGTGCGCCAATCGGGCATCACGGTGAACAAGGCCTCGAACTCGATCCTGCTCGTCTACAACTTCACCAGCGAAGATCCGAAGAACCAGTACAGCCTCGAGACCATCAGCGGTCTGCTGGATCAGAACCTCACCGATGCCGTGCGGCGGGTGCCCGGTGTCGGCGAGCTCACCTACTTCGGCAACCGCCAGCTGGCCTTCCGCCTCTGGCTGGATCCGGATCGTCTGGCCGCCAACAAGCTCTCCGCCGCCGACGTGGTGGCGGCCCTGCGCAGCCAGAACCGCCTGGTGCCCGTGGGCCGCATCGGCGGTGCCCCCTCCCCCGAGGGCCAGCAGTTCACCCTCACCGTGCAGCTGCAGGGCCGGCTGCGGACCACCGAGGAATTCGGGTCGATGATCCTGCGCTCCACCGCCGACGGTGGCCTGGTGCGCCTGCGGGACGTGGGTCGGGTGACGCTCGGGGGTGAATCCTTCGACATCGAGGCCACCGACCTGCGCGGTGTCCCTTCGGTGGGCATGGCGGTCTACCAGCTCACCGGCAGCAACGCCCTCGATGTCTCCAACGGTGTGGAGGAGGTGATCAAGGAGTTCGCTGAGACCTTGCCGGTCGGGATGACGATCCAGAAGATCTACGACAACACCGAATTCGTCGAGGCCTCGATCGAGGGCGTCACCTCCGCCCTGCGGGAAGCGGTGGTGCTGGTGGTGTTGATCCTGTTCCTGTTTCTGCAGAACTGGAAGGCCACCCTGGTGCCGGCCATCGCCATTCCGGTGGCCCTGGTGGGCACCTTCCTGTTTGTGCAGGCCTTCGGCTTCACCCTCAACCAGCTCACCCTGTTCGGCCTGGTGCTGGCGACGGGCCTGGTGGTGGATGACGCCATCACCGTGATCGAGGACACCTCCACCAAGAAGAACTCCGGCCTCAGCGCCCTGGAGAGCGCCAAGGCCACCATGGACGAGCTGTTCGGTGCGGTGATCGCCACCTCTCTGGTGCTGTTCGCGGTGTTCGTGCCGGTGCTGTTCTTCCCCGGAGCCACCGGGACGATCTACAAGCAGTTCGCGGCCACGATCATCTTCTCGATCCTGATCTCCACCTTCAACGCCCTCACCTTCTCGCCGATGCTCTCGGCCCTGTTGCTGGCCAGGGAGAGTGAGCCGCCCAGCCGCCGCACCTATGCGATCTCCGGTGTGTTCATCGGTTTCGTCTATGGGTTGCTGGCCAGCGGCGGCGGCATCGTGGTGGCCCTCGGCGTTCTGGCCCTGGCCGCGGCGATCGGCTTCGGCCTGCACCTGCTCACCCGCCTGCCGCTGCGGCTGCCGTTCGCCATCGGCGGTGCCGTCGCGGCCGTGATGCTGGGGCGGCTGAACAGCCCTCTGGAGGTGCTGATCTACACCCTGATCGGGGGGGTGCTCGGCTGGGGTGCTCCGTTCATCTTCCGCCGCTTCAACGTCATCTATGCCGGCGTTGAGCGGCGCTACCACGCCGGTCTGGCCTGGGTGCTGGGCAAGCGACGGCTGATCATGGCCCTGCTGGCCGGCGGCATCGTGCTCACCGGTTTCGCCTTCACCTCGATCCCGACAGGCTTCGTTCCCGTCGAAGACCAGGGTTACGCCATCGGCATCGTCCAGGGCCCTGACGGCGCCTCACTGGAGACGACGCGCCGCATCAACCAGCGGGTGGCGGAAATCCTGCGCAGCGAGAAGGACATCACCACGGCGGCGGTGTTCAGCGGCGCCAGCCTCGATGGCAACGCCCCCAACCGGGGTCTGTTCTTCTTCGGCACCCGCAACTGGAACGATCGGACCTCCGATGAACAGTCGGTGGCGGCGATCACCCAGCGGCTCAACCGCAAACTCTCGGTGATCCAGGAAGCCCGCATCATCGTCGTCGAACCCCCCGCCATCCCCGGCTACGGCACCGGGGCGGGCTTCGAGATGCAGATGCTCAACCGCAGTGGCGGTGCGCTCTCCTCAGCTGATTTCTTCGCGGCGGCCACCCAGTTGGTCAGCAAGGCCAACCAGAGCGGTCTGTTCGATCGGGTGTTCACCCAGTTCTCCCCCGAGGCCCCCCAGCTGCAGATCCTCGTCGACCGGGACCGCATGGCGGCGCTCGGGGTCGACTACGGCACGGCGATGCAGACGTTCAGCTTCAACATCGGCTCCTTCTATGTCAACGACACCTTCGATGCCGGCAGGGTTCGCCGCATCTTCGTCCAGGCCGATGAGCGCTACCGCGCCAATCCGGATCAGCTGAAATCCCTGTACGTGCCCAATGCCAGCGGTGAGCAGATCCCCCTGTCCGAGTTCATCAGCGTCGAATCGACCACGGGCCCGTCGGTGATTCCCCGCTTCAACCTGTTCCGCTCCATCAAGGTGGAGGGCTCGGCCCTGCCGGGCCGCAGCTCCGGCCAGGCGATCAAGGACATCCAGGACCTCTTCAACAACCTCTCCACCACCGGCGTCGGCTACGACTGGACCGGCATCTCCCGGGAGGAGGTGGCGGCAGGGGCCCTGGCGATCGTGATCTTCGCCCTCGGCATCCTCACCGTCTACCTGGTGCTCTCCGCCCAGTACGAGAGCTACAGCGATCCCCTGATCATCCTGATGACCGTGCCGACGGCCATGCTCGGGGCCCTGGCGTTCCTGGCCCTGCGGGGTGAGGTGCTCAACATCTACGCCCAGGTGGGCCTGGTGATGCTGATCGGTCTGGCGGCCAAGAACGGCATCCTCATCGTCGATCTCGCCAACCAGCGCATGCAGGAGGGCGAGTCCGCCATGGAGGCCGCACGGGGTTCGGCCCAGTCCCGCTTCCGGCCGATCCTGATGACCGCTATCTCCTCCCTCTTCGGCTTCCTGCCCCTGGTGTTTGCCAGCGGTGCCGGCGCCCGCAGTCAGGCTTCCCTGGGTACGGTGGTGTTCGGGGGACTGGCCGTGGCCACGGTGCTGTCCCTGTTCGTGGTGCCCGTGTTCTACGTCGTCATGAAGCAGCTCACCGCCGGACCTGCGCCCGCCGAGGCCGAGGCCTCACCCGGCCTGGGGGCCTGATGCCGGCCCCCTGCCCACCGCTGAGCGGCCGCCGGGTGCTCTGCGCCGGCATGCTCACCGGTGTGGTGGGCTTGGCCATCGCCCAGTTCCTGCGCTCCATCGTGGACCACACCCCCCTGCGGGTCACCCCCCAGGCGCTGTTCTGGAGCACGGTCGTGCTTGGCGGCTTCGGTGTGGTGGCCGGGATGGCGGTGGAGGCGGTGCGCCAGCTGCAGGAATCCAATCCCGAGCCTGACTATCACCGGCACCATGGCCGGGGCGGCGGACCCGGTCCGCGCCGCTGAGGGGCCGCATAACGCTCCGGACCAGTGGGGCGGTTGGCCCTTTTCCGGTACCTTGCGGGGGTATGAACCCGGTCCGGTGCGCTGGCAGGCCTTCTCCTCTCTCCTCCCCTTGGCGTGGCTGCTCGCCGCCTGCGGTTCCGCTGCCCCTGAGGCTCGCGCACCGTTGGTGGTCCAGACGGTGACGGTGGGGGAGTTCCGCTTCACCCCTGGCATCGAGACGATCAGCACGATCGAATCCACGTCCAACGTGGTGATGCGCCCCGAGACCGATGGCCGGGTGGTGCGGATCCTGGCCAGGGAGGGCCAGCAGGTGAAGGCAGGCCAGCCGATCCTGGTGCTCGACAACGTGCAGGAATCGGCAGCGCTCGACTCTGACCGGGCCGAGGCGATCAAGGATCGCGTCAACGCCGAGCGTTACGTCTTCCTCAACGAGCAGGGCGCCGTCTCGACCAAGGACAGGGACTTCTACATCACCCAGGCGATCCAGAGCCGCGACCAGGCCCGCTCCAGTGCCGCCACCCTGGGGTACAAGTTCGTCACCGCGCCCATCGACGGTCAGATCGGCAACCTCGACACGGTGAAGCTGGGGGATTACGTGCGCCAGGGCCAGGCGATCACGGGAATCGTCAACAACTCCTCCCTCTGGACCCTGATGGATGTGCCGGCCACCCAGTCCAGCCAGGTGAAGATCGGCCAGCCGGTGCAGGTGGAGAGCCAGGGCAATCCTCCGGTGAGGGGCGTGGGCCGGGTGGTGTTCGTCTCCCCCTACTTCTCCAACGCCACCCAGTCCTCGGGCCAGCCCAACACGGTGCTGGTGAAGGCGGAGTTTCCCAATCTCACGGGGGTGCTGAAGACGGGTCAGTATGTGCGCAACCGCATCATCACCGGCAGCAGCGACCAGCTGGCGGTGCCGGTGGAGGCGGTGATGATGCAGGCCCAGCAGCCCTTCGTGTACCGGGTGCTGCCCCTCTCCACGGTTCTGCCCCAGATCAAGGCCTCGGATCAGCTGCTGCCCGCCCAGAAGCAGAAGTTGGAGAAGCTCCCCGGCACCACGCCGGTGGTGGTGCAGACGGCGGTGAAGCTGGGCAAGCTGCAGAACAATGCCTATCCGGTGCTCTCCGGCCTGAGCAAGGGCGATGAGGTGGTGGTGAGCAACACCGCCCTGCTGCGCTCCGGCATGCCGGTGCGGCGGGCTCCGGCCCCGGCCCCGGCCCCGGCCCCTGCGGCGAGTTGAACTCCGATGTCGTTCTCCGATAACTTCATCAAGCGGCCGGTTCTGACCACCGTCTGCAGCATCCTGATCGTGCTGGTGGGGCTGATCGCCATCCCCACGCTGTCGATCGAGAATCTTCCAAACATCGCCCCACCCCTGATCCAGGTGACCTCCAACTACGGAGGGGCCAATTCCCTGGTCACCGAGCAGGCGGTGACCAACCCGATCGAACAGCAGATCAACGGCGTTCCTGGCGCGAACTATATTTCCTCCACCAGCAATATGTCTGGTACGAGCACGATTCAGGTCTTTTTCAACGAGGGCACTGACATCAACATCGACCAGGTGAACGTGCAGAACCGCGTCTCCCTGGCGATGCCTCAGTTGCCCCAGCAGGTGCAGGCCACCGGGGTGTCGGTGATGCAGAGCACCCCCTCTATTCTGCTGGCCTATCAGGTCACTTCTACGGAAGGCCAGTTCGATGCCTCCTATCTCAACGGCCTCATCTATCAGAATCTTTACTTCCAGCTGGAGCGGGTGCCCGGGGTGGCCACCGTTAACTTGCTGGGGGGCAGCAATCCGGCGTTCTGGCTGTTCGTCGATGCCAACAAGCTCTCCGCCAATAACCTCACCGCCGATCAGGTGGTCAATGCGGTGGCCAGCCAGAACAGCGTGGCGATTGGCGGCCTGGTGGGTGGGCCACCGGCTGCGGGCAACCAGAAGTTCGCCTACCCGATTCTGGTGGAGAACAACGGCAATCTGGTCTCCGTCGAGGAGCTCAACAACCTGATCGTCGGCCGCACCTCCACCGGCAACCTGCTGCGTCTCAAGGACGTCGGCGAAGCCACCTACGGCACCAACACCTTTGCCCAGCAGGCGGTGAGCATCGAAGGCCACCCGTCGATCACGGTCGCCGTCTTCCAGACCCCCGAGAGCAATGCCCTCGACGTCTCGAACCAGGTGGTGCAGGTCATGAACCAGTTCACCCAGACCGTCCCTCCGGGCGTCCAGGTGTTCGAGATCTACAACATTGGCCAGTTCATCGAGTCGGCCGTGGAGGGGGTGGTGGATGCCCTCGGCCTGGCCATCGTGCTGGTGCTGCTGATCCTGTTCCTGTTCCTGCAGGACTGGCGGGCGACCGTGGTGCCCAGCCTGGCGATTCCGATCTCCCTGATCGGCACCTTCGCCTTCGTCAAGATCTTCGGTTTCTCCATCAACCAGCTGACCCTGCTGGGCCTGGTGCTGGCCACCGGCCTGGTGGTGGATGACGCCATCGTGGTCATTGAGGCGGTGGAGAAGAACCTGGAGAAGGGGATGCGCCCCCGCCAGGCCGCCATGGAATGCATGGGTGAGCTGTTCGGGGCCCTGGTGGCCACCGCCCTGGTGCTGATGGCGGTGTTCGTGCCTGTGGCCTTCTATCCCGGCGGCATCGGCATCATCTACCGCCAGTTCGCCTTGACGATCGCCTTCTCGATCGCGATCTCCGCCTTCAACGCGCTCACCTTCTCGCCCATGCTCTCGGCCCTGCTGCTGAGGAGCCAGAAATCAGCGCCCCCCGGGCGGGTGGTGGGCATCATCGGCGGCGTGGTGGTGGGCCTGGCCTTCGGTCGCTTCAGCGCCGCCTCCTTCGGCAGCATCACCTATGGGATCGGCGTGGTCGGCGGGGTGCTCGCCGGCGCCAATCTGGTCTGGATCTTCAACCGTTTCAACGCCTTCTTCACGCGTCTCGAGCGTGGCTATGCCGCGATGGTGGAGGCCCTGATCGCCCGGCGCCGCTGGATCCTGGTCGGCCTGGGCGGCGGCATCGCCCTCACCCTGTTCGCCTTCACCGCCCTTCCCTCCGCCTTCATCCCCGAGGAGGACCAGGGCTACGGCATGGGCATCTTCCAGCTCCAGAACGGTGCTTCCCTCAGCCAGACCCAGGGCACCGCCCTGGAGGTGGCCAAGGTGCTCAATGCTGAAAAGGAGATCATCGCCGGTTCGGTGGTGAGTGGCTACGGCTTCAACGGCGCCAGTCCGGATCAGGGGGTGTTCTTCTTCGGCTTCAAGCCCCTGGATGAACGCAGCGGTGCCGACCAGAAGGCCCCGGCGATCGTCAACCGCCTGAACGCCAAGCTCAGCCAGATCAGCTCCGGCATGGCGGTGGCGGCCCAGCCTCCGGCGATTCCGGGGTTCTCGGCCCAGGGGGGCTTCTACTTCCAGTTCAACGACCTCAGCAACGGGGCCTTCACCTTCAACGAGCTCGATGATCAGGCCAAGCAGCTGATCCAGGCCGGCACGGCCAGCGGCGGCTTCTCCACCCTCTACACCCAGTTCATCCCCAGCGCCCCGGCGTTCGGGCTGAAGATCGACCGTTCGATCGTGGGGGCCCTCAACATCGACTTCCAGCAGGCGATGCAGACGATCGCCGTGCTGGCGGGCAGCAACTATTCGGGCCTCACCTACGAGAGCGGCCAGGTCAGGAACATCTACGTGCAGGCGGCGGCCGAGAACCGCAGATCCCTCGAGGATGTGCTCAGCTTCTACGTGCGCAGCAGGGACGACAAGCTGGTCCAGGTGTCGGAATTCGCCACCGCCGAGCTCACCAGCGCGCCGCCGGTGATCAGCCACTTCAACCTCTACCGCACCATCCTGATCCAGGGGGCCGAGGCGGTCGGCAAGAGTTCCGGGCAGGCCCTGACGCTGATCCAGGACCTGTTCCGCGCCCAGGACTTCAACAACATCGGCTATGCCTTCACTGGTCTGGCCGCCCTGCAGCTGTCGGCGGGCAACGCCAGTGTGCTGGTGTTCGGCCTGGGCATCCTGGTGGTCTACCTGGTGCTCTCGGCCCAGTACGAGAGCTACGTGACGCCGGTGATCATCCTGATGACCGTGCCCCTGGCCATGCTCGGCGCCCTGGTGTTCCTGGCGCTGCGCTCGATCGACCTCAACATCTATGCCCAAGTGGGTCTGGTGACCCTGATCGGGCTGGCGGCCAAGAACGGCATCCTGATCGTCGAAGTGGCCGAGCAGCACATGAAGGAGGGCATGACGGCCGCCGAAGCCGCCATCGCCTCGGCCGAGTCCCGGCTGCGGCCGATCCTGATGACGGCCATCGCCGCCCTGGCCGGCTTCCTGCCCCTGGTGGTGGCCACCACGGCGGGGGCGAACAGCCAGCAGTCCCTGGGCACGGTGATCTTCGGCGGCCTGCTGGTGGCCACCGTGCTGTCGCTGGGGGTGGTGCCCCCCTTCTATGTGGTGGTGAAGGCCCTGGAGGCCCGCTGGTTCGGCGAGGCCGACCCTGAGGCCGATCTGGCCACCCCCCGGGACCAGGCCAGCGGCTCGTTGTAACGAAACATGGAGCGCTTCGCCGCGTTCATTGCGGTGGCCTGGCCAGGCCGGGAGGATCGTTACAGGAGATGGAGGATCGATCCCATGCTGCCGACGCTTGCCGAACGGCTGCGGGAGCAGCACGCCAAGAGCAGGGGCAGAAGGGCCTCGCACCCGCCCTGGCCGGTGCCTGGTGAGCCACCCACGGCCCTGCTGTTTCAGACCCGTGTCGAACTGGCGAGCCCGGTTGCTCCCGACGTGACCGCGTTGACCGCCGTCCCCGATCCAGGCCTGAGGCTCCCGGTGCGCGAGGCCGCCGTCATGGGGATCGAGGCCTCTGAGTGCCCGGAGCCCGAACTGGAAGCGGTGCCTCCGGCCCCGGTGCCACCTCAACCGGCCACGGAGAGGACACGTGTGGCGGAGATGCTGCTGCTGCTGGTCTGGGCCGTGCTGGTGCTGATCGATGGTGCCGTGGCCCTGGCCTCCCTGCTCAATGGGGCCGCAGACCGGCAGCGGCGGCCGCAGGCGAGCACCGTCAGCGCCGTGTCGCCGTCGGCGGTGCCGCCCTTCCTGATGGCGGCGGCTTCGCCTTGACGATCTGCGGCGGAGAGGCGGCCCAGCAAGGCTTCGGCGTTGGGCTTTTCTATCCCTGCTTGATGAAATGATGCGGCGTTGCTTTCTACGCTTGGGGCGACGATCTCCAGAGTCTGGAATGTGCTGACTCTGGGATGGCGTCTGCTTCTGGTAGCTTCCTTATGCAGGAAGTGAGGGGATCGTGGGTCGACATTCAACGGCGACCGGGGCTGCTCTTGCCGCTCTTTTTCTCTCCTTCAGCGGGCTCGGCTTCAGCTCTGCGGTCTTTGGCCAGGCGGCACCGCCCGCCGGCAGCGTCAAGGTCGTCCAGGGCGACACGCTCGAGGCCATCGGCGCCCGGTATGGGGTGAGCGTTCAGGAGTTGATGCGCTTGAACAGGATCACCAGGCCCGAGGAGCTGCAGATCGGCCAGCAGTTGAAACTGCCGCCATCGAAAGGGCTCGTGCAGGTGCGTGCCGGTGACACCCTGGCTGTTCTGGCGGTCCGGCATCGCACCACTGTGACGGCCTTTCAGAAGGCCAACCCCGGGCTGAAGCCTGACCAGCTCAAGGTGGGTGCCTGGCTGAAGCTGCCACCGGCATCCGGGGCGGCCGCGGCCAAACCCACCGCGAAGCCCCCGTCCACCGCCAAACCAGCGGCTGCGGCCAAACCAGCGGCAGCAGCCAAGCCTGCGCCAGCCGCGAAGCCCGCGGCCACCGCCTCCCCCGCCCCGACCACGCCCCCGACCACGCCCCCGGCCGTGACGGCTCCGGCGCCCACCGCGCCGCCTGCACCGGTGCCGCCAAAACAGGGCGAGGCGGTCCGCTGGCGTTTCTACGGCAACACCCTCGTCGACTGGGGCGGCTGGAAGCTCCATCCCGGCGGGGTGCGGGTCACCCTGGTGCAACCCACCCAGGCGGACGTGGGACCGGTCCGGGCCCAGGCCACGGCGGTGGCGGTCCACTGCAGCAGCCTCCGCCAGGCCTGGCTGGTGAATGGGGCCTGGGAGCCCTGGTCGGTGCCGTTGGGGCGGTCGCTGGGCCAGCAGATCGTCCTGGATCTCTGCGCCAACGTCACCGACCCGACAGCTCCGGCGGTGGCGCCCCCCTTGGCCCCCTGAGGCTAGGGCCGTTCGGTGCCGAGCTCAGGGCGGGGTGCCGCAGGCACAGTGGGGAGGTGTCGGGTTCCGTTGCCTTCCCTGTCCTCACTTAGGACCTGTGAGCTAGCCTCATCGGCCTGCATCTGCTGCCAACCAGGGTGACATACTGCATCGGCTACTGGCTGGAGAAGGGGCTGGTCATGGCCTCGGATTCGCGCACGAATGCAGGAGTTGATTATATTTCGAGCTACAGCAAGATGTACGTCTTCCAGCCGGCCTCCGATCGGCTGTTCGTGCTTCTGGCAGCCGGTAATCTGGCCACCACCCAGGCCGTGGTCAGCTGGATCCGGCGCGATCTCGACCGGCCCGCCGAGGATTCCCCCAGCGGGGCCGGGGATCTGCGTTCCTGCGATTATCTGTTCGAAGCCGCCGCCTACATCGGCCGGGTGAGCGTGGCGGTTCAGGAGGAGAATGGTGCGGCCCTGCAGCAGGCCGGCGCCAGTGCCGGGGCCTCGTTCCTGCTGGGCGGCCAGATCGCCGGTGAATCCCACGGCCTGTATCTGGTGTATCCCCAGGGCAACGCCATCATGGCCACCCGCGAAACGCCCTACCTGCAGATCGGCGAAACCAAATACGGCAAACCACCCCTCGATAACGTGGGCCACACCAACCTCTCCCTGGAGGATGCGGCCCGGCTCTGCCTGATCTCCGAGGTGCTCACCCAGCGCTCCAACCTTACGGTGGGTCCCCCGTTCGAGCTGGCCATTGTCCCCGCCGACGCCCTGACCGTCGCCCACCGGCTGACCTTCGCGGCCGACGCACCGGAACTGACCGCCATGGTCGAGACCTGGAGCGACGCCCAGCGGGAGGCGCTGCACCGCCTGCCCAGCTTCCCCTGGGAGCAGGCCTCGCCAACCTGAGTCCCCCATCAGCCCCGCGTCCCGCCATGTGGTCCGTCTCCGAATGGGTGTCCAACGGTCACCTGCCCACCGCCGAGGTGGTGCAGGAGCTGGTGGCGGAGGCCCATCGCCGTTTCGCGCCGGTTGGCGAGGGCCAGGTGGCCGACTACATCCCCGCCCTGGCGGCGGCGGATCCGGCGCACTTCGGTCTCTGCGTCTCCAGCTGCGGCGGGGCGCTGTTCGAGGCGGGCGAGGCCCGGGTGACCTTCAGCATCCAGAGCATCTCCAAGCCGTTCCTGTTCGCCCTGATCTGCCAGGCCATCGGGGAGGAGGAGGCCCGCGAGAAGCTCGGCGTCAACAGCACCGGCCTGCCCTTCAATTCCGTGCTGGCGGTGGAGCGCAGCGGCGACGGCCTCTCCAATCCGATGGTGAACGCCGGGGCGATCGCCGCCACCAGCCTGGCGCCGGGCGCCAGCAGTGAGGAGAAGTGGGCCTTCATCCAGGACGGCTTCTCGCGCTTCGCCGGCCGGCGCCTGGAGATCGATGCCGCTGTGTGCGCGTCGGAGCTGGCCACCAATCGGCGCAACGCCGGCCTGGCGACACTCCTCAGCGACCATGACCGCATCTGGTGGGATCCCGACGAGGCCACCGAGCTCTACACCCGCCAGTGTTCCCTGAGCGTCACCGCCGCCGACCTTGCGGTGATGGCCGCCACCCTGGCCAACGGCGGTCGCCAGCCCATCACCGGGGAGCAGGTGATCGAGGCCATTCACTGCCAGCACGTGCTGGCGGTGATGGTGACGGCAGGGCTGTACGAAACCTCCGGCGACTGGCTGTATGCCACCGGCCTGCCCGGCAAGAGCGGCGTGGCCGGCGGCATGATCACGGTGGCGCCCGGCAAGGGGGGCCTGGCCACCTATGCGCCGCCACTGGATGAGGCGGGCAACAGTGTGCGCGGCCAGCTCACGGCACGTTTCCTGTCGGAGCGGCTGGGTCTGAACCTGTTCGCCTCCCGGCCCGAGGGGAGCGGCTGAAGCCTCGCTCCGCAGGGGGATGGATGGGGGCCTCGCCTGTCTACGATCCAGCCTCAGCGTGGTGCCTTCCTCTGCAATGTTCAGCACCACCAATCTCGTGCGCTATCTCCTGCTGTTGGCCTGCATCGGGGTCACGGTGGTGATCTTCAATTACTTTTCCGGCACGATTGCGGTGTTCACGGCCGCCGCCATCGTTGCGGCCCTGCTGAACGTCCCTGTGAAGTGGCTGAGCCGCTATCTGCCGCGGGGATGGTCGATTGCCGCCGTGGCTTTCGGCGCCCTGATCCTGCTGATCGGATTCGTCACCGGCCTTGGACTGCAGGTGCTGAACCAGGGCCAGGGCCTGCTGCTGGATCTGCAAGGCACCTTGAAACAGCAGGACCTCACGCCCCTGCATCAATACCTCAAAACCTATGGATTCGACAGAATCACAACGCTGCTTCAGGAGGGTTTGCTGACGGGACTGGGGTTGCTGCAAACCGTGTTTTCCGGTCTCTTTACCGGTGTTTTCGGTGCCGTGATCAGTCTCTACATGCTGCTCGATGGCGAGAAGCTATGGAAAGGATTTCTGAGGCTGATTCCGGAGCCTCACCGTGATCGTTTCGCCGTGATCTTTCTGCAGAGTGTTCTGGGATTCATCCGAGGACAGTTGCTGCTCATGGTGTTCCTGACCGTTTCAACGGCTGTGATCTTCCCGCTGCTGGGTGTGAAATACAGTCTGATTCTGGCGGTGATTGTGGGTGTCCTTGATGCGATCCCCGGGATCGGTGCCACCCTCGGCATTGTGTTGATTTCCTTGATGGTCTTCGCCTCCCAGGGGGGAGATATTGGCCTGCGGGCCTTGATCGCTTCTGTGCTGCTCGGTCAGATTCAGGACAATATCGTCCGGCCCAAGGTGATGGGCCAGGCGATGGAGCTCAATCCGGTCCTTCTCTTTTTGGCCCTCTTCATCGGACAGCGGGTCGCCGGCCTGCTGGGGGTGTTCCTTTCGATCCCTCTGGCGGGCATGCTGGCCCTCTGGTTCCATTCCGAACGCCAGCGGCGGGAATCCAGTCTCCCGAGTCCCGCCGGTGTGGATGGCACAGGCGACCACGGCCGCTCCACCGCGGAACGCTGACCATGGGGCGATCGGCCTCCATGCCCCGTTGCCCCGGCTGTCATGCTGCTCCTCGCTGATCTTCCTGGTACGCCCTTGACTGTGAACCGTGCGATCGTTGCCACCTTCATGACTCTGGCCGCAACAGCGGCCACCAGCGTTCCTGCCGCCCAGGCCAGCTGCCGTTTTCTGATGCCGCTGGGGGGCGGCGGCAACCCGGTGGTGTCGAAGCGGATCGGGCCGGACCGCCTCGTCGGCCGCACGAACTGGAACACCGACTTCATCGTCGATCGCGATTTCCGCAGTTATCGCTTCTTCTTCACATCGGCCTCCAGCGAGCGGGCCACTTTTCCGGTGTCGGGTTTCATGGTCTTCACCGACGGCAGCAGCCTGCAGGTGATCAACGAGACACCCACGTTCGAACCCGGCACGGGGCGGATGTTCGGGCCCTTCCAGGCCGTTCCCGGCAAGCGCACCCGGTTGATGAACTTCCGGGTGGGTTCCTCCACCACACCTGCCGCCATTGGATTCAGCTATCGGATCTCCGTCCAGGGTTGCACCTGATCTCCCATGCAGTTCGAGAGCTTCGCGACCTTCAACATCGCCATCGTGGTGCTGGCGATCGGCCGCTGGCTGAACCGCAAGGTGGGCGTCCTGCGGGAGTTCAACATTCCAGAGCCGGTGACCAGCGGGCTGCTGGTCTGCCTGCTGCTGGCGCTGATCCATGCCATCAACGGCACGGAGATCGGTTTCAATCTGCAGACGCGGGATTTTCTGCTGCTCTATTTCTTCGCAGCCATCGGCCTCAATGCCGACATCAAGACCCTGCTCTCGGGTGGCTGGCCCCTGCTGATCCTGGTGGGCACCACCGTGGGATACATGATCCTGCAGAACCTCACCGGGATCGGCATGGCGGCGCTGCTGGGGCTGAACCCCCTGGTGGGCCTGCTGGGGGGGTCGGTGTCCCTGCTGGGGGGCCATGGCACGGCGATCGCCTGGGCGCCGCGCTTCGCCGAGAGCCACGGCATCAGCAATGCCCTCGAGATCGGTATCGCCTGCGCGACGTTCGGTCTGGTGCTGGCTTCGCTGATGGGTGGGCCGATCGCCCGGATCCTGATCCGCCGCCACCGGCTCAAGCCGCCGCAGTCCCCCACCGCCGCATCTGTCGCCGCCTCCTCCGTGGAGGGCGCCGCCCCGGACGGGGCCATGGAGCCGGTGACCTACTTCAGCCTGCTGGGCACCCTCTTCTGGCTCAACGTGAGCCTGGGCCTGGGGGAACTGCTGCATGAGGCCCTCAAGGCCGCCGGCAGCAACCTGCCCCTGTTCGTCTGCTGCCTGTTTGCGGCGATCTTCCTCACCAACACGGTGCCGCGGCTGCTGCCGATCCGCTGCCTGGCCGCGCCCCGCTCCCTGGCCATCGTCTCGGACATCGCCCTGGGCATCTTCCTGACGATGTCCCTGATGAGCCTGCAGCTCTGGACCATCGCCTCCCTCGCGGGCCCCATCCTGGCGATCCTCACCGCCCAGTTCGTGGTGTCCTTCCTGTTCGCCCTCTTCGTGGTGTTCAAGGTGATGGGCCGCGATTACGAGGCCGCCGTGATCTGCGCCGGCTTCGGGGGCATTTCCCTGGGGGCCACCCCCACGGCGATGGCCAACATGTCAGCGGTGGCCCAGAAATACGGAGCCGCCCACCGGGCCTTCATCATCGTGCCGCTGGTGTCCGGTTTCTTCGTGGACATCAGCAATGCCGTGGTGATCCAGCGCTTCCTCAACTGGTTCGGTTGACACGGCGGGTTCAGAAGCGGAGCGTCGTCCGGATCAGGGCGGCCCACATGCTCAGGCTGGCCGCACCCGGGGCCTGCGGAGCCAGCAGAGCCTCCGACAGATCCACGCTGCCGGTGAGCGCACCCCGGGGGCGGCTCAACCAGAACACCGCCGGCGTCACCGAGAGATCGTCGCTGATCTGGATGCGGTAGTAGAGCTCCATGGCCAGGCCCCGGTCGTCGATGGTGCCCGGGCCCGGCGTCCGGACAGCGCTGACATGGGCGGGCGATCCGACGGCCATGCCCAGGCTGTTGCCCACCCCCAGCACATCGCTCCAGATCAGGCCGGCGTACCAGGAGCGGCTGCGCACCCCCGACAGGCCCGCCACCGGGTAGGCGCCGAAGCGGAACGTGTCCTGCCCCCAGCCGGCACTGATCGAGGGCCGCCAGCCGGAGCGGCGTGGCTGCCAGTAGCCCGCCAGTGACCAGGAGCTGAGGCTCCCCTCACCGGCACCGGCCGCCAGCTGGCTGGCCAGGGGGGTGCCCCGCAGCCGCACCTGGGGACCGCTCAGGTTCCAGGCGCCGGTGATGTTCCACTGGGGCCGGGTCAGGGCCAGCTGCAGCGTGCTGGTCTGGGAGGAGGCCCCGCCGAAGAGGCCGCCCCCCTGGGCTGAACCCCCGGCACGGCCGGCCACGTAGGCGTAGCCCAGGCTCAGCCCCCGCAGGCCGCCCCGAGGCTGCCACCAGAGCCCGAAGCCGCCGCCGAGCCGTTTGCCGTAGGTGCCCGGTGATCCGGCGTACTGGAACAGATCGAGGATCGGCGAGGCGTTGTAGACGCTTGGCCAGACAGGGAGCATGTCGAGCTGCATGATCCTGGGGCCGACGCTGAGCCGGATCTCGGGGCCGATCGGCACCTGCAGGTACGCCCTGTTGATGCTCACCAGCCGACCGGAGCACCCCTGCTCGGCGGCGCCGCAGGCCGGCTCCTGGAAGGCCACATCCAGGCGGCTCAGGGGGGCGGGCGGGTTGGAGAAGAAGCCCGACGGGGCGAAGTCGCCCGTGCGCAGGCGGATCCGGAACAGGTCCTGGCCGGTGAAGCTGGTGTCGATGGTGAGGCGGGCCTCATGGTTGAGGCTGACCCCGTTCAGCAGCGGCGCTGCGGCGCCGCTGTTGCCGGCCCTGTCCACCTCACTACCGGCGTACTGCACGGCGCCGAGAACGCCGTTGATCTGCAGATCCACCGTGGTGGTGGGGGCGAAGCGGGTGGCCTCCAGTGCCTCGATGGCGGCCTCGGGCGCGGGCGGCGGCAACTCCCGGGCCTGCAGGGGCCCGGCGGCAGAGCAGACCCAGGCCGCCGTCAGCCAGAGAAGGTTGGCGCCGGGGGGCCTCACGGAGCCGGGCCGTTCAGGTGATCACGGTGGGGCGATCCATGCCGGTGCGCTGCCGGATCTCGGCCAGGGCGTCGATGGCGTCGATCAGATCCTTCAGGGCCTGTTGGGGGTCGAGGTCGAGGGCACCGGTGGGGGACACATAGCTCTCCAGGTACACCCGCAACGTGGCGCCCTTGGTGCCGGTGCCCGAGAGCCGCAGCACCACCCGGCTGCCGTCGTCGAGGAGCACCCGCAGGCCCTGGCCCCTGCTGATCGAGCCGTCCACCGGGTCGGTGTAGCCGAAGTCGTCGGCGGCGCGGATCGTGCGGCCGGCGAAGCCCTGGCCCGGCAGGCTGGTGAGCATCCCGGAGACCCGGTCGTAGAGGCCGTGGGCGGCGTCGCTGGCTACGGCCTCGTAGTCGTGGCGGGAGTAATAGTGGCGCCCGAAGCGGCCCCAGTGGCCCGCCATCACCTCCGCCACCGAGCAGCCGCGCACCGCCAGGATCTGCAGCCAGAACAGCACCGCCCAGAGGCCGTCCTTCTCGCGGATGTGGTTGCTGCCGGTGCCGAAGCTCTCCTCACCGCAGAGGGTGATACGGCCGGCATCGAGCAGGTTGCCGAAGAACTTCCAGCCCGTGGGGGTCTCGAAGCAGGGGATGCCCAGCTCGGCGGCGACCACATCGGCGGCGGCGCTGGTGGGCATCGAGCGGGCCACGCCGGCCAGGCCGTCCGCGTAGCCGGGGGCCAGGGTGGCGTTGGCGGTGAGCACGGCCAGGCTGTCGCTGGGATTCACGAAGCAGTGCCGCCCCAGGATCATGTTGCGGTCGCCGTCGCCGTCACAGGCGGCACCGAAGTCGTAGGCACCGCCGGCCAGCAGCAGGTCGGCCAGCTCATGGGCGTAGGTGAGGTTGGGGTCGGGGTGGCCGCCGCCGAAGTCCGCCAGGGGCACGCCGTTGCGCACCGTGCCGGCCGGGGCCCCCAGCAACCCCTCGAACAGGCGGCTGGCATAGGGGCCGGTGACCGCATGCATGGCGTCGAAGGCGACGCGGAAGTCGCCCCGCAGCAGGGCGGCGATGCGGTCGAAGTCGAACAGCTTCTGCATCAGCGCCACGTAGTCGTCGACGCCATCGATCACCTCCACGGCCATGGCGCCGATGGTCGCCGTGCCGGGAACCTCCAGGTTCAGGGGGTCGGCCTCGAGGATGCGGTAGCCGTCCAGGCTGAGGGTGGCGGCATGGATGGCATCGGTGACCGATTCCGGTGCCGGTCCGCCGTTGGCGCCGTTGATCTTGACGCCGAAGTCGCCGTCGAGGCCGCCGGGGTTGTGGCTGGCCGAAAGGATGATCCCGGCCACGGCGCCGTGACTGCGGATCAGGTGGGAGGCGGCCGGGGTGGAGAGGATGCCGGCGGTGGTGGTGATCAGGCGGCTGACGCCATGGGCCGCGGCCATGCGGGCGATGACGCTGATCGCTTCGAGGTTGCCGTAGCGGCCGTCGCCGCCGACCACCAGGGTGCCGCCGGCGATGCCGGGCACCACCCGCAGGGAGGCCTCGATGAAGCTCTCCAGGTAGTGGGGCGTCTGGAACTGGCGGGTGCTCTTGCGCAGGCCGGAGGTGCCGGGCTTCTGGTCGTCGAAGGGTCGCTCCAGCGCCACCTGACGCAGCTCGGTCGTCATCGCCATGGCCGGCGTCCTGGTGCTCGGGGGAGCCCCAAGCTACCTCCGGCGATTCGGGCGGTCCTGCCGTTGCTGGTGTTCCTGACCGGGCTGGCTAGCCTGGGTCCAACGTGTTGCTGACCACCCCATGGCGCTTCGGCCGCTTCCCTCCGCCCGACCCGTGGCCACCGCCCTGCGCATGGCCGTGGCCGCCTCCGCGGTGGTCGCCGCCACCGCCGGGGCCGTGGTGTTCAGCCCGACCTCGGTGCGGGGGGCGGTGATGGGGGCCCCGAAGGCCCTCCCCTATGCCGAAGCGGTGAGCCGCACCCACACCGCCGCTGAGGCGGTGCTGGCCGGGGCGGGGGCCGAGTCCTGCCTGCGGGGCAAGCTCACCAATGCCCTGCTGGGACTTTCGAGCAGCTGTGAGGCCAAGGGAGAGCGCAATCCCCTCTGCCAGCTGGCCGACAAGGCCGTCGTCGTCACCCCCATGACCCTGGTCTTCATGCGGGACACGGCGACCCAGCTGCTGGCGCTGATCGATGCGGGCGCCACCCAGGCGTCAGCCTCCGGCAGCCCGGAGCCGGCCCTCCTCCAACCCTGACCCCGCACCACCATGGAGGTTCAGCACCCCACCGATGACGGGCCCCTGTCTGCGGAGCAGGCCCTGCTGCTGGAACAGTTCCGCCAGCGCGTGGAGGCCAGGATCAGCAGCCACGGCCTCACCAGCACCGATGTGGCGGACCTGGTGAAGGACCTGCGCGACCATCCCCAGGTGAGCCGTCAGATGATGGCCGAGCTGGCCCGGGAGCTGCAGCGGCTGCTGCCCGGTCAGCGCTTCAGTTTTGATTGGGATTGATCAGGTTGATGCCCCCCTGCCTCGGGGCGGCATTCTCCGCCGGCTTGGCCACGGGCAGTTGCAGGCGGCAGACGGCCGTGAGTCTGCGGGCGGCGCGGTCGATCGGTTCGCGTCGCTCGAAGCTGTTGCTGGCCGCCACCACCGACCGCTGACGGATCGTCCACAGCACGTCCTTGCAGCTGGCGGGCAGGCGCGGATGGTCGAGCAGGGGGTTGGCCAGGCTGCGGGCCTTGTCGCACGGTTCGGCCGTGTTCTCGCGGCTGCAGGCCAGGGTGATCAGCTGCAGGGAGCGGAATTCGGAGGAGGGGGGAAAGGGGGGCGGCTCCGGGGCGGCCCGCAGCGGTGCGGCCCCCACCAGGGGCAGGCTCGCCAGCAGGGCCAGGTGCGGCAGGGCCGCTCCGAGGCGGCGCGGTGCCGGGGAGGAGGCGCGAGGGGACCGGTCCATGGCGGGCGTGGAGGTCACCCAATCATGGCCGCCGCCCCGGTGTCCCTGGCGATCGCCGCAGTGCCGTCCCGCAGCGTGCGCTGGGAGGCCAGCCAGCGGCGGGCCAGCAGGGGGCCGCTCCAGCGGGCGGTGCGGGCCAGCAGGCCGCGCAGGCGGTGCCGGCGACGCAGCAGGTCGGCCCGCGAGGCCTCCTGCTCCTGCAGCGCCTGGATCCGCCGGATCTCCGGTTGCCGTTCGACGACAACCGCCGCCGCAGCCACGTCGATGGCCCCGGGTTCCCCATCCAGCAGGGCGGGCCCCAGCTGCCGGGCGGCCACCAGGGCATCGCGCAGGGCCATGTTGATCCCCTGGGCCCGCAGCGGACTCATCGGGTGGGCGGCATCCCCGAGCAGCAGCAGGCCGGGCCGCTGCCACTGGGGGCAGAGTCCCACCCGCACCGGCAGCCGCACCGGTCCCTGCACGGCCGCCGCTGGCAGCTCGCGCAGCCGCCGGGCCAGGGCCTCGGGGGCGTCGCCGGCCCAGAGCTTGGCCCAGGCGTCGGGGCCGGCCGGGGCGGGGGCGGGCGGCTGCTCCGGCGCCATCGCCCAGCCCAGCTGGACGCCGCCGCGGGCCGAGGGGAACAGGGCATAGCTGCCCGCGGGGCCCACCACCGTCACGAAGCGGCCGGCCAGCCAGTCGAGCACCCCCTCGGCCCCCGGGGCCTCCAGCCGGAACCAGAGCACGTCGAGGGGGCTGGGGGCACTCTCCAGCTCCAGGCCGCCCTTGCGGCGCAGCAGCGAATCGCGGCCGTCGCAGGCCACTACCAGCGCTGCCTCCAAGGTGGTGCCGTCCGCCAGGCGCACGCCGACGACGCGGCCCTCCCGCCACAGGAGATCGCTGGCGGCCTGGCCCGGGTGGAAGCGGAAGCCCGGCAGGCGGACCGCCTGGGCGAGCAGTTCGCCCAGCAGGGAGTCCTGGTCGATCAGGGTGCAGGGGGCGGAGCTGCCCATGGGCTCGGGCGCCTCGAACAGGGCCTGGCCATCGAGGAAGAAGCTCCAGGCCGTCAGGGGCCGCTGCTGCACCGCCGCCGGCAGCGGCTCCAGGCCCATGGCGGCCAGGGCCGCCAGACCGCTGGGCATCAGTCCCTCGCCGCGGAACGGCCGGCCGCCACGGCCGCTGGCATCGATCAGGTCGACCGGGAGGCCGCGGCGGGCCAGGAGCAGGGCCAGGCTGGCACCGGCGGGGCCGGCCCCCACCACCAGCACCCGGGCGCCACGGACCCCGGACAGGGCGCTCAGGTGAAGGAGTTGTAGTTGAGGCCCTCCTCGGGGCTGGCGACGTCCGCCCCCTGCAGGGAGCTCTTCTTGCTGAGCAGGTAGTCGACCAGTTCCTGCTGCAGGGTCAGCAGCTCACTGGTGCAGCCCCGGAAGGCGGCCCGGTGGCGGATCTCGTCGTGACGGGTGTGGAGGTCCCGCAGCATCAGGTTGATGGCGTCCAGGCGCGGGGTGACCTGGCGGGAGCTGGTGGTGGTGGTGACGGAGCTGGACGCCGGGTCCATGAATCGTGTGCTATGCGTTACCGAATCGTAGACGGCGCCGCCATCGCCTCCCCACTGGTGGCAGAGGGCCGCTCGCGGCCACTGCCGCAGCTGCGCCGGCGCTGCTCCATGCGGCGGGCCAGCCGGCCGCTGATGCCGAGTTCGGCCCCGCGCCAGAGGCGGTCGATCTCCGCCTCGAAGTGGCGGGCCAGCAGGGGGGAGCGGATCAGCAGCAGGGTCTCGTCGTTCTGGAAGGCGGCCGAAGGGCTCCAGTTGAAGCTGCCGGTGATCACGGCGTGGCCGTCGATCACGGCGAACTTGTGGTGCAGCTTGTCGCCGGCCGCCAGCCGGGGCGTGCCGACCCCTTCCAGGGGCGTGCTCCAGGCCCGGTTGTCCGCTTCGATGCGGCAGTCCTGGTCGGGCAGGGTCACGCCGAGCAGGTCGAGGGTCTCGCTGAAGGCCCGGTTGGCGAAGCCCGGATCCGCCAGCAGGCGCAGTTTCACGCCCCGCCCATGCAGCTCCTGGAGCCGGTCGGCCAGGTTCTGGCCCGAAAAGACGAACAGGGCCAGATCGAGACGCCGGTCGGCGCCGGCCAGCTGGGTCTCCAGCCAGGCCAGGCCGTGGTTGGGGTCACGGCGGCGGTGGGGGGAGAACAGCACCTCCACCGGCGTGCCGGCGACATCGACCAGCTGGGCGCCGCCGCCCTGCTTGGCGATGCCGAAGCGGCTGTCGGGTTGGCCGCCGGGGCCATCGCCCCAGAGCCGGGCGAATTCGGCGGCGAACACCCCGGCCAGGGCGGGGCTGACGAAGCGCAGCAGGTGGTTGACGTTGCCGCGGGTGCTCGGCGCGCCCGCATCGCCGTGGACGCAGGAGGGGCTGAAGTTGGCCGAGCCGGTCACCACCACCCGGCCGTCGACCACCAGGAACTTGTGGTGCATCAGGCCGCTGCCGCGGCTGCCGTCGGCGGTGTCGTCGAGCACCGGCACGCCGGCCCGCTGCAGCAGGGCGACGGCGTCCCCCTGGCCGAGGGCGGCCAGTTGCTGCTGGCGATGGCGCTGGTGGGGCGGCAGATCGACGGGATGCTGCTGGCTCCAGGGGGTGCTGTAGAGGTTCTCCAGAACCACCCGCACCCGCACCCCGCGGCGGTGGCGTTCCGCCAGGGCCTCGGCCACCGCTGGCAGCGAGAGCTCCTGCACCGCCACCAGGATCTCAACGCGGGCCTCGCGGATGCTCTCCAGCAGCAGGGCCTCCAGGTCATCCCCCTGGCGCCACTGGCCGCTGACCGGGCTGCGGTAGCGGCTGTCGCCGCGATGGTTGAAGGCCACCCGGATGCCCGGCGGCAGGGGCAGGGCCCGGGGGGTGCCGCCGGTCAGGGCGGCCGGTGCGGGGCCGCAGCCCCCCAGCAGCAGGGCCATGGCCAGGGCGGCCAGGGGCCGGTGGGCGCGGCGGAGGCGGGACTGGGGCGCGAGGAAGGCCACAGGCAACAAGGGGCTGGTCGATCCGCTCCTTCAGCCTTCCCGGCGGGCGACATCCCCTGGACGGCTTGCCCCAGGGGCGGCGCGGTGACGGCCGGGCTTCAGCGGCAGCTCAGTGGTGGCCGGGCATCTCCGAGGTGCGCAGCATGACGGCGAACCAGAGGCTGCCGATCACCACCGCGGCGATCACCCCGGCGGAGATGCTGACCCGCAGCATCAGGATCGGCACCACGAGAGGGAACAGGATCGAGCCGGCCAGGGGGGTGAGGGCCACTACCGCCTTGAGCAGGCCGCGGTTGGAGCCGGGGGCGGTGTGCTCCATCAGAACCACTCGGCGACGGCCTGGCTGGCGGGGTTGCTGTTGT
>NZ_JAYGHX010000014.1:0-52159 GCF_034931325.1 Cyanobium gracile UHCC 0139 | reverse complement strand
GGCATCGCCGAACTCAAGCAGCAGGGCTACAGGCCCTGGGAGCTGAGCGCCTCCACCCCGGAACTGCCGGAGGTGCTGCATCTGATCGAGAGCGGCCACTTCAGCAACGGCGACAAGGAACTGTTCCGTCCCCTGCTGGAGAATCTCACCGGCCGCGACCCCTTCTTCGTGCTGGCCGACTTCGAGGCCTACATGAAGGCCCAGCAGGACGTGAGCGAGGCCTGGAGCGACCGCCCGCGCTGGAACCGGATGTCGCTGCTGAACACCGCCCGCAGCGGTCTCTTCTCCTCGGATCGCTCGATCCGGGAGTACTGCGAGCGGATCTGGCAGGCGGAGGAGTTCCCCGTGACCATCACCTGCGAGATCGACGAGGCCCCGGCCAAGGGCCGACGGCTGCCGGCTGCGCCGTAGGGGCGACCTGAGACGGGGCGGGGCGTTTCAGCCGCCCCGGTGATCGGGAAGATCGGGGGTCTGGTGCAGCAGACGGTTGAGACGCAGTCGGTCGGCGTTGAGGGGGTCGGGGGCCAGTTCTCCGGCCACCTCTCGGAAGGTCTGCTCCACGGGCTCGGGCACCCGCACGTCGAAGATGCGCTCCATCAGGGCTTCGATGGAGAAGAGGTGGGCGTTGATGTTCTCCAGATCGGCCATGGCCTGGTGGATCGCCTCATTTTCAGGCGGTGCATCGACGTTGACCTCGGCCGAGGCGCTGTCAGGGGCCACGGGGGTGGGGGGCGTGTCGCCGTCGCCGTGCTGCTTCTGAAGCTCCTCCAGGACCCGGCCGGCGAGGGTACGGAACGACTGCAGCGCCGCCCAGTTGAGCTCCTGCTGCTGCCGCAGGCTGGGATTTTCTCGGATCAGCCGGTCGTGTTCCCGATAGAACCGCTGGCAATCAGGACATTGGCAGGGCTCTTCTGGCACCGCGTCCCTTCTTTCATTCAATGGTCATCATGGCACCGACCTGGCAGAGCGGGGAAAACTGCGGCGCCGGAGCGGAACCGCTCAGGCAGCCAGGGGGCCCTGATCGGGAGGATCACCCGCCTCATGGAGCAGCGGCAGGGGAATCTCAATCGAACTCACCACCTGGATCACGTCGCGCAGACGCATGGAGTCGGCGAACCAGCCCATGGCCTGCTCCACGTCGCCGCGGCGCTCGGCATCGCCGGCCTGCTCCTCGTGGGCATCGGCCAGCAGGGCCAGCCAGCAAAGGCAACGGGCCTGCACCACCGAGAGATCCAGCTCATCGGGATGGGCCTGGGCGATGTTCTCGCTTTCCTGTTGCACCAGCAACCGCAGGCGCAGGTCGTGAAGCTGGGCCATCCACCGCAGACGACTGGGGGCACGCTAGCGGGAGCGTCCACTTTGGGAAGCCCACCAGCGGTAGCGCTCGTTACCGGGCAGACGAGGGTTCAGTGGCCGGCGTAGGCGATGCCGGCCTCCACCGGGGCGATTGGGCTGCTGGGTGACGGCTGCGCCCGAGGCGATGACCACACCGGCGAGGAATGCGGTGGACGGCCAGCACAACTGGGGTGTGAAAAAACTCAACACCCTTGTTCGGTATCTTCCGACGCCTTGGCCTGTTCCGCTTCAGGGACTAGGAGCAGACGGTTAAACCACCCGGTGACCCGCAGACTGGAACAAGGGTGTTTGAGGCGATTTGGAGTCTGTCGATCGAAACGGAGCACGGGGCTGGCGGGACTCGAACCCACGACCTACGGTTTAGGAAACCGTCGCTCTATCCGGCTGAGCTACAGCCCCTCTTGTGTCGCGCCTGAGGTAGGGACCCGCACGCATGGGCACTTTAGGGGTGAGCTTGCCCCCCCTGGCTCCTAGTCTGGACAGAAGAAAGCAGGCGAGGTGATCGCGATCGGTGCGGTGCGGCCTACGGGCCATCGCCGCGGCCGGTTGAGGAAAGTCCGGGCTCCCCAATGGCCAGGCCTGCTGGGTAACGCCCAGTGCGGGTGACCGTGAGGACAGTGCCACAGAAACACACCGCCGATGGCCCCGTGGGAGGTTCGCCTCACCGGGTGCACAGGTAAGGGTGCAAAGGTGCGGTAAGAGCGCACCAGCGGCATCGAGAGGTGCCGGCTCGGTAAACCCCGGCTGGGAGCAAGGCCCAGGGACAGCGGTTGGCCATCTTCCCCGTCCCGATTCCCATGCGCCGCTCGAGGCCGCCGGTAACGGCGGTCCCAGACAGATGATCACCCCCCCCTGCCGGCGGTCCGCCGCCGGCAGGGGAGAACAGAACCCGGCTTACGTCCTGCTTTCCCCCTTTGCCCCGTGATGACTCCCCAGCGCCGCCAGAAGATCCTGGCTTTCCTGGAGAGCCTCGGCTTCGGCGGCGCCTCCGGTCTGCTGCCCCCGGATCCGGCCGCCGCGGACGCCGCCCTCGACACCCTGGATGAGGCCCTCACCCACAGCTCCACCGGCCTCCCACGCCACCACGACCGCCTGGAGTTCCTCGGCGACGCGGTGCTGCGGCTGGCGGCCGCCGAGTTCCTGCACCGGGAGCATCCGTCCCTGGGCGTGGGCGACACCTCCGCCCTGCGGGCCCAGCTGGTCTCCGACCGCTGGCTCAGCGAACTGGCCCGCACCATCGCCCTGGAGCCGGTGCTGCTCATGGGGCCGATGGCCGCCGGCGACCGGGCCGGCCGCTCCACCGTGCTGGCCGAATGCTGTGAGGCCCTGGTGGGCGCCATCTACACGGTCGGGGGCGGTCCCCAGGGCGGCCTGGTGGCCGTGCAACGCTGGCTGGCCCCCCACTGGCAGGTGAGCGCCGCCGAGCTGCTGGCCGACCCGGCACGCCACAACTGGAAGTCAGTGCTGCAGGAATGGAGCCAGGGCCAGGGGAAGGGCCTGCCCGCCTACCGCTGCCACGAGCGCAGCCGGGTCCACGGAGATCCGGAACGTTTCGAATGCCGGGTGGAGGTGGCCGACCTCAGCGGTGAGGGCCGGGGACGCTCCCGTCGGGAGGCGGAGCAGCAGGCGGCCCGGGCGGCCCTGGCGGCCCTCGCCCTCAGGCCTGCTCCAGGGTGCTGAGCGGCACGGTCACCAGCTTGTCCCAGTTGCCGCCTTCGAACAGCACGGCGGCCATCGCCCCGCTGATGCGCTGCACGAAGCCCTGGTAGCCGTTGTAGATGGAGCGGGGATCGCGCACCACCACGGTGGAACCGGGCAGGATCGGGCTGCTGGCCATGGCGGATGCCCCTGGAGGGGACCATCAAGTGGGGCCATTATCGATGCCCGGGCGCCCCGTTGGGCCCGTGACGCGATGATGCGCCGCGACGGGAGCGATCAGGCCGTGGCCGACATCAGCAACGAGGGGCAAGGGGCCGACCCGGGTGAGCTCATGGCCGTGGGGAGGGTCGTGGCGGCCCAGGGCATGGGCGGCGACGTGCGCCTGCTGCCCCTGAGCGACTTCCCCGAGCGGTTCACCCGGCCCGGCCCCCGCTGGCTGCAGGCCCCCGGGGGCGAACCGCGGCCGGTGCGGCTGCTGGCCGGCAGACCCGTGCCCGGCAAGACCCTGTTCGTGCTCCGCCTGGAGGGCATCGGCGACCGCAACGCCGCCGAGTCCCTGGTGGGCCAGCACCTGCTGGTGCCGGCCGCCGACCGCCCCACCCTGGAGCCGGGGGAGTTCCACCTCCTCGATCTGGTGGGGCTCCAGGTGCGGCTGCTGCCGGATTCCCAGGCCCCGATCGGCACGGTGACCGACCTGATCCATGGGGGCAACGATCTGCTGGAAGTGGAGCTCAGCGAGGGCGGCCGGCGGCTGCTGATCCCTTTCGTGGAGGCGATCGTGCCGGAGGTGAACCTGGCGGAGGGCTGGATCGGCCTGACGCCTCCGCCGGGCCTGCTGGACCTCTGAAACCGTCCCGGGTGCACCCCGACGCTGACGGCCGGGGCCGGCTCGGGTTGAATGGGCCCGTCTGATGGTCCTGCGGGACAGCTGCCGCCGCGATGGCTACCCCCTCCCTGGTTCCAGTGATTCTCTGCGGCGGCACCGGCACCCGCCTCTGGCCCCTGTCCCGGGCCAGCTATCCGAAGCAGTACTGGCCCCTGGCCGGCACCACCGAGGAAACCCTCCTGCAGCAGACCCACCAGCGCCTCCAGGGGCTGCCCGACCTGGCGCCGCCCCTGCTGATCTGCAACGAGGACCATCGCTTCATCGTGGCCGAGCAGATGCGCCAGATCGGTGTGGAGCCGGCGGCGATCCTGCTGGAGCCGGTGGGTCGCAACACCGCCCCGGCGGTGGCAGTGGCGGCCCTGCAGGCCACCGCCCGCGGTGAGGACCCCCTGCTGCTGATCCTGGCGGCCGACCACGTCATCCGCCGGGCCGGCGACTTCCGCGCCACCGTGGCCGCCGGCATGGCGGCGGCCACCGCCGGACAGCTGGTCAGCTTCGGCATCGTGCCCACCAGCCCCGAAACGGGCTACGGCTACATCGAGGCCGCCGGGCCTATGGCCGCCACCCCCGTGCCGATCGCCCGCTTCGTGGAGAAGCCGGACCGGGCCACCGCCGAGGCGTTCCTGGCCACCGGCCGCTTCACCTGGAACAGCGGCATGTTCCTGTTCCGCGCCAGCGCCATCCTCGCGGAGCTGGATCGTTTCGTGCCCGAGGTGGTGAGCGCCTGCCGCACGGCCCTGGAGCACGACAGCGCCGACCTGGAGTTCCTGCGACTGGAGCGGGAGGCCTTCGCCAACGGCCCCAGCATCGCCATCGACGTGGCGGTGATGGAGCGGACCGACAAGGGCGTGGTGCTGCCCCTCGATGCCGACTGGAGCGACGTGGGCAGCTGGGCGGCCCTGTGGGAGACCTCGGACCAGGACCTGGAAGGCAACGTGCTGCGGGGCCGGGTGATCAGCGAGGGCAGCCGCAACTGCTACCTGCGCAGCGAGCACCGCCTGGTGGTGGGGCTGGGGGTGGAGGATCTGGTGGTGGTCGAGACCGACGACGTGGTGCTCGTGGCCCACCGGGACCGCGCCCAGGAGGTGAAGGGCATCGTCGGTCGGCTGGAGCGGGACGGGGCCCCGGAGAGCCGCGCCCACCGCCGCATCTACCGCCCCTGGGGCCATTACGACGGGGTGGTGGAAGGGGAGCGCTGGCAGGTCAAGAAGATCTCGGTGAAGCCCGGCGCCAGCCTCTCCCTGCAGATGCACCACCACCGGGCCGAGCACTGGGTGGTGGTGCGGGGCACCGCCGTGGTGGAGAAGGACGGGGTGCAGGAGCTGGTGGGCGAGAACCAGAGCACCTACATCCCCCTCGGCGCCCGGCACCGCCTCACCAACCCCGGCAAGATCCCCATGGAGCTGATCGAAGTGCAGAGCGGCCCCTACCTGGGCGAAGACGACATCGTCCGCTTCGACGACCGGTACGGCCGCAGCGATGTCCCGGCCCTGCCCAGCCCCTGAGCCAGCCTTGAGGGTGCCGGCCTGCGGCGGGCGAGCCCGCGGAGGGGGCAACGCCGCCTTCGGTCGGCGCCCTCAAAGCGGCCAGGGGAGTGCGCCATGGATGGATCTCGAGCCCCCCTCTCCCAGGAGGTTGTCGGTCCGCGGTGGGCTCGGAGGTGGCGTTGCCCGCACTAGCGGGCTCGCCCACCGCAGGCCCACCGCGGACCGACACCCTCATTCGACGGTGACGGATTTGGCCAGGTTCCTGGGCTGATCGACGTCCAGGCCGCGGTGGGCGGCGATGTGATAGCTGAGCAGCTGCATCGGGATCACCGTGAGCAGGGGGCTGAGCAGTTCGTCCACCTCCGGCAGGGGCAACAGCACGTCAAACAGTTCGGTGTCCGGGCAGGCGGGGGCCACGCCGATCAGCTGGGCGTCGCGGGCCTTGGCCTCCTGGGCATTGGAGAGCACCTTCTCGAACACGGTTCCCGGCACGGCGATCGACACCACCGGCACCCGGGCGTCGAGCAGGGCGATCGGGCCATGCTTCATCTCCCCCGCCGGGTAGCCCTCGGCGTGGATGTAACTGATCTCCTTGAGCTTGAGGGCCCCCTCCATGGCGATCGGGTAGTTGATGCCCCGCCCCAGGAAGATCACGTCCTGGGTGTCGGCGAACAGGTGGGCCAGCTCGGCGCAGCAGCGATCGTGGTCGTCGACCAGGCGCTGGAGCACGGCGGGCAGGGCCCGCAGCTGCTCCACCAGCTCCCGCAGCTGGGCGGGGGTGCGGCCGCCGCCGAGGGGATGGGCCGTGCCGCCTCGGCGTTCGGCGAAGGCCAGGGCCAGGCCGTAGAAGGCCAGCAGCTGGCCGAGGAAGGTCTTGGTGGCGGCCACCCCCACCTCGATGCCGGCGCCGATGTCGAGCAGGTGGGGCACCAGGCGACCCAGGGAGCTCTCCGGACGGTTGGTGATGCCCAGCAGCCGGGGGGCGTAGGCCGGATCGGCCACGAGGAAGCGCCGGTCCTGCTCCATCGCCAGGGCGGCGAGGGTGTCGGCCGTCTCGCCTGACTGGGTGACGCCGATGGTGAGGGTGTGGGGCTCCAGCGGCGGCGGGGCGTAGCGGAATTCACTGGCGTAGAACACCGCCGTGGGCAGCCCCGCCAGCTGCTCGAGCAGATGGGCCCCCACCTGGGCCGCGTGGCGGCTGGTGCCGCAGGCGAGGATCTGGATCCGCTCCACCCCCTCGTAGACGGACTCATCCAGGGGGAGGGCCACCAGGGCGCCCTCCGGCAGATGGCGGGCCACCCACAGGGCCACCGTTTCGGGTTGCTCGTGGATCTCCTTGTGCATGAAGTGGCGGAAGCTGCGCTTGTCCGCCACGTGCTCGGTGCCCACCAGCAGCGTCGGGTTGCGCTGCACCCGCGCTCCCTGCCCGTCGTAGAGCTCGATGCCCAGGGGCGTGAGCAGGGCCACCTCCCCGTCCTCCAGGGGCAGGATCGTGCGGGTGAAGCCGGCCAGGGCCGGGGTGTCGCTGGCGCAGAGGAACTCCCCCTCCCCCAGGCCGATCAGCAGCGGCGCCTGGCGCCTGGCCACCACCACCGCCCCGGGCACCGCCGCCCACACCACCGCCAGGGCATAGGCCCCATGCAGCAGGGGCAGCACCTGCTGGAGGGCCTCCAGCAGCAGCGCCGGCGAGGCCTTGGCCCCCTCCGCCTGCCGCTGCCGCAGCCGGCGGGCGATCAGGTGGGGGATCACCTCGGTGTCAGTGTCGGAGCGGAACTCCACCCCCTCGGCCTGCAGCTCCTCCCGGAGGCTGCGGTGGTTCTCGATGATGCCGTTCTGGACCACGGCCAGCTGGCCGCTGCCGTCGAGGTGCGGGTGGGCATTGCGCTCCTCCGGCTTGCCGTGGGTGGCCCAGCGGGTGTGGCCGATGCCGCACTGACCCGGTGCGCCCCGCTCCTCGAAGCGGGCCGTGAGGTTGACCAGCTTGCCCTCGGCCTTGAGGCAGTGGAGACCGGCCCCGTCCACGGTGGCGATGCCGGCGGAGTCGTAGCCGCGGTACTCCAGCTGGCGCAGCCCCTCCAGCAGCTGGGGGGCCGCTTCCCGCGAGCCGATCAGGGCAACGATGCCGCACATAGACAGGTAGGCCAAAAAAAAGCCCGGCGCAGGCGCCGGGCATGAGCTTATGGGAGGGCAGCGGTGCTGCCGGCGTTCAGTAGGCCAGGCCCATGGAGCGGCTGGTCTCGTCGCCGAGGTAGACGCGAATGCTCAGGAAGTCGGTGGGGCAGGCGGTTTCGCAGCGCTTGCAGCCGACGCAGTCTTCGGTGCGGGGCGAGGAAGCGATCTGGCCGGCCTTGCAGCCGTCCCAGGGGACCATCTCGAGAACGTCGAGGGGGCAGGCACGGACGCACTGGGTGCAGCCGATGCAGGTGTCGTAGATCTTGACGGCGTGGGACATGCCAGGGCCGGGAACGAACGGCGAGGTGCCCAAAGTACCCACACCGTTCCGGCGCAGGGCGGCATCCGCCGCCGGCCGTCACCCTTGTTCATACGCGGAAAGGGCCCGAACAGGGCGACCCGTAGGATGCTGCCTCCCTCACAGCAGCCATGTCCCAGGAAGCGATCTTCGAGAAAGTCCGGTCGATCGTTGCCGAACAGCTCAGCGTGGAGGCTGACGAGGTCAAGCCGGAATCCAATTTCCAGAACGATCTGGGAGCCGATTCCCTCGACACCGTCGAGCTGGTGATGGCCCTGGAGGAAGCCTTCGACATCGAGATCCCCGACGAGTCGGCCGAGGGGATCACCACGGTGGGTGACGCCGTCAAATACATCCAAGAGAAGCAGGCCTGAGGCGTCCATGGTGGAGGGTCTCCGCCGCGTCGTCGTCACCGGCCTGGGCGCGGTCACACCGATCGGCAACAACGTCGCGGATTACTGGGAGGGGCTGACCAGCGGCCGCAACGGGGTGGCGCCGATCACCCTTTTTGATGCCTCCCGCCATGCCTGCCGCTTCGCCGCCGAAGTCAAGGACTTCGACACGGCCGGCTGGCTGGAGCCCAAGGAGGCGAAGCGCTGGGACCGCTTCTGCCAGTTCGGGGTGGTGGCGGCCAAGCAGGCGGTCGCCGATGCCGGCCTGACGATCGATGACGGCAACGCCGCGCGCATCGGCGTCGCCATCGGCTCCGGCGTGGGCGGGCTGCTGATGATGGAAACCCAGGCCCACGTGCTGGCCGACCGCGGTCCCGACCGGGTCAGCCCGTTCTGCGTGCCGATGATGATTCCCAACATGGCCACCGGACTGGCCGCCATCGCCATCGGCGCCCGCGGGCCCAGCAGCGCCGTGGCCACCGCCTGCGCCGCCGGCTCCAACGCCATCGGCGATGCCTTCCGGCTCATCCAGCTGGGCCTGGCGGACGCCATGGTCTGCGGCGGTGCCGAATCGGCGATCACCCCCCTGGGGGTGGCCGGCTTCGCCAGCGCCCGGGCCCTGTCGTTCCGCAACGACGACCCGGCCACGGCCAGCCGTCCTTTCGACGCCGAGCGCAACGGCTTCGTGATCGGCGAAGGAGCAGGGGTGCTGGTGCTGGAGAGCCTGGAGCACGCCACGGCCCGGGGCGCCCGGGTGCTGGGCGAGATCGTCGGCTACGGCATGACCTGCGACGCCTACCACTACACCCTGCCTTCCCCCGGCGGCGTCGGGGCGGCGGAGGCCATCCGCCTGGCCCTGGCCGATGCCCGCCTGGAGCCGGAGGCGGTGGACTACGTCAACGCCCACGGCACCAGCACCCAGGCCAACGACAGCAACGAGACCGCCGCCATCAAGTCGGCGCTCGGGGCCCACGCCATGACCATCCCGGTCAGTTCCACCAAGTCGATGACCGGCCACCTGCTGGGCGGCAGCGGCGGCATCGAGGCCATCGCCGCGGTGCTGGCGGTGGCCCACAACCTGGTACCGCCTACGATCAACTACAGCACGCCTGATCCTGCCTGCGATCTGGATGTGGTGCCCAACCAGGCCCGGGAACACGCCGTCAACGTCGTGCTTTCCAACTCCTTCGGATTCGGCGGCCACAACGTCTGCCTCGCCTTCCGCCGGATGACCTGACCACCCGGCGCGCCAGAGCGCACCGGGCCACCCATCCCAGGAACACCTCCCTCCTCCCCGTACTCCCCCGTCAAGCCATGGTCGCCGCCCCCACCACCCAGGTCGATAGCCACGTAGAGACGCTCTGCATCAACAGCATCCGCTTCCTGGCGGTCGACGCGATCAACAAGTCCAACTCGGGGCACCCCGGCCTGCCCATGGGCTGCGCCCCGATGGCCTTCTCCCTCTGGGACAAGGTGCTGCGCCACAACCCGAAGAATCCGCAGTGGTTCAACCGCGACCGCTTCGTGCTCTCCGCCGGCCACGGCTGCATGCTGCTGTACGCGCTGCTGCACCTCACCGGCTACGACAGCGTGACCCTGGAGGACATCAAGCAGTTCCGCCAGTGGGGCTCCCGCACCCCCGGCCACCCGGAAACCTTCGAGACCCCCGGCGTGGAGGTCACCACCGGCCCCCTGGGCCAGGGCATCTCCAACGCCGTGGGCCTGGCGATCGCCGAAGCCCACCTGGGGGCGAAATTCAACAAGCCCGACGCCACCATCGTCGACCACTACACCTACGTGCTGATGGGTGACGGCTGCAACCAGGAGGGCGTCTCCAGCGAGGCCGCTTCCCTGGCCGGCCACCTGGGTCTGGGCAAGCTGATCGCCCTCTACGACGACAACCACATCACCATCGACGGCAACACCGGCGTGTCCTTCACCGAGGACGTGCTGAAGCGCTACGAGGCCTATGGCTGGCATGTGCAGCACGTGGCCGACGGCAACACCGACGTGGCGGCCATCACCCGGGCGATTGAGGCGGCCAAGGCGGTCACCGACCGTCCCAGCCTGATCAAGGTCACCACCACGATCGGCTACGGCTCCCCAAACAAGGCCAACACCGCCGGCGTGCACGGCGCCGCCCTCGGGGCCGAGGAGGCCGAGCTCACCCGCCAGCAGCTGGAGTGGAGCTACGGGGCCTTCGAGGTGCCCGAGCCCGCCTACGAGCACTGGCGCCAGGCGATCCAGCGCGGTGCCGCCGCCGAAGCCTCCTGGAATGAGAGCCTCGCCGCCTACCGCAGCCGCTATCCCGCCGAGGCCGCCGAGTTCGAGCGGCTGCTGCGCGGTGAACTGCCCGAGGGCTGGGATGCGTCCCTGCCGGTGTTCACCCCCGAGGACAAAGGCCTGGCCACCCGCCAGCACTCCTACAACGCCCTCAACGCCTTCGGCCCCGGCCTGCCCGAGCTGATCGGCGGCTCCGCCGACCTCACCCACTCCAACCTCACCGACATCAAGGGCGAGGCCAGCTTCCAGAAGGGCCACGAAGCCAACCGCTACCTGCACTTCGGGGTGCGGGAGCACGCCATGGCGGCCGTTCTCAACGGCATCGCCTACCACAACAGCGGCCTGATCCCCTATGGCGGCACCTTCCTGGTGTTCGCCGGCTACATGATCGGCGCCATGCGCCTGTCGGCCCTCTCCCAGCTGGGCGTGATCTACGTGCTCACCCACGATTCGATCGGCCTGGGCGAAGACGGCCCCACCCACCAGCCGGTGGAAACCCTCGCCAACCTGCGGGCCATCCCCAACCTGCTGGTGATCCGCCCCGGCGACGGCAACGAGACGATGGGGGCCTACAAGGTCGCCGTCACGAACCGCAAGCGCCCGACGGTGCTGGCCCTCAGCCGCCAGGCCATGGCCAACCAGGCCAACTCCGCCGCCGAGAAGGTGGCCCTGGGCGGCTACGTGCTCCAGGACTGCGACGGCACCCCGGACCTGATCCTGATCGGCACCGGCACCGAGCTCGATCTCTGCGTCAAGGCCGCTGCCCAGCTCAGCGCCGAAGGCAAGGCCGTGCGCGTGGTGTCGATGCCCTGCGTCGAGCTGTTCGAGGAGCAGGATGCCGCCTACCGCGAGTCGGTGCTGCCCGCCGCCGTGCGCAAGCGGGTGGTGGTGGAGGCCTCCAGCTCCTTCGGCTGGCACAAGTACACCGGCTTCGACGGCGCCAGCGTCTCGATCGACAGCTTTGGTGCCTCCGCCCCCGGCGGCGTGTGCCTCGAAAAGTTCGGCTTCACCGTCGACAACGTGGTGGCCACCGCCAAGGCCCTGGGCTGAACCCGCCGGGGCTGGCACCAAGCTCCCACCGACCGACTGCCGGGCCTTCGGGCCCGGCTTTTCCATGGCTGCCCAGGGGGTGGCGCCGGCGGTGGCTCAGCGCTCGCGCAACGGCACGTTGTGGCGGCTGCGCTCCACCACCAGGGGCAGGCGCAGGGTGCGCTGGTTGATGAAGCCGATGTATTCGCCCAGGATGCCGAGGGCGAACATCATGGCGCCGGCGAAGAACAGGGCCGAGATCGAGAGCATGGCCAGGCCGAACTGGAAGCTCTGCCAGAAGATCAGCTTGCTGAGCATGACCACGAAGGAGAGCAGGATCGAAAGGGCCCCGAGCGAGAGGCCAGCGGTGGTGATCAGCCGCATCGGCTTGCGGGAGGAGGTGACGATGCCCAGCACGCCGAAATCCACCAGGAACGAGAGGGAGGCGGAACTGCTGCCACCCTTGCGATCGGCGCTCACATAGGGAATGGTGGACCACTTGAAGCCGATGGCGCACACCAGGCCCTTGATGAAGGGGTAGGAATCGATCGACTGGCGCAGGGCCAGGATCACGGAGCGGTCGTAGATGCCGAAACCGGTGGTGTCCCGCACCATCGGATAGTCGGACAGCCAGGAGAGGGTGGCGTAGTAGATCTTCTTGCAGAGAAACAGGATCGGGCTCTCATGGCTGGAGCGCCGCACCGCAAAGATCACCTGGTCGTCACCCTTCTTCCAGCCATTGATCAGGTCCGCCACCAGCTCGGGGGGATCCTGCAGATCCGACATCAGAAAGACATTCGCGTCGGCATCGGGCGCAAGCAGGGCATTGGCTGAGGAGCGCACGAAGCCGAAGTTCGAGACATTGCGGATCAGGCCGACACGGGAATCCCGTGCCGCCAGGCCCTCGATCAGTTCCACCGTGTGGTCGGTGGAGCAGTTATCGGCAAAAACGATCGAGAAGACGTCGTCTGGGAACTGCTCGAGAACTTTCGCCAGCCTCACATAGAGCGCTTCGATATTGGACGACTCGTTGTAACAGGGAATGCAAATGGCGATATGATGCGGCGATCTCGTCATGGGCTAATGTTGTCAAAAAGCATGCTGCAGGCAGTGTATCTTTTGGCTGCCGTTCTTGCGGCATGCCTGGGCCAATTCATCTTGCGGATCCGTCCACCAGCCGAAGGCGTGCGCACCGGTGCGCTCTACCTGGCGGCGTCGCTTGTTTGCTATGGCGCCTCCTTCGGAATCACCGCCCTCGTTCTGCCCGCCGCCGACCGAAAACTGGCGGTGCTGATGCTGAGCCTGCAGTATCCGCTGCTGTATGTGCTGTTCTCGCTCAAGGATGCGGCTGCCCTGCAGCCGGCCAGCGTGATGGCGATCACCCTGGGCTATGCGATCGTCGCCGTCGGCATGTTCGGGCGTTAGGAACGCTCGGCGCAAAGGCGCTCGATCTGTTGCTGTTTCAGCTGGAAGTTCCAGGTTGGGCCGCCATAGATCTGGATCGGCATCGGATCCTGGCGCTGGCATTGCGCGCTGAGCTGCTCCGCATAATCCAGCATCCGAATCTGGCGGTCGGGCGTCACCATAAAGACGGGCCTGGGGACGACATTGTTGTGATAGAAGATCAGCGTGAGCACCAGCCAGATCGTCAGGGCCCGGCCCGGAAGGCTGCGGCGACCGCGTGGATCCCGCACCAGCAGCACGAAGGCGATCAGCAGCACCGACAGAAACAGGACGCTGTTCCAGTAGAAGAAACGCCCGCCCGCATCCTCGATCACCACCAGTTTCAGGTCCACGCCGCGGCGGGTGGCCACCAGCAGGCTGGACAGGGAGAGCACCAGGGTGGAAAAGATCGCCACGTAGAGCAGGCCCGGCTGCCCCATGGGCCTCACCACCACCCGCAGCGCCAGCAGCACCAGGGCCAGGACCACCAGCACCGCCAGCAGCTGCAGGGGATCGGGCAGAGTCCGCAAAAACCACCACGGCTTGTAGCCGCCCAGCAGCGGGCTGATCAGGTGGACGGTGAACCAGTCGAGCAGCAGGGCCGGACGGGACAGCAACGCCTTGAGGGCCTCGGCCGTCGACAGGGGGTAGGTGGTCTGCAGCTGGGAGACGTAGAGCTGCAGGGAGGAGAGCAGCACCGGCAGGCTGAGCCACAGGGGCCGCAGCGGCAGGCGGCGGCGGCGCAGGCCAGCGAAGATCAGCAGTGGAATCGCGTAGATGGCCAGGAACGGGCCCGTGAAGGCCGCCACCAGCCCGTACAGGAACAGCAGGCCCCGAAGGGGCGCAGGCCAGGGGGGCTCGGGGCGACCGCTGCCCTGCCGGGCCACCACGCCGTAGGCGATCAGGATGAAGCCGAGCGGGAAGAAGATGTAGGCGTTCGGCAGGTTGAGGTAGGTCTCACCGGCATAGGGGACATAGACGTAGGGGATGTAGGCGACCCGCATCAACCGGCCGAACACCCCGGCGCCGATGAGCGCCTCGACGCTGATCAGGGGCAGCAGCCAGGACAGCCAGGCCACCAGCAGAAAGAAGCCGGGATAGGCCAGCGGGGAGAGCTGGTTCACCGCGGTTAGCGCCGTGATCCGCTGCAGGAGATGGCTGTAGCCCGCATACAGCTGCAGCAGCGATCCGGCGCCCTGGTCGATGGCCTGCTGCAGGAAGACGGAGCCGTCCTCCGCGTAGAGGGTGGGCACCAGGGAGACGGAGGGACGCCGCAGGTGGTACCCGAGGGCGCAGAGGCCGATCAGGGCGGCGGAAACGAGAAAGCCGTGCAGCCGGGCAGGCAGCCGCTGCTCCGCTGACCGGCGGAAGCGCTGAATCGCGTGGAGGACGTTCGCCATGGGTGCGCGCAACGGCTCCGCTCAGGCCGCCATCAGCTGGGTTTCGGTCCAGGTGAGCATGCTGGCGACGCCCTCGCGGCAGGAGATCGCCGGTGACCAGCCCAGGAGACGCTCGGCCTTGCCGATGGCGGCGATGAAGCAGTCCTGGTCGCTGGCGCGGCGGGGGGTGGGCGTGTACACCAGCGGCGGCATGGCCAGCAGCTCGGCGAGCAGGGCGAACAGCTCCAGCAGGCTGAGGGAGTTGGCGGCGCCGCCGCCGATGTTGAAGATCTCGCCGTTCATCTGATGGCGATGGTCGTAGGCGGCCCGATAGAGGCGGATCAGGTCGTCGGCGTGGAGGACATCGCGCACCTGCTTGCCGGTGCCGGCGATGGTGAAGGGCTCGGGGGCCACACCGGCCTGGTGGGCGCGCTTCTGCTCGATCGCCTTCTGGCAGAACCAGCCCACCCAGCCCTGGTCGAAGGAAGCGAACTGGCGGCCGCCGAAGATCGAGGAGTGGCGGAACACCACCGTCTTGAGGCCGTACACCCGGGCCCAGTCGCGCACGTACTGATCCGCCGCCCCCTTGGAGCAGCCGTAGGGGGTGGAGAAATCGAGGCCGAGGGACTCATCGAGGCCGTCGGGATGGTCGGGAAGGCGGTAGCGGGTGGGGGTCTCCTCGTAGCGGAGGCCCTCCAGGTCGCCGTACACCTTGTTGGTGCTGCTGTAGGCGATCAGGGCCTCGGGGGAGAGGGCCCGGGCGGCCTCGAGCACGGCGAAGGTGCCGAGCACGTTGGTCTGCAGGTCGCGGGCGGGATCGGTCAGGGAGGTGGTCATGGCCACCTGGCCGCCCACGTGGCAGATGTAATCGAAGGGGGCGTGGCGCCGGAACACGGCCAGCACGGCCTCGGCCTCGGCCAGGTCGGCCTGGATGAAGTGGAAGCGGCCCGGGGCGGCCTGCTGCTCCAGCCAGGCCAGGTTCGCCGCCGAACCACGCCGGAACAGGGCATCGACCACGATCACCTCGGCCCCTTCCTGCAGGTAGGAGGCGGCCAGGTTGGAGCCGAGGAAGCCGCAACCGCCGGTGATCAGGACCTTCATCGACATCAGGGCAGAGGGGACGCGGGAAGCCTCAAACCAGCCAGGTCCGGAACGTATCGCTCGATCTGATCGGGGCGGTCGGGAAGCACACCGGGGCGCAATCTACCGGTCGCCCCCAGGCGCTCCCATTCCGCCGCGGCGAAGGCCAGCAGGCTGGTGGCAACGCCCGAGCCGATGTTGGTCACCAGGGGCCGGCCGGGCTCCACATCGGGCCGGGTGCAGGCCTCCAGCAGGTGGGCCGCCACGGCGGCGACGGGCACGAAATCGCTGACCTGGCGGCCGGAGGTCATGGGGAAATCCTCTCCGGCAAGAGCCGCGCGCCGCAGGGAGGGCCAGAAGTTGCCTGCGAACTGGCCCTCGCCGTAGGCGGTGAAGATGCGGCCGTAGAAGAGCTCCAGGCGCCGCTCGATGGCGAAGGTGCGCAGCAGCTGGAAGGCCGCCGCCTTGCTGGCCCCGTAGGCGCTCAGAGGCTCCAGGGGGGCATCGGGGGGGATGGCCGCAAACCGGCGGGCGGCGTTGCCGTACTCGTGGCTGGTGCCGGTGACGACGCAGCGGCGCACCCCCGCCTCCGCCGCCCGCTCCAGCAGCCGCAGGCTGCCGGCCACGTTGGCCTGCACCAGCTCCTTCCATGGCACCTGCTTCGGGCTGACACCCGCCGAGGCCAGGTGCAGCACCGCCTCCACCCCCTCCAGCGCGGAGGCCGGGAGGGTGAGCAGATCGCCCTCGCACCACTCGGGCTGGCGCGGCAGGGGGATCACCGGGGCGGAGGCGGGGCTGCGGCGCAGGACGCGTACTTGGTGCCCCGCCGCCAGGGCCGCCGCCAGCACGTGGGAGCCGATGAAGCCGGTGCCGCCGGTGAGGAACAGCCGCATCAGACCTGGCAGAAGTCCTTGATCACGTCGATCTCCCGCTCCAGCATCGGCGCCGTGAGGCCCGGGTAGGTGCCCAGGAACAGGGTGTCGACCATGATCGCGTCGGCGCCGGCCAGATCGCCCACCACCCGCAGGGCGTCGGGGCGATCGGCGCGCAGCTGCACGAAGGCCGGCTGGCGCACCAGGTTGCCGCCGAAGAGCATGCGGTTGCCGATGCGGTGGGCATCAAGCTCCCGGGCCAGGTCGGTGCGGCGGAAGGGGGCGTCGGGCTTGACGGCGATCTTGAAGCCGAACCAGGAGCAGTCGGTGCGGCAGCCGCTGGCATCCCAGGAGAAGCCGGTCTGCGGATCCCAGCCGGTGGCGTGGGTGGGCAGGGAGAACTCGAGCACGTGCTCGGTGGCCACCAGCCCCTCGCGCAGGGTCTGCCAGTTGCGCTTGCGGGCCTCGATGAACTCCGGCAGGCGGCGCAGCTGCACCCGGCCGATGGCGGCCTGGGGATCGAGGGGTTTGAGGTTGAAGCCGAGGTGGCTGTAGATGTACTTGTGGTCGTAGCCGGCGGGCAGTTCGCCCAGCTGCCAGTCGAAGCGCTTGCCGCAGGTGTCGTCCTTGCCGGAGGGGCACCAGCAGTCGCGGCCCCAGTCGCGGAAGCTCTCGGCCACCACCTTGAGCTTCTGGTCGCGGACGATGTTGACGGCGCCGCCCTCGCCCATGGTGAGGTGGTGGGGCGGGTAGAAGCTCTGGGTGCTGATGTCGCCCCAGGTGCCGGTCCAGCGGATGACGCGGTCGGGGCCCTCATCGAGGCCGGGGCTGTTGTCGGAGAAGCCGAGGGATTCGGCCAGCTCCCGGGGCATGGAATAGGAGCAGCCCAAGGCGTCGCAGTTGTCTTCGACGAGATAGAGGTCGTGGGCGCGACAGAAGCGCAGCACGGCGGCCAGGTCAAAGGGGTTGCCCAGGGCGTGGGCCATCATCACGGCCTTGGTGACGCCGGGCCGGTAGGCGGCTTCCAGCTGGTCGCAGCGGGCGTTGCCCGTGATCGGATCGGCGTCGATGAACACCGGCACCGCACCCACCTGCAGGATCGGCGCCACGGTGGTGGGGAAGCCGGCGGCGACGGTGATCACCTCATCGCCGGGGCGCAGGCGCCGCTCGGCCGGCAGGCGGTGGGAGGTGAGGGCCGAGATGGCCACCAGATTCGCCGAGGAGCCGGAGTTCACCAGCAGGCTGTGGCGCACCCCCAGGAAGGCGGCCAGCTCGCTCTCCATGGCGGCGCCTTCGGTGCCGAGGGTGAGCCAGAAGTCGAGGGTGGTGCCCACGGCCGCTTCGACTTCGTCTTCGGTGAAGACCCGGCCCGCGTAGGGGATGGTCTGGCCGCCCTCGTAGGGGGTGCGATCCGGGTCGTCGCCGGGACGGAAGCCGGCGTGGGCGCGGCGGGCGTAGTCGCGGGTGAGCCGCAGGATCTCCTGCTTGAGCTGGTCGAGGTCGGCGGTCATGGGGTGGATCGGCCCGGCGGGAGAGAAGCGAGATAGGCGGTGAGGTCGTCGAGGCAGCAGGACACGGGGTCGTCGCCGGCTTCGATCACGCGGCGATACCACTGAAGCGTGCGGGCGGTGGTGGTCGCGAAATCCCAGCGGGGCGACCAGCCGAGGCGATGGTGGGCCTTGTCGACCACCAGATTCAACAGGCCCGCCTCGTGGGGGGCGGTGGGGTCGGAGGCATCGATCCAGGTGCCGGGCCAGTGGTGCAGGGCCTGCTCCACCAGCTCCTGCACGGGCCGGTTGGCCTCCAGCTGGGGCCCGAAGTTGAAGGCTTCGGCCATGGCTGCGCCACCAGCGGGCTCGGCGAGGGCCTCGGCCAGGGCCAGGTAGCCGCCGAGGGGTTCGAGCACGTGCTGCCAGGGGCGGGTTGCGCCGGGATTGCGCAGGGTGATGGGCTCACCGGCGCGGAGGGAGCGGACCGTGTCGGGAATGATGCGGTCGGCGGCCCAGTCGCCACCGCCGATGACGTTGCCGGCCCGGGCGCTGGCCAGGCGCAGGTGGGGCGACTGGTGGGGCAGGGTGCCGCAGTAGCTGGCGCGCCAGGAGCTGATCGCCAGCTCGGCGGCGGCCTTGCTGCTGCTGTAAGGGTCGTGGCCGCCGAGGGGATCGTTCTCCCGGTAGCCGTAGAGCCACTCGTTGTTGCGGTACACCTTGTCGGTGGTGATCAGCACCGCGGCGCAGGGCTGGGCCAGGGGCCGCAGGGCCTCGATCAGGTGGATGGTGCCCAGGACGTTGGTTTCCCAGGTGAGCACCGGCTCGGCGTAGCTGCGGCGCACCAGGGGCTGGGCCGCCAGGTGCAGCACCACCTCCGGCTGGACGGCCGCCACCAGCTCGCTGAGGGCGGCCGGATCACGCAGATCCCCCACGTGGTGATCGAGGCGGCCGGCCAGGCCCAGCTGGTCGAACAGGGAGGGTTCGGTGTCCGGCGCCAGGGCGAAGCCGGTGACGCGGGCCCCCAGCTCGCAGAGCCAGAGGGCCAGCCAGCTGCCCTTGAAGCCGGTGTGGCCGGTGAGCAGCACCCGCTTGCCCTGCCAGAAGGCGGGATCGGGCTGCTGCCAGGCCCGCCGGGGGGAGGTGCTGGCCATGGTCAGCTCCAGATCTTCCAGGGGGCGCGGCCCTGCTGCCAGAGGTCTTCGAGGCGCTGGCGGTCGCGCAGGGTGTCCATGGGCTGCCAGAAGCCGCGGTGCTTGAAGGAGTTCAGCTGGCCCTGGGTGGCCAGGGCCTTGAGGGGGGCCTGCTCCCAGATGCACTGGTCGCCGTCGATCAGGTCGATCACGGGGGGCTCGAGCACGAAGAAGCCGCCGTTGATCCAGGCATTGTCGCCGTCGGGTTTCTCCTCGAAGTCGGTGACGACATCGCCGTCGAGGTGCAGGGCGCCGTAGCGGCCGGGGGGCTGGACGGCGGTGAGGGTGGCCTGCAGGCCCTGGCGCTGGTGGTGGGCGATCAGGGCGGTGATGTCCACATCGGCGACGCCGTCGCCGTAGGTGAAGCAGAAGGATTCCCCGGGCGGCAGGTAACTGCGCACCCGGGCCAGACGGCCGCCGGTGAGGGTGGCGTCGCCGGTGTCGACCAGGGTGACCTTCCAGGGTTCGGCCTTCTGGCGGTGCACTTCCATATGGTTGAGATCCATATGGAAGGTGACATCACTGGTGTGCAGGAAATAGTTGGCGAAGTATTCCTTGATCACATAACCCTTGTAGCCACAACAGATGATGAAATCGTTGATGCCGTGGTGACTGTAGATCTTGAGAATGTGCCACAGGATCGGCTTGCCGCCGATCTCCACCATCGGCTTGGGCCGCAGGTGGGTCTCCTCTGCGAGTCGGGTACCCAGTCCACCGGCCAGGATGACGGCTTTCATCGAGAGGGAAGGCGGGGAGGGAATGGCTGAACCGCCGACCGCGTCAGGCCGCAAGTTCAAGGCTGCGGGGGGAACCTAGCAAAGGATCCCTACCGTCCCAGGCCATTCCAGGCCTGGAGCGCAGGTGGATGGCCTGGGTGGTGGGAGACCACCCGCGGGTGGCGGCGTGCCGCACCCCCTCCTGGCTCGCCCGCAATCACAGCTCCTCTTTGGATGTTTCGTGACCATATTCGGCCTAGAGGGGCGGGTTCACAGGAGCATGGCAAGGTTCAATTGCCAGCCGCATGGCCACAATCGACATAGCGCTTGGCGATCTATTTTTAATGACCTTGTTGGGCCGCGGCGTTGGAAATACGAGCCTCACCCCCTCCCACACCCGCATGAATCCAGAAGCACATTAATCAGACGAGCAAGCCATTCCACGCTCAAAGGTTATGTCAGCCTTCAGAAGCAAGTCGCCGCCCATGACCCTTCGGCCGAAGAAGGGACTCAGAATGCGTACAGCTCAGCCTCGATGTAAATAATCTGTGCGCTTACAGGAAACCCAAACGAAAGAACAGTGGCCCGACTAGTGGCAACGAAGACAATGGACAACAACGAGTGCCTTGTCAGAGATTAGTGTCAAGATAATCCTCTGTCGCCTTGACAAGTTGCTTGACAAAGTAAATGTGCTTGCGAATATCGTCCTTTGTTACTGGGTGCGGAACCGGAAGGCCCGCAATTGGGCGTAAAGAGCGATGCGCGATGTCTCCCCTCTTTCTTACAAGGCGATTCAACTCTGCTTTAGCTTGTTCCTGCTTACAATTGTTCCAACACCAGCCCTCAGTGACGTCCAATGCAAGATACTTCTTGAAGATCATTTTTACGCGATCAACATTGGGAGAGTTGAAGGTCTTAAGGTCAACCTCTAAAGATTGCCGGTAAAAGACTGCTAGCCTCTCGTCCGCACCGCTCAACTGACATGCTGCACTTACTGCTTCTGATAGCCGATCTTCAAAGTAGGTTTCCAATGCTGCAAGCGCCATAACCAAGCTGGCACGCTTGAGGACTTCAATCTCAGGGGGTGGAGGCTGCCTATTCAAAGCATCAAAGTGCCGGATGAGATCTTCAGAGTCTTGAATAGCATGATGAAAGTTCTCAAATGCTTGTGAAGTCATTCGTCGGAGTTTGAATGCTTAGAATCATCAGCAGCGGCAGCCCGCTGCACTAGTGGAGCAAGTTATTCTCCATCCACTGCATCGTGCCGATAGACCGCCTCTATGATCACAAGCCAAGCCCATTGCACTCGATACAGCTTTTCAGGTTAGGCGCAGCAGAGAATGCAGGGACAATATAGGAAAAGACGTTGGCTTCATCACTAAGATCCTTAAAGATGTCTTCCAATTCTCGCTCTTCGCCTTTACTCGCCTTAGCGTATGTATCTTTGTGCATTTCGGCAAGGATGAAGATGTTAAAAAAGAACTTGTACCTTAGGCGGTAAAGCATCCTTTGGCCAAGGGCCAACTTGATCCCGTCAAGCGAATCGCTTAAGTACTTGATTTCAATAGCAATGCCATCCTCATTAATTGTCAGGTCGGGCCTGTGGCGCTTGCCAAAGCAATAAACGCTTTTGACGATTGTATCCTGATCGGTTTGAGAGAATATCTTTCCCTTCAGTCTATCTGAGTGGGCTGCGAGCGTTTGCGTGAATGCAAACTCAAACCCGCGCTCGCTCTTTCCTGTAAGCGCAAAGCGAGTCTTTTTAACAATTGCGTCAATTGCAATCACGTCATCCCAAACAGAGCCGCGGCGTATTCCCTTTTCAAAGCCCATGGCCTCATGCAAAGCGAGTATGGGCAAGAAGCTTAGCGATCCCGCCCTGGGAACGGCTGACTTGAAGATCAGCGGCGGGCATTTTCTCTCTACATTCGCGATGAATTCTCGGACCTGCCCGCTGGATTATAATGCTGGATGGCGGCAAATCAAAATACCGTTCCCAGGACACTAGATTACTTGCATAATTGCATGTCAAGTGGGCATTGGTTGGTGACATTTAGACTGAACAGTAGTTCCTTTCATCCATTGATGTGTGGCCTTCTGTCGAAGGCTCAGCTCTCCGACCCTTGCATCACTTACATCCCTAGGGTCTATCATTGTGGAGGCACTGGCACGCCGGCTAGCCAAAGCATGGTGAAGGGCCACAATGGGCGGTAGAGTGACTCAACTCTTGACTTCCTGCAAAAGCGACCCCCTGCTAATGCCCGTCTCGAATTGCGTTGAAGTTGGTTCGGGCATCCAGCTGACCAAGCTTCATGTTGAAAACTTTAAGTCGCTTGTAAACTTTGATATTTCATTCTCAAAGTTTAGTTGCCTCATAGGCTTAAACGGCTCAGGCAAGACAACTGTTCTTCAGTTTATAGACTTCCTTTCGCAGTTATCGAAAGGCGATACATTGGACTGGCTCAAGACGAGACAGTGGTCCTCTAGTGATCTCCACTCAAAGCTGACTAGCCAAAGACTTATCAAGTTTAGCGCAACCTTTTTGCTTGATGAGATTGGTCAAGTCATATGGGAGGCAACCTTTAATCCGGACCTTAGCCGATGTACTTATGAGCGAATTAGCATTGATAAATTGATATTGATGCTCGCAGAAGAGAAAAAACTATCGCTACACAAGAATGTAGACAATTCTGTGCCGCCTATTCAGAACTATCCAATCATCTTTGACTATCAAGGATCAGTCATTTCTCAACTTGGCCATGATCTGCTTGGCAACTTCCACCCCGCTCTCCTTAAAGTTAAAGAGTTCTTGTTGAAAACCCACAGTCTTGAGCTGCTTTCTCCTGCATTTCTTCGCAGGCGATCACGCAACTCAGAAGGTGGGATCGGCTATGGAGGAGAGCAGATGACTGCAGTGCTTTATGGTCTTGGGCGTTCTAAGCGAAATGAAATTCTTGCAAAACTCAAAACTGTGTATCCGTACCTGCAAGAAATTGATGTTAGTCAGCTCCAAGCGGGCTGGAAAAAGCTTAGCGTAGTTGAAGAGTATAGTTCCAAAAAGTATAGTTTTGAGTCCAAGCACGTGAACGATGGCCTGCTTAGATTACTGGCAGTCTTTGCGCAGCTAAAGTATGATGATGGTTTTGTCTTGTTCGACGAGATTGAGAATGGTATCAATCCCGAGCTGATTGAGTTCGTAATAGATCTTCTCGTTGAGAGTCCGCATCAAGTTCTTGCATCTACCCATAGCCCAATCGTGTTGAACTATATTGAGGATAACGTCGCGATCGAGGGGCTTATCTATATTTATAAAGGGCAAAATGGCTTCACAAGGTCAATCCCATTCTTTTCAATTCCCAGCATGAACGAAAAGCTTTCAGTCATGGGTCCTGGCGATGTATATCAGGACACCAGTCTTGTAGAACTTCAAGAAGAGATCATCTCTCTAGGGTATCTTGAGCCGCACCAATGATCATTGTGTTCAGCGGTGAAGGGCCAACTGACTTAGGATCAACATACGCTGGGACCTTCTCTCCAGGTCCAGTAGCACTCATGATAAACAGATGGATTTTCAAACGTATTGGATATTCTTTATTGGAGACTAATGGCGCGAACTATTATGTCTGTAAGGCGACTTTGGCGGATATTGCCAAGCAACTCCCGAGAGCGGCATTGTTGCGAGGGAAAAAGGCAGACCGTGGTGGACTTAGCTTGGAGACTAGATATTACTTCCAGAATGCTCGTGCACTAGTTGCATGGATTAGGGAACAGAGGCTAGAGCAACCTGCCATAGCACTCTTGTTTCGAGATGCGGATGGTACCGCGAGTGCAGGCAGGGGTGAATGGGAACACAAAGTTAATTCAGTTATTCATGGCTTCCATTTTGAGAACTATCCATATGGTGTGGCGGCCATTGCAAAGCCTAAATCCGAAGCATGGTTCCTCTGTGCTGTGCGATACAACTACGCCAACTGCCAATCTATAGAGGCTTCGTCTTCGGGCAATGATGCTTCTCCAAATAGTTTAAAGCAGCAATTGGAAGCGGCAATGCATCAGAGATTCGGGTGTGGCTGCTCTCGAGACGATCTGAATCAGATAGTATCCGACGGACTTATTGATGAGCAAGAGATAGATATGCAAAGCCTAAATCTGGTTAAGTCCCAATGCAATGATGTAGTTGACTTGATCTTCGGCATCTCGCCACGCGCATAACCCAACGGCGCATGTCTAGCCTACGAAAAAGATGTCTCGAGATTTCACCTATAGACGATTTCGTTCAACCTTGTGCAACCACCCAACTTGTTATCCGGTGGTCCCGTGAACCACCCACAGCCCATAGGCCCATTCCCGACAAGACGGTTGAGTTCAAAGCAAACTGTGCCTTAATTCCTTGGCACGCAGCGACACTCGATCCAGAAACGCCAACTCCAACCGCAGTTAGCGCGTCCGTGAACCACTTGTGTTCACGGCTACAACAGAGCGCAATGGTGTGATTCAAACGGGGGTGCTCCAGCGGCAGCCCCTGCGCCTTCGAGGCCCGCAAGCCGCCGCGCAGGTTGGCCATCTGGGTCAGGCCTTTCTTCTGCAGCTGCTGCGTGGCCAGGGCGGAACGGCTGCCGGAGTGGCAAAGCACCACCGTGGGACGATCCGTGGGGATCTCGTCGGCTCGCGTCGGCAACTCGGGCAAGGGAATCAGCAGGCTGCCCGGGATGCGACCGTCCGGGCCCTGAACTTCCGCTTCGGAGCGCACGTCCACCAGCGTCAGGGTCTCGCGGTGGTCGGCCACCCAGTCGGCCGTCAGTTCCGGCAGGCCGGCATAGCTGCGCTCGATCGGTGCCCAGTCGTCCGCCTCCTCCAGGCCGCCGTCAGCGGGCCGGCCGGAGCGCAGGTTGGCCGGCACGGCCACGGAGATCCGGTTGGGGTGGGGGAGGTGCAGGTTCTCCATGTAGCCCACGAAGTCGCGCTCGTCGGTCTCGCCCCCGAGCCGGGCGTTGTAGGCCTTCTCCTCGGCCACCGAACTCACCGCCCGGCCGCTGTAGTCATGGGCCGGGTAGAGCAGGCAGTGGTCGGGCAGGGAAAGGAGCTGCTCGGTGATCGAGTGGTAGAGGGTGGCGGCATCCCCCTGCTGAAAGTCGCAGCGGCCGCAGCCCCGCACCAGCAGGGCATCGCCGGTGAAGGCCACGCTGTGGGTCATCGAGCACGACGCTGAGGCAACCGTCGGTGTGACCAGGGGTGGCGCGCACCTCCAGAAGGCGGCCGCCGAAGCTCACCCGATCCCCATGGCGCAGGGGCAGGGTCACGTTCTCGGCCCCGGCAACCGCCGCCAGGGCGATGGCGCAGCCGGTGGCCCGGTGGAGTCGCCAGCTGCCGGTCACGTGGTCGGCGTGGACGGGGTGTCGAGGCTGGCGACCAGCTTGGATGCCCAGCTCCCGGATCAGGGAGAGATCACGCGGATGCTGCTCGTACACCGAATCGATCAGCACCCCCTGCCGGGAGGCCACATCGGCCAGGAGGTAGATAAAGGTGCTGGTCTCGGCGTCGAACAGCTGCCGCAGCAGCAGCGGCGCACCGCCGGCGGCGGCCGCCAAGGCGAAGGGAGCGTTGGAAGCCATCGCGTCGGGGGCGTCAGCCCTTCAGCTTGGGGCGGCCTTCCGCAAGCACCCCCTGCAGGTAGGCGACCACGAACATCCCGGCCAGGCTTTGACGCCGAGGGTGAGGACCATGACCATCAGTCCCAGTCCGAGGAACAGCCCCCCGACCAGGTAGGACGTGACGCCATTGGGAAATGGGAAGCCCAATCGATGCGGTCCCCGAAACCGCTAGGGCCATAAACACATTAGTGGACGTGGGCAAATCAAGGCCGTGCACGGTTATAGGAGGTCTTGAAAGCTGGCTCTTGTGAGCTTGACATCACGAAGAATGCTTGCCAGAAGTCCAGGCCCCAACGTTTCATTGGAATGAACGGGCACAACCGTCGCTCTACCGTCTGGGTGCCTCAGGAAATGGTGACTACCTTTCACCCTGATTTCCCCAAAGCCAATGTCTTTCAACGCTGCGATGAGAGCCTTTCCTGAAACCGCAGAATATCTCGTCACACCTCGACGGTAACGCGCTGCACTCCTACGAAGTCAAGCGACTCAGGAGCGGTACCGGCGACTTCAAGGCAGAGCTCAATGGCCTCCTTGACTCGCTCCATCAATTGATCCAGGGATCGGGCCTGCGTATGGCAACCGGGCAGTGCCGGGACGGTCGCCACAAAGAAACCTTCTGAATCCCTTTCGACGACGACATCAAATTGTCTGGACATTGAAGACACCTCCTCAATTCACTCTAGCGGCTTTGCCTCTGCTCTCTCCGCCCTGGCTCACAAGCCGACCAGACCTCCCGGTCAGTCAGAGTCAAACGCCTTGATCACTGGCAGCGCACCAGGAAACATCTCACCCAGCGCCCCCAACTCCATCCGCTCCACCCGTTCCGGATCCACCCGCCCCCACACACTGGTGCCCAGCAGCGCGTAGCCGAAGGCGCCAGCCGGAGCCACCCGTCCTGCATGAAACGTGCCACCGGCAATCGCCAGCTGGGGCCGCTCCCCTCCCACCAGATCGCTCCCCACCCGATGCCGTGAGGCCACGCCATCGGCGGACACCAACAGCACCTCCAGTGGATCGCCCAGGTAGTGGTGATACACCTGATCCTGGGCGATGCGATGCAGCTGGATGCCCCGCTCCGGGCTGGCCAGGAAGTAGAGGGCACCGCCAGGGATTGCTCCGGCCGTGTAGCTCTGGGCCACCAGGCCGCAGGTGCGGTGGGGCTCCAGGCCCAGGAGGGTGATCACCTCCTGGGCCGTTGGCTGTGCCACCCCCAACCTCAGACCCCCAGCGGTTCCCCCTGCGCCTTCTTCTGCTCGGCCAGCACCTGCTCGAGACCCTCGATGTCTTCGTCGGTGATCTTGGTCTGCATCGGGCAGTGCTTGGGGCCGCACATCGAGCAGAACTCGGCCTGCTTGTAGATATCGGCCGGCAGGGTTTCGTCGTGGTACTCGCGGGCCCGCTCCGGATCCAGGCTCAGGTCGAACTGCTTGTTCCAGTCGAAGGCATAGCGGGCGCGGCTGAGCTCGTCATCGCGGTCGCGGGCGCCGGGGCGGTGGCGGGCGATGTCGGCGGCGTGGGCGGCGATCTTGTAGGCGATCAGGCCCTCACGCACGTCTTCGGCGTTGGGCAGGCCCAGGTGCTCCTTCGGCGTCACGTAACAGAGCATCGCCGTGCCGTGCCAGCCGGCCAGCGCCGCGCCGATGGCACTGGTGATGTGGTCGTAGCCGGGGGCAATGTCCGTCACCAGAGGACCGAGCACGTAGAAGGGCGCCTCGCTGCACTCCTCCATCTGCTTCTTGACGTTGAACTCGATCTGGTCCATCGGCACATGGCCCGGACCCTCCACCATCACCTGCACGTCGTGCTTCCAGGCGCGGCGGGTGAGCTCACCCAGGGTCTTCAGTTCCGCCAGCTGGGCCGCATCGGAGGCATCGTGCTGGCAGCCGGGGCGCAGCGAATCCCCCAGGGAGAAGCTGCAGTCGTAGCGCTTGAAGATCTCGCAGATGTCGTCGAAGCGGGTGAACAGCGGGTTCTGGCGGTGGTGGTACAGCATCCACTGGGCCAGGATGCCGCCGCCGCGGCTCACAATCCCGGTGAGGCGGCCCTTCACCTTGGGCAGGTGCTCGATCAGCAGGCCCGCATGGATCGTCTGGTAGTCGACGCCCTGCTGGCAGTGCTTCTCGATCACATGCAGGAAGTCGTCCTCATCCAGCTTCTCGATCATCCCGTGCACGCTCTCCAGCGCCTGGTACACGGGCACCGTGCCGATCGGCACCGTGGAGGCGTTGATGATCGCCGTGCGCACCTCATCGAGGTTCACGCCGCCGGTGGAAAGGTCCATCACGGTGTCGGCGCCGTACTTCACCGCCAGCTTCAGCTTGGCCACCTCCTCGTCGAGGTCGGAGGCATTGGGGGAGGCGCCGATGTTGGCGTTCACCTTGCACTTTGACGCAATGCCGATCGCCATCGGCTCCAGGCCGGGGTGCTCAATGTTGGCGGGGATGATCATGCGGCCCCGGGCCACCTCCTCCATCACCAGCGACTCGGGCAGGTTTTCCCGCTTCGCCACGTAGGCCATCTCCTCGGTGATCACCCCCTGGCGGGCGTAATGCAGCTGGGTGACGTTGGCTTGACCACGACGCTTCTGGATCCAGGCGCTGCGCATGACGGGCTACGGCAAAGGACGGGGGCGCTGCCGGAGACTGGTTTCACATTCCTGTTCCACTTCCCTGCGCCGGCATGACCCGGATCAGGTTCGGAGGGTGTGATCTCAGCCCTGGGCGAAGCGATCGGTGGATCCTGCGCCGGGCACCCCTAGTGACGCTCGAAACCTAGCAAGGCTGGACGGGGGTGGGGCCAGGGCTGAAAGGGGGCGGGGCCAGGGCGGAACGGGGACCGGGCTCCGCCACCACGAATCCCGGTTCTGTACAGGCTGTACAGGTCTGGGGAACAACGCGCCACCCCATCCCCGGCGCCCACGAACCGTCGGATCGGCGCAGGTGCAGGCGTCAGGCCTGCAGACCGTCCAGGGCAATCGCCGTCACCCGGTGGTCGCCGTCGCCCTGCAGCGCCGCGAGGGCCTCGCGGGCCTGGGCCGCCTCCGGCCCCCGGCCCTCGCGCACCAGGCGGCCCAGGATCTCGGCCCCGCCGGCCCGCACCGTGCCGTCACCGTCGGTCACCGCCTCCCGGGCCAGCTCCAGCAGCCAGGCCGGCGGCATGGCCTCCTGCTCGGCCAGGGCCGAGAGGATGCTGCAGCGCACCAGCCACTGGTCGTCGGCCACGAACGCATCCCGCAGCAGGGGCCAGGCCCGCTCCACCCCGTAGCTGGCCAGGGCGTTGGCCGCCTCGGCGCGCACGTTGGCGTCCTCGTCCTGGCGCACGGCCGTCTCCAGGGCCGCCCAGCCGGCCTCGCTGCGCTTCACCCCCAGCCCGGCGCAGGCCAGCGAGCGGATCACGAAGGTGGTCTGCTCCAGCCCCAGCAGCAGCAGCGGGATCGCCGCCTCCGCCTCCACCCCCCGCAGGCCCGCCAGGGCCGGCATGGCCTTGCTCGGATCACCCGAGGCGATCGCCTGCCGCACCGCTTCCAGATCGGGGGTGGATTCACTCACGGGGATCAGGGCGGGGATCCTTCACCTTGGCGCAGCTCGCCGCCGGCTGGGGGGGCCTGCCGCAGGGCCCGCAGCAGCTCGGCCCGACGCCGCCGCCGCCGGATCCAGCTGGTGGTGAGCAGGCCGCCGCCGATCACCAGGGCGGGCACCGCCGGCAGCCGGTCGGTCCCCTGGCGGGTGAACAGCACCAGCAGGGCCAGCAGGATCAGCAGCGGCGAGGAGAGCGCCAGCAGCGCCGCCCGGAAGCGGGAGGGCCGACGGCCGCTCAAACCGGCTGCTCCATCCAGCGCAGCAGGCTGAGGGTGAGGACCTTGATGCCCACCTCCAGGCAGCCCTCATCCGGATCGAAGCTGTTGCTGTGCAGGGGCGTGCAGCCGCCGGGCCCGGCCACCCCCAGGCGGAACATGGTGCCGCGGGTGCCCTCCAGCAGCTGGGCGAAGTCCTCGGCCCCCAGGGACGGCTGCTCCAGCCACTGCACCCGGGCGCGGCCCAGCAGAGCCACGGCCGTGTCGGCCACCAGCTGGGTGAGCTCCGGATCGTTGTGCACCGGCGGCGAGATGCAGCGGTAATGCACCCGGGCCTCGCCGCCGTGGCCCTGGCAGAGGGCGTGCACCGTGTCCTCGATCCAGCCCGGCAGCTGGGCGTGCACCTCCAGATCCAGGCAGCGCACCGTGCCCAGCAGGCGCACGTGGTCGGCGATCACGTTGAAGGCCTTGCCCCCCTCGATCAGCCCGAAGCTCACCACCACCGGATGGAGCGGATCCAGCCGCCGGCTGATCGCCTCCTGCAGCCCGCTCACCACCCGGGCGGCGATCCAGATCGCATCGGTGCTCTGGTGCGGGCGGGCGCCGTGGCCCCCTTCCCCCAGCACCTCCACCTCCAGCTCCCCCGCCGCGGCCGTGAGGCTGCCGCTGCGCACCCCCACCGTGCCCACCTCCAGGCTCGGGAACACGTGCACCCCGAACAGGGCCTGCACCCCCTCCATCGCCCCGTCGGCCCGCATCCAGGCGGCCCCCTCGGCCGTCTCCTCCGCCGGCTGGAACAGCAGCCGCACCCGGGCCGTGAGCCGGTCGGCCACGCCGGCCAGCAGCCGTGCCACCCCCAGGCCCACGGTGGTGTGGATGTCGTGGCCACAGGCATGCATCAGGCCCTGGCGGCTCGACGCGTAGGGCAGCTCGGTGCGCTCCTCGATCGGCAGGGCGTCCATGTCGGCCCGCAGGGCCACCAGCGGCGCCCCCACCGGCCCCAGCTCGGCCACCACCCCGGTGCGGCCCACCCCTTCGCGCACCTCCCAGCCCCAGCGCCGCAGCTCCCCGGCCACCAGGGCGGCGGTCTGCTGTTCGTGGCCGCTCAGCTCGGGGTGGCGGTGGATGTGGCGGCGGATCTGGATCAGCTCCGGCAGCAGCGTCTGCAGGGTGTCCTCCAGCCCCAGGGCGTCCCAGGTGGCATCAGCCGGGGCCATGGGGGACAGGGGGGGAGGCGTCATGGACGGGGGTGGTTCAGGAGGCCAGGGCCAGGAACTGGGCCAGAGCCTGCACGGGCACGGGCGGCCAGCGCCGTATCTGCAACAGCCATTCTTCCTGCCGGTAGCGGGGATCGAGCCCGGAGGCCGCGGCCCAGTGGCTCTCCGCCTCGCCCCGGGCCCCCCGCCGCCACAGCAGCGCCGTCAGGCCGGCACGGGCATCGGCGAACAGGGGATAACGGCGGATCAGGTCGCGCAGCTGCTTCTCCGCCACCGTGGTGTCCCCCAGCTGGAAGGCGGCCAGGGCGGCGCTGGAGCGGGCCATGGCGAAGCCCGGCCGGGCGGCGGCGGCCGCCTCGAAACAGGCGCGGGCCGCCGGCCAGTCGCCCCGGGAGCCCTCCACGTTGCCCAGGTTGTAGAGGGCGGAGGCATCCTCCGGATTCCGTTCCAGGATCCACTGGTAGTCCGCGGCGGCGGCACTCCACAGGCCCAGGGCCTCCTCGGCGGTGCCGCGGTTGAGGTGGGGGTCGGCGCTGGCGGGCTCCAGCTCGATGGCCTTGTCCTGGTCGGCGATCGCCGCCCGGGCGTCCCCCAGGGCCAGCTGCACGTTGCCGCGGTTGCTCCAGGCCGAGGCGTCCTCGGGCGCCAGATCCACCACCCGGTCCCACAGGGGCAGGGCCTCGCCGAAGCGCCCCTCGCGGCTGGCGGCCAGGGCCTGCTCGAACAGCGCCGGCAGCGTCGCCGCCACCCCCGCCGCCGGCCAGGCCAGCAGGCCCACCAGCAGCAGCACCAGCAGGGGCAGCACCGCCGCCGCGCGCCGCCTCATGCCGCCACCGCGGAGGCACCGTCGAGGTGGGCGCGGCCGGCCGGCGTGACGATCCGCCCCCGGGGCGTGCGCTGCAGGAAGCCCAGCTGCAGCAGGTAGGGCTCCACCACCGCTTCGAGGGTGGCGGGGTCCTCCCCCAGCCCCGCCGCCAGGGTTTCCAGCCCCACCGGCCCGCCGCCATAGGCCTCCATCATCAGGCTCAGCAGGCGCCGGTCGCTGGCATCGAGGCCGCGGCCGTCCACCCGGTGCAGGGACAGGGCCTCCTCCACCAGCGCCGCATCGATCCGGCCGTGGCCCCCCACCGCCGCCACATCCCGCACCCGGCGCAGCAGCCGGTTGGCGATGCGGGGCGTGCCCCGGCAGCGGCGGGCCACCTCCTGGGCGGCGCAGGGCTGCAGGGCCAGCTGCAGCAGACCGGCGGCCCGCACCACGATCGCCTCGAGGTCGCCCTGGCCGTAGAACTCCAGCCGCTGGATCAGGCCGAAGCGATCCCGCAGCGGCGAACTGAGCGAGCCGGCGCGGGTGGTGGCCCCCACCAGGGTGAACGGGGCCACCTCCAGGCTGCGGGTGCGGGCCGTGGTGCCCTTGCCGACGGTGAGATCGAGGCGGAAGTCCTCCATCGCCGGGTAGAGGATCTCCTCGGCCACCCGGTTGAGCCGGTGGATCTCATCGATGAACAGCACCTCGCGGGGCTGCAGGTTCACCAGCAGGCCGACGATGTCGCGGGGGCGCTCCAGGGCCGGGGCGCTGGTGATGCGGCAGCGCACCCCCAGCTCCTCGGCCAGCACCAGGGCCATGGTGGTCTTGCCGAGGCCGGGGGGGCCGTAAAGCAGCACGTGGTCGAGGGCCTCCTGGCGGCGGCGGGTGGCCTCCACGGCGATGCGCAGCACCTGCTTGAGCTCGCTCTGGCCGATGTAGTCGTCCAGCCGGCGGGGCCGCAGGCCGTCCTCCCGCACGGGGGGCTCCTCGACGGCGGCGGTGGGGTCGACAAGCCGCTCCGGAGCCGCTCCTGACCGCTGCCCCCGGGGAGCGGGTGCGGCCGTTCCTCCCGAAGAGATGATCGCCATAGCTGGAGGGTACCGGCTGCTGCCTAGGGTCGGGGAGCACCCAGGTGATCAGGAACGCGGCGATGGCGAAGGGGCCCGGCAGGAAGGGCGGTGGCGCCAAGGGCGCCGATCCGGCCAACCGGCTGCTGGCCGACAACCGCCTGGCCCGTCACCAGTACGAGATTCTCGAAACCCTCGAGACCGGCATCGAGCTGCTCGGCACCGAGGTGAAGTCGATCCGGGCCGGCCAGGTGAACCTGCGCGATGGCTTCTGCCTGATCCGCAACGGCGAGATGCAGCTCCACAACGTCCACATCTCCCCCCACAGCCACGCCGGCAAGTTCTTCAACCACGAGCCGCTGCGGGTGCGCAAGCTGCTGGCCCACCGCCGCGAAATCGACAAGCTGCGCGTCGCCCTCGACCAGAAGGGTCTCACCCTGATCCCGCTGAACCTGCACCTCAAGGGTTCCTGGATCAAGATCACCATCGGCCTGGGCAAGGGCCGCAAGCTGCACGACAAGCGCGCGGACGAGAAGAACAAGCAGATCGCCAAGGAGACCCGGGCCGCCGTCGCCCGGCTCTGAGCGACTTCAGGGGTTGGTGGCCTCCGGCCTTCAGGGGTTGGTAGGCGGCGGCGGTGCCGCAGGGGCCGGGGCCGATGGCGCAGCGGGGGCCGGGGCGGCCGGGGCCGGGGTGGCGCCGGGGGTGGCCGGAGCGGGCGTGGCCGGCGTGTCCTGCGGTTCCTCGGGGGCCGGTGGGGCGTCCGGCTCCGGCGGCGGCGTGGGGGCCGGTGGATCGGCCCGCAGCGACAGGCGGATCAGGGCCGGGGCGACGCCGTCGTTGGTGAGCAGCAGCTGCACCGGCGAGCTTTTCTGGGAATCGAGGGTGACCACCCGCAGCGGCCCCCTCGGCTCCAGCAGGGTGCCCCCGGCCGAGTAAACGCTCATCTGGAGCAGCGGCGAACCGCTAACGCCGAGGGCGAGGCCATGGCCGGCGGGCAAGCGAATCGGGAACAGGCGCGCCCCGCTGGCGGGCACCTCGGCCGACAGCACCTGGGCGGTGCCGGAGGGGGCCTCGATCGGTTCGATCCTCAGGTTCTCCAGCATCATCTCGGCGGCCGCGTACCAGATCTGGCGGAACGGTTCCGGCGGGATCGCCTGGGAGGCCCGGCTCGGCAGCAGGTTCTGGACGCTGGCCGACACCAGCTCCCGCAGCACCGCCGGGCTCAGCCCCTGGCGCACGAAGGTGCCCTGGCGCTGCTCCCAGTCGCTGGCACTGAAGCTGCCCAGCCGGCGGCGCAGAGGCAGGGGCAGCTGTTCCACCCGGGCCAGCCATTCCTCGGCCAGTTCGTTCCACACCCGCCGCAATGGCGCGTCCTCCAGGGCATCGGAGGGGAGGCGACCGTTGCGCTCGGGGTACTGGGCCAGCAGGGCCGCATCCACCAGGCTCAGGAACCAGGCCCGATCCACCTGCATCGCCCGCAGGCGGTTGAGCAGCTGCTGGCGCTGATCCACCTCCGAGGGGGGCAGGCTGCTGGGAAGCTCGCTCTGGCCGCCGGGGGCCGGGGCGGCCACCTTGCCGCGGCTCAGCCACCACCAGCCCACCGCCGTCCCCACGACCGCCGACAGCACCAGGGCGATCAGCACCGGCCAGAAGCCCCCCTCGGCCTCCTCCTCCCGTTCCTCATGGCGGCGGCGCACGCTGTCGGTCACGGCCACGGCGGCCGGTGGCGCTGGCGGGCTGGCGGCCGCCGTGCGCAGTGGCAGCTGGGGCTCCGCCCGCGGCGCCTGCGGCGATCTGCTGGCGCCGATCAGGCCCCCCTCCCCGGCGACCTCGGCCGGCCGCCACTCCTGGGCCGCCTCGGATGGCGGAGGTGGGGCCGGGGCCGGCGGTGGCGGCGGTGGCGCGGCGGCCTCGGGCACCAGCACCACGGTGCGGTCGGCCCGCGGCACCGGACCCATGCTGTCGGGCATCGCCAGCGACTGGAACGCCACCAGGGCCTGGCCGGCGGAGGCGAAACGCTCCTCGGGCTGGCGGCTGAGCAAGCGCTGCAGCTGGCGCAGCAGCTCCGGCTCGTGCTCGAGCGCCGCCGGCCAGCGCCACTGCATCGTCGCCGGATCGAGCAGGCGCTCCGGCGCGTCGCCGCTCAGCAGCACCAGGGACATCACCCCCAGGGCGTGCAGATCCATCCAGGGCTGGGCGGGCTCGCCCCTGGCCAGCTCCGGCGGGGCGTAGCCCGGGGTGGCCCCCAGCAGCCGCTCGCCGGCGGGGCCGCCGGCCGTGCCCCGCACCAGGCCGAAATCCAGGGGCACCGGCAGGCCGTCGCTGTCACGGCGCAGCAGGTTGGCGGGACTGAGGTCCCCGTGCAGCAGGTCCTGGCTGTGCAGGGCGGCGAGCACCGGCAGCAGCTGGCGCAGCAGCAGCAGCACCTCCCCCGCCCCGAACACCAGCTGGCGCTCGGCGCGCAGGTCCAGAAGCTGCTGGTAGGTGCGGCCCGCCTGCCACTCCCGCACCAGCCAGAGCTGGTCCTCGGCTTCGATCACAGCGCCGATGCGGGGAACCTGGGGATGGAGCACCCCCTGCAGCCGCGACCACAGCTCCCGGGCCCGGGCCTGGTCCTGCTCCGGCCCGATGCGGCGCAGGGCCACGGGCGCATCGGCGGCCAGCTGGTCACTCGCCTGCCACAGCTCCCCCTGGGGCCCGCCCGTCTCCGCCGCGAGCCGGCGCTCCAGCCGGTAACGGCCGCCGATCACCTGGCCCTGGGCTGCGGTCATGGGATCAGGGCCGTTCCGGTGCGCTGGGGCTGCTCCAGGCCGCGGCCCGCCAGCCAATCCGGGTCGTAGAGGCGGGAGCGGTAACGATCGCCGCTGTCACAGAGCACGGTGACGATGCGATGACCAGGCCCCAGCCGTCGGGCCGTCTCCACCGCCGCGGCCACGTTGATCCCCACCGAGCCGCCCATGAACAGGCCCTCCTGCCACAGCAGGCCGTAGATCGTGCGCAGGGCCATGGGGTCGTCGATGCGCACCGCGTCATCGATCGGCGCCCCCTCCAGGTTGGCGGTGACGCGGCTGTTACCGATGCCCTCGGTGATCGAGTTGCCCTCGCTCTTCAAGGTGCCGTCGGTGGCCCAGCTGTAGAGGGCGCTGCCGCAGGGGTCGGCCAGGACGCAGCGGATCCTGGGATCCTGCTCCTTGAGATAGAGGGCCACCCCGGCGTAGGTGCCGCCGGTGCCGGTGGCGGCCACCCAGGCATCCAGCCGGCCCCCGGTCTGCTGCCAGATCTCCGGCCCGGTGCTGCCGTAGTGGGCGCGCCGGTTGGCGAGGTTGTCGAACTGGTTGGCCCACACGGCGCCGGGGGTCTCCTCGGCGATGCGGCCCGAGAGACGCACGTAGTTGGCCGGGTCGCTGTAGGGCACGGCGGGCACCGTGCGCACCTCCGCGCCGAGGCTGCGCAGCAGGCCGATCTTCTCCGCCGACTGGGTCTCGGGGATGACGATCAGGCAGCGGTAGCCGCGGGCATTGCAGAGGTGGGTGAGGCCGATGCCGGTGTTGCCGGCGGTCCCCTCCACCACCGTGCCCCCCGGCTTCAGTTGGCCGCTGGCCTCCGCCTCCTGGAGGATGCCCAGGGCGGCCCGGTCCTTGACCGACCCGCCGGGGTTCATGAATTCGGCCTTGCCCAGGATCTCGCAGCCGGTGAGGGCGCTCAGGGCATGGAGCCGGATGAGCGGCGTCCCGCCGACCGCCCCGCTGAAGCCCTCGGTGATCCCGGTGCTCATGCCGTCGCTGTGGGCTCCCATGCGGCTGGCCTTCTCCATGGCTGCGTGGCCGGATCGTAGGGAACATCCCTATGGTCGGCCCCAGAGAACGGCAGGACCATGGGTTCCAGGGCACACGCGCCGGCGGACATCTCCTGCCTCCTGCAACGGCTCCAGGCGGTCCGCCAGCACAGTGAACGTCTGATCGAGGGTCTGGAGCCCGAGGATCTCTGCCTGCAGGGCATGGCCGATGCCAGCCCCGCCAAGTGGCACCTGGGGCACACCACCTGGTTCTTCGAGACCTTCCTGCTGGAGCCCCACCTGCCGGGCCACGCGACGCCCGACCGCCGCTGGGGCCATCTGTTCAATTCCTATTACGAAGCGGTCGGCAGCCGCCACCCCCGCCCCGAACGGGGGCTGCTCACCCGGCCGGCCATCGGCGAGGTGCTCGCCTGGCGCCGGCGCGTCGACGCCGGGCTGGAGACGCTGCTGCTGGAGCTGGATCGCGGCCCCGCTGAAGCCGCGGCCCCCCTGCTGGAGCTGGTCGAGCTGGGGCTGCAGCACGAGCAGCAGCACCAGGAGCTGCTGCTGATGGATCTGCTCGACGGCTTCAGCCGCAACCCCCTGGAGCCCGCCTATGGCGTTGAACCCCCCGGCGCTGGGGCGCCGGACACCGCCGGAGGCTGGCGCTCCCACCCCGGCGGCTTGGTGGAGATCGGCCACGCCGGCGCTGGCTTCCATTTCGACAACGAAGCCCCCCGCCACCGCCAGTGGCTGGAGCCCTTCAACCTCGCCGAAACCCTGGTGTCCAATGAGGCCTACGCCGCCTTCATCGCCGATGACGGCTACCGGCGGCCGGAGCTGTGGATGAGCGAGGGCTGGGCGGTGGTGCAGGAGCGGGGCTGGTGCGCCCCGCGCTACTGGCGCGGCGACTGGGAATTCAGCCTGGCGGGCCGCCGGCCGCGCCACCCCGAGGCGCCCGTGCGGCACCTGAGCTGGTTCGAGGCCGATGCCTTCGCCCGCTGGAGCGGCGGCCGCCTGCCGAGTGAAGCGGAATGGGAGCTGGTGGTGACGGAAGCCGCCCAACCGGGCGGCCGCCCCCTGCCCCAGGCCTTCGGCGCCCTCTGGCAATGGACCGCCAGCCCCTACCGGCCCTACCCGGGCTTCCGCCCCGCCCCCGGTGCGGTGGGGGAATACAACGGCAAGTTCATGTCCTCCCAGTTCGTGCTCCGCGGCAGCGGCTTCCTCACCCCGGCGGACCACGCCCGCCCCACCTACCGCAACTTCTTCGGGCCCCACTGCCGCTGGATGGCCGCCGGAGTGCGACTGGCCCGCGACGGCGCCACCCGCCCGTGCTGATCGACCTCCATCCCGAGCCGGCCGACATGGCCCGGCTGGTGATCGAGGGCATGGCCCGCCGCCCGAAGCAGCTGCCGGCCTGGCTGCTGTACGACGCCGAGGGGTCACGCCTGTTCGAGGCCATCTGCGAGCAGCCGGAGTACGGCCTCACCCGCACCGAGACGGCCCTGCTGGAGGCGCGGGCACCCGAGCTGGCCGCCGCCCTCGGGCCCGGGGTGGTGGTGGAGTTCGGCGCCGGCAGCGCCCGCAAGGTGAGTCCCCTGCTCAGCGCCCTGCAGCCGGCCGCCTATGTCGCCCTCGACATCAGCGCCGACCACCTGGCCCCCGCCTGCCGGGCCCTGCAGCAGCGCCATCCCGACCTGCCGGTGCTCGGCATCTGCTGCGACTACAGCCGCCTGGAGCAGCTGCCCGACCACCCCGCCCTGGCCGGCCACGGCCGGCTGGGCTTCTACCCGGGCAGTTCGATCGGCAACTTCGACCCCGCCGGCGCCCGGGACCTGCTGCGCCAGTTCCGCCGGCTGCTGGGGCCGGACAGCCGCCTGCTGATCGGCATCGACCAGCCCAAGGCGGTGGAGCGGCTGGAGGCGGCCTACAACGATGCGGCCGGCTGGTCGGAGGCCTTCGCCCGCAACCTGTTGACCCGGCTCAACCGGGATCTGGAGGGCGATTTCCACCCCGACGACTTCCACTACCGGGCCTGGTGGGACGCCGGCCAGTCCCGCATCGCCATGGCCCTGGTGAGCCGCCGCGAGCTGGAGGTGCACCTGGCGGGGCGGCCCTGGCCGTTCAAGGCCGGCGAACCGCTGATCACCGAATACAGCCACAAGTACGCCCCCGAGGCCTTCCTGGCCCTGGCCGCCGAAGCCGGCTGGCTGGGGGCGGGCCGCTGGAGCGATGCCGCCGGCGATTTCTGTCTGCATCTGCTGGTGCAGGCAGACTCGGAACAGCACCGGAGCACGCCATGAGCAGGGAGGAGCAGCGTCAGTCGATGCGCGGGGTGCGCGAGGGGCTGATCGAGGAGCTCGAGGACCTCTACCGCCGGGCCTTCGACAGCATCGGCGCGCAGGACCTGGGCGAAGGGGCCATCGCCCGGCTCACCCAGCTGCTGCTGCGCTCGCGGGAGGCGGCCATCACCCCCCTGCAGGAGGAGATCGAGGCGCCCCTGATCACGCGCGCCCCCGGCGAACCGATGCCATGAGCAGCAGCTGGCTGGAGGAACTGGAGGCGCGGCTGGATCAGCAGCTCGAGGGCTTCCTGCGCACCAATCCCCAGCAGGAGGAGCTGCTGCGGGAGCAGGCCGCCCGCGACCGCCAGCGGCAGCTGCTGGCGGAACGGGTGCGCCTGCGCCAGCAGGCGGAAGAGCAGCGGCGCGAACTGCTGCGGCTGGCCGAGGAGATCCGCCAGTGGCAGGAGCGCACCGGCCGCGCCCGGGCCGCCGGCGCCGAGGACCTGGCCGGCCGCGCCGAGCAGCACATGACCGGGCTGATGGATCAGGGTCGCCACCGCTGGCGCGCCCTGGCCGATCTGGGCCAGCGCTTCGCCGGCGTGGAGCAGGAGCTGGCCGAACTCACCAGCCGCCCCCGCAGCGGCGCCGCCCCCACCCCTGACCTGGAGGCCGACTGGGCCCGGTTCGAGGCCCAGCAGGAGCTGCAGGAACTGAAGCGCCGCAGCCAGCGCTGAGCCCCGCCGTCCCATGGGTTTCCTGCTCTCGAAGCTGCTGCCGCTCGGCCTCTACCCCCTCGGCCTGGCCCTGCTGCTCCAGATCGCCGGCCTGCTGGGCGGCCAGCGCCGCTTCGCCCCGGTGCTCTCCGGGGTGGGCATCGCCCTGCTCTGGCTGGCGGCCACGCCCCTGCTGAGCCGGCAGCTGGTCTGGAGCCTGGAGGAGCGGGCCGTCCGGCTGACGCCGTCGCCGATCCCCAGCGCCGATGCGGTGCTGGTGCTGGGCGGCGGCCTGCGGCCCGCCCTGCCGCCGCGCCAGGGGGTGGAGGTGAATGAGGCCGGCGACCGGCTGCTGCGGGCCGTGGCCCTGATGCGGGAGGGCAAGGCCCCCTGGCTGCTGGTGACCGGCGGCAAGGTCACCTTCATGGCCAACGATCCGGCGGCCGGTGAGGCCCGGCTGGCCAAGGCCCTGGCCACCAGCCTGGGGGTGGCCCCCGATCGGATCGTGACCAGCGAGGAGGGGCGCAACACCGGCGAGGAGGCCGGAGCCCTGGTGCGGGTGGCCCGGCAGCGGGGCTGGAACTCCCTGCTGCTGGTCACCAGCGCCACCCACCTGCCCCGTTCCCTGGCCACCCTGCGCCGCGCCGCCCCGGAGCTGCGCATCATCCCGGTGGCCTGCGACTTCCAGCTGCCCGAGCGGCGCTCCTTCGGCACCCCCACATTGGCCGGCACCCTGATGGGAGTGCTGCCCAGCGCCGAAGCCCTGGTGCTGACCACCACGGCCATGCGCGAGCACCTGGGCCTGGTGGCCTACCGGCTGCGGGGCTGGATCTGAGTGGGCTTGGTCGCCGGAGACGGCGGCGGGTTACTTCTTGGGCGCCGGCGGCACCAGGCTCACCCCTTCGGGCGGCGGGGTGGGGTCGGGATCGGCGATGAGCATGTGCTGCAGCACGATCTCCGGACGTTCACTGTCCCGCCAGCGGATGCGATAGGCGGGCATCTTGGTGCCCCGGCTAGTGGTCTGCTCCACGGGCTCCATGACCCAGCCACGGCGAGATCGCCCCTGGGGATTGCGCTTCACCACAGCATCGGCGTGTTGAAAGCGAAAACCGACGCGCTCACCACTCATACCAGAGCCCCGAGGGGGAGAAGGCCTACTGGGGTCCATTATCCCACTGCGTCGGTTCCGGCCTTCTCGCGGGCCTCCGGGCGCAGCAGGGGGAAGGCGATCACATCGCGGATCGAGGGGCTGTCGGTGAGCAGCATGGCCAGGCGATCGATGCCGATACCGAGGCCGCCGGTGGGGGGCATGCCCACCTCCAGGGCGTGCAGAAAATCTTCGTCCACCGTCTGGGCTTCGGGGTCCCCCGCCTGGCGGCGCAGCTGCTGCAGCTCGAGCCTGGCGCGCTGATCGAGGGGGTCGATCAGCTCGCTGAAGGCGTTGGCCGTCTCCCGCCCGACGATGAACAGCTCGAAGCGCTCCACCAGCCCGGGCTTGCTGCGGTGGGCCCGGGCCAGGGGCGAATTCTCCACCGGGTAGTCCATCACGAAGGTGGGCTGCACCAGGGTGGTCTCCACCGCCTGCTCGAAGGCCTCCACCAGCAGCCGGCCCACGCTGTCGGCCGCCTCGGGGGTCGCCAGGCCGGCGGCCGCCATCGCGGCTGCCGCCTCGGCACGATCGCCGAAGGTGTGGAAATCCAGGCCGGTGGCCTGCTCCACCAGCTCGTGCATGGTGACCCGCCGCCAGGGCGGGGTGAGATCGATCTCGGTGCCCTGGTAGGTGATCCGGGTGTCGCCGCAGACCTCCCGGCAGGCCGTCGCCAGCAGCTGCTCGGTGAGGTCCATCATCGTGTGGTAGTCGGCGAAGGCCTGGTAGATCTCCACCGAGGTGAACTCGGGGTTGTGACGGGTGCTCACCCCCTCGTTGCGGAAGATGCGCCCCAGCTCGTAGACCCGCTCGAAGCCTCCCACCACCAGCCGCTTGAGGTGCAGCTCGGTGGCGATGCGCAGGGTGAGGGGCAGGTCGAGGGTGTTGTGGTGGGTGGCGAAGGGGCGGGCGTCGGCACCGCCGGCTTCGGTCTGCAGGACGGGCGTCTCGATCTCGAGGAAGCCGCGCTCGTCGAGCCAGCGGCGCATGGCGCTCACCAGCCGCGCCCGGCGCCGGAAGGTCTCGCGGGTGTCGGGCGAGACGATCAGATCGAGGTACCGCTGGCGGTAGCGCTTCTCCACGTCCGCCAGGCCATGCCACTTGTCAGGCAGGGGCTGGAGCGCCTTGGAGAGCATCACCCAGTCGCTCACCTTCACCGACAGCTCGCCCCGGTCGGTGCGGCGCAGGCTGCCGTGCACCCCGATCCAGTCGCCGCCATCCACCAGGGAGGTGATCTGGGCGAAGGCCTCCGGCTCGTCCGGGTGGGCGGCCAGCAGGGCGGCCTTCTCGATGAACAGCTGGATCGGACCGGTTTCGTCGGCGATGGTGAAGAAGGCCAGCTTGCCCATCACCCGCCGGGTCATCACCCGGCCGGCCACCGCCACCGCCACGGCCCGCTCCTCGCCGTTGGGCAGGTCGGCGTGGGCCTGCTGCAGCTCGGCGGTGCGGTGGCTGGGGGCGAAGCCGAGCGCATAGGGGGCCCGGCCGAGGGCCTCCAGGGTGCGGGCTTTCTCCAGACGGGTCTCACGCAGATCCGACAAGGCAGGCAGGGCGATGGAGAAGGGTCGCTGCCCATCCTGCAGGACCGGACGGCATCGGCTTCGGCGGGCGGTTCAGCCGGCGGCGGCCAGGGTTCCTTCGCCCATGCGCTGGGAGGCGTAGCCCGTGCCCCTCACGGTGAGGATCAGCTCCGGGTTGCGGGGGTCGGGCTCGAGCTTGCCGCGCAGCCGCGCCACATAAACGTCCACCACCCGCAGGTCGGCGGCCCGGCGGGGCGGGTAGCCCCAGAGCTGCTCGAGGATCTCGGCCCGGGGCACCACCCGCCCCGGCTCGCGGAACAGGAGCTCCAGGAGGCTGAATTCGGTGTAGGTGAGGGCGATGCGCTGTCCCTCGCGGGTCACCTGGCGGCGATTGGTATCGACCACCAGATCCCCCACCCGCAGCACGCCGGTGCCCGTCGGCAGCTCCCGCGGCTCGCTGGTGGCGGCCCCCCGGCCCATGCGGCGCAGGATCGTGGAGATGCGGGCCTCCAGTTCCTTGGGACTGAAGGGCTTGGGCAGGTAGTCGTCGGCGCCGAGGTCCAGGCCCGCCACCCGCTCGGCAATGGCATCGAGGGCGGAGAGGAAGATGATCGGCACGCACGACTCGGCCCGCAACCGCCGGCAGACGGCGAAACCGTCCAGTTTCGGCAACATGACGTCGAGGACCACCAGGTCGGGCTGCTCCTTGTGGAACAGGGCCAGGGCCTCCTCGCCGTCCTCGGCGCACAGGACCCGATAGCCGGCCAGCTGCAGGCGCATCAGCAGCACCCGCCTGACGGCGGCCTCATCGTCAACGACGAGCAGGGTGGCGATGGGCTGGGAGGGCTGCTGGTCGGCGGTAGGGGGTGACGCGGGCTGCTGGGCGGCGGAAGCACCACCGGAGGATTCCTGCTCATCAGCCCCGTCGGTGAATGCGGAGGCTGAGGATGCAGAGGATGCAACCGATGGAATGGGCATCGCTCCTGTCCGACCGGGTGAAGAATCGCAACCATAACGCGACGTCGTTTCAGGCCGCGAACACGGAAACGGCTCCGGCAGCTGGCCTCTGGCCGGTTTACAACATTTCTTCAGAGTCCCCGGCCCGCCGGCGGCGGCCTCAGGGCCAGCGGGCCTCGGCGTAGCTGTTCCACTGCCTCTCGGCCTCAGCCAGGGCGGCATCGCTGTCGAGCTGCCCCAGCATCGCCCGCTGCAGCTGGGTGTAGAGGATCGCCTGCAGCCGCTTCACCCCCGGGGTCGCCGGCACCAGCACCCGCGCCGCGGCCAGGGTCTCGATCGAGAGCAGCCGGGCGGTGTGGACCAGCCGCTCCTGCCCGTCAGCGGGCACCGCCGCCCGCAGCCGACCCTCCAGGCTCGCCAGGGCGCCGCGGGAGGAGGGCAGCACCCGGGCCTCCTCGGCGAAGGCCAGCTGGTTGGCTGCGTTGCTCAGGAACAGGGCGAAGCTCAACGCCTCCGGGGCCATGGCGCTCTGGCGCGGCACCACCAGGTTCATCACCGCCACATTGGCCTCGCCGCTGGCCCCGGTCAGGGGCGGGAAGGGGGCGGAGGTGGCGGCGATGCCGGGGGCGTTGGTCTGCAGGTTGCGCAGGAAATCAGGACCGCTGGCCACCTGCGCCAGATCCCCGGCCTGGTAGAGCTCGATCGCCCGCCGGTAGCCCTGGCTCACCACCTCCCGCGGCAGCAGGCCGCGGCGGTAGAGATCGCTCCAGAAGGCAAAGGCCCGGCGACCGGCGGGGCTGTTGAACGTCGCCCGCTGGCGGTCGTCCAGCAGCCGCACCCCCATCTGCACCATCGACTCCATCAACTCGCCGGAGTCGTCGGGAACCACGGTCACGAACAGGGCATAGCGGCCGGTGCGGCGCCGGACAGCCTCGGCATAGGCCGGCACCTCCTCCCAGCGCCGCGGCGGGGCCACCAGGCCGGCCTTCCGCAGCAGCCGGCGGTTGGCGATCGTCACCCGGGCTGTCAGGTACCAGGGAATGCCGAACTGCTCACCCCCTTGTTGGCCGGAGGTCCAGATCCCGGCCAGGTAGCGCTCGTCGGCGTCGGGAGGCAGCAGGGGGGTGAGGTCCCGCAGGCCCCCCTTGCTGGCCAGGTTGGCGGCGAAGTTGGGGTTGAGGTTGACCAGATCAGGGGCGGTGCGGGCGAACACCGAGGCCAGCAGCTTGCGTTCCACCGAGCCCCAGGGCACGTCGGTCCAGCGCACCGTCACGCCGGGATGGGCCCGCTCCCAGGCGGCGATCACCCGCCCCATGTAGTCGTTGAAGCGGGGCGCCAGATCCAGGGTCCAGACGTTGAGCACCTTGCCCCGGCCGGGCGCGGGCGGCCGGGCGCAGGCTCCGGCGGCGAGGGCGAGGGCGAACGGGGCGGCCAGCAGCCGCAGGGCCTGGCGGCGGGGCAGGCGGGACGGCCGGCTGGAGCGGGGGGGGATCCTGACCATGGCTAGCGGCGCCAGCCGGAGCCCAGTTGCCGCCAGAACAGCAGTTGCAGGGAGCAGAGCATCGGGGCGAGCAGGGCCGTGATCAGGGTCTGGGCGAGCAGAACCCGCAGGCCGGATCCCGCCAGATCATCCCAGCGCCAGCCCGGCAGGGCCAGCAGGGCGGGATTCACCCCGTGCTCCTGGGCACTGCGGCCGGCCACCGGACCCGCCAGCTGCAGCGCGTCCCGGGTGCCGATCCAGTCGAGGATCCCCCACTGCAGCATCAGGCTGAGACCCAGCAGGGCCGTGCCCAGCAGGGCGAGCAGGCCGAGGCTGAAGCTGCGCTGGATCGGCGCCGCCCGCCGTCCCATCCGCCCCCACCACCAGCCCAGCAGCAGCAGGGCGGGGATCTGGGTGACACCGCCGGGGTGGAGGGCATCCAACAGCAGGCCGAGGGCCAGGCCGGCGCAGGCCCCCGAGAAGGGGCCGTCGCTCAGCGCCCAGGGCAGCAGCCACAGCACCGCCCAGCAGGGGCCGACGCCATCGAGGGCCAGCCAGCCCGGCGAGGCCAAGGCGAGCAGCGGCACCAGCAGGACCGTGGCGGCGAGCAGGGGCTGCCGGGTGAGCAGATCCATCAGCGCACCTGCACCTGCACCCAGTCGAGGGCCGACACCGGCGCGATCAGCTGCACCACCGCCTCCGGCGCCGGATCGGCGTTGGCGTCCATGGACTGGATCACGCCCACCGGCAGGTTCGGCGGCACCAGGGTGCTGGCGGGGGAGGTCACCACCACGTCACCGGGACGGGCCTGGGGATCCTTCTCGAGGAAACGCAGCAGGGGCCGGGCGGTGCCGATGCCGGTGAGCAGGCCGTGGTGCTGGGTGCGCCCCACCCAGACCCCGACCCGGCTGCTGGGATCGGTGAGCAGGGTGACGCTGGCGGTGCTGGGGGTGACACTCCCGACCAGGCCGACCAGGCCGCCCGGGCCGAGCACCGCCTGGCCGGCCCGGATGCCGCTGAGGGCCCCCTGGCCGAGCAGCAGCTGCCGCCACCAGCCGGAACCCTCCCGGGAGATCACCGGCGCGGTCACCCGATTGGGATTCTTCTGCTGCAGCTCCAGGAGCGAGCGCAGCCGCTGGTTGTCCCGCTCCAGCTGGGCCAGCCGGGCTCCGTCCTCGACGCGGCGGGCCGAGCGCAACCACTCGGCCTGGGCGGTCCCCGGCCAGAAGGGACGGCTGAGGAAGGCGTAGGCGTCGGTGAGCATCGCCCCCTTGCTGAGACGCACGGCCACGAGCGCCAGCAGCACCAGCAGCCAGGGCAGGAGGCGTCGCAGGGAGGGGCCTTGGACGAAGCGGAGCCAGCGCCAAGCCGGCATCGGACTCAGGCCGTCATACGGGCGAACTCGGGGGTGTCGAGCACGCGCTCGAGCCGGCTGTAGTCCTCCAGGACCATGCCGCAGCCGTTGACCACGCAGAGCAGGGGGTCTTCGGCCACGTGCGTGAGGATGCCGGTCTCGTGGCTGATCAGGTCGCAGATGCCCCGCACCAGGGCACCGCCGCCGGCGAGCATGATCCCCCGGTCGACGATGTCGGCCGCCAGTTCGGGTGGGGTGCGCTCCAGGGTGCGCTTGACCGCCTCCACGATCACGTTGAGCGGCTCGGCCATGGCTTCGCGGATGTCACCGGCCCGGATGTTGATCGTGCGCGGCAGGCCCGAGAGCAGGTGCAGACCCCGCACGTCCATGGAGGTCTCATCGTGGCCGTCGTCGGGGAAGGCGGAGCCGATGCGGATCTTGATGTCCTCGGCGGTGCGCTCGCCCACCACCAGGTTGTGGACCTTCTTGAGATAAACGCTGATGGCGTCGCTGAGCTCATCACCCGCCACCCGCACCGACTCGCTCAGCACGGTGCCGCCCAGGCTCAGCACGGCCACCTCGGTGGTGCCGCCGCCGATATCGACGATCATGGTGCCCACCGGATCGGTCACCGGCAGGCCGGCGCCGATGGCGGCCGCCACTGGCTCATCGATCAGGTGCACCTGCCGGGCCCCGGCCAGGCCGGCCTGATGCACGGCGCGGCGCTCGACGCCGGTGACGCCGCTGGGGATGCCGATCACCAGGCGCGGGGCGATCACGCCGCGGCCTTCGTTGCCCTTCTGGATGAAGCTCTTGATCATCTGCTCGGCCGCATCGAAGTCGGCGATGACGCCGTCACGCAGGGGCCGGATCGCCCGGATGTTGCCGGGGGTGCGGCCGAGCATCAGCTTGGCCTCCTCCCCCACCGCCAGGGGGGTGCCGCGCTCCAGATCGATCGCCACCACGGAGGGCTCCTGCAGCACGATCCCCTTGCCCGAGACGTACATCAGCGTGTTGGCCGTCCCCAGATCGATGCCGATGTCGCGGGAGAACTGGAAACGGCGGAAAAACACGGGCAGGGCCTCTGGCAGCGGTGAATCATAGGTGGGGCGATCCCGGCGGACCGGCCAGGTCGCCGCGGGTGTGACAACCGGGACGAAGGGTGGAACGGAAAGGGAGAGGCCCCCGATCGGGGTGCCGCATCATTGATCCATTCGTTCCAGGAGCACGCCATGGGCGTCAATTCCATCACCCTCGTCGGCAGAGCCGGCCGCGACCCGGAAGTCCGCTACTTCGAATCCGGCAGCATGGTCGCCAACCTCACCCTGGCGGTGAACCGCCGCAGCCGCGACGACGAGCCCGACTGGTTCAACCTGGAGATCTGGGGCAAGCAGGCCCAGGTGGCCGCCGACTACGTCCGCAAGGGTGCCCTGATCGGCATCATCGGCTCGTTCAAGCTCGACCGCTGGACGGACAGGGCCAGCGGCGAGGAGCGCAGCAAGCCGGTGATCCGCGTCGACCGGCTGGAGCTGCTCGGCAGCAAGCGGGACGCCGAGGGCGGCGGCGGCGGCAGCTTCGGGGGCGGTTTCGGCGGGGGCGAACCCAGCGAAGAGGAGGTGCCGTTCTGAGCCGGCGGGCCCGGATTCAGCCCGGGGGGCTTGTGCCAGTGGCCCAGCCGGGTTATCAAGCGTCCGAAGCCAGAGAAGGCGCCCCCCGGGGCGCCTTTTTTACTGTCAGCCCCTGGGTCAGAGCCGTTGGCGGTTCTGCTTCCAGACCCGCAGCGCCAGCCCCACGCCCCCCGCCAGCACCGCCAGCAGCAGCACCACCTTCACCACCCGGGCGGCCGGCTCGATCCAGCGCTCCACATTCGTGTAGCCCTCCCCCAGCGCCAGGCCCGCCAGCGTCAGCAGCAGGGTCCAGATCAGGCTGCCGGCGGTGGTCCAGAGCAGGAAGGGCGTCAGCGGCATCATCTCGATGCCGGCCGGCACAGAGATCAGGGTGCGGATACCGGGCACCAGCCGTCCCCAGAACACCAGCGCCGTGCCATGGCGGCTGAACCAGCGGCGGCTGCGGTGCAGCTCCTGGGGGCTGATCCCGATCCAGCGACCGTGGCGCTCCAGCCAGTGCTCGATGCGCTCCTCGTTCACCAGCCGGCCGATGCCGTACCAGGGCAGGGCACCGAGCACGGTGCCGAGCAGGCCGGCCAGCACCACCGGCACCAGAGCGAGCTTGCCCTGGTGCACAAAAAACCCCCCGAGCGGCATGATCAGCTCGGAGGGAATCGGGGGAAACAGGTTCTCCAGGAACATGGCCGCGAAGATCGCGCCATACCCTGCCGCCGGGTTGGCCTCCACCGCCGCACCGATCATCTCGGGCAGCTTCTGGACCAGTTCGATCACCATCGGGCCAGCCGGAACAGAGGCGAACGTCTTCCACGACGGCCCGGACGCTGCCAGCAGCGCCGGGCCGGCCGCCGCTCAGTAGCGGTAGTGGTCGAGCTTGTAGGGGCCTTCCACCGGGACAGCGATGTAAGCCGCCTGTTCGGGGGTGAGCTCGGTGAGCCGGGCGCCGATCCGCTCGAGGTGCAGGCGGGCCACCATCTCGTCGAGGTGCTTGGGCAGCACGTAGACCTCCTTGCCGTACTGGTCGCCCTTGGTGAACAGTTCGATCTGGGCCAGCACCTGGTTGGTGAAGGAGTTGCTCATCACGAAGCTGGGGTGGCCGGTGCCGCAGCCCAGGTTCACCAGCCGGCCCTCGGCCAGCAGGATGATCCGGTTGCCGCTGGGCAGGATCACATGATCCACCTGGGGCTTGATGGTCTCCCAGGCGTACTGCTTGAGGGACGCCACATCGATCTCGTTGTCGAAGTGGCCGATGTTGCACACGATCGCCTGGTTCTTCATGGCGAGCAGGTGCTCGTGCCGGATCACGTGGTAGTTGCCGGTGGCGGTCACGAAGATGTCCACATCCGCCACCACATCGTCGAGACGCACGACGCGGTAGCCCTCCATAGCGGCCTGCAGGGCGCAGATCGGATCGATCTCGGCGATCATCACCGTGGCGCCGAGTCCGCGCAGGGACTGGGCCGAACCCTTGCCCACATCGCCGTAGCCCATCACCAGGGCCACCTTGCCGGCCACCATCACGTCGGTGGCACGCTTGATGCTGTCGACCAGCGATTCACGGCAGCCGTAGAGGTTGTCGAACTTGCTCTTGGTGACCGAATCGTTGACGTTGATGGCAGGGAACGGCAGCTCACCGCTCTTCTGCATCTGGTACAGCCGGGCCACGCCGGTGGTGGTCTCCTCGGTGACGCCCTGGATGTTGGCGTAGATGCGGGAGTAGAAGCCCGGCTGCACCGCCAGCCGCTGGCGGATGGAGTTGAACAGCGCCACCTCCTCCTCGCTGGAGGGGTTGTCAAGCACCGAGAGATCCTTCTCGGCCTTGCTGCCGAGCACCACCAGGCCGGTGGCATCGCCACCGTCATCGAGGATCATGTTGGGGGTGCCGCCATCGCCCCACTCGAGGATGCGGTGGGTGAAGGCCCAGTACTCATCCAGCGTTTCACCCTTGTAGGCAAACACCGGAATGCCGGCGGCGGCAATGGCGGCGGCGGCGTGGTCCTGGGTGGAGAAGATGTTGCAGGAGGCCCAGCGCACCTCGGCGCCGAGGGCCACCAGGGTCTCGATCAGAACGGCGGTCTGGATCGTCATGTGGAGGCTGCCGGCGATCCGGGCGCCCTTCAGGGGCTGCTCGGCGCCGAACGTCTCGCGCAGGGCCATCAGGCCGGGCATCTCGGTTTCGGCGATCGCCAGTTCCTTGCGGCCCCAGTCGGCCAGGCCGAGATCGGCGATCACATACGAAGCGGTCGCCTGAAGGCCAGCAAAGGCAGCCTCAGGGCTGGAAGGTGTTGCCACCATGCATGAAAAGCTCCCCTAGGGGAGGACGAAGAAGTGGAAATATCTGCAGAGACGCCGAGGCTTCGGGCTCGCTGGAGGGCAATCTACATCGATGGAATCCGCTGACGCGATCGAGGTGTGCCATCTGGCGGACCCCGCCGCCACCGACGCCCTGGGGCGGCGACTGGCGTCGCAGCTGCTCGCGGCCGTTGACGGGGACGGCGCCCTGCTGCTGCTGCGGGGGGAGCTCGGGGCCGGCAAGACATCGCTGGTGCAGGGGCTGGCCGCCGCCCTGGGCATCAGCGAACCGGTCACCAGCCCCACCTTCGCTCTGGCCCAGCACTACGACATCGACAGCGGCTCGGACGCGGGAACCACGGCCCTGGTGCACCTGGATCTCTACCGGCTGGAACCCGGTGCCGCGGCCGATGAACTGTTCGCCCAGGAGGAGGAGGACGCCCGCGGCCTTGGTGCCGTCCTGGCGGTGGAGTGGCCCGAGCGGCTCAGCTTCCGGCCCGAGGGAGCCTGGGAGGTGGCGTTGAGTCACGCGGAGGATGGCGAGGGCCGGCTGGCCCGGATCAACCCGCCGCCAGGCTTGACCCCGCCGCGACCCTTGCCTCCAGCGCCGCGATGATGCGGGCATTGGCGGCCGGAAAGGGGTAGCTGGCGAGTTCATCCGGCGTCACCCAGCGCACCTGCTGGGAGGCCAGCGGCTGCGGCTCCCCCGCCAGCCAGCGGCAAAGATGCACCACGAAGCGCAGCCGCTTGTGGCTGTAGGCGTGCTCAAGGGTGATCAGCTCCTCCCCCACCGTCACCTCGATGGCCAGCTCCTCGCGCAGCTCCCGCTGGATGGTTGCTTCGATCGCCTCCCCCGGCTCCTGCTTGCCCCCCGGAAACTCCCACAGCCCCCCCAGCAACCCCTCCGGGAGCCGCTGGTCGATCAGCACCCTGCCCGCAGCGTCCGACACCACCCCCACCCCGATCACCTGGAACGGCACGGGCGGGGGGGTGTCCTTCACGGGGAAGCGGCCGGGGTCGCCGGCAGCGTAGGCAGCGCAGTGCGCCTGCCACGGGCAGGCGCCGCAGGAGGGCTGGCGGGGGGTGCACACGCCGGCGCCCAGATCCATCAGGGCCTGGTTGAAGGCGCGGGGCCGCTGCGGGTCGAGCAGCGTCTCGCTGAGCCGCCAGAACCCGGCCAGCTCCCGCTTCGGCGGAGCCGGGTGGGCCACCAGCCGGGCCAGCACCCGCTGGACATTGCCGTCGAGGATCGCGAAGGGCCGATCGAAGGCGGAGGAGAGGATGCTGCCGGCGGTGCTGCGGCCGATGCCCGGCAGGGCCATCCAGCCTTCGAGCGTGCGCGGCCAGGGGTCGCCCGTGCCCTGAGGCGATGGCTGGGAGGTGGCGTGGAGCTGCCGGGCCCCCGCGTGGAGACGGCGGGCCCGGGCGTAGTAGCCCAGGCCCTGCCAGAGCATCAGCACCTCGTGCTCGCTGGCGGCGGCGAGGGCGTCGAGGTCGGGGAAGGCCGCCATCCAGCGGTGCCAGTAGGGCAGCACCACCGCCAGCTGGGTCTGCTGCAGCATCACCTCGGCGACCCACACCCCGTAGGCGGCCAGGGGCTCCCCCGGCCCGGGCCGGGAGCCATCGGGGTGCAGCTTCCAGGGGATGTGGTGGCGGCCGTCCCGCTCCCACCAGTCGAGCAGGTGGGCCCGCAGTGGTTCGATCGGGCCCGGAACCTGCGGGGACCGCGTCCTAGAGGAACCCACCCGGACGGGGTCGGCCGCTGGAGAGGGACACGTTGCCCTGCCCGCCGCCGGCCCCAGCCCCCTGGGCCGAGGCTGGCGGCGGTGCTGGGCGCGGTGGTGGCTGGGGCACGGCCACGACGTTGAAGGCGATCGACCAGCGTTCCCCCTCGCCCCGGAAGGGGGGCACCGAGTGGGGCTGCCAGGCCGGGAACACGTAGAAATCACCGGGCACCGGCAGCACGTAGTGGGCCATGCCGGTGCGGAAGCTCTGGATGTGCCATTCCTCCGGGCCGTGGAAACAGAGCTGGCCGTCGAAGCTGTCGGCCCGGATCTGGGGCGGCACCTGCAGGAACAGCACGCCGGAGAAGCTGCCGCCGTGGGTGTGGGTGGGGTTGTAGTCGCCGGCGCGCTGGGCGTTGAGCCAGAGGTCGATCATCTGCAGGCCATAGCGGCCCGGCGTCCAGGGGCCGCGGCCCTGGGGCGGCTGCTGGTCGATCACGTGGCGGATCCAGCGCTCGCAGGCCGGCAGGATCACCGAACGGCAGAGCTCGGCGGCGGCGGGGTGGTCAGGGCCGAGTTCCCGCTGCTGGGTCAGCTGGCCGGCCAGCTTCACGGAGGCATCGGGACTGCGTTCGGGCGCCGCCAGCACCGCCCGGGCCATGGCCTGCAGCTCGGCCAGCTGGGAGGGGCCCAGATGGCCCTGGAGCAGGTAGCGGGGAAAGAGACTGATCACCTCCATGGTCGGGGCCTCCGAGGCTGCGGGGGGCATGCCGGCCATGGGAAGAGGAGGTGCGTGCGGTTCCAAGCCTCGCAAACGGAGCGCTCCGAAGGGCGTCAGATGGCCACGTAGGCCTCGACGGCGTCGCTGAGGCGGCGCAGCCCGGCCAGGCCGTCGCGCTCCAGGTTGCGCACCCGGTCGCGGCTGATGCCCAGGATGCGACCGATGCCGGTGAGGCTCATCGGCTCCTCGCCGTCGATGCCGTAGCGCATCTTCAGCACCCGCCCCTGCAGTTCCGGCAA
>NZ_JAYGHX010000013.1:0-52309 GCF_034931325.1 Cyanobium gracile UHCC 0139 | reverse complement strand
GGCGTGACGGTGATCTGGAACGTCTGGATGGCGCTGGTGTCGACGCCGCCATTGGTGGTGCCGCCGTTGTCGCGGATGCGCACGGAAACGGTGGCGGTGCCGCTGGCGTTGGCGGCCGGGGTGTAGGAGAGGCGACCACTGGCGTCGATGCTGGGCTGGACGCTGAACAGGGCGCTGTTGTTGTTGGTGACCAGGAAGCTGAGGGCCTGGCCGGCTTCATCGCTGCCGCCGCCACGGCTCAGGCCCGTCGCCCAGCCGATCACGCTCTGGGCGCCGGCGTCTTCCAGCAGGGTCTGATCCGCTCCTTTGGTGAAGGCCGGCACGTCGTTGACAGCGGTGACGGCGGTGCTGAGCGAGGTGGGGTCGGAGTAGCGGCCGGTGGGACCGAGCAGGGCCGTGAGGTTGGTGTTGGGGCTGAACGCCAGCGGGGTGTCGGCAACGCGGAGGGTGAGGCCGCCCGGGGTGCCATTGAAGTTGGGACTGCTGGGGAGGAAGCGGAGCGAGGCGGTGGTGGGCAGCAGCAGGGCGGCGCTGTCGGAGGGGGCGGCGATGCTGACCCAGCCGCCGCCGGCGTTGAGGTTGTACTGCCAGACGCCCTGGACAGCGGTGGCGGTGTTGCCGGTGATGGCGATGCCGCCGAAGGCGGAGGCGGCATTGGCGCCGCCGCTGACGGCGCGCTGGTCGTCGGCCGTATCCCTGAAGCCGAAACCGAGGCTGGAGATGCGTGCTCCGGGCGGGTTGGGGTTGTCCTCGCTGGTGGCGGCGAGGGTGGCGGCGGTGGCGGTGGGCCGGTCGTTGACGTTGGTGACGCTCGTGGCGATGGAGCGATTCACGGAACTCCAGGCACCGGTGGCGGTGGTGCCGCCGGCGGTGGCGAGGTTGTAGGTGGTACTGGGCGTGCTGCTGGTGGCCAGGGCGGTGCTGGCATCGGCGAGACGCACCAGGAGGCGGCCGGGGGTGCCGTGGAAGTTGGCGGCGGGCAGGAAGCGGACCCGGCTGGCGGCGTTGAAGACCAGGGCGGCGCCGGTGGAGAGGCCGGAGCTGGGGATGGTGATCCAGTCGCCAGGGGCGGCGGGGTTGGGGGAAGCGGACGTGGAGATCTGCCAGACGCCCTGGGCAGGGGTGTAGCTGGTGGAGCCGACGACGGCGAGGAAGGAGAAGGGGGTGGCGGTGTTGCCGCCCCCTCTGGCGGTCTGGTTGTCGGTGGCGTCGGAGTAGCGGAAAGCCAGGCTGCTGAGGGTGGTGCCGGCGATGGCGCTGGCGGCGACGTCTTCCGCGACGGCGGGGAGGACGACATTGGCTGTGGCGACGGGCCGATCGTTGAGCGGGGTCACCGTCAGGGCCACGGTCTTCACGTCCTGCCGGGCGCCGCCGCTGCCGGTACTGCCCAGGTCGTTGACGGTCACCGTCAAGGTGGCGCCGCCGTGGAAGTTGGCCCTGGGTGTGTAGGTGAGTGAGGCCAGGGCCGCGTTGAGGTTGGCCTTGGTGCCGGTCACCGTCACCGAACCGGTGCCGTAGTTGCCCCTGGTCACGGTCAGCCCCGTGCGGCTGACCAGGTTGATGCTGCCGCGGTTGACAGCCACGGTGAGCCGCTCGAGGGCGCCGAAGTCGTCGGCGTCGGAGAAGCTGATCCGATTGGCGCCGGTGAAGCTGTTGGCGCTGCTGTCCTCAACCACGCTGCGGGTCGCCGGCACGGTCAGCACCGGTGCCTCGTTGGTGGAGGACACGTTGATGGTGAACGCGCCGGTGGCGGTGTTGTTCCCGGCCACACCCACGGTTTCGGCCCCGTTATCAAGATCGAAGGCGGTGGCGGTGATCGTCACCACCCGATCCACGTTGGGATTGGCCGGGGTGTAGCGGAGGGTGTTCAGGGCCGCCTGCACCTGGGCACGGGTGCCCCGCACCTGCACGCTGGCCGTGCCGTTGGTGGTCAGGCTGGCGCCGTTGGCGTTCTGGATCAGCAGGGAGCCGTAGGGGCTGCCGGCATCGGTGGCGCTCAGGGTCACCCGGATGTCATCGGTGGCCCCCTGGCTGGTGTCCCTCGTGTCCTGGACGGCGAAGCCGCTGCTGATGTTGAGGAAGGTGCCGCTGGCGAGCACGGTGTTGGCGGGAACCGCCAGCACCGGCGCATCGTTGACCGGGGTGATGCGCACGCCGTTGTCGACGGACACTCGGTTGCCGGCGGGGACATTGGCGTGGCCGAAATCCGTGAGGCTGGTGCGCAGGTAGAGGTTGCCCAGGCCACTGCCGGCGCCGTTGAAGTCGGGGGCCCCCTGGAAGCGCAGCAGGTTGAGGGCGGTCTGCACCGCCGCCAGCGGTCCGGTGAGGGTGATCGTGTTGGTGCCGTCGCCTGCGGCGGTACTCAGGCCGGCGATGGCCCCCAGCAGCAGCCGCCCTTCGGTGCCGGCATTGGCCAGGACCGTGCGGGCGGCATCGCGGAACAGCTGCACCTGCACGTTCACGTTGCGGCCGAAGCTGTCGGCGTCGGCCAGCACGAAGCCGCCCAGGCTCACGCTGGCGTCTTCATTGACGCTGAAGAGCGTGGGGTTGCTGATCGTGGGCAGATCGTTCAGGTTGGAGGCCGTCAGGGCGATGTCGCGGCTGATGCGGTTGTTGGCGGCGCCGATGGGTAGCGGATTGCCGGCCCCATCGTTCTGGTTCACCGGGCCCCCGTTGGCCCCCACCCCAAGCACCCCTGTGGCGCTGTAGAGGCGATCATCGACGCTGACCCGCAGCTTGAGGGCGCTCGCGTCCAGGTCGGCGCCAAAGGCCACCGTGAGGCTGGCGAGCACCGTATTGATTTCGCTGCGGGTGCCCTGCACCACCAGGCTGTTGCTGCCCTTGCCGCTCAGGAACGCCCGCACTGAGCTGGGATTGGCTGAGGTGAAGGAGATCAGCCCGGAGGGCACCACCGCATTGACCCCATCGAGCAGCTGGGCCTCGATCCGCAGCAGATCGGTTTCTCCGGCCACGATCGTGTCCAGATCGCTGTCGCTGGCCTGCAGAAGGCCGGCGGCGGCCACCGCCACCGGAGTGGCGCCGCTGCCGAACACTTCAAGGGCAACGGGGGCGCTCAGGCTGGGCAGGTCGTTGGCCTGGGTGACGCTGATGACGTAGGTGCCAGGAACGTTGTTGGTGGCGCCGCTGATCGGGTTGTCTCCCCCCCCGTCGCTGACCGTGAAGCTGAAGGCGTCGCTGCTGGTCTCCGTGCCGTCGTGCAGGTAGGTGATCAGGTTGGCGTCAAGGTCGGCCTGGGTGAACACGCTGTTCAGGCCAAGGGCACGCCCGTTGAGGAACAGGCGCCCGTTGCTGGTCAGTGAGGTGATCCGGTACTGCCGCTGCACAGGACTGTTGTCGGAATCGCCGTAAACGAGCCGCGGTTCGTTGCCTGCGGTGCCGTTGCTGCCCTTGATCACGGCGCGGGAGCCCTCCGCCAGACTGAGGGGCGCGTTCTGGCTGGCGACCGGCGGATCGTTCAGGGGTGCGATCGTCAGGGGCACCGTCACCGGAGCACCGGTGGCGTCGAAACGGTCGAGGGGGGTGAAGCTGAAGCTGTCGGCCAGCTCCGCTGGCCCGTCGTTGCCGTTATGTCGGTAGCGCAGCCGGCCCGCAGCCAGCTGGCTCTGACTGATGCGGAGCGTGGCGCGATTGAGGCTGCCGCCGCTGCCATCGCCGATCACGGTCCAGGCGCCGCCGCCGGTGACGTCGAACTCCAGCACCCCATCGCTCGGCAGGGTGTCGATCCGCAGCCGTCGCTGGTCCGCGGTGTCCGGCAGCGAGAAGCTGCCGGGATCCCAAAGCGGATCGGCGCCGGGATTGGGGTTGCCAGTAGCGCCGGCAAACACCTGTTGCCCCGAGCCATCGACGTCGGCGATGGTGATGTCGCGGCGATCCGCCGCACCCAGCAGGGGCCCGGGGTTGGCACTGTTGAAGGTGAGGGTGCCACCTTCCACCAGCAGGCTCGGGCTGGCACTGACGCTGGCGCTGGGGGCATCGTTGACGGGGGTGACCCGCAGGGCGAAACGGAAATCACCAGCCCCGCTGCCGACCACGCTGCGGCCATCGCTGATGGTGAAGCTGAAGCCGGCGTCGAAGACTTCCCCTCCGTCGTGCTCGAAGGTGAGCCGTCCGTTGTTGATGTCGTCCTGGGTGAAACCGTCCAGGGTGTTGAGGGCGACACCGTTGAGCCGCAGGCTGCCTCCCGCTGGCGCGGCGGTGAGCCGGTAGACCCGTTCGGCCGGGTTGCTGTCGCTGTCGCTGATCGCCAGATCCGTGGCCCGGATCGTCACCATGGCGCCTTCGCTGCTGCGGAGCAGGGTGTTGGTGCTCAGCGTGGGGGCGATATTGGGCGGCAGGGTGGCGGGTGCGTTGCCGCCGCCGCTGCTGGGGGTTCCCAGAGGATTGAGGTAGGTGAGGCTGAAGCTGATAGGCGTCAGCGGATCACCCGGCAGCGGCTGGGGAGTGCTGTTGGTGTGAATGCCGCCGTCGCGGGTCTGCGTGAAGCCGGCGGGCAGCAGGCCGATGGCGCCGTCCTTCACCGTGAAGCTGAAGCCTGCAGTGGTGCCTGAAGCGGTGCCGTTGAGGAAGTTGAAACGCAGCCGCCCGGCGTCGATGTCGTCCTGGCTGAAGCTGCCGCCGCTGAGCAGGGCCACCCAGGTGCCGCCCCGGAAAACCTGCAGTTGCCCCCGGGCCGGATCCGGTGCCGCCGTGAGGGTGTAGGTGAGGTTGGGGGTGAGGGAATCGGCATCGCTGACCCTCAGGGCGGCACCGGTGATGACCGTGCTGCCGGTGGGGGTGACGATCGGGTTGTTGGCGGTGAGGGTGGGGTCGTCGTTGACCCGCTGGACCGCAAGGCTGATGACGGCGTTGCTGCTGAGCACCCCGCCGGTCCCCTGGCCGCCGCCGTCGTCGCTGACGCGGATACCGAAGCTCTCGTTGGGGGGGAAGCCGCCGTTGAGGTCGTTGCCGTCGTGGTCGTAGGTGAGCCCCACCAGGGAGGGAAGGGTGAACGGCGCCGTGATCGGGGTGCCGTTGTAGCGGAGTGTGCCGCGCAGGGGCAGGGAGGTGATCACGACCGTGGGGGGCACGCCCGAGGCCTGGTCGGCGTCGCTGATGGTCAAGCTGATGGGCACCCCCCGCTGACCCTCGAAGACCGGAATCGAGCCGCTGACGACCGGAGCCTGGTTGACGGGAGTGAGGCTGATTGGCACCGAGGCCGAGGGAATGCGGCCGCCGGCCCCGTCATCGACGGACACCGTGAAGGAATCACTGCCACTGCCGGGGATGCCGCCGGGCAGCACCTGGGAGCCGTCGTGGGTGTACGTGAAGCTGCCGAGGAAACTGCTGGAGAAGGTGGAGCCCACCACCAGGGGATTGCCGTTGAGCTTCAGCTGGCCCTTGCCCGGCAAGGAGGTGATCCGGTAGATGACCTGCTCGGCCAGATTGTCTTCATCGGCGAGCTGGAAGTTCGCGGCCGTGAAGGTGGACGTGCCGCCCTCCGCCACCACCAGGGGGTTGGTGATCAGGGTGGGCGCATCGTTGACCGGGGTGACCTGGATCGGCCCGGTGGAGAGGCTGATGGGGCCGTCGCCGTTGGTGAGATCGGTGGCGGTCAGGGTGAGGCTGGGCGCCACCGGCGAGTTGACGCTGTTGGCGTTCTCCGCCGGCGTGAACAGGAGGCTGGCGATCGCCGCATTGATGGCGGAGAGGCTGCCTTCCAGGGTGAGGTCGGCGCTGCCGTTGCTGCCGCTCGTGATCAGGGCGGTACTGGCCAGGGTGGCCGTGCCCCCGGTGGTGGAGATCCGCAGCCGCAGCGTGATCGGCCCCGGCACACCGTTGTCGCTGTCGGCCACGCTGAAACCGGTAATGGCCAGGGGCGTGTCTTCGGCGGTGATGCGGGTCCCCACGAAGCTGTCGCTCAGCACCGGGGCGCTGGCGAATTCCGACATCAGCAGCTGACCATCGATGAGGATCTGGTGCTGGTCGTTCTCCGCCAGGATCGCCGCCCGCTGCTCCGAGCCCAGGGGAGCGCCACTGACAAGAGCGGCGAACAGGGCACCTTCATCGCCTCGGGAGTCCAGGGGGCCGTTCAGCCAGTGGTCGATGGCATGGCCCACTTCCTCCAGAAGGACACGCTGGATGGCCTCTGCGGAGGTGGCCAGGGAGAGCCAGTTGGCATTGACGTAAATCCTTTCCCGTTCTTCTTGATCAGAGGCCGTGTAGGCGCCTTGGGCTCCGGCGAGTTCCGTGCCGCCGCGCAGCTCGATCACCAGGCGAAGGCCAGGCCCCCGCAGCCGTTGACTCAGGGCGATGACGCGATTTCTGAAACGCTCGGGGTCAGTGCCTGCGAAACCGAAGGCCTCGCTCAGCAGGCTTTCATAATCACTCCGAAACGACAGGATATCAAGTTGCTCATTCACCCAGGAAACAGTGGAGTCCCACAGCCTCTCAACACCGTGAGTCAGGGGTTGATCAAGACTTTTCTGAAGGTAAAGATGTTGTTGCCCAGCAAACGACTCTGACCTCTGCGGATCCTCCCGCTGTTCCAGTTCAGCCATCAGTACGTCGATTCTGGGGATGTCATGAAGGTTCTCGCTTCATGAAGTTGAGCCCATCGTACCGAATGGCCCTTTCGCAGGTCGTGGAGAGCTCGCGCCTCAGCCTGCCGAAATTCCTTCGGAACCCAGCTGATTGGGGGGAGCATGGATCTTGGGAAACCATTAGAGAATGACTAGAATAACCTAAACAAGTCACGGCTGCCCTGCCTACGCGTCTCGGCCTCGCTATAAATTCAAATTGCTTATCTGTTCTGAATGCTGTCTGGTTGCTGTCCTCAGCCGTCTGCTGAAACGCCCCTGCGTCCAGTCGCGCTGTCCTCTTCATCGGCGGTGGAAACTGTCAACCATCCAGGGATTCCAAACCGTCTTGCCTCCGGTTCGGGGAGCACCTGGGTCAGCGGTTCAGAGCCAGTGGCACCCACCAGCGCCGGTTCGGCGATGCGCCTTCCCCACCGGAGGCCAGGCCTTCGGTTCGCCCTGCTCGTGCCCGTCGTTGTCGGCGCCATGCTCGGGGCCGGCGAGGCCCACGCGGTCCTGTGCCCCGACGGAACCGAGGCTGAGTTCTGCCTGCCACCCCCAGTCACTCCGCCGGTCACTCCGCCGGTCACGCCCCCGGTCACCCCGCCGGTCACAGCACCTGATACCACGCCGGCCCCCGCCCCGGCCGCCGTCGCCCCGGCCCGCCCCCGCCCCCTGCTTGTCGATGTCGACCGGCTCGATGCCCGGCTGATTCCCCTTGGCGCAGGCATCGGCTGGCAGAGTTTCAGCCGGGATCTGCTGGAGATCCTCCCCCAGAAAGTGCGAAGCACCTCCACGCTGGCCGTGCCGGTTCCGGAGGGAGAATCAGATTCGACTTTTCGTTTCAGCCTCAAGCCGGGTGGCTACTTCAGCGAACGCGACGGCTGGCGGCTGCGCCTGTTCGGCAACGGCTTCGGTGGTCCATTGATCCAGGGGGCTTCGGGAGGTAACTCCTCCTTGAGTGGTGCCCAGACGGGTCTGCTGCTGAATTACGCCGTCGGCGATCTGGTGATCGGCGCCTATGGACGGTTCGGCAGCATCTCGGCCGATGCTGGCTCCTTTGCTGCCACCGGTGGCACCCAGTTCGGCGGCCGTTCCGCCCGTACGCAGCTGGGGGGTGGAGGGCTTCTGGTGCAGGTCGTCAAGCCCAGCTGGTTCGTCGGCCTGGCGGCCGGCGGCGATGGACTGCAGGCGGATCAGCCCTTCGCCATCAACAGCAGCAACACGTTCGGGATCCGCAGCAGCACCCCGTCGGTGGGAGGCAGCGCCTTCAACCTGGCCACCCGTTTCGGCGGCAGGATCACGCTGTCGGAGAGTCAGATCCTCGAGCCCAGCGCCCTGCTGACGCTGACGAGCCTCTCCCTCGGCGGAGTCTCCGTGGCAGATCTGCCCACCAACCGCCTCTGGAATGTTCCGTCCTCCGCCAGCACCGTCGGTACCGCGGACCTTGGCCTCACCTGGAGAGCGACCCTGCAGGATGGCCCCAATCTGGTCACTCCCTCCCTGCGCCTGAGCTGGCTCGGGGCCGGTTTCCTGGGCCAGGCGCCCTCCAACCGGGTGACCGACGGTTTCGGCTTGGCCAACAACCTGCCCGCCGGTTCCGTGATTCAGGGCAGCGGCCTGGGGCTGCAGGGCGGCCTGGCCTACACCCTCCGAGACAACACCACCTTCTATGTGCGAGGGGGGGCGGGCTTCTTCGGAGGTGGCACCTCCTGGGATCTGGGAGGGGGCATCCAGTTGCGCTGGGGCGGAGCTCCCCGGAGCCAAGTCACGGCCAAGCCGTCTGAGCAACGGTCCCTGGAACAGGTGGCACCGTCTGCTGGTCCTGGTCCTTTCTGACCAGGACCAGGCCCGACGGACGCTCGAGCGGCAGGCCACCGGAAACGTGGGCAGGTTCAGCTGGCTTCGGCCGCCATGCCGTAAGACACCGACGCCTCGCTGACAGCCGGGGCGTTCGTCGCTGAGGTGTTGGAATCAGCCAACAGCCCATCGACGATGCCGGCATCAAACGAGTAGCGGCCCGGACCGACCAGGAGCAGGGCGAGGCTGCCGCCCAGATACAGCACCACCAGCTCGAGCACGTAGATGTTCAGTCCGCTGGTGAGGATGTGGTGGTAGGCGGCCACGGTCATGGTGCCGGTGAGGGCCAGGGCCCCCAGGGGCGACAGCAGGCCGAGGATCAGGAGCCAGCTGCCCAGGATCTCCGAGTAACCCGCCACGTGGGCGAAGAACAGGGGGAAGGGCAGGTGCAGGGGTACCACGTAATTGGTGGCGAACGCCTGCGGATCGGCCAGTTTGTCCTGGCCGTGGTGGATCATCATTGCGCCGATCGCCAGGCGCAGGATCAGCAGGCCGGTGTTGGCCAGGCGCCCTTCCCGCAGGAAATAGGACATCAGGCCTTGGCGCACGGTCGCGGCGATGGAAGAGTCCTGGGCAGGGGCGCTGTCTCCGACGCTGATGGGCACGGCAGCGACGGCCGTCGGGCGGTTGAGCGCCAGCATCCACAGGGCGATGAAGGCGGTGAAGAAGCCCGCGAAGATCTCAAGCAGGAGGGTGGTGGTCATGGCGGCGGGGGAATTATGAAGATTCTGTCGCCTCAGGTAACGGAACGTGAAGCGCCCTCCCCGTGCAGGCCCAGGTCGAGGCAGAGCTGGCCGTCGGCAACCCGCCGCCGCCGGGAGCCGTGCCGTTCCTGGATCGCGGCGGCGGCGGCGCCGAAGCCGCTCTGGCGTCGCAGGCCCCAGAGCCGTTCCCGGGCCTCCCGGGCGGCGCCGGCCACATCCACGATCGGGGCGGGGTAGTCGCAGCCGATGCGGCAGCCGCTGGCCGCCTGGGTGGCCGGATCCATCCGCCACGGCTCATGCCGCCAGATCGCCGGCACCCCGGCCAGTTCCGGCAGCCAGCGCCCCAGAAACACCCTCTCCGGGTCGTGGTCGAGGCCCTGCTTGATCGGGTTGTAGATCCGGATCGTGTTGATGCCCGTGGTGCCGCTCTGCATCTGGCACTGGCTCCAGTGGATGCCGGGCTCGTAGTCCACGAACTGGCGCGCCAGGTGCAGGCCGCTGTCACGCCAGTCGATCCAGAGGTGATGGCTGGCGAACGACAGCAGCATCGCCCGCATGCGGAAGTTGATCCAGCCGCTGTGGTGCAGGGCGCGCATGCAGGCATCCACGAACGGCACGCCGGTGCGCCCCGCACACCAGGCCGCCAGCCGTTCGGCATCGGTGCCGCGCAGTCCCCGGGTGGCGGGATCGAGCTCCTGGATTTCGATCGAGGGCTCGCGTTCCAGCTTCTGGATGAAGTGGCAGTGCCAGTGCAGGCGCGACAGGAAGGCATCCAGGGCCCGGGGCCAGCCCGCGGCGGCCTCGGCGGGCACGGTCGCCAGGGCGGCCCGCCGCGCCCGGGTGGCCTGGGTCACCTCCCCCATCGACAGGGTGCCCCAGGCCAGGTGGGGCGACAGTCGTGAGCAGGCTTCAAAGGCCGTCAGGGGGCTGGAGAGCCTGTGGTGGTAGCCCCGCCCCCGCTGACGCAGGAAGCCCGCCAGCAGCTCCAGGCCGGCCTGGCGGCCTCCAGGCTGCCGCCCCGGGCAGGGGTCCGGCGCCAGGCCCAGTTCGGCGGCGCTGGGCAGCTCACGGGGGGCGATTCCCGCCAGGGGGGGCAGGGCGATGGGTGCCTCCAGCAGGGGTGCGGCCATGCGTTGCTCCCAGGCCCGGGCCCAGCCGCGGCGATCCTTCAAGCCCCGGATCACGCCGAAGCCGGCGCATTCCTGCCAGGGGATCCCCCGATCCCTGGCCCAGGCGGCCACCCGGCAGTCCCGGGCGAACGTCCAGAGGTTGCCGGTCTCCTGGTGGCTCCAGAGAGCGGCGATGCCGTGGCGACGGTGGGCGGCCTCCAGCACCGCCACCACATCGCCGACCCGCACCACCAGCGGCTGGCCCAGGCCGGCCAGCGCCTCCTGCAGCTCCTGCAGCGCCTCCCTGCAGAAGCTCCACTGGCGGGCTGAGCTGTCCGGTTGCTGCCACAGATCCGGTTCGACCACGTAGAGGGGCAGCACCGGTCCACGCCGGGCCGCCTCCACCAGGGGGCAGTGGTCGGCGAGGCGCAGATCGCGCTTGAACCAGACCACCTGAAGCGCCATCAAGGCAGGCTAGGAATTCGCTTCAGCGTTTCGGCAGGTCGCTGGGCCTCAGCACCACCACCACCACGCCCACCACCACCATCACGATCAGCACGGCGGCCCCGGCCAGGGGCAGCACGGTGTCCACGTCCATCGGCTTGCCCGCGGCTTGAACCTGCATCCTGGCCCTGGGCCCAGGGGGGTTTGATCAAAAAAAAGGACGGGTCAGCGAACCCGTCCCCGAAGAACGTCTTAAGAAATGTAAAGGATCGACCGTCCTGGCCGCGTCCATGACTCCTTTGGGACACTCACCACGGTCGCCGCCACGGCGCGCCACAATCTTTACGTTCCGTTACATCAGCCATGACGGTCGGCGAGCTCTACCTGGAATCCCTGGCCACCGGGATCATCACCCCCACCGAACTCTCCTGGCTCACCCATGGGCAGGACCGATTCTCCCGCCTGGAGGAGGCCACCGCCCTCCGGCTCGGTCGCCTGCTCGATCAGGGCGACATCCAGCTGGGCTGCCGCCTGGAGGGCTGGAGGGATGGATCCACCCCTGGGCCGTGAACGGCATCGCGGACGACAGTCACAACGCTTCACGATCGTTTACACTCCCTTCAAGTTTCGCAAACAACCACCTTCCATGACCGACTCCACCTCCCGCTTCGGCTTCGTCGCCTTCGCTGAAACCTGGAACGGCCGTCTGGCCATGCTCGGTTTCGTGATCGGCCTCGGCACCGAAATCCTCACCGGCCAGGGCATCCTTGCCCAGATCGGCCTCGGCTGATTCCCCGGAAGGTTCGCCTGCTTCAGCCCGGGTGGCCCTGCCATCCGGGCTTTGATGTCTGAAGCGTTCACCCCGATCCGCCATGGCGCACGCTCTTGTCTTCGTACTGGCCCCGGAAGGCGCCCTGCCCGGCGACGGCGCTGCCTGGGCCGACCTCCTGGCAGCCCAGCGGCTTGGCGTCGGCAGCGGCATTGCCCTGCGCATGTTCCGCACGACGACGCCACCTGAGCGGAGCCTCGATGAGCTGGTCGCTTCCGGTCAGGCCAATGTCAGTGGTGCCGATCCGTTCGTGCCCCTTCGCAGCGATCCCTGCCGGGAGGATCTCACCTCCCCGGAGGAGACGGGCTCCGTCCGCCGGCTGATCTGCGATGCCTTGGTGCCCCATCTGGAGCCCCGCTCCCTCTGGCTGGGTGCCTACGAGCTCAGCGGACCTGAGCAGCAGGGACGAACCGGCCATCCGGCGGATCGCCTCGCCGTCGCCTCCATCCGCTGCCTCGACCAGTTCTCCCTGCGGGAGGCCGACAACGAAACCTGCTGGTTCTATCCCACCGAAAACGGCGATTACCTCTGCTGGGAGAACCAGCGCTCGCTTGAGCTCTCGCCCGGCTATCCCGCCGATCCCTGCGTTCAGCCGGAGAGTATTCCTTACCAGCGCAGCGACCTGCGACTGCTTTGGTCGCTGATGGCCGATGACCAGGCTCTGACCTGTGTTGGGCTGACCTACCAAAGGCGCCGGATCGAATGGCCCGTGACCGCCAGCGATCCCGAGCCCTTTGCCACCTGGACCGCTTTCCGGGTCGACAGCATGGCGGACGACAACTACCGGGAAACGTCCAGCATCACCGTGTTTCCCAGTTGAACCGACTCAGCTCGCCTGTTCGTAGAGCTGCTCGAGCCTTTCGCGGCTGAGGTCCACGTACAGCACCTCCTCGCCCGGGGCAGGGGCCTCCGGATGGGATGGCCGCTTGGCAGGCATGGACGAGACGCTGCGCAGGTTCTGGGTCATCAGGGCGAAGGCGCCGCCGGCGATCACCGCAAAACTGACCATATAAACAATCGGGAACAGGGCTTCCAGCATGGGTCTCTCGCTTTGGCCCAGGCTAATGTAAAGATCTGTTAAACGTGGCCGTTGCCCTCGGCAGAAACCCTCACGGATTGATCCATTCCTCCTGCCAGCCGTTGTCGGCCAGCCAGCGGCGCCGCCGCTGGGGGTGACCGGTCAGCTCCAGCAGTTCCACCCGCTGCAGCCGCACCCGCAGCAGCTCGAAGTGCTCCGGCCGCGGGGCGTCCTCCCCCAGTTCTCGGGGGAACGGTGCGTCCGCCTGCAGCGGCTCCCCCGGCGCCGGCCAGCCCCAGAGAGCCCGGCCCGTGGGGGTCAGGGCCTGCCAGTGGCGATCCAGGGCCTGCCGTTCCTCCTCACCACCCAGCGGCAGTCGCTGGCCCCTGAGGCGGAACTGGCAGCGGGGCTTGGGCAGCACCCAGCAAAGCTCCAGCGGTGCCTTCCCGCTCAGTTCGCCGCTTTTGGCGCTGCGGCGGTCGGTGAGCAGATCCAGGGCCACGGCCCCTGACCAGCAGCGGAACACCAGTGTGCGCACCCGCGGGGTGCCATCCGCGGCCAGGCTGGCCAGCTGCAGCCAGCGGGCCTGGGGGGAGCGGCCCTGCCGTTCCAGGGCACCGCGCAGCAGCGGGCGCCATGGGGGGAGGGGCCCGTCCTGGGTTGGGGTGGGGATGGCGTCGGGCATGGGGTGCCTAAGGCGCAGGCTTTTCGGCCACCACGGCGAAGAACGGATCTCCCTGTCCCCCCAGCCAGCCCATGGGGCCCTCAGCCCGGGTCGGCTCGGCGATCAGCTGCGGCGCCGGCCAGCCCTGGGCCTGCAGCACCCGGCTGATGTAGGCGAGGTGATCCCGGTCGCTGCCGTCGGTCCAGACCTGGGGCGCCTTCTGGAAGAACATCCGGTTGGAGAAGGCCACGATCACCTGGCCGCCGGGGCGCACCACCCGCAGCAGTTCGGCCGCCACCGGCTCAGGCCGCTGCAGGTACTGCCAGCCCGCCACCATCAGCACCGCATCGACGCTGGCATCCGCCAGGGGCAGGTGCTGGTCCTGGTTGAGGTCCTGGAGCCAGTGGCGATCCAGGCGGGGGTTCGCCGCCAGTTCAGCCCCGTTGAGGCCGTGGCCGATCACCTCCTCGTAGGTGATGTCCTCGGGCAGGTGACTCACCCAGCTGCTCATCAGATCCAGCACCACCGCACAGGGGGGGATCCGCTCCCGGTAGAGCGCCGTCAGCCGGCGCCGGAAGGCGCCGTCGAGGTGCTGCACGTAGCGGGGCTCGGCATAGAAGAGGGTGTCGTCGGAGCCGTCCAGCTTGCGTCGCTCCGCCTCGTTCAACACCAGCACCGCCATGGCCCTCGGGAGTCCGTTCTGCTGCCATGGTGGCGAATCGCGGCGCCCGAGGTGGCGCCTCCCGCCATGATCCCTGCCGTTCCACCCCCCTTCCTGGTGCTGGCCGCCGACGACCCCGAGCGGCTGGCCGCCTTCTACGGCGCCCTGCTGGGGACGGAACCGCTGCCGGGATCCAGCCCCAGCCACTGGCGCCTGCTCGGACCGGGCGAGGGCCGGCTGGAGATCTACGTCCCCTCACGGCGGCGTCCCCGCCCCCGCGGCGAGGGCCGGCTGTCCCTCTGCTTCTCGCGCCCGGCGGGGGAGGCGCCCCCCCTGCAGGTGCTCCACGACTGGCTCGCCGTGGTGCTGGCCCTGGGGGCGGTGCCAATGGAGCCGCCGCGGCAGGAACCCTTCGGGGCCGAGGCCTGGCTGGCCGATCCGGAGGGCAACCGCCTGCTGCTGCTGGTCAGCGGCGGATGAGACGCAGCTGAGTCGCGTAGGGCCCGCGGCCATCGAGGCAGGCCGCGCCGCAGTGGGCGCCGAGGCTGATGGCCTGCCGCAGATCCCAGCCGGCGGCCAGGGCGGTGGTGACGCCGGCGGCGAAGCTGTCGCCGGCGCCGTAGGCATCCCGCACCGGCCCCGGGCACGGCCCGGCGGCATAGCGGCCGCCGGGCATCAGCACCCCGCCCCGATCGGCCTCGGTGCCGATGCACAGCCGGGGCAGCGGATCGAGATCCTCGCTCCGGTAGGCCTCGCCGGGGTCGGTGGCGCTGCCGATCAGGGCGTCGAGGGTCACGCCCGCCTGCCGCAGGGTCGGCAGCCGCAGCCGCGGCGTGGCGGCCAGCACCCGGGCCCGCCGGGCCAGCCGCAGCCCGCCGGCATCGGTGGCGGTGACGAACACACCGTCGGTCTGAGCCAGCCGCTCCCAGGGCAATCCATCGGCGCCGGTGGGCATCAGCCGCTCGCCGATCACCGTGATGGTGCGCTCGCCGTCGGCGTCGATGAAGGTGAGGCCCCGCCGGGTCGGGGCCTCCCGCCAGGCGATGTGAAGCTCCAGCCCCAGGCCCTCAAGCTCTTCGGCGGCTCGGCGCCCGAGGGGGTCGTCGCCCAGGGCCGTGAAGAAGGGAATCCGCTCTCCCGTCAGTCGGGCCATCTGCACGGCCACCACGGCGCCGCCGCCGGCGGGGAGCTCGCAGAAGTCGGCGGCATGGAGGATCTCGCCGGCCGCCGGCAGATGGTCCACGCCAATGAAGCTCACCATTTCCACATGGCCCACCACCGCCAGGGCCAGCGGGGGCAGGGCCGGTAACTCCGCCAGGGGCAGGGGGACGAGGGGCTCCATTCAGCTGGAGGCGGAGGTGTAGAAGCGCAGGGCGAACTGCCAGAACCAGCGGCTCAGCACCACCGCGGCGATGGCCACCGCGCCGCCGGCCAGCAGCCAGGGGCCTGAGGCCCGCCCCAGGATCGCCTCGGCCGGCACCGTGGTGAGGAAGGCCACCGGCACGATGAAGGTGAAGAAGGCCCGCAGGCCGGCTGGGAAGGCACTCACCGGAAAGCGGCCGGCCACCAGCACGCTGCGCAGCACCTCGGTGGCGTTCCAGATCTTCACGAACCAGATGCTGCTGGCCGCCAGCACGAACCAGAGGCTGTACAGAATCATCAGGCTGGCCACCAGCATCAGGGCCGCCCCCAGCAGGGTGAGGGGCGTCGGGGTGGCGCCGGCCTTCCAGGCGGCGTAGCCGATCAGGCCGGCCCCCAGGGCGATGCCGGGCAGACCCCAGGGGGAGAAGGTGCGGGCCGAGAGCCAGAACTGGCTGTCGATCGGCTTGAGCAGCACGAAATCGAGGCTGCCGGTGCGCACGTGGGCCACGATCGTGCTGAGGTTGGGCTGCAGCAGGGTGCTGGTGATCCCCTCCAGCAGGGTGTAGATGCCCAGCACCACCAGGGCCCCTTCCCAGCTCCAGCCCCCCAGCGACTGGCCACGCCCGTAGAACAGCGACAGCACGAAGATGCTGCCGACCAGATTGCCGGCGGTGGCCACCAGCTCGATCAGGAAATTGGCCTGGTATTCCAGTTCCGCCGTCAACGAGGCGATCCAGAACACCCGCAGGGTGGTGAGATAGCGGCCCATCACGCCCCCATCGCTGAATAGTGGCGCAGGCCCCGCCGCCAGAGCAGCAGGTTGATCGGCAGCAGCAGGGCGGCCCAGGCGGCCATGGCCGCGAAGCTCTGCAGCACCGGCACGGACTCACCGGCCAGGATCCTGGCGGGCACATCGACCATGTAGGGGAAGGGGGTCCAGAAGGCGAAGGTCCGCACCGACTCGGGATAGAGGGCCAGGGGGGCCACCAGCCCGGAGAGATAGAGGTAGGGCAGATAGAGGAGGCGCTCCAGGGCGGTGGCTTTCTCGCTCCAGAAGCACACCATCGTCAGGGTGAACTGCATCAGGAAGCGCAGGGCGAAGGCGGCCAGGGTGGCCAGCACCGCCAGCAGCAGTGACGAGATGGAGGGCCACCAGAAGGCAGCGGGATACAGAAGGAAGAACAGTCCCACCAGCATCGCCACGAAGGGGAGTCGGGTGGCCTGCTCCGAGAGGTGGGCGGCCACGTAGCGCCACACCAGCGGCAGGGGCTGTAGCAGGTAGGGCGACAGCCGGCCGTTGAGGTTGTCCTCCTCGAAGGTGTACATCACCCACACGATCGTGAACTGGCGCACCACGAAGGCCGACAGGAAGTAGCGGGCCAGCTGCAGGGAGTCCATCCCCAGCCCGCCAGCGGCATCGACGGCGCTCCACAGGCCCAGCATGATGAAGGGCAGCACCCCCGAGAGCGCCCAGAGCACGATCTCGGCCCGGTACTCGAGCATGTAGGCGTACTGGCTGGAGAGCAGCACGGTGGCGATGCGGCGGGCGTGGGCCAGCCGCTGGCGCAGGGGGCGGCTCATGCCAGGGCCCCCTGGTGGAACAGCCGGCCGATGATGTCCTCGATCGGCGGGTCGGACACCGACAGATCGACCACCGCCAGATCGGCCAGCAGCCGTCCCACCTGCTCGGTGAGCCGCTCCCGCGGGATCAGCAGCCGCACCTCCCGGCCCTCGATGGTCTCCACCTCGCCGTAGCTGGCGAAGGCCTCGGCCCCCAGGGGCGCATGCAGCTCCAGGCGCACCTCCCGGCAGGGCGCCAGCCGCTGGGTGAGGGTCTCGAGGCTGCCGTCGTAGAAGAGGCGGCCCTCGTGGATCAGCAGCACCCGCGGACAGAGGGCGGTGATGTCGGCCATGTAGTGGCTGGTGAGCAGCACGGTGGCCCCGAAGCGGCGGTTGTAATCGGCCAGGAAGCTGCGCACCCGGGCCTGGGCGTTGACATCCAGCCCCAGGGTGGGTTCGTCGAGGAACAGCACCGATGGCCGGTGCAGCAGGGCCGCCAGCAGCTCCGCCTTCATCCGCTGGCCGAGGGAGAGCTTGCGCACCGGCCGGCGCAGCTCGTCCCCCAGCTCGAGCATCTCCGCCAGCTCGGCGATGCGGCGGCGGCTCTCCGCCGGGGGGATGCCGTAGACGGCGGCGTTGACCCGCAGAGAATCCAGCGGCGGCAGATCCCAGATCAGCTGCTGCTTCTGGCCCATCACCAGGGTGATCTGGCCCAGGAAGTCCGCCTCGCGGCGCTGGGGCTGGCAGCCGGCCACCTCCACCGTGCCGCTGGTGGGGTGGATCAGCCCCGTGAGCATCTTGAGGGTGGTGGTCTTGCCGGCGCCGTTGGCCCCCAGGAAGCCGACGAACTCGCCCGGCTCGATCGAGAAGCTCACCTCCTGCACGGCTGCGATCAGGCGCTCGCGGCGGTTCACGAAGTGACGCAGGGTGCCGGCCAGTCCGGGTTGCTTGTCGGCCACCCGGTAGGTCTTGCCGAGGCCCTGCGCGCTGACGATGGCCATGCGGTCGGGGGCCATGCGGACGGGGGCGGGCAGGGCCCACCCTATCGAGGGCCGCCCCGACTGGAGCTGGACCTCAGGCGGCTTCGGGGCACCAGCCGGAGCTGCGCTGCAGCGGCTCGAGCCAGCTCGGACAGCGCTGGGTGAGATGGTCGCCGTGGCAGATCAGGGCCTGATGCCACTGGCAGCTCAGCAGGGGGACCGCGTCGGCGTCGGCGTGATGACGGAACCACTGGCAGGTGAGGCAGACGTGACGGCTGCGGCTGGGGAGCAGCTGCTCCGGCCCGAGATAGGGCCAGGCGTCGCGATCTGGAGCAGGCTGCGCAGCTGGGCGCGGAGCGGGGGCTGGGGCAGAGGACATGGCCAGTGAAAGTGATACACCCGTACTAGCAGGGATCGCCCCTGGCGGCCAGCGACACCCTTGAGCAGGGGCGCCGCAGTACAGCTGCAGCGAGACCGCAGCGGGGCCGCAGCGGCGACGCCTACGGACCGGGCCACGGAGGTCCCGTTCTGGATCGCCGTCACAGAAGCCCGGCCGGGGGGCCACAATCGACCATCGGGTCGCGCCGTTCGCCATGCCTGCTCCATGCTGATCCGGCTCGGCTGCGAACTGACCCTCTCCTGCTGGGCGCCGACGCCGGTGCTGGCCCTGGTCCATCCCCATGGCAGCCGCCTGGAGGACCGCCGCGGTCCCGAGCGGCTGCGGCTGAGCCCCGACCGGATCGCCGAGGTGCTCACCGATGCGGACGGCAACCGAGCCTGCCGTTTCGTGGCCTCCACCGGCAGCACCACCCTGGGATTCGAGGTGGTGGTGGCCGACCCCGGCCTTCCCGATCCGGTGGCACCGGAGGTGGGCGAGTGCCCGGTGGGGGCGCTGCCGATCGTCACCTACCCCTACCTCAACCCCAGCCGCTACTGCGACACCGACCGCCTGGCCCAGGTCGCCTGGGGGCGCTTCGGTGGCGTCCGGCCCGGCTGGTCGCGGGTGCAGGCCATCTGCGACTGGGTGCACGAGCAGCTCCGCTTCGACTACGGCGCCGCCCGCAGCGACAAGACCGCCCACGACGCCCTGCGCGAAGGGCGGGGCGTCTGCCGGGACTTCGCCCACCTGGCCATCAGCCTCTGCCGCTGCCTCAACATCCCCGCCCGCTACTGCACCGGCTACCTGGGCTACACGGGCACCATGCCCCAGCCCGAACCGATCGACTACTCGGCCTGGTTCGAGGCGTTTCTCGAGGATCGCTGGCATGTCTTCGACCCCCGCCACAACCGGCCCCGCATCGGCCGGGTGCTGATCGCCCGGGGTCGGGATGCGGCGGATGTGCCCTTCCTGCGCTCCTTCGGCGACCACCAGCTCACCGGCTTCCGTGTCATCACCGAAGAGCTGGCCAGCCCCGAATCTTCCTGCCCCTGACCGCGGAGGTGCCTACCCGGGAGGGGGCCGGGCCGCGGAGAAGTGTGGAGAATTCATGCGTTGGGTCAGCCTGCCGGACTTCGGCGACAGAATCCCCCTGAACTCAGTCACCATTGAGCCCGCCCAAAGGTTCCTGACGAAAGTCCCTGTCAACAGTTGGCTGGGCCAGCAGCCTGGTTTCCGGACCCCGTGGGCCCCGTCCATGGGCTCCGTGGGTCAAGGCCGGTATTCTGCCTGAGGGATTCAGCCTGGGTTTTTTCTCCCTGACTCACGCGGATCGACCAATGGGTTTACGGATCGATGAAGCCACGTTTCTGGAGCGAGCCCTGTCCCGATTCGGCGGCAGATACGATTATTCCCAGATTAATTACAAGAGCTACCGCAGCCCCGTCAAGATTCGCTGTCTGGAGCATCCTGTCCGGGAGATCGTGATCACACCGGAGCGTCATCTCCAGACCACCGGCGGCTGCAAGTATTGCCTGAGGAACTATCGCAACCAGACCCTCGAACGGGTCCTGAGGTTGGACTGCGAGCCCAGCGAGCGCCCCGCACCCCTGCAGACTCCGCCGGTGGCGGGCCCGAAAAGTAAAGCTGTGTGAGGGATCCGGCGGCTTGCCCAAGGCCAGATTTGTTGACGGTTATCTTTCCGGGTCATTCTCCTTGAATCCCTCCATGGCCCTTCCTCTGCTAGCCGCCCGACCCTCGAGCCTTAACGCCAGGGTGCCGAGTTTCGCGATCGCCAGTGAGGAATCCCCCCGCCAGGCCGTCGCCACCCTGGAGACCCGCAAGGCCTCCGGTGACCGCCTCAGCCTCGACGTCCAGATCGAGCAGGCCTACCGCCAGATCTTCTTTCACGCCTTCAAGGTGGACCGTGAAGCCGTGCTGGAATCCCAGCTGCGCAGCGGACAGATCACCATGAGGGATTTCATCCGCGGTCTGCTGCTTTCCAGGCGATTCCGAGAGGGTTTCTATGATTGCAACAGCAACTATCGTCTGGTTGAACAACTTGTCGGCAGGGTTCTGGGGCGCCCGGTGTATGGCGAACAGGAACGGATCCGCTACTCGATCCTGATCGCCCAGCACGGGCTTATGGCCCTGGTGGACACCCTGCTCGACTCGCCCGAGTACCTCGAGGCGTTCGGTTACGACACCGTGCCCTACCAGCGCTCGCGGGTGCTGCCGGGCCGGGCCCAGGGAGAACGGCCCTTCAACCAGCAGGCGCCCCGTTACGACGGCCGCTGGCGCGATGTCATCGCCAGCCGGGCGCCCCGCGGTGCCAACCCCTGGTCCCCCGGCACCCCCCGGCCCGCCTGGCTCGGGGAGCAGCCCTCGCCTCTGGCCCGCCAGATCTGGCAGGGGCTGGTCACCGCCGGCGGCTTCGCCATCACCGGCCTGGTCCTGTGGACCGCGGCGGCCATGCTCAGCACCGGAGCGCCCTGAGCGCCGCCCGCCGGCAGGGATCGCCGGGAGGTCGTGATCCGCAGCACGGTGAGATGGAGCTGAGTCCAACTTGCTGTGCTGACGGACACGAAATCGTGCTTTCCTTGGTTTCAGGTGGTCGCAACGCCGTCGCCGCCACCGCCATGTATTAGGATTTGTAAAGATTTCTTGACCTTCCGGAGGTGCCTGTCATGTTCACGCTCGAAAAAGCGACCCAGATCTTTCCGGACACCCTCTCGGCCGATGTGGTGCCGGCCCTGACGGCCCGCTTCAGCCTCCTCAGCGCCGAGGACCAGTTGGCGCTGATCTGGTTCGCTTACCTCGAGATGGGCAAGACCATCACCATCGCCGCCCCTGGTGCGGCCCGCATGCAGTTCGCCGAGCCGGTGCTCAACCGGATCAAGGCGATGACCTTCGCCGAGCAGAGCCAGGTGATGGTGGATCTGGCCAACCGGTCGGACACCGACATCTGCCGCACCTATGCGATCTGGTCGGTCAACATCAAGCTCGGCTTCTGGTATCGCCTGGGTGAGTGGATGGAGGAGGGCCTCGTGGCTCCCATCCCCGAGGGCTATCAGCTCTCCGCCAACGCCGCCTCGGTGCTCTCCTCGCTCAAGGGCATCGATGCGGGTCAGCAGATCACCGTGCTGCGCAACTTCGTCGTCGACATGGGCTTCGATCCCAGCAAGGTGGACGGCAGCGAGCGCATCGCCGAGCCGATCGTGCTGCCGACAGCGCCCGAGCAGCGCACCAGGGTCTCGATCGCCGGCGTCGATAACGCCACGATCCTCTCCTACATGGATCTGCTCAATGCCAACGACTTCGACCAGCTGATCCAGCTGTTCCTCCCCGACGGCGCCCTGCAACCTCCCTTCCAGCGGCCCATCGTCGGTACCGACGCCATCCTGCGTTTCTTCCGCGAGGACTGCCAGAACCTCAAGCTGCTGCCCGAAACCGGCGTCAGCGAGCCCTCCGATGGCGGTTTCACCCAGATCAAGGTGACCGGAAAGGTGCAGACCCCCTGGTTCGGAGCCGGTGTCGGCATGAACGTGGCCTGGCGTTTCCTTCTCGATCCCGACAACAAGATCTACTTCGTGGCGATCGATCTGCTGGCCTCCCCCGCCGAACTGCTCAAGTTCGCCCGCTGAGGAATCTGTCCACATTCCCCGCGACGGCGGGTCCCGTGACCGGGGGGGCGCTTGCCACTCCGGTCTTCCCGGCTTGGGGAGGCACAGGTCTTCTGTTGGGAACGGGCATCCTCGGGGCCTGGCTGGTCACCCTGGTGCTGGCTCTGCTGGCGGATCCCGCTGGTTGGACACCGGCGGCGGTCGGGCTGGCCATGGCCCTGCGCACGTTCCTGCAGACCGGCCTGTTCATCCTCGGCCACGATGCGATGCATCGCACCCTGGTGCCCGGGCGTCCGCGGCTCAACGACGCCCTGGGTCGGCTGGCCCTGATGCTCTACGCCGGGCTTCCCTATGGTCGCTGCCGCCGCCATCACCTCCGCCATCATCGTTTCCCGGGCAGCCGTCTTGATCCGGACTACCGAAGGGTCAGCGGCGATGGGGCTCTGCGCTGGTACGCCAGGTTCATGGGCAACTACCTGTCCGTGCCCCAGCTGGTCCTGCTCCTGGCCAGCTGGTTGGCTGTGGGCGGAGTGCTGATGCGGCTGGAGCCCCGGCTGGTGCTGGCGATCCCCACGTTCTGGGTGCTGCCGCTGGTTCTCAGTTCGTGTCAGCTGTTTCTGTTCGGAACCTATCTTCCTCACCGCGGTGACGGATCCACCCTTGCCGGATGCCATGCCATCCGAAGTCTGGGCTATCCCCACCTTCTCTCCCTGCTGGCTTGTTTTCATTTCGGGTACCACCGGGAGCACCATGCCCATCCGGCGGTGCCATGGTTCCGGCTGCCGCAGTTGCGACGTCGCATTTCCGATCGTCCCGGCCATGGTCCCGGCCATGGTTACAGCCCTGCCAACGGCTCGCGGCCGCTCAGTCCCGGGGGTTAACGTCCAAATTCAGCTGTTGAGACCCATGGTGAGTGCGGTGTTGGAGTGGACGGATCAGGAGCAGCAGGTGGCACGCCGCGCCTTCGACAAGGCCCACTCCAGAGCCGCGATCGGCATCATCCGGGCCGTCCAGGCCCATGCCAGCCGGATGGACTCCGTCGAGGAATGCTGGAAATTGCATGACTTTCTCAGCATCCAGCGCCATGAAATCGAAGGACGTTTCGACTTTCGCCTCCCCGGCCTTTTGTTCGTCTTTGCCAGCCTGGTAAAGGATGGCCTGTTGCAGGTCGAGGAACTCGAAGGACTCGAGCGGGACAAGCTCAACAAGATCACGGCGATGTCGCGCATGTAAGCGGGCCGCCGCAGATCTGCTGCACGGCTCCGCTCGGATCGCCTGACATGCCTGCTTCAGGCCGAAGCCGCCGCCGCCCGGCCGGTTGTCCCGACCTGCGAGCCTTGGGGGCCCAGCCCTCGGGGGTTGTAGGGTGGGGAAGATTCCAAGATTTCTCTCCAGCGAGCTCATCACTTTCTAAAAGGGCTGTCGAAGGATCGGTTCATAGTTTTTTTCAGGTTCATGACCATTTACATCGGAAATCTTTCCTTCGACGCCGAAGTGGAAGACGTGAAGAACCTTTTTGCCCAGTACGGCGAACTTCGCCAGTGCACCCTGCCCCTCGATCGCGACACGGGTCGTAAGCGCGGTTTCGCGTTCGTCGAAATGACCAACGACGCCGACGAGACCAAGGCCATCGATGATCTCCAGGATGTGGAGTGGATGGGTCGCAGCATCCGCGTCAACAAGGCAGAGCCCCGCACCGGTGGCGGCGGTGGCGGCGGTCGCTCCGGCGGCGGCGGCTACGGCGGCGGCGGTGGTGGCTACGGCGGTGGTGGCGGCGGCCGCAGCCGCTACTGAGTCATTGCCGGGTCAACGGCCCCTGGTGGGCCAAGTTACCTTCTTCACCGCCCCTGGGTCTCCGGGGGCGGTTTTTTTGGTCGGTTCGCTTCCGGCCAGCCGGCGATCTTGCTTGTGGGGAGTCCGGCACGGATCGAAAGACACTCTGCTGCTGGGGCCGCTTGGCGTGGTCGGGGAGCAGATTGGGCCCATGAGTGATCCAAGCCCTCGCGGCCGCTACCGGGTCCGTCCCGCTGACCAGAACGAGACCACCGTGCCCAACGAGGTGACCGGCCCCACCTTCGACCACCGCGATGAGGCCGAACGGTATGCCCACAGCCTGGTGCTCACCCACCGGGCCCCGGTGGTGGTCGAGAAGCTGGCGCCGGCCGGTTGCTGGCTTCAGCTCGGGATCATCGGCTGAGGCGGAGCCCCCAGCTCCCCGAGCTCCTCGGCGGCCTGCAGGCGGATCAGGTAGGCCAGGCTGGAGCCCACGCCGGTGCCGCGGTACCGGCCGCTGACCGGCGCCGCCAGGTGGTGATCGGGCGCCGCCGCCAGGACCACGTGGCCGTCGGCCACCGCCAGACCGAGACTGGGGTCGAATCCCCTCCACCCCCCTCCGGGCAGGTACACCTCCGCCCAGGCGTGCAGCTCGTGTTCGCTCACCTCGGGGGGATGGTGCATCGAGTAGCCGCTCACGAACCGCGCCGCCAGTCCCTGGCTGCGGCAGGCCGCGACGTAGAGCATGGCGGTGTCCCGGCAGGCTCCGGTCAGGGTGCGGAGCGTCTCGGCCGCATCGGTGGGCTCCCCTTCCAGCCGGCCGACATGGTGAAAGCCGTGGTGGATCTCGTCGGCGAGGGCGCTGAGGAAGGCGGTAGCCGATCCGTCGACCCGGTCGGCGATGGCCTGGGCCCAGGCCCGCACCTCCGGATCGGTCCGATCCTGCAGGCAGCCCGCCAGGGAACGGGCCTCCGCCTCGGGATAGCTCACCGGCAGCTGCTGGGCCTCCCGGTGGGTGACGATCCAGTCGAAGGGGTTGCTGCGCAGGGTCTCCACCAGCATGTCCACCGTGATCGTCAGCTGGTCGCGCTCCTGCTGGAACCAGGCCACCATCGCGTCGGTGCCATCGGGCTCGATCACCCGGGTCAGGCCCGCCGGTGCCTCCTGCAGCCGCAGGTGGTGCTCGAGGATCCTCTGGCTGCCGTCCTGGCGGGGGGTGAGCCGCACGGCCATCGGCTCCAGGAAGACGGGCCGCTCGTAGGTGTAGCTGAGGCGATGGTGGATGCGGAAGAACATCGCTCAGCCCATGGCCTCGCGCAGGACGTCCTGGAGGTCGTCATCGATGACGTAGGTGTGCAGCGGCGCCGTGTCCAGGTCCTCGATGAGGGGGAAGAAGCGGACGGAGAACCAGGCCTCGAAGAGCTCCAGGCTGCGGGGATGGGGCCAGCGGCTGCGGTCGCGGCACCAGAGATCGAGTTCGGCGGCGAAGATCTGGCCGTAGCTGTCCAGCAGCCGGTCCTGGGCTTCCAGCTCGCTGTCGTAGGTGGGGATCAGGTAGAGGCTGTGGTCCTCCCCCAGCCCTTCCATGTCCTCGCGGGTCCAGAAGGGCCGGGTCCAGTCCACCATCGGCTGCCGGGGCGCCACCGCGATCGCGCAGCGGTTGAGAACGGCCATCGATGGTTTGTCTGTGGCTGCTTCAACGCTAGCGAGGTCGGGCCTGGGGAGCAGCGGCCATCGGTTGTTGCCAGTCCAGGCCCACCATGGCCACGATGTGTTCATCGCTACCCACCCATCGGCGCCTGCGGCTGCCCTGACGTCCCATGCTTCTCCGCCGGAACCCCCTGCTCCCCAGCGATCACCCCACAGGCCGCCGAAACCGGTGCCCGATCCCGGCGGGGGTCATCCCCACGGCAGGCCTGATGGCCGGTGTGCTGCTGGCCGTTGCGCCGGCGAGCCTCGCCCAGCAGGTTCCCTCCGCCAAGGTCCTTTACAGGTTGTCGACCCAGTGTGCGCTCCAGGGCGCCGCCCCTGTGCCTTGCACCGTGGAGGCGGTGGACAGCGGCGGGGCCACCCTCTACCGCCACCGCATCGGCACCAGCGTTGAAACCGTTCGCATCACCGCGGAGCCGGTGACCATGGCGATCTGGGCCCACGACGCCCGAAACTGGCGGCCCCTGCGTGGTGCCTCGGCCCGTTTCTCCACCAACACGGTCTGCTTCAACGGCAAGGACCTCTGCGTGGTCAACCCCAACTACCTCAACAGTGTTCGGGAGGATCGCGCCAATACCCGCCTCCAGGGCCGTGATCTGGTGATGGTGCACTTCGGCTCCGACGGCCGGGTGGATGCCAGCTGCTACGACGACGCCTGCGCCCTGTTGCTGAAATGAACACCCTGAGCGCATTCGCCCTGTTGTTGGCTGGTGTGATCGCCTCGCCGGTCGGGGCTGGCCTGGCCCTGGAGCTCGCCTCCCCCCACGGCCCGGCGCTGATCGCCCGGGGCGGCGGCGGTGGCCGGATGGGCGGCGGCGGCGGCGGGGCCCGGATGGGAGGCGGTGGTGGCGGCGCGAGAGTTGGCGGTGGCGGCGGTGGTCTTGGCCGCGCCGGTGGTGGCGGCTCGCTGGGCCGCAGCGGCTTCCAGGGATCCGGCGGGGCCGGCGGTCTCAACCGGGGCGTCAGCCGGCCCGCCGGTGGCTGGAGCAGCGGCGTCGCCGGCGGTGGCCTGGGCGGCCCCTCGTTGAATCGTCCTGCGGCGCGCCCCGGTGGGGTGGTCGGCAACCCCGGCCTGAACAGGCCCGCCGGAGCCGGAAGCCTCAACCGCAACGTCAACGCCAACCTGAACCGGAACGCCAACGTCAACCGGAACATCAACCGCAGCGTCAGCGTCAACCGCAACTGGAACCGCGCCGTCAACGTCAACGCCATCGGCGTGCGGCCCGGCTGGGCCCGTCCGGGCTGGGGCGTGGCCCGACCCTGGAACCACGGCTGGTACGGCGGCTGGGCCACACCGTCCTGGGGATGGTGGGGGGCCAGTGCCGCCGCCTGGGGAGTGGGCACCCTGGCAACGGCCGCGATCATCAACAGCGCGGTGGATGCGGCGGTGGCCAGCAACCAGACCGTGATCGTGGTTCCCAACACCCAGTACCAGCTGCTGTTCGGCACGGTCCAGCCGACCGGCACCAGCACCGTGGCCTTCGACGTCAGTGCCAACGGCAGCGTCTATCAGCTGTCGGCCGACTGCCAGTCGGGCTTGCTGAATGGCCAGGTGCCGGGGAATGCCCAGGAAGCGGAACTCCTCAATGCCGCCTGTCAGGTGGCCTTCGGGACCGCTTCCTGAGCCAGGGGTTCACCAGGGCAGGGGAGCCCGCTGGGAGCCGATGCTGCAGCCCATCTGCTGACCCAGCAGGGCCCCGAGAGGCACGGCCCAGGTGCGGCCATCCTGGCGGGACGCGGCGTAGCCCAGGCCACCGCCGATGATCCCGCCCACCAGCCGACCCACGTTGCAGCGCTGGGCCGTCTGGGCCTGGATGTAGTCGGGAGACACCGGCACGTTGGCCCGGTAGCGATCGACGTCGTAGTCGGCCCGGTAGCCGCCGCCGTAGCCATCGCCATAGGAGGAGGGGCTGGGCAGGGTCGGTACGGGGTAGGGAACACGGCGGCTGTTGACCTGGCGGGGAGCGCCGGACGGGCCCCAGGGACCGGCCCAGGCTCCCAGAGGGGTGGCGACCAGGGCCAGGACGCCGGTGGTGCCCAGCAGGCCCGCGAGGCGGCGGGACCCCTGACGAAGGAAGGTGTTCATGGTGTTCGCGTTGTGAGGAGCGACCCCTGAGGTGGGGCTGACATCAATCAAGCGAAGCCATGTGACCGATCCATGAACGGCTCCCGGCCGATGTCCGACAGGATGCGACTCCAGCCATGGCCCCGGTCTTTGCATCGCTTGCTGTCCGACGTCTGGTCGGATCGCCCCGCCGCTGCCAGCTTGAACGGGAGGGTGGGAGAACCCGATGAGCTGGAGCGAACTGGAGCGCCTCGTCGACGAGGCCGAGACGGATGAGGTGATCCGCCGCGGGCTGCGCCATTGCCGCTCCTGCCCGGAGCTGGTCCTGGCCGCCCGCCGGCTGGGCTACCACGTCACGCGGGTGGATCTGCAGCGGGCCTGGCAGCTGCACCGGCTGGCCATGGACTCCCGGCCGGTTCCGGCAGGCCAGCGGCCGGCTCCAGGAGGCTGATCTCGGCGTGCACGCATTCGGCCGTGGGCCGGAGCCGGAACCCCAGCTTCCGGCAGACGTGCTGCATGCCCCGGTTCTCATGCAGGATCTCGGCGCAGATCCGCTCGAGTCCCTCCTGGCGGCCGATCTCCAGGAGCAGCCCCAGCAGGGCGGTGCCCAGTCCCTGACGCTGCCAGGGATCGGCGATCAGCATGGCGAACTCGGCCGCGTTCTCGTCGTGGATCCGGCTGAGCCGCCCCACCCCCAGCACTGTGGCGGGGGCGCCGTTCTCCCCCGCCCGCTCCGCCACCAGGGCCATCTCCCGGTCGTAGTCGGTGAAGCAGATCCGGGTGAGCCGCTCGTGGGCGATCCGGTGGCCCAGGGTCATCAGATGGAAATAGCGGAAGTAGACGCTCTGCTCCGAGAGGGTGCGGTGGAACGCCACCACCAGGGGTTCGTCCTCCGGCCGGATCGGCCGCAGGGACACCGCTGAGCCGTCGGGCAGCCGCCAGTCGCGGACGTACCCGCTGGGGTAGGGCCGGATCGCCGGCCTGGGGGTGAAGCAGGTGGCCCCGGAGGACGCCTGGAGCAGCACCCGGGCGTCGAGGGCCACCAGGGCTCCCTCCCCGGCTCCCGGCGCCACCCGAAGCGGATTGATGTCCAGTTCGAGAATGGCCGGGTGTTCCAGCACCAGCCGGCTCAGGCGCACCAGCAGCCGTTCGAGCGCTTCCAGGTCCACCGGGGGGCGTCCCCGCACCCCCTGCAGCGCCGTGTAGATGCGGGTACGTTCCATCAGCCGCCGGGCCAGGGTGGTGTTCAGCGGCGGCAGGGCCACGGCACTGTCCCGGAACACCTCCACCAGCAGGCCGCCGGTGCCGAACAGGATCACCGGCCCAAACTGGGGGTCGATGCTGCTGCCGACGATCAGTTCGTAGGTCCCGGTCAGCTCCAGCATCGGCTGGACGGTCACCCCGCCGAAGGCGCTCGCCCCGTGCCGGGCGACGATCGCGCTCTCCATGGCCCGGTAGGCCTGGGCCACCGCCTCCCCGTTGCGCAGGTTCAGCTGCACACCGCCGACGTCTGTCTTGTGGGTGAGCTCGGCGGAAAGCAGCTTCACCACCACCGGGTAGCCCATGGCGTCGGCGGCGGCCGTGGCCGCCTCGGCGCTGACGGCCATGTGGGTGGGGACCGTGGGGATGCCGTAGGCGGCCAGCACCTGCTTGGCTTCCCATTCGTTGAGCAGGGTGCGCCCCTCCGCCCGGACGGCGCCCAGTAGCTCCTCCACCCGTCGGCGGTCGGCGTGGGGCTCCCCTTCCGGCACCAGGGCCGGCGTTTCATAGAGGGCGCGCAGGTTGTCGCTGTAGCGCCACATGGCATCGAACAGCTGCACCGCCGCGTCCGGGTAGCGATAGGTGGCGATGCCGGCGGCATTGAGCAGGCGCTCCCCCGCCTCCACATCCTGGCCGCCCATCCAGCTGGCCAGCAGGGGCTTGGTGGTGGTCGCCGCCAGGGCCACCAGCCGTTCGGCGGTGCCGGTCGGGTCGGTCATGGCCTGGGGGGTGAGCACCACCAGCAGCCCGTCGCTGTCGGGGTTCTCCAGGGCCAGGCGGATGGCCCGCTCGTAGCGCTCCGGGTCGGCGTCCCCGAGGATGTCGATCGGGTTGGCCCGGCTCCAGTGCTCCGGCAGCACGGCATCGAGGGCCGTCAGGGTCGCCACCGGCAGAGAGGCCAGGGCGCCGCCGTGGCGCACCAGGGCATCGGTGGCGATCACGCCCGGCCCGCCGGCGTTGGTGAGGATCGTCAGCCGCGGCCCCAGGGGCCGGCGGCGTTGCTTGGAGAGCACCTCGGCCAGGTCGAAGAGGTCGGCGATGCTGTCCACCCGCAGCACGCCGCAGCGCCGGAAGGCGGCATCGAGCACGGCGTCACTTCCGGTCAGGGCGCCGGTGTGGGAGGCCGCCGCCTGGGCCGCCTCTGCCGTGCGTCCCGCCTTGATCACCACGATCGGCTTGGTGAGGGCCACCTCCCGTGCCGCCGAGAGGAACGAGCGGGGATCCCCGATCGACTCCATGTAAATGACGATGCTGTGGGTCTCCGGGTCGTCGCCCAGGTAGGTGATCAGATCGCCCCAGTCGACATCGAGCATCGAGCCCATCGAGACGAAGGCGCTGAAGCCCACGTTCTCCTGCAGGCTCCAATCGAGGACGGCGGTGCAGATGGCCCCCGACTGGCTCAGGAAGCCCACGTGGCCTGGCCGGGCGATGGTGCCGGCGAAGGTGGCGTTGAGGCCGGTGCGGGGATTCATCAGCCCCAGGCAGTTGGGGCCGACCAGCCGCATGCCGGAGCGGCGCAGGCCATCGCGGATGCGGGACTCCAGGGCGATGCCGGCGGCGCCGATCTCCCGGAAGCCCGCCGACAGCACGATCACCCCCTTCACCCCCGCTGCCGCGCAGGCCTCGATCAGCGCTGGCACCGTCGCGGCCGGGGTGGCGATCACCGCCAGGTCCACCGGCTCTGGCACCTCCGCCACCGTGGCGTAGGCCCGGATCCCCAGCACACTGGCGCGCTTCGGATTGACGGGGTAGACGGTGCCGCCGAAGGGATGGCTGATCAGGTTCCACAGCACCCCCCGGCCGACACTGCCCGGTCGGTCGGAGGCCCCGATCACCGCCACGCTGCGGGGGGCGAAGAGCGCCGCCAGCGGCTGGTGCTGGGAGCGCAGGATGTCGTAGGCCCGATCGGAGGCGCCGTCGCCCCCACCGGAGGCGAGGGCACTCATCGGTAGACCAGGACCGGACAGGGGGACTGGACCAGCACCCGCTGGGTCTCGCTGCCGATCAGCATCCCCACCAGGCCTCGTCGGCCATGGGAGGCCATCAGGATCAGATCGCACCCCAATCGGGTGGCGGCCTCGACGATGGCCTGGTGGGGCAGGTCGCTCATCACCCTCTCGCCATCGGCCCTGACGCCGGCCTGCCGGGCCACCGACAGGGAGTCCTCCAGGATGCGCTCCACGTCCTTGCGGCTGGCGCTCATCAGGGCCTCCATGGTGGTGGCATCGAGCATCTCGCCGAGCCCCACCACCTGCACCGGCACGCTGGCCTGGGCATGGAAGAAGGTGATGCGGGCGCCGAGGGCCGCGGCCAGGGCCACGGCATGGCGCACGGCCTGCATGGAGAGGTCGGAGCCGTCGCTGGGCACCAGAAGGTGGCTGTAGGGCATGGGAACTGCGGGTCTTCCCTCTGTCTAGTCATGGCCCCTGGTCAGTGCCGGGGTCAGTGGAGTGGATCGCTGATCACCAGGACCGAGCAGCCCAACCGCCGCAGCAGTCCGGTGGCCTGGTCGCTGGCGGGAATCGGCAGCCCCTCCACCAGGCGCCGCAGGGAACGCAGGATCACCAGATCGTGGCTCTCGCTGCTGCGCTCGATCGCGTCGGCCACGTTCGGGTCGGCCAGGAGCTCCACCGTCACCGGCACGGCCCCGCCGGCCCTGGCGGTGGACGGGACCCAGTCCTGGAGCTGGCGATTCAGCCGGTCCCGCTCCGCCTGGGCCAGCCAGGGTTCGTGCACGTGCAGCAGGGTGATGGCGGCCCCCTCCCCGGCGGGGCAGGCGCTCAGCAGCCGCTCCGCCAGCTGGAACTGCTCCAGGGCGCCCGCGGAGAGGTCCTTCACCGGCACGAGCAACCGGCGGAAACCGGCCGGATCCTCCCGCAGCCGGGCCATCACCACCGGGCAGTGGGCCTGACGGCAGATGGCGGCCACCAGATCGCCGAACAGCCAGCGCCCCAGCCGGGGGCCGGGCGCCACCCCGACCAGCACCAGGTCGGCCCCCTGCTCCAGGGCGGTGCGGGCGATGCCGCCGGGGATGTCGTTGTCGACCCGCAGCAGGGAGCGGCTGGGCACCCCCGCCGCCGCCGTGCAGGCGTCGGCCCGCTCCAGCAGCTGGCGCCCCTCGGCCAGGGCCCGGTGCACGACGGGATGGGGCCCGCGGCCCGCCCCGGCCTGCCTGGGCGACACGACCGCCAGGGGCAGCACCGAGCCCTGGCGGCCCGCTTCGCCGTCGATCAGCCGCCCGGCCAGCGCCAGCAGGAACTCCTCGCTGCGGGCGTCGCTGATCGGCACCAGCACCCGGAGGGCCCGACGCACCAGAGCCAGCTGGCCGCTCTCCTGCAGGCTCAGGTTCCGGGAGCGGCGGCTGGCCATCCGGGTCATCGCCACCGTGGTCAGGATCGGGCCCAGGGTCGCGGTCACCACCATGAGGGCCAGCACGCTGTTGAGCATCCGCTCATCCAGCAGGCCCTGGCGGAACCCCACGTAGGTCGCGGCCAGGGTCGCCGCCACCTGGGGCAGCGACAGCGACCAGAGGGTGAGCATCTGGGGTCCGTCGTAGCGGTACAGCAGACCCGACCACCAGGAGGCCACCCCCTTGCTGGCGATCAGGGACAGGATCAGGGCGACGGCAAAGGCCGAACCCGTCATGGTGCTCAGAAACACCGGCACATCGAGCAGCAGGCCCAGATCGATGAAGAACAGGGGGATGAACAGGCTTGCCCCCACCACCACCACCTGCTCTTTGACACGGCCGTTCGGCAGCACCCCGTTCACGGCAAGGCCGGCGAGGAAGGCGCCGACGATCTTCTCCACGCCGGCCAGCTCCGCTCCCACCGCCGCCAGGAAGAGGGCCAGCAGCACTGCCACGAACAGACGGCTGTCGCCGTCGACGCTGCGACGGATCAGGCCGCGGCCCAGCCAGCGGATCAGCAGCAGCACGGCGGCGGCGTAGACGGCCACTTTGAGCAGCAGGCCCACCACCCCCGCGGCGCTGAGCTGGCCCTGCCCCAGGCTGACGCAGAGGGCCAGCACCACCAGGGCGGCGATGTCAGTGAAGATCGTGCCGCCGATCGCCACCGTGACGCACTCCTCCCGCATGGCGCCGAAGCTGCGCACGATCGGGTATCCCAGGGGGGTGTGGGAGGCCAGGATCGAGCCGATCAGCACGGCGCTCACCGCCGGGTAGCCGTAGATGAACCCGAGCACCGTGCCGGCCAGCATCGGCAGGGTGAAGGTGAGCAGGCCGAAGCGGAAGGACCGGGCCCGGATCCGCCGGAACTCCCCCAGGTCGATCTCCAGCCCGGCGATGAACAGGAGATAGATCACCCCCACGTCCGAGAGCAGCCGGACGGTCTCGTTGGTCGAGACAAGCCAGGCGAGGCCGTGGGGACCGATCACCACCCCCGCCGCCAGCAGTCCCACCAGATCCGGCAGCCGCAGCGGCCGCACCAGCGGTGGCACCAGCACGCTCAGCACCAGCAGCAGGGCGAAGATCGCCAGGGGATTGCCAGCCAGGAAGGTGCCCACGGGGATGGAGAGGGACGGCAGGGTGGTCCTCCAGGCCTTCCTAGGAGCGCCGCCTCCAGCGGTTGCACTCCCCGCGTCGTCTCGTAACGGGCCCGCACCTGCGGGCGCCTCCCACCAGAATCGGCACCATGACGCAGTCCGCCTGGCGCCAGCACTGGTATCCGGTGGCCTATCTGCGGGATCTCGATCCCGCCAGGCCCACCGCCTTCACCCTCCTGGGCGAGGACCTGGTCCTGTGGTGGGACCGCGCCGGCCAGGTCTGGCGGGCCTTCGCCGATGTCTGCCCGCACCGCCTGGTGCCCCTGAGCCAGGGGCGGATCAATGCCGGCGGTGAGCTGGAGTGCCCCTACCACGGCTGGAGTTTCGCCGGCGACGGCCACTGCACCGCCATTCCCCAGGCCGAGCCGGGGGCCAGCCCCAGCGCCGTGCGATCCCGCTGCCGGGCCTACGCCACCGCCGAGGCCCAGGACCTGCTGTTCGTGTTCGCCGGTGAGGCTGCCGAGGCCGCGGCCGTGCCCCTGCCGCTGGTTCCGGTCCTGGACGAGCCGGGCTGGTTCGTGCAGGACACCTTCCGGGACCTGCCCATGGATGCCCTCACCCTGCTGGAGAACGTGCTCGATGTGAGCCACGTGCCCTTCACCCACCACCGCACGGTGGGCAAGCGGGAGAACGCCGCCCCGGTGGGGGCGACGATCACCAGCTCCGGTCCGGAGGGGTTCACGGCCCTGTGGGAAGAGGGCCCCCGCCGGGGCAAGCTCGGCAGCCAGCACACCACCTACGCCGCCCCCGGCCTGATGTGGCACGACCTCACCGCGCCCGGCTTCGCCCGCATCCTCACGGTGGTCTATGCCACGCCGATCCGCCGCGGCGAGTGCCGCCTGTTCGCCCGCTTCCCCTTCCAGTTCACGTCCCGGCTGCCTCCCCTGCTGCTGGGCCTGCGGCCCCGGTGGCTGCAGCACATCGCCAACCACACCGTGCTGGAGGACGACCAGGTGTTTCTGCACTGGCAGGAGCGGGTGCTGGAGCAGCGGGGACGCAGCGGCGGGGCCGAGCGGGCGTTTTTCCTGGCCACGGGCGCCGATGTCTATGTGAAGGCCCTGCACGACTGGGTCAACGACCATGACGGCGACCCCTTCCCCGGCCAGCCCCTGCCCCCCCGGCTCGATCGGGCGGCGCTGATGGACCGCTGGCACTGCCACGGGCAGCACTGTGCCGCCTGCCGTGGCGCCCTGGAGGGACTGCGTCGCTGGCGGCCGCTGGTGCAGGCGATTCCCTGGCTGGCCGTGCTGGCGATCGCCTGGTGGCAGACGCTCTCGGTGCTGGTCGCGGGCCTGGTGCTGGCGGCGGCCGCGGTGCTGCTGGCGCGGCGCTTCGATCGCTGGGAGCGACTGCTGCTGGCCGGGGATGGCGAACCGCCCCGCAACCGGCCCGACTGAGCGGGCCGGGTCTGCAGGTTCAGCCCTTCCAGCCGGCCAGGTGGGAGGCGGCCCTGGAGCGCACGAGGGAACGGGCGGCCGCCAGGGCCGGGACCAGATTGGCGGAGCTGAAGGGGGGCAGGGGGCGGCTGCGCAACCAGGCTCCCCAGCGGAATTCGTGGAAGGGGATCAGGGGCGCCGGATCGATCATGCCCTCCTTCTTCAGCCGCCAGACCAGGGAGCGGTAGGGGTCGTCCTGCAGCGCCAGCAGACCCTGGGGCAGGGCTGCGGGGGCCAAGGGGCCATGGCCGCGGCCGTCGTAGAGGTACAGCCAGCCCCGGGCCTGGAGTTCGGTGAGCACCACCTGGGGCGGCTCGGCCGGCCGATCGAGCACCAGGTAGCCGTAGGCCATGGCGTCGGGATCCAGCTCGATCAACCCCCTCAGGCGGTGGTGGCGGTCGACCATCCAGAGGGCGTTGCCGGCGCCGCGCACGAGGGGAACGGGTTTGCCGCGCAGGTAGCGCAGGCGCTGCTCTGCTGTCTCCAGGGAGAAGTCCTGCTGGCGGCTGCGCACTTCGGCCAGACCCACGCACATCTGGGTGGGCCGCAGATCGGCGATGGGGACACTGAGCAGGTCCGCCTTCGGACCCGGAGGGGGCAGGGGCCGGTACGGGGGCAGGTGCAGGCTCATGGGTGCCGGTGGCTGAGCCCCATCCTGACCGTTCCGCGCCGGACCCCACCGCCGTGCTTCAGCCCCGGGAATAGGGTCGAGCCAGCCACGGACCTTCATGACTACCGCCCCTGACCGAGCCATCGCTCCGGAGGGACCCCACGGCCCGATCGGGGTGCTGGTCTGTGGCCACGGCAGCCGCAACCGTCTGGCGGTGGCCGAATTCGCCTCCCTGGCCCACCAGCTCCAGCACCACCTTGCCCCGGTGCCCGTGGACCACGGCTACCTGGAATTCGCCCGGCCGATCCTGCGGGACGGTCTGGACGCTCTCCGCCGGCGCGGGGTGCAGCACGTGCTGGCCGTGCCGGCGATGCTGTTCGCCGCCGGCCACGCCAAGAACGACATTCCCTCGGTGCTCAACACCTACGCCGCCGAAACCGGGCTGCGCATCGACTACGGCCGGGAGCTGGGGGTGGACCTCAAGATGATCCAGGCCGCGGGCGCCCGCATCCGCTCCGCCCTCGAGCGCGCCGACGCCGACGCCCTCGCCGCCGGGCGCAGCCCCGTGCCGCTGCACGACACCCTGCTGGCGGTGGTGGGGCGTGGCTCCTCCGATCCGGATGCCAACTCCAACGTGGCCAAGGTCACCCGGATGCTGGTGGAAGGCTTCGGCTTCGGCTGGGGGGAAACCCTCTATTCCGGGGTCACCTTCCCCCTGGTGGAGCCGGGCCTGCGCCAGGCCGTCAAGCTCGGCTTCCAGCGCATCGTCGTCTTCCCGTACTTCCTGTTTTCCGGGGTGCTCGTGAGCCGGATCCGCCAGCACAGCGAGCGGGTCGCTGCCGACCATCCTGAACTGGAGCTGGTCCAGGCCGGCTACCTGGGCGACCATCCCCTGGTGCTGGACACCTTCCGGGAGCGGGTCGCCGAGGTGCTCGGGGGCGATGTGGCCATGAACTGTTCGCTCTGCAAGTACCGGGCCCAGGTGCTTGGTTTCGAGCGGGAGGTGGGGGCGCCCCAGCACAGCCACCACCACCATGTCGAGGGGCTGGTGGAGAGCTGCACCCTCTGCGAGCGGGAATGCACTGGAGCGTGTCAGCCCGATGGCGTGCCCGTGCCGCTGGGGGGCACGGGGGCGGGCCATGGCCACGGCCAGGAGGTCCATCACCACCACCCCGTGTATCCCCATGCCGAGCACCCGCTGGGTCCCCGCACCCTGCGGCGGCCGAGCGACTGAAGGACGGGGCTGCTGGGCGGACGGGACGTGCCCGTCCGGCCTCGCCGGTCTCATCTCTGTCTGCGTCCAGAGAGACTGAGTTCTGATCACTTGTTCCGATGGTTCGGGACTTTCCCCCACCGCGGTGACGTTTTCCCCCGTTTTGCGGCACTTTTCCACAGATCACGCCCTTCCGGCCGCTTCGGGCCGTCGTGACTGGGGAAAGTCATGGATGGCTTGGAACAGCCTTGACAGGGTCCGCCACTAGCCGTCCGCCGCTCTCGTGTTCTGCAACACCTCGCCCCCAGCCCAGCCGGGGCCGCGAGTCTCATCCCCCGACACCGACGGGGCCCCCCGGGAGCCGGTTTTTGACGCCGGCCATCCCCTGTGGCGTACTTGGAGCGAACGCAGCTGAATCCCACCAGCATGGCCATGGATCCTGAGCACCCGGGGTGCGGCGGCCAAGAGGCGAGTGTGAGCCTGGAAGCCGAGGTGCCGGAGGTGCTTTACGCCGGCATGCGGGAATTCATCGACGCCCATCCGCACTGGGATCAGTACAGCGTCATCACCTCCGCCCTGGCCGGCTTCCTGTTCCAGAACGGCTGCCAGGAGCCCGTGGTCTCCCAGCACTACCTCGATGGGCTGTTCCAGAAGCCCTGAGGTCTCGGCGGCCTTGGCGGATGGAACCGGAACGGCTGAGGCGACCGGTGTGGCAGGGGGCCGGCGAGCCAGACAGAGGCCAAAAAAAAGCGGAGGTGCCAACCCCCGCCGATGGTTTTCTCCCTTGCCCGACCCTTTGGAGGTCGCCCCGTCATTGTGCGCATGGGCTGCCAGCAAGATTGTGGTGATCGACACCAGCTGGGCCTTGCTGTGACGGCTCCCTGACCGGAGCGTTCCGTTCAGTGGCGCCGCATGCCGGCGGCGGCGGCGGCGCAGGCCCGCCAGGTGATCGCCATCTCGGTGAGGGTGGGGCTCTGCCAGCCGGCGCTGGGCCAGCAGGCCCCATCGGTGACGAGCACGTTGCTGGCTCCCCAGCAGCGGTTCCAGGGGTCGACGACCCCCTCCTCGGGGCGCTCGGCCATGCGGGCCCCGCCCAGTTCGTGGATGTAGTACCCCGGTGGCGGCGGCTCCGGTCGCACCGCCAGGCTGTTGCGGATCAGGGGTTCCAGCACCGGCAGCACGAACAGCTCCTCGATCGGGCGGATGCGACCCCCCGCTGCGGCCACCACCGCCGCCATGCGCGCCTGCATGTGGGCCACCATCGCAGCCTCGTTGGCTCCCCAGCGGCAGTCGATGTGGGGGATGGGCAGGTCCCAGGCGTCGGTTTGGGAGGTCTCCAGGCTCACCCGGTTCCCCTCCCGCGCCAGCACCTCCCCATGGCCGATCAGGAAGCCCACCGCCTCCCCGGGCCGGCGCCGCAGCAGGGCGGGGGGATCGAAGCGCTGCAGGGCCGCCCAGATGCCGTAGCCGCGCAGAAAGGCTTCCGAGCTGCCTTCGTCGAGGTTCACGGTGTTGGGGATGAAGCAACTGCCGGCCCCGGAGAGCTCGGCCGGTTCGGGGGGCGCTTCGATCGCGGGGATCGAGAAGAAGCGGCTGGTGGAGATGTGGTCCATCAGGTAGCGGCCCAGGCGGCCCGAGGGGTCGCTGAGGCCGCCGCTGCGCACGGCGTCGCTTGAGTGCAGCAGCAGCCGCACGGTTTCGATCGTGGAGGCGCAGAGCACCACCAGGGGTGCGGCGAGGCGCTCCCGCCGGCCACTGGTCGCGTCCACCAGCACCACCGCTTCGGCCCGCCGGCCGGTCCCGTCCAACTCCAGATGGCTCACCACCGCGCCGCTTCGCAGCTGCACCCGGCCCGTGGCCAGGGCCCTGGCCAGGCAGCGGCCCTGGGCGCTGGAAGGGGGCCAGGGCGCCGCTGCTGTGGGCTTGTGCAGGCGGAAACCGCGGGAGTGGATCAGGGGCAGCCCCAGCGCACGACCGATCGCCGCCTGCAGGTGCGTCTCCCCCGGCGTGAACGGCAGGGGCGGCAGGTACCGTCCATCCGGCAGCTGGGGCAGGCCGTCCCGCTGGCCATGCACCCCCAGCAGGGTCTCGAGCCGGTCGTAGAAGGGGGCCAGTTCGGCGCTGCCGATCGGCCAGGCGGGGCCATGGCCGTCGCGCCGTGCCGCCTGGAACTCCGCCTCCGACAGGCGCAGGGTGATGCCTCCCCAGGTGAGGCTCTTGCCGCCCACCTGGCGCCCCCGGGTCCAGAGGAAGGGGGCGTCCGGCGGGGTGCTGTAGGGGTTCTGCCGCTCGTCGACGAACAGCTCGGGGTTGTGCTTCCAGAAGCCCGGATGGTGCCGCTGCAGGCGCTGGCGGCCGCTGCTCAGGTGGGCGAGACGGCGCAGGCTGTTGAGCGGTTCGCTGCCCAGGGCCCGGCGGGCGGAGAGGTCCGGCCCCGCCTCGAGCACCAGCACCCGCAGGCCCGCCTCCGCGAGGACCATGGCGGCCACCGATCCGTTGGCCCCTGCGCCCACCACCACGGCGTCCCAGGGCAGGTCGCCGCCGTGGGATGCCGTGGTGGTGGGGGATGGGGCGGCGGACATCGGCAGGCGGACCGGTCCCGGCATCATGCAGGAGCGGCGGCGGCCTCAGAAACAACAACCCCCCAGCGGCTGGCTGGAGGGTTGGTGGGAGACAACCTTGGAGGGTTGTGGATTTGGTGGCGGGGAGGAGATTTGAACTCCTGACCTTCGGGTTATGAGCCCGACGAGCTACCAGACTGCTCTACCCCGCGTCGCACAAGTGGTCGGCGGATGACCGCGTCGCACCAGGAAAGTGTATCAGGCGATGCCCCCGCCTCAGGGACGGGCCCCGTCGAAGCGCAGCTCGCCGATCACCTCCAGGCGCAGGTGGTCGGCCGGTGCCAGATAGCGCTGGCGCAGGTCCACCAGGGTGGTGGGGGTGAGCCACTCCAGTTGCTCCAGCAGGTGCAGGGCCACCGCCTGCTTGGCCCGCCGGGCCCCGTCGTCCACCTTGATGGCCACCCCCATGCCCTCGCCCACCCGGCTGAGGCACTGGATGCCTTCGGCGCCCCCCTTGCTCAGCACCTGGCCGTGGCCCAGGCGCATCAGTTCGGTGTCGAACTGCCCGTCCCCGGCGATCAGATCCGGGTGGGCGAGCATGGCCCGGCTGAGCCGCTCCAGGTCGGCCTGCTCGCCGCCGCCGAGATGGGCGAACAGCAGGGCCATCTGGGCCAGCTGCAGCTGCAGGGTGGGGGCGCCGCAGTCGTCCCGCGCGCTGATCAGTTCGGCCCCCGGCAGCCCCAGCAGCTCCCCGACCCGCTTGAGGACCGCCTGCTGGAGGGGATGGTCGGCCTGGAGATAGCTCTCAAGCGGCCAGTGCATCTGCCGGCACGCGGCCAGAAACGCCGCGTGCTTGCCCGAGCAGTTGTGCTCCAGCGGACTGCTGGCGCCGGCAGGGGTGGGGCACTGGAGGTCCTCGGTGTCGAGTTCCGCACCCCAGAGCAGTTTGAACGCCTCCCGAGCATGCAGGGCGGTGCCGGCATGGGACGCGCAGGCGATCGCCAGGCCCCGCTCCCCGGCCCCCATCCGGTCGGCGGCGCCGCTGCCCACGAAGACGGTGGCCTGGAAGGGCTTGAGGGCGGAGCGCACGAAGCTCAGCTGCTGGGGGTCGCCGGCGCGCATCAGCACCCGGCCCCGCTGGTCGCAGACCACCGCATGCACCCGGTGCCGGGACTCCACGATGCCGTTGCGCAGCAGGCGGACCTCCAGGGGGGGGATGCCGGGGCGGCCCGGGCCGGCGAAGCTGGAGGACAGGGTCATGGGGGAGGAAGCGGATCCGCGGAGGCCGACCTCAGAGAGCCTGGCAGAGCCCCGACCCGAGCAGCATCAGGGTGATGGCGATGGCGACCGCCCGGCGCAGGCGGGCCAGGACAGGCTGCACCTGGTGGCGGGCCACCAGCAGATCCTGCTGGCGCCAGGTGATCGGCTTCTCCCACACCTGGCCGTCGTACCAGCCCGATTCCTCGTACTCCACCCGCTCGGAGACCAGCCGTTGCTGCACGTAGGTCCAGCCGAGCCACTGGCGCAGCAGCAGCACCATCGGCAGCAGCACGGCGGCGGTGGCCGCGGCGATCACCAGCCGAACGGGCTCATGGCGGAGCGTCAGGCTGCCGCTGGCCACCAGCAGCGCCGGGGGGAAGGAGAGCAGCCAGGAGAGGGCCAGGGCCCGCCACAGTCCAGCCGGGCCATTGGCGGGCCAGTGGAAGAACCAGGAGCGGCTGAGCTGGTCGTACTCCTGCAGGGGCCGCTGGGCCGGGGGCACCGGGCAGGGGGTGTCCTGGCTGGGCAGGCTCGGAACGCCGGCGGCCATCGCTGCGTCCCTCAGCCGCTGACCGGGCCGGCGCCGCCCACCTCAAGGGGGGCACCGACGTAGCGCTCCTGCTCGCCATGGCCCCAGAAGGACTCAAGGTCGTAGTAGCTGCGTTCCTGGGGGGTGAGCACGTGCACGATCAGCTCGCCGTAATCCAGCAGCACCCAGCGGCCTTCGCTCTGGCCCTCGCGCCGCAGGGGCAGGCGGGAGGCGTCGGTTTCGAGCCGGTCTTCCACGGAGCGGGCGATGGCCCTCACCTGCACGTCGCTGAGGCCGCTGCAGATCACGAACCAGTCGGCCAGGGAGGAGACCTCATCCACCCGGATCAGTCGGATGTCGACCGCCTTGCGGTCGTCGCAGGCCTCGGCGGCGAGCAGGGCCAGGTCGCGGCTATCCATAGACGTTCTCACTGGTGACCGACTGGCGGGAGCCCTGCTGCTGGGCCATCTCGGCCCGCGCCTTGCCGGCGCTCTTGCGCAGGGCCTCAAGGCGGTCTTCGTAGAAGGTGCGACGACGCTTCTTGCGGGTCTGCTCCACCAGCTCCTTGAGGGCACCCCCCAGGCTCTTGTAGGCGTTGGGCAGGCTGTACCCGAAACGGCAGGCCAGATCGATGGCCCGCTCGTCGGCAAGGATCGCGTCCTGGAGTCGCTTCTCGGAGTTGTTCTTGAGGTAGAGGCGGTAGCCGGCGAAGCCCGACAGCCCCAGGGCCATCACCAGCAGCAGGCCGTCCTGCACCCACAGCTCGCCGATGGCACCGCCCAGGCCGATGGCCAGGGCGGCCATCTCCCAGCCGTCCCGGGGAATCGCGTCATTCTGGATGCGGCCCACCTCGTGCCAGAAGAGCAGGTTGCGGTGATCCAGGGCCAGGGCGTCCCATTTCTCGAGATCGACCTGAATCTCCACCTCGTCGCGGCCGATCTCCTCGATGGTGATCAGGGGCGGGTCGACGGAGGCGGCTGCTTCCACGAACACCCAGCTCTGCATCTCAGGGGGCAGCAACCCCTTCAGGCGCTGGAGTTCGCTCATCGGCGGCGTCTCGGGCGAAGGTATCCCGTCAGATTAGCGATTGCCTGCCGTGCCAGAGGGCCGCACAGGCCGGTCGGGACGGCGACCGTGAGAGGCTGGGCGGGTTTGCCCGACCACGCCCTATGCCCCGCCGCACGGATCTGAGGCGCATCCTGCTGCTGGGGTCGGGACCGATCGTGATCGGCCAGGCCTGCGAGTTCGACTATTCCGGCACCCAGGCCTGCAAGGCCCTGCGGGCCGAGGGCTACGAGGTGGTGCTGGTGAACTCCAACCCGGCCTCGATCATGACCGACCCGGACCTGGCGGATCGCACCTACATCGAGCCCCTGACCCCCGAGGTGGTGGCCCGGGTGATCGAGGTGGAACGCCCCGATGCCCTGCTGCCCACCATGGGCGGCCAGACCGCCCTCAACCTGGCCGTCGCCCTGGCGGAGAACGGCACCCTGGAGGCCTACGGGGTCGAGCTGATCGGTGCCGATCTGGCGGCGATCCGCAAGGCCGAAGACCGGCTGCTGTTCAAGGAGGCGATGGCCCGGATCGGCGTGGCCGTCTGTCCGTCCGGGATCGCCAACGACCTGGAGGAGGCGATCCGGGTCGGCGATGCGATCGGCACCTACCCGCGGATCATCCGGCCGGCCTTCACCCTGGGGGGATCGGGCGGCGGCATCGCCTACAACCCGGAGGAATTCCAGGCCTTCTGCAAGAGCGGCCTGGAGGCCAGCCCCGTCTCCCAGATCCTGATCGAGCAATCCCTGTTGGGCTGGAAGGAATTCGAGCTCGAGGTGATGCGCGACACCGCCGACAACGTGGTGATCGTCTGCTCGATCGAGAACCTTGACCCGATGGGGGTTCACACGGGCGATTCGATCACCGTCGCGCCCGCCCAGACCCTCACCGACCGGGAGTACCAGCGGCTGCGCGACCAGTCGATCGCCATCATCCGTGAGATCGGTGTCGACACCGGCGGCAGCAACATCCAGTTCGCCATCAACCCCGCCAACGGGGATGTGGTGGTGATCGAGATGAATCCCCGCGTCAGCCGCAGCTCAGCCCTGGCCAGCAAGGCCACCGGTTTCCCGATCGCCAAGATCGCCGCCCGGCTGGCGGTGGGTTACACCCTCGATGAGATCGTCAACGACATCACCGGGGCCACGCCGGCCTGTTTTGAACCGACGATCGATTACGTCGTCACCAAGATCCCCCGCTTCGCCTTCGAGAAGTTCCGCGGTTCCCCGGCTGTGCTCACCACCTCAATGAAGTCGGTGGGGGAGGCCATGGCCATCGGCCGCAGCTTCGAGGAATCCTTCCAGAAAGCCCTGCGCTCCCTGGAGACGGGCCATGCGGGCTGGGGCTGCGACCGCCCCGACCACCCCCAGGATCCGGCCGAGCTTGAGCGCCGCCTGCGTACCCCGTCCCCGGATCGGATCCACGACGTGCGCGCCGCCATGGTGGCCGGCCGCAGCGACGACGAGATCCACCGGCTCAGCGCCATCGACCCCTGGTTCCTGGCCAAGCTGCGCCGCATCCTGACGGTCGAAACCACCCTGTTGCGGGGCCGTTCCCTCGAGGCCATCGACGCCGGGGCCTTCCTGGAGCTCAAGCAGACCGGCTTCTCCGACCGCCAGATCGCCTGGGCCACCGGCAGCGACGAACTCACGGTGCGCCGCCGGCGCCAGGCGCTGGGGGTGCGGGCCGTGTTCAAGACGGTCGACACCTGCGCCGCCGAATTCGCCTCCTCCACCCCCTACCACTACGCCACCTACGAGCGGCCCCTGGAGCGGCTCGAGGCCGACGGCTCCCTCACCCTGCTGGCGCCCGAGGACGAGGTGACCCCCGAGACCCGCCGCAAGGTGATGATCCTGGGGGGCGGGCCCAACCGCATCGGCCAGGGCATCGAGTTCGACTACTGCTGCTGCCACGCCTCCTTCGCCCTGCGCCAGGCCGGGTTCGCCACCGTGATGGTGAACAGCAACCCGGAGACGGTCTCCACCGACTACGACACCAGCGACCGTCTCTACTTCGAGCCCCTCACCCTGGAGGACGTGATCAACGTCATCGAGGCGGAGAAACCCGAGGGGGTGATCGTCCAGTTCGGCGGCCAGACGCCCCTGAAGCTGGCGATCCCCCTGCTGCGCTGGCTGGCGAGCGAGGAGGGCCGCGCCACCGGCACCCGGCTCTGGGGCACCTCGCCCGAATCGATCGACCGGGCCGAGGACCGGGAGCAGTTCGAAGCGATCCTGCGGCGCCTGGAGATCCGCCAGCCCCGCAACGGCCTGGCCCGCAACGACGGCGAGGCCCGGGCGGTGGCGGCGGCCGTCGGCTACCCCGTCGTCGTGCGTCCCAGCTACGTGCTCGGCGGCCGGGCGATGGAGGTGGTCTTCGACGAGGAGGAACTCAACCGTTACATGGTGGAGGCGGTGCAGGTGGAGCCCGACCATCCGGTGCTGATCGACCAGTACCTGGAGAACGCCATCGAAGTGGACGTCGACGCCCTCTGCGACCGGGAGGGGACGGTGGTGATCGGCGGCCTGATGGAGCACATCGAGCCGGCCGGGATCCACTCCGGCGACTCGGCCTGCGCCCTGCCCTCGGTGTCCCTGGGGCCCGAGGCCCTGGCCACGATCCGCCGCTGGAGCACGGAGCTGGCCCTGGCGCTGGAGGTGCGCGGCCTGATCAACCTGCAGTTCGCCGTGCAGCGCGATGGCGCCGGCACCGAGACCGTGTTCATCATCGAGGCCAACCCGCGGGCCTCCCGCACCGTGCCCTTCGTGGCCAAGGCCACCGGTGTGCCCCTGGCCAAGATCGCCAGCCAGCTGATGGCCGGCCGCACCCTGACGGAGCTGGGTCTGCTGGCGGAGCCGCGGCCGCCGCGGCAGACGGTGAAGGAAGCCGTGCTGCCCTTCAAGCGCTTCCCCGGCGCCGACACCCTGCTGGGCCCGGAGATGCGCTCCACCGGCGAGGTGATGGGGATCGCCGCCAGCTTCGGCCTGGCCTACGCCAAGGCCGAACTCGCCGCCGGTGAACCCCTGCCCACCAGCGGCAGCGTGTTCCTCTCCACCCACGACCGCGACAAGCCCGCCCTGGTGCCGGTGGCCCGCGCCCTGCTGGCGGCGGGGTTCAGCCTCACGGCCACCAACGGCACCGCCGCGATGCTTAGCCAGGCCGGTCTGGCGGTGGAGCCGGTGCTCAAGGTGCACGAGGGCCGGCCCAACATCGAGGATGCGATCCGCTCCGGCCTGGTGCAGCTGGTGGTCAACACACCGGTGGGCCGCCAGGCCGCCCACGACGATCGCTACCTGCGCCTGGCCGCCCTCGACTACGCCGTGCCCACGGTCACCACCATGGCTGCGGCCCGGGCGGCGGTGGAGGCCATCGCCGCCCTGCAGCAGCAGCAGCAGGTGGAGGTGGCGGCCCTGCAGGACATCCACCCGCCCTGGGTAGGGTGATCGCCCGATCGCCTGTGACCCCGTGACCAGCACCCTGGCCGCCCAGCCCATCGCCCCCGGCTCCGACCTGCGCGAGGCCTTCCGCGCCGCCTACGAGAACCGCTACACCTGGGAGCCGGGCTTCGGCGGCTATGGCGGCCGTTGCGTCTGGGAGCAGGACGGCCGGCGCCTCGAGGGCACCTTCCAGGTCGGCGCCGACCTCAAGGCGACGGTGGAGGGCATCGCCGACGAGGACGTGCACAAGGCGGTTGCCTCCCAGCTGTGGGAGGTGGCGATCCACCGGGTGCGGCGCCCCTTCGAGCAGACCCACGGCGCCAACACCTTCACCGCCGGCGGGACCGATTCGGTGGGAACTGAGGTGATCATGGGCGGTAAGGCCGAGGGCGACTGCTACCGCATCAAGGACAACGTGGTGACGATGGTGCACCGCCACATCCACGGCACCGTCGTGACGATCTTCACCGAGAGCGTCACCGACACCGGCAGCGGCTACCTCAGCCACACCTACACCAGCCGCTACAGCGACCCCGCCACCGGTGAGGCCCGTGGCGGCACCAGCCGTTTCACCGACACCTTCGTGCCCCTGGCCGGCGTTGGCCCCTGGGTGCTGAGCGAGCGGGTGGTGGAGACGGAGGCCCACGGCGACACGCCGGCCGGCCGCCAGGTGTTCCGGTTCGAGGATCTGGCCCCCCTGGGCTGATCCCCGGCGGCCTCAGCCCGGCTCTTCCAGGGTCGGGATCCCCTGAAGCCGTTCGTTCAGCTGCATGGCCATGGCCTGGCGGCCCACCGCCAGCACCTTGAGGGTGTCCTCGTGCATGCGCAGCTGGGCATCGGCCACCTGCATGCCCCGCACCATCTCCTTGACGTCGTCGGGCAGGCCGTTGAGGTCGTAACGCTTGCCTTCGAAGGTCAGCACGGGGGGCTGCTGGCTGGGGGTCTGCAAGGCTTGATGCTCGGTGCGGAGCCAGCGTAGGTGGCAGGACCGCCTGTTCCCGCCGGGGGTGACGCCTGTCCTCAGGCCTCCAGGCGGATGAACTGGCGTTCGCAGAGCTCGCGGTAGCGGCCGCCGCTCGCCATCAGTTCGTCGTGGCTGCCCTGCTGGACGATGCGACCGCCGTCGAGTACCACGATCAGATCGGCCTCCTGCACGGTGGCGAGGCGGTGGGCGATCACCAGCACGGTGCGGCCCGCCATGGCCTGCTGCAGGCCCTGCTGCACGGCCTCCTCGGCCTCCGCATCCAGGGCGCTGGTGGCCTCATCCAGCAGCATCACCGCCGGGTTGCCCAGCACGGCCCGGGCGATCGCCAGCCGCTGCAGCTGGCCGCCGGAGAAGTTGCTGCCCCGCTCCTCGAGGCGGCTGTCGTAGCCGCCGGGGAGGCTCTCGATGAAGTCGGCCGCATTGGCCAGCCTGGCGGCCTGGCGGATCTGATCGGCGCTGGCGGGACGGCCGAAGGCGATCGCCTCGGCCACCGTGCCGGAGAACACGCTGCTCTGCTGGGGCACCAGGGCCACGGCCCGGCGCAGGTCCCGGGCCCGCAGGTCGGCCAGGTTCTGGCCATCGAGCAGCACCCGGCCGCTCTGGGCGGTGTTGAAGCGCAGCAGCAGGGAGAACAGGGTGCTCTTGCCGGCGCCGGACGGCCCCACCAGCGCCACCACCTGGCCCGGAAGGATGTGGAGATCGAGCTGGCGCAGCACCGGACTGCCGCTCTGGTAGCCGAAGCTCACCCCGTCCAGCACCAGCTCCCCGGACACGGTTCCCAGGGGCCTGGCCCCGGGGTGGTCGGGCGGCTCGACCGGCTCGTTCTCGATTGCCCGCAGCCGCCGCAGCGAGGCCTGGCCCTGCTGGAACTCGTTGAAGTTGGTGGTCAGGTGGGAGATCGGATCGATCAGCATCAGCAGCGCCGCCACGTAGCTGCTGAAACCCTGGCTGTCGAGGCCGCCGGCCTTGATGCGCGCCGCACCGATCAGCAGCACCGAGAGGATCCCGGCTGCTTCGATGAAGCCCACCACCGGATGCTGCAGGGCCAGCAGCTCCAGGGTGCGGTAGCGGGCGCGGCGGTGCAGGTCGATCTCGGTGTCGAAGCGCTCCTGCAGCCAGGGTTCGGCGGCGAAGGCCCGCACCAGGGGCAGGCCACCGATCGCTTCCCCCAGCAGGGACGCCAGGTCGCTCACCTGTTTCTGGCTGCGTTCGGCGGCGGTCATCACCCGGGCCCCGAAGGCGCTCACCATCAGCGCCACCAGCGGCGCCAGCAGGAGGGTGGCCAGGGCCAGGGGCCAGTCCAGCCAGATCATGTAGCCCAGCACCACCACCAGCTGCAGGGCGCTGGGGGTGGTGTCCTGGATCGTCTTGTAGATCACCTCACCGACCCGGTCGGCGTCTTCGGTGAGGCGGTAGGTGAGATCGCCGGCGGAGAGTTTCTCGAGGGCGCCGAAGTCGAGCCGCTGCAGGCGGGCGAACAGCTGGCGGCGCAGCTCCTGGCTGACCCGCAGGGCGGGACCCGCCAGCAGGGTGTCCTGGCCGAACTGGGCGATCTTCTGCACCAGGAACACCGCCAGGGCCGCCGCCACGCTGCGCAGCACCTTGCTGAAATCGCCGGCGCCGATGGCCGGGATCAGCTGGCCTGCCAGCCAGGCCAACAGGGGCCAGCAGCCCACGAACACCAGCATGCAGAACCCCCCGAGCAGCAGGGGTCGCCGGTGGGGCTTCAGCAGCGGCCAGAGCCTGCGGAAGCCGGCCGGCGAGGGTGCAAGCATCGACGAACCCTATCAGCGCTCTCCGGGCGCCCCCCGACGGTGAAGCTGGATCAGTTCCTCAAATGGCAGGGCCTCGTCGGCACCGGCGGCGAGGCCAAGCAGCGCATCCAGCGGGGGGACGTGACCGTGAACGGTGCCATCGAGACCCGGCGTGGTCGCCAGCTGGCCCCGGGGGATGCGGTCGCCATCGACGGCCGGGAGGTGCTGATGCTCTCCCCGCGGCGGGAGCGCGGGGGAGACGGCGGCCCCACGCCTTAACCTGCCTCGAATGTCGCTGCCGGGAGACCACGTGCGCAAGGCCGTCATCGCAGGCAACTGGAAGATGCACATGACCTGCGCCGAGGCGCGGGCGTTTGCGGCCAGCTTCCGGCCCCTGATCGCCGATCTGCCCGACGACCGTGAGGTGGTGCTGGCCCCCCCGTTCACGGCGATCCCCACCCTCTGCCGTCACCTGGCCGGGGCCGGTGTCGCCATCGCCGGTCAGAACGTGCACTGGGAGGAGAGCGGCGCCTACACCGGCATGATCTCGGCGCCGATGCTGCTCGAGCACGGCGTCACCCACGCGATCGTGGGCCACAGCGAGCCCCGCAAGTACTTCAGCGAAACCGACGAGCAGATCAACCTGCGGGCCCGCACGGCCCAGAAGTCGGGGCTGATCCCGATCCTCTGCGTGGGTGAGAGTGACGACCAGCGCGAGGCCCGCGAGACCGAGCGGGTGATCCACCGCCAGGTGGAGCAGGGGCTGGAGGGCATCGATCCCCTGCGACTGATCGTGGCCTACGAGCCCATCTGGGCCATCGGCACCGGCAAGACCTGCGCCGCCGAGGAGGCCAACCGCATCTGCGGCCTGATCCGCGGCTGGGTGGGCCATCCCGAGGTGGTGGTGCAGTACGGCGGTTCGGTCAACCCCGCCACCATCGACATGCTGATGGCCCAGAGCGACATCGATGGGGTGCTGGTGGGGGGCGCCTCCCTCGATCCGGTCAGCTTCGCCCGCATCGCCAACTACCAGGTGCCGGTGGCGGCCTGAGGCCCGGGCCGCCGCTGCAATCGCCGTGAGCCCCGCCGGCCCCGTCGCCGTCCCGCCCGGTTTCCGCTGGGGGGATCGCACTCTGGTGATGGGGGTTCTCAACCTCACCCCCGATTCCTTCAGCGATGGCGGCCGTTACGAGGCCCCCGATGCGGCCCTGCGCCAGGCCCGCCTGCTGCACCGCCAGGGGGCCGACCTGCTCGACCTGGGGGGGCAGAGCACCCGGCCCGGGGCGAGCGAGATCGATGCCGAGGCCGAGAAGGCCCGGGTGCTGCCTGCCCTGGGGCGGATCCTGGCGTCCCTGCCACCCCCGGAAGCCGGCGGCCCCCTGCTTTCGATCGACACCTTCCGCGCCCCGGTGGCCGAAGCCGCCCTGGCGGCCGGAGCCCACTGGATCAACGACGTCAGCGCCGGCCGGCGCGATCCCGACCTGCTGGCGGTGGTGGCGGCCACCGACTGCCCCTGCGTGCTGATGCACAGCCGCGGCGACAGCCGCACGATGGATGGCCTGGCCAGCTACGGCGACGTGGTCGCCGAGGTGCGGCAGGAGCTGCTGCGGGCCACCGATCGGGCCCTGGCGGCGGGGGTGCATGCGGAGCGGATCCTCTGGGATCCGGGGCTGGGCTTCGCCAAGACCACCGCCCATAACCTCGCCCTGCTGCGGGGCCTGGCCCTGCTGCGGGCCGAGGGTTTTCCCCTGCTGGTGGGGCCGTCCCGCAAGCGCTTCATCGGTGCGGTGCTGGCCGAGCCCCGCCCCCGGGCCCGCCTCTGGGGCACCGCGGCGGTCTGCGGTCAGGCCATCGCCGCCGGTGCCGATGTGCTGCGCGTGCACGACGTCGGGCCGATCGTGCAGACGGCCCGCATGGCCGATGCCCTCTGGCGCGCCTGATCCGTCCGGCAGATCCTGCGCTCCATCAGGCCGGCGGTTCCTCCTGGCGTCCCGTCAGCAGGGTCTGGACCATCAGCCGCAGGGTCGCCCGGTTGCCACCGGCGGCCCGCCAGCTTTCCAGCCACTGGAGCAGGGGGGAGGGGCTGCCCCCGTCGTCGCCCTGCTGGCCGATGCCGAGTCGCTCCAGGAAGGCGCTGGCGTCATCCAGGCAGGAGCCCCCTTCGCCGAAGCCGTCCAGGAGCGGATCGAGGGCCGCCAGCAGGGTCTCCAGTTCGGCGGTGCTCAGCTCCGGCAGGGGCTCGATCATCGAAGCAGGTCACGGCGGCGTTGCCGCCCACCGACCCAGCATGACGCCTGGATGGCCCGTTGCCGCCGTTCCGGTGCTGCCGGCCGCCGCCGGCGCCCCTAGGCTGCCCGCAGCACAGCGCCGCACCTGCTCCCACCGTGCTGAAACTCTGCCTGCAGGTGCTCGTCTGCGTCACCATCGCCCTGCGCTGTGTGGTGATCTTCGGCCACTTGCGCAAGCTCTGGATGGCGGACGGACTGGCCGGTGAGTTCCGCCGTGAGCTGCGCCGGCGCGGCCTGCTGATGGCCCCCCCCGTGCTGCCCGCCGATCCGCGCGCCCTGCCCCGCCGCGCCGACCCCTGACGCCGCTGGCTGACGCCGATCAGTGACGCCGGGAGGGGGCACCCGCCAGGTGATGCACGGCGTGGATCACGACGCCCCAGAGTTCGGCGCCACCGCCGTCGCGACCCTCCGCGCCGCCCCCTTCGTCGCCGGTGAGCACCAGGGGCGGACTGGTGCCGTCACTGGCCACCAGCCATAGCGCGGCGCCGCGCCGGGCCAGCCGGCGCAGCAGGAAGGCGCCGGCATGCACCGCCACCACCACCATGCCGGGCCGGGGGTCGACGCTGCGGTCGATCACCAGCAGGTCGCCGTCGACGATGCCGTCGCCCCGCATGGCATCGCCGCTGACGCGCATGAAGAAGGTGGACAGCGGGCGGGGGATCAGCTCCAGATTGAGGTCGATGCGGGCCTCCACGTAGTCGTCGGCGGGGCTGGGGAAACCGGCGCTGACGGCCTCCGTGGCCAGCAGGCAGAAGAGGGCCTCTGCCCCCTCCCGCAGGGGCAGCGGTGCCTGGGGAGGCAGGGGACGCATCGGGCCGAGAGAAAAGAAGTGGTACATATGTTCTACTCCGGTTGGCCGTCGCCGCGGGATCATCGGCAGCGACCCTCTCCCGCCTGCCCGGCCATGCGTTCCACTCCGGAGGCGCTGATCGCCCGCTTCGACCTGCAGCCCCACCCGGAGGGGGGCTGGTACCGGGAGCTGCACCGCTCACCCGGCCAGGTGTGCCGGGCCGAGGACGGGCGGCAGCGCGCCGGACTCACGGTGATCGCCTTCCTGCTGACGGAGGGCCAGCTCAGCCGCTGGCATCAGGTGGCGGGGGCGGATGAGGTCTGGCACCACGCCGGCGGCGATCCCCTCGACCTCTGGCGGCTGCCGCCCGCTGGCGGCACGGCCGAGCGGCTGCTGCTGGGCCCGCTCACCGCCACCGACGTCGCCGGTGAACCGGGGGCCGGGCCCCTGCAGATCGTGCCGGCGCTCTGGTGGCAGGCGGCACGCAGCCGGGGGCGATGGAGCCTGCTGCACTGCTGCGTGGGGCCGGGTTTCGCGTTCGAGGACTTCCGGCTGATGGCCGATCTCCCACCGGCCGAGCGGCCCGCCGGCGCCGATCCGTCGTTGCTCTAGGTCATTCCGTCACCATGGGGAACTGATGGATCGGGTGAGGAATGGGCTGTCCGAGGTGCGGCAGTTGGGCCGTGCGAGCCGACCGCAGCCTGGCGGGTCGCATGGTCTGTGCCCGCTGCGGAGAGCCGCTGGGCCTCGGCAGGGCCCGCCGGATCGCCGACGGCACACGGCGCCGGGGGCAGGGGGGGGCGTAGCGCCCTGGTCCTGCCGCGTCGCTGGCGCCTCTGGCTGTTGCTGGGGGGGCTGCTGGCGGTCTCGGCCGTGCTGGCGTCGCTGCCGGAACGTCCGACCCGGCCCCCGGAGCGACCGTCGGCCGAACCCATGCGGGGGGTGGTGCTGCTGCGCCCGGCGGATCCGGCCCATTCCGGCGATGTCGCGATCCGCTGACGGGAGCGATCCCGCTCGATCCCGTCGGCGATCATGGCCTGTAACGATTCTTGAAATAGCATGGCCAGGACCAACCCGCTCGCGAACCTGGCCAGCCTGAGCATGCGCCAGTTGCGCGAGCTCGCCAGGACCCTGGGGATCCAGCGCTACAGCGCCCAGGACAGGGATTCCCTGGCCGAGTCCATCGCTGATCGCTCGGCTGGGCGTGCCGAAATGGCGGCGGCGGTGACGCCCGAGGTTGCCCCCCGGCCGGTGGCCGCC
>NZ_JAYGHX010000012.1:0-74400 GCF_034931325.1 Cyanobium gracile UHCC 0139 | reverse complement strand
CGCCTGGGGTTGGCGCCGATGGCCTCGATGCCCGCCAGGTAGCGGGTCATCAGCCGGTCACGCACGGCGTAGCTGAGCGCCATGTAAAGGTCGTGCCGGCCCGCTTTCTGCACACGCCGCCCCAGGGAGTAGAGCAGGTGCTCGATCAGACCGTCGAGCAGATCCTGCGCCCTCAGGCCGTTGCGCTGGGGATCGCTGTAGGCGCCGACTTCGGGGAGACCCATCACGGTGGCCAGGGTGCTTGTCATGCTGGATGCTCACGGGCACACCCCGACCATCACCAGGGATGGTTAAGGCCCGGGGAACGCCGGAACCCTGCCGGCTTGGGAAGATGGAGGGGCCTGCCCAGTTCCCATTCCCGACCCTGCAGCCCAGCCCGGGGTGGCCCCCACGCCACTGTCCGCTCCCGGGGCGTCCTGCCCGCGGGAGGGCCCGGTGCTGATCTGCGGGCTCGGATCCCTCGGCCAGGCCTGCCTGCTGCGTCTGCTTCCCTTCGACGTGCCGTTGCGGTGTCTGGATCGCCGGCGACCGGACTGGCGTGATCCCCGCCTGGAGGAGCGCTTCGGGTCCAGCCTGGCGCTGGGGGACATGCGCCTGCCCCACGTGCTCTCCCAGGCTGGTGTGGGCACGGCCCGTGCGGTGCTGCTGCTGAGCAGCGAGAGCACGGTGAACGTGGAAGCGGCCCTGCAGGTGAGGTTGCTCAACCCCACAGCGGACCTGGTGGTGCGCTCCTCCGGCCAGCTGGCCAGCCTCGGGGCCCTGCTCGAGGAGCGGCTGCCCGGGGTGGCCGTGGTCGACCCCCTGCTGCTCACGGCCGGGGCCATCACCGAGGCCCTGCGGCCCGGCGACCAGGAGGCCTGCTTCCGGGTGGATGGCGAGTCCTATCTGGTGGTGGAGGGCAGCGACCCCGCCCGGCGGCAGCAGCGCGCCCTGCGCCACGACGGCGAGAATCCGGTCAGGTCCCTGCAGGTGGTGCCGATGGGGTCGCACCACCACCGCTCGGCGGAGGCGGTCCCCGCCACGACGGCCAGGGGCCGGTGGCTGGCCCTGCGCCGCGGCCTGGGGGCTCCGCTGCGCCTGTGGCGGCAGTGCAGCCGGCTCCAGCAGGCCGGCCTGCTCGTGATCCTGGTGCTGCTGACCCTGGGTCTGGCCCTGTTCTCCGCCGGGGGCGGCTGGAGGCAGGGGGTGTTCGTCACCCTGGCGCTGCTGCTGGGGGAGTACGTCGACCCGGTGAACGTCATGCTGCCCCCAGGGGATGGCATCGCTGCAGCGTCCCCCTGGCTGATCGGCGTCACCCTGCTGTACGCGCTGATCGGGACCCTGCTCACCTCCGCCCTGGTGGCGGTGATCCTGGAGCGCCTGTTGCGGGAGAGTTTCGGCCTGGGCCGTCCCGGACGCTTCCGCCGGGGGAGTCGCTGGATCCTGCTGGCGGAAGGGGAGGAGCTGGCCGAGCGGGTGGCCGGGAATCTGGTCAGGGATGGCCTGCAGGTGCTGCGGATCGATCCGCGACCCGGGCCGGTGCTGCAGCGGCCGGGGATGGTGGTCGTCCCGCGCTGGGAGGCGGCCCTCGCCGCGCTGCGGCCCTGCCGGCTGGAGGGGATCGGCCTGCTCTCGGTGGATCTGCTGGCCAATCTTCAGGAGACCTTCCAACTGCAGAAGGCCTGGCCTGAGGCCCGTTACGTGATCCTCTCCCATGCCGTTGAGGCGGCCGAACAACTCGGCGATCTGCTTGGCGGCATGGCGGTGATCTCCAGCATGGACCTGGTGGCCGATGCCGTGGTGGCCACGGCCTTCGGCGAACGGGTGGAGGAGATCTGCCGCATCGATGGGGCCAACCACTTGCTGGTGCGGTACCGGATCCAGCAGGGCGATGCACTGTGGGGGCTGAACCTCTCCCGGGTGGAGCAGGGCTACGGCGTCACCACCATCCATCTGCTGCGTCCAGGACGCCGTTCCCCCCTGGTGTTGCCCTCTCTCGATCTGGTCCTGGCGGCGGGGGATCAACTGGTGGTGCTGGCCACCCTGGCTCAGCTGCGGCGGGTCGAGCTGGGCTGCCCCGTGCCGCCCGGGTGGCGCCTGCGCCTGCAGGGTGCGCCCAGGGAAGAAGGCCGTTTCGAGGCCCTGCAGTCCCTGGCCAGGCATCTGGGCGGCGCGCCGGGGGCGATGGATCCCCTGCTCGATGGAAAGGAGCACCTCACCCCGGCCCTCGACCGCGAGCTGGCTGAACAGCTGGCGGAGGACCTGCGTCGCCAGGGCCTCCACTGCACGGTGGAAGCCGTTGCCGTGGCTGAAGCTGCAGCCAGCGAGGGCCTGCGGCCGTGAAGGATCCCGCTCCTGCCCCGGCCCTCTGGTTGCTTGACACCCTGCGGGCCCTCAGGGCCACCCTGAAGCGCATCGAGGTGGAGGAGGTCGCCTGCCTGGAGGCCATTCACCCCGACTACCGGGACAGTGCCCGCAACCTGCTGCATTTCATTGCCTTCCACCGCCATGCCCACCCCGGTCTGCCGAAGGCGCTGCGGCAACGGGGTCTGTGTTCCCTTGCCGATTGTGACGCCCACCTGCTGGCCAGTCTGGAGGCGGTGATCACCGCCCTGGAAGCGATCGAAGGTCTGGGCCCCTCGGCGGGGGGCCGGATCCAGCTGGGCGGTCCCGACGCGCTGGAGCAGCATTGCGACCGGTTGTTCGGCGCCTTGGCCGCCGCGGGGGTCGCCGGAATCATGGTCACGCTGCCGGCGGAGGCCGCCGAGCGCCCCGCTCTGGTGGCGGATCTGCTGGAGGCGGGGATGACCATCGCCCGCATCAATTGCGCCCATGACGACCCCGAGGTCTGGGGCCGGATGGTGGACGCGCTCAGCCAGGCCCGGGTGATCACGGGCCGTCCCTGTGCGATCGCCATGGACCTGGCGGGCCCGAAACTGCGCACCGGCCAGCTGGCCCCCCAGCCCGCGGTGATCCGCGCCCGTCCCCCCCGCGACCGGATGGGGCGGCCCACCCAGCCGGTGCGGATCCTGGTGGTGCCGCCTGGGGCCTTGCCCCGGCCGCAGGAGACGCAGGCCGTGCGGCTGCCGGCGCGACTGTCGAGGGCGAAGCGGCTGAAGCGGGGGAATCGCCTGCAGGGGCGGGATGCCTCCGGCCGCCGGCGCACCCTCCGGGTGGTTCGACGCGGCCCCGATGGGGTTCTGCTGCTGCAGGCCGAAAAGACTTGCCACTTCACGTCCGGCCTGGTGTTCCGCCAACGGCACGGCAAAGCCCGGCTGCGTATCGGCCCGCTGGCGCCGGTGAGCGGCGAACGGCTGCTGCGTCCGGGCGACGTCCTCCGCCTGACACCGGAGCCGGACCAGGGCGGCGCCACGCTCCCCTGCACCCTGCCGGAGGTCTTCGGCGATCTTGGCCTCGGCGAACGGGTGCTCTTCGACGATGGTCGTATCGGTGCCGTGATCCGTGGGGTGTCCTCCCAGGAGGTGGTGGTGGAGGTCACCACGGCGCAGGCCGGGGGCAGCCGGCTTCGCTCCGACAAGGGGATCAATGTCCCCGACAGTGAACTGCGCACGCCGGCCCTCACCGCCAAGGACATCGAGGACCTGGCGTTCGTGACGCAGCACGCCGACATGATCAGCTATTCCTTCGTGCACCGGGAGTCCGACATCCAGACCCTGCGCCACTGCCTGGAGGAGATGGACCGGGGCGATCTGGCGGTGGTGCTCAAGATCGAAACCCGCCAGGCCTTCCTGAACCTGCCCCGGCTGCTGCTTGCGGCCATGGCCCACGGCGCCCCGGTGGGCGTGATGATCGCCCGGGGCGATCTGGCGATCGAGTGCGGCTGGGAGGCCCTGGCGCCGATTCAGGAGGAGATCCTGCGGATCTGCGCGGCGGCGCATGTGCCCTGCATCTGGGCCACCGAGGTGCTCGACACCCTGGCCCAGCACGGCCATCCCACGCGCGCCGAAATCACCGATGCGGCGATGGGGGCCCGGGCCGATGCGGTGATGCTCAACAAGGGACCCAACATCACGACCACCGTGAAGGTGCTGGAGGGGATCATGGCCCGCAGCGCCAGTGACCGCAGCGATCGCAACCTGCCCCTGCCCACCTGCCTGGCGTTCCGGAGCAACTGTGAACCCGACGACCAGCTGCCGTGATCGCTGTCACAGCGCAGACGGCAGGATCAGTCCGTGGATTCGTCGAAGAGGGAACTGCGGGTGAATTTGAGCCCTTTCCAGATCTTCTTGATTTTCGCGTAGGCCTCGTCCTGGGTCATCTTGCCGTTGGCCTGCAGGCCGACGATCAAGCCGACCTGGTCGGCGAAGGACTCCAGGTTCTGGTGGAACATCAGCCGCTCCGGGCTCCAGTCGCTGCCCCGGTAGCTGCTATGGGCCTCCATGGGAGATTTGACATCCCTTTCAGGCCGGCCGAGTTCGGGATGGAGCGGTCCCGTGGAGGGCTGATTTGTCAATGTCACTCTTCAATCGGTTTGAAATCTTAGCCAGACCGTGTTAAGGCTCCGTAAAGCTCCCTCCACCGCCCCAGACCCTGCGTCGGCGCATCGCCGCACGTCAGGCCTTCCCCCGGACAATTGCGGTTGAATCATGGCAACAACCGGGACGTCAGTCGTGCGACTTACCCCAGGGGCGCTGAATTCCCAGCGCCTGGAGCAGCGTCCGGCGGGCCTTCCTACCCATCTTTACGTCCATGGCGGGCTCGGACCCACCCGGGCCGATGCGGTGCTGTTTCTGGATTCCGGGCCAGTGCGGACCCCCTCCCCCGCCATCGAGCTGCTGGCCAGCCTGCGCCAGGCCGGCACTCCCCTGTGGCTGCGCCTGCAGGGGCTTGGGGATCGCCGCTACATCCAGCAGCTCCTGGATCGCCTGGAGGTGCCGGCGGTCGTGCTGGCCCCCCTGCTCGAAGTCCCCCAGCGGCCCCAGGTCAACGGACTGGAGGATGTGCTGCTGGTGGTGCTGCACCGGCTCAGTTTCGCCAAGGATCCGGCCCATCTGGTCAGCGAGCAGGTGGGCCTGGTCCTGCTGCCCGGCTTGCTGATCACCCTGGAGGAAGGCTGCGGTGGGGATCCCTTCCCGGATCTCACCGAGTGGCTGCTGTCCAAGTCGGGATCGCTGGCCGACAGGGATCTGGATGACATCCTGCACTTTGTCATTGATGACCTGCTCGACGACCTCTTCCCCATGCTGGAGGCCATGTCCCAGCGGCTGGATGCCCTGGAGGAATCCTCCCTGCGGAATCCCCGGCCGTTGATCCTGCGCCGCTCCTACGAATTCCGCAGCAATCTGCGGATCATCCGCACCTTGATCTGGCCCCTGCGCCACCAGATCCGTCTGCTGCTGCGCCAGCGGCAACGACTGCTGGGCACCGAGGCGCTGGAAGGCTTCCGGGACATGGCCGAACTCGTCGACCAGCTGTTCGAGGCCTGCGGGTCGCTGCGGAATCAGTGCGATGCCATCACCCAGTCCTATGCGGCCAGCGTGGGCAACCGGATGAACCAGGTGATGAAGACCCTCACCATCCTCACCAGCATCTTTGCGCCGCTCACGTTCATCGTCGGCATCTACGGCATGAACTTCGAGTACATGCCCGAGCTGAAGTGGCGCCATGGTTACGCCCTCGTCATGCTGCTGATGCTGCTGATCGCCACGCTCCAGGCCTGGTGGCTGTGGCGGCGGGGCTGGTTCCAGGACTGGACGGGGCAGGGCTGACGGCCTGGGACCCATCCGCCGCCCAAGGCACTCCCGCGGTCCCAGCCACAATCTCCCCTTAACCCAACCCCCGGTCTTCGTGGTGCAGGATCGGCCCAGCGCCTCCCCTTCGCTGGTCAAGACCCATGGTCCTGAAGCTGTCCGCGACAGTTCCGACGCCGTGCCCGGGGGCGAAGCGCCACCGGGTCGGAGCTGGGTTGGGTCTTTTGATCGGGGTCTGGCTGGGGCCCTCCCTGGTGGCGCAGCGGGCCCAGGCCCAGAGCGCCCCGGCGCCGGTGGTGCGGATCGAGGGGTCGAGCACCGTCTTCCCCATCATGGAGGCGGCCGCCAGGGCCTTCCAGGAGCGGCCGGGTGGTCCGCCGGTCTCCATCGCCCTGAAGGAGACGGGCAGCTCCGGCGGCCTGCGCAGCTTCTGCCGAGGTGAGATCCCGATCAGCAATTCCTCCCGCCCGATCAATTCCAAGGAACTGAAGGCCTGCGCCGCCAGGGGTGTCCGCTTCATCGAACTGCCGCTGGCCTTCGATGCCATCTCCGTGGTGGTCAACCCCCGCAACACCTGGGCCAGCCGCATCAGTACGGCCCAGCTCTCCACCCTCTGGAACCGCAAGGCTCAGGGACGTATCCAGCGTTGGAAACAGGTCAATCCCGCCTGGCCGGATCGGCCGATCAGCCTTTGCGGCCCCGGCAAGGATTCTGGCACCTTTGACTACTTCAACAAAGCCATCAACGGAGATTCGGGTAACTCCCGTAGCGATTACACCGGCAGTGAAGATGATAACGTTCTGGTACGTTGTGTTGAGAAAAATCCGCTTGCCCTCGGTTACTTTGGTTTCTCCTACTACCGCAGCCAGGGCGGCAAGCTGAAAGCCCTTGAAATTGCCGGTCCGAGGGGCGCCTGGCTGCCCTCGGTGAACAATGTCCAGCGGGAGCGCTACCAGCCCCTCTCCCGTCCGCTGTTTGTCTACGTGAACGACAAGGACCTGCGGGAGAGGCCGGACGTACGCCGGTTCATCACGTTCGCCGTTCAGAGGGGTCTGCGCTTCACCGAGCAGGCCGGCGCCATTCCCCTGCCTCCCGATACCTACCGTATTGTTGAGTCCAAGCTCTATCGGCATCTGCTGGGCACCTCCTTCGGCGGCGATCTGCCCATCGGACTCACCATCAGCCAGGCCATCCGCCGCAGCTTCGAGGAGATCCGCTCGAAGACACCCCGTTGAGGCCCTTGGCCCTTTCCATGGCCAGCCCGCACGACGACCATCCCTTCAGCAACGGAGCCTTCGCCGTTGATCTGATCGGCCGCCATACCCACAAGCTGGTGTCCCTCCAGGGACCCGTTCTGGCCGACCGGGACCCCGAACCCCTGCATCAGATGCGGGTGTCCCTGCGTCGTCTGCGCACCTGTCTGCAGCAGTTCGCCCCCGCCCTGCGGCTGCCCCGGGCCGTCGGCGATCCCCGGCTCGCCAAGACGGTGCGTCGGCTCGGCATGGCGCGGGATCTGGATGTGCTGCGCCAGCGGCTGGAGCAGGACCTCATGGGCGAGCTGCCTGAGGCGGAGCGCAAGGCCCTGCGGCCGGTGCTGAAGCAGTTGCGGCGCGAGCGGGCCCTGGCCTACGAGCAGCTGGTCACGGCCCTGCGCAGCGGCGGCTATCTGAAGCTGCTCTCCCAGCTGCAGGGCTGGCTCAGGGAGCCCGATCTCACCCCGCTGGGGGCCCTTCCCCTGCGCTCCTGGACCCAGGAGTGGCAGGCCCCGATGGTGGCCGGCCTGTTCCAGCACCCCGGCTGGTTCATCGCGGATCGTCACGGCGACATGGAGCTCGTCCACGACCTGCGCAAGCGACTGAAGACGGCGCGCTATGGCCTGGAGAACCTCGGTGCCGTTACCGGCTCCCGCTGCCGGCAGTGGATGGCCGAGTTGCGGGACCTGCAGGAGCTGCTCGGCGAACTCAACGATCTCCATGTCCTGGAGAAGGCGATCGATGACCAGCTGCCAGCGGGGCTGGTGCGCAGCGTGCCCGTGCTGGAGGCCCTGCTGCGCCGCCGCGCCCAGACCTGCTGGGAACACTGGCGTCAGCGGGCCGATGGCCTGATCCTCCCCGAGCGGCGCCGCAGCCTGGCGATGGCGTTGCTCGAACGTCGCTGCGAGGGTCTGCCGAAACCGGGCCTGGTGGCCCCATCCGCCTTACCGAGCTCTTAACCAAAGCACTACCAGCCCTTTGCCCATCTACCGAGTGTCGCTGCATACAGTTCGCTGCATCCGATGCGCTTTCCCCGATGGTATTCACGCCCTCCCGTGAATCCGGCAGCAAGGATGGATTCCGCGAGCTTCTCGAAGCGAACTACCAGAAACGCAGTCTGGTTCATGTCAGCGCCGGGAGTCACGTCCCCCTGCTGAAGAACAACGTCTGGCTTGTGGTTCGCGGCATGGTCAAGCTGAGTGCCATCACCATCCACGGCGACGAGATGCTGCTCGGTCTGGCCGGCCCCAACGAGCCCTTCGGTGATCCCCTCAACGGTGTCGAGGCCTACGCCGCCACCACCCTGTCCGACACGGACCTGCTCTGCCTCAGCTGCAGCGAGATCCGCCAGGACGGCACCCTGGCCGTGGCCATGCTGGAAGCCCTGGGCCAGCGCATCCAGCAGAGCCAGGCCCTGCTGGCCCTGATGGGTCTGAAACGTGTCGACGAACGGGTGCGCGGCTTCCTCGAACTTCTCGCCAGTGAGTACGGCCAGCCCTGTGAATCGGGTCTGCGCCTCAACCTGCGCCTGACCCATCAGGAGGTGGCCAGCGCCCTGGCCACCACCCGTGTCACGGTCACCCGCGTGATCGGCGCCCTCCGCGACGAGGGCTGGCTGCAGCTCGACAGCCAGCGGCGTCTGGTGGTCAGCTATCTGCCACGGCGTTGAGACAGTTCTGGGATCTCCCCGTCGCCGACAGCGATAATGCCGGCATGCATCCCCCGCTTCTGGTCGTCGAGGACGACGACACGATCCGCGAAACCATCCGCGACGTTCTGGTGCTGGAGGGCTTTTCCGTCACCGCTTGCGGCAACGGCAAGGAGGCCCTGCGCACCCTGCAGGAATGCCCACCGGGTGAGGAGTTCTCCCTCGTCGTTCTCGATCTGATGCTGCCCGGGCTGGGGGGACTTGACCTCTGCCGGCAGCTGCGCTCTGCCGGCAACCAGACCCCCATCCTGGTGGTCAGTGCCCGCGACAGCGAGACCGACCGGGTGCTGGGGCTGGAGGTGGGGGCCGACGACTATCTGATCAAGCCCTTCGGTCTGCGGGAGCTGGTGGCCCGCTGCCGTGCCCTGCTGCGCCGCAGCCGCTCGGTGGAGGTGGCCGCCAAGGTGCTTCAGCACGCCAACCTCAGCCTGTTCCCCGAGGAGTGCCGCGTCACCCGCGATGGCCTGGAGGTCAACCTCTCGCCGAAGGAGTACCGGCTGCTGGAGCTGTTCATGCAGCATCCCCGCCGCGTCTGGAGCCGCGACAAGCTGCTCGAGCGGGTCTGGGGCTACGACTACTTCGGCGACAGCAAGACGGTCGACGTCCACATCCGCTGGCTGAGGGAGAAGCTGGAGGCCAACCCTTCGGCCCCCGAGCACCTGATCACCGTCCGGGGCTTCGGCTACCGCTTCGGCTGAATGGGGGTTCTGCTGGCGGGGCTGCTGGGTCTCGCCCTGGGTTGGCTGCTGGCGCGTCGTACCGGTCGGCCCGGCCGATCCCTCTCCGGGCTGTCCCTTCGGCAGTTGCTGCGCTGGATCGGAGAGGCCCCCGATGGCTGGCTGATTCTCGACAGCGGCGATCGCATCCAGCTGATCAACCAGCGGGCCGAACGGCTGCTGGAGGCCCCTGGAGCGGGGATGCGGCGCCAGGAACCCCTCGACCGGGTCTGCCGGTCGCCCGAGCTGCTGGAGGTGATCCGCAACGCCCGCCGGCGGGAGCGGCCCCAGCGTCTCGACTGGGAGCTCGGGGAGCAGCAGCTGGCCGTGTTCGTCCTGCCCGGGGACGACGGCTGGGTGGCCGTGCTGCTCCAGAGTCGTCGTTCGCTCGAAGCCCAGCTGGAGCAGCAGGAGCGCTGGGTGAGCGATGTGGCCCACGAACTCAAGACACCCCTCACGGCGCTGTTGCTGGTGGGTGACAGCCTGGCCGCCCACGTCAACGACGCCAATGCCGTTCTGGTGGAACGGCTGCAGCGGGAGTTGCTGCGGCTGCAGCGGCTCGTCGGCGACCTGATGGAGCTCTCCCGGCTGGAGAACACCCTGCCCGAGGGGGTGCGCCGCCGCGGCCGCGTCGACCTGCCCCAGCTGGTGCAGCAGGTCTGGCTCGGCCTGCGGCCCCTGGCCGAGCGGCGTTCCATCCGCCTGGAGTTCACCGCCCAGGGGGACCTGGCGGTGCTGGGGGATGGCTCGCGGCTGCATCGAGCCGTGCTCAACCTGCTGGACAATGCCCTGCGCTACAGCCCCGAGGGAGGGACCGTGTGGGTGGAGATCGAAGCGACGGTGGGCTGGTGTCTGCTGACGGTGCGCGACGAGGGCCCCGGCCTCAGCGAGGACGACCTCGAGCACATGTTCGAGCGCTTCTACCGCGGCGATCCCTCCCGGGTACGCAGCGACCGGGGCGGCAGCGGACTGGGTCTGGCGATCGTCCAGCAGATCGCCGTCACCCATGGCGGCCGCATCCAGGCCTCCAACCATCCCCGGGGCGGGGCGGTGTTGGAGCTGTTCCTGCCTGTGGTGGCCTGAGATGGGGAGGACATCTCCCGGTGCGGCGGCGCGGATGGCGGCGGTGGCCGATCCGGTGATCCCCCAGGTGGGGGCCCTGATGCGCCAGCGCCCGGACGCCCTCTCCCTGGCCCAGGGCATGGTCAGTTGGGCGCCGCCGCAGGCGGTGTGCCAGGCCGTCGGCCGGGCCATGGTGGAAGCCGACCGGCGGCTCGACCGCTACGGGCCGGTGCAGGGCGAGGAGGCTCTGCTGGAGGCGGTCCGGCGGGAGCTCACCGAGGTGCGGGGGCTGGATCTGGAGGGCAGCGACCTGCTGGTGACCGCCGGCAGCAACATGGCCTTCCACGCCATCGCCCAGGTGCTCTGCGACCCGGGCGACGAGGTGTTGCTGCCCCTGCCCTTCTATTTCAATCACGCCATGGCGATCCGCCTGGCCGGGGGCGTGCCCGTGCCGGTGGCGGCGGGGCTGGTGCCCGATCCCGAGCGGCTGGCGGCGGCGATCACCCCCCGCACCCGCGCCATCGTGACGATCTCCCCCAGCAATCCCAGTGGCCTGGTGACGCCCCCGGAGGTGCTGGCGGCCATCAACGGCCTCTGCCACCGCCACGGCCTGCTGCACGTGAGCGACGAGGCCTATGCCGATTTCATCCATGGGGCGGTCCCCCATCGAGGCCCGGGCCGGCTGCCGGGCAGCGGGGGGCACACCGTGTCCCTGTTCTCCCTCTCCAAGGCCTACGGCATGGCCGGTTGGCGGGTGGGCTACGCGGCGGTGCCCCGCCAACTGATGGGGGCCCTGGCCAAGGTCCAGGACACGGTGCTGATCTGTCCGCCCCTGGTGAGCCAGCGGGCGGCGCTGGCGGCCCTGGAGGCCGGTCCGGCCTGGTGCCGGCCCCATATCGCCACCCTGGGCCAGCGGCGCCGGCAGCTGATCGACGCGGTGGCGGCGGCCCGGACCGGCGGCCAGACGCTGGAGCTGCTGGGCCCCCCCGACGGCGCCTTCTATGGCCTGCTGCGGTTTCCCAGCGGCCTGGGGGGCGAGCCGCTGATGCGCCATCTGGTGCTGGGTCACGGAGTGGCCGCCCTTCCGGGTGACAGCTTCGGTCTGCCGCGGGCGGGAGGCCAGGCCCTGCTGCGGCTCAGCTACGGCATGCTCGACGCCAGCGCTTTGGCGGAGGCCCTGGGGCGCCTGTTCAGGGCGCTGGCGGTGCTGCAGGCCGCAGGCGAGTGATCCGTCTCAAGGTTTGATTCCTGTGGCACGGCTGTCCCCGGCGGCACGGCTCTCTGCGGCGGCCGCCACCATCCAGAACGTGCTCCCGTCCGGCCACAGCAGCAGCACCTTTCCGCCTGCCAGCACGGCGAGGGGATCGCTGAACGCCATCCCAGCGCCGCGGGCCTTGGCGAGCGGCAGTCGCCGCCATTCCATCACGTCCGGAGCGGCGGCGATCCCGGAGGGCACCTCCCGGGATGGCGCCGCCTGCTCCCACAGGGCCGCAAGGGCGGTGGCCTCGGCCGCCTCAAGGGGCCTGGCCTGCAGGGCCAGGGCCAGCATCCGGCTGGTCACCACCAGCTCCGCGCCTGTCCTGCCGCCGGCACGATCATCAGCGGCTGCCGGCGGTGCCGGGGTGGCCGCCGCCGCCCTTCCCCGTTTCCGGGCCGTGGCCGCATCGCCGCCGCGGAGGCCGGCGGCCCCGCGGCGCTGTCGGGCCGGCAGATCCGTCGGCGGTGGCGGCGGCAGGGCGCTGAGCGGCGGCAGGGGCAGGGCCATCAGGGCCGGCTCCCGCGCCTGCTGGCGGCTGAACCGCAGCAGTTCGGGGGTGTCATCCGGCGGTGAGGCCGCCACGGTGGGTGCTGTCCTGGCGGGCGGACGCAGGGCCATCGCGACCACCAGCCCGTTCAGGGCCAGGGCCCCGAGCAGCGGCAGCCCCAGATGGCGCCAGCGCAGCAGGCTGACGTTCATGGCAGCTGGAGCTCCAGGGGCAGGTCGGAACGGCCCAGGCGCTCCATCAGCCGCTGCACCGATCCCCAGGGGACATCGGCATCGGGGATCAGACGCACGGTGGGCCGACCCCGGCTGGCCTCGAGACCCTGGAGCACGGCGGCCAGCTGAGCGGACGGGACCGGCTGGTTCCAGAGCCGCAGCCGTCCGTCGGCGCCCAGGTGCAGGCTGACGATCCCCTGGCTCGCCGGACGCTGGGCCAGCCGCTGCGGAACCAGGACCAGCGCCAGGGACAGCAGCGCCAGTGCGGTGGCCATCGCCCCGAGGGCCACCGCGTCCAGGGCGGCCCCCCAGCGAGGCGTGCGGCCGGCGTCGGCGTTCATGGCCCCGCCTCCGGCAGGGCCAGCCCCACCGGCTGGGGGCTGATCGCCCGCAGGTGGGCCAGGGAGCGGGCCACCTCCCCCAGGGGCAGGCGGGCGGACGGCAGGAAACGGATCTCGCTGCCGGCCGGCTGGGAGCCCAGCAGGCCGGGAAGTCGGCCGCGGGAGACGGGTTCTCCGTTGACGAACCAGCGGTTCCCGGGCGCCTGCACGATCCAGACGGCGCCCGTGAGGGATGGCCCCCCCGGGGGCCGCAGCCGCGGCTGGCGCTGCCGGGCCAGGTCGGCCAGCGCCGCCACCGACCCGCACAACAGCAGGGTCAGCCCCACGAGGGCGGCCAGGGCGTGGTTCATGCCGGCGGGGCCCAGGTACGGCCGAGCTGCTGCAGCCGCAGGCACTGGCTGTGCCGCAGCCACTGGTTGGCGAACAGGCCGGTGCTGGCGATCAGGCTCAGGATCAGGCCCAGGGCCGTGCTCAGCAGCACCTGGCCGAACCCGGCCAGGTTGGCCCCGGCCGGCAGCAGCAGCTGGGGGCCGAGGCTGGCGAGCACCTGCATCAGACCGAGAACGGTACCCACCAGCCCCAGCAGCGGCGCCAGCACGACGGCGGCCTGCAGCAGCGGCTCGCCGAACCGCATCTCCAGCTCCCAGTCCTCCAGCAGGCGTCCGGCGGCCGACCCGCCCTGGTCGGCCAGCACCCGTTCCCACTGCTGGCGCCGGGAGCCCCGGCCGCGCCACCAGCCCCACCAGTAGCGGCCCCGGTCGATCACCACCGTCACCACGGCGATGGAAAGGAGCAGCAGCAACAGGGCGATGGGTCCATGGATCCCGGGGACCGGTGTCTTCACCCCTGGCGCGATTGCATCCGACGGGGGCGATCGTATGGGCCGACGTCGCCCGGACGACGTGCCCCAGCTGCTTGACAGTCCCCAGGGATCGGGCGCTGACTAAGGTGCCCATGGACCGGATCCAGAGGGAGCACCATGAGCCCCATCCATGCCGATAACAGCCTCAGCATCGGGCAGACCCCGCTGGTGGAGCTGCATCGCGTCACGGAGGGATGCGGCGCCCGGGTGCTCGCCAAGATCGAGGGCCGCAATCCGGCCTACTCCGTCAAGTGCCGCATCGGCGCGGCGATGATCTGGCAGGCCGAGCGGGATGGGCTGCTGGGGCCAGGCAAGGAACTGATCGAGCCCACCAGCGGCAACACCGGCATCGCCCTGGCGTTCGTGGCCGCCTCCCGGGGCATCCCCCTCACCCTCACGATGCCGGAAACGATGAGCCTGGAGCGGCGTAAGCTGCTTACGGCCTATGGCGCCCATCTGCTGCTCACCGAAGGCCGCCTGGGCATGGGGGGGGCCATCGCCGCCGCCCGGGAGCTGGCGGAGTCCGAGCCGGACCGCTGGGTGATGCTGCAGCAGTTCGTCAACCCGGCCAACCCCCGCATCCACCACGACACCACCGGCCCCGAGATCTGGACGGACACCGGCGGTGTGGTCGATGCCCTCGTCTGTGGCGTCGGCACCGGCGGCACCATCACCGGCGTCAGCCGCTACATCAAGACCACCCTCGGCCAGCCGTTGGTGTCGGTGGCGGTGGAGCCGTTGAACAGCCCCGTCATCCGCCAGACCATCGCCGGTGAGGATCTCCGGCCCGGTCCCCACAAGATCCAGGGCATCGGCGCCGGGTTCGTTCCCGCCAACCTCGACCTCAGCCTGGTCGACCGGGTCGAGGCCGTCAGCGACGAGGAGGCGGTGACCATGGCCCGCCGCCTGATGAAGGAGGAAGGAATCCTGGCCGGCATCTCCTGCGGCGCCGCCACGGTGGCCGCCCTGCGGCTCGCCAGGGAGAAGGCCTTCGAGGGCCGCACGATCGTGGTGGTGCTGCCCGACTCCGGCGAGCGCTACCTCAGTTCGGTGCTGTTCGAAGGGGTGTTCAACGAACGGGGCCTGGCGGCCGTCTGACCCCACCGACCGCTCGAGCACCGCGAGGCCACCTCCCATGAGTTACCTGCGTCAGATCATGCAGCGGCTCCATGACCGCTCCACCGCTCCGGCCCCGGTCGACCGCTCCGGGGACCCTGCCGTGCTGGAGGAGCATCTGACGCTCTACGCCGCCCGGCTCGAGGGCTGCACTGACGCCATGCTCCACTACGAGGCCGCCTGGCTGGAGCAGCACATCGAGACCCTCGAACTCTGCGCCCGGCAACCGACCATGCTCGCCAGCGCCGGGGGGGCCGAACGGGTCGATCGGCTGCTGCAGGAGAGCCTGCGGTTCCGCCGGCTGCTGGAGAGCGCCCGGGCGGCCCGGGGGCTGACGGGGGAGGGGGTGCGGGCCGCCGTGGTGGCCAGTGAACATGCCTGGGAACTCTCCGACCCGGCCCTCCGCCGGGCCTGGGGCTTCCCCAGCCACCCCCCGGCCGGCACCGGACCCTGAGGCCCCCTTGTCCTGGCTCGCGAACGCTGTTCGCTGCGATACACACCGCCGCTTCAGGTTCCCCAAGGATTTCCTGATCGTCCTCCTGCGGCACCATGGCGAGCTTCACGATCAGCCTGGAAGGAGGGAAGTCCTTCAGCTGCCCCGACGACACCTACATCCTCGACGCGGCCGAGGAGCAGGGCATTGATCTGCCCTACTCCTGCCGCGCCGGGGCCTGCAGCACCTGTGCTGGCAAGATCCTCTCCGGCAGCGTCGACCAGTCCGACCAGAGCTTCCTCGACGATGACCAGATCGGCGAAGGCTTCGCCCTGCTCTGCGTCAGCTACCCCCTCGCGGACTGCACCATCCGGCCTGGGGTGGAAGAGGAGCTCTGATCGCCCCGGTCCTGTTCAGCCGGCCATGGTGACGAACTCCTCGGCCACCGAGGGGTGCAGGGCCATGGTGCGGTCGAAGTCGGCCTTGGTGGCGCCCATGCCGATGGCGATCGCCGCCATCTGAATGATCTCGGCGCTGTGCTCGCCCACCATGTGGCAGCCCACCACTTTGTCGGTGGCGCTCTCCACGATCAGCTTCAGCAGCACCCGGGGCCCCCGGGCCGGCAGGGCCTGGGCCATGGGCCGGAAGCGGGCCCGGTGCACCCGGATGCCCTCGGCACCGAAGCGCTCGATCGCCGCCTCCTCGCTCAGCCCCACCCCAGCCAGTTCCGGCTGGCTGAACACGGCGCTGGCCACCAGGTCATGGTTGACCTGGCGGGGCTTGTTGCCGTAGACGGTGTCGGCGAAGGCCCGGCCTTCGTCCACCGCCACCGGGGTGAGGTTGATGCGGTCGGTCACATCGCCGACCGCATGGATGTGGGGCACGTTGGTGGTCTGGTCGGCATCCACCGGGATGCGGTGGCCTTCCACCGCCACCCCGGCGCATTCCAGCTGCAGCCCCTCAAGGAAGGGCCTGCGGCCCGTGGCCAGCAGCACGCCGCCGCAGGCCAGCACCTCGCCGCTCTGGGTGACCAGCTCCAGGGCGCCGGGCACGCCCGTGATGGCGGCGGGGCTGTGGGTGAAGCGGATCTCGATGCCTTCGGCCTCCATGGCCTCCTGCACCGCATGGGAGGCTTCCCGGTCGAAGCCCCGCAGCAGGTGGTCGCCCCGCACCAACAGGGTCACCGCCACCCCAAGGCCGTGCAGGATGCAGGCGAATTCGCAGGCGATGAAGCCCGCCCCCACCACCACGACCCGGTCCGGGAAGCTTTCCTGCAGGAACATGTCGTCGCTGACCCAGCCCAGCTCAGCCCCGGGGATGGTGGGCCGGTGCGGCCGGCCGCCGGCGGCGATCAGGATCCGTTCGCCCTTGAGGCGTCGGTTGGTCTCGCCGTCCTGGATCACCTCGATGTGGTGGGGATCGGCGAACCGGCCCCAGCCGCGCACCAGCTCGACGCCTGCCTTCTCCAGCAGGGTGATGTGCAGCTGATTGAGTCGGTCCACCTCCCGGCGCACGTTGGCGAGCAGCACCGAAGCGTCCGGTCGGAAGCCATCCAGCTGCCAGCCGTAGCTGGCGGCATCGGCGAGCACGTGGCGGTAGGCCGAGCCGTAGACCAGCAGCTTCTTGGGTACGCAGCCGCGGATCACGCAGGTCCCCCCCACCCGGTCGCCCTCCACGATCGCCACGGAGGCCCCGTAGGAGGCCGCCCGTTTGGCAGCGGCCAGGCCACCGGAGCCCGCCCCGAGGACGATCAGATCGAAGCAGTCGGTCATGGCAGCAGGGCGTCGTGGAGCAGGGTGCCTTCCAGCATGGCGTCCCGGAGATCGGTGTCCCGCAGATCGCAGCCGCGCAGATCGGCGTCCCTCAGGTCGGCCCCTCCCATGTTGGTGCCGTAGAGGCAGGCACCGCGCAGATCACTCCCCTGCAGCAGGGCCCCCTGCATCTGGGCGAAGCTGAGATCGGCCCCCTGGAAATCGGCCCAGCCCAGATCGGTGCGCTGATCGAGTCCGCCGCGGAAGTCGGCTTCCACCAGCCGGGTGGACCGCCAGCGGCTGTGGGCCCCGAGCACCCCCCGCAGGCAGCAGCGGTGCATCAGGGCGGCGCTGAAATCGGCCCCCTGCAGCCGGGCCGACGACAGATCGGCGTCGTGCCAGAAGGAGCCGCCGGCCTTGAGATCGGAGAGGTCGGCCCCCCAGAGCAGCGCCTGCTGGAAGCAGGCCGCCTCCACGTTCGCCCCCGCCAGTCGGGCGTGGCCGAAGCGGCCTTCCTTGAAGCAGCCGCCGTGCAGGTCGCAGTCGCCGAGATCGAGCGCCACACCATCAAGGTCCCCCAGCCGCAGGCCGGCGAAGTGACGGCGCCCCTTGGCCAGGGCGCGTTTGAGGGCGTCCAGGTCGACGGGGAGATCGGCGGGGAGCTCAGAGGATGGCCGCAAGGGCATCGAGTTGCTGGCGGCGGGAGGCGAGCATCAGCTTCCGGGCCTGGGCCAGGAGCTGGAAGACACCCTTGTCAATCACTTCATAGAACACCAGGCTGCCTTCGGGACGGCGACGCACCACCCCGGCGATGGTGAGCAGCTTGAGATGCTTGGACACCAGGGCCTGGCTGAGGCCGGTCTTCTCGACGACGGCCGTGACGTTCAGGGGGCCCGGGCGCAGGGTCTCCAGCACCGTGAGCCGGTTGGGTTCGGAGAACACCTTGAAGTAGTCGGCCAGAGATTCCATCGACCGCAGCGGGACCCAGGACTGGGGCAGACTACCACGCTTGCGTCTCAGATTGTTGATGCAGAATCGTGAAACCACAAGTCTGCATAGGGCGGATCACGTAGTATCACGATGTCGTTATGACGTGAGACAGCGTCGCCTCCCGATGACCGCCACCCTCTCCTCCCCTGCTGCGGGCTCATCTGTGGCCGCCCCGGCGGCCCCCCACCTGCGGGAAGACCTGCTGACGCCGCGGTTCTACACGACCCAGATCGCCAAGGCGGCCCGCACGGATCTGGAGCCGCAGCGGCCGGCCTTCGACGCGATGCTCGCCGAGATGGAGGCGGACTACAACCGCGACCACTTCGATCGCAAGGCACAGCTGGACCGGCTCCGGGACCTGAGCCCCGAGGAGAAGGAGGCCTACGAGAGCTATCTGGTGCGCTCCTGCGTGTCGGAGTTCTCCGGCTTTCTGCTGTTCAAGGAGCTCTCCCGGCGGCTGTTCCAGGCGCAGCGTCCCGAGATGGGGCGGCTGTTCCAGCTGATGGCCCGCGATGAGGCCCGCCATGCCGGCTTCCTCAACCGGGCGCTGGTGGCCGAGGGCATCGAGATCGATCTGCCCAGCCTCAGCACCAAGCGGCCGATCACCTGGTTCCCCCTGAGCTGGGTGCTCTACAGCGTCTTCCTGTCGGAGAAGATCGGCTACTGGCGATACATCCTCATCGACCGCCACCTCAAGGCCCACCCCGACAGCAACTTCGCACCGCTGTTCGATTTCTTCGAGCCCTGGTGCCAGGACGAAAACCGCCATGGCGACATCTTCAACATGCTGATCCGCTGCTGGCCGGCCCTGCGCCAGGGCCTGCGCGGCAAGCTGCTGAGTCGCTTCTTCCTGTGGTCGGTGTTTCTCACCCACAGCCTCACGGTCTGTGAGCGCGGCGAGTTCTACCGGATCCTGGGGATGGATCCGGAGGCCTTCGATGCCGAGGTGATGCGTCAGACCAACCGCACGGCCCGCCGGGCCTTCCCCTGGGTGTTCGATCTGGAGTCCGGCGGCTACATCGCCCTGCGGGATCGCCTCGTCGCCTGCTTCCAGGAGATGGGCGTCGCCCGCCGCCAGGGGGACGGCCCCCTGCGCCAGATCGGCCTGAGGCTGCGCTTCGGCGGGCTGCTGTGGCAGCAGTTCTGGCAGCCGATGGTGCGGGCGGAGGCGGGCTGAGCCCGGCCCTCCAGCGGTTTGTCCGGCAGGCCGTCCCATCGGATGGCTCAGCTTCTGTTCCCTTGCGTCCTTCCCCATGCCCCAGCCATTGATGACCCCCGCCTACCGCGATGCCTACAGCCGCATCAACGCCCTGGTGATCGTGGGTGAAGGCCTGGCGGACAGCCACTTCCGCCTGCTGGCCGGCCTCCTGCCGGAGGACCGCGACGACCTGATGCGCCTCGCCGCCATGGAGGGGCACCACGCCCGCGACTTCTCCGGCTGCGGCAGGCAGCTGGGGATCCGCCCGGATCTGCCGCTGGCACGCCGCCTGTTCGCACCCCTGCACCGGCTGTTCCGCGAGGCCGTGCGCAGCGGCGACCGCGTCAGCGCCCTGGTGATCCAGTGCCTGATCGTGGAGAGCTTCGCCGTGGCCGCCTACCGCTGCTACCAGCCGGTGGCCGACCCCTTCGCCGCGCCGATCATCCAGGCGGTGCTCACCGATGAGGCGGAACACCTCGAGTACGGCGGACGCTGGCTGGCGGCCTGGTTCCCGGAGGTGGCCGCACCAATCGCGGCCTGCTGCGAGCGCGCCCTGCCGATCGTGCTGGCCATGCTCCAGAGCGTCCGCGACGACCTGACGGCGATCGGCATCGATCCCACCGACGTGGTCGGCGAATTCGTGGCCTGCTTCCAGGCGGCGATCGAGACGGTGGGCTTCGAGCCGCGCCAGGCCCGGGGGCTGGTGGCGCGACTGGCCGGCAGGGCGGCGCAGGCGGCCTAGGTCAGAACCCAGCCTCATCGAGCATGCCCCGCAGCAGTTCGGCGCTCTGGCGCAGTTGGCCCATTTCCTTCTCCGTCAGGGCCATCTGCACCAGGGCGGCGGCGCCGCTGTCGTTGACGATCGTGGGCAGGCTCAGGCAGACATCGGGCAGGCCGTAGTGGCCGTGGCTGCGGCTGCTCACCGTGAGCATCTGGTCCTTGCTGCGCAGCACCGCCTCGACGATCTCGGCGGTGGCCAGCCCGATCGCCCAGGAGGTGCTGCCCTTGAGCCGGATGATCTCATAGGCCGCCTGGCGCACCTCGTCATGGAACAGCTCCTGAAGCTCCGGATCCGCCAGGGTGCGGCTGCCTTCCCAGCCGCCATCCACGAGCCCGGAGCCAGCCACCACCACCCGGCTCCAGACCGGCACCTCGGAATCACCGTGTTCGCCGATCACCCAGGCCTGGACGTCGTGGGGATCGATCCCCAGCCGGCGACTGATGGCCATGCGGAAGCGGGCCGAATCGAGCACGGTGCCCGAGCCGATCACCCGGTGGGCGGGGAAGCCGCTCAGCTGGCCGGCGATGTGGGTGAGCACATCCACCGGGTTGCTCACCACCAGCAACACCGCCCGGGGGCAGTGGAGGGCGATCGGCGGCACGAGCCTGCGGAACAGGTCCGCATTGCGCTCGATCAGTTCCCGCCGTGACTGGCCCGGCCGCTGGGCCACACCGGCGGTGATCACCACCAGATCCGCATCCCGTCCCTCCTCCTCCACGCTCCCGGCCCGCAGGTCGGTGCGGGGCAGGAAGGGCAGGCCATGGCAGAGGTCCATCACCTCCCCCTCCAGCCGGTCGTGGGCCACATCCACCAGCACCAGCTCCTCCTGGCAGCCCCGATGCAGGATCGAGACGGCGCAGGCCATGCCCACGGCGCCGCAGCCCACGATCACGACCTTGCGGCCGGGAAGGGTGCGCCCCCGCGCCTGGGCGCCGGTGGGCAGCAGCAGGTTGCAGAAGGGGGCGGCGGAGGTGCCGCCGACGGCCGGGGTGAGATCAGGCACCGGCGGCAGGAGCCAGGGGATGGCTCGAAAGGGTCATTGCCGGTGGGTTCGTTGGGGTCGGTTTCACTGCGCCTCCGCCCGGGGGATCGGGCCGTCAGCCCAACACAAACACCGCTGGGCGTCGCTGTCACGGCCCCGGGACCACCGCAGGGGGTGTTCCCCGCGGCCAGCAGCCGGAGGCCACCGGCTCCGGAATCCCTAGGTGTGGGCGCAGCGGGCGGTGCTGGTGGCGGTGTCGGCGACCGGGGTCCGGGGCGGCAGCGCCCCGGCACGCTCCTGCAGCCAGCCAGCCTGCAGGGCCAGGCTGCCGGTGCAACCGCCGAAGCGCAGCTCCAGCCAGGTGATCACCGCTGCGTCCCCAGCCACGATCGCTTCGATGGTCTCCTGTGGACGTGCCTGGTCCTGGTCTTTCGCAGGGGGATTGCGGAAGGCCTGGGCCAGGCGCAGCTCCTCCACCAGCTCCGGTCCCAGATACCAGAGCTCCACGTCCGCGCCCTTGCGCTGGCGGCGTTCCTCGATCAGTTCCCGCAGCTGGCCGTCCCCGCTGAGCTGGCCCAGGGGGGCCACCAGAAAGGAGAGGGAGCGCAGGGGCGCGGTGGTCGGGTTCTGGGTGGTGGTGGACATGGCGGAGGGGGGCGTGGAGGGGACGGGGGCGGGGAGCGAAGGCGGCGGATGCAACGAATTTGTTGCCACAGAAGCATGGAACAACAGTACCGTTATACCGTAGGCATCAGCGCCCCTCCGGGCCCGTTCTCCTTCGGTTCCGTCCCCCATGACCACCGCCATCCCTGCCGCCATCTCCGACCACGCCAGGCCCGCCGATGTCCTCGCCCGCAAGGGGTTCGGCCCCCGGGTGCGTCGGCTCCATGGCCGCATCGGTGCTGCCCACCACCAGGCCGAGGGCATGGCCTTTTCACGGTCGCTGCTGGCGGGGCAGGCCCAACCCCTCCAGCTGGCGGCCCTGATCCGTGCCCTTGCCCCCGCCTACGCCCTGATCGAGGCCCGGGGTCCCCTGCTCGCCGCCGCCCTGGGAGCCGAGGGTTTCCCCTGGGCCGACCTGGCCCGCAGCCAGGCCCTCGACCAGGACATCGCCAGGCTGGCCGTTGTCCCGGCCACGCCCGCTTCCGCGGCGGCCGCGATCTGGTTGGAGCATCTGCAGCGCCTGGCCCAGCAGGCCCCGCACCGGTTCATGGCCCACGTCTACGTGCGCTACGGCGGCGATCTCTCCGGGGGCCAGCAACTGGCCGAGCAGGCCAAGGCCATCCTCGCCAGCCAGGGCCTGCCGCCCGTGCAGTTCTGGGAGTTCCAGCGCCCCATCCCCGAGCTGAAGCAGGAGCTCCATGACGCCATCGAACGGATGGACCTCAGCGAAGACGAGGAGCTGGAGCTGCTGGAGGAATCGGTGATCGCCTTCCAGGACACCCAGCGGTTGCTGGCGGAGCTGGGGACCCTCGCCGCCTGACCACCTCTCCCCATCCCATCGGCCCCTTCAGCCCCCAACCCCCCTCCCCATGACACCTGCGGCCACCATTGCTCCTCGCCCCAGCACCCCGATCGATCTGCTGCTCAAGCACGACCGGCCCGTCCCCCGCTACACGAGCTACCCCACGGCCGCGGCGTTCCACGGGGGCGTCAGCTCGGCCGATCTGGAGGCCCAGCTGGCCCGCCCCACCGACGCGCCGCTGTCGTTGTACGTGCATGTGCCCTTCTGTCGCAACGCCTGCTGGTTCTGCGGCTGCAACCGCATCACCACCGGCGCCGGCTCGAAGGTGGTGGAGCCCTACCTGGAGGCCCTCTCCGCGGAGCTGGAGCTGATCACCCGCCTCTCCGCCCAGCGGCGTCGCCTCGCCCAGCTGCACTGGGGCGGGGGCACCCCCAACTATCTGACGATCCCCGAGCGCGAGCGCCTCTGGGGTCTGATCGAGCGCCACTTCGATCTGGCGAGCGATCTGGAGGCCTCGATCGAGGTGAATCCGGAAGCCCTCAGCCGCCAGGATGTGATGGAGCTGCGCCGCCTGGGCTTCTCCCGGATCAGCTTCGGCATCCAGGATGCCGACCCCCTGGTGCAGCAGGCGGTGAACCGGGTGGTGCCGGTCGACCAGCTGCGCCGGGCCATGGCCTGGATGCGGGAGGCGGGCTTCGCCAGCGTCAACGTGGATCTGATCTGCGGTCTGCCGCTCCAGACCCCGGAGCGGTTCGACGCCACCCTGGCCCTGGTGCAGGACCTGCGCCCCGATCGGGTGTCCCTGTTCTCCTTCGCTTACCTGCCCGAGCAACTGCCCCTGCAGCGCAAGATCGCGGCGACGGATCTGCCCAGCCAACTTCAGCGGCTGCAGATGCTCGACAGTGCCGCCGCCCGCCTGGGCGGGTGCGGCTACGACGCCATCGGCATGGATCACTACGCCCTCTCCGGCGACAGCCTGGCCGTGGCGGCCAGGGAGGGGCGCCTGCACCGCAATTTTCAGGGATACACCACCGGCGGGGAACTGGAGCTGCTTGGGGTGGGCCCCACGGCGATCAGCCAGTTCCCCGGCCTGTTCAGCCAGAACCAGCGGGATCTCAAGGCCTACGCCGCCAGCCTCGCCGCCGGCCAGCTGCCGGTGGAGCGGGGGCTGGTGGTCAGCGATCCGGAGGTGCTGGAGCGGCGGGAGCTGATCCGGGAGGTGATGTGCCAGTTCCGGGTGGTGATCAATCCGGAGCGTTATGCCGCCGAGTGGGCCGCCCTCGAGGACCTGGCCGAAGACGGCCTGGTGCGGCTCAGCCAGGCCGGTGGCCAGGGCCTGGTGGAGGTGACCGCATCGGGCCGCTGGCTGATCCGCACCGTGGCGGCGGTGTTCGATCCCTCCCAGCGCCAGGCGGCCTCCGGCTCGCGGCTGATCTGAGCGGCCTCAGCAGGGTTCCAGCACGCAGTTGATCTTCAGTTCGAAGGGAACGGCGCTGGCGGGCAGCCGCAGCAGCTGAGCGGTCAGGGCGGCCAGATCTTCGGGCTGCGTCATGGCCTCGGCCGGCAGGGCCGTCACCTGGGAGGCCATGGCGGTGTTGACCCAGCCCGGGCAGATCGCCGTCACCCGGATGCCGGCGTCCCAACCCTCGTTGCGCATCGACTGGCACAGGGCCATCAGGGCGAACTTGCTGCAGGGATAGGCCGTCAGGGAACCCTTCACCCGCTGGCCGCTCATCGACACCAGGGTGATCACCCGGCCGTCGCCGCTGGCCACCAGCGCTGGCCAGGCGGCCCGGGTGAGCCACCAGGGACCCATCAGATTCACGCGCCACAGGTCCTCGATCTCCCCTTCGCCGCCGGGCGGGAACAGCAGGCCCACCCGGGAGAAGAGCCCGGCGCAGTGGATCAGCCCATCGATCGCGCCGTACCGGGCCAGGGTCGCCTCCACCCAGGCCGTGGCCTGGGCGGGGTCGCGCGCCTCGTAGGGATGCAGGAGCACCCTGTCGGTCCCCTGGCGGGCGGTCTCCCGAAGCGGGCCTTCCGCCAGGGCGGCGGGATCCCGCAGGCCAAGGCTGAGCCGATGGCCCTCGGCCAGGGCCCGTTCCGCGATCGCTCGGCCGATGCCACGGCTGGCGCCGCTGATCAGCAGGGTGCGGGGTTTCTCCATGGCCGGCGACGGCGGCGGCGGGTGCCGAAATCCTGGCGGATGGCCAGGGAGGGGCCTTTTGGACCCGTCAGGAGATCACAAAAAGGAGCTGACCTTGTCGGCCAGCTCCGGGGGGACTCACCGTTGTCGGCGGCAGCTTCTCAGAGGGTGGATTCGCCGGATTCGCCGGTGCGGATCCGGATCACCGATTCCACCGGGGTGACGAAGAGCTTGCCATCGCCGATTTCACCGGTGTGGGCAGCTTCGGTGATGGCGGCGATCGCCGCGTCCACCTTGGCTGTGGGGACGACGATCTCGATCCTTGCCTTGGGAAGGAACTCGACGGTGAACTCCGTTCCCCTGTAGCGCTCGACCTGGCCCTTCTGGCGACCGAATCCACGGGAATCGGTCACCGTCATGCCGATGATGTCAAGGGCGACGAGTGCTGTCTTGATGGCATCCACCTTGGAGGGGCGGACCATGGCCGTGATCATTTTCATGGAAGGTTTGGTCGTCAGTTGGTCATTGGATGGTACGCCTCTTCCCCGTGAGCCACGAAGTCGAGACCGCGCTCTTCCTCTTCGATGCTGACACGAAGGGGCATCAGGACACCGAGAATCCAGAGAATAATAGCCGTACCCAGCCCGACAAATCCATAGGTGAGGATAACGGCTTTGAACTGGGCGATGAGCGGGCCGAAGTTTCCTGATTCCTCAAGGATCTTGGCCGACAAGGGGAAGGAATCCCCCGGCACAAGGGACTTGGAAGCGAGCATCCCCGTCAGCACGGCACCCATGCTCCCTCCGACGCCGTGGCGCAGGAAGGTGTCGAGCAGTCGTCAAACCGAATGGCCGACTTGATGGTGACCACAAGCAGGCAGGCGGCCGCCGTGAGGATGCCGATCAGGATCGAATGTTCCATGTCGACGAAGCCTGCGGCGGCGGTGGGGTTGAGGAAGGCGTGCCCCTCCGCCCTGGAGGCGACCATGCTGGCCCCGTTCAAACCGAACCAGAGGGGGGCGGCCACCAGCAGGATGAAGGGGACGGCGCGGGGCGGACGTTTGCGGTCGGGCCAGCAGGTGACTTGGCCGAGGATGGCGGCGGCCATGACCGCCGCCGTGGCGGAACCGATGGGAACCACCGTGCCGCCGGAGAAACGGATGCCCTCCACCAGGGCGAGGGACGTGGCGCTGATCGGGAAGCCGGCGGAGAGGGGCGGTTGCCCAGTGCGCCGCCAATCCCCTGCAGGACCATCCAGCCCAGGCCGCCGAAGAGGGGGCAGCCGAGGCCGACGTCGAAGGCCAGGCTGTACCCCGGTATCACCCAGGGAACGGCGGTGAGCCCCGGCAGGAAGAAACGCATCATGCGGCTGTTCCGCACATTCCTGGAATGCGATTCCCCTGGGCCGTTGATCCTGCAGCCCATCCAGAGTGCGATTGCAGAGGCGACCGAAAGTCGCCCGAGCGAACGACGACGGTGCATCCATCGGTGACCCATCCATCAGTGATCCATGCATCAGTGATCCATGCATCGGTGGGAGGGACACCTGGGACGAGGCGGATTTCACCATCAGTGCAGGGGAAGGAAGGCTGTGTAGCGAAACGCACAAACAGGACCTCCGGCCAGCGAACGGTCACAAAAAAGCCGGGGCTGGGCCCCGGCGTGATCGTTGTCGCGGCCTCGGGGCTCGGCTCAGGCGACGGCGGCGGCGGCACGATCGAAGTAGGTGCCCACCTCGGACATCAGGGCGGAGCAGTCACCGGGGGTGATGCCGTTGCGATCATTGGCGATGGCGATGGCGGCCTCCTTCATCTTGCGGATGCCTTCGGCCACGGAGGCGCCGGGCACGCCGAGGGCCAGGTAGGTCTCGCGGAGGCCGTTGAGGCAGCGGTCCTCGAGCACGGAGGCGTCGCCGGTGAAGATCGCGTAGGTGATGTAACGCAGGACGATCTCCATGTCGCGCAGGCAGGCGGCCATGCGGCGGTGGGTGTAGGCGTTGCCGCCGGGGGCGATCAGGGCCGGCTGTTGGTCGAACAGGTCGCGGGCGGCGTTGGTGACGATCTTGGATGCGTTGGAGGTGATGCGGTTGACCGTGTCCATCCGCTTGTTGCTCTCGGCCACCATGGCTCCCAGGGCGTCGATCTGGCCGGGGCTGAGGAATTCGCCGCGGGCGTCGGCTTGGGCGACGAGCTTGGTGAAGGCGTCGAACATGGGAATTGCTCGGAATCGAGGGAGATTGGAACTTTAGATTCGCCGGCCGGGGTTGTGCGAGCACTCCTGAGGACGCCCACCTGGCAGCTTGACTAGGGTGGTTGGCCCCTTCGCGCCTGCATGGCCGGCCCCGCACGCATGCCTCCCGAGCCGATGGACTGGGGTGCGCTGGCCCTGGCGGCAGCGCCAGTGCCGAGCGATCGAACGGATGGTCCCACCAGCTCCCAGGCCCTGCTGCGGCTCTTCGGCCGCCCGGAGGCCGAGGTCCGGGTCACGCTGTACCGCGACCACCACGCCTGGTGCCCCTACTGCCAGAAGGTCTGGCTGTGGCTGGAGGAGAAGCAGGTTCCCCACCGGACCTGCAAGGTGACGATGTTCTGCTACGGGCGCAAGGAGCCGTGGTACACCCAGCGGGTGCCCAGCGGCATGTTGCCGGCCCTTGAGCTCGATGGTCGCCTGATCACCGAAAGCGACCGCATCCTCGAGGCCCTCGAGCAGAGCTTCGGCCCCCTGGGGGAGGCGATGCAGTCGTCCCGGGCCCTGCCACTGCGCCAGCTGGAGCGTCAGCTGTTCCGCGCCTGGTGCCAGTGGCTCTGCGTCCCGGCCCGGGGGGCCGCCGAGGAGGCCAGGGGACGGGAGGGCTTCGACCGTTGGGCCGCACGGTTCGCGGCCGCTCTCGAGGCAGAACCTGGACCGTTTCTGCTCAAGGACCTGGGCACGGTGGATCTGATCTTCGTGCCCTACCTCGAGCGCATGAACGCCAGCCTGGCTTACTACAAGGGCTACCTGCTGCGGGAGCACCATCCCGCCATCGATCGCTGGTTCCGGGCCCTTGAGGCGCGCTCCACCTACCTCGGCACCCAGAGCGATTTCCACACCCACGCCCATGACCTGCCTCCCCAGATGGGTGGCTGTCATGCCAGCGGCAGCGGCGAGCAGCGGGATCTGGCCGAGCGGATCGATGCCGGGCCCTGGCCGATCGTCGCGCCACCCGGGTCCGACCCTGAAACCAGCCAGTGCGAGCCGGCCGACGCGGCCTCCGTGGCCCTGGCCCGGGTGCTCCAGCACCGGCGGCCCCTCCTGGCGCGCAATCCCCTTGGAGCCGAGGGGTTCGAGCGGCCGTTGCGCTGTGCCCTCACCCGGCTGATCACGGGCCAGGACTGTCCGCCTCCCCCCGGTTCGGCCCGTGGCCTGCGCTACCTGCGGGATCGCGTCAGCGTGCCCCGGGACATGCCGCTGCACGCCGCCCGCTTGCTGCGGCGCGCCCTGGAGGCCACTGCCCGCCTCGATCCGGCCGATCCTTTGGCGGAGGGGGAGCCGATCCCGCTGCAGCATCGCCGCGACCAGGATCCCTCCCCCTTCCTGGCCGCCGTGAACCGCCCCGTCGGCGGCGGCCCCTAGCGTTGAAGGTCGATGCGGGTGGAGGCCATGGCAGGCGTTTCGGGTCAGGCGCCCCTGGGGGGCCTCCTCCAGGGCTTCCGTCGGGGCCTTGGCGGCATGGTGCCGCCGCTGGCGGGGCTGTGCCTGGCCCTGGCGGCCGCCGCACCCGCCGCTCAGGCCCTGGAGCTTGGAGGCCGCACCCAGTTCGTCAGGGCCCCGTGGAAGGTGACCCTCACCAGCTACACCACCAACGTGGGCCAGTCGCCGGCGGAGTACTTCTTCACCGTCAGCCTTGATGAACGGGCGGGGGCCTCCCTCGGCGGCATGACCATCCAGCAGACCCGTGGTGCCGACTGGCAGTTCCCGTTTGCCGTCGAGCGCACCCGCGCCTTTCTCGGTGTGCCCCGCCGCGAGGGACGCCGCATCCCGGTGCAGGCGGAGTTCGATCCTGCCGCCCGGCGCTTCAGCCTCAGTTTCCCCGAGCCCGTGCCGCCCGGCGCGACCGTGACGGTGTCGCTGCGGCCCTGGTTCAACCCCGTCCAGGCGGATACGTACCTGTTCCAGGTGACGGCGATCCCGGCCGGCCCCGAGCCGGTGGCCAGCCCGGTGGGGGTGGGGACCCTGCGGATCTATCAGCCCAATGAGTGGTGAGGGGATCGGCCGACGCCGTTGGGCAGGCGCCAAGATGGAATCCCCACAGGATGCCAACGATGAAGGCCAGTTGGAACGGAAAGGTGATCGCCAGCAGTGACGACATCGTGACGGTGGAAGGCAATGCCTACTTCCCGGCCGATGCCCTCGATCCAGCCTGCATCCGCCCCTCCAGCCACCGCTCCTTCTGCGGGTGGAAGGGCGAAGCCCATTATTACGACCTGATCATCGACGGCAAGGAGAATGCCAATGCCGTCTGGTACTACCCGGAGCCGAAGGAAGCGGCCAGCAACATCCGGGGTCGGGTGGCGTTCTGGAAAGGGGTGACGGTGGCCTGAGGCCACGTTCGCTGCCAGGGCCCTGCCAGAGGATTCAGCTGCCCGGATATCGGAGTGTGCGCCACTCACCGCTGAGGGTGCTCACCTCCACGCCGATGCCGACGGGACCCTGCACGGGGCCAAACTCCTCCTGCCACCAGTTGAGCGCTTCGCTCCAGGCGGCATCGAGGGAGTCGTAGAGGTCGTCGAGGATGGGATGGGGATCACCCTGTTGATCCACCAGCCGATAGCTGCGGCACGTCTGGACGTTGCTGCGCGTCTGGGCGGTGCTGCGGGAGCGGGAGGACTGAGGTAAGGAGATCGCCACGTCTTGCCTCGTATACAGGATTGGCATTCTGACCCCTGTGCCAGATCCGAACTGTCACCTTCACAACATCTTTCGGTGTTGCTCCGCTACCGGGTTCCGGCGGTATCGCGGGTCGGCGGACGCTTCCTACCCGTCCGATGGCTGACCTGGCGGCTGCGCTCCTGGTAGCGGTGGACCACCGGAAGCCGCTCCTCCTGGTAGGACTGGAGCGCCAGTTGCGGGGTGGCGGCGGCACCGGGCGCCAGCCGTGCCGCCAGGGCCACCGCATCCTCCAGCCCCGCCGTCATCCCCCGGGCCTGGGAGGAGCTCATGGCGTGGGCGGCGTCGCCGATCAGGCCCACCCGTCCGGCGACGAGGGCGGGAAGGGGATCGATGTCGAACGACCAGTTCGCCACCACCCCCTCCGGGGCCGTGGCGGCGATCACCGCGGCCGCATCGGCGGGAAGCTTGGCCAGGGCGGCGGCGGGCACCCCCTCCTCCAGCAGCCTCTGCCGGGTCTGCCGGTCGTCGGGGAGCTCCTCCTCCTGGAAGAAGCCCCAGTGGGTGCGCCCTTGGCCTTCCCCATCGGGGCCCAGATCGAAGAAGTTGGCGTAGATGCCCCGGCCGCGGGCGTAGACGAAGAAATCCCCGCCCGCGCAGAAGGTCTCGTCCGTCACGACCCCACGCCAGACCCGATCGCCGAGGTACTGCAAGCGCCGGTCGGGGCGGAGCAAGGCGGCCACCTTGGAGAAGATTCCGTCGGCCCCGATCAGCAGATCGCCTGTCCATGGGGGGCCTTCGGCGAATTTCGCCTCGACGCCTGCGTCGCTCTGACTCCAGCTGACGAGGGAGCGACCGCCCTGGAAGCCAGCGGGATCGAAATGGCGCCAGAGGGCGTCCAGGATGGCGCGGCGGTGAATCAGCAGCGACGGCAGTTCGCCGGCCTGCCGATCGGCCGGGCTGGCTTCGATCAGATCACCCCTCAGGTTGCGGAAGACGAACCGCTGCACCGGATGGCCGCCGGCCAGCAGATCGTCGAGCAGACCGGGGATGGCGGCCGCGGCCACCGCCTCGACGCCGCTCTTCACCAGCAGAATCCCGCAACCGTCGCTGCGCAGCCGCGGTGAGCGTTCGAACAGGGTGACCCTGTGGCCCTGGCGCTGCAGGATCACCGAGAGCAGCAGGCCGGAGCTGCCGGCCCCCACCACGGCGATGCGAAGGCCGGCGGGGGCGGAACTCATGCGCTCACGGCAGGCTCCAGGATGCTGGCATGGAGGACATCCATCACCTCCAGCACCTTGCTGGTTTCCTCCGGATCCAGGCGCAGGGTGGTGGCCAGGTCGGTGAGGATCTTCTGCTCCTGGTCCTTCAGAGGGCCGTCAGAGCGCATGATCTCCGCCGCGACCGCGTAGGCCGTGTGGCGCTGGCGGTCATCGAGCACCGAGGCCGCTTCCTCCATCAGCCCGATCGACCCCTTGGCCCGCAGGCCCTGAAGCAGGGTGTCCATCAGGGTGATCATCTCCTTGTCACTGCGACCCTTGAACGGGGCGCGGTAATCAAGGGCGTGGCGCAGGGCCCGTGTGCCCGCCATGGTGAGAGCGCCATCCCAGGAGACGGCGGCGAGTGCGACCGCGGCGAAGGCCGTAGGTGCGTCCATGGATCGCGTCAAAAGCAAGGAACACCCGTCATCGTTCTCTCCAGGGGTGCCTGTCAGTGGCCGATGTGACCGAATCCACGAAAGAGTCCCCGGTGGGGCCCTTTGGGCCTCAGCGCCTGGCCGTCGCAGCCCCGCCGCTGCCGCCTTCCCGGCACAGCTTCAGGTAGAGGGCATCGGGTTCCTGATAGCGGGCCGGGCGACTGTCGTGCAGGCGGGCCAGCTGCTGCCAGCACACGGTCCGCTGCACAGTCTTGAGGCTCTTCCCTTCCCGCACCAGCATCCGCATGGCCCTGCAGTAGGAGCCGTAGCGATCCTCAAGATCCCGGAGTTCGGGGGATCCGTCGGCGGTGGGGAGCGGGTCGGATGGAGGACGCATCCAACGACTCCAGCACCTCCCCTCACGGCTCGACTGTGCCGAAGGGAACCAAGCGTGCAGAACGTGAGGTCCTCCCCCCTGAGGGGCAAAAAAAAGGGCCCCGAAGGACCCTTTCCTTGCAGCGCCGGGGAGGCTCAGCGAATGAACAACATCTCCTGATAGGAGGGCAGGGGCCAGAGGTTGTCGTCAACCACCGCCTCGAGGCCATCGACCGCTTCCCGCAGCTGGTGCATCAGGGGCATCAGGGTGTCGGCCGAATAGCGCATGTGGGCCATGGTGCCGTGGGGGGCCTGGCTGATGGCACTTTCCAGCGCATTGCTGAGTTCCATCGATTTGGCGCTCAGGGACGCGACCTTTTGCTGGGTTTCCGGCGACACCTGGAGGCCCATCGCCGTCTGCAGTTGCAGGGAACTGGCCAGCTCACCCAGGTAGCGCATGGCGGCCGGGTAGATCTGGGTCTGGGCGATCTGCACGGCCAGCTTGGCCTCCACGTCGATGGCCAGCACGTACTGCTCGGCGTAGACCTCGAAGCGGCTTTCCAGCTCCAGGGGGCTGAGAACGCCCTGACTGGCAAAGAGGTCGCGGATTTCAGGCCGTTGCAGAACCGGCAGGGAATCGGCGGTGGTGGGCAGGTTCTCCAGGCCCCGCTCCTCCACGGCCATCCTGTGCCATTCGCTGGAGTAGCCGTCACCGCCGAACACCACGTTGCCGTGGTCGGTCATGATCTGCTTGAGCACGGAGAAGGCGGCACCGGGCAGGCTTTCGCCCGCGGCCATCTTCTGCTCCAGCTGGTCGCTCATGTAGGCGAGAGAGTCGGCCAGGATCGTGTTCATGGCCACCAGGGGCCCCGCCACCGACTGGTTGGAGCCGACGGCACGGAACTCGAAGCGGTTGCCGGTGAAGGCGAAGGGGGAGGTGCGGTTGCGATCGCCGGGATCCTTGGGGAACTCGGGCAGGGTGTCGACGCCCAGCTGCATGACGCCGGCATGGGTGGAGCCGGTCACGTCGCCGTCCTTGATCTGGCGGAACACATCCTCGAGCTGGCTGCCGAGGTACATCGAGATGATCGCCGGAGGGGCCTCGTTGGCGCCAAGGCGGTGGTCGTTGCCCGCCGTGGCCACGACGGCCCGCAGCAGCGGACCGTAAAGGTGCACCCCGCGGATGACGGCGCCGCAGAACAGCAGGAACTGCATGTTCTCGTGGGGAGTGTTGCCAGGATCCAGCAGGTTGCCCTGGGTGGCATTGCCCACCGACCAGTTGACGTGCTTGCCGGAACCGTTGATGCCCTCGAAGGGTTTCTCGTGCAGCAGGCAGTTCATGCCGTGGCGCCGCGCCGTGCTCTTGAGGATCGTCATCGTGAGCTGCTGGTGGTCGGTGGCCACGTTGGCCGCCTCGAAGAACGGGGCGAGCTCGAACTGGCCGGGGGCGACTTCGTTGTGGCGCGTCTTGGCGGGGATGCCCAGCTTGTACATCTGGCGTTCCACGTCCTGCATGAACACCTGAACCCGCTGCGGGATGGCGCCGAAGTAGTGGTCGTCGAACTGCTGGCCCTTGGCGGAGGGTTTGCCGAACAGGGTGCGGCCGGCCAGCAGCAGGTCGGGACGCAGGGGCACGTAGGCGCTGTCGATGAGGAAGTACTCCTGCTCGGCACCGCAGCTGGAGTTGACCGGGGCCACATCGGTTTCACCGAGCAGCCGCAGCAGGCGCTGGGCCTGCTTGTTCATGGCGGCGTTGGAACGCAGCAGCGGGGTCTTCTTGTCAAGGGCCTCACCGGTCCAGGAGATGAAGACGGTGGGAATGCAGAGCGTGAGACCGTTGGGGGTCTCCATCAGGAAGGCCGGGCTGGTGATATCCCAGGCGGTGTAGCCACGGGCCTCAAAGGTGGTGCGGATGCCGCCGCTCGGGAACGAGGAGCCGTCGGGCTCGCCCTGGACCAGCACCTTGCCGGTGAACTCAGTGATCACCGAGCCATCGCCTTGCACCGAGATGAAACCGTCGTGCTTCTCAGCGGTGGCGTTGGTGAGCGGGTAAAAGACGTGGGCGTAGTAGAGGGCGCCGCGGCCGGTGGCCCATTCCTTCATCGCCTGGGCCACCACGTTGGCGACCGAGACGTCGAGCTTGCCGCTCTCCCGGATGGTGCGCTGCACCGACTTGAAGATGTCCTTGGGCAGCGCTGCCTTCATCTTGGCCAGGCTGAACACGTCGCTGGCCCAGAGGTCATCGAGGGACTCGATGGGAGGCGTCACCACCGGAAGACGACTGTGAATCTCCTGCAGGGCGGCGAAGCGTTGGGGGCTGGGCATGGAAACAGCATGGGTCGGCTGGGGGGTATCCAATCCTTGTGTCCTGCCCCATGGGTGGTGCCGTTGATACAGAACGGCAGGTTGCCCGGTGGTCCTCAGCGCAGGTAGGAGCGGATCGCGGGACGGCACCAGAACACCAGGGCCGCCAGGGTCAGGCCCCAGGCCAGGGGAGCGCCCACCGCCAACAGGAGCCGTTCCTCACCCACCAGCGCCAGGCGCACGATGCCGTAGGCCATCTCGATCGCCAGATCCAGCGACAGCGCCACGATCGCCAGCACCTGACCCCAGAGGCGCCACTTCAGCAGGGCGACGCAGGCCACCACGCCCAGGGCCACCGCCGGCAGCACGGCACTGGTGTAGACGACGACATTGGCCGTCCGCCAGAAGCTGGAGAAGAGGATCGCCGCCAGGCCCAGAGGCAGGGCCAGCAGGTTGACCGCCAGACCGAGCCAGGCGAGCACGCGATAGCCGCGGGGCGGCTGCAGCTCAGCGAGGGCGGCAGGGGTCGGCGAGAGCGTCTGCATTCGAGCGATTCTCTCAGTTGCGGTCGGGGAGGGCGCCGTCCCTGTCGGATCGAAACACCAGCTCGAGGTCGGGCATCACTTCGGCCGCGATCGCCACCAGGGCCTCGAACAGCTCCTTGGTGTGGGGCGCGCCCGCCCCCATGGCCTCCCGGCTCATCAGCACCAGTTCCAGCACGGGCCCATCCGCCTTGGCCTGCACGTCGGCGATCAACTGCAACCGCAGCGTCTCGTGTTCACCCCTGACGATGGCGCTGAGATGGGCGGGCGAGCGGTGCTCCACGTCGGCGTGGAACCGCAGCACCAGAGGATCCAGCCGACCGATCAGCTCCGTCGGCGGCTGGGGGACCCGGGGCCTGAAGAGCAGCAGGAAGCGAGCCATGACGTCGGGCTGTTCCCCCCATCCTGGGCCCGTGCCGGGGGGCGGCGCCTGCCGTGGCCTGCCGGGAGCCGCTCAGCGCAGTTCGAACAGCAGCACGTCCGCCCCGTCGGGGCCGGCCTGGAGGCTGTCCGAAGGGGTCGCCGCAAAGCCGAGACCATCACCCCGCTGCACCGGCCGGTCGAAGGCCGTGCCTTGCCCATCGATCACCTGCAGCCAGCCGGTGGCATCGGTGGCGATCGCCAGCTCCAGTCGCTCGCCCGCGCCGGCTCTGGCCCGCCAGAGCCGCACCCGCCGGTTGATGGCCAGGGCTCCTTGCCGTCCATCCGGGTCCAGCAGCGGTGTCCAACCGGACTGGAGATGGAAGGGCTCCTGGCGATAGGCAGGGGGGTGGCCCGGGCCATCCGGCTCGATCCAGATCTGCAGCAGCCGACAGGGGGTGTCGCCCAGATTCATCTCGCTGTGCACCACGCCGGTGCCGGCGCTCATCGCCTGAACTTCTCCGGCCCGCAGTATCTCGCTGTGGCCCATGGAGTCGTGATGGTTGAGCTGGCCGTCCACCATCACCGTGACGATCTCCATGTCCCGGTGCGGATGCAAGCCAAAGCCGCGGCCGGCGGCGATCGTGTCGTCGTTGATCACCCGCAGCGGTCCGAACCCCATCCAGGCGGGATCGTGGTGGTGCGAAAAGGAGAAGCTGTGCCAGCTGTCCAGCCAGTCGAGCCGGCTGTGGAAGCGCTCACCGGCGGGGCGGAACACGAGGGTCATGGTGGGGCTCAGGGTTGGATCGGTTCCATGCGCTGCAGACGGTGGACGATGTCGTCGATGCTGCTGTCCTTGGCGGGATTGCTGCGGCTGCTGGAGAGCTGGCGACCCACCACGTGGGCACCGAGGTGGGCCAGCTGGATGCGCAGCACAGCCAGCACTTCGATACCGGGGCCGCCGGAATGGGTGGCGATCGCGACTGGCCGGCCGTTGAACAGGGTGCGGAACCCGTCCCCCTGCACCGAGAGCCAGGCGATGGCGCTGGTCAGCACCGGGGGCAGGGAGCCGTTGTACTCGGGGGCGCAGATCACCCAGCGGGGGGCGGTCTCCAGCCGGCGGCTCAGCCCCTCCACCTCGGCGGGAAGGCCGGACGCCGCATGGGTGCGGGGGTTGTAGAGCGGCAGGGACAGGCTGGTGAGGTCGAGCACCTCGGCGGCCATGGCGCGGGCGCGGCCGGCGGCGGCGAAACGCTCGGCGAGTTTGAGGTTCTCGCCGTTGCTGGCACTGAGGACCAGAAGATCGGGGGACATGTCAGGCGGATTCCAGGAAGGGGTAGTCGGTGTAGCCGGCTGGCCCGGGGGTGTAGTAGGTGGACGGATCAGGGGCCTGCAGGGGAGCGCCCAGGCGCAGGCGCTCGGGCAGGTCCGGGTTGGCCAGGAATGCCGTGCCGAAGGCCACCGCGTCCAGCTGGCCGGCGGCGATCGCGGCGTTGGCCTCCTCGGCCGTGTAGCCCATGTTCCCCACCAGCACGCCGCTGAAACCGGCCCGGATCGGGGTGAGCACATCGCCGTGCTGCTGGCCGAGGAAGTCGCCCCGCATCACGTGCAGGTAATCCAGGCCGGTGCTCTCCAGCCGCTCCGCCAGCCAGCTCGACAGCCCGATGGGGTCGCTGTCGACCATGCCGTTGTAGCCGTTCAGCGGCGAGATCCGCAGGCCCACCAGGGGCGATTCGGCCCGGGCGGCCTCCAGCACCTCCAGCAGCAGCCGGGCCCGGTTGGCCACCGGTCCGCCGTAGGGACCCTGGCGCCGGTTGCTGCCGTCCCGCAGGAAGGCATCGAGCAGGTAGCCGTTGGCGCCATGGACCTCGATCCCGTCGAAGCCGGCCTCGATGGCATGGCGGGTGGCCTGCCGGAACCCCGCCACGATCGCCGGCAGCTCGTCGTCGGCCAGTTCCCGGGGGACGACGTAGGGCTGCTTCCCCTCAGGGGTGTGCACCTCGTCGCCGGTGATGGCGATCGGGCTGGGGCCCACCGGCTGGCGGCCCCCGTTCAGCAGGGGGTGGCAGGCCCGTCCGCCATGCCAGATCTGCAGCACGATGCGCCCACCGGCGGCATGGACCGCGTCGGTGGTGAGCCGCCAGCCCGCCACCTGGGCAGCCGAATGGATGCCGGGCTCGTGCCAGAAGGCCGAGTTGCCCTCCATCACCATCGTGGCCTCGGCGATCAGCAGGCCGGCGCTGGCCCGCTGCTGGTAGTAGGTGGCCATCAGCGGGCCAGGGACGTGACCCGGCTCGGCCCGGGATCGGGTGAGGGGGGCCATCAGCACCCGGTTGGGCAGCCGCAAGGGGCCCACACGCAGGGGGGTGAACAGATCGCTCATGGGGTGGTGACCGGCCGGCTGGAGCGGGGATGCCCCGGGCCGTAAGGGATTGTTAAGGTGATGGGAGGGACTCTGGCGGACGTGAACCCTGACTGACAAGAACGCACCGGCTTGTGCCTGGGGCACCCCTCGGTAACCCGGACCCGTGACGGCCACCCTTCCCGATCCCGAGCCCTCCGGTGGCTCCGAGCTCTGCCCGGCGGAGCTGGCGCTGCAGGTGATGCGCGGTCGCTGGAAGCTGATGATCCTCTGCCGGCTGCGCGATGGTCCCCAGCGCTTCTCGGCCCTGCAGCGGTCCCTGGTGGGGGTGAGCCACAAGGTCCTGACGACCCAGCTGCGGGAGCTGGAGGCCGATGCCGTCGTCTGCCGGCGTGTCTTCGGTGAGGTGCCGCCGCGGGTGGAATACGACCTCAGCGAGCGGGGTCGGGCGCTCCTGCCCGTGCTGGAAGGTCTGCACGCCTGGGGAGCGGCAGCCCCACCAGCGGAGGAAGCTGGGGAATGAGGCTGCGGCGGAACCAGCTTTCCGGTTCCACCCGCTGCAGGGTGCGCAGCAGCACCAGGGGCAGGGTGCGGAGTTCGAAAGGGGCCCGCAGGGTGGGCCACAGCCCCTCGCGGCGGTAGAGGAGGGTCTCCAGCTGATCCCGCTGGGGCGGGGAGAGTGGTCCCCAGACCCCACCGATGGCACGGTCCTCCCGGGCCATCGCCAGGAACGGCAGCGCCAGACCCGGCACCAGACCCACCAGGGTCAGGCTGTCGGCCGCCTGCAGCACCGAAGCGTCCTCCGGGCACTCCAGGCCGAGCTCGGCGCCCGTGGCGCTGACGGCCCGAAGGCGCCCGTGGACCATCCCGCCGCTGTGCTGCAGCTGCACGCGCACCGACACCGCGAACCAGGGAACCCCATCCCGGTGGGGCCGATCCCAGCAGCTCCGGATCGCCAGCATCAGCAACAGGGCGTTGAGCAGGCTCCAGCCCAGCACCACCCCGACGGTGGCGGCCGAGACCGGGGGCAGCCCCTCCTGGCCTGCCAGCAGCGGCAGCCGACCCGGGGCCATGTTCCAGAGCGCCACCAGCTGCAGGGCCAGCAGTGCCAGCAGCGGCAGCAGCAGGCCCGCATCCGGGCCGGAGTCCCGGCCGACCACCGCCTTCGGGGTGACCCGGAAGCGCCGGGGCCGGCCCAGGGCTGTGGCGACCACGGCGGCACAGACCGGTACCAGAAAGATCCAGCGGTACAGCTCCGGCAGAATCGCGGCACGGGCGTGCCCGCTCAGCCAGCGGGTGAGCAGCAGCTGGCTCAGGACGAAAGGTATGGCGATCGTGAGCAGGGCATCGCCGGAGAAAAGGATCGGGGCGATGCCCAGCAGGCCCAGGCTGAGCGGCGTGCAGAGCAGCACCAGCTGGGCGGGGAAGGTGAACCAGTGCAGGATGCCCTCGCTGTAGGCCAGCCGCTGCAGCGGGCTGAGCCCGGGGATTCGCAGCGGATCGGCGCCCGTGCGCAGGGTCTGGAGCGAACCGCTGCCCCAGCGGCAGCGCTGCCGCGCCATGGCCGCGGCCGTGAAGGGAGCCAGGCCGGCGCTCAGCTTCTCCGAGAGGTAGTGATTGCGGTAGCCGGCGGCGGTGATCCGGATGCCGGTGGCCAGGTCCTCCGATGGGGTGTCCGTTTCGAAGCCGCCCACCCGCTCGAGCGCCTGGCGCCGCATCACGAAGGACGTGCCGGCGCAGACCACGGCATTGAGGTTCTGGCGGGTGGGCTGGATCCAGCGGTAGAAGCTTTCCTCGTCCGGCAGAAGCCAGCGCTCCAGGCTCAGGTTGCGCATCACCGGATCGGCGTTCATGTAGCTCTGGGGGGTCTGCACGAATCCAACGGTCGGGTCGGCGAACAGGCCGACGGTGCGGCGCAGGAAGGGCCGCAGGGGCACGACGTCGGCGTCAAAGACCGCCACCAGTTCCCCCTTGCAGTGGCGCAGCCCGTGGTTGAGGTTGCCCGCCTTGGCATGGGCGTGCTCCTGCCGGGCGACATAGCGGCAGCCGAGGCGGTCGCAGAGCTCCGCCAGCTCCGGTCGGTCGCTGTCATCGAGCAGCCAGACCGTGTGGCTGGGGTAGTCCATCGCCAGGCAGCCCCGCAGGCAGCGCTCCACCAGATCGGCAGGCTCGCCGCAGCTGGGCACGAGCACATCGACCGACGGGACGGGGGTGGGGATGGGCCCCGTGGCGGGGGCCGGCCGTTCGGGCAGGAGCGTGAACCAGAGCTGCAGGAAGAATCCGGCCAGCAGCACCAGCTCCGCCGCCAGGGTCAGGAGGCTGAGGCTGGTTGTCAGCGGCGTGGCCAGGTTGAGGCTGGCGGTGAAGCGCCAGCCCAGATAACGGGCCCCCAGCAGTGTCAGCAGCAGGACGGCCCAGGGCAGGCGTGTCATCGACCCTGACCGATTGTTAAGCAAATCTAGGTGGTTCCCCCGGTGTCGATGACCCATGAAAAAGCCCGGCGTCCAGGATCGCCGGGCTTGGGGTGGAACGGTGATGTTCCGGACGTGGTTCGGGTTGTCTGATGTCGGTGGTGACTCCGGTTGAACGGTCGGTGTGACGGTTGACGATCAGATCGGGTTGACGATCGGAAGGGCTGACGAATGGGTCCTTGGGGACCGTGGATGGGTGATGGGGAGGGAGCCGAGGATGCTCCTCCGCCATGGACGCGCCATCAAGGGGAGGTCAGCGGGGCTGGGGATCCATCGGAGTCCCCGGGGGTGGGTTTCGGAGTCGGAGCTGCGGAGGGAGGCACCTGGGGCCGGGGCATCCAGGGGCCGGTTTCCATGGACCCGTGGGCACCTGAACGATGCATCGGGTGGTCGGCGAACGACCGGGAAACCGTTATGGGGAACAAGACTGTTGGAGCAGGGGCCTGCCGTCAGCACACTCCTGACATCTGACCGGGCGGGGTGTCTTCCATCGCTGGAGCCTCCTGGTTTCTGCGCTCACTCTCATCCCTCCCGGCCGCCGTGGCCATAGGCAATCGTGCCGGTCTTTGCCCCTGCGGGGGGTGGGCCATTCCGTTCGCCCTTCACTCGTCGTTGCGCTGCGCCACCAGGGCCTCGTAGGCGGTGCAGAACGCCTCCCCCAGGGATTCGCGCAGCGGCGCGTCGTGGCGGAAGGCCTCCAGGGCATCGGCATGGCAGGTGGGCAGGGAGGCCGCCCCCGCCGGCGCCTCCACGTAGGTGTTCAGATCGCTGCGGGGGCCGGGTTCGAGCCGCCGTTCGATGCCGTCCAGACCCGCCGCCAGCACCGCCGCCTGGAGCAGGTAGGGGTTGGCGGCGCCGTCGCCGAGTCGCAGCTCGATCCGCTGGTCGTCGGGGATGCGCACCATGTGGGTGCGGTTGTTGCCGCCGTAGCTGATCCAGGAGGGGGACCAGGTGGCACCGGAGCTGGTGACGGACCGCGCCAGGCGCCGGTAGCTGCCGGCCACCGGATTGGTGAGGGCGCACAGGGCCGGAGCGTGGGCCAGCAGGCCGGCGAGAAATCGGTACGCCACCTCCGACAGGCCCTTCTCCCCGGCCGGGTCGTGGAACACGTTGCGCCCCCCCTCGTCCCAGAGCGAGGCGTGCAGGTGGGCGCCATTGCCGGTGAGGGCCGGGATCGGCTTGGGCTGGAAGCTCACCCGCACCCCATGGCGTTCCGCCAGAGCGGCCGCCATGACACGGAAGAAGGCATGGCGATCGGCGGTCAGCAGCGATTCGGCATAGGTCCAGTTGAGTTCGAACTGGCCGTTGGCGTCCTCGTGGTCGGCCTGGTACGGCCCCCAGCCGAGGCTCTCCATGCCGTCGAGCAGTTCGCTGATCAGCGGGTAGTGGCGCATCAGGGCCAGCTGGTCGTAGCAGGGCTTGGACTGCCGATCGAGTCCATCGGCGATGGCGTCCCGTTCCGGGTCCATCAGGAAGAACTCCGCCTCCACGCCACTGCGGAACTGCAGGCCCAGGGCCGCCGCCCGGGCGATCTGGCGCTGCAGCACCCAGCGGGGCGACTGCTCCAGCACCTGGCCCTCCACCTGCAGATCGGTGGCCACCCAGGCCACGTCCCGCTGCCAGGGAAGCACCATCAGGCTGCTGGGATCGGGAATCGCCAGCACGTCCGGGTCGGCCGGGGTCATGTCCAGCCAGGCGGCGAAACCGGCGAAGCCGGCCCCGGATCGGGCCAGTTCGGCCGCCGCGGCCGCCGGCACCAGCTTGGCCCGCTGCACCCCGAACAGGTCGCAGAAGGAGAAGAGGAAATGGCGGATGCCATGGGTGGCGGCGAAGCGGGCCAGATCGGTCATCGGGGGTGGTGAGGGGGAAGGGGGCTGGGGCGGAGGCCCTCAGTCGGTGCAGAGCCGTCAGTCGGCGCAGAGGCGGTCGATGGCGGCCCGCAGCTGGCGCTGCTCGGCGGGCGCGTCGCGGGGGTTGCCGGCCCGGTGGCCCAGGTCGGACTCCAGGACCTCGAAGTGGGCCTCGCGGATCAGGGCGGCCTCCGCCTGGCAGTCTTCAGGGGTGAAGTAGAGGTCGTGGCGGCCGGCGATCACGGCGGTGCGGGCGCGGATCCGGCCCAGGGCCTGGGCCAGGTCGGCCTCGGGATCGTCATCGCCCGTGGCATCGCTGGCGCTGAACCCGGCGGCGGCCGCCACGTCGTTCGCCAGCCAGACGTCGAGCATGGCCAGCAGGTCATGGGGGTCGTGGCGGCGGTAAGCCGGCAGCCAGGCCTGCTCTACGTAGGCGTCGACGCTGGCGTAGCCCAGCTGGCGATGGGCGCCGCGGCGATAGAAGGGCTGGCTGGCGGCCCAGCTGGCGTAGATCAGGGCGAAGGTGCGCAACCCCTGCTCGGGCACGCCCCGGAAGCGGAGCCCATCCCAGTGGGGATCGGCGGTGAGGGCCTGGCGCAGGCTGAGCAGGAACACCCGGTTGTGGGCGGTGGTGCGCGCCGTGCCGCAGACACAGCAGATCCGCCGGGTCCGCTCCGGCTCCAGCACGGCCCAGTGGTAGGCCTGCTGGGCCCCCATCGACCAGCCGTAGATCAGGGCCGGCGCGGCCACCTGGAAGACCTCCTCCAGCAGCCGCAGCTGGGCGGCCACGTTGTCGCGGTGATCGACGGGCCAGGGACCGGCCGCAAGGGTCGCTCCTGAGTTGCTGGGACTGGTGGAGCGGCCATTGCCGAACTGGCTCACCAGCACCACGCACCAGCGCTCGGGATCAAGGATCGGTCCCACCACCCAGTCGATGTCCTCGGGCCAGGCGCCGTAGGAGCTCGGGTAGAGCACCAGGTTGGAGCGGTCGCCTGCGAGCGTTCCGTAGACCCGGTAGTCGAGCCAGGCGCAGGGAAGCGTCCCCCCAGCCGCGAGAGGAAAGTCCCCGAGCGCGAAGCGGCGCGGTGGGGCGGGTCTGGGGTGCAAGGGATCGGGATTCAGGGGAGGGCGAGTCGGGCGGGATCGCGCAGGACGTCGCGGTGCACCGCCAGATAGCCCTGGCCCGTGTGCACCAGATGGGGCGCCAGATGGCCATGGGCCTCGGCCAGGGCGTGGAAGGGCACCGAGGGGTACAGGTGGTGCTCGACGTGGAAGGGCATGTCCCACATCAGCCAGCGCAGGGGCGGCAGCGTCAGGGTGGTGCGGGTGTTGCTGAGGCCGTCGCTGTCGGTGCTGCAGGCGCCGTGCTCGGCCATCAGCACGAAGCGCAGCAGGGGCTGGCCGACGGCCAGGGGCAGCAGCCAGAACCAGAACAGGGTGCCGTTGGCCTGCCAGAGGGAGGCGGCGAGCAGGACGGCGTAGACGGCGACCTGAAGCCGGATCGAGCGGGTGACGGCCGCGGTCGCCTCGGCGGGGATGTAGGGCCTGCCGCCGAAGTCACCGCGCAGGCCGGCGGCGTGGCCGCGCAGCTTGCCGATCCACCAGGGCACGCCACTGAGCTCGAGCAGATAGCCGGCGAGCGTGCTGGGGGGGGCCTCCTCCAGTTCCGGATCGAGGCCCGGCTGGTGGGTGAAGCGATGGTGCCACTGGTGGTAGCGCCGGTAGTAATCGGCGTTGTAGAAGCTCAGCAGACCGGCCCACCAGGCCACGGTGTCGTTAAGGGTCTTGCCGGCGAAGGCGGTGCGGTGGCCGCACTCGTGCATGGCGCAGAAGCCGAAGGCCAGGCCCCAGCCCAGCAGCAGCAGGCCCACAAGCCGCAGGGCCCAGAACGAAGCGGTGGGGAGGGCTGTCGGCATGGGCCATCCCCAGAGGAGGGCGCCCAGGCCCAGCACCGTCAGGTGGAAGGCCAGCCGGCGCCAGCCGGGCCCGTCCCGTCGCTCGTTGAGGCGCTGCAGCAGCGGAGCAGACAGCAGCGGCGCAGCGGCGCCCGGGCCGGCCGCCGGTGGGGCGGAGGGTGGGGAGGCGGTCACGAAGGTCGCCGTTGGTCGGCGGAGGGAGACGTCGTCGACCCACTGTCCCGCTCGGAGTCCGCCGGACACCGTTCGCCACGAACACTTGCGCCGGGGATGGCGCCCGGTGGGGATGGTTACCCAACGGCGCCCTGCGGCAGGGAAGAGTGGGATCTGCGTCGTGCGTTCTCCGGTGCCATCCCTGCTGTTCTTCTCCCTCTGGGGCTTCGAGGGGCCCCTCACCACGGCCCTGGAGACGGCCGAGCGGGGGGGCTTCGACGGGCTGGAGCTGAACATCCACCATCCGTCACTGGTCGGCGACCCGGACGGACCCGACTGCCTGCAGGCGTGCGGCATCCCCCTGGTGCTGGAGGTGGTCACCGGCGGCGGCTACGTGCCCGAGCTGGCCCTCACGCCGGCGCAGCACCTGGCCGAACTGGGCGCCCAGCTGAACCGCTGTGCCGATCTCCGCCCCCACCGGGTGACCGTGCTCACCGGCAGCGACGCCTGGCCCCTGGAGCGACAACGGGACTTCCTGGCCGAGGCCGAAGCCCTGGCGACGGCCAGTGGTCTGCCGGTGAGCTTCGAAACCCACCGCTCCCGCTGCCTGGGGATGCCCTGGACGATCGCGGCGCTCCTGGAGGCCGTGCCCGGGCTGCGGCTGACGGCCGACCTGAGCCACTGGTGCGTCGTGGCCGAACGGCTGATGACCCCGGGTCTGGAGCCGGTGCAGGCGATGGCCGACAGGGTCGACCACATCCATGCCCGGGTGGGTCATGCCCAGGGGCCCCAGGTGTCCCACCCTTTCGCGCCCGAACATGCCGAGGCGCTTGCTGCCCACCTGGCCTGCTGGCAACTGTTCGCCGAACGGGCGGTGCAACGGGGGGCACCGCCGCCGAGTTTCACGCCCGAGTTCGGACCGGACGGCTACCTGCCCACGCTGCCGTTCACCGACCGTCCGGTGGCCGATCTGCTGACGATCAACACGGCGATGGCGCACTGGTTGCGCAGCCAGCCATTAGCCGGAAACAGCGATAGAGTGTGTTCATAGTGAACAGAGTTACGTCGTGATGACCGTGATCGACGCCCCGACCGCCACACCGTCGGCCAGCCATTCCGGCGAAGGGTCCGACCCCCGCCAGGACACCCTGGTCGCCTCCCTTCGCGCCCGCTACGCCATCGCGGAGCAGCGCCAGGACGCTGACGCCAAGCGCGCCCTGTTCAAGGAGGCCGCTTACCTGGGCATCCGCCCCGACGCCTACCAGGGCTCCAGCAGCGCCGCGTAGATCGCCTGCTGGTGAAGGATCCGGGCCTCCAGCCGGTGCGGAGGGCCGGTGCGGAACCCATCCCCGTAGCCCCGCTGCGCCGATTCCACCAGGACGCGGTCTTCGGCCAGGAAGTGGACCATCTCCGCCATCAGCGCCTCCCCTTCCTCCTGGCGTGAGGCGGGTCCCAGCAGCCACACCTGCATCCGGCAGGTGTCCAGCGCTTCAGGCAGGAACTGGATCATCGCCATCCGTCCGTCGGGCCAGAGCAGCAGGTGGTTCCAAGGCGGCAGGCCGAAGGTGAGGAACTCTCCGTCTCCTTCTGGGGAGGGGGTGGCCAGCACGTTGGCCCAGGTGCCGAAGCGATGGCGGTAGTCGCGCACCGGGCCCTGCAGCCGATGCAGGGTGGTGGGGTGGGCGATGGCGACGTGGTAGTCGTCGAGGGTGTTGTCGTGGGCAATCTTCCAGTTGCAGGCGAGCCCCCGTTCGTGGAAGGCCAGGGGCACCAGGGTCCGGGCCAGGGCTTCGGGGGCTTCCTGCAGCGGCAGATCCAGCTGGTCGTCCAGGGGGATCGGATCGGCCCCCAGGGCCACCCAGATCAGGGAGGCCCGCACCTGGCAGCCGAGGGCCTCGAGCGGCCATGCGCCGCGATCGAACGGGTCGACGAACTCCGACTCCCGGGCAGCCGCCAGCAGGGTGCCGCCCAGGTCGTAGGTCCAGCCGTGGTAAGGGCACACCAGTCTCCGGCAGGCCACGCTGCCTTTCTGAGGGGCCAGGAAGGCCACCGCCCGGTGGGGACAGCGGTTGCGGAAGGCCCGCACGAGGCCATCGCCGCCGTGGCAGAGCAGCACGGGAACGCCCAGCAGTTCCAGCGCACGCACATGCCCCGACGGCAGATCGGCGGCGGCGGCGACGGGGTGCCAGAAGCGGGTGGCGTAGTGCTCGCGCTCGAGGGCGGCGACGGACGGGGAGCCGTAGAGCTCCGTCGGCAGAAAGGCGGCCCGGTTGGCGGTGTCCATGGAACAGACGGTTCAGAGCAGGGAGCCATCCAGGCTGCGCAGGCGGCTGGCGAGTTCCTCGCGCAGTTCCAGGAACGGCTGGGACACGCGCAGGTGGCGCAGGTCGGAGCGGTCCAGCTGGACGTCGACGCTGTGGACGATCCGGCCGGGGCGCGGCGCCATGATGTGGACGGTGCCGGCGAGCAGCAGCGCCTCCTCGATGTCGTGGGTGATCAGCAAGGCGGTGAGCCCGGTGCGCTTCCAGAGGTCGTGGAGGAATTCCTGCATCGATTCGCGGATCTGCAGATCCAGCGCCCCGAACGGTTCATCCAACAGCAGCACCTTCGGCTCGGTGGCCAGGGCCCTGGCGATGGCCACCCGCTGCTGCATGCCCCCCGAAAGCTCCCGCGGCAGCAGCCGGGCCGCGTCCGCCAGCCCGACCACGTCGAGGAAGTAGGCGGTCCGCTCGCGGATCTCAGCCCTGTCCCGTCCCTGGAGGGACAGGCCGAAGGCGACGTTCTGCGCCGCCGTGAGCCAGGGGTAGAGGCTGTACTTCTGGAACACCATGCCCCGGTCGGAGCCGGGGCGCCGGACCGGCACGCCGTCCAGCTGAATCGTGCCTTCGCTGGGCCGCTCCAGACCGGCGATCAGGCGCATCACGGTGGACTTGCCGGAGCCGGAACTACCGACCAGGGCCATGAACTGACCCGAGACCAGTTCGAAGCTGATGTTCTCCAGAACGAGCTTGCGATCCCGCCCCTCGCCGAAACTCTTGGAGACTTGGGAGACCTGGAGGTGCATGGGGGTCAGTTGGCCCAGGAGCAGGCCCGTCGCATCATGAAACGGAAACCCAGATCGATCATCAGGCCGATCAGGCCGATCACGATCAGGCCAACGAAGATCTCATCGGTGCGCAGAAATCTCTGGGCCAGGCTGATGCGTTTCCCCAGGCCCTCGTTGGCGGCCACCAGTTCGGCGACGATCACGAGGTTCCAGGCCGAGGCCATGTTGATGCGGTAGGTGTCGAGCACCTGGGGGGCGATGTAGGGGGCCACCACCCGGGTCAGGATCGGCAGGCCCCGTCCCCCCAGGGTGAGGGCCGTTTCCACCAGTTCGGAGGGAACGAACTTCACCGCATCCATGATCATCAGGGCGTTGAAGAAGAAGGTGCCGATGAAGATCAGCATCACCTTCGGCAGTTCCTCGAGGCCGAAATAGATGATCAGCAGGGGTATGAAAGCAGGAGCCGGCATATAGCGGATCAGTGCCATCAGTGGCTCAAGAAAGTGGCAGATGGTGCGGTTCGTGCCCATGGCGATGCCGATCGGCAGGGCCAGCCCTGCGGAAATCACGAAACCGATGAAGACCCGCTTGATGCTCGCCACCGCATCCGCCACCAGGATGCCGCGCTGGAACTGGCCGCTGCCCGCCATCCACACCGCCCCGGGGCCCGGCAGGAAGAGCTTGTCGACCATGCCGCTGGAGGTGACCAGCCACCACGCCAGGAAGACGGTGAGAATGCCGAGCACCCCCAAGACCCAGGGGTGACGGAGGAAGCGGCGCAGGGCGGGGGACCGGGCCATGGTGCTCAACGGGCGTTGTCGACGAACTGGGAATTCAGCAGATTGGTGAGGTCAGGCTTGGTCTTGGCCAGGCCCGTCTCCAGCAGGAAGGCGCTGATCTGCTCGGCGGCATAGGGCAGGGACAACATCGTTGTGCCCGGCTTGAAGTTGCTGCGGTTCTCCTCAAGGGTCTGGATGGTGGTGCCGGCGTTGTACTCCTTGAATTCGGCTTCGCTGACGCCGGAACGCTCCACCAGGATCGGCAGGGTGCCGGCGGGATCGTCTTTGATCGTGTTGAGCGTGGCGAACCAGGCGTTGACGATCTTCTGGACCTTCTCAGGATTCTTGGCGACGAACTCCGTGCGACAGACGAGCAGATCGCTGATCGCCCCGGGGTGATCCTTGGAGGTGGCCAGGGCCCGGCTGCCCGGCCGCTTCAGGGCCTGGGTGGTGAAGGGGGCATAGACACCGGCCGCATCCACCTTGCCGGCCGCGAAAGCGGCGGCGGCGGCTCCCGTTTCGAGCGGGACGAAGGTGATGTCCTTGGCGGAGAGGCCCGCATCCTTGAGCACCTTCAGCAGCAGGAAGTGGTCGACGGTTCCTTCCTCGGCGGCGACCTTCTTGCCCTTCAGATCGGGAATCGACTTGATCTCCGCCGCAGCAATGATCTGATCATTGCCCGTGGAGAAATCGTTCTGGAGCACCACTTGGAGGTCGGCACCCCCCGCCACGGAACTGATGGTGTCGTTGAGTGTCTGGCTGTTGCAGTCCAGCTGGCCGGCGTTGAGGGCGTTGATCGAGTCCAGATAGCCGTCGAACCACTGCATCGCGACCGGCACCCCCTGCTTCTCGAACAGCCCCTTGACCTCGGTGACTTTCCAGGGGAACCAACCCGGCCAGGCACTGTAGCCAATCTTGACGGGCGTCTCCTGACTGGCCGGTTGCTGGCAACCGGCCAGCAATCCTCCCCCGAGGGCTGCCATCAGGGCGAGGGCGATCGCCCGGCGTTGACGACGGAAAAGGGTGGCTTTCAACATCACGGGAATCGGGGAAATGGTGGTGGCTGAGGAGATGGGGAGGGTCGCACCGATGGCGAGCTCCAGGATGGACTCAGGACGTGGGTCCGTGGGGGTGTTGGGGGGTGTCGGGTGCAGGGAGCTCCCGGTAAAGAGGGTCAGAAGAACTCCAGGTAACGTTGCTGTTCCCATTCGGAGACAGCAGAGTGGTAAGACTCCCACTCTTCACGTTTGTAGGAGATAAATGATTTGTACATGGCATCACCGAATACGCTTTCGGCAAGTGGATCCGCCGCGAAGGCCTCCACCGCCTCCCCAAGGGTTCGGGGCAGCATGTTCAAGCCGCGTTCGGCCCGTTCCGCCGCGCTGAGCGTGTAGGCATTCACCAGGTTGGGGGCGCCGGGATCCAGTTCTTCCCGAATCCCTTCCAGGCCGGCCGCCAGCATCAGGGCACCGCCGAGATAGGGGTTGCAGGAGATGTCGGCTGCCCGACATTCCACCCGGCCACCGGGTGAGGGAATGCGCAGCATATTGGTGCGGTTGTTGTTGCCATAGCAGACGAACACCGGCGCCCAGGTGAATCCCGACATGCTCCCCTGGGCGACCAGGCGCTTGTAGCTGTTGACCGTCGGGGCGATCACCGCGCAGATGGCGGGGGCGTGGCGGAGCACACCGGCGATGAAGTGCTCCGCCAGCCGGGTCACCGCCCCGGGGGTCGCCTCTGGCGTGGCGAACAGGTTCGCCCCGCTCTGAAGGTCCGCCAGGGACATGTTGAAGTGGGCGCCGCTGCCGGTGCGGTCCCCGAAGGGTTTGGGCATGAAGGTCGCCAGCAGACCGTGCCGATGGGCGATCTCCTTCGCCATCAGCTTGAAGAAGGTGAGCCGGTCGGCCATGGTGAGGACCTCGGCGTAGTCGAAGTCGGTCTCGAACTGGCCGGGGCCGTCCTCGTGGTCGAAGGAGTAGACCCCCCAGCCCAGGCTGTTCATCGCCTGCACCAGCTCATCCAGCCAGGGCAGGTTGTCGAGCAGGCCGCGTACGTCGTAGGCGGGTTTGTCGAGGGTGTCGCGGTCGCTGAAGGGGACCCAGCCGCCCGCCGCCCCCTTCTTCAGCACGAAGAACTCGGTCTCGATGCCGAGGTTGAAGCGGAAGCCCATGGCCGCCGCCTCCTGGCGCACCCGGCCGAGGATGTGGCGGCTGCAGGCGTCGAAGGGCCGGCCATGCAGATGCAGGTCGCTGGCGAACCAGGCCACCTCCGGCTGCCAGGGGAGCACGGTGACGCTGGCGGGATCGGGGACGGCGGCCACCTCGTCGTCGCTCACCTCCTGGGGAACGCCGTCGAGGGCCGCCCCGGTGAAGAGCTCCGAGCCGGCCATCATCTGGCCGAGGTGTTCGAGGGGCACGGCCTTGGCCTTGCTCACGCCGTGCAGGTCCACGAAGCTCGCCAGGGCATAGCGGACCCCCTTCGAACGCAGGTCGGCCTGCAGGGCCGTGGTGGGATCGGAGGCGGGATGCTGGTGACTCATCAGGCGTGCAGCAGGGCGGGGGCGGTCTGGACGGCCTGGCGCTGGGCGTCGAGCCAGTCGTGCCAGGCCTCGAAGCCCTCTCCGGTGGTGGCGGAGAGGCGGAACACGGCGGTGCGGGGGTTGACCTGGCGGATGTGGGCCTCGATCCGCTCCACATCCACCGGCAGGTGGGGCAGCAGATCCACCTTGGTGATCAGCACGCAGTCGGCTTCCCGGAACATGACCGGGTACTTGAGGGGCTTGTCGTCCCCCTCGGTGACGCTCAGGAGGGCCACCTTGCGGTGCTCGCCGATGGCGAATTCGGCGGGGCAGACCAGGTTGCCCACGTTCTCCACCCAGAGGATGTCCAGGGCGGCGGGATCGAGCCGCTGGCGCAGCAGCTTGAGGCCGCCGCTGACCATGGCGGCATCCAGGTGGCAGGCGCGGCCGGTGGTGATCGGCACCACCGGAATCCCCACGGCTTCCAGCCGCTCGGCGTCAAGCAGGGTGGTCATGTCGCCTTCCAGCACGGCCATGGCCCAGCGGCCGGCGAGGGCGGCGAGGCTGCGCTCCAGCAGGGAGGTCTTGCCTGCGCCGGGGCTGCTCATCACGTTGAGGCAGAGCAGGTCCCAGGCGTCGAAGTGCTCGCGGTTGTGCTCGGCCCGGTGCTGGTTGGCCGCCAGCAGGTTGAGACCGAGGCTGTCTTCGAGAGGCATGTGCATGGCGGATCAGCGGGCGGCTGTGGGATGGGACACGGGGTTGGTCGGTGAGGGGGCGGACTCGAACCCGTAGGCGACCGAGCGGATCCGCAGCTCGCGGCCGCTGACGATCTCCTCCATCGGGTGCTGACAGCAGGGGGAGCGGAAACCGTCGGCGGGATCCGGGCTGTAGGTGGCCTGGCAGCGGAGGCAGCGCCCCACCAGGGGCACCGACTCGATGACCAGCTCGGCGCCGTCGAGCCAGCTGCCCTTGACGGCATCGGCCCAGGTGACCACCAGCTGGTCGGGTTCGACGCAGGTGAAGGTGCCCACCTCGAGATGGACCCGATCCACGGCCGGCACCCGGGGAGCGTGCTGCTGCTTCCACTCGTTCATGGACAGCAGCAGGCAGCGCGTCATGTCGACTTCATGCATGCTCTATCTCCAGGCACGGTCGACCTGCATGTTGCAGTCCCTGGAGAGCCAGGCCGGGGCTGACTTGCGAGGCAGCTGGCCGCTCACCACCAGGTGGGCCATGGTGTCGCAGATGACCCGGGTGGCCATCAGGGAGGTCATGTCGCTGACGTCATAGGGGGGGGAGACCTCGACCACCTCAAGGCCGCAGACGGGCACGTTGCGCACGATCAGCTCCAGCAGCTTGAGGGCTTCGCGCGGCAGCAGACCGCCGGGCTCGGGCCAGCCGGTGCCCGGCACGAAACCGGCATCGATGCAGTCGATGTCGAAGGAGATGTAGACGCAGTCGGTGCCGTCGGTGGCCCGTTCGATGGCGTACTTCGCCGCCGCCTCCAGGCCCATGTCGCAGATGTCGGTGACCGTGAGCACGTTGGTGCCCCGCTCGCGGCAGACCTTCACCCCTTCCCGCGGCACCTGCCAGCCGCCGATGCCCAGCTGCACCAGGTTCTCGGCCGGGGCGTTGGCCATGTTGGTCGCATGGAACCACGGCGTGGTGTGCATGCGCTCGTCCAGGTCGCTCTCCTGGGTGTCGACGTGACGATCGAAGTGGATGATGCCCACCTTCTTGTCGCCGAGATGGCGGCAGACGCCCCGGACGGTGGGGAAGCCGATCGAGTGGTCGCCGCCCAGGATGATCGGGAAGGCCCCGCTGGCGAACACGTGGGCGATGCCCTTGGAGATCTGATCGAAGCTCTTCTCGTTGTTGGCGGGGATGGTGAAGATGTCACCCACGTCGCAGAGGGTGATCTGCTCGCGCAGGTCAACCCCCATCTCGTAGTTGTAGGGGGTGTAGAGGGCCGAGATGCGCCGGATGCCCTGGGGGCCGAAGCGGGTGCCGGGGCGGTAGGTGGTGCCGCTGTCGTGGGGCACGCCCACCACCGCCACGTCGAACTCCCCCACCCGGTTCACGTCCTCCAGGTAGGGGGCCTTCATGAAGGTGTTGATGCCGGCGTAGTGGGGCAGCTCCCCACGGGAGAAGGTGGAGATGCGGCGATCGACGATGCTCTCGGCCGCCTCCAGGCCATAACGAAGGCCCTGGTCGACCTCCTGCTGCCAGCCGGTCAGGGGCAGGGCGGCTTCCTTTTCGAGGGCCCGGGCCCCCTCACTGCCGATGGGTGGGCGACCCCGGTCGAAGGCATCGGCCGCATCGGCCTGGCTGCCGCTGGACGGATCGTTCATTCGGACCTCTGGGCACGGTGGGGATGGGGCGGTCTCCCGGGCTTTTGTCCCTCCGTGCCACACACCGGTGAGAACAGGGTTCTCGGGGTCCGGTGGGTGCGCTTCTCTCGGACCAGGCGTCCCTCCGGCTGCCGGCAAGGCCAGCAATGGCAGTGCCAGGAGTGGGGGACCGGAACCCTAGAAGCAATTTCCGCCTTGGAATCTTGAAGGCCCCCGGGCGGGACGGTTGTGACGGTTGCTACGGGATGGGGGCGGTGGCTTCAGGAAGGACAGGGAAGACCGGCCGCCTTGCGGTTGGTCTCGCGGCGCAGGAGCAGAAAGAGGTAGTCCGGGTCCTTGTACTGGCTCGGCAGGCACTGGTGCAGCTGCTCGAGTCGGTGCCAGCAGACCGTGCGCTGGATCTTCTTGAGGGTCCGACCTTCCCGGACCAGCAGCCGCAGGGCCTTGCAGTACATCGAATAGTTGGCCTCCAGTTCACCGATGGTGACTTTCGGGATCGTGACCTTCGGCAGGGACGCTGGAAGCGATCGGGCGGTCATCGGCCATCCTTCGGGGCAGGCCCCGCAGAGATCCTTCCACTGTCGTCCATCGGCGGCCGGGGCGCGCCCCCCATCCGGGGACAATCCGGCGCCGTTGCCTCCCCGGGTCGGAGCGGGCCGCGATGGGGGTTCGCTGACCCGAGCGGCGCCGGGGGGTGGCGGCCCTTCCGATTCAGTTAAGGTTTGGTCAGCAGACGAATGCCCGGCATGTACAAAGACCATCCCGTCATGAATGCGCTTCTGCAGCAGCTCCGTGCACTCAACGAGCAGTACACCGACCTGCCCAACGAACTCAACCGCTACCGCGTCGTCCGCCAGGAGCAGCTGATCGCGCAGTGGGCCCCCGGCGTCAGCGTCGCCGGCTGAGGGCCCCCCTGGCCAGGGCCCCGTTCCCCTTTGCCTGCTGATGCCTCACTGCTGAGGTGATGAACAAGAACCACCCCGTCTACCTCTCCCTCATCGCCAGGCTGGAGAGCCTGATGGACCAGTACCGGCAGCACCCCTGTGAGCGGAACCGCTATCGGCTGGTGCGGCAGGAGCAGCTGATCGCCCAGTGGGTGGCCGCTTCCGACCTGCCGTCCCCGATCGCCACCCCCATGGGCGCCACCGGGCCAACATGAAGAAAATCCCACGCTTTGCCGGCGGGTGCTTATTGCTGCTCTCGGGGGGGCGTTGATCGGCTATTGCAGAGGCAGCACACCCCCCGCTGCGGTATGGGCAAAAAGGAAAAAAGTGGTCTCAAGATCAAGACCCTGAAGATCAAATCCCCGAAGAAGAAGGAATCCCGATCCAAGCACGGGTCCGACTCGGTCATCGGCAATGGTCTCGGCTCCTCCGGGGTGAGTGAGTCGGATCTCTACAGGCCCTCGCCGATCTTCGACGACCTCGCCAACCATTCCGAGGGACGCCCCCCCAAGCTGGATCGCAAGTTCTACGAGAAGGAACTGGCCCGGCTCCAGGTGGAGCTGGTGAAGATGCAGTACTGGGCCAAGCATGTGGGCTACCGCATGATCCTGCTGTTCGAGGGCCGGGATGCCGCGGGCAAGGGCGGCACCATCAAACGCATCACCGAGCCCCTCAACCCGCGCGGCTGCAACGTGGTCGCCCTGGGCACCCCCTCCGACCAGCAGAAGAGCCAGTGGTACTTCCAGCGCTACGTCGAGAATTTCCCCTCCGCCGGGGAGATCGTCCTGTTCGACCGCAGCTGGTACAACCGGGCCGGCGTCGAGAAGGTGATGGGCTTCTGCACGCCCGAGCAGGTGGATGAATTCATGCTCTCCTGTCCGGAATTCGAGCGCATGCTGGTGCGCAGCGGCATCACCCTGATCAAGTACTGGTTCTCCGTCAGCGATGACGAGCAGGAGGCCCGGTTCCGCTCCCGCCTGGAGGACCCGGCCCGCCGCTGGAAGCTGAGCCCGATGGATCTGGAATCGCGGGACCGCTGGGTGGAGTTCTCCCGGGCCAAGGATGAGATGTTCGCCCACACCAACATCCCGGAGGCTCCCTGGTTCACCGTCGAGGCCAATGACAAGCGCCGGGCCCGGCTCAACTGCATCCGCCATCTGCTCAGCAAGGTCCCCTACGAGGACATGACCCCGAAGGCGATCGAACTGCCTCCCCGCAAGAGCGGTGCCGACTACCAGCGTCCGCCGATGAACGAACAGTTCTTCGTGCCCAACGCCTATCCCTGAGGCCCCTCGCCCAACCAGCGCCGGCCCCCGAGCCCCTCCAGCCAGATCAGCACCACCAGCCAGTGGATCAGCACCGGTGCCGCGATGGATCCGGTGAGGTCGTAGGCAATCACGCAGGTCAGCCCCAGCAGACCGGCCAGGAGCAGGAAGCGGCCGTCGTCGAAGAGCCTCCGACCCTGGCGGTACCAGAGCCGGCCCGCCAGCGGATGCCAAACGACGAAAAGCCCCACGCTCAGGGCCCCCCAGGCGATGGTGTCCGCCATGCCCAGTCCCTCCAGGGGGTGCGGCAGCAGGGCGGCCCGGAACAGGGTCTCTTCGACCAGCGCCGGTGTCAGCAGCAGGGCCGGGGCCCGGCGCAGCAGCACCCAGGGCGTCCCCCCCGAACCCGTCGCCGGCAGGAAGCCGCTGCGGCGCCCCAGCGGCAGGGCGATGGCGGCGTAGGCCCCCAGCAGCAGGACCGTCAGGGCCAGACCGGCTCCACTGAGGGGCGTGAAGTAGGCATCCATCAGCCGGGGCAGGGCCAGGCCCACCACGGGCAGCTGGCCGAGGAGCTGGGTCGGCGCCAAGGGGGCCAGGCGTCGGTCGGCGCCCGGGAGCTGGTTGGTGCGAAGCACATGCATCGGATCCCCGTGGCGGAGGAACACCCGGGCCATCTCGTCGTGGGCACGGCGGGGCAGCATCGAGCGCCAGCTGAGCAGCCCATCCCAGAGGCTGGGGCTGGCACTGAAGCGGTCCGGTGCATCGCCGGGGCGGTCCATCAGCGCGGCGTTGTGGCGCCAGTCGGCGCGGACCATGCCGAAGGGGGTGAGCAGGGCATCGAGGGAGCGGGCCAGGGAGGCGAGCCGGGGCAGCTCGCTGCCGTCAAGCGCTCGGCGGCGGCGGCGCAGCTGGTCGATGGCGATCCACAGGGCCTGGCTGGAATCCTGCACGCAGGAGATGGCCGGCGACACCAGCGAGACGCCGCTGCCGTCGCCACTGCGGTAGCGGGCCATCAGCACCTCCGCCTGGATGGCCAGTTCCTCCAGCAGCAGGGGGTCGGTGCGTACCAGCACGTCCGAGATCGGCCGCGTACCGAGCCAGCCCCGTTGCAGGTTGCCGGTGTAGGCGCTCCAGTCCTGGCTGCCCGAGACGATGCCGTTGGGATTGTTGGCGTAGATCTGGTGGTAGCGCAGGTCGAAGCGGGGCTCCCCGCTGAAGGGATCGATCACCACCCGGGCGGCGCCGAAGGCGAAATGGCCCGTCACGGTGAAGCCGCTGATCGGCTCGCCATCGGGTCCGCCGATGCCGCCGAAGTTGTGGATCACCAGAGATCGGTCGCCCGGTTGCCAGGGGGCGTGCTCCCCATCGGGATCCAGGCCCACCCGGTTGAAGCGGCCGCGTTGGGTCTGGCCGTCGCTCCAGTTGATCCGGCTGATCGCGTTGAGGCCGGCGGCGGTGCCCCGCAGAACCTGGTCGCTCTCCAGACGCGTGAGATGGCGGGGTTCCAGGGCCTGGGCGGTGAAGGTCCCGTCGCTGTCCGGGGCGCCGTAGAGGTACCAGCCGTCCTTGCCTGCGGGGGACTCCAGCAGTCCCTGCGGATCGAAGAAGCGCCGGCCATGGCGATCGGGGGGCTGGCGGGGCAGTCGCACCGTCTCGGTCGGGCCGCCGAAGTCCCCCCGGCCCCGGTCGTAGTGCTGGACCTGGAAGCGCTCCGGGTCGAGAGGGTCGCGGGAAAGCAGCCGCACCAGGGCCACCCAGCGGCCCGTGCTCTGCAGGGGCGGGCGACCGATGCGGAGCACGGTGTCCCCGTCCCGCCGCTCGACCTCCACCTCCTCGAGCGCCACGGTGATGTCGTCGTGGGGATGGGCCCCCGCCAGGGTCTGCAGCGGCCCGACGTTGTTGCGGCCGTCGAGGCGGGTGGGCACCACATTGCCCTGTTGCGCCGCCAGCCGGGCCTGCTCCCCGAGCCGCACCGGCGTGCGCACCTTGCCCACCAGGGCCCGCAGCATCGGCTCGTCCTGCCAGCCCAGCCGTAGGCGCTGGCCGACGAGGGCGTCCTGGCCCGCCGGGGCCTGCTCCAGCTCCAGCCACACCCAGTCGCCGCCGCCCGGGGCCATCTCGGCCACCGCGGGAAGGATCAGGCGCCCGAACCAGTCGCGGTGGGGGCGGTACAGGGCCGGATCCGGCCGACGGGCCAGGGGATAGTGCTCCGGGCGGTTGAAGGGGGCCCGCCAGGCCAGGTCGTAGCTGGTGGGCGGCGGCGGGGCCGCCGCGCCCAGGGCACCCCTGGCCAGGGGCAGGACCAGCAGCGCCAGGGCCAGGACGGACGCCAGAACAGCCTGCCGGCGGCGGTCGGGGCGAGGCGGCCCGGGCTTGGCTGGCGGCGGCGGCATGGGTGCTAACCGCCGCTTTCCCGGTGGATCGCCAGGGCCGCCAGCACGCCGCCGGCGAAACCGGAGGCGTGGCCGATCCAGCTCACCCCCGGGGGGCTCAGGAACGGCAGCAGGCTGGGCAGCGCCCCCCCGTAGGCGAACAGCGCGCTCAGCGACAGCAGGATCGAGAGGGGGCGGCGCTCCAGCCAGCCGATCAGCAGCAGGTAGCCCAGCAGTCCGTAGATCACCCCGGACAGGCCGTGGCTGGCCTGGTGCCAGAACAGCCAGACCGGGATGGCCGTGGCGTAGACCCCCAGCCACACCGCCAGGTAGTCACCCCGGCTCTTGGCCAGCACCAGCCAGGACAGGGGCAGGAACCAGAGGCTGTTGCTGATCAGGTGACCGAAGCCCCCATGGCTGAAGGGGGCGGTGAGCACCCCGAGGAAGGGGCCTCCCGGCACCATCGGCAGGTTCCAACGACCCCCGAAGAAGACCTGGTCGATGATCTCCTGGACCCAGGGCACCGCCAGGATCAGCACCGGCAGCACGGCCATTCCCTTCAGACGGGAGAGGCTGCGGTCGAGCCGCTCGGCAAGGGAACCGGCCATGGCCGCAGGCGAACGGGCAGTGCGTGTTGGCCTGTCCTAGCTCCCCAGGGGACCACTCAGCAGCCACCACCACAGCGGAACCGTGCCCAGGGCCAGGGCGGTGCTCCAGAGCACCAGCGTCGCCACCGCCTCGCTCACCTGCCGCTGCCCGGCTCCGGCGGCCTCTGGCTGTCCGGCAGCGGCCGCTTCCGTGAGCAGCAGCACCGAGAGGGCGGTGGGGGCCGCCGCCTGCAGCACCACGGCGTCCCGCAAGGGTGAGGGCAGTCCCAGCAGGCTGGCCAGCAGCAGCATGGCCATCGGAAGCACCAGGAGCTTGCCCACCAGGGGTGCCACCAGGGCGGATCCCCGGACCGGATCGGCAGAGCGGCGCCGCAGCATCAGGCCCAGCCGCATCCCCACCAGGGCCAGGGCCACCAGGACCACCAGCCGGGCCGGCCACCACAGCCACTGGGCCAGCGCCGCGCTCCAGGGTGTCTGGTGCAGGAGCACGGCGAGAGCCAGCCCTCGCATGGCCGGGCTGCTGGCCAGCATCTGCAGCTGTCGGCTGACGCTGCCGGCGTGCCGGTCCACCAGCAGCGGACCGAGGCTCCAGGTGATCAGGGTGGCCATCAGATCGAAGGCGATCGTGAAGCCGATGGCCTCGGCGGGGAGCAGGGCCAGGGCCACAGGCAACCCCCAGTAGCCGGTGTTGCCGACGATGCAACCCAGTTGCAGGCTTCCTCCGGGAACGTACCGGCCCAGGGCCGGCAGGCGCAGCAGCAGCAGGCCCAGGCCCGAGGCGGCCGCCGCCATCAGGGCCGCTGCGACCAGCTCGGCCCGGAAGCCCGCCCGCAGCAGCAGGGCCACAAGGCTGATGGGGATGCCCCAGGTGATCAAGGGCGGAGCGAGCCGTCCCGGCAGCCCGGGGAACCGCACCCCCAGCAACAGCCCGAGGCCCAGGGGAGGGACCAGTTCGAGCAGGAACCGCAGCACCAGCCCTCCACCGTCCTCCTGGCGTCCCCACGATGGCGTCCCCCGGCCTGCGGCGCTGCCTAGGGTCGTCGCTTCTCCAGGTGTTCAGGTCTCCGATGCAATCCCCCATGCGCTCCGGTGCCGATAACGGCTTCGGCGGCCTCTGGCAGCTGGTCTTCGCCGCCGTGCTCGCCGGGCTGGTGCTGCTCACCCAGACGGTGTTCATCGTGCCGGCGGGCAGCGTCGCCGTCGTCACCACCCTCGGCAAGGTCACCGGGGCGCCGCGGCAGCCGGGGGCCAACCTCAAGATCCCCCTGGCCCAGAACACCTCTCTTTTCGACGTGCGCACCCAGGTGCGGCCGGAGCAGTTCTCCACCCTCACCAAGGACCTGCAGGTGATCCAGGCCACCGCCACGGTGAAGTACGCCATGAAGCCCGCCGAGGCCGGTCGCATCTACGAAACGATCGCCACCGACGACCAGCAGATCTATCCGCGGGTGATCCAGCCGTCCCTGCTGAAGGCCCTCAAGTCGGTGTTCTCCCAGTACGAACTGGTGACGATCGCCACCGAGTGGAACTCGATCTCCGAACTGGTGCAGGAGAAGGTGGCCGAGGAGCTGCGCAAGTTCGACTACGTGACCGTCCAGGGTCTGGATCTCACCGGTCTGCAGATCGCCGAGGAATACCGCGCCGCGATTGAGCAGAAGCAGATCGCCGAGCAGCAACTGCTGCGGGCCCAGACGGAGGTGCTGATTGCCGAGCAGGAAGCCAAGCGCTACCAGACCCTCAACTCCAGCCTCGATGACCAGGTGCTCTACAAGCTGTTCCTGGATAAATGGGACGGTCAGACCTCGGTGGTGCCGGCCCTGCCGGGGGCGGCCGGGGGCGGCGGCAGCCCGGTGATCGTCAACGGCCGCCGCTGAGCTGGACGCCCGATGGACGAGGGGATTCTCGATGTGGACCTGCTGGCCTTCGAGCGGGGCGACGGGAGGGCCCGTGACGCCGTGGTCGATGGGGTGAGGCGCAGCCTGGCCAGCGGCTTCGTTTACACCAGCAGCGATCTGCCCGTCGACCTGCTGGACACCGCCTACGGGCTCCTGCAGCGGTTCTTCGCCCTGGACGCCGACACCAAGCGGTGCTTCCGGGCGCCCGGCGCCAACGGCCAGACCGGTTACACGGAGGTGCTGGTGGAGACGGCCGCGGGCAGCGATCAGCCTGACTGGAAGGAGATGCTGAACTGGTCTGCCCCCCTTCCCACCGGGCATCCCCTGCGGCTCCGGTTCCCGTCGTTCTACCCCGAGCAGGTTCTGCCGGAGGCAGCCGTTCCCGGCATCACCGCCGTGCTGGGGGACTTCCACCGGGCGATCGACGATCTTCAGCGACGCTTTCTGAGGGTGATCGCCTTGGGCATGGGCTGCGCCGAGGGCTTCTTCGAGGAGATGGTGTGGGAGGCCCCCACCCTCACCCGGGCCCTGCACTACCCCCCCATGGCCGAGGCGCCGGCGCAGGGACATCTGTGGGCGGCGGCCCATGGTGACATCAATCTGATCACCGCCCTGCCGCGGGCCACCGGCCCGGGGCTGCAGGTGCGTGTGTCCGGCGAATGGGTGGAGGCCGCCCCTCCGGACGGGCGTGTGATCATCAACACGGGGCTGATGCTGGAGCGGCTTTCGAACGGACGCATTCCCACCGGTTGGCATCGGGTGGTGGCGGCGCCTGGGGCCACCGATGAACGCCACAGCGTGGTGCAGTTCTGCCATGCCCGGCCCTGGACAGTTCTTGCGCCGGTGCCCTCCTGCTGCGATCCGGATCACCCGCAGCGTTACAGCGCCATAGCTGCTGCCGATGCCCTCGAGGAGGTTCTTTACCGCATCAATCTGCTTGAGAACTGATCGATCACTGGCCAGGACTGCGGTCGTTGAGAAGTCCGTCGTCGCCAATGAGGTCGACGATCCAGTGTGTCGGGATTCTCTCGATGTCGCCGGTGTCGATGTTGAGCAACCGGGCGAAATCCGCCGGAGACATGCCGCTGAGCTCGCAGATCCGGCCGATGAACCACGGCTGGCCGGCCATGGCCACCCCTGCGAGGTGCCCGGCTCGGGCCTCGCGGAAGCGAAGGGGGTTGGTCCGCTGGGGAGGCACCGCAGGATCGCTCTGGCCGGGCACCATGGCGGAGCCCTGGTGCGCCTGTACTATGGGGGAAAGGCCGCAGCGGGCCACCCGTCAGCCGGGGCCCCATAGGCTGGGTGAACCCGAGGGCGGAATCCGTGGACGAAGGCAGCAAGCAGGAGCCCACCAGGGAACAGGGCAGCACGGCCGTGGGCGACCGGGCGTTTCAGTACGAGCCTCTGGAGCGCTTTGGGGAGGGCCTCACCACTTCCCGCCCCTGGAACCGGGCCGCCCTCTCGGGTGTTGAGCGACTGAACGGGCGGGTGGCGATGATCGGTTTCGCCGCGGCCCTGATCGGCGAGGAGCTCACCGGCAGGGGGATCGTCGGTCAGCTTGCCCTGATGCTGCGCTGGCTGCTGGGCTGAGCCAGTGCTCGAGGCCCTCGGCCGGTGGGCGGACGGCTGATGTCGTCCACGCAGGGATGCAACACGGTTCAGACGTGCCATCCGCGAAAAAAAACTATGGTCGTTGGACGCTATTTGAGGTAGAATAACTATCCGTAGAATGCAGGGGGTTGTGATCATCCAGCCACTCTCGTTCGGCTTGGCTGGTTTCGCTTTTTCCGTGTCTGACGGTTTCCTTGATGTGCTCAGCAGGCTTGTCCGGCCACGTAACCATGACGATGGATACCAACGACCATTCTCTCTACATCCTGATGATCAGCATTCACGGCCTGATCCGAGGGGAGAATCTGGAATTAGGCCGTGACGCCGATACCGGAGGACAGACAAAGTACGTGGTGGAGCTGACCAGGGCCCTGGCTCGACAGCCGGGTGTTGCCCAGGTGGATCTGGTCACCCGCTGTATCCGGGATCCTGAGGTGTCACCGGATTACGGCAGGCCTGTGGAGCATCTCGACAGCAAGGCTCGCATCATTCGAATCGCTGCGGGCCCTGATCTCTACCTCCAAAAAGAAGAGCTCTGGGGCCACCTTGATGCCTTCACGGATGAGCTCCACTCCTGGCTTCTTCGCCAGCCGCGTCGACCTGATGTTCTGCACAGTCACTATGCCGATGCCGGCTATGTGGGTGTTCGTCTGTCCCACCTCACCGGCCTTCCCCTTATTCACACGGGCCACTCCCTTGGCCGGGACAAGGTGAGGCGGCTTCTGGCCCTCGGATTGCCGGTGGAGGAGATTCAGCAGCGCTACCGGATGGCCGAGAGGATCAGTGCCGAAGAAGATGTCCTGAACAGTGCCAATCTTGTCATCACGAGTACACATAATGAGATTGAAGACCAATATGAGCTCTACGATTGCTATACCCCAGAGAAGATGTCGGTCATTCCACCGGGAACCGATCTGAACCAGTTCCATCCCCCCGGCCCTGGAGATGCACCTGTCGCCTTCACTAAGACCCTAGGCAAATATCTCCGCAATCCCGATAAACCCATGATTCTGGCTCTTTCAAGGCCAGATAAGCGCAAGAATATTGTTTCCCTTCTGGAAGCCTATGGCAAATCCGATCGTCTCAGGGAGATCGCCAATCTTGTCATCGTGGCAGGCAATCGCAACGACATTCGTGAGCTCCATGAAGGCGCCCAGAATGTTCTCACGGAATTGCTGCTGGTCATTGACTGCCATGAGCTCAGTGGACTGGTGGCTTTGCCCAAGCACCATTCCCCCAGCGATGTGGCCGATATCTATCGCTTGGCGGCGTCATCAAAAGGTGTCTTTGTCAACCCGGCACTCACGGAGCCGTTCGGGCTCACTTTGCTGGAGGCGGCGGCGAGCGGACTGCCTCTTGTGGCAACCGAAGTGGGTGGGCCCGTCGACATCATTGGAAACTGCAAAAATGGCCTGCTGATTGATCCCCTTGATGAGGCTTCCATCACCAGAGCGCTGCTGAAGATCCTTGAGGATGAGGACTTATGGGCGACGTTCTCCCGCCACGGTCTGGTGAGTGTAGCCAAGTACTATTCGTGGGAAGCCCATGCCAGGAAGTATCTCGAACGTCTGGGAAGTCTCGTTCTTCAGGCTCGTGTCACGGCCCGTCCAGCTCCGCTCTCAACGGCTCCGGCCGTACAAACCCGAACCCGCGCCATCTTTACGGCTATCGACAACACCCTGCTCGGCGATCCTGAGGCGCTTTCGCTGTTTGTGAAGTTGATTCGGGAGCATCACCGGAGAGTCCTTTTTGGTATTGCGACCGGTCGACGGCTCAATTCTGTCCTCAAGCTTCTCAAGGTGCATGCGATTCCGATGCCCGATGTCCTGATCACCAGCCTTGGCACGGAGATCTATACCCCACCCCAATTGACCACGGACATTGCCTGGACTCACCACATTGACCATTTGTGGACCCCCCAGGTCCTGCATCGACTCATGGAACCGCTGCCCGGCCTCACCCTGCAGGCGAAGGAGCACCAGAGCCGTTTCAAGCTGTCGTATTACTACGATGAACATCAGGCTCCTCCCCTGGAGGAGATTCTCACTCTTCTGCGTCAGCATGAACTTGCTGCCCACACCAGTCTCTCTTTCGGTCAGTTTCTTGACTTTGTTCCCGCCCGCGCGTCCAAGGGACAGGCCCTGCGATATGTAGCCAACCAGTGGAAAATTCCCCTTGGGCAGGTGCTGGTGAATGGAGGCTCCCGGGGCGATGAGGATATGCTCCGGGGAAACACGCTGGGCGTGGTCGTGGACAGCCCCCATCGGGATGAGCTGGACCAACTCAATGATTCCGAAAGGGTGTATTTCTCCGAGGGATCGCATGCGGCGGGTATCCTGGAGGCCATTGATCACTATGGTTTTTTCCACTGATGCCGCAACCGTTCGCCATTCGTTGATGGAACCTCTTCTGATCTGCACCGATCTCGATCGGACCCTGCTGCCCAACGGAGATTCCACCGAGTCGGTGGGTGCACGCCCGGCCTTTGCGCGTCTGGTCTCCAGGCCGCACACGGCGCTGGCCTACGTGACCGGTAGAGATCTGGCCTTGGTGGAAGAGGCAATCCAGGAGTACCGCCTTCCTGAGCCCGATTGGATCATTGGGGATGTTGGCAGTTCCATCTACGACAAACGGACCCATGGCTGGTCTCCTCTGGAGGCGTGGTTTTTGCACATTTCTCACGACTGGCAGGGCTTTGGTTGGTCAGATCTGGCGATGGTTCTGGCTGGTCTGTCCGGGTTGGCTCTGCAGCCTGAGAACAGACAGAATTCCCATAAACTCAGCTACTTCATCCCTCTGGATGCCGATCTGCCGGTCCTGACAAGGGAAATCCTTACCCGCCTTGAGGACCACGCCATCGCTGCCTCTCTGATTCACAGCATCGACGAGAATGCAGCCATCGGGCTGCTGGATATTCTCCCGCAACGGGCGGGAAAGCTCCATGCGGTCGAGTTTCTCATGCGTGCGCAAGGATTTTCCCACGGGCAGACGATCTTTGCCGGTGACAGTGGTAATGACCTCTCGGTTCTCACCAGCGCCATTCCTGCCGTGCTGGTCGCCAATGCCCATCCCGACGTGGCGGCTCAGGCCACGGCCGAATCTGAACGCAGCGGCACGAGGGATCGTTTGTATCTTGCCAAGGGAGGCTTCCTGGGCATGAATGGCAACTACAGTGCCGGCATCCTCGAAGGCATCGGCCACTTCCATGCCGATGCCGTGAGGGAGCTGGATTGACCCGATGCAGACGCACTGTTCGATCACGATTTTCGGCGAAGTTTTGTTTGATTGTTTTCCGGATGCCACCGAGGTCCTCGGTGGTGCCCCGTTCAACGTGGCCTGGCACCTGAGGGGTTTCGGCCTGGCTCCCCGACTCGTCAGTAGGGTCGGCAGGGATGGCAGAGGCGAACGAATCCGCTCCGCCATGGGGCGCTGGGGCCTGGATGTCTCGGCTCTGCAGTCAGACCCGTCCCATCCCACCGGTCAGGTGAGCGTGACCCTCGTGGGTGGCGAGCCCCGCTACGAGATCGTCTCGGGCAGTGCCTACGACTTCATCGATCCACCCGAACCGTGCGCGGTTTCTGCCATGGGCCTCCTCTACCACGGGACCCTGGCCCTCCGACACCCCGCATCGGCGGCAGCATTGACGTCCCTGAAGTCGCGGCATCAAGGTCCGATCGTCCTGGATGTGAACCTGCGCCGCCCCTGGTGGTCAATCGAGACGGTTCTGCCCCTGGTGGAGGATGCCCACCACGTCAAGCTCAATGCGGCGGAGCTGGCCCTGTTGACCGCTGACGCCCCGCCCGACGAGGACGACGGGGTCGCCTTGGCCGCCTCGATGCATCGCTTCGCCGAGTCCCACCGGCTGGAGACCCTTGTGGTTACCCGTGGTGCCCTCGGTGCTCTGCTCTGGCGTGGCGGCGAGGTCGTTTCCGTCGCTCCCGCCGCCGCTGGCCCGGTCGTCGACACCGTTGGTGCGGGGGACGGGTTTGCCGCCGTGCTCCTGCTGGGACTCAGCCAGGGGTGGCCATGGGCCGAGAGCCTGGCCCGTGCCGGGGATTTCGCTGCGGGCCTGGTGTCACGCCGTGGGGCCACCATCGATGATCCGTCGGTCTATGCACAGTTCCTGACGTCATGGGGGGTTGGCTGAGTCGATGTACGAGCAAATCTCCCATTCGCTGCTGAATTCAATTCTGGATGACCTTCGTCCAGAGATCCGCCGCCAGGACTTACGTCATTTCTACACCAGGCTGGGTGCAAACTTCTATGCCATCCATTCATTGTTCGTCACCCTCTACGGTCATCGAGACGACTTCAAGTTCCAGCTCCTGCGTCTCGTCGAGACTATGGCTCGGGGTTACATTGATCGTTCGGCTGATCTTGAATCGCTCGACATGCGTCGGGAGGATGATTACAACTGGTTCCTCTCCCAGAAGTGGGTTGGGATGGCAGTTTACTCCAATGGCTTTGCGGAGAACCTGGCAGATCTGGCCAGCAAGATCAGCTACTTTCAGGAGCTGGGCATCAATATGGTTCACATCCTTCCGATCCTGATGTGCCCATCCGGCAAGAGTGACGGTGGCTATGCGATCAGTGACTTTCGCCGGATTGATGACAGGGTCGGCACCCTCGATGATCTCCGCAGGATCGCCGACGAGTTCAGGAAGCGTGAGATTCTGCTGGTGCTGGATATTGTGTTGAACCACACATCGGATGAACACGAGTGGGCCCGGCGTGCCATGGCTGGGGAACAACACTATCAGGATTATTACCACGTTTTCGACGACAGGGATATTCCTGATGTCTTTGAGCAGAGTATGCCCGAGGTCTTCCCCGAGAGCGACCCGGGGAATTTCACCTGGAATGGGGAGATGGGCAAGTGGGTCATGACGGTCTTCCATGAGTACCAGTGGGACCTCAACTACTCCAACCCGGCGGTTTTCATCGAGATGCTCGATGTCTTGCTGTTCTGGGCCAACCAGGGCGTGGATGTTCTACGGCTCGATGCCGTGGCCTTCCTCTGGAAGAAGCTCGGTACCACCTGCCAGAACGAACGCAAGGCCCACCTCATCCTGCAGTTGATGAAGGACTGCTGCCAGGTGACCGCGCCGGGTGTTCTGTTCATCGCCGAGGCCATTGTGGCCCCCACCGAGATCACCAAGTATTTCGGCGAAGACGCCATCGTGGCCAAAGAATGTGAAATTGCTTACAACGCCACCCTGATGGCATTGCTTTGGGATGCTGTGGCTACCCGCAACACGCGGCTCCTCTGCCAGGGACTCAAGAGCCTGCCCAATAAGCTGGAGCGAGCCACCTGGCTTAACTACGTCCGTTGCCATGACGACATCGGCTTCGGCTTCGATGATATCGACATCGAGCAGGTGGGCTACGACCCCCGTGCCCACCGGCGCTTTCTGATCGACTATTTCAAAGGGGATTTCGATGCGATTCCGAGGGGACTTACCTTCATGCCCAATGACACCACGGGTGATGCGCGAATCTGCGGCTCCCTGGCCTCACTCGTTGGACTGGAGTCGGCACTCGAATCGAAGGATCAGCAGCTGATCGCCACAGCCATCAGCCGCATTCTGCTGATGCACGGCATCATTCTGTCGTTTGGTGGTATTCCACTCATCTATAATGGCGATGCCTTGGGTGTCTTGAACGATTACAGTTTTTATGACGACCCCAGCAAGTGCAATGACACCCGCTGGGTGCATCGTCCAAAGATTGATTGGGACAGGGCGGAGCTCAGGCGCAAGCAGGGAACCGTGGAGTATGTGATTTTCTCGGCGATCAAGAAGATGATCGCGATCCGCAAGGAGATCTCTGCCTTCGCTGATTTCAATAATCGCCAGATCCTGCCGCTGGAGAATGACCATCTGTTGGCGTTCGTGCGAACCAACCATCTGCGGCCATCGGAGTTGGTGATGGTGGTGGCCAACTTCAACGACCAGCCCCGCTTTTTCGATTTCGACAGCTTGGTGCCATCGGTCTTCAACAGTCACGACGGACTGGTTGATCTTCACACGGGTCGCCGGCCGTCCCAGTCCGGCAGCCGCATCGTGCTGCAGGCTTACCAGTTCTACTGGTTGACCAAGACCTGAACGCCCGATCCTCCTGCCGCCCGACGCTCCCCCTGCACATGCGCGTCGTCACACCCGTTCTGTTGGCCCTGCTGCTGGCTTCGGCGGCGGTGGCGGTCACCGCGTCGGTGCAGCCTGCGCCCACGGCGACACCGCTGTCGCCTCCGCAGCCCGCTCTGCGGGCCTATCCCCGGCTGCCGGCGGACCCTGCTGCCATCGCTTCCCAGCTGGCGGCCGCCGAACTGGCCCTCCGGTCCGCCGCCACCCCGCCCGGGCTCCTCGGTGAGCTGGGACATCGCCAGCAGGTCACCTATCGCCGGCTCGCCGCCGATCCGGCCCTGGCCGCCAGGGTGCGGGCCTTCCTTCCGCTGCACTGGCGGGGGGTGATGGACCGCCACCTGGCGGCTCGCCGGGAGTTTCTGGCCATGCATCGGGGAGGCCGACGGCCCGCCGTCGTGCCCGCCTGGCGGATCATCCCCCCGGAGCCCGCGGCCGACCTGCTCCGCTACTACAGGGAGGCGTCCGCCGCCACCGGGATTCCCTGGGAGGTCCTGGCCGCCATCAACCTGGTCGAAACGGGCATGGGCCGCATCGATGGCGTCTCGGTCGCCGACGCCCGGGGCCCCATGCAGTTCCTCCCCAGCACCTGGGCCGAGCCCGGCATCGGCAAGGGAGACATTCGCGATCCCGAAGACGCCATCCATGCCGCGGCCCGCTACCTGGTGCGCCGCGGAGGTCTGCGGGACATCCGCCGGGGACTCTGGGGTTACAACAACAGCCGGTATTACGTCCGGGCCGTGCTGCTGTACGCCGAGCTGCTGCGCATGGATCCGGCGGCCTTCACCGGCCTTTACCACTGGGAGATCCATTACGCCTCCTCTGCCGGCGACCTCTGGCTGCCGGTGGGCTACAACCAGCCCCGTCCCCTGGCGGTCGCCACCTATCTGGAGCGCTTCCCCGCCTCGGCCCCTCCAGGGCGCTGAGCCGCCTGCCAGCATGGGACCCCGTCGGGCCCCGATGACCCAGCCGCCGATGACCCAGCTGCAAGCGATCAACATCGCCAAGGTGACCACCATCGTGGGGCTGCTGATCCCTGCCCTGGTGCTGGGCCTGGATTCCGAGCGGGTCGCGATCTATCTGGCTCTTCACGTCAGCTATTGCCTCTGGTGGCTGCTCGAGGAGGTGCTGTTCCCCTGGCGCACCACCCAACTCTTCACCGAGGTGGTTCAGCCGCCCCAGGCCGTCGCGGTGGTGCTCTACGTCGGGGTGTTCTATGCCGTGCCGGGCTGGCTGGCCATGGCCAATCCGATGCCCATGGCTCCGCTGACGATCGCCCTGGGGCTCAGTCTCTACATTTTCGGATCGCTGCTGAACACGGCGGCCGACGTGCAGAAGGGGACCGCCAAGGCCCTGGGGGCCACCCTGGTGGCGGATGGGGCGTGGCGCCGCGTTCGCCATGTCAACTACCTTGGCGACCTGCTCCGTTACAGCAGCTTCGCAGTGATCGCCGGGTCGCCGTGGGCCTGGCTGTTGCCCGCCTCCGTTCTGGCGCTGTACCTGTCCCGCATGATCCGTAAGGATGCTTCCATGGCCGGACGCTATCCAGGCTTCGAGGCCTATCGGCAAAGCAGCTGGTGGCTGCTTCCGGGGGTGGTGTGAGCGGGCGCATCGTTCCGATGCCTGTCGTCAGCTGAGGCCCCTGCCGAGCAGGACATCCCTGGCCGCATTCACCGCCTGCATGGTGGAGTGACGCCCTCCGCGGTCGGGGTGATGCTCGGCGGCGGCCCTCTTCCAGGCCACCGTCACATCGGCCTCCCGCAGCCGACCCCCCAGGGCCAGGCCGAGGCGTGCCCTGGCTTCGATGGCCTCCAGGCTGGGGCTCCGGCCCAGGGGCCCGTGGTCGGCGGCGGAGAGGCCCGTGCCCTTCTTGCGGCGTCCCTTGGTGCCCGAGGGCTTGCCATGGCCGCGGGAGCGTGCCGAGGCGAAGCCTTTGCCGACAGCCCCATCGGACCCCTCCGAGGAAGCGCTGGCGTGTTGATCCTGCCGCAGGGAGACCAGGGTCAGGCGCGTGTCGAGCAGGGTGCGAGCCATGGTTTCAGGTGCCAGCCCGACCGTTGCGTGCAGAGGTTGGTTGCGACTCAGACGGCGCCATCAAGGGTGAGGGTTGGATCGATGCCCAGTTCTGCGAGCAGGTCGCTGGCGAGCACATCGGTGGGCAGGAGATCCGTTGCCATGCTGTCGGTGTCAGCCTCGCCGGTGGAGACGGGAGCGATTACGGCCATTTCGGGAGCTGCCATCGCCGCGGTGGCTTGACCATGGCCGCCGGCCAACGCCGGTGCGAGAAAAGCCATCGCCAGACCCACCATCAGGGCGAAGAGGAAGCTGAGGGCTCGCATCGGGCATGGAGAGAATCCCCACAGTCCTAACACCGCTCCGCCCTGTGACGCTCTCGTGAGGAGAAGATGACCCGATGGAGCGCAGCGCATCCTTTCCTGATCCCTGGCCACCGATGGCGGCCAGGGATCCCCGACCCCAGGGCTGGTGCGACAAGCGCGCGGGCGCGCTGGTGATCCATCTCCCCTGCCGGACCCACCCTCTTGCCGTGGCGGCGATGGCGTCGCGACGGGGGCCGGGAACGCTGGTGATGGACCCCCGTGAGATCCGTTCCCTGCGGCCATGACAGCTCCCTCCCGCGATCCCCTCGATGCGGCCATCGATGAGGCCATCGCCGCCCGCCGGGTCCAGGACCCCCTGGTCGGGGCCCGGATCGGTGCCGAAGAGATCAGCCGTCGGCTCCTGAAGGCCATGGCGTCCGAGCGGGGTGTGCACGTCGAATCGCTGCTGGCGGTCTGCGGTGCCCTGGCGGGCCAGGCCTGCCAGGTCGGTGTGCGGGCCCGCTCCCGGGCGGCCGGCCGGGCGGAGCTCGCGGGGCTGCATGTGGTGGACACCGGGGACGGGGGCTCCTGCCTGGTGGGTGAGGGGCTCGTCCAGGCCCTGTTCAACGATCCGACCTCCACCTGGGGTCTGGCCGCCGGGGCCGCCCAGCAGGCGGGCTGCACGGACCTGCCGGACCCGACGGCCCTTTGGCGCCAAGGGATCGAACGCCTCGGGCAGGGGGACTTCGGTGTGCCGCAGGTGCCCGACGCCCACCAGCCGTCGCCGGAATCCCTGCAGGCGCTGCCCAGCCTCTGGCCGGCTCTTCTGCCGCTGGCGCAGCGGTTCTGCCCCGAACCGGTGGAGTGGCCGATCCTGTTCGGCCTGGTGGCCCAGAAGGCGATCACCATGGGTCGGGAGGTGATCGATCCCTGCCTGGCGCTGCGGATTGTGATGGACACCGCCGTCGCCAATGCCATGGTGGTTCTGCCGGAGAGCCAGGAGATGGCCAGCGGTCCCTGACCGAGCCGGTCTCCATGGGCATCCCGCCTTGGCAGCGACGGCCGGGGGCGTTACCAAGACCTGCACGGTTCCCTTGCAGCAGGCGGATGGACTCCCGCTTCCGACGGTTTCTGACGGCGCTGGCCCTGCCCTGGCTGCTGCCCCTGTCCCTGGCGCCCCTTCCCCTGCTGGCGATGGGGGAGCCGCCGCCCCGGCCGTCGGAGATTCCCCTCGAGGTGCCGGTGGGGGACCTCGGGCAGAACGACCGTCTGCCGGACCCGCTGCGGTCCCGCTACCGGCCGGCTCCGGTGGGGGCGTTCCCGGTGCAGCAGGCCGGAGCCCTGGGCTACCCCCTCGGCCTGCAGCCCAGCGAGCAGGCCCCCTTCGGCTGGCGCTTGGCTGACGCGCGCAACGCCTGGCGCATGCACACCGGCCTCGATCTGATCGCCCCGGAGGGCACGCCGGTGTTTGCCGTGCTGCCGGGCACCGTGCGGCTGGTGGATGAGGTGGGTGGCTACGGCCTGCTCGTGGTGATCGACCACGGTCTCGGCTGGCAGAGCCTCTACGCCCACCTGCTGGATGTGGCGGTTCTGCCTGGGGAGAGCCTGGTGGCGGGGCAGCCCATCGGCCGGGTGGGCAGCAGCGGCTCGGCCACGACGGCCCATCTGCACTTCGAGTGGCGCCAGCTGCGCCAGGGCCGGCTGGTGGCGGTGGATCCCTCCCCGCTCTTGCAGACGATCGGCACGGGTCCCTCCGTGGCGGGCCGGGCGCCCTTGCCGCCGCTGCCCTGAGCCAGGGGGGCCGGAGGGCCCCGTCGTTCAGGGGCGGTCGGGATCCAGCGGCAGCCGCTGCAGGGCCAGCGCCAGGCGCCGCGCTCCCAGCAGCAGGGGGTAGAGCCGGCGGCTGCGGGACGGTCCGTCGAACAGTGAAGCCAGCAGCTGCAGCAGAGGATCGCTGGGCTGCATCAGGGCGCACAGCTGGCGCACCGCCTCCGCCCCGTGCCAGGCCCTCTCCCCCTCGAGCAGGACCGCGCCCTGTGCCAGCGGCAGGCCCCGTTCCCGGAGGTCACGGCGCAGGGCCGCGTCGGCCCGCCCGTCGACGATCTGCAGATGGGGGATCCCGCCACGCAGTTCGCTGCTGAGGGCGAAGTGACGGCAGAAGGGGCAGCCTCCGTCGTAGACGAGTCGCAGGGTCTGCGGGGCTGTATCGAACGGTCGGGATGGGGGGGCGCCCATCGTTGCAGGGGAAATCAAGGGTGAGCGGCCGTGGCCTCGGCCGCGTGATCGTGTCTAGCGATTCTGCCGCCGGCGACGAGAGAGTGGCGCCGGAGCAGGCATGGATCGATTTCACCAAGTCCTGACAGGTGGCTGGATTCTGTGATCCTCGGCACCGTTCGATTCCTCAGAACGGTTAGATCCTCTGCCAATGGATGACTGGCAAGATGCTCACACCAACCACCCGTCTGAGGCTCCAGGAGATCATCGGCAGGATTGCCGATTCCCGCCCTGTCAGCCTCCATGAGCGCATCTATGTTCAGAAGTTCGCTGATCGTGATGCCAGTGTCTGGAGCTGGTTGCGGCGGGCCCAGCGCACCCAGCGAAGGGGGGAGCCCGAATCGGAACTCGACCGTTTCATGGGCTCGCTGGATCTGGGCGACCCCTGTGACAACGGCGGATTCAATCCCGGCCGGGACGATCTGGGTGACTGGTTCAGCGGAGCTCCGAACTGGCTCAGACGCAGTTGAGCTTCCTTTAAGCGGTAGAAACACTCATTGCCGAGCCTTCGTCGCATCGGCAACGGACACGGCCAGGGGAGCGTGTGTTGATGCCATGGTCAGGTTGCAGTCAGGTTGGAGGGAGCCATGGACGCCTTGCTTTGTAGCTATCGCAACTGTTCGGAACGGATGCGGATCATCCGCTGCTGCGGACCCGAGGATTTCTTCCTCGAGCGTGTTGTCTTTCCCTTTGAAGTGCTCACCTTCCATTGCCCGCCCGCCACGGATGTGGAGATCTGGGCGCGGGATTCGATGGGTGTCGTCCTCACCGAACAGCTCCCCGCCGACGCCCTGGCCATGCAGCAGAGTGAGGTGTCGTCGCGTCCGGAATGGCTGCCCCAGGTTCCGAGCCGAGCGGTGGGGGTGAGGGGCAACGCCAGCTCGGTCTGCCTTCTGCCCCACTGACGCCGGACCCGACCACCGGCATCGTCTGCAGCGCCAGCTATCGCGAGCACCTCACCGGCCCCTGGCATCCCGAGTGCCCCGCCCGGGTCGATGCCGTGATCCAGGGTCTGGAACGGGCCGGTCTGCTGGCCCGCTGCCGGATTCTGCCGCCTCGTCCGGCCACGGATGCGGAACTGCTGCGCTGCCACACGCCGGGCTATCTCCAGCGGGTCAAGCAGGACATCCAGGCGGGCCGTGACCAGCTCTCCACCGGTGACACCGCCATCAGCCCCCACTCGGAGCGCACGGCGCGGCTGGCCGCGGGGGGTGTGCTGGCGGCAGTGGAGGCCGTCATGGACCAGCGGGTGCGTCGGGCCTATGCCGTTGTCAGGCCCCCGGGGCACCATGCCAGTGCCGCGCGGGGCATGGGCTTCTGCATCTACAACAACGTGGCCGTCGCCGCCCGCCATCTGCAGGCGGTGCATGGTCTCGAAAAGATCCTGGTCGTTGACTGGGACGTGCACCATGGCAACGGCACCCAGGACATCTTCTGGGGTGACCCCTCGGTGCTGTTCTTCAGCAGCCACCAGGCGCCGCTTTATCCGGGCTCCGGCACCCGCCGGGATCAGGGGGAGGGGGCCGGCGCCGGCACCACCTGCAACTGCCCCCTGCCGGCTGGGACGTCGGGGCCCGAGCTGGTGGCCGCCTGGCGGGAGGAGCTGCTGCCGCTGGCTGAGGCCTTCGCCCCGGACTTCGTGCTGATTTCGGCCGGTTTCGATTCCAGGGCCGGAGATCCCCTCGGGGATTTCCGCCTGCAGGACAGCGATTTCGCGGCCCTCACCCAGCTGATGCTCACCATTGCGGCGGACCATGCCCAAGGCCGTCTGGTCTCCGCTCTGGAGGGCGGCTACGACCTGGAAGGCCTGGCGTCGGCCAGTGCCGCCCACGTGGCCTGCCTGCTGGGGGACACCGGGCCACGCTGACCATGGCACCAGAGCCAGGTCTCGCGGTTGTTCAGCAGGCCGAGCAGCGCCCTGGCGAGCATGGGCACGCGCAGGGCGGCCTCCCATGGGACCCGTCCCGGCGACACCTTCCGGCGACCCCTGCGGAAAGGGTCGCTCCCCAGTGGGTCGTTTCGTTACCAGGCTCATTAAATTGTGCGGACGGTGAATGGGTCCTTCCCCCCAGGCCGCTCACGATGACTTCCTCGACTTCCTCCCTACCCAAGACCGCGGTGGCCACCGGGCCCGCCGGAAGGGCCATGGCCCAGCCCATGGAGGCTGGGCTGCTCGAGGGTCTGCAGGACCACCTCGGCCTGGAGCGCAAGGCCAGCGCCGCCTACTGGGCCATGTCCATCTGGTTCGCCGAGCGGGAACTGCGCGGATTCGCTGCCCACCTCATGGCCGAGTCCCGCGGCGAACAGCTGCATGCCAGCTTGATGGCCGACTATCTGATCGCCCGTGGACAGACGGTGGACCTCGGGGAGCTGCCCGCCCCCTGCCAGCGATGGAGTGACCCCGAGTCGGTTTTGGCCGACGCCTTCAGCCTCGAGGCCGATGTCACCACGTCGCTCCAGCTGCTCTATTCCATGGCCGAGCGCGCCGGCGATGTGCGCACCACCGTCTTCCTCGATCCGATGATCCAGGGCCAGATTGCCGCCGAGAACGGTGCGGCCCACCTGCTCGGCCGGGTGCGATTCGGGCGCCAGGAGGCTGCCTCCATGCTCCTGATTGACGGGGAACTGGCGGCGGCGCAGGCGCCGCCGGCGCCTTAGGTCTGAACCCGCGGGGACCGGCTCCCGTCCCTGCGCGGCTCAGGCGGCCAGGGGCCGGCTGGTGATCTCCAGCAGGAAGGCGACCCCGAGGGGATCGCGCAGGGGCAGGCGCGTCAGCGCACGGGCCTGTCGCTGCAGTTCCAAGCGCCGCTGTTCCAGTCGGCAGGTTTCACGGCCGAGCCTCAGGCGGAGCCGATCGTCCCGGCACACGGCTCGCTGTCCCTTCAGTTGCAGCCAGTGCTGGCGCACCGCGGCCATGTCGCGGCAGAGGCTGCCGATGAGGCTGTCGCCGGTGTTGGTCATGGCGGCCATGGC
>NZ_JAYGHX010000011.1:0-79808 GCF_034931325.1 Cyanobium gracile UHCC 0139 | reverse complement strand
CCGCTCGAGGCTGCGCCCCTCACCCTCCTCCACCTGGCGGGTGCTGATGGCCTCCACCAGCTCCTCCTTGGACTTGCGGCTGTAGAGCGAGACGCCGAGGTCGCTGGCGATCTGCCGCAGCTGGCGCAGCGTCATCATCGCCAGGGAGGTCAGCGTCTTCTGGCTCACAACATCAGAATTCGTTTGGGATCAGTCTGGAGGACCTTTCCGGCTTTGGGCAGGAGCGGTCGCCCGTGGTCAGCATCCACTGACGGCCAGTGGCGCGGCCGATCCCCCCCGCCCCAGGCGCTCACACAAAAAATCCCCTGCAGCTGTGACGCTGCAGGGGTGGCGAAATCGGAGGCCGGCGAGGGCCGCGCTCAGCGGCCGATGCTGCGGTAGGGCACCTTGGAGAGGTAGTCCATGCCCGTGTTGCCGGCGGCAGCGCTGCCGACGCCGCGCAGGGCGGGCAGGGTGCGGACCCATGGCAGGTAGTCCTGCGGGAAGCCGCCGCGGCGCTGCTGGGCACGCTCGGGGAAGCTGCGGGACTTGCCGGTGTAGACGATCTGGGGGAAGCCCAGGATGCCCCGGTAGTAGGACTCGTAGCGGGGGGAGGTGATGTTGAAAGGGGTTTCGCCCACCTCGCGGGAGCCCACCACCCGGTTGCGGTGGTAAGGGACGGTGTCGTAACCGAAGGCGTTCAGGTACTCCTCGGAGTCGAGGATGGCGTCCACCGCGCCCTTGACCCCTTTGGTCATGATCACGGCGGACCAGGCGATTTCCTCGGCCTTGCCGTGGACCGGGCGCCCCAGCAGCTTCTCGACCAGGTGGCGGGCCACCCGGTAGTTGCTGTTGAGGTTGTAGAAGCTGCGGTTGAAGGTGTCCGACAGGCACAGGGAGCGGATGAAATCCCGCACCGTGATCTGTCCGTCCCGCAGCTGGCACTCAAGGGTGCGGTCGCGGTCGACCTTGAAGGCATGGAAGAAGATCTGGCGGTAGGCCGCTTCGATCACGAAATTCTGATCTTCCCGGTCCATGGCCTTGTCCATGGACACGGCCTTGGGGTCCTCGTCGGAACCCACCCGGAACGGCGCAACGCGCGAGTTCTGGGAGGTGGGGGCGTACTTGAGGAGTGGAAGAGCCACGCGTGGTCCGGCATCCGTCGTTGGGGATCGTAGAAGTAGGGCCCCGGCGGCCCCGGGCCCGGGAGGGCAGGGCTCACAGTCCGTAACGTTGGCGACACAACACCAACGCGGTCTCCGTCACCAGCCCAGGGCCGACAGGCAGGCGGTTTCGGGGCTCGCCGGGGTGCCCGTGGCGTCGGCGTCGATGCCGCTCGCGCCGGCCGCCCCGTCGGCGATGCGGGTCTCGACGCAGAAGGAGGCGGTGTTGGAGAGGCCCTCAACGGTGCTGGTGCGCAGGCGCACGTCGGGCCCGGCGAAGCTGAAGCGCTCCAGGCTGTTCATCGTTTCGTAGCTGGTGGTGAGCAGCAGGCCGTCCCGGTCGTCCATGGCGAAGTGGCCGGCCACCGGCGCCGTTTCGGCGTAGCCGCGGTCGCGCAGCAGCAGGCCGCTGCGGCCCCGTTCATCGGTGGGGATCAGGCCGAAGACGCTTTCGCCCTCGTGGGCCTCGCCGGCCTTGTCCCAGGCCATCGAACCGCTCCAGCGCACCCGGCAGCCGCCCACCAGGCCGGCGGGATCCTGGCCGTGCAGGACGGCGATGGCCTCCAGGCGCGGATCGGCCGCCTCCAACTCCACCACTTCAATGAAGGAGCCGCCCGCCTCGGCGCGGCGGTGCAGCAGGTGGTGGCTGCTGCGCTGGGAGCGCCAGCGGCCGCAGCTGAGCCGGAAGAAGCTGATGGCGTCGGCGATGGATCCGCTCAAGGGGGCCTCAGGCGATGGGCGCGATCAGGCGATGATCGCAACTCTCCCACCCTCCCGCGGCCCCTTGTCCGCCGCCCCCGTCGCCGCCGCCCTGGCGGCTGCCTTCTGCTGGGCCTTCTCAAGCCTGCTCTGGCGCCGGCTGCCCACCTCCCTCTCGGCCGCCCGGCTGAACCTGCTCAAGAACCTGCTGGCGGTGGCGCTGCTGCTGCCGCTGGCCCTCGTGCTGCCGTGGCGGATGGCGCCGCGCTCGCTGCTGTTGCTGGCCCTCAGCGGCGTGCTGGGGATCGCCGTGGGGGACACGCTGTTCTTTGCGGCCCTGCGGCGGCTGGGCACCCGGCGCACCCTCACGATCGATGCCGGTGGTCCGGCGGTCACCAGCCTGGCGGGGGTGGCGCTGCTGGGGGAGGTGCCCCGGCCGGCCCAGTGGCTGGGGATTGGGCTGATCACCCTGGCGGTGCTGCTGGTGGTGCACCAGCGCGCCCCCCGGCAGGACGGGCCTGAGGGGGGGCCGCCTCCGGGCGGTGATGGGGCGGGCAGCGATCGGGCGGCCGCTGACGGGACCGGGGTGGCCCTGGCCCTCGGGGCCCTCGCCTGTGGCAGCGGCGGGGCGTTGCTGGCGCGGGCGGGACTGCTGGCCGGCGGGCCGGAGCCGCTGCAGGCGGCCACCCTGCGGCTGGCGGCGGCGGCGCTGGTGATGCTGCCGCTGCTGGCGGGGCTGCCGCGGGCCGTGCAGGGGCCACGGCCGGCCGGGCGCCGCTGGCCCCTGGCCCTGGCCGCCACCCTGCTGGGCACCAGCGCCGGCATCGCCCTGCAGCAGACCGCCCTGGCGGGCCTGCCGGGGGGGCTCGCCGTGGCGCTGCTGTCGACGGCGCCGGTGATGGCCCTGCCCCTGGCGGTCCTGGAGGGGGACCGGCCCGGCTGGCGGGGGGCGCTGGCCGCCGTCGCCGCCCTGGCCGGGGTCAGCCTGGTGGCGGGTCTGGCGGGGCTGCCGGGGGCCTGAGGCGCCGGTCGGCCTCGCCGGTGGCCCAGTGGATCAGGTCGGCCAGGTCGAGGGCGAGGGGGTCCCGGCCGGCGTCGGCGGCGATGGCCGCCAGCTGGGCGGCCACGTGCCCCATCTGGGTGAGGAAGGCATCCTCGAAGCCGGCATCGGCGGCGATCAGCGGCTGGGCGGCGGCCCAGGCCGCCACTTCCGCGTCTGGCGGGAGCGCGCCGGCCTGGCGCCCGGCGATGGCCTGCAGGGTGCGCAGGCCATGGGCCAGGAGCCGCAGGTGGTGGCGCTCCAGGGTGGGCAACAGGGTGGCCTCCAGCTCCTGCAGCTCCTCAGGGCTGAGCACGGCTCAGGGGCCCGGGGTGGGGCCGGTGGCCACGGGGCTCCCGGTGACGGGGGCGATGCGGAAGCCGCAGCTGTGGCCCCCCTCCAGGCGCCAGTGGACCCGCTCGACGGCACAGTCGGGGAAGGTGTGGCGGATCAGGCGCAGCTCCTGGTCGCAGACCACCGGGTATTGCTCGGCGATCCGCATCACCGAACAATGGAATTCGCTGATCACCCAAGCGGCGGGATCGTCGTCGCGGCGGCATTCGGCCACGTAGCCCTCCTTGCGGCGCAGCTCCACCAGGCGCTCGATCCGCTGGTGCAGGGGGCCGCTGCCGATCTGGCGGCGGTAGTCGGCCGCCTTCTCCTCGGCCTGCTGGCGGAGCACGAGCTCCAGGGTGGCGGCCGGCAGGCTTTCGGTGAGGGTGTGGAGCAGGCCGAGAGCGAAGGTCTCGCTGCCGTCGGGGAAGCGGCCCTGGCCCAGGGCGGTGAGGTGCCAGACGTTGCTGGGGCGGCCGGGGCCCTCGTGGGGCGCGCTGGCTTCCACCAGGCCGTCGTCCTCGAGGCTGCGCAGGTGGCGGCGCATCACCTGGACCGACACACCGAGGGCGGCCGCCAGCTGGCCGGCCGTCGCCTCACCCTCCCGCAGCAGCACCGAGAGGGCCGCTTCCCGGGTGGGATGGCTTCCCTCGGCGGGAACGACCGGAAGGCCGCGGGACTGGGCGGGGGCGCTCATGACGGGCGTCTGACCAAAACGACGGTCATCAGACCAAAACACCATGCCACGCGTGACGGGGGATTGGGGGCCCGGCGGTGGTGCCCGCCGGGGCGTCACAATGACTTCTCCATGCCGTCAACGGACCCCGCCTGTGCCTTAGGCTCCCGCAGTAACGAAGCCAAAGTGTTTCGTTATTCGATCCACCGGTGCGCGCTACCCGACGCTCTGCCCATGACCGACGCCTCCACCACGACGACCCCCGCAGCCGGTGCCGAAAGCCTGGAGGTGATCCGCCGTTTCGCGGAAACCTACGCCCAGCGCACCGGCACCTACTTCTGCAGCGACCCGGGGGTCACCGCCGTGGTGCTCGAGGGTCTGGCCCGCCACAAGGACGAGCTGGGTGGCGCCCTCTGCCCCTGCCGCCACTACGAAGACAAGGAGGCTGAGGTGGCCCAGGCGTTCTGGAACTGCCCCTGCGTGCCGATGCGGGAGCGCAAGGAGTGCCACTGCATGCTCTTCCTCACCGAGGACAACCCCTTCCGGGGCGAGCTCCAGACCATCAGCCTCGAAGACGTCCAGTCCCTCACCGCCGGCTGAACCGGCCCCCTTCCCCATGGCGAGCAGCGCAACCGTCGGCGATCTGGTGAGCCAGCCGTACAAGTACGGCTTCGTCACCGACATCGAAACCGAGAAGATCGCCAAGGGCCTCAGTGAGGATGTGGTGCGGCTGATCTCCGCCAAGAAGAACGAGCCGGCCTTCCTGCTCGACTTCCGCCTGCGCTCGTACCGCCAGTGGCTGCAGATGGAGGAGCCCGACTGGGCGACCCTGGGCCATCCGCCGATCGACTACCAGGAGATCATCTATTACGCGGCGCCCAAGCAGCAGGAGAAGAAGGCCAGCCTCGATGAGGTGGATCCGAAGCTGCTGGAAACCTTCGACAAGCTCGGCATCCCCCTGAGCGAGCAGAAGCGCCTCTCCAACGTGGCCGTGGATGCGGTGTTCGACAGCGTCTCGATCGCCACCACCTACCGGGAGAAGCTGGCCGAGCACGGCGTGATCTTCTGCTCGATCAGCGAGGCGGTGAAGGACCACGCCGACCTGATCGAGAAGTACCTCGGCACGGTGGTGCCCGGCAACGACAACTACTTTGCCGCCCTCAACTCGGCGGTGTTCAGCGACGGCTCCTTCGTGTTCATCCCGAAGGGCGTCGAGTGCCCGATGGAGCTCTCCACCTACTTCCGCATCAACTCCGGCGACACCGGCCAGTTTGAGCGCACCCTGATCGTGGCCGAGGAAGGGGCGTCGGTGAGCTACCTGGAGGGCTGCACGGCGCCGATGTTCGACACCAACCAGCTGCATGCGGCGGTGGTTGAGCTGGTGGCCCTCGACGACGCCTCGATCAAGTACTCCACCGTCCAGAACTGGTATGCGGGGGATGAGAACGGCAAGGGCGGCATCTACAACTTCGTCACCAAGCGGGGCCAGTGCCGTGGCGACCGCAGCCACATCAGCTGGACCCAGGTGGAAACCGGCTCGGCGATCACCTGGAAGTACCCCAGCTGCGTGCTGCAGGGGGCCGATTCGGTCGGCGAGTTCTACTCAGTGGCCCTCACCAACAACCGCCAGCAGGCCGACACCGGCACCAAGATGATCCACGTGGGCCCCCGCACCCGCTCCACGATCGTGAGCAAGGGGATCAGCGCGGGCCACTCCTCCAACAGCTACCGGGGGCTGGTGCAGCTGGGCCCCAAGGCCGTGGGCGCCCGCAACTACAGCCAGTGCGATTCGATGCTGATCGGCGACCAGGCCGCCGCCAACACCTATCCCTACATCCGCTCCCAGCAGCCGGAGGCCCGCATCGAGCACGAGGCCAGCACCTGCCGCATCTCCGCCGACCAGCTCTTCTATCTGCAGAGCCGGGGGATCGCCTTCGAGGAGGCGGTGTCGATGATGGTGAGCGGCTTCTGCCGCGACGTGTTCAACCAGCTGCCGATGGAGTTCGCCGCCGAAGCCGACAAGCTGCTGGCCCTCAAGCTCGAGGGTTCGGTCGGCTGATCCCGGCCCACGGCCACCCCGGCCGCCCAACGCTTCTTTCCCTGTCCGTTCCCTGCCCTTTTCTCCCCCGCCGTGATCCGCCCCGACGCTCCCGTACTGCTTGAGATCCGTGATCTCACGGCCCGCGTGGAGGACCAGCCCATCCTCAAGGGGGTGTCCCTGACGATCCGCGCCGGTGAGATCCATGCGGTGATGGGCCGCAACGGCAGCGGCAAGAGCACCCTCTCCAAGGTGCTGGCGGGCCACCCGGCCTACACCGTCACCGGAGGCACCGTTCTTTACAAGGGCGAGGATCTGCTGAGCCTGGAGCCGGAACTGCGGGCCCGGGCCGGCCTGTTCCTCGGCTTCCAGTACCCGGTGGAGATCCCCGGGGTGAGCAACCTGGAGTTTCTGCGGGTGGCCACCAACGCACGCCGCGCCGGCAAGGGGGAGGAGGAGCTCGACACCTTCGCCTTCGAGGACCTGGTGCGCGAACGGCTGCAGGTGGTTCAGATGGATCCGGCCTTCCTGGAGCGCAGCGTCAACGAGGGCTTCTCCGGCGGCGAGAAGAAGCGCAACGAGATCCTGCAGATGGCCCTGCTCGAACCCCTGGTGGCGGTTCTCGACGAGACCGACTCCGGCCTCGACATCGATGCCCTGCGCATCGTGGCCGGTGGCGTGAACCACCTGGCCGGCCCCGACAACGCCACCCTGCTGATCACCCACTACCAGCGGCTTCTGGATGTGATCACCCCCGATTACGTGCACGTGATGGCGGCGGGCCGGATCCTGCGCACCGGCGGCAAGGAGCTGGCCCTGGAACTGGAAGAACGCGGCTACGACTGGGTCGACGCCGAACTGGTGGCCACCGAGCGCACGCCGGCGGAGGTGGGCTGAGATGGTGGCCGCTTCGCTCTCCACCCCCACCGCGGCTGCGGGCGCCGCCCCGGGCGGCTGGATCGCCGCCCTGCTGGCGAACGCCGGCGGTGTCGCCTCCGCTGGCGCCGATGCCCTGGCGGCCAGCCGCACGCGGGCGGCCCAGGCCCTGGCGCAGACCCCGCTGCCCTCACGGCGTGCGGAGGCCTGGCGCTTCACCGACCTGGCGCCCCTCACCGCCCTGAGCCCCACCCTGCTCAGCCCCGCCCCTGCCGCCCAGCCTGAGACGGCCGCGGGCAGCCTGCGGCTGAGCCTGGATGGCCACAGCGATCCCCTGGCCGGGATCTCCCTGCCGGCGGGCCTGGAGCCCATCAGCGGCGACGAACTGAACGAAACCCTGGGCCAGGTGCTGGCCGCCACCGGCAGCGCCGAGCTGTGGCCGGTGCTGCTCAACGGCGCCACGGCGCGCCACGTGCTGGCCCTGCGGGTGCGCGGCCCGGTTGCCACCACCCTGGAGCTGGTGAGTGACGCCGGCGCCGGCGAGGGGATCCTGCCCCTGCGGCTGCTGCTGGTGCTGGAACCCGATGCCTCCATTGAGATCCTGCAGGTGCACCGCAGCGGCGGCGCCAACCTCACCAGCGTGGTGCTGGAGGCCCGGCTGGGCGAGGGCGCCGAGCTGCGCCACGGCCTGCTGGCCTCCGGCGCCGACACCAGCTGCCTGCTGGCCACGGTGGCGGTGGAGCAGGCCACGGGCAGCCGCTTCAGCGGCGTGAGTGCCCACGGCGGCTGGGCCCTGGGGCGGCTGGAGCCGCGGCTGGTGCAGCGGGCGGGGGCGGCCCACAGTGCCCTCAAGGCCCTGCAGCTGGCGGACGGCCGCCAGATCAGCGACACCCACAGCCAGATGGTGTTCGAAGGCCCCGACGGGCGGCTGGTGCAGCTGCACAAGGCGGTGGCGGACGGCCAGGGCCGCAGCGTGTTCAACGGCGCCGTGCAGGTGCCGCGCCTCGCCCAGCGCACCGATGCGGCCCAGCTGAGCCGCAACCTGCTGCTGTCGGATCGGGCCCGGATCGACACCAAGCCCGAGCTGGAGATCGTGGCCGACGACGTGCGCTGCGCCCATGGCGCCACCGTGAGCCGGCTGGAGCAGGACGAACTCTTCTACCTGCAGAGCCGCGGCATCGCCGCCGACCAGGCGGCCCGGCTGCTGTTGCGCGGCTTCTGCGAGGAGGTGCTGCAGGAACTCCCTGAGGCCGCCCGGCCGTGGCAGCCTCTGGCCAGCTTGCTGGGGGAGCAGGGACGATGACACCGACCTCCACCAACTCGCCGATGGTCGCGGCGCCGCCGCTGGCGGGCACCCCGGTGGTGGCCGACCTGGCGGTGCAGACGCGCCCCGATTTCCCCCTGCTGGCCCAGACGGCCTGCCTGGGGCAGCCGCTGATCTACCTGGATTACGCCGCCACGAGCCAGAAGCCGCGCCAGGTGCTGGAGGCGCTGCAGCAGTACTACAGCCTCGACAACGCCAATGTGCACCGCGGCGCCCACCAGCTGAGCGCCCGCGCCACCGACCATTTTGAGGCGGCCCGGGGCAAGGTGGCCAGCTTCATCGGTGCCGCCAGCGCCCGGGAGATCGTGTTCACCCGCAACGCCAGCGAGGCGATCAACCTGGTGGCCCGCACCTGGGGTGACGCCAACCTGCGGGAGGGCGATGAGGTGCTGCTGTCGGTGATGGAGCACCACAGCAACCTGGTGCCCTGGCAGCTGCTGGCGGCCCGCACGGGTTGCGTGCTGCGCCATGCGGGCGTGACCGAGAGCGGCGAGCTGGATCTGGAGGACCTCAAGGCCAAGATCAGCGATCGCACCAGGCTGGTGAGCCTGGTGCACATCAGCAACACCCTGGGCTGCCTCAATCCGATCGACGCGGTGGCTGAGCTGGCCCACGGGGCCGGCGCCCTGCTGCTGGTGGATGCCTGCCAGAGCCTGCCCCACAAGCCGGTGGACGTCGCCGCCCTGGGGGCCGACTTCCTGGTGGGTTCCTCCCACAAGCTGTGCGGCCCGACGGGCATGGGCTTCCTCTGGGCCCACGAGGCGCTGCTGGAGGCGATGCCGCCATTCCTGGGCGGCGGCGAGATGATCCATGACGTGTACCTGGACCACAGCACCTGGGCCGACCTGCCCCACAAGTTCGAAGCCGGCACGCCGGCGATCGGTGAGGCGATCGGCATGGGCGCCGCCCTCGATTACCTGCAGAACCTGGGCATGGAGCGCATCCACGCCTGGGAGCAACAGCTCACCCGGCGCCTGTTCGAGCGGCTGCAGGCCATCGACGGCGTGCGGATCCTGGGGCCCACGCCCGACCAGCAGCCTGATCGGGCTGCCCTGGCGGCGTTCAGCGTGGACGGGCTGCACGCCAACGACATCGCCGCCCTGCTGGATTCGGCGGGTGTGTGCATCCGCAGCGGCCACCATTGCACCCAGCCCCTGCACCGCCATTACGGCCTGGCCAGTTCCGCCCGCGCCAGCCTGGGCTTCACTACCACCCCCGATGAGATCGACCGCTTCGCTGAGGAGCTGGAAGGAACGATCGGGTTTCTGAGGGAGCACAGCTGAAGGGGTGGCGTCAGCCTCGCCCTGCCGTCCTGGTTGTGTGGATCAGGGAGTTCTGACTTGGGGGTGTTAAGAAGCCAGTCGATGATGCTATAGACGCCCGAATTTTTCGTTTCGGTTCGGCCGCATTGATTGAATTGATTCGTGGGGGAAGCTGGCCTGGCGTTGGGCGCATGGCGACCGGATGTTTAGCGCTCTCCCTGTTGGCAGAAAGTCCAAAAGCTGGCGCTCAGGATCGTGGAAATCTGATTCAGAACGGGGGTTTTGAAACTCAGGTACCTGCGCTCCCTATCCCGCCGGATCCTCCGGGTCCGCCTACGGGGTCCTTCTTCAGGCAGATTGATGCTTCACAAGTTCCCCCTTGGAGCACATCAGCCTCTGATAACAAGATAGAGCTCTGGTCTTCAGGCTTCAGTGCTTCATCTGGCGGACCTGTCTTTACCATCGCGCCAGCTCAGGCCACTGCCGCAGGCGATGTGTTTTTCCCCGTCGGCGGCGGTAACTTCTTTGCCGAACTGAATGCCACGCGACCAAGCACCCTTTCACAAACAGTGACTTTGGGGAGAACAGGAGTTTTATCCTATTCCTTCTGGCATCGTGGACGGGCTGGTGCCGATACGATGAAGCTGGATGTGCAAGTCCTCAAGGATGGAGTATGGACGACTGTGCGTTCTGATACCTATCAGACCGGCCAAGCCTGGACGAACTACGTACAGAAAAATATCTTGATTGGTGAAGCTGGCCAGCAATTTCGTTTTGCCTACACCGCCGAGTCGACGGCAACTGGAAATCTCAGCATTGGCAACTTCATTGATAACGCAGCCTTTGGCTTGCTGGAGTTTTCCCAACCTGAGCCAGAGTTGCCTGATCCCTTTGAACCTCCCACCACTGGCGAGGTGACGCCGGAGGCAGTCGTCGAGGCCGTGACAGGCGAGTTAACACCGGAGGCGGTCGTCGAGGACTTGTCAAATTCATTCGCCGCCACTCTTTCCCCTCAAGCCATCGTTTCGGGCTTCTTCCCTCGCAATACCGATGCGGCTCCGGCGGGCATTCAGAAGATGCTCAACGACTCTGCAATGGCTGTACTGAACAGTACATTGGATGTTGAACCTCTTCAAATTCCACTGTGTAGAGGCTCAGAGCCCAATCCACAGCGATATGTGGATTCGGAGAAAGCGTTGGCTCAAGCCAAGGCGGAATGCGAGAAACAACCTGGCCCAAAGTCTGTTCACGCCCCTGACAAACGTTTCACCTTTGCCGATCAACCTAACGACTTCTACGGAGAACGCCGGAGGCTCAGGGCCTGGGTACGTGGTTTCAGTACATCCCTGACGAACATCGATAATCCGGGCCTGGGAAACTGGGTCAATCGTGCAGACAGCCGTGGCGGTGCATCACTTTTCGGGCTTGAAAAGTCATTGTCTCCCAGCACGCAATTGGGTGTCTATGGCTCGGTTGGATCGTTGTCCGTCATTCAGACGGGAAATGGCGGAGGTAGCTGGTCTCCCACGGCCTATGGAGTCGGCCTTTATGGCAGGTGGTCACCGGGCCCCTACTTCATCGGTGCGCTGGCAGGCTACGGCACGTTCAGTGGCAGCCAGACACGAGGCATTCAACTGGACAGCTCTGCGCTCTCAGCGTCCGGCCAGAAATCGGCAGAGAGCTTCACGGCTGCCTTGGTCACAGGAAGACGAATTAACCTGAGCCGAAACACGCTGCTGACGCCTTCTCTCAATCTGAGCTGGAGTGGGATTAACGAGCACGCCTTTGTAGAAACTGGTGGCGAACTCAGCGGTGGCAACACGAGCATCAACGTCTTTAATTTAAACTATCTCCCCAACAATACAAGTTGGACCAATCTCGATCTAGGTGTCTCCATTGCGCAAACCGTCCGTCAAGGTACAACGTTGATTGTGCCCAGTGCACGGCTGAGTTGGTTTGGGACATGGAGGACAGGTGGCAATGACCAGGTGGTGGACTACCCCTTTTCTTCTCGACAAGTGCAAGTCCCTGGGGCGTGGCTCAATCGCAGTGGTCTGAGAGTCGCCTTGGGCCTGAATGTGGCCACCCGCCACAACCTGGCCGTGTACCTCCGAGGCGTGGCCGATTTCGGCTACGACAGTCGCGAGAATGGAGCCCTGGCTGATTACGGGATCAATGGAGGTCTGACCATCCCATTCTGAGAGGCTGGATCGATTCGGCCCTTGAAGCGCGGCTGGAGGCGATGCCGCCGTTCCTGGGGGACGGCGAAACGCCCGATAATTGAGGCCGTCTTCGGCAAGTGGGTCAGATTGGCGATGCGCCTGGCCGGGTCGGTTGCCAGGGCAGGTATGGTCTCGATGATGATCACCCTCACGTCTCCCTGGCCGCACTGCTGGGAAAGTCGTCAGTGATCGCGGGCTTTACAGACAAAGCACCGGATCTTGCCGAAGTCGGCACCGGCGGTTACCAGGTTGTTCGGGGGGGGGGTCAGGGCTGATCGACAAGGAAGCACTCGATCAGTGCAGCGTGGGGGGGTTGATGGTGGAGTGGGTGCCAGCGAAGGGTGTCGGGGAGGATCCTACGAAAAACCAAGTGCCTGGAGGCATTGGCAGGGCCTGTCTAATCAGGCAGCTGAACATCCCAGAAAGGCATAGAGAAGCCGGTCGCCACGTCGATGAACAAGTAAGCAAGACTCAGCCCCAAGAACCAAGCCAAAGATGAACATATATGACTGAGCGCACTGATTTTACTCGCAAAGGCGAAGGGGATTGGCAGAAAGGAAGAAGAAGACGCGGCTACCTGGATGACGTCACTGAACTGCAGAAATCTGGTCTATTTCATTGGTGGCCTTCGTCGCCCGACAAGCAGTGGAAAGAGCGGAATCGACATCATGGCCGAAGCCGTTGCTGGAAGAGTCCCAGCAGGCACACATTGCGAACTTCATCGGTATTGTCAATCGACCAATGCTCGCAAGTTCTCACACAAGCAAGGAACCACCATACCGGTCTTTACATCCCTAACTGCTGAAGAGCATGCACACCAGCTGAGTATGGCCATTCAGGCAAAAATAGAAGAGCTCAAACCAGAAAATCTCATTCTTGTCGCCCATAGCTCAGGATCTGCTGTCCTGCGTCGTGCCATCGCCGCGATCGTGAGCTCAAAGATAGACCATGAGCATCACGTGGGGCATAGAAGCTGGACCTCAGTCCTAAAGCACATCGTTCATATCGGTGGCATGACAACTGGGTGGGAATTCAACAGTGAAGTTCCCAAGCTCTTTCTTTGGCTTGGTCCTATGGTAAGACCATTCTGTCCACATTGGTTTCCATGGCAGATCTACAAAGGCTCCAGGTTCATCACGGAGACGCGCATCGCATTGAATCGACAGTACGACCGCCATAGAGAGGCCAAGCCAATCCAGCCCCAAGAAGACTATCTGCTGGGAACAAAGGATGAATACCTAACGCCTGCCGATGCGATTGAGGTTGGAGGGGTTGTCGTTGGCGACAACCCAAAATACATTGAGGTGGCAGGATGTACCCATTCAAGCATTCTAAGCGGCAAAAGCGGCGAGGCAAACCTGGCTGTCGCGACATTTATTTCGCAAGTACTCTTCACCGATGGACAAGATCTCCCGGCAGGGCTTCGGCGGATTGAGGCTGATGACATTGATGATTATTTAGATCCTCTGGACAATGAGCCAGCGCGTCGAGACGTTAAGGTTGACCATGTGATTATTGTGCTGCACGGGATACGGGATGGCGGCATGTGGGCAAAACGGATAGGAAACGCGATTAAGGAAATATGTCGCAGTAAGCCTGGCGATAAAGAATCGAGAAGTGTGAGGGTTGTCTCCCCGACATACGGATACTTCAGCCTTTGGGACTTTGTGAGGCCTGGCGGCCGTAGAAGAGCAGTTGATTGGTTCCAGGACACTTACGCGAATGTATGCGCTCTTTATCCATCCGCCAAAATTAGTTTTCTGGGACATAGCAATGGTACCTATCTCGGGACTCAGGCTTTGCAATGTCAAAATCTTGACTACAGATGTATGATTCTCGCAGGGAGTGTGGTCAGGCGAGATTTCTGGGTGAATAGCAACACTGGGAAAGAGTGGAAGCAGCGAGTCTCGCGCCTGTTTAACTTTCGCTCTTTAGATGATTGGATTGTCGCCCTGCTTCCTGGGGGATTAGAGGTGCTGCCATTGCTTGGCAGGTGGATGAACCTTGGTGGCGGAGGTGCCTATGGGTTCAGAGGGCTTGAGGAGGATAGGGAGCAACGCACGATCAAAGGTGGACATGGTGCGGCCATTGAGGCTGATACTTGGGAGCAGCTGGCACGATTTCTCAGTATCGATACCGATAAGCTGATGAATCAGAGCATACCTGAGATGAAAGGGCATCTAGCGCCTGTCAATCCAGGAGATGAGCCCCTGCTATGGGCTGTCAACAGATTCTTGAACTTGACCAAGATTGTGAGAATTCTGGGGGGACTTCTCATCCTTGCTGCTGTCTTTGTCTGCTTCTTGCCCATTCTACTTCCTCTTTGGGTAGTCGTAGGCCTGCCTTCACCGTGCATCTTGCTCGACTATCCGATGGCGTCGATGCTGGTGATCGTTCTCGCCTCGGCAACATCATTCAGCTGTCTTAAGAATATCTGACATGTCCGAATCTATGAAGCACCTGCCATCTGAGATTCATCAGTGCTTCTCTGCTGAGAGAAAATGCCGACATGGTTGAAGCCTGTTGATTGCTTACTTGCCCACGGCAGTGTCGCTCCCAGTCCACCCTTGCTCACAGCACCATTGCCTGGCCAAAGATTTCGTCGCGAATCAGGGGATGCGGGGATGTCTGTTCTGTGCCATGAGCCGAGCAACCGAGCAGGTCTTCATGAGCCGGGCAGTGGCCTGGTTCATCGGCCGGGGGATTGAGTGACGCCTGTTGCTCAGCGACCACGGTTCGGCCTACAAGTCCCATGGCTGGTGAACAGCCTGGCAGGCTTTGCGATCGAAGGTGAAGATGAATAAGCTCTAGATCCCTCGTGCCAACGGCACGGCCGAGCGGTTCATCACAACCCTGCTTGAGGAGTGGGCATGCAGCCTATCCACTTCACCTCAAGCGGCTGGCTTGGCCAGGCATGATGAACATCCTGGTGGAACGCACATCAAGACATTGTCATGGACAGGCCCCCCTTGACGCCTCGAGCACCCACACTTCCACCCGCACCACGCTCCATTCAGAAGGGCACGCCCCTGAAACACTTGCTGGGCCAGGAGGCCATTGCGTATCTGGCGAACAACATTCAGTATGTAGATCCAGACTTTCCGGTTCGCCGATTCTCTGAATCTGCACTGCCAGGGATTGAGCACCTGTCCATCATGCAGAGAGGACTGCATATTGCCAGGGCGCTTCACGCCGTCCTGCCTGGAGACTACGTGGAGGCGATCAGAATTCTCATGGCGTCCTTGACGCCCGAGAAGTCAGAGGCAGACGAGATGGGGTTGGCTGGCTTCTTCTATCTGCCTCACAGCTTTTATATTTCTGAGTACGGGCAGGATGAGCAGCACAACAGCGGCAACGACCCTTTTGAGGCGTCAATGCTGGCGGTGCACGCCCTCACCACCCGCTTCACCTCGGAGTTCGCCATCCGAACCTTTCTGATCCAGCAGCAGGAGCGCACGCTGGACACTGTTTCCCAATGGATCAGTGACCCTAACCCCCATGTACGGCGCCTCTGCAGCGAGGGGACGCGGCCAAGGCTCCCCTGGGGCAAACGCATTGCTTCGTTTGTGGCCGATCCGAGGCCAACGTTGCCCATCCTTGAAGCTCTGAAGAACGATCCATCGCTCTACGTCCGCCGCAGCGTGGCCAACCACCTGGGTGATATCGCCAAAGACCATCCGGATCTCGTCTATGCCACCTGTGAGCGTTGGCTGCAGGACGGTGCCTCCACGGATCTGCAGTGGCTGATCCGCCATGCGGTTCGCTATCCAGCCAAGCAGGGCGATGCACGCGCACGGAAAATTCGAGCAGCCGCTTGCTAACATCCATTCGCTCTCCGTTGTGCTCTTCACGGGGCGCAGACATCAACTCCATTGCTCCGATTCGCTCTCCTGGCCATCGCTTTCGTTGCCACCGGTGGTTCCGCTCCTGCCGATGCAGCGCCCCGTGCGGCCAAGTTCGGGCCGGCATGGCAATTCGTTGACTGCAAGACCTTCGACGTTCCTGCGACCATCGCCGCCCAGTCGGATTGCGGTTACGTCACCGTCCCCGAGCAGCATGCCAAGCCCGAGGGACGCACCATCCAACTGGGCGTGGTCCGCACCCGCAGCACGGGAATTACTCCGGCGACCGATCCCCTGTTCGTGGAGCAAGGTGGCCCTGGGGATTCCACCATCGGCGACATTGCCAATGGAGCCCTGCCGAAGTACCCCGAACTCCCGGCTTTGCTGCAGGGCCGTGATCTGATCTTCGTGGAGGAGCGGGGCACCAGGTTCGCCAAGCCGTTCCTGTTCTGCCCTGAGCTCAACGCCCACAACATCGCCGTGGCGCAGGGGAAGCAGAACTACACCGATCCTGGCTGGATCAGGGCCTGTAACGCACGCCTGAAGGCCCAGGGGATCAATCCCAGCGCCTTCAACACCCGCGAGAATGCCGCCGATATCTACGCCGTCGCCGAGACGCTGGGCTATCCGGTCTTCAACTACTACGGCGTGTCCTATGGCACGTTGCTGGGCCAGTACGTGATTGCCCAGGCCGACAGGCACCGGCCGAAACTCCGCAGCGTGATCCTCGATGGCGTCGTGCGGCCGGATCTGGATTTCAATCTGGCCTCCAGTCACACGTTCAGTTATGCCCTGAGGAACGTGTTCCGTGCCTGCGCTCAGGACCCACAGTGCAACACGGCCTACCCGAATCTGGAGCAGACGTTTCTGGCGATCGTTGATCGGCTCAACCAGAAGCCCGTGCCCCTGACCCTCACCATTCCCTCCAGTCAGCAGACCTTCACCAGCCAACTCGACGGCAACGCGTTCATCACGGGCGTCGTGCCCTATCTGGCCCGGCCCTATTCCGGTGAATCCGCCCGCGGCAGTTCCCTGCCCCGGTTCATTGATGCCGCCAGCCAGGGCAACTTCGGTTGGATTACCGAATCCCTGTCGGATCTCGAACCGAAGGGGGCCCGGGAGATGTATCACACGGTCGTCTGTGCGCGGGGTCGGTCGGTGCGGCTCCAGCCCGCCCAGGTGCTGCCGCCGCCCTACCCGCAGCTGCTCCCCCTGGGCCTGCGCGAAGCCGAAGCGGTGAACAACGCCTGCGACGTGCTCCAGGTGGAGCAGAAACCTCCTTTCGTCTACAGAAATCCACAGATTCCCACCCTGGTGCTGAATGGCAGCGACGACCCGGTCACGCCAGCCCCCTACGGCGAAGCCGTGGCCAGCAACCTCACCACCGCCTACGTGTTCACCTTTCCCGGTGTCGGCCATGGGGCGCTGTTTGCGCCGCCGGGGATGGCCGCAGCCACCTGCGTGACCCAGATTGCCGTCGACTTTCTGGCCAACCCCAGGCAGGCGCCCGACAGCCGTTGTCTGGCCCAGGTCAGGCCGGCGTTCGTCGTGGAGTGATCGCTGCCAGGCTGGTGACGCCAGGGCCCGGTGATGCCGCAGACGCTCCTTTCCACCCTCTCCCCTGCTGAGCGGCTGTCGATCGCCGGCACCTACTCCCTGACGCTGCTGGAGAACCTCTGCATGCTCGCTTATCCGGCCATCACCGGCTGGGCGGTCGACGGGTTGCTGAAGGGCAGCTACCGGGGCCTGTCGGCCCTGATCACCGTGTGGCTCGTGCACCTGGTCACGGCCTTCGTGCGCCAGCGCTTCGACACCCGGGTCTTCATGGGCCTCTATGCCCGCCTGGCCGTGCGCACCGTGGCCGAGCAGCAGCGCCTCGGCCACGGCACCAGCATCGTGTCGGCGCGGGTCGAGATGATGCGGGACATGGTCGGCTTCTTCGAGGCCGACGTGCCGGCGATGTTCTCCCAAGTGGTGACCGTGCTCGGCTCGCTGGTGATGCTGTTCACCTACGACCTCGAGGCGGGATTCATCGCCATGGCGGTGCTGCTGCCGATGGGACTCGTCAACGCCTGGTACTGGCGGCGCGCCCTGCGCCTGCACCGCGGCCTCAACGACCAGATCGAGCGCGAGATCGCGGACATCGAGGCGGCGAGGCCGCTGCGCCTGCGGCGCCACTTCGGCCGCGTGCGTCGCTGGCATGTGCAGCTCTCCGACAGCGAGTCGTGGACCTGGACCGTGACGGAGCTCGCCACGATCATTGCCCTGGTGGTTCTCCTGATCGACTTCACCCGTTCAGCGAGCTTCAGCGCCGGCGCCATCTATGCCGTGCTTGCTTACGTGTTCGATTACCTTCAGGGCCTCGACAGCGCGCCGGCGCTGGTGAACAACGTCGCCCGGCTCCGCGACATCCGGGCGCGGCTGGGCAACGCTGAGGCGGCCGATTGAGCGGACTGGCCAGCTCATGGAGCGCACAGGCCACCTCGCCTAGGTTCATGTCTTGCCCCACCGGCTCCGGCGCGATGGCCACCACCCTGTGACCCCTGCTCGCTGCAGTCGCCCACGCACTTCCGTGCCGGACTGTATGGCCTCCTGAACGGATCTCTGCGTTTCGGCAGTGGTTTCGGACGCGTTGGCGATTGACCAGTCATCGTCTTCGGCTCTGCAGCGGCAGGAGCCAGCCTGTCTGTCGCGTTGCTGCTGATCGTGCGCAACATCGTCGGGCGTGAATGATGCTTGCTATGCCGCCGTCAGCACCGCCAGGGCTTCGGCCCGGTGGTCGCCCTGCCAGAGCCACTGCCACGTCCACCCGCAGGCTTCGGCGGTGCGGCGGATGGCGTCGCGATCGGCGGGGAAGTCGAACTGGCTGAGGTGATCGATCACCGGCTGCTGCTGCTCGGGTGCCAGCACGCCCCAGTCGCTGCGGATCCGGTCCACATAGCGCGCCACATAGGCCGGGCGGTCTTCCCCGGGCGGGCGGAACACGTCGGCCCAGAGGAACAGGCCGTTCGAGGCCAGATGGCGGCGGCAGAGACGCAGGAAGCGGGCCTTGTCGTCGTCGCTGAGGTGGTGAATGGCGAAGGCGGAATGGAGCAGGTCGACCGGTTCAGTTCCCGGTTCGGCTGCGGCCCAGGCCAGCAGATCCTGCTCCCGCCACCGGCAGGGGTAGGGCACCGGGCCCAGGGCGGCCGCCGCCCGGGGCAGCACCGGACCTGAGAGGTCCACGCCCAGGTAGGTTCCAAGGGGCAGGCCTCGCAGCAGCGGCGCCATCACGGCCAGGTCGCCGCAGCCCAGATCCACCATCCGGGGCGCCGCTGAGCCGGCCGGCCTTGCCGCCAGCCAGGCCTCCAGCGCCTGGCCCAGGGCCGCCGTTAGGGCCCGGTGCTGCATCAGGTCGTGGTCCACCACCGCCCGATAGGTGGCCCACTGGCGATCGAAGAAGTCCATCTGGTGGTGTCTGCGGGCGTCAGCCTCCACCGTGAGGATGGCAGCCCCTGGCCCCCGGCACCGCCAGCCAGTCAGGTCTTGGAGGCCATCGCTATGGTCAGCGCCACTTCGGCGCGGCGGCGCGAGTCAGCAGTGACGGAACGGCGGATGCATCTGGTGCGCTGGGCGCTCACCACCGGCTGGCTGCTGATCATTCTCTCCCTCCTCTACGACCCGTTCACGCCCCGCTTCACCGCGCCCGACCACCCCTGGAGCCCCCTGCGGCTGCCGGAATCCTGTGTAACGGTGCAGGGCACCTGCCTGAGCGAGACCCCCTATCCCCTGGGCACCACGCTGTTCTGGGGCCTGGTGGTGCCCTCGGGGATCTTCATCCTGCTGGTGTTCGGCCATGAGGTGTGGCGGCGGATCTGCCCGCTCTCCTTTCTCTCCCAGATCCCCCGCGCCCTGGGGCTGCAACGCCAGATCGCCAGGGTGAACCCCAAGACGGGCGAGAAGCGGCTGCAGCTGGCCAAGGTGCCGGGCGATTCCTGGCTGGGCAAGCACTACTCCCGGCTGCAGTTCGGCTGGCTGTTCGTGGGCCTCTGCGGTCGCATCCTCTTCTTCAATGCCGACCGCCTGGTGCTCTTCGCATGGCTCAGCTTCACCATCGTCTGTGCCATCGCCGTGGGCTGGTTGTATGGCGGCAAGAGCTGGTGCCAGTACTTCTGCCCGATGGCACCGGTGCAGAGCGTTTTCTCCACCCCCACCGGCCTGCTGGGCAGCCGCGCCCACATGGCCAGCACGCCGATCACCCAGTCGATGTGCCGCACCGTCCAGCCCGACGGCAGTGAGCAGAGTGCCTGCGTGGCCTGCCAGCAGCCCTGCATCGACATCGACGCCGAGCGCCTCTACTGGGCCCGGCTGCCCAGCCCCGCCTTCGCCTTCGAGCGCTACGGGTACGTCGGCCTGGTGTTCGGCTACTTCGTCTACTACTACGTCTATGCCGGCAACTGGGAGTACTACTTCTCCGGCGTCTGGCTGCGCCAGGAGGACCAGCTGGCCCAGCTGCTGCGGCCGGGCTTCTTCCTGTTCGGCCAGCCGATCGACGTGCCCAGGCTGGTGGCGGTGCCCCTGTTCCTTGGGCTGTGCACCTGGCTCGGCACCCAGGCCGGCCGGGCGATCGAGTCGGCCCTGCGCCGCCGGGTACGGCGCCGCGGCGCCGAGCCCGATCGCGAGCGGATCCGGCACCGGGTGTTCGTGGTGGCCACCTTCCTGGTGTTCAACTTCTTCTTCCTGTTCGCCGGCCGCCCGCTGCTGCTGCTCGCCCCCGACTGGGTCCAGTACCTGTTCGAGGCGACCCTGGTGGCCGTCAGCACCCTCTGGCTCTACCGGGCCTGGGACCGCTCCCCCGATCTCTACGGCCGCGAGAACCTGGCCGAGCGCTTCCGCAAGCAACTCACCCGCATGGATCTGAATGTGGGGCTCTACCTCGACGGCCGCTCCCTGGCCGACCTGGGCACCGAGGAGGTGTACGTGCTGGCCAAGGTGCTGCCGGGCTTCACCGGCCAGAAGCGGCTCGAGGCCTACAAGGGCGTGGTGCGGGAAGCCCTGGAGGAGGGCTTCGTCAACGCCGCCAGCAGCCTGGAGGTGCTCAAGCAGATGCGCCTCTCCCTCGGCATCAGCGACGGCGAGCACCGCCAGCTGCTCGATGAGCTCGGCGTGGAGGATCCCGGTCTGCTCGATCCCGACAGCCGCCGCAGCCTGGAGGACCAGATCCGCCTCAGCGGCTACCGCAAGTCGCTGGAGCGGCTGATGCTGGTCCAGCGTCTCGGCAGCGGCCCGGTCACGCCCGGCCCGGATGGCGCCGTCCTGCAGTCCCTGCGGCGTGAGTACGGCATCTCCTCCCTTGAGGAGGAGCAGGTGCTCGACGACCTCTCCCCCGCCGCGGCGGCGACCCACAAGGTGGAACGGCTGCTGGAGCGGCTGCCGGCCCTCACCGACGGCTACCGGGCCCTGCACCAGAGCGCCCTGCGCCACCAGTCCGCCGTGCTGGCCCTGCTCGACGACCGGCTGCAGCGGCGCAAGGAGCTGACCCTGCGGGCGATCCTCGACGGCCTGGCCACCCTCCAGGAGGATCCGGCGGTGCCGGCCCTGGTGCAGCGGCTGCAGGCCATCGCCCCCCTGGAACTGCCGGAGCTGCTGCACCGGGAGGGTTGGGAGTCCCGCCTGCCGGCGGCCGTCGCCGAAACCCTCGCCCACCCCGGTGGCGAGGCCCCCTCCTGTTCCCTGGAGGTGCCCGTCGAAGAGACCCTCAGCTTCCTGGCCAGCCTGGCCGCCGATGCCAGCCCCACCCTCGCCGCCGCCGCCCTGTTCCTGACGGCCTGCCTCGATGCTGGCCGGGCCCGGTCGATGGCGGCCGCGCTGGGCGCGGTGGGGGCCCCGCCCCTGCTGCTCCAGACCGCCCGGGCGGTCGAGGCCCTCGACGGCCACCCCGAGCTGCGCGGGTTCCCGGAGCTGGAGAAGCGGGTGTTCCTGGCCACCAGCGATTTCTTCCGCCGCAGCGATGCCGACACCCTCGATGCCCTGGCCTCCCAGGCCGATGTGCGCGCCTTCGCCAAGGGGGAGCTGATCACCGAGGCGGGCGACACCTGCCGCGAGCTGCTGCTGCTGATCGAGGGCATCGCCCGGGTCCATCACCGGGACGGCGAGCGCACCTGGGTGAAGGATCTCCAGCCCGGCCGGGTGCTCGACGAGCTCCAGGTGCTCACCCACAGCGCCTCGGAGAGCACGATCGTGGCCGAGGCCGACGGCACCCGACTGCTGGCCGTGCCGGTGGACTCCTTCGATGCGGTGCTGGAGAGCGATTCCGACTTCGCCCGCCGGGTGCTGGAACTGGAGAGCGGCCAGCTGCAGCGGCTGATGCGGGCCGGCGGACCCTCCCCGGTGCGCTGAGGGGCCATGGGGATCGGCACGGGGCTGCTGCTGGCTGGGCTGGTCCTGCCGTTTCCGCCGGCGGCCCTGGCTGCGGCAGCGCCCGCGCCTGAGCTGGCCCCGCCCAGCTGCGAGGCCCGGATCCGGGCGGTGCAGGCGGAGATCCTGGGCCGCAACCTGGCCACCGGCTTAGGACCGCCGCTCAACGCCTTCCAGCAGCTCAATCCCTACGCCCTCGAGCAGGCCGCCGCCTTCGACCGCGCCCGGGCGGCGGGCGCCCCCGCCGGCCCCCTCGACTGCCTGCCGCTGGCGGTGAAGGACAACTTCGCCACTGCCGACCAGCCGATGGCGGCCGGATCCCTGGCCCTGCTGGGCAACCAGCCGGCGGCCGATGCCGAGGCGGTGGCCCGGCTGCGGGCCGCGGGGGCGATCGTGGTGGGCACCACCACCATGGATGAGTTCGCCTTCGGCATCCGCGGGCTGTCGGGGGCGGCGGGGCGGGTGGGAAACGCCTACGACCCCTGGCTCAGCCCGGGGGGCTCCTCCTCCGGATCCGCCGTGGCCGTCGCGGCCGGCTTCGTGCCCCTGGCCCTCGGCAGCGACAACTGCGGCTCCCTGCGCCTGCCGGCCGTCTACAACGGCGCCGTGACCCTGCGGCCCACCCAGGGGCGCTTCTCCAGCGCCGGCCTGCTGCCGCTCGGCTTCGTCAACGGCACCCCGGGGCTGATCGCCAACGGCACGGGCCTGCTGGCCCGGGGCCTGGCGGTGCTCGATCCCACCTGGCGGCCCGAGCAGGCGGTGGCCCCGGCGGATCTGCGCGGCCGGCGGCTGGCGGTGCTGGCCCGCGCCGGCGACCAGGACCTGGCGCCCACCACCGAGGCGGCGGCGGTGGCCCTGCGGCAGGCCGTGGCGCTGCTGCGGGCGGCCGGAGCGGAGGTGGTCGAGGCGATGGTGGTGCCGGGCCTCGACACCCGGCTGGGTTCGGATTTCGTCAAGGGCTCGGGGCGCCGCATCGACGCCCAGCTGGCCCGCTACCCCGGCAGCCGGCGCAGCTGGGACGACATCTGCGGCTCCGGCCGCCTGCCGCCGGAATGGACCCCGGCCGATTGCCGCAGCCTGATGGCCAGCGATCCGGCGGCGGAGGTGCGGGCGCGGCGGCGGATGGCCGCCAACCGCCGGCGGCTCGAGCAGGCCCTGGTGGCCCAGCGCCTCGACGGCCTGCTGCTGCTGAGCGACCGCCGCGGCGGCGCCCAGCGCGAGCCCTCGCCCGCCATCACCTGCATGGTGAGCAGCACCAGCGGCCTGCCGGCGGTGGCCCTGCCGGTGGCCGTCGATGGCCGCGGCCTGCCCGTGGGCCTGGAGATCCTCGCTGCCAGCGGCCGGGACGAGGACCTCGTCGCCATCGCCGCGCTGCTGGAGGCCCGCCGCGGGCCGCTGCCGGCCCCCCGGCCCGTGGCACCCCTGGCGTCCCCCCTGGATCTGGCCGGCCACAACCGGCTGGTGCCGCTGCTGGGCTGGAACGCCTGGCGCAGCCGCCGCGACGAGGCCCTCGGCGATCTCGAGCCCGCCCGCTTCCGCCGCCTCACCCGGGAGCTGCTGCGCCGTCCCGGTGATGGCGGAAAATCGGAGCCGGTGCCCAACCTGGCGCCCCCGGCCCCTGCGTCCCCATGACTCCCCCTTTCCGATGAACATCGACGGCAGGCCCTGGCGCACCATCTGGCTGGAGGAGGGCGGCCGCTCGGTGGGCGTCATCGACCAGACCCTGCTGCCGCACCGCTTCGTCACCCGCTCGCTCACCAGCGTCGAGGAGGCGGCCGAGGCGATCGTGACGATGGTGGTGCGGGGGGCTCCCCTGATCGGCGTCACCGGGGCCTACGGGCTGATGCTGGCCCTGCAGGCCGACCCCTCCGACGCCTCCCTGGCCGCGGCCTTCGCGCGCCTCGATGCCACCCGCCCCACCGCCATCAACCTGCGCTGGGCCCTGGAGCGGGTGCGGGCCGCCGTGCTGCCCCTGGCCCCGGAGCAGCGCGCCGAGGCGGCCAGGGCCGAGGCGGCCGCCATCGCCGAGGAGGACGTGGCCATGTGCGAGGCGATCGGCGACCACGGCCTGCGGCTGTTCCAGGAGATCGCCGCCCGGCGCCCGGAGCAGCGCCGCGGCCAGCCCCTGAACGTGCTCACCCACTGCAATGCCGGCTGGCTGGCCACGGTCGACTGGGGCACGGCCCTGGCGCCGATCTACAAGGCGCACCGCTCCGGCCTGCCGATTCACGTCTGGGTCGACGAGACCCGCCCCCGCAACCAGGGGGCCAGCCTGACGGCCTTCGAGCTGGGCCGCGAAGGGGTGCCCCACACCGTGATCGTCGACAACGCCGGCGGGCACCTGATGCAGCACGGCCAGGTGGATGCGGTGATCGTCGGCACCGACCGCACCACCCGCACGGGCGATGTCTGCAACAAGATCGGCACCTACCTCAAGGCCCTGGCCGCCCACGACAATGGCGTGCCCTTCTACGTGGCCCTGCCCGCCTCCACCATCGACTGGTCGATCGGCGACGGGGTGAAGGAGATCCCGATCGAGGCCCGCTCCCCCCTGGAGGTGACCCGCATCGCCGGCAAGCCCGCGGCAGGGGAGCCCACCAGCGTGCAGCTGGTGCCCGACGGCAGCGACGGCTTCAACCCCGCCTTCGATGTCACCCCCGCCCGGCTGGTGACGGCCCTGATCACCGAGCGGGGCGTGGCGCCGGCCAGTGAGGCGGGCCTCCAGGCCCTCTACGCCGCCCCGGCGGCCGCGGGCTGAGCCGGCTTCAGAGCGAGGGCCGCAGCAGGCTGATGGGTTCGCCGGGGCCGTCCGGCCGGACCGTCAGGGTGGAGTAGGTCCAGGTGCCGGCGCTCTGGCGGGCCTCCACGTAGAGGGTGCCGCTGGCTTTGGACCCCTGCAGGGGAATGGCCAGGTTGGCCTGGCCCGCGCCACCGGAAAGATTGACGCTGCCGGAGACCAGCAAGCCCCCGTTGATCGGCGCGCCCAGCCGACCGATCACCACCGGATCCTTCTGGGCCTTGGCCAGGGCCTGCTGGTACGGCGTGGTCGATTTGATCAGCCCGAACACGAGGCCGACGATCAGAGCGATGCAGCCGGCGAACCCGGCCACCCCCGTGAGGCAGCCGGCCGGCACCAGCCATTTCCAGTTGCGGGCCCACCAGTTGGGGGCAGGCGTGTTGTCCATGGGGCGACTCTGGCACCGGCAACCTGAGCCGCGCTGCTCCTCCGGAACGGGTTGGCTCGGCTGCCTTCTGGTTGATACCTCAAACGAGGCGATTGTCCTGGCTTTTCATGACGATTCCTGCCAGATGCGGCCGGAAGAATTAGATCCGGCCTGATGAAGTCTGACTTCCTTCGGTGGCCACGCCGCTTCCAAGCCTGATCACGCTCACCCTTCTGTTGGCGCTGCCGCTCACCCTGGCGCTGTCGATGGGGATTGGCTGGCGTTATCGCGCCGGCGTGCGTCGCCTGATGCGGCTGGCGCCGCTGCCCAGCGAAGCCATCGGTGTGGATTCCGGTGACACTCCTTGTGCGGCGCGGCGTCAGCCGGCAAGGGTGCCGCCGATCAGGCGAGAACGACCTCTGGTGCTGTCCTTGGGGGCGTTGAGTCTGCTGGTTGGTTTCACCTCCGCCACGCTCTTCCTTCTGGTGCACTTCGGCAGTCTTGCGCCTCTGCGCCTGCTGATCCTGTCCCTGGTGATGGCCACGCCGGGGCTGGTGCTGCAGGTTCAGATCCTTCGCTGGCCCTTCCCAAGGCAGCTCCTGGCACTGGGCGGATGGGGACTGGCCTTGCTGTTGCTGGTGAGGCTGTCTTCGGCCGCTTCCGGAGAGGAACAGGCTGGCCTGGTCGTGCCCCAGCTGCTCGGCCCGCTGATCGTGCTGGGCCTCCTGTTCGGTATCCCCCGCCTTCGGGCCATCGCCCCGTTCCTGTTGCCGCCCGTTGTGTTGCTGGTGCTGCTGGCGGTTCTCGGCCAGCAGCTGCTGGCGGCTTTGGTGGCCCAGGGGCCAGGGGGTGTGCTCGGCGTTCTGCTGGCGTTGGTCGGGGCCTGGGGAACCCTCCTGCTGTTCACTGTGCTGCCCATCGCCATCGCCCTGCTGCCGGCCCATGCCCTCACGGCGGCGCTGGGACGGCTGTACCGGGCCAAGGCGTTCTCGGATCTTTCCTACCTGTTCGGGGCCAGCTGGTTCCTGATCCTGCTCCTGCAGGTGCTGCCAGGGTGGAATGCCCTGGCCGGTGGGGGGGATCCCCTGGATCCTCGGCCTCTGCTGCCCATGCTGGCCTGGTTGTGGATTCCGCTGTTCTTTGCCGGTGGTTGGAGGCGTTCTGCGGCTCCGGCGGTCACGGAGCCGCCCACCCTGCTGGTGCTGCGGGTGTTCCGCCGCTCGGGCCCGGTGGGCTGGCTGTTCGACCATGTGGTGCAGCGTTGGCGGGCGGTCGGGCCGGTGCTGCTGATTTCGGCAGCGGATCTGGCGTCCCGCACGATCGAACCCGACGAACTGGTGTCTTTCCTTGAAGGGCGATTGCGGGATCGCTACATCCTGGAGGCCGAGGATCTGCACCGTCAGCTGGCCGCGATCGACGCCAGCCCCGACCATGACGGTCGCTACAGGGTGACGGATTTCTGTTGCTATGCCAGCAGCTGGAAGCAGACGCTCGATGCCCTGCTGGATCGAGCCTCCTCCGTTCTGATGGATCTGCGGGGATTCCAGGCCCGTAACCAGGGTTGTCTGTACGAACTGGGTCGCATCAGTCAGGCGAGCCATCTCTCCGCCGTGGTGCTGCTGACGGACGATCAGACCGACCGGGCCGCGGCAGAGCATGCCCTTCAGACTCGCCCTGACTGCCCTCCTGTGCAATGGGTGGAGGCACCCAGGCCAAGGGTCGCTGGGGTTGATCTGCTGCTGGATCGTTTACTGGCCTCAGGACGTTGAGGCGCACAGGTTCTGCTTGAGTTGGGCCACCGTCCGAAGACTCCCCATGCCTGCACTGGATCGGGACACCTATCTGTCCAGCAGAGTTGATGAGCAGCTCAACTGGCTCAGCCGTGCCAGCCGAACCAACAAGCGGGTGTTTCTCAGTTTGCGGATCTTCGAGATCCTTCTGGGTACCTCCATCACGATCTTCAGCCCCTATGCGGCCAGAGTGGCGTGGGCACCGTTGGCGATCGCTGTGGCGGGCGGCGGTATCGCCCTTTCGGGGGGATGGCTGGCCCTCAGCCGCACGCAGGAGAACTGGGTGCGTTACCGCAGCCTCAGTGAGTCGCTCAAACGCGAGAAGTTCCTGTTCCTGACGGGCAGCCCGCCGTATGACAGGCACCAGACCTCCTTCCCCCAGTTCGTCACGGCCACCGAGGCCCTGATGATCGAGGAACGGGGTGGCTGGGCCCGGCAGATCTCCCAGCAGGCAGAGCCTGGAGAGGCCGTCTCCCCGAAGGATTGAGCGCCGCTGACGAGGGCCGTTCCCCCGTTCTTCAGAGCCCTTCGAAACGGACGTTGAGGTTGAGCTGGTTGGGGCCGATGGCGGTGGCCTGGAGCACCAGGGCGGCGGCTTTGCCGTCAGCGGTGCCATCCACCTTGGTGCCCGCCGGGGGATCGAGCACCAGGTTGAAACCCCAGGGGCCCACCACCGTGTTCACCTTGCGCTCGCTGTAGCCCTGCTTGGCCAGCGATGCCTTCACCTTGGCGAGCAGCTCGTCCGGCTTGCCGGGCAGCTGGGTGTTGAGGCTGGTCTGGCCGATCGCATTGGCGGCGAAGAGGCTGGCGGCCGGCTTGGGCAGTGGCAATGACAGGCCCTTGAGCAGCGATCCCGCCGGAGTGGCCAGGGCGGCCCCGCCGGCCAGGGCGCCGGCTGCCACCAGCAGGGAGGTGGAGAGGGCCAGCAGACGGGGACGCCAGTGCATGGGTTGTTGGCAGGGTCGCTGGGACGTTACCCCGATTCAGCCGGGCTGGCTGCGGCGAGAATGCAGTCCCTTGCCGCCGCCGCTCCGCCGCCATGGCCCAGGCCCAGCCCGCCGCTCCGGCCCTGACCGCCGCCGCCCCGCCCCCCAACTGGGTGGCCTCGCGTCACCCCCTCGGCTGGCTGATCGACCGGCTGCTGGCGGTCGAGCCCCTGCGGCGGCTGCTGTTCCTGCAGGCCCGCCAGCTGATCATCCGCACCGCCGAGCGCCGCGGCATCGCCTGGCGGGCCCGACGCGAGGAGCTGGTGCGGCAGGCCCAGCCGCTGCTGGCCAGCAGCACCGCCGCGGCCACCGAGGCCCCGCCCTACTACCGGGCCCGGTTCCACGCCTACCAGGAGGGCAACCTCTGCTGGCAGGCGGCTGGCGAGGCGGAGCAGGCCACCGATGCCATGGCCCTGCGGGTGTGGACGGGGGAAACCCTGGAGCCCCAGGACGCCCAGCGGCGGCTGCGGGAGGCGATCTTCGCGGCGATCGAGCCCAGCCTCACCGGCCCGGTGCGCAACGCCCTCGACATCGGCTGCTCGGTGGGCGTCGGCACCCTGGCCCTCAAGGACTGGCTGGAGCGGCGCGAGGGCACAGGCGTTGCGGTCGACGGCCTCGACCTCTCCCCCCAGATGCTGGCGGTGGCCAGGGTCCGTGATTCTGGCGGGCGCATCCGCCGCTGGCACCACGCCGCCGCCGAAGCCACCGGCCTGCCGGCCGCCAGCGTCGATCTGATCACCCTCCAGTTCGTGTGCCATGAGCTGCCCATGGAGGCCACCCGGGCGGTGCTGCGGGAGGCGGCCCGCCTGCTGCGGCCCGGCGGGGTGGTGGCCCTGGTGGATCAGGACCCCGATTCAGCCGTGATCCGCCGCCTGCCGGCGCCGATCGCCACCCTGCTCAAGAGCACCGAGCCCTACCTGGCGGACTACTTCAGCCTCGATCTGCCCCGGGCCCTGGAGCAGGCCGGCTTCCGCGAGGTGCGCCGCGAGGCCTGCGACCCCCGCCACCGGGTGCTGGTGGCCATGCGCTGAGGGCCCAGAGCGCGGCGGGCCACCTTGGCGCTCAGCCCCAGCCCGCCAGGGCGATCTTGCCGATCGTGCTCCCCGTGGCGAGCTGGGCGTGGGCGATCCCCAGGTTGGCGGCGTTGATGGGGCGGAGGGTGCGGCCCAGGGTGGGGCGCAGCTCGCCGGCCTCCAGCAGCGCGGCCAGCCGGTCGAGGATCTCCCCCTGCCGGCCCATGTCGGGGGTCTGGAACTGGGAGCGGCTGAACATGAACTCCCAGGCGAAGGTCACGCTCTTGGCCTTGAGCCGGTTGAGGTCGAGGGGCTGGCGGTTGCCCACGATCGCCACGATCGACCCCAGCGGGGCGATGAGCTCGGCCATCACCTCCCAGTAGGCGTCGGTGTCGCTGAAGTTGGCGATGTGATCCACCACCTCGAAGCCCAGGGCGACCAGCTGGGGGGCCAGGGGCTGGTGGTGGTCGACGACGTGGTCGGCCCCCAGCTCCAGCACCCAGGCGGCGCTCTCGGGCCGCGAGGCGCTGGCGATCACCATGGCCCCGGCCCGGCGGGCCAACTGGATGGCGATCGAGCCCACCCCGCCGGCGCCGCCGAGGATCAGCAGGCTGGGACCCTTGCCGCCCCCGCCGCCGGCCGCACCAGCGTCCGGGTCGAGCCCGAGCCGCTCGAACAGGGCCTCCCAGGCCGTCAGGCCCGTCAGCGGTACGGAGGCGGCCTCGGCCCAGGAGAGCCGCGCCGGCCGGCGGCCCACCAGCCGTTCGTCCACCAGTACGGCCTCGGCGTTGCAGCCTGCCCGTCCCGCATCGCCGGCGAACATCACCGCCTCCCCCACCCGGAAGCGGCCCACCCGCTCCCCGGTCGCCGCCACCACCCCGGCGGCATCCCAGCCCAGCTGCCGGGGAGGATCCCCGTCGCCCACAGCGGCCCGCAGCTTGGTGTCGACCGGGTTCACCGCCACCGCCTCGATCCGCACCAGCAGGTCGTGGGGGCCGGGGACGGGCTCCGGCAGCTCCGTGTCCACCAGGGCCGGGGTGGCGAGGATCGCTCTCATGGCGGCGGGCTCAGTAGCGGCAGTAGCCCACCTCCCCCTTCAGGGGCGGTTTGCAGGGGAAGCGCAGCGGCACGAAGATCCGGTTGCCGTTGGCCTCGTTGGTGAGGGTGATGTTGCCCTGCACGAACAGCTCCCGGCGCCAGATCCCCCCCAGCCGATCGCGCAGCAGGTCGCTGCCGCTGGCGTCCTTGCCCTTGCCGGACATCTCCCGGTAGGTCATGCCCTGGCCGTCCTTCCAGCGGATCTTGAGGCCGCCGGGGATCTGCTCATCGACGCAGGCCAGGGGCTTGTCGTTGTATTCACAGTCCTTCCAGCCGTCGCGGGGGATCTGGGGCGGGATCGCCTGGGCTTGGGCGGGGGCCGCCACCGCCAACAGCAGGGGTAGCCACGCCAGGCAGGCCCACGACCTCAGAACCTGCTGGCGGCAGCGGATGGACACGGGCAGCCCCTGGAGGATCGCTCCCCGTAGTCTCCCCCCAGAGTCCCCGTTTCGCCCCATGGCCGTGCAACATCGCTGGTCGGATGCCGCCGCCCGCGACGCCATCGCCCGCTACGGCGAACAGGGCGTGAACGTAGACCTGGCCCTGCGCACCTACTCGGCCCGGCTGCTGGGGGCCGACCCCGAGCTGGTGCTGCACGGCGGCGGCAACACCTCGGTGAAGACCACCGTGCATGGGCTGCTGGGCGAGCCGATCCGGGTGCTGTGCGTCAAGGGATCGGGCTGGGACCTGGGCACGATCGAACCGCCGGGCCATCCGGCGGTGCGGCTGGAGCCCCTGCAGGCCCTGCGGGTCCTCGAGTCCCTCAGCGATGAGGCGATGGTGGCGGCCCAGCGCCAGAACCTGATCGATCCGGCCGCCCCCAACCCCTCGGTGGAGGCGCTGCTGCACGCCTTCCTGCCCCACACGTTTGTGGATCACACCCACTCGATCGCCCTGCTGGCCCTGGCCGACCAGCCCGATGCGGCCGAGGTGTGCCGGGAGGTCTACGGCGATCGGGTGGCCCTGGTGCCCTATGTGATGCCCGGTTTCGCCCTGGCCAAGGCGGCGGCCCTGGCCTATGAGGCCGCGACGGCCGGCGGCAACGAACCCGAGGGCATGGTGCTGCTGCAGCACGGCCTGTTCTCCTTCGGGGCCACGGCCGAGCAGAGCTACGACCGGATGGTCGACCTGGTGCGGCGGGCCGAGGAGCGCCTGGCCCGGGGCGAGCGCTCGCTCCATGCGGTGGCCGTGCCGGAGCGCCCCGCCCCTGCGGCGGCGGTGCTGCCGGTGCTGCGGGGCGCCCTGGGCCGGGCCGCCGTCGCCGCCGGCGTTCGTCCCCACTGGATCCTGGCGCTGCGCGACACCCCCCTGGCCCGCGCCATCAGCGACGACGCCCGTTTGGGCGACTGGGCCGGCCGCGGCGTCGCCACCCCCGACCACGTCATCCGCACCAAGGCCCGGCCCCTGGTGCTGCCGCCCCTGCCGGCCGGCGGCGACGGCCCGGCCCTGTCCGCCTGGGGCCAGGCCCTGGAGCAGGCCCTGGAGGCCTACGCGGCCGAGTATCGCGCCTACTTCCAGCGCCAGAACGCCGCCGCCGGGGGCGTCAAGACGGCGCTCGATCCCCTGCCGCGGGTGGCGGCGATCCCGGGTCTGGGGCTGGTCGGCATCGGCAAGTCGGCCGGCGAGGCGGCCACCGTGGCCGACATCGCCGAGGCCTGGGCCCAGACCCTGCTGGCGGCCGAGGCCATCGGCCGCTACGCGCCCGTGGGCGAGGCCGACACCTTCGCCATGGAGTACTGGAGCCTGGAGCAGGCCAAGCTCGGCAAGGCGGCCGAGAAGCCCCTGGCCCGCCTGGTGGTGCTGGTCACCGGCGGCGCCGGCGCCATCGGTGCCGCCACCGCCCGGGCCTTCGCCGCCGCCGGGGCCGATGTGGCCGTGCTCGATCTCGACCAGGAGGCGGCCGAAGCGGTGGCGGCCTCCTGCGGCAAGCGGGCCCTCGCCGCCACCTGCGATGTCACCGATCCGGCGGCGGTGCAGGCCGCCCTCGCGGCGGTGGCGGCCCACTTCGGCGGCCTCGACATCGTCGTGAGCAATGCCGGCGCCGCCTGGACCGGCCCGATGGCCACCCTGGCCGACGCCGACCTGCGGGCCAGCTTCGAGCTCAACTTCTTCGCCCACCAGAACGTGGCTCAGGCGGCCCTGGCGGTGTTCCGCGCCCAGGACCGCCCCGAGGGCGGCGGCCGCCCGGTGCTGGGCGGCCAGCTGCTGTTCAACGTCAGCAAGCAGGCCCTCAACCCCGGCCCCAACTTCGGCGCCTACGGCATCAGCAAGGCGGCCCTGCTGGCCCTGGTGCGGCAGTACGCCCTCGAGGAAGGCGAGGCCGCCGTGCGGGTGAACGCCATCAACGCCGACCGCATCCGCTCCGGCCTGCTCGACGACACGATGATCAAAGAGCGCTCCGCCGCCCGCGGCCTCAGCGAGGAGCTCTACATGGCCGGCAACCTGCTGGGGGCCGAGGTGCGCGCCAGCGATGTGGCCGACGCCTTTGTGGCCCTGGCCCGCATGGAGCGCACCACCGGTGCTGTGCTCACCGTCGATGGCGGCAACGTGGCGGCGATGGTCAGATAAGCGCCCCTATTGGGGCGACGGTGCGTTAGGCGGCCGCCCGGGCGCGCGACGCCAGCCATAGGCCCAGGCCGCTCCAGAGCACCACCAACCCCAGGCAGAGGCCGGTCCAGGCCGGCAGGCCCCAGCCGTCCACCACCAGGGGCGCCACCACGGTGATCACGCCCCCGGCCAGCAGCGGCTGGAGCAGCAGCTGTTTGATCGAGAAGGCCGTCACCGCCTGGCTGCGGTCGCCCGGGTCGGCCATGCGCAGCAGCAGCAGGCCGCTGGCGGCCACCCCCGTGGCCTGGCCGAACTCGATGATCGCCCGCTCGAACCAGTCGGGCGGCAGGATCCGCGGCGCCAGCAGCAGGATCACCCCCAGGTTCCACAGCAGACCCACCAGGGCCAGCACCGTCAGGGGGATCCAGTCGTGGGCCAGCAGGCTCAGGTCCAGGCAGGCGGTGGCGGCGGTGATCAGCAGATCGGCGGAGATCGTGCCGGTCTGGCCCTGGATGGCGGTCGAGACCCACTGGGTCTGGCCACTTTTCTCCAGGATCAGCCGCACCAGCAGCGAGCCCACCAGGGCCAGGGGGAACACCGGCAGGGCGTCGATCACCAGGGCGAAGACCCCGCCGCTGGCGTCGGCGACGAGCCGCAGGGCCGCCAGCGCCCCGCAGCCGAACAGCACCGCCACTCCCGCCAGGGCCAGGTTGACGGCCCAGTCGGCGAGCTGGCGCCAGAGCGCCGGCACCTCCACCGTGCCGGCCTCCAGGGGGAGGTCCATCGGCACCTCCTGCAGCGGCTGGGTCTCCTCTTCGACGATCGCCAGCGCTTCCTCGATCGGCAGCGCTTCGGGGAACATCAGCCAGCCCCGGGCCCGGGCCAGCACCACCAGCAGGCCGCCCACCACCGTGGACACCAGCAGCCCGACGGTGGCCATGGCCAGCCCCAGGGCCTGGGCCCCCTCCAGCCCCAGCCGCTCGTAGGTGGGCCCCATGGCGGCGGCCGAGCCATGGCCCCCCTCGTAGGCCACCTCGATCAGGCAGGCCATCACCGGGCTCACCCCCAGCCAGGGCTGCAGCACCAGCAGCACCGCCAGCCCCGCCACCAGGAACTGGCCGAAGGCCAGGGTGAGGGCCAGCAGCACCTGGGCCGAGAGCGGGCGCCACAGGCCCCCCAGCTTCGGCAGCGGCTTGCCCAGTAGCAGGGTGGCGAACACCAGGGTGAGCAGGGGCAGGGGCAGCTGGTCCCAGAGGTCGATCACCCGCTGGGGCAGCAGGGGCAGCAGCCCGGCCGGGGCCACCACCAGCCCCAGCCCTCCGGCCAGCAGGGCCTCCGGCAGCCCCCAGCGCTTCATGCCCAGCAGGCCGCCGAGGCCGGCGCCGACCAGCAGCAGCGCCGTGAGGGCGGCCAGGGCCAGGGCCAGCCACTCCACCCGATCCACCACCCCCGGCACCAGCGAAGCGATCACAGGCGGAAGTGGCGGCGGAAGAAGGCTTCGGTGGCCTCGAGCACCGCGGTGCGCACCCCGCTGTCACGGAAGCCGTGGCCCTCCCCGGGGATCAGGTGCAGCTCCGTCTCCAATCCGCGTCGCCTGAGCGCCTCCACCATCCGCTCACTCTGACTCGCCGGCACCACCCGGTCGTCGAGGCCATGGAAGAACAGCACCGGCACCGTGATCCGGTCCGCATGCCGCAGGGGCGAGCGTTCCTCGTAGCGGGCCCGGGCCCCGGGCCAGGGGCCGATCAGGGTCTCGGTGTAGCGGGCCTCGAAGCGGTGATCCACCCCGAGCAGGGCCTCCGGATCGGTCACCGGGTAGCGGACGGCGCCGGCCTTGAACACGTCGGTGAAGCACAGGGCGGCCAGCACGGTGAAGCCCCCGGCACTGCCGCCCTCGAAGGCCACCCGGGCCGGGTCGGCCTTGCCCGCCGCCACCAGGGCCCGGGCGGCGGCGGCGCAGTCGGCCACATCCACCACGCCCCACTGGCCGTCGAGCCGCTGCCGGTAGGCCCGCCCGAAGCCGGTGGAGCCGCCGTAGTTGACGTCCACCACGCCCCAGCCGCGGCTGGTCCAGAACTGGATGGCCAGGTTGAGCCCGGTGCCGGCCATCGCGGTGGGGCCGCTGTGGCCCTTCACCAGCAGGGGGGCGTCGGCGCGGCTGCCGTCCCGGGGCGGGTAGTACCAGGCCTGGGTGGGCGCCCCCCCATGGCCGTCGAACCAGAGGGGCTCCGGGTGGCTGATCGCCCCGGCCGCCAGCGGCGCCGGCGCGGCCGGCGTGTGCCGCCAGGTGCCGCTGGCCGCGTCCAGCTCCAGCAGCCCCGGGCCGATGGCGGGGGCGGCGGCCACCGCCACCAGCCGGCCGGCTTCGGCGCTCAGGGCCGCCAGGTCGCTGAAGGGCAGGGGGATCGGCTCCCAGGGGCCGCCGTCGAGGCCCAGCCGGCCCAGCTGCCAGCGCCCCTGGCGGCAGACCGCCGCCAGCAGCCGCGAGCCGTCCCAGGCCAGGGTGCGCAGGCCGTACACCCACTGCGGCGTGCCGAACTCCGCCTCCATGGGACACAGCGGCTGCCAGCGGGGCGGGGTGTCCGCCTCCAGGGCGGCCGCGTCCGCCAGCCGTTCCAGGTTCCACCAGCCGCTGCGGTCGTTGGCCACCACCAGGGAGCCGTCGTCGAGCCAGAGGGGCTGGAACACCGAGATCCCCTGGGGATCCCCGGCCGCCGAGCCGGCGATGGGCCGGACCTGGTGCAGCTGCCCCGCGGCGTCGATGGCGGCCAGCCAGAGCTGGCTGCGCTCCCAGGGCATGAACGGCTGCTCCCAGCTCACCCAGGCCAGGTGGCCGCCGTCCGGCGCCAGCACGGCGTAGCCGCAGAAGTCGGCCGGCTGGTGCAGCAGCTCCGGCTCACCCCCCGCCAGGGGCACGGCCACCAGCCGGTCGAGGCCGTCCTGCTCCATCACCCCGATCCAGCGCCGCCGCCGCCGGTCGATCAGGCCATCGGCGAAGGCCCGTGGCCGCTCCGGCTCGGGCGGGGCGGTGAGCCGCCGGGGCGCGCCGGCAGGGGTGGGTGTCTGGTCTGCGCTGGATGCGTTGGGACCGGTCAGGTCGAGCCGCCACAGGCAGCGGTCGCCGTCGTCGACGAACACCACCAGATCGCCCGCCACCGCATAGGCGGCCCCGCCGTAGTCGTGCACGCGGGTGCGCAGGTTCCAGGGCCCCGGGGTCAGGTCCACGGCGAGTGCGCCGGCCTCACCCCGCCCCATCAAGTTGGTGCGTCCCCGCTCGTCGGGTCGCTGCTGCAGCCAGAACAGCCGCCCCCCGTCCAGCCGCGGTTCGGCGACGCCGGCTGCCCGGCCCACCGCCAGCTCGGCGGGCAAGGGCTCCGTGTCCCGCCATGGCTGCGCCCCCACCCGAGTCCTCCGCAGGCTGCTTCTAGAATCCGACCATCGTTTCAGGTGACGACTTGGCCCGCAGCTTCGCCCAGATGGCACGGTCGGCCGAACAGGGCGGTAACTCCGTGCTGGTGCCGAAGGTGCCGGTGGAGCGGCCGCCCCTGGAGATCCACAAGCTGGGCTCGAAGGAGCTGCGGGCCCCGGCCCGCCGGATCAGCAAGGTGGATGCCTCGATCCGCGATCTAGCCCGCGACATGCTGCGCAGCATGTACACCGCCAAGGGGATCGGCCTGGCGGCCCCCCAGGTGGGCGTGCATCGCCAGCTGCTGGTGATCGATCTGGATCTGGAGGAAGCTGCCACCCCCCCGCTGGTGCTGATCAACCCGGAGATCACCGCCGCCGGGGCCTCCTTCAACACCTACGAGGAGGGCTGCCTGAGCATCCCCGGGGTCTACCTCGATGTGGTGCGACCGTCGGTGGTGGAGGTGAGCTTCCGCGACGAGACGGGCCGCCCCCGCCGCCTCAAGGCCGACGGCCTGCTGGCCCGCTGCATCCAGCACGAGATGGACCATCTCCATGGTGTGCTGTTCGTCGATCGGGTCACCGACGAGCTCAGCCTCAACGAGGGCCTGCAGCAGCAGGGCTTCCGCCGCTCCGACGTCCAGTCGATCCGCTGATTGCCATGCCGATGAAACCCCTGGCCGGCCTCTTCCTCGGCCTGGCCTGCCTGCTTGGCATCGCCGCCACCGGATCGATCTTCGAGCTCTCCTACGGCGACCCTGATCTGGGCGTCCAGGCCACCCGCTGGATCCTGGCCGGCAGTCTGCCGGGCACGGTGCTGGCCCTGCTGGTGGCGATCCGGATCAACAAGCCCGCCTGAACACGGCGACCGCTCCGGACCCCGCGGAGATCGCCTCGGAGCCCTTGCTCCCCCTCGGCCGGCCCGACAACCGGCCGGCCGATTGGGACACACGGGCTGGTTTCCGGTGGTTGCCGTTCATACGATTCAGGCCGCTTCGATGAACGCCGTGACCCTCCCCGTGCTTCCCCGCGCAGGCCTGGCGGCCCTGACGGTGCTGGCGACCTCCCTGGCCACCGCCTCCCCCGCCCCGGTTCGCGCCTCCGCCCTGTTCGCCGCCGCCGAGGTGGACCAGCAGAACTTCCTGATGGTGGCGGCCCCCATCGGCACCCGGGGCGAGAAGGCCCAGCTCAACATCTACGAGCAGCTCAAGCCGGTGCGCCCCTGTTTCGAGGTGGGCGAGGGTCTGCCGTCCCCGGTGAACCCCCTGCTGGCCACCTTCGATTTCACCGGCATCTGCAGCCGTTACATCGACGCCAACGGCTACTCGGTGCGGGTGGGCGGCCAGGACCTGGCCACCTCCTACCGGCTGATGGTCACCCGCAGCGGTGGCGACATGTTGCTGCTGGCCTTCCCCACCAGGGCCGGGGCCGGCCCTGAGATGGTGGTGGCCCGCACCCGGGGCAGTGCCCCCGGCTTCCTCAAGCTCCACCTGGAGCCCGGCTGGCGGCTGATGCGGCGTCAGTTCGGCGGCCGCAACCTCGGCCACCTCTATGTCTACGCCGACAGCTGGCCGGGGACGGCGGCCACCGCCGCCCAGCCGGCCCCGATCGATCCCGCCCAGCCGGCCCAGCCCGCTGCCGCCACGGATGCACCGGCCCAGCCCACGGCCGTGGAACCGGCCAGGGAATCGGCTCCCGCCGCCGCCCAGCAGCCCGTGGCGCCGCCGGCCATTCCCGCCACCAAGCTCTGAGGCGGGGGCCCGAAGCTCCGCTTGCTAGGGTGCAACGCTGCGAACGTCTCAGCAGTACTTCATGACCCAGGTCACCGTCGGCGAAAACGAAGGCATCGAATCGGCCCTGCGCCGTTTCAAGCGCCAGGTGTCCAAAGCGGGCATCTTTGCCGATCTGAAGCGGCTGCGCCACCACGAAACCCCCACCGAGAAGTACAAGCGCAAGGCCCAGCAGCGCCGCCGTCGCCGCTGAGCCTCGTTTCGGCGGCACCGCTTCAGGTGCTTCTACCTGTTGCCCTGACCTCCGCCCGCCTCCAGGCTGGAGGGGCCATCGCAGCAGGGTCCATGGGCCATCCGGTCGCCTCCATCACAGGCCATGCACGGTCTGCCTCAGCACTTGAGCGTTTCGGCCACTGGTTGGCCGAGACCATCAACCACGCCTGGGGCAATCCAGGTGAGGAAGCCCAGCATCGACCACCCCTGATCGGTGTGCAGCCCTACAGCGACAGCCCCCAGCGCCGCCGGCGCCGCTGACGATCGCGTCGATCCGGTCCCTCAGTCGATCCGGTCGAAGGAGCGGTAGCTGAGGGCCTCGGCGATGGCGCCGCTGGCCACTCGCTCCTCTTCGGCCAGATCGGCGATCGTGCGGGCCACCCGCAGCACCCGCTCCGCCCCCCTGGCGGAGAGGCGCCGCTGGTTGATGGCCCGCTCCCACAGCGCCAGGGCCTCGGGCGCCGGATCCACCACCGCGGCCAGGGACGGTCCATCCAGCTGGCCGTTGGCGGCCCCCTGCGGGTTGCGCTTGCCCATCCGTCGGCGTGCCGCCGCCACCCGTTGGGCCACCACCGCACTGGTTTCGCCGCCCGGGGCTCCCTGCTGCGGGGCCTCCCGGTAGGCTCCGCCCAGCTCCCGGGCCTCCGGGCGGCGCATCACCACCTGCAGGTCGATCCGGTCGAGCAAGGGCCCGGAGAGACGCCCCCAGTGACGGCGCCGCTGGGCTTCACCGCAGCGGCAGCTCTGGCTGGGGTCGCCATACCAGCCGCAGGGACAGGGGTTGGTGGCCGCCACCAGCAGCACGCGGCTGGGGAAGCGGCAGCGCTGCCGGGCCCGGCTGATCCACAGTTCCCCCTCCTCCAGGGGCTGGCGCAGCTGGTCGAGCACCTCACGGCGGAACTCCGCCAGCTCATCGAGGAACAGGACGCCGTGGTGGGCCAGGCTCAGCTCTCCGGGCCGGGGAAGGGCGCCGCCACCGATCAGGGCGGCGGCGGAGCAGCCGTGGTGGGGGCTGCGGAAAGGGCGCTGGCGTCGCAGGCCGGCCCCTTCCCCCAGCAGCCCGGCCAGGGAGTGGAGCTGGGTGACCTCCAGGGCCTCCTGGTGCACCAGGGGGGGCAGCAGCGCCGGCAGCCGCCGGGCCAGCATCGTCTTGCCGCTGCCGGGCGCCCCCACCAGCAGCAGGTGGTGGCCGCCGGCCGCGGCGATCTCCAGGGCCCGCCGGCCATGGGCCTGGCCCCGCACCTCGACCAGGTCGGGAGCGGCCACCGCCGGCTCCGGCGCGAGCGCCGCTGCGGGCGCCGCGGCGGAGCCAGGATCCCGCAGCAGGGTCACCACCTCCCCCAGATGCTCGGCCCCCCAGACGGGCAGCCCCTCCACCAGGGCGGCCTCGGTGGCGTTGGCCGCCGGCACCACCAGGGCCCGGGCCCCGTGCCGCCGCGCCGCCAGGGCCAGGGCCAGGACGCCCCGGATCGGCCGCAGCCGGCCATCGAGGCCCAGCTCCCCCGCGCTCCAGATCCCCTCCACCTGGGCGGCAGCCAGCTGCTGGCTGGCCACCAGCAGCCCCAGGGCGATGGGCAGATCGAAGCCGGGGCCCGCCTTGGGCAGGTCGGCGGGGGCCAGGTTCACCACCACCCGGGTGAGGGGCACCCGCAGGCCGCCGTTGCGCAGGGCCCCCCGCACCCGCTCCCGCGATTCCTGGGCCGCCGCATCCGCCAGACCCACCACCCGCAGCCCCGGCAGCCCCGGCGCCATGTCCACCTCCACCGTCACCGGCAGGGCCTCGAAGCCCCGCAGGGCCCCACTGCTGCACCGTGCCAACATCCCCTTGGAGCCCACTGCCCGTTCAGTGCCACCTCCCGACCACCCCCCGGCGTCCCATGGCCAGCAGCGACACCATCTTCGGCCGCATCCTGCGCGGCGAGATTCCCTGCCAGGAGGTCTATGCCGACGACCTCTGCCTCGCCTTCCGGGATGTGAACCCCCAGGCGCCGGTGCACGTGCTGGTGATCCCCCGCGAGCCGATCGCCCAGCTGGGCGAGGCCACCGACGCGCACCAGGCCCTGCTGGGCCACCTGCTGCTGGTGGCGGCCAAGGTGGCCCGGCTGGAGGGGCTCGAGAGCTGGCGGACGGTGATCAACAGCGGCGCCGAAGCCGGCCAGACCGTGTTCCACCTGCACCTGCACGTGATCGGCGGCCGCCCGCTGGCCTGGCCGCCGGGCTGATCACCGGCTGCACACCGCGGCCGCGGCCGGGTGGGGCCGGCGGTGAGAATGGCGCGATCCGCCCACGCCCATGTCCCCCCTGAAGGCCCTTCGCGAGCAGCTGGGCAAGCTGCAGCGCCTGGCCCAGCCCTACTTCCTGCCCCTCGACGAAGGCGGCGGAGGCAGCGGCCAGTTCCTGCTCCTGGTGGTGGCCCTGCTGGCGGTGGTGGTGGGCTTCACCCTGCTGCTGCTCACCGGCGTGGTGGCAGCGGCCGGGGCCTGGATCCCCGAGCTGCGCAGCCGCTTCCTGCCCGGGGTGCCCGAGAAGGTGGCCGCGGTCTGGAGCGGGCCGATCGGCCTCGTGATCATGGTGCTGTTCGCCGCCGGCGTGGGCGCCTTCGTCAGCCTGCGGGCCAAGCTGCGCCAGGGGCGCTGGCTGCCCTGGCTGCTGCTGGGCATCATCGCCCTGCTGATCCTGGTGATCAACGGCATCAACGTCGGCATCAGCTTCATTGCCCGGAACATCGAGAACGCCCTGGTGGCGTACAAGGCGGAGGAGTTCTGGAAGATCGTCGCGATCTACGCCTTCTGCCTGGTGCTGGCCCTGCCGATCCGCGCCATCCAGAGCTACCTGATTCCCAAGCTGGGTCTGCTTTGGCGCGAGTGGCTCAGCGGCCGCATGCTGGGCCGCTATCTCACCAACCGGGCCTACTACGTTCTCAATCCCAACGATGAAAGTGTTGAGGAGATCGACAACCCCGACCAGCGGATCTCCCAGGATGCGGCCAGCTTCACCGCCACCAGCCTGAGTGTGACGGTGGAGATCATCTCCGCCCTGCTCACCTTCTTCAGCTTCATCATCGTTCTCTGGAGCATCAACCAGACTCTGGCCTTATGGCTGCTCGGCTATTCGGTGGGCGGCACCGCCCTGATCGTGTTCGCCAGCCGCAAGCTGGTGAACCTCAACTATCAGCAGCTGAAGCTGGAGGCCGACTTCCGCTACGGCCTGGTCCACATCCGCGACAACGCCGAATCGATCGCGTTTTATCGGGGCGAGCGCCAGGAGCAGAAGGAGGGGGAACGGCGACTTGATGGGGTGATCGTCAACTACAACCGCCTGATCATCTGGGAGGCGCTGATCAGCGTCATCCAGCGCTCCTACGACTACTTCTCCCGTTTCCTGCCCTGGCTGGTGATCGCGCCGATCTACTTCGCCAAGGAGGTGGATTTCGGTGTCTTCGGGCAGGCCAGCATCGCCTTCTCCCAGGTGCTGTTCTCGGTCAGCTACATCGTCAACAACATCGACCGGCTGGCCGCCTTCTCCGCTTCCATCAGTCGTCTCGAGGGCTTCCAGGGCAAGGTGGAGTCCATCAGTGCCGAGATGGCGGAGTTCGTCGCTGCCGAGCAGGCCTCCGCCGGTGGGGCCATGGGGGCGGGCGCCGGTGCCGTGCGTCCCGAATCGATCCTGGTGAGCCATGTGGATCTGGTGCCGCCCCGCACCAACCGCCTGTTGCTGCGCGACCTCAGTCTGGAGGTGACCGCCAACCAGCGGCTGCTGGTGGTGGGCCCCTCGGGCTGCGGTAAGACCTCCTTCCTGCGGCTGGTGAGCGGCCTCTGGCCCCCTTCCGCCGGCCGCGTGCAGCGGCCGCCGGTGGGTGAGCTGATGTTCATCCCCCAGAAGCCCTACATGCTGCTGGGCAGCCTGCGGGAGCAGCTCTGCTACCCCCAGCCCACCGACCGCTTCAGCGACGAGCAGCTGCGCCATGTGCTTGAGGAGGTGCGTCTGCCCGAACTGGTGCACCGCTATCCCGACCTCGACATCAAGCAGGACTGGCCCCGCCTGCTTTCCTTGGGCGAGCAGCAGCGCCTGGCCTTCGCCCGGCTGCTGCTCAACTCACCCCGGTTCGTGGTGCTCGACGAGGCCACCAGCGCCCTCGACGTGGCCACGGAGAAGGCGCTCTACGAACTGCTGGTGCAGCGGGAGATGGCCTTTGTGAGCGTCGGCCACAGGCCCACCCTCACCGCCTACCACGACACGGTGCTCGAGCTCGACGGCAACGCCGGCTGGCGCCTGCTTCCGGCGGCCGGCTATACCTTTGGCCGCGAGGACTGATCCGATGAGCGACCCTTCCGCCACTCCATCAGCCGACGCCCCACCGGCCGCTCCGATCCCGCCCGCCACCAGCGCCACCACCTCCGAGGTGCCCGCCTTCGGCTGGAGCGGCTACGCCGAGCGGGTCAACGGCCGGTTCGCCATGCTCGGCTTCGCCGCCGTGCTGCTGATCGAGGCCCTCAGCCACGACACCTTCCTGCACTGGGCCGGCCTGGTTCCCTGATCAGGGCACGGCGATCAGGTCCACCTGCCACTGGCCCTGGCGGCTCACCTCCACCGCCAGCTCGCGGCCGTCGGCCCTCAGGGCCACCCGCCGGGGCACGCCGGGGGGCTGAAGCGGCACCGGCTGCAGGGCCATCAGGTTGCGGCGGTAGAGCACCAGCTCCGTGCGCCCCTCCAGCTGGCGCACCAGGGCCAGCCGCTCACCGCGGCCATCCACCGCCACGCTCAGGGGCTGGGCGTCGGGCCGCTCCAGGCCCGGCAGGGGCACCGGCTGCTGGCGCTGCAGGTCCACCAGCTGCACCCGGTCACGGCCGCCCTGGCTGACGATCAGGGCCAGCCAGTCGCCCGCCAGCGAGGGGCCCCGGGCGGGGCCGGCGGCCTCGAGGCGCTGGTTGAGCCCCACCAGCGGCTGGGGGAGGGGACCCAGACAGCCCGCCAGCAGCACCGGCAGGACCGCCGTGACCGCCACCGCCGCCCCCTGCATCGGCCTGCGGGCCCCCGCCGTCAAGGGGGGGCACCAGGCGTGCCCCGTACGGGCAGACCGGCGGGCAGGTCCGGCTCCAGCAGGGCGGTGAGGTCGTACAGCTGAACGCGGGAGCGGCCCTCCCCCTCGGAGGCGATGGCGAGCCGCCGGCCATCAGGTGCCAGGCTGAGGCTATTGGGCACCAGGCCGCCCGGCAGCGGCAGGCGATGCAGCCGCCCGGTGGCCCGATCCTCGATGACCACCCGTCGATCCGGGCCCTCCTGAACCAGCAGGGCCAGGTAGCGGCCGTTCCAGCTCAGGGACGGGGAGCGATGGGGCTGCTGCCGTTGCAGGTGACGCAGGGGCAGCACCGTGCCGGAGGGTTGCTCCTGGAGCAGCACGGTGTCGCGGCCATCGCGGCGCACCACGCTGGCCAGGACGCGGCCGTTGCCACTGAGGGCCGGATCCTGGCGGTCGGCACTGCCCCAGCCCACCGGCCCGGCGCTGCGGCGCCCCCAGCCCCAGCTGCCGCAGCCGGAAAGGAGCAGGGCCAGCAGCGCCACCGCCAGCAGCTGCACACCGGAACCAGCCGGGCGCCGCAGCCGGCGGGGCCGTGGCTCAGTCGTCGAAACGGGAGCTGTTGTCCCTAGCCGCAGGGGGGCGGGCGGGGGGCTCGGTCGCCGGCGGGCGGTTCTCCGGGGCCGCAGGCCGGGGCCGGCCGCTGGCCATCGGCGAGAAGTCGGCATCACTGACGTCATCGGCGGCGCCGCTGCGGGAGCTGGGGCGGATCGGGGTGCCCATGGGTGTGCCCGGAGGACCGGCGGCCGCGGGGCCGGGCTCACGGCCCGTCGGGGCGGTGCCCCGGCGGGTGGAGCGGGGCACCGTGTCGGCCCCCGCCACCGGGCGGGAACCTCGGCGGGGTTCCGGGGCGCTGTCGCGGTCACGGCGACGGGCGCCGAAATCACTGCTGGCGGAGCGGCCCTGGCCCCCGGCGGTGTAGCGGCCGGCGATCCCGTCGGGGCGATCGTCGAGGGGAGGGCGTTCCGGGCGGCCGGAGGGGCGCTCGACCCTGGGGTTGTCCCAGCCGTCGGGCTCGTCGCGGCGGCTGGCGGCCCGCTCGGGGATGGCGGCCCGGCTGGGCCGGCGCGGCCGGTAGAAGTCGTCCTCGGGTTCTTCGCGGGAGGGGATGCGGCGCCGCAGGGGCTCCGGCTCATCAAACCGGTCGGGTTCCTCGTCCCAGCTGCGGCCGCCGCCGAGGCCACCGCGGGGCCGGAAGGGGGCGGCAGGTTCCTCGTCGTCGAAGTAGGAGGAGCGACGGGCCTGCTCGGTGGTCACCCCCCGCAGCCGCACGCTCTCGTAGGCGAAGAAGACCGTGGTGCCGGCCAGCAGGAACTGGCCGAACTGCAGGATCGGATCCAGGCGCCAGCCCTGGAAGAAGAGGATGCCGCCGCAGAGCAGGCCGATGGCGGCGAAAAACACGTCGTAGTCCCGGGCCAGGGCCGGCTTGAAGCTCCTCATGAAATAGAGGAAGGCTCCACCGACCGCCAGGACGATGCCGACGATGCTGGCCCAGTTGAGGCTGGCGTTGACCACGGCGGTTCACCCGGGCGACGGGCCCCACTCTAAGGACCGCGCCCGCCGTGTCATCGGCAGGCGCCGGGGGGCCGTCGGCTCAGAGGCGCCGGTCGAGCTGGTCGTTCTGGCTGATCAGCACCAGGGCGATGGAGATGGGGATGACCACGATGACCGCGCCCCAGGCGAGGCTGCTGAGGAAGTTGGCGAGGGAAGGGGTCATGGCAGGGGTTCGCTCCGGACAGCTCGGCGGATCCTAGGCAGGGAGGGTGGCTTCCTACGATCAGGCTTCCGACGCTTAGAGCTTTGTGACGGCCCCGGCCCTTTCCGCACTGGCCCCCCTGCCCCTGCTGCACCTGACCCTGGGGCTGGTCCTGGCGGGCTGGACCCTGCTGTTCCTGTTCCGCATCGTCCTCACCTGGTACCCCGGCGTCGACCTCACCAAGGGGGTGATGCGGGTGGTGGGTGCGCCCACCGAGCCCGTTCTGGCCCTCACCCGCCGCCTGATCCAGCCCATCGGCGGCGTCGACGTGACCCCGGTGGTCTGGGTGGGGCTGGTCAGCCTGCTGCGGGAGCTGCTGGTGGGTCAGCAGGGGCTGGTCACCCTGGCCCTGCTGCGCAGCCAGGCCGTCGGCTGAGCTGGGGCCCGCTCAGCGGTTCAACATCTCCTCCTCGACGAACTTGGTCCAGACCTCACCACGCTGGAACTCCTGGCGATCCAGCAGGGCGAGGTGGAACTCGATGGTGGTGGGGATGCCCGTCACGGCACATTCCGACAGGGCCCGGCGCATGCGCCGGATCGCATGGTCTCGGTCGACGCCCCAGACGATCAGCTTGCCGATCAGGGAGTCGTAGAACGGCGGGATCTCGTAGCCCGTGTAGACGTGGCTGTCGATGCGCACCCCCGGTCCGCCGGGGGGCAGCCAGCCGGTGATCTTGCCCGGGGCCGGGCGGAAGTTGTGGCGCGGATCCTCGGCGTTGATGCGGCACTCGATGGCGTGGCCGGTGATGTGGATCTGGTCCTGGCGGACGGAGATCGGCTCGCCGCCGGCGATCCGCAGCTGCTCGGCGATCAGGTCGATGCCCGTCACCATCTCCGTGACGGGATGCTCCACCTGGATGCGGGTGTTCATCTCCATGAAGTAGAAGGCGCCGCTGCGGTCGACCAGGAATTCGACCGTGCCGGCGCCCTCGTAGTCGATGCTGCGGGCCGCCGCCACCGCCGCCTCGCCCATGCGACGGCGCAGTTCGGGATCGAGGCCTGGGCTGGGGGCCTCCTCCAGGAGCTTCTGGTGGCGGCGCTGGATCGAGCAGTCGCGCTCCCCCAGGTGCACCACGTTGCCGTGGCGGTCGGCCAGCACCTGCACTTCCACGTGCCGGGGCCGGTCGATGAATTTCTCCATGTAAAGGCCCGGGTTGCCGAAGGCGGCTTCCGCCTCCCCCTGGGCGGCCCGGAACAGGGTCTCGAGCTGGTCGGCCTCCGGCACCAGGCGCATGCCCCGGCCGCCGCCACCGGCGGTGGCCTTGATCATCACCGGGTAGCCCATGGTCGCGGCGAGGGTGGCCGCTTCGGCGGGATCCTCCAGCAGCCCCTCGCTGCCCGGGATCGTGGGGACTCCCACCCGCTGCATGGTGATTTTGGCCGTCGACTTGTCGCCCATGGCCAGGATCGAGGCCGGCGAGGGGCCCACGAAGATGAGGCCGTGGTCGAGGCACTTCTCGGCGAAGTCGGCGTTCTCTGCCAGGAAGCCGTAGCCGGGGTGGATGGCATCGGCCCCTCGGGAGGTGGCGGCGGCCAGAATGTTGGGAACGTTGAGGTAGCTGCGGCTGCTGGGGGCCTCGCCCACGCAGACCGCCTCATCGGCCAGCTGCACGTGCAGGGCGTTCTTGTCCACGGTGCTGTAGACGGCCACCGTGGCGATGCCGAGCTCCCGGCAGCTGCGCAGGATGCGGAGGGCGATTTCGCCGCGGTTGGCGATCAGCAGTTTGCCGATGGGCATCCGTGCAGGTCCGGGCGATGGGGCTGGCGGGGGTGCGGCCGTGCCGGGGCGGACTGTATCAGTGCTCACCGGCGTCGCCCCTGCCTCAGGGTCGGGAGGGGTGGGGAAGCCTGTGCGTATATTGCTCAGTCGGTGAGGGCCCCGGCCCGCTCCGACCACGCGGATGTGGTGGAATTGGTAGACACGCACGTTTGAGGGGCGTGTGGCTTCGGCCTTGCGAGTTCAAGTCTCGCCATCCGCATTTTTCTTTTCCCGCCCCGTCCCCCGGAACCTGCGGTTCTCTTGACCCAGCCGTCGCCGGTCTCCGCTCCAAACGCAGGCAGCGCGATCGTGCTGGTCAGCAACGGCCCCGGGGAGCTGAGCACCTGGGTGCGCCCGCTGGCCGAGCAGCTCCATCGGCTGCAGCCCCTGCGGCCCCGGGATCCCGCCGCCCCCTGCAGCCTGCGGCTGGTGCTGGTCCCCTGCCCCAACGCCACCGGCGCGGAGCACCGGGTGGCCCGGGACTGGGGGCTGTTCGAGCGGGTGCTGCCGGCCTCCCGGTTCTGGTGGCTGCTGCTGCGGCCCCGCCGCCACGGCCCCTGGCCCGAGCGGGGCGTGGTGGTGTTCCTGGGCGGTGACCAGTTCTGGACCGTGCTGCTCTCCGCCCGTCTGGGCTATCGCCACCTCACCTACGCCGAGTGGGTGGCCCGCTGGCCCCGCTGGAACGACCGCATCGCCGTGATGGGGCCCGCCGCCGCCGGCCGCCTGGCCCCCCGCTGGCGGAAGCGGGCCACGGTGGTGGGTGACCTGATGGCGGATCTCTCGACCCTGGCCCGCCAGGACGATCCCCTCCCGCCCGGGGACTGGGTGGCCCTGCTGCCCGGCTCGAAGCGGGCCAAGCTGCTGGTGGGGGTGCCCTTCCTGCTGGAGACCGCCGACCGGTTGGCGACCCTGCGGCCCGGCTGCCGCTTCCTGCTGCCGGTGGCCCCCACCACCTCGGTGCCGGAACTGCTGGCCTACGGCGGGCCCTCCAACCCCCTGAACCGCCTGCAGGGGGCCGGCGAACCCCAGCTCCGGGGCGACGAGATCGTCACGGCGGCCGGCACCCGCATCCTGCTGCTGGAGCGCCATCCCGCCCATGCCGCCCTGAGTCAGTGCGCCCTGGCGCTCACCACGGTGGGGGCCAACACCGCCGAGTTGGGGGCCCTGGCGGTGCCGATGATCGTGCTGGTGCCCACCCAGCACCTGGCCGTGATGCAGGCCTGGGACGGCTGGATGGGGTTGCTGGCCCGCCTGCCCCTGCTGCGGCGTCTGGTGGGGGTGGCCCTCACCGCCTGGCGGATGCGCCACCGCGGCTTTCTGGCCTGGCCCAACATCTCCGCCGGCCGTGCCGTGGTGCCGGAGCGGGTGGGGCCGATCGAACCGGCCCAGATCGCCGCCGAAGCCGCCGACTGGCTGGACCATCCCGAGCGCCTGGCGGCCATGGCCGACGACCTGCGCAGCCTGCGGGGCCAGCCGGGCGCCGTGGCGGCGGTGGCGGCCATGGTGCGGGGCCTGCTGCCGCCGCCGGAGCGTTCCGGGGTGCCGGTGCGATCTGGATAGGATTCACTCCACCATGGCCCCATCCGGGTTCGCCACCATGCAGCCGAGCGATTCCACCACCCCATCCAGCACCGTCGCCGCTGATGCCGACTGGCGCTCGAAGCTGACGCCCGAGCAGTACCGGGTGGCCCGCGAGGGGGGCACCGAGCGGGCCTTCACCGGGGCGTACTGGAACAACAAGGCCACCGGGATGTATCACTGCGTCTGCTGCGGCAGTCCCCTGTTCAGCTCCGCCAGCAAGTTCGATTCCGGCACCGGCTGGCCCAGCTTCTGGCAGGGGGTGAGCGAGGGAGCGATCACCACCCACACCGACCGCTCCCATGGCATGGAGCGCACCGAGATCCGCTGCGCCACCTGCGAGGCCCACCTCGGCCATGTCTTCAACGACGGGCCCAACCCCACCGGTCTGCGCTACTGCGTCAACTCGGCCTCGCTGCAGTTCGCCGAGGGCTGAGGCCGGGCGGCCGCCCTCTCACCAGGGATCGTCGAGGATCTCGGGCTCCACATCCACCGGCTCCTTGGCGCGGGGGGCCTCCCGGGGCGGAGCCTCGGCAGGGGAAGCGTAGGGATCCCGCTGGGGCTCCCGGCCCCGGGCCGGCTCGGGGCGATCCCGCTCCGGCTCGTAGGCGCGGTCGGGCCGGTAGCGCTCCTCGGGGTAACGGTCATTGGCGTTGCGATCGTCGCTGTAGCGATCTTCGGGATAACGGTCGTCGCCGTAGCGCCCACCGGCGGGACGCTCCTCGCTGTAGCGCTGGGGCGGATTGCGATCGGATGCGCGTTCGGGACTGCGGTCGTCGTAGCGGTCCGGCGCCACCCACTCCCGCCGCTCGGGTTCGCGGCCATAGGCCTCGGCCGGGCGGCCCTCGGGGCGCTGGCGCGGTTCCGGCAGGTCGTCATCGAGGTAGCGGCGCTGGCGCAGGGGCTCCCGCTCGCGCCGTTCCTCCAGCTCCACGTATTCCAGCTCCTCGGCGGGCTGGAAGCTGCGGCTGGCGGCGGGCTGGATCCGGCGCTGCTCCTGGACCGTGGGCTGGCCTGCCGGCAGTTGGTTCTCGGCGGGAACGGCTCCGGTGCGGAACCGGTCCCGCTCCTCCTGCTCCCAGCTGGCACCGCCGATGCCCAGCTTTTCCAGCAGGCCGGTGCCGAGCTGCTTGAGCTTCTCCTCGGCCCCCTCGTAGACGATGATCCGGTCCGGGCCGCTGCTGACCACCTCACCCACAGGCATCTCCCAGGTGCTGAGCACCCCTTCCCCCAGCAGGGGAACGCCGAGGGCGCCGATCACCAGGGTGGTGAGTTCGCCGGTCTCGATGTCGAAGCTGAAGCCGAGCACGCGGCCGAGCTGTTCACCGGACTCGGTGATCACCTGGCAGTTGATGACCTTGCTGTAGCGCTCGGGGTTGAACCCCTCGGCCAGGGAGTCGGCCGAATCCACCAGGATCACGTCACCCACCTGGCGGATGCGATCGAGCGGCATCCAGCGGGGCAGACCCGGCAGGAAACGGGTGAGGGGGTTGTCCCGCAGGCCGAGGGCGATCACTTCGCGCCGGTCGATGTCGACCACCACCTCGCCGACGACGCCCAGGCGCCGGCCGGTGTCCCGGGTGATGACCTGGGTGCCCATCAGTTCGGAGCGCAGCCAGAGGCGGTCGCTGGGGGCGGCGGGCTCGGTGGAGGGGGGAATCGGGGAGGTCAAATCCGGAGATCGGGGCTGGACGGCAGGGGGAACGGGAGCGACTTCACGGCCTGGAACAGCCTGGTCGGCCCATTGTGGCCCACGCGGTCGGCTCAGGCCGCCGGCGGCAAACCGACCACCTGGGTATGGGCACCGCGGGCCTGGGTGACGCCGATGGTGCGGGTGGCCGCGGCGATCATCGGCCGGCGGTGACTGACGACCATGAACTGGGCCTGGTGCGCCTGGGCGGCGATCAGGGCCGCCAGCCGCTCGACGTTCACCCCGTCCAGGAAGCTGTCGACTTCGTCGAGGGCATAGAAGGGCGAGGGGCGAAAGCGCTGCAGGGCGAACAGGAAGCTGAGGGCGGTCAGGGATTTCTCACCGCCCGACATCGAGGCCAGCCGCCGCACCGCCTTGCCCTTGGGGTGGGCCACCAGGGTCAGGCCACCCTCGAGGGGCTGCTCGGGGTTCTCCAGCTGCAGGTGGCCCTCGCCGTCGGAGAGGCCGGCGAAGATCGTCTGGAAATGGCCGTCGACGGCCCGGAACGCCTCCATGAAGGCCTCCTGGCGCAGGGTGGCCACGGTCTCGATCCGCAGCAGCAGTTCCTCCCGCTCCTTGCTGAGCACCTCCAGCCGGTCGTCCAGGTCGGCCAGCCGCTGCTCCAGCTGCTCCAGCTCCTCGAGGGCGAGCATGTTGACCGGCTCGAGCGCCTCCATGCGCTGCTGCAGGCTGCGCAGGCTCTGCTGCAGCGCCTCCAGGCCGGCCTCGCGCACCTCAGCGCTCAGTTCGGGGCGGGGGTCGGGCAGCTCCCGTTCCATCTGGTCCAGCCGCAGGCCGTGGCTGCGCTGCTCCTCGGCCAGGGCCAGCCGCTCCTCCTGGCGCCGCTGCAGCTCCCACTGGCGCTGCTGCAGGGCCTGGCGCCGGCCGGCCAGGTGGGCTTCGGCCCCGTCGCGGGCGCGGCGCCGCTCGCCGAAGCGGGTCTGCAGCTCGCTCTGCTGGCGTTCCAGCAGGGTGCGGCGCTCCTGCTCCGCCTGCTGGCGTTCCTTCCAGAGCTGGCGTTCGGCCACCAAGGCCTGCACCGCCTCCACCAGCCGGCGTTCCTCCCCGGCGAGGGCCTCCAGCTGGCTGCCCAGCCGCTCCGCCCCCAGGGCCCGGTCACGCCGTTCCGCCTCCAGGTCGTCCCGCTGGCGCCGGGCCTCCACCAAGGCCCGGTCGGCTCGCTCCAGCTCACCCTGGAGCCCCTGCCAGCGGGCACTGTCGTCGTTGCCGCTGGCGGCGCGCTCGGCCTGCTCCAGTTCCGCCAGGGCCTGGCGCAGGGGCGGCAGGGTCTGCTCGAGCAGCTCCATCCGGCCGCGGTCGACCTGGTGGGCCTCCTGCAGCTGCCGCCGCCGGCCGGCCACCTGGTCGCGGCGCTGCTGCCGCGGGGCCAGGGTGCGCTCGGCGGCGCTGCGCTCGGCCTGGAGGGCGGCCTGGCGCTGTTGCAGCGCCAGCAGGGCCGGCCGGGCCTCCTCCAAGCCCCGGCCCAGCTCGGCTTCGCGGCGGCGGCAGGCCAGCAGGCTCTCACCCAGCTCCAGCAGCCGCTGCCGCAGTGGCTCGGCCTCATCACCGTCGCCGCTGCGGCCGAAGCCCAGCTGGCCCGAGCGCTGCTGCAGGCTGCCGCCGGTCATGGCACCGCTCTTCTCCAGCAGTTCCCCTTCGAGCGTCACGGCCCGGCAGCGGCCCAGTTCCCGGCGGGCGTCGGCGAGGGTGGCGAACACCAGCGTGTCGCCGAAGACGTAGCGGAAGACATCGGCGTAGACGGGCTCGTGGCGGATCAGATCCACCGCCCGCCCCACCAGGCCTCCGGCTCCGCCACTGCCGCCGGCGTTGCCCCGCTGCAGGGCCGCCCCCCCCGAGCCGCCACTGCCGCCCCGGATGCGGTTGAGGGGCAGGAAGGTGAGGCGGCCGGCGCGGCGGCTCTTGAGCAGTTCGATCGCCCGGGCGGCGATGCGGTCGTCCTCCACCACCACCTGGGCCAGGCGCCCCCCCGCCGCCACCTCCAGGGCCACCCGCAGTCGCTCCTCCACCTCACCCAGCTGGGCCACCGAGCCGTGGATCCCCTCCAGCCCCGCCTCCAGCAGCAGGCGCAGGGCGCCGGTGCCGCGGCTCTCCTGCAGGGTCTCGCGGCGGCTGTCGAGGCGGGCGATGTCCCGCTCCAGGCTGGTCTGCTCCTGCTCCAGCCGCACGCGGGTGCGCTGCTGCAGCGCCAAGGCCTCAGCCAGCTCCCGGGCCTGCTCCTGGCGTTCCTCCAGGGCGGCCCGCAGGCTGCGCTCCTGCTCCGCCAGGGTCGCCAGGGCGGCGGCGGCCTCCCCATGGGCCGCGTCCTCCTGGAGCTCCTCACCGCCCAGCTCCTCGAGCCGCTCGCCCGCCTGCCGCAGCCGCTCCTCCAGCTGCTGGCGTTCGGCCAGCAGGGGGGCGAGCCGTTCCTGCAGCTCCTGGCGCCGGCGGCTGCGCTCCTGCTGCTCCTCCAGCCAGCTGCCGGAACGTCCGGCCACCTCCCCGAGGCGGCGCCGGGAGAGCTCCACCGCCGCTTCGGCGTCACGGCAGAGGGCCTCGGCGCGGTCGATGGCGCCGTCGTCGGCCCGCTCGCCGAGGGCCTGCTGCTGCCGGCGCAGCTCCGCCTGGTTCTGCTGCAGCTGCTGGCGGCGACGCTGCAGCTCCTCGGCCTGCTGGCCGTGCAGCTCCGCCTGGCGGGCCAGCTCACGGCCGCTGGTGTCGAGGCCGGCCAGTTCGGCCTGCACCGCCAGCAGCTGGTCTTCACCCAGGGTCTTCACCTCCGCCTGCAGCTGCTCGAGGGCGGCGACGGCGGCGACCACCTCGGCTTCGCCGGCGACGATCGCCTGCCGCTCCTGCTCCTGCTGCTGGTCCAGGCGCTCGAGGCGACCGGCCAGGGCCAGGCCGTGGGCGCGGGCCTCCTCCCAGGCCAGCACCTGTTCCTGCAGGCGCCCCTGGTGCAGGCGCTCCCGCAGCTCCTGGTAGGTGCGGGCCTTGGCGCAGTCGCGTTCGAGCTTCTGGCGCGCCGCCAGCAGTTCCTGTTCGACGATGCGGCAGCGCTCCTGCCGTTCGACCACCTCGTCGAGCTTGCCCCGGCTCTGCTCGATGCGGGAGTCGAACAGGGCGACGCCAGCCAGCTCATCGATGATGCCGCGCCGGTCGCGGGCGCTCATCGAGACGATGCGGGTCACATCGCCCTGCATGACGACGTTGCTGCCCTCCGGATCGACCCGCAGGCGCCGCAACTGGGTCTGCAGCTGCTGGAGGTTGCACGGCACCCCATCGGCGCTGAAGCTGCTGCTGTAGGTGCCGCCGGGGGCCACCCGCAGCCGCCGGGTGACGCTCCATTCCCGCTGGCCCCGCTGCAGCCAGGGGCCCTGTTCGGGGACGTCCAGTCCCTCCTCGGCCGCATCCGGCTGCCAGTCGCCCAGGTCGAAGCGCACGGTGACGCTGGTCTCGGCCGCCTTCCCCTCCCGCAGCACGGCGCTGTTGATCAGATCAGGCAGCCGCTCGGCCCGCATGCCGCGGCTGGTGGCCAGGCCGAGGCAGAAGAGCACCGCATCGAGGATGTTGCTCTTGCCGGAGCCGTTCGGGCCCGTCACCACCGTGAAACCCTCCTCCAGCGGGATGGTCATCGACCCGCCGAAGGACTTGAAGTGGGTGAGCTCGACCTGATTGATGTGAACCAACAGGCCCGTGCGCCGAGCAGGCCGAATTTAACCGAGTTGCTGACGATCACAAGCCCTTCTTCCTACGGTGATGCCGTGCCGCCATCGCACGGAGCTCCCCATGGAAACGGACACCACCCCTGTCGAGTCCCCGGCGGCCCCCGCCCCGGCCCCGGCGCCCGCCGGCAGCGGCGAGGCCCAGCAGGTGCAGAACCAGTTCCGGGAACGCTTCGAGAGCCTGCTGCCCAGCATCCAGAAGGAGTGGCCGGAGGTGGCCCGCCACACCCTGGAGGCCACCCGGGGCAGTTTCGACCACGTGGTGGAGGTGATCAGCCGCCAGAGCGGGCTCACCAGCGCCGGCGTCAAGCAGCAACTGCTGGATCTGGTCAACGTCACCGGGGAGCAGGCGGGCCATGTGGTGGATTCGCTGCGGCCCCTGGAGGAGCAGCTGGAGCACCTGCTCGACGAGCTCAACACCACCCTGCGGCCCCGGATCGAGAAGCCGGTGCGGGAACGGCCCCTGATGGCCCTGGGCATCGCCGCCGGCGTGGGGCTGCTGGTGGGCCTGCTGCTGTCGTCGGGTCGGCGTTCGGCATGACCGGTCCGAACTTCAGCCGGGTCACGGCCCTGATCAGTTCGGTGATGGACCTGCACGTCCGCATCGCCCTGCAGGAGGCCGACAGGGAGAAACGGCGCCTGGTGGGTGGCGGGGTGATGCTCGGCCTGGGCCTCACCCTGATGACCCTGGCCCTGGTGGCGGCTGAACTGGTGCTGCTGCTCTGGATCCGCGACGCGTTCAGCCTCAGCTGGCTCCATGCCGCGGCGGCCGTGGCCGCCATCGACCTGGTGCTGGCCGGGATCAGCCTGCGCATCGGCGGCCAGATGCTCAAGGGCCCCTACCTCCCCGAGACCACCGCCGGCCTGATGCGCACCACCCGGGCCATCACCGGCAAGTTCTGAGGCCCAAGCCGTCGCTGGCGGGCCTTAGCGATAGGCGGAGTGCGGGATCGACCGCCGCCGCAGCAGGGCGTCCACCATGCCGACCGTTTCGAAGCAGCGACCGACGAACTGGAACAGCGGCAGCAGCATCCGGTCGAACCCTTTCAGATAGCTGTCGCCAAGCCGGCGTAGGTCGCGGCATTCGCGTGTCGTCCGCTGCAGCAGCACCCGCAGGATCGCGCCGACCCTCGGGCCATGGGGGGCCTGCATCAAGTCGGAGTAGCCGACGTTCCGGTGCACATCGAACAGGAACGGCAGCCCGCCGATGGCGTGCAGCATGCGTGCCCCGGGATGGAAGAAGAAGCTGTGGCCGGCCTCAAGCAGGCGGCGATTCCGCAGGCGTGAGGAGAGAAAGGGGGTGATCGCCTCCGGGTAGGGAAAGGCCTCCAGGACGGGTCGGCGATACAGGGCGCCGTTGTTGGAAATGTGGATGGAGGCGGACGGTTGGCCGTAGTCGTCGAAGGCGCGGTGCATCAGATTGAGGCAGCGGTGGTAGGGGGTCTGGTCGCCGTACCAGGTCCGCCCACTGACCACATCCACCTCAGGCCGTTCGCGCAGCACACCCACCAGGGTTCGCAGCCAGGCGGGATTCGGTAGGCAGTCGGCCTCGATCACGGCGACCAGATCGCCGCGGCACTGGCGGACGCCGTCGTCCTTCAGCCTGGCCGACTGGGTCTGGTCAGTGAACACCACCCGTGTGTGCGGGGCGATCCTGATGAGGTTGTCGGGCACCGCATCGGCGAACCGGCTGTTCTCCACCACGATCAACTCGAACGGCTCGCCGAAGTCCTGGGCGGCGAAGGCCTTCAGCACGGCGATTTCGTCACGCCAGGTCTTCTGATCGGTGAGCTCGAAATCCGAGACGATGATCACGGAGACCGCAGGCTCCATGGGAACCGCTCCATTCACGGGGTAGACCGATTCTCCAGTCAATGTCCCAGCATTCTCCTGTCGGGACGCCAACAGCCCTTCCCGTCTCTCCACCGATCGCCTCGCGCGCTGGCGTGGCGGCCCGGGGCGTCAGGGACGGCCCCTGTCATCAGAAGCCCATCTCCAGCCGCAGGCTGCGCAGGGTGCCCCGGTCGGCCCGGGCCGTGTCGGACACCTCCAGGGTCCAGGTGCCGGTGGGGTCCTTGCCCTTCAAAGCCGCCAGGGCCGGGGCATTCACCGCGTCGTAGGTGACCTTGAGGTTGTCGGTGCCGCCGCCGGAGCGGTCGTGCAGCAGCACGGGGACGGCCCCGAGGGCGGAGGGCGGCAGCAGCCGCACCACCAGATCGCCGATGTAGGTGTGATCAAGATCCACCGTCACCCGGATCGACTGCAGCGGGCCCGGGGCGGCCACCGGCAGGGCCAGGGTGGCGGTCTGGAAGTCGTTGATCGGCACGTCCTGCACCGCCTGGAACACCAGGGCCGCCGCCGGCTGGGGCGGACGGGCCAGCTCCACCGCCCGGCGGGCGCTCACCCGCCCGTAGCCGTAGAAGGGGCTGCGGCCGCCGGCGTCGTAGTTGCCGCCGGTGGGGTCGATCCGGACGCAGGCCTGCCGCAGGATCTCCCGCACCTGGTCCCAGCGCAGGGCCGGATTGCGGGCCAGCACCAGGGCCGCCACCCCGGCCACGCCTGGGCAGGCGCTGGAGGTGCCGCCGAAGGAATTGGTGTAGTGGCCCGCCGGATCCCCCTTCTGGGGGCTGCCCTGGTTGTAGCCCGCCACCCCGGAGCGGTCGGTGGTCCAGATGCCGGGGGTCAGGGAGGGGCGGCCGTCGCTGCTGGGGAAGCTGCACCACACGGCCTGGCCGAAGTCGCTGTAGGCGCTGCGTTTCGACTGGTCGTTGCAGGCCGCCACGGCGATCACCTTGCCGTAGCTGGCATAGCCGTCGTTGTCGACGCTCTCGTTGCCGTTGCCCGCCGCGAACAGGACCACGCAGCCCTTGCCGCCGCGGCCCTGGGCGGTGGCGAAGTCGATCGCCAGCCGGGTGGAATCCGGCAGGGGCACCACCTGGCGGTGGGCCGGGTCGTTCGGGTCCCACCAGGCCCCGTCCGGCGGGCCCCAGCTGCAGGAGATCACATCGGCGCCGTTGCGGGCCGCCCACACGAACGCCTCCGCCTCCGCCTGGGACCCCAGGCCGGAGGCCAGCCGGATCGGGATCAGCCGGGCGCCGGGGGCGACCCCGGTGGCGCCGAACTGGCCGTTGGCGCAGGCCACCCCGGCGCAGGCGGTGCCGTGGTCGTCGCCGCGGCCGGGGCGGGGGTCGCCGCTCTGGCGGGTCACATCCCGCGGGGCGACGACCTTGCCGGAGGAGCGGAATTCCTCATGGTCGAGGTCGAAGCCGTCGTCCACCACCGCGATGATCGTCCCGGTGCCGTCGCTGAGGGACCAGGCCGCCTCCACCTCGGCATGGGCGTCGACGAGCCGGCCGTTGACGGCGGTGGCTTTGAGATGCCACTCGGGCGGGAAGGCCTGGCGGCGCCGGCGGCTGGGGCTCACCAGTTCCGGATGGCACAGGGTGACGCCCTCCTCGCCCAGCAGGGCTTCGGCGATCGCGAACACCGCCAGCCCGCTGTTGCCTGGAGCCGCCACGAAATAGGCGTGGCGGGCATAGCTGAGGCCGCGCTTGATGGCGAGGCCCATGCGTTGCAGCAGGCCCTCACAGGCCTCAGGCTCCGCATCATCCTCGAACTTGACGAACAGATTCTCCGTGTAGACCACGGGCCGGCCCTGGGTATCCACCAGGACGCGGCCGGCGAAGTCGATGCCGGGCTCCGCCTTGAGCAGGCTTCGGGCGGCATCCCGCAGGACCCCATCGGCCTGGTGGTTCCGGGTGCTCAGCAGCTCGACTCCCGCTTCGCGGAAGCGCGTGAGGCTCTGGAACTGGGCAAGGATCCGGTGCGCCTCGGCGCTGACCGGCGACACTTCGAAGGGCCGCTCCGGCATCACCGCCTGGCGATTGAGAGTGCGGACGACGAGGTGATTGGCGCTGACATCCAGGGCGTAGGGGGCCGCATCTTTGCCGCCGTAGCGAACCTGAACCATCGCGGTGTCATCGCTGCGGCGACCACTCTCCGCGCCTCAGCGGGTGAATTCAAGCCAGCGGAACAGGACGTGATCTGCCGTCACAGGTCTGGGGAATCTTCACCCTTCTTCAGAGGCGGGGCCCTCTGGGCTGATGGCCGGCTGGATAGCGTGGAAACGAAGGGGAGCAGGAGCCTGGCGACCATGGGGCCCGCGACGTCCTTCGACGCTTTCCCCCGGCGGATCCTCGTCGGCGCGGAGCAGCCCGTGGTCTTCGAGCAGAGGCCCGGCTGGTACGCCCTGCACGGGGAGCCCCTGCCCACGGCCGACGGGGTGCTGCGGTTCGAGCCCGAGGCCATCGCCGTGCTTCCCGGAGCTCCTATCGCCCCCCTGGCCAAGGGCCAGTCGCTCAGCCCGGTCTATGCCCAGCCCGGCAGCGATGCCCTGGCGGTTCCCACCGGCCAGCTCTTCATCCGCTTCCTGCCGGGAGAGTCGGCGCTGGCCCACCGCGCCGCCCTGGAGCAGGCGGGCTGCCGCATCGCCGCTCGACCCGACCATGCCCCCGAGGCCGCCTGGCTGCGGGCTCGCTGTGGCGGCCTGGCCGAGGCCCTGGGGTGTGTGGCACGACTGCGGGAGCTGGAGGGGGTCGCGAACGTCGAGCCCCAATTGCTGATGGCGCGGGGCCAGCGGTAGCCGCCGGCGCTCCCCAGCCCGCCCTGGCGTCAGAGGGTCACCCCCAGCTCCGCCAGGGCGTCCGCCTCCACCCACACCGACACCGAGCCCCCCGGGCAGTGCCATTCCGCCCAGCCGTCGCCGTTGGTGGTGATCGGCGTCTGGATGTGGCCGGTCAGGTCGCGGAACGTGGTGTGGCGCTTGCCCACCTCCATCCACTTGTGGCCGGCGGGTCCGTCGCTCATCAGCACCGCCAGGGCCCTGGGGTGGCCCGGGGTGCCCAGGCGCGTCCAGCCGATGGTGTTGTCGTGGTCGAGGTAGTCGTACTGGGGCCCGTAGGCGCAGTGGCCGCGGGCCAGCAGAAAGCGGTCGATCAGGAAGCGGTGGCTGGGAAGCACGATCCTGTACTCCTGGCCGTTCTTGCTGTCGCTGTAGTCGGCGCCGTAGTAATCGGCATGGAAGATGCAGGGATAGCCCTGGTCGCGCAGCAGGATCACGGCGTAGGCAAGGGGCTTGAACCAGGCCTCCACCACCGATTCCAGGGCTTGCAGCGGCTGGGTGTCGTGGTTGTCCACCAGGGTCACCGCCAGCAGCGGCAGCTGCTGCATCAGGGTGCCGTCGAGCAGCCGGCGCATGTCGTAGTGGCCCCCGCTGCGGCTGGCCTGGTGGAAGTTCATGTGCAGCGGCGCATCGAACAGGCTCATGTGGCCCCCGGTGTTGGCCGCATACCAGTGGAGGCTCGCGATGTTGTAGGTCCAGTACTCGCCCACCACGAACAGATCGCGCTGGGCATGGGTCTCAAGGTCGCTGATCCAGTCGAGGAAGAAATCACTGGCGATGTGCTTGATCGCATCGAGGCGGAAGCCGTCGGCCCCCACGTGGTCGAGGCTCCAGCGGCCCCAGTGCTTGAGCTCACCGCGCACCTCGGGGTGGTTCACGTTGAGGTCGCTGCCCATCAGGTAGTCGTAATTGCCCTTCTCCAGATCGACGTTGCCCTCGAAGCGGGCCCCCTGGGTGCGCCACACGGCCCGGAATCCCGGATCGAGCGTGTTGTGATCGACCGCGTCGAAGTGAGTCCAGTGCCACTGCATCGAGGAATAGCGGTCGCCGCGACCGTCGAAGCGGAAGCGGGTCCAGGCGCTGATCGTGCGTTCCTCCCCCAGGGGCCGGTTGCGGTCGGCGGGATCGCAGGGCGTGGCCCGGTACTGCTCCTGCTCGTCGGCGTTCATCTTGTGGTTGAACACCACATCGGCATACACCTGCATCCCGGCGGCGTGGCAGGCCTCGATCGCCTCCAGATACTCCTGTTTGGTGCCGTACTTGGTGCGCACCGTGCCTTTCTGGTCGAATTCGCCCAGGTCAAACAGGTCGTAGGTGCCGTAGCCCACGTCCCACACACTCCCCCCCTTGCCCGCCGGCGGCAGCCACAGGGCGGTGATGCCCGCCCGGGCCAGGGCCGGTGCCTCCTGGCGCAGCCGCCGCCAGTGGCCGCCGTCGCCGTCGCTGTACCAGTGGAACCACTGCATCAGCGTGCCGTTGAACTCCGTCGGTGCCGCCAGCTTGCGGGCGCTGATCTCAGCTTCGTGGCTGGCCAGCCACTCCCGCAGCAGGGCCATCGTGGCCGCTCCGGTGTCGAGGGACGGATCCCTCTCCACGGCCAGGGCCTCCTGCTTGAGCGCTTCGAACAGTGAGGCCATGGCTCTTGCGGCGGCGGGGGCAGGACCCACCGCTAGCAGCGCGCAAGGGGAGCTGCTGTAGCGGACCTCAGCGGATGTCGTAGCGGAGCCAGCGGCAGTCGATGCCGCCGTTGCTCACCGGCACCCGGCGGCTGGCCTTCATCCGCAGGGCCCCCGTGAGGGCGGGGTTGCCGCTCAGCAGCCACAGGCTCCAGCCGCCGCAGCGCTCCTTCACCATCCGACCCAGGTCGCCGTAGAGCGCCTCCAGGTCGTCGTCCGCACCGAGCCGGTCGCCGTAGGGGGGGTTGCACACCAGCACTCCGGGGGTTTCCGGGGGGCGGAAATCGCGGCAGTCCCCTTCCTGCAGCTCGACCCAGTCGGCCACACCGGCCGCCGCCGCGTTGCTGCGGGCCATGGCCAGCACGGCCGGATCCCGCTCCATGCCCACCACGGCCGCCAGGGGCTCACCGCCCGGGAGGCTGGTGCGGGCCAGGTCCTGGGCGGCCTGCCGCTCCCGCTGCCAGAGGGCGGCATCGAAATCGGGCCAGCGCTCCAGGCTGAAGCTGCGCTCCAGGCCGGGGGCACGGCCGAGGGCGTGGCAGGCGGCCTCGATCAGCAGGGTGCCGGAGCCGCAGAAGGGATCGGCCAGGGGCACGGTCCCGTTCCAGCCGGTGTGGGCGATCAGGCCGGCGGCCAGGTTCTCCTTGAGGGGGGCCAGGCCCATGGCGGCCCGGTAGCCGCGCCGGTGCAGGCTGGCGCCGCCGCCATCGAGGCTCAGCACCGCCTCGGGGCCACTGCCGCCGGGGCGGCCGGGGCTGAGGTGCAGGTGCAAGACAAGGTCGGGATCGTCCAGATCCACCGAGGAGCGCGACCCCCACACCTGGCGCTGGCGATCGACCAGGGCGTTCTTGACCTGCAGGGCGCTGTAGTGGCTGTGGGTGAGGCCGGGCACGCTGCCGCTGGCCTCCACCCGGAAGCTGAGCTGGGGCGGCAGCCAGCGCTCCCAGTCGGCGGCGTGCTGCACGCCGTCGTAGAGCTCCTCGCGGCCGCGGCAGGGGAAGCGGGCCAGCTGGCGCAGGAAGCGGAACGGCAGCCGGGCCTGCAGATGCAGCCGGTAGAAGGTGGCCGCATCGGCCCGCAGGCCCACGGCGCGCCGCAGGGGACGCACCTCGGTGGCCCCGAGGGCGGCCGCCTCCGCCGCCGCCGGCTCCTCCAGCCCCGGGGGCACCACGGCAATGACGTCGAAGGTTGAGGAGCTGGCCATCGCCCCATGCTGCTGGCTGGCGGTCCCCCTGTACGGGGATGCCCACCGCCTGTGGCCGCGGCTGCGCTGGCGGGGAGGTGGCAGGATGAACAGGCTCGTCTTCGGACGAACTAGGTGGTCCACACCAGTGTCTCGGACAGCGGTTCGATTCCGCTCAGCTCCATTCCCCCGACCCACCGCCCCGCCGGCGGTGCGTCATCCCGGGGCTGCAATGGTTTCGACGGGGCATGAGGAGGGTGACTGAAGCCTGCTCGGTCAGAGCGAACCCGTAACAGCGAACAACATCGTTCGTTTCTCCCGTCAAGCCGCCCCTGTGGCTGCCTGACACTCTTAACGGAGACGGGGTGAGGTCAGCCTTGTCACCCAAATGACCCATGGGCCCTGGAAGGGGCCTTCCCAACATCCGGAGCCTCACCCCGGCGGCTCGGTCCTGGCGTGCTCCACGATCAGGCGGGGGAACGGCAGCTCGATGCCCAGCTCCCGGAACCGCTCGATGGCCGCCGCCATCACGGCGCTGCAGATTCTCCGGTTGGCGAAGGGACTGTGGATCCAGAACTTCACCACGTAATCGCCGCCGCGGTCCCCCACCCCCTGCACGTAGGCCTTCGGGGGCGGATGGCTTTCCACGCCGGGCACGGCGGTGGCGATCTCCTCCAGCAGGGCCAGGATCGTGCCGGCGGGCTGGCCGGCATCAACGCTGATGGCGATCTGGGTGAGAAAGCGGGTGCGGCCGACGCTGAACTCCACCGTGCTGGAGTTGAAGAAGGTCTGGTTGGGAATCACCAGTTCGGCGTTGTCCCGGTCGCGCCAGAGCCTGGTGGCCCGCAGGCCGAGACGGCGCACCTCGCAGAAGTCGCCATCGAGGGCGATGATGTCGCCCGGCCGCAGGGAGCCTTCGAACAGCAGCCACAGGCCGCTGACGAAGTTGCCGAACACCTCCTTGACGCCGAAGCCGAGGCCTACCGACAGCCCCCCGGCGATCGCCAGCAGGGCGGTGCTGTTGAAGCCGATCGTTTCCAGCAGCGCCACGGTTCCGAGGCTGATCACCGCGTAGCGCACCATCAGGCCGATGGCGCGCACGCTCACCCGCTCCAGGGCGAAGAACCGCTTCAGCAGCCAGGCCAGCCCCAGCGAGGGCGGTCCCGAGGCGACCAGCAGCAGGTAGAGCACCACCAGCAGCCGTGTCATGTCGCCCACATTCACATTCGCGCCCATCCAGCGACCCAGGGGGATCAGGGCCAGTTCGGCGCGGGTGTCCAGCTGCTCGATCAGCGTCCACAGCAACCCGCCGAACAGGAACGGGCGGATCAGCAGATGGCGAAGCGGCTGGATCTGATCCTCGGGGAGCCAGCGCTCAACCCGACGCAGCACCAGCTCCGACACCTGCAGGCCGGCCACGGCGGCGATCAGCAGTCCGGCCAGGGCCGTCGGCTGGCGGGCGATGCTCAGCAGCCCCCAGCCGAGGGCGGCCACCGCCGCGGTGGTGCCGAGTTCGAACCACCCGGACCGGCCGGGCGGCCCGAAGCGGTGGCCCACCAGGCGGCTGCCCGCCACGGCCAGGGCCACCAGGGCGAGCTGAAGCAGGACCTGGGCCCGGCCCAGCATCGGCAGCCAGCCGAGCACCTGGCCGAGCAGATCGTTCATGGATGGGGAGCCAGGGCCCTGACCACGGCCCCGGAGGCTTCCGTAGCCGGGATTTCGCCGAAGGCCACCGCTGTCACCAGGCGACTGAGGGCCCGGTCGCGCGGATCACCGGCGGGCAGCAGCCGGGAGATGGCGTCGCTGGCGTCGGCCTGCCGCACGGATCGCTGCATCGCCTTGAGCCCGGGGGTGTGCAGCGCCGAGGGCGGGACGAAGCGATTGGTGGGCAGCATGTCCTCGTTGTCGGTGGTCAGGGTGCTCTGGATCCAGGGGTTCAGCGCAAACACGGCCAGGGCCTCCGCCACGCGCCGCTGACGGGTGGTGGAATCCGTGCCGAAGGCCAGCACCCGCAGCCTCGTGATCGGTGTGGGCGGCCCGTAGGGTCCGGCGGGCAGGTCGCTCACCCCGAGGGAGGTCCCCAGGGTGTCGCGCAGCCGGCTGAGGTTGCCGCTGTTGCAGGGGATCCAGTCCAGGCGCCGCTCCAGCAGACCCTGCACCAGCGCTTCCTGGTCGGGCTCGATGAAGACCTTCTGGTTGAAGTTGGCGGCCGAGAGCCAAGCCAGCCAGCGTCGCAACCCCTCCCGTTCGCGGGCCGCCAGGGGGCGCCCGGCGGCGGCGGCGATGATCGCCCGATCCGCCCCCAGGGGACCCGTGCTCCAGAAGAGGGTTCGCGATTCCACCGCCAGCCCCACCCGCAGACCCCCGCGGGCCTGGGTCAGCAGGTCGTCGGTGTTGGCGGGGCTGCTGGCCAGCCGGGTGCGGTTGTAGCAGGCGAGCTGCGGTCGCCTCAGGATCGGCAGGCCCGCCAGCCCCCTGGGCGGGATCTCCAGCCGGGACAGGGAATCGGGGTCCACCTGGCGGCGTGTGGCCTGGGGCAGCTGGAAGCTGCGGGCCAGATCGGCCTCCACCAGGGCGTGGGCGGTGGAGCCCGCCACCAGCATCAGATCGGGGCCGAGGCCTGCGGCCCGCCGGCGATGCACCTCCTCGACGAAGTCACTCTCACGGAAGAGGTTGGTTTCGATCGCCACGTGGGGGTGCAGCTGGCGAAAGGCCGCCACGATCGCCTGCGCTTGCAGGACCTTCTCCTGCAGGATCGCCTTGGTCAGCGGCTGGTCACCTTCGACGCTGATGGCGAGATAGGCCGTTCCCCTGAGCTCCTCCGGAGCGAGGCCGCAGCCCGACAGCAGGCTGAGCGGCAGGGTCAGCAGCAGGACCCGCAGGGCGCCGTTCAAGGCCTGCCGGGCCGGGTTCATGGGCTGCGCGGGGCGAGGCCCGGGGGACGGCGGCGCCGATCAGCTGTGCCGGTCACGGACCCGGGGCCCAAAGGACGACTCTAGGAGCCGCCATCCACCCCACCGGTGCTGTCACGGGGCTGGGGCGCCGACCTTGCTAGGACGAGGGTCTCCTGCGCATGACCGGCGATGAAACGCTGCCAGCTCCTCATCGTTCCGGCCATCGCTGCGGTGGCCGTCGCCCTGGCCCTCACGGGCGTCGGTGAAGCCCGACCCAATCCCGGTGGGCTCGGCGGGCCGGCCTCCGGCGCGGGGGTGGCCCCCGGCGCCGGCTTCGGAGCGGCCGGTGCGGGCCTGGATCGGGAACCTGGCGTCGGTGGCGGCGGTGTGGGCGGGCCGGCTTCGGGCGCTGGGGTGTTGCCGGGGGCTGGATTCGGTGAGGCCGGAGCTGGCCTGGAGCGGGGGCCGGAGGGGAATCCCGGTGGCCTCGGCGGGCCGGCCTCCGGGGCCGGGGTTCGCCCCGGGCTGGGCTACGGGGCTCCCGGCGCCGGGGTGTACCGGCGCTGACGGGGCGGGCGGGTCAGGCCGGGAGGCCTCAGTCGTCCAGCTCGATCTCCTTGGCGTAACGGGTACCACCACGCCGGGAGTGATCCACTTTGACCTTCATCCCCGTCTTGAGATCGGAGAAGGTCTTCAAGCCATCGTCGTAGTCCGTGGCGGCATTGGTGAGGAATGTCTGACCACGGACGACAAAGGAGCGTCTGCCGGCATCGATCGACTGGATCTTGCCTTCCAGGGAATCGCTGGAGTCGGCCAGCACCGGGGTGGCGACCGTGCCGAGCAGGAGGCTGGCGGCGAGGGTGTGATGGAGCAGGTTCATGGCTGCTTGTCGTCAAGCGACGGGGACCACCGGATCGTATGGATCTCGCCGGGGTGGCCGCTGCGGCCATTGATGACCGGATGTGACTCGCGCCCACTCCAGTCATGACTGGACATCCATCCGCCGCCGGAAGGCGACGGATGGGCTCAGGGCTCCTCCGACTTGATCAGCAGCCTGAGAAAGGTCTTGGAGATGTCGAAACCCTCTTCAAACCTGAGGCCTGAGTAGTGGGCACCCCTGAGTTGATTCATCCAGATCAGTTCGCCCCTGGCTTCAATGATCTCCTCGTCGCTGGGATCGTGGAAACGAATCTGGGCGGGGGTTCCCATGGGAACCTGCTGAAAGCTGCGGATGCAGGCGCCGGAACGGCTCACATCCCAGAGATGGCCGGAATAACAATGATCCTGAAAATACACCTCGACTTTAATGAGAATCTGAAAAAAGGGCGCTGAAAACTTGGGTTCTCGAACGGGAAGTCTTGACTCCTTCATGTCCCTGGGGAGAGGAGATTGGCTCCAGACGGGTTTCAGTGTTTTGCGGAAGTGGTTTACGGACTCTACCAAAATCGCACGCCCCGTCTACCTCGTCCCTCCCGCCTGAGTGACAGTGGACAGGTGGTTTTCTGTGTGCTCTGCAGCACATCTCCGTTGCTCAGGGGCTACCGGTTTCCGTCGTGCGGATGAAGCCGCTCCAGCGCTTCAGCTCCTCGATCGTCTGCACCCCTTCCACCCGCTTGTTGCCCAGGACCCAGGTGGGGTAGGCCTTGATGCCCTCCGCCTGGCAGCGTTCCCGGCCCTCGCTGGTCTTGTCGCACTCGACGTAGGGAAGCCGGTCTCCCGCCTGCTGGCCGAAGAGGCTCTTCTGACGGAAGCAGGCCGGGCACCACCAGGCGCCGTAGAACACGGCCCCGATCCGCCTGAGGTGCTCCGTCAGTTCCAGCTGAACGCCGCTGGAAGGGGCCAGGGCCTCTCCGAGGGTGGGAGTGGTCGAACCGCCGGCCTGGCCGCCGTGGGCCGGTGGGCTGAAGCTCAGCAGGCCCCCCGCCAGGGCGGACAGTCCGCCCAGCAGCAGCAGCGCCGGCGTCGAAGACCGCCGGGGCGACCGGGGTGGGAAAGGGGGGAGCATCGGCGGGTCATCGGGGCCGGAAATCTAGGCCGCCCCCGCTGGCGTACCCAGAGGGCGAATCCCGCTGCCGTACGGGCTTCCGCCCTGAGCGGGCCTGTGAATTCAGCGGCGGGACTGGGACAATTTCCAGGTTCGACGGTGACGGGCGCCCTGGCGAAATGAGCGTGACGAGATGAGCGTGAACGGTTACCGCGACTACTTCAAGGTTCTGGGTGTGGAAAGGGGCACCGATGCCGATGGCATCAAGCGGGCCTTCCGCAAGCTCGCCCGCCAGTACCACCCGGATGTGAACCCCGGTGATGCGTCTGCCGAGGCCCGCTTCAAGGAGATCAGCGAGGCCTATGAAGTGCTCTCCGATCCCGAGAAGCGTCGCCGCTACGAGCAGTTCGGCCAGTACTGGAACCAGATGGGCGGGGGTGGCGGTGGCGCCCCCGGCGTCGACGTCGACTTCGGCCGCTACGGCAATTTCGACGACTTCATCAACGATCTGCTGGGACGCTTCGGGGGCGGCGCCCCGGCCGGCGCCCCCGGCGGCTTTGGCTTCGGCAGCGGCTTCCCCGGTGGCTTCGCCTCCGGTTTCGGTGGCACCGGCGCCGAGCGCTCCACCCAGGTTCAGCTCGATGCGGAAGCCACCATCAGCCTGCCGGTGGCCGATGCCTTCCGCGGTTGTGAGCGCACCCTCGCCGTCAACGAGGAGCGGGTGCAGGTGCGCATTCCCGCCGGCGTCAAGGACGGCAGCCGCCTGCGGCTGAAGGGCAAGGGCAACCTGCAGCCCGGCACGGGGCGCCGCGGCGATCTCTATCTCACCCTCAAGCTGCAACCCCACCCCGTCTGGCGCCTCGATGGCGACCAGCTGCGGGCCGAGCTCCCCTTGAGCCTCGACGAACTGGCCCTGGGGGGCGAGGTGCGCGTGGCCACCCCCGATGGTGAAGCCACCATCCAGGTGCCCCCCGGCATGACCCTTGGCCGCAGCCTGCGGCTCAAGGGCAAGGGCTGGCCGGTGAAGGACGGCCGGGGCGATCTGCTGTTCACCCCCACCCTCAGGCTCCCCGACAGCCTCAGCCCCCGGGAGCGGGATCTGCTGGAGCAGCTGCGTCAGGCCCGCAGCGTCGACCCCCGCAAGGACTGGATCAGCGCCGCCCTGCTCTGAGGCCCGCTCCCCTTCGCCGTCCAAGCGCCGGAAGGGCTTTCCGTAGGATCCGGCCAGTCAGATCTGCCCCATGGAGCTCACCTATCGGCCCCGCCGGCTGCGTCGCACGCCGGCCCTGAGGGCCATGGTGCGGGAATACCAGCTCAGTGCCGCCGATTTCATCTACCCGCTGTTCGTGCACGAGGGCGCATCCAACGAGCCAATCGGCGCCATGCCCGGCGCCCAGCGCTGGAGCCTGGAGGGGCTGGTGGCGGAGGTGGGCCGGGCCTGGGATCTGGGCATCCGCTGCGTGGTGCTGTTCCCCAAGGTGGCTGACGGCCTCAAGACCGAGGACGGCAGCGAGTGCTTCAACGAGGGCGGCCTGATTCCCCGGGCGATCCGGCGCCTCAAGCAGGAACATCCGGCCATGGCGATCATGACCGATGTGGCCCTGGACCCCTATTCCTGCGACGGCCACGACGGCATCGTGAGTGCTGAGGGGGTGGTGCTCAACGACGAGACCGTCACCCTGCTCTGCCGCCAGGCGGTGGCCCAGGCCCGGGCCGGAGCCGATCTGATCGGCCCCAGCGACATGATGGACGGCCGCGTGGGGGCGATCCGCGAGGCCCTCGATGAGGAGGGCTTCGAGCACGTCGGGATCATCAGCTACACCGCCAAGTACGCCTCCGCCTACTACGGCCCCTTCCGCGAGGCGCTCGATTCCGCCCCCCGGGCCGTGAGCAGCAAGCCCATCCCCAAGGACAAGAGCACCTACCAGATGGATCCGGCCAACGGCCGCGAAGCCCTCACCGAGGCCCTGCTCGATGAGCAGGAGGGGGCCGACATCCTGATGGTGAAGCCTGGCCTGGCCTACCTGGACGTGATCCATCGCCTGCGGGGCGAGAGCGAGCTGCCGATCGCCGCATACAACGTCAGCGGTGAGTACGCCATGGTCAAGGCCGCCGCCGAGCGGGGCTGGATCGACGAGCGGGCCGTGGTGCTGGAGACCCTGCTCTGCTTCAAGCGGGCCGGCGCCGACCTGATCCTCACGTACCACGCCTGCGACGCCGCCCAGTGGCTGCGCGACGGCTAAGCCGCACCGCTTGAATGGTGCGATGAACCGTCGTCGCCCCCTTCCATGACGCGTCTCGGCCACGTGGCGGTGCGGGTCCAGGACATGGAGCGTGCCAAGCGTTTCTACGAACAGCTCGGGCTGCGCCTCACCTGGGATGCCCAGGACTGGGCCTACATGCAGTCGCCCGCCAACGGCGATGGCATCGCCCTGCTCAGCCCCAGCTACACCGCCGCCGGCCCCCACTTCGCCTTCCACTTCAGCGACCGCGCCGAGGTGGACGCGGTGCATGACCGGCTGGCGGCGGCGGGCCACCGGGTGGGTCCGGTGCACGACCACCGCGACGGCACCGCCTCCTTCTACCTGCAGGATCCGGAGGGCAACTGGCTGGAGATGCTCTACGAGCCCGCCGCCGGCATCCCCTCCAACGTGGGTGCCGCCGCCATCCCTGCCCCTGCCCCCGCCCCCACCTCCACCTCCCTGGCACCGGCGGGGTGAGCGCAGCCCCTGTGAGCGAGATCCACCAGGAGACCCTGGAGCTGCTGGAGTGGCACCGGCTGGCCGAGCACCTGGCCGGTTTCGCCGGCACCGCCGCCGGCCGCCGCCACTGCGCCGCCCTGGGCCTGCCCGACCATCCGGCCGAAAGCCGCCGTCTGCTGCTGGAGACCACCGAGCTGCTGGCCCTCGACGGCCTCTGCGAGGGGGGGCTGAGCCTGCAGGGGGTCGGGGACATTGCGACGACCGTGGCCCTCTGCGCCAAGGGCGGCTGCGCCGGCGGTGAGGAGCTGCTGGCGCTGGCCGCCACCCTGGCCACGGCGCGGCGGCTGCGGCGCCAGATCGAGGATCCGGAGCTGCGGCCGATCACCACGGCCCTGGTGGCCGAACTGCGCACCCTGCCGGAGCTGGAGCAGCGGCTCCACTTCTGCCTGGAGGAGGGCGGCCGGGTGGCGGATCGGGCCAGCGCCCCCTTGGAGACGGTGCGCCGCCAGTTGCTGGCCCTGCGCGGTGAGCGGCGCGAGCGGCTGCAGGAGCTGGTGCGCCGCTACGGCTCCCTGCTCCAGGACACGGTGGTGAGCGAGCGGGGTGGCCGGCCGGTGCTGGCGGTGAAGGCCGGGGCCGCCGCCCAGGTGGGCGGCCTGGTGCACGACAGTTCCGCCTCCGGCAGCACGGTGTACGTGGAACCCCAGGCGGTGATCCCCCTGGGCAACCGCATCCGCGATGCGGAGGGCCAGGAACGGGAGCTGGAGCGCCAGGTGCGCAGCGAGCTCAGTGGCCTGGTGGGCGCGCAGGCCGAACCCCTCGACCACCTCCAGCAGGTGCTGGTGCGGATCGATGCGGGTCTGGCCCGGGCCCGCTACGGCCAGTGGCTGGGGGCGGTGCGGCCCGAGCTGGCCGAGGCGGCCGACGCCCCCTTCGAGCTCATCGACCTGCGCCACCCCCTGCTGCTCTGGCAGGAGCGGCGCGAGGGCGGCCGGCCCGTGGTGCCCGTGACCATCCGGGTGGGCCCGGAGCTGCGGGTGGTGGCGATCACCGGCCCCAACACCGGCGGCAAGACCGTGACCCTCAAGAGCCTGGGGCTGGCGGCCCTGATGGCCCGGGCCGGCCTGTTCCTGCCCTGCGCCGGCACCCCCCGGCTGCCCTGGTGCGGCCAGGTCCTGGCCGACATCGGCGACGAGCAGTCGCTGCAGCAGAACCTCTCCACCTTCAGCGGCCACATCCGCCGCATCGCCCGCATCCTGGGGGCCCTGCCCCAGGGGCCGGCGGCCCTGGTGCTGCTCGATGAGGTGGGGGCCGGCACGGATCCCACCGAGGGCAGCGCCCTGGCCGCCGCCCTGCTGCGCCACCTCGCCGATCGGGCCCGCCTCACCGTCGCCACCACCCACTTCGGCGAACTCAAGGCGCTCAAGTACGCCGATCCCCGCTTCGAGAATGCGTCGGTGGCCTTCGACGTGGAGACCCTCTCGCCCACCTACCGGCTGCAGTGGGGCATCCCCGGCCGCAGCAACGCCCTGGCGATCGCCTCCCGTCTGGGGCTCGACCCCGCCGTGCTGGCGGTGGCCGCCGCCCAGCTGGAGCCCGGCGGCGAGGGGGACGTCAACCGGGTGATCGAGGGGCTGGAGCAGGAGCGCCAGCGCCAGCAGGAGGCGGCCGAGGCGGCGGCGGCGCTGCTGGCCCGCACCGAGCTGCTGCACGAGGAACTGCTGCAGCGCTGGTCGCAGCAGAAGGAGCAGTCGGCGGAACTGCAGGAGCAGCGCCGCCAGCGGCTGGAGCTGTCGATCCGGGAGGGGCAGGGGGAGGTGCGGCGGCTGATCCGGCGGCTGCGCTCCGTGGGCCAGGAGGTGCGCGTCGGCGGGCGGGTGGCCGGGGAGACCGCCCGTCAGGCGGGCCAGCGGCTGCGGCGCCTCGAGCAGCAGCACCGGCCCCTGCCGGAGCGGCGCGACCACGGCGGCTGGCGGCCCCGGGTCGGCGACCGCATCCGGCTGCTGGCCCTGGGCAAGGCCGCCGAGGTCCTGACGATCTCCGACGACGGCAGCGAGCTCACCGTCCGCTGTGGCGTGCTGCGGCTGACGGTGGAACTCGCCGGCATTGAAGGGCTGCACGGCGAGAAGCCGGCACCCCCCGAGCCGCCGCCCCAGGTGCGCATCCGCAGCCGCCGTTCCCCGGGCAGCCGCGGGCCCGAGGTGCGCACCGAGGGCAACACGGTGGACGTGCGCGGTCTGCGGGTGCACGAGGCCGAGGCGGCGGTGGAGGAGCGCCTGCGCGGTGCCAACGGGCCGGTGTGGGTGATCCACGGCATCGGCACCGGCAAGCTCAAGCGGGGCCTGCGGGAGTGGCTCTCCGGCCTGCCCTGGGTGGAGCGGGTCAGCGATGCCGAGCAGGGGGATGGGGGCCCCGGCTGCAGCGTCATCTGGGTGAAGTGAGACCGCTCCGGCGGCTCAGGGGTTGATGGATCAGTGGCTGATGGCGGGCAGCTGGGGCTCCTGCCGCGGTGGCGGCATGGTGGCTTCGGCCGGCAGCAGCGCCGCCCCGAGCCCGTCGAACAGGCGCCAGCCCGTGGGATCGACATCAAGATGGACGGTCTGGCCCACGGTCACGCTCTGATCCGGAGTGGCCCGGACCAGCACCAGGTGGCTGCCGTCCAGCAACCGGCAGGTGACCAGCTGCTCGTTGCCCAGGGCCTCGCAGTGGCTCACCTCCGCCGCCAGGTTGCGGTTGGTGGCGGGGGCCAGCCGCAGGTGCTCCGGCCGCAGACCGCCGGTGATCCGGTGACCGATCCAGTCGCCCAGCAGGTCGGCCATCGGACCTTCCACCGGGAAGCGCCGCCCCCCCAGCAGCAGCTGGGCCGAGCCGGCCACTTCGACGGGCAGCAGGTTCATCGCCGGGCTGCCGATGAACTGGGCCACGAACAGGTTGGACGGCCACTGGTAGAGCTGCATCGGGGTGCCCAGCTGCTGCAGCCGGCCCTCGTTGAGCACGGCGATGCGGTGGCCCATGGTCATCGCCTCCACCTGGTCGTGGGTGACGTAGAGGGTGGTGGTGCCCAGGCGCCGCTGCAGCTCCACGATCTGGGTGCGGGTGCCGGTGCGCAGCTTGGCGTCCAGGTTGCTGAGGGGCTCATCCATCAGGAACACCGCCGGCTGGCGGGCGATGGCCCGGCCCAGCGCCACCCGCTGCTTCTGGCCGCCGGAGAGCTCCTTGGGCCGGCGCTCCAGCAGCGGCTCCAGCTCCAGGGTGGTGGCCACCTCGTCGATGCGGGCCGCGATGCGGCGCTCCCGCTCGGAGTCAATCCGCAGCGGGGCCGGCAGGCGGCGGGTGGCCCGGTGCAGGCTGTCCTGCAACTGCTGGGGCAGGCTGCGGTGGCGGCTGCGCCGCAGGCCGAAGCCGATGTTGTCGGCCACGCTCAGGTGGGGATAGAGCGCGTAGCTCTGAAACACCATCGCCACGTCGCGCTGGGCCGGCCGCAGCCGGCTGACGGGGCGGTCCCCCACGTAGATCTCGCCTTCGGTGGTGGCCTCCAGCCCCGCCAGCAGCCGCAGCAGGGTGCTCTTGCCGCAGCCCGAGGGGCCCACCAGCACGAGGAATTCACCGTCCTGGATGTGCAGGTCGAGCTGGCGCAGCACCTCCACCGGGCTGCCGCCGCGACGGGGCGGGTAGGTCTTGCCGACCTTCTCGAAGCGGACCTCGGCCAAACCAGGGGTGCAACCGGGGGATCCTAGGGTTGTTCCTCATCCGAGCCCCGGCCGAACCCCTTCCTTGCAGTTCATCGATCAGGCCCGCATCGCCGTGCGCGCCGGCCGCGGCGGCGACGGCATCGTGGCCTTCCGTCGTGAGAAGTACGTCCCCGCCGGCGGGCCCTCCGGTGGCGACGGCGGCCGCGGCGGTGACGTGCTCCTCGTCGCCGATGCCAACCTCCAGACCCTGCTGGATTTCAAGTACCGGCGCCTGTTCGCCGCCGATGATGGCCGCCGCGGCGGCCCGAATCGCTCCACCGGGGCCAGTGCCTCCACCCTGACGATCCGGGTGCCCTGCGGCACGGAGGTGCGCGACTGCCGCACCGGCATCCTGCTGGGGGATCTCACCAACGCCGGCGAGGAGCTGCTGGTGGCGGCCGGCGGCCGGGGGGGACTGGGCAATGCCCACTACCTCAGCAACCGCAACCGGGCGCCGGAGAAGTTCACCGAGGGCAGGGAGGGGGAGGAATGGCTGCTGCAGCTGGAGCTCAAGCTGCTGGCCGAGGTGGGAATCATCGGCCTGCCCAATGCCGGCAAGAGCACCCTGATCGCCGTGCTCTCAGCAGCCCGGCCCAAGATCGCCGACTACCCCTTCACCACCCTGGTGCCCAATCTGGGGGTGGTGCGGCGCCCCAGCGGCGACGGCACCGTCTTCGCCGACATCCCCGGCCTGATCGCCGGGGCGGCGCGCGGCGCCGGCCTGGGCCATGACTTCCTGCGCCACATCGAGCGCACCAGGCTGCTGCTGCATCTGGTCGATGCGGGCGCGGAGGATGTGCTGGCGGATCTGCGGGTGGTGGAGGAGGAGCTGGCCGCCTACGGCCACGGCCTCAGCGAGCGCCCCCGCCTGGTGGTGCTGAACAAGATGGAGCTGCGTGATGCCGCCGAGCTCAAGGAGCTGGTGGCTGCCGTCGGGGACCACACCGGCGGGCCTCCCCTGGTGATTTCAGCAGCGGCCTCCCAGGGTCTCGATGCCCTGCTGGCCGCCGTGTGGGCGCAGCTGGGCATCGCCTGATCCGTCAGCGGCGAGCGATCAGTCGTCGTAGACGCGGCACTCGGGAGCTTCAGGGTTGAGGTCGCAATAGACCTCCAGGGGGGTGGGGTCGTGGTTGTCCTCGGGGTGGTGCTCCTTGTACTCGTTGAGGGCCTTGAGCTCCTCCTCGAGGTGGCGCACCTTGCCGAGATTGCCGTCGGCCTTGGCCGATTCGATCTCGACTTTGTCCTTCTCGATGTGATCGTCGATCGTCTTCATGCAAAAACCGGCCGTCACGGGTCGGAACTCACCGCAGACACCATACGGTCGGGGCCGGGGGATCGCCGTCTCCTGTGGGTCTCCGCACACCCCCCGGCGGCGGCCTGATCGCCGCCTCACCGTTGCAAACCCGGCGCCGGCGGCTGCGGTGGAGCCGCCTCCGTGGCTAGCAGCGGAATGGACAGTGCCCCGGTTGGCCCATGACACGCATCAGCAAGCGTCGGGAACGGCATTTCATCGACGAGCACGGTCGGCTCTTCTGGATCAACGGTCCCGAAACCCACTGCTACCTCTCGGAGCAGCGCCAGTGGCGCCGGGGCCTCGGCTTCGAGGAGGTGCTGATCTGGAAACAGTGCGCTCCCAGCGGTCTGGTCAGCCAGCGCTTCGCCAGCGTCCAGGCGGCTCTGGAGGCCTTCCAGGCCGATGCGGTGCAGTGGTACCAGGATCTCTACCTGCGTCGCATGGGTGACCAGATGGCGGCCCATCGCAGCGTCGTCGACTACAAGCCCACGGCGATGCAGCAGGCCGAAGCGCGGGGCGCCCGGGTCCAACGCCAGCCGTGGCTGCTGCCGGAGCCCGCCGGGCCGGTCTGCGGCCTGCCCCCCCGGATCGCCGAGGGGGCGGGGCTGCTGGAGGTGCCCCACCCCCACCGCCGCCGGCGCTCAGGCTGCCAGCTCGCTGAGCGTTAGCCAGCGCTCCTCGGCGGCAGCGATCCGCTCCACCACGGCCGCCAGCTCGTGGGTCAGGGCCTCCAGCCGGGCGTAGTCCGGGCCGCTGGGGGCCGCCAGCTGCTGCTCCAGCTCCCGGCGGCGCTGCTCGAGCTCCGGCAGTTCGCTCTCGAGGCGCTCCAGCTCCCGGGCCTCCTTGAAGCTGCGCCGCCGGGGCCCGGCCGCCGCCGCCGCCCTGGCCGCAGGCGTCGATCGCCTGGCGGTCTCCGCGGCGGCCTCAGGGGAGGCGGCAGGACCGGAAGCCGGCCGGGGGGTGGCGGCTGGGGCGGGGGCCTGGGCTCTCCGCTCCAGCCAGCTGCTGTAGTTGCCCTCGAAGCGCTCCAGCCGGCCCGCCTCGAAGTGGAACAGGCGGTCGACGGTGCGGTCCAGGAACCAGCGGTCGTGGGAGACCACCACCACACAGCCGCGGAAATCCTCGAGGAAGTCCTCCAGCACGCTGAGGGTGTGCACGTCGAGGTCGTTGGTGGGCTCGTCCAGCAGCAGCACGTTGGGGGCCTCGATCAGCAGCCGGCAGAGGTGCAGCCGCCGGCGCTCGCCCCCGGAGAGCTTGGCCACCGGCTGGTGCTGCTGGGCGGGGGGGAACAGGAACCGCTCCAGCAGCTGGGAGGCCGTCAGCTCCACCCCGTCCACCTGCACCCGGCTGGCGGCCTCCTGCACCACCTCGATCACCTTGCGCTTGCCGTCCCTGGCCAGCAGCACGTCGCTGTGCTGGTCGAAGTAGGCCAGCTTCACCGTGGCCCCCAGCTCCAGCAGGCCGTCACTGGGGGGGCGGCGGCCGGCGATCACCTCCAGCAGGCTGGACTTGCCGGCCCCGTTGGGCCCGATGATCCCCACCCGGTCCTCGGGGCTGAAGTCGTAGCTGAAGTCCCGCAGCAGGGTCCGATCCCCCACGGCCACCGCCAGGCCCTCGGCGGTGATCGCCCGCTTGCCGATGCGCCGGGCGGTGGCGGCCATCGCCAGGCTGGTTCGCCCCTGACGGCTGGGGGCCTCCAGCAGGGCATCGATGCGCTGCAGCCGGGCCTTCTGCTTGGTGCTGCGGGCCTTGGGGCCCTGGCGCATCCAGGCCAGTTCCCGCCGCAGGGTCCCCTTGAGCTTGGCGGCGGTGGAGGCTTCCGCCTCCTCCTCGGCCGCCTTCAGGCCCAGGTAGGTGCCGTAGTTGCCCTCATAGGGGCGGGCCTCGCCCCGCTCCACCGCCACGATCCTCTTGGTGACCCGATCGAGCAGGTAGCGGTCGTGGGTGACGAGCACCAGGGCGCCGGCGAAGCGATCCAGGTAGCTCTGCAGCCACTCGACCCCCTCGGCATCGAGGTGGTTGGTGGGTTCGTCCAGCAGCAGCACCTCCGGTTCGGCCACCAGGGCCGCCGCCAGGGCGACCCGGCGCCGGTTGCCGCCGGAGAGCTCGCCGATCGTCCGCTCCTGGTGGGCGGCGTCGATGCCCAGGCGCTCCAGCACCTCGCGGCAGCGGCGCTCCAGATCCCAGGCCTGGCAGCTGTCCATGCGGTGCTGCAGGGCGCTGAGGCGGGCCAGCAACGGGCCCTCCTCCGCCCCGCTCGCCAGCTGGTGGCTCACCCCGGCGTGCTCGCGCAGCAGGGCCATGGCCTCGCCGTCCCCGGCGAACACCTGCTCCAGCACGGTCAGGGCCGGATCCAGGCGGGGCTCCTGGTCGAGCAGCACCACCCGGGTGCGGGCATGGCAGCGGCGCTCGCCGCGATCCAGCGGTTCGAGGCCCGCCAGCACCCGCAGCAGGGTGCTCTTGCCGGCGCCGTTGGGGCCGATCAGCCCCAGCCGGTCCCGCTCCCCCACGTGCAGATCGAGGTCGGTGAACAGGCTGCGCAGGCCGAAGTCCTTGGCGGCCCCCACCAGGCTGATCAGGCTCATGGGGCTTCGACGGGCTGGCTCAGCCCCCGGCGCTGCTGCTCCAGGTGGGCGAAGACACTCTTGTCGCCCACGTCCGCCGCCGCCGGCATGGGGAACTTGCGCAGACACAGCACCAGCAGCAGCAGGGCTTCGGCGGCCAGCAGGCTGGCGGTGGTGGCCGGGCTGAGCACGCCGGCCAGGCGGCCGAGCAGGGCCAGGGGCAGCAGCAGGGTGACGCCGATCGCCTCGGGGCGCTGGAAGCAGAAGAACTCCTTGAAGCCGATGCCGGCCAGGGCGGCGAAGAAGGGGCCCACCGCCAGGATCCACAGGGGTTGCTGCGCCAGGGCGGGGAGCATCTGACCCGGTCCGGCCCGCAGGGCCAGCAGCACCCCGCCCAGGCAACCCGCCAGCCAGAACAGTTGCAGGGCCCGGTGCAGGGGACGCAGATAGATGTGGATCCAGCGCAGGGCCAGGCCCAGTCCGGCCGCCATCACCAGCAGCCAGGGCCAGAGCAGCTCGGGGCCCAGCTGGCGCCACTGGGCCAGCAGGGCCAGCTGGCCCAGGGCGACGGCGGTGAGGGCCAGCCGGTAGCCGAGCACCTCGCGGCGGTCGGTGGCGGTGATCGTGAAGGGGCCGTACACCCCCTCGAAGACGGGGTCGGCGCCGTCCGGGGTGGCCAGGGTGCTGCTCATCGGGTGGGGGCGCCGGGGGCGGCCGGGGGCGGGCTGCCTACCAGTGTGGCCAGGTCCGGTCCCGCCGGGACGATGCCGGAGGGGTGCAGGGGGAACAGGGCCCCGAAGTAATCGCGGCGCCAGGCGTCCGGGAAGCAGGTGGCGGCGACCCCCTCGAGGGCGTGGAAGCGGCGCCGCCAGTCCCACAGACGGGGCAGCTGCCAGAGGGGCTTGCGGCTGCAGCCGAACAGGGGCGCGTAGACCAGCTCCATGCGGATCAGGGTGGGGAACAGCACCACGTCCGCCAGGCTGGGGTGGGCACCGCCGCAGAGCCAGCCGCCGCTATCCCCCTGGGAGGCGAGGGCGGCCTCGACCGCCGCCAGTGCGGCGAACAGGGCCGCTTCGGCTTCGTCGTAGGCCGCCTGGTTGCGGGCGAAGCCACAGCGGTACACCCCGTCGTTGACATCGCCCTGCAGGCGCTCCCGCCAGGCGCTGATCGCCGGGAGGTCGGCCGGCGGGGCCAGGTCCGGAGCCCCGGGCGCGGCGGGCCAGGCGTTGAGCAGCTCGATCAGGCGGGCGCTCTCGTTCACCAGGATCGTCCCGGTCCGCCGGGAATAGAGGGCCGGCACGGTGGCCCGGGCGCGGGGATCGGCACCGCTGCGGCGGTAGAGGTCGAGCAGGGTGACGCAGCCCTCGAAGGGCTCGCCGAACCGCCAGCGGCCGGCGTCCGGATCGGGAACCACCACCACCGTGTCGATCATCGGGGCCAGGCCCCGCAGGCTCCAGGTGAGCCAGGCCCGGTGGGCCCAGGGGCAGCTGCGGCCCACGATCAGCACGTGGCCGCCGGCCGCGGCGGCGTCCACCGGCAGCGGCGGCAGGGCGGTGAAGGCCCCGGCCGGCCGGCGGTAGCGGCCCTGGCTGTCGGCGGGGCCGAGGCCGCCCATCAGCAGGCGCCACTGGCACTGCCAGAGCTGCCGGGCGGAGCGCACCAGGGTGGCGGGCGGGGCCATGGGCAATCACGGTGTCCTGCCCTGACTCTGCGCCAGGCTGGGGCCCTGTGAGCGAGCAGGCGATGGTGGCGGGCCGGGTGATGGTGGTGGGGGGCACCCACGGCAACGAGCGCAATGCGCCCTGGCTGCTGGAGGCCTGGCGACGGCACCCGGCGCTGCTGCGCCGCAGCGACCTCGCCCTGGAGCTGGTGCTGGGCAACTCCGCCGCCCACGCCGCCGGGGTGCGCTACCTCGATCGCGACCTCAACCGCAGCTTCGTCCCGGCGCTCCTGGACGCCCCCGGGCCGGGGGATCGGGAGCTGGAGCGGGCCCGGGAGCTGCTGGCCCTCCACGGGCCCGGCGGCAGTCACCCCTGCCTGGTGGCCCTAGACCTGCACAGCACCACCGCCGCCATGGGCAACAGCCTGGTGGTCTATGGCCGGCGGTCCGCCGACCTGGCCCTGGCGGCGGGGGTGCAGCAGCGCCTGGGCCTGCCGATCTACCTGCACGAGCAGGACCGGGCCCAGACCGGCTACCTGGTGGAGCGCTGGCCCTGCGGGCTGGTGGTGGAGGTGGGCCCGGTGCCCCAGGGGGTGATCCAGGAACCGATCTGCCGGCAGAGCCAGCTGGCCCTGGAGGCGGCCCTGGAGGTGCTGGCCCAGGCCCGCTCCGGCGCTCTGCGCCTGCCGCAGCGGCTGGTGGTGCACCGGCACCTGGGCAGCCTCGATCTGCCCCGCCATGGCGACGGCAGCCCGGCGGCGGTGGTCCACCCCCAGCGCCAGAACCGCGACTGGCAGCCGGTCGCCGCCGGTGATCCCCTGTTCCTGACGGCCGAGGGCGCCACGATTCCGTACCACCCGCGGGAAGACCAGGAGATCGGCCCCGTCTGGGCCGTGTTCATCAACGAGGCGGCCTACGGCGAGAAGGGCATCGCCCTGAGCCTCACCCGCCGGGAGTCCTGGCCGGTGGAGCCGAGCTGGGGCCAGGCCCTGGCCGACCTGGCCCGGGAGCTTCAGAGCCCGGGCTGAGCCTCGCTCTGGCCGGCGGGGGCGGGCTGGGAGCGGGGCGCGCCGTTGTAGACGACGCTCACCACGCTGCGACCATCCGGGGCGACGAGGATCTCGCTCTCCACGGTCGGCGGCAGGCCGAGCTGGGCCCAGCCGGGCACGCCGCCGTAGAAGCGGAACAGGAAGCCCTCGGCATCGGCGCGCACCAGGCAGTTGCCGCCGCTGCGTTCATACATGCAGAGGGCCGGCCGGTAGACCCCGAGGCCGCCGTTGATCACCTCAGCCCGCATCCGGGCCAGGTTCGCGGCGCGGCCCCGCTGGAAGGCCTGCTCCTGGGTCATCTGGGCGCGGGCTGGATCGGCGCCTGCCAAGGGGACGGCCAGCAGCAGGGCCAGGCAGCCCAGCAGGGGCCGCAGGGATGGGGAGGTCATGGTCATCCGCAGACGAGGGTGGTCTGTTCCTTGGTGCAGGGGAGGTCGGTCTTGCTGCCGTCGGCCCAGTAGATGCGCAGCCGGTCGTCCTCGGTGTCGGTGCGCAGGGTCAGCGACTTGACCACACCGGCGGGGGGCTTGCCGGCCGGATCGGCGGTGTCAGGGCGAAGGTTGGCCTTGTTGAGCCGCTGCTCAAGCTGCTGGATCTTGAGTTCGAGCTGGTCGATGCGGCGGCTCTCTGCGTTCGGCAGGCCCTGGCAACCGGCCGCCAGCAGGGGGAGCAGCAACAGGGCGGGCAAGGGTCCGCTCAGGCGCCGACCGGCGCTGCGCGGTGGCTGGGGAGGAAGCGACGAACGCGAGACCATCGGCGGCAGGGCGGGATGACCGGAGCACCTCACCTCCTAGCAGCGGCAAGGGGGGCAGGCCAGGCGGGACCCTCATCTTTTCTTCATGAACGCCGCCTCACAAGCCGCAATGGTCTGTTACATTGCTATGAGGCGATCCGTCGCCCTTCCTTACGCCCACGGCCGGCGCAGCCGCGCTCCCGCCCGACGGCACAACTTTCCT
>NZ_JAYGHX010000010.1:0-87150 GCF_034931325.1 Cyanobium gracile UHCC 0139 | reverse complement strand
GGGATCGAGCAGAACCGTCTGGCCGGCGGGCATGCGCACGGCACTGGCGGGATCGTCGGGGAGGAAGCGGTAACGCATCGGGCGAAGGGAAGGGGCCTTATTGCGAACGGCTCTCAACCTAGTGGACCCACGGTCACTTTTGCAAGCGATTCTCAATAGCAGCTGGTGATTGCGAGACGGGGGTCACTAGCGTCGAGAGCTGCTTCCAGAGACGCTGCCGTGATCCCCGATGCCCCGTGGCTGCTCGAACGTGAACGGCGCTGCCGCCGGGATGGCACCGGTCTGACGACGGCGGATCTGGTCGGCTGCTGGCGGCTCGAGCAGATCTGGAACAAAGGGAGCCGGCAGCCGGCGTCGGCGGCCGCGGCCCTGCTGCGGGGGCTGGCGGCCCGGCTGCGGCTTTCTGCGGCTGGGGCGGATTCGGAGGACGGGGGCCTGCGGCTCGCGAACAGCGTGCGCCTCGGTGCCCTGGAGCTTCGCTTCGAGGGCGTTGGGCGTCTGGAGGGCCGCCGCCCGCTGTTGGTCTTCAGCTTCGAGCGCCTGCTGCTGGTGCTGGGCGGGCGGGTGCTGATCGAGCGGGCCCTGCCCCAGCCCGATCCGCTGCGCCGACCCTTCTTCGCCCTGATCGCCGCCGAGCACCATGGCTGGCTGGCGGCCCGAGGGCGGGGTGGCGGCCTCGCCCTGTGGCTTCTCGAAGGGACGGACGGCGAGAATGAGGTTAGGGTGAATGAAAATTGAATAAATGGTTGGAACCATGGCTGACTCGGCGACGGCCCTGCAGGACTGGCTGCTCCTGATGGCGGAGGACGGCAGCCCCGCGACCCTCCCGGCCAACCTCACACGCGCGTTCCAGGCCAGCGACCCCGCCGTGCTGCCGGTGTTCGTCGCCCACGCCTGGGAGCAGCACCTCCGGGCGGAGGCGGACCGTGGACGGCAGGAAGCCTGTGAGGTGCAACGGCAGCACTGCGAAGCCGCCTTCCATGCCGAGCTCGGCCTTGACGCCCAGGCTGACGCCGACCTGGCCCTGCAGCTGGGCCGGGCGGTGGACCGCGGTCTCAGTGCCTGCCGCTGCGAACTGCTACTCACGGCCCAGCTGATGCCGGATGGTCAGCGCCGGTTTCGCCTCGAGCTCGGGGACAGCTCCGCTGGGACAGGGAGATCCCAGGAGACTGTCCAGGTGCTCTCCGTCGCCGGCGAGTCCCTGGCCCTGGCGATCCGCGCCGCCATCCATGCGGTGCTCGACAGCCGCGGCTGCCAGGTCAGCGCCACGCCGGGTCTGTTCCACCTCGAGGCCCCCCAGCTGGTGTCCCTGGTGGCGATCCTGAAACGGCTGGCCGTGCCGGAATCCAAGGCCCTGATGGACCTGATGGCGCTGGCGGCCTGAGCTCCGCTAGCCCGGCTCGGACACGGGCGCGTCAGGGGGCGGACGGCGAGCCGGGTTCCGGCATGCGCTCGAGGTTGGAGCCGAGGTCGGATTCGAGAAATTCCTTCACCACATGACCCATGCCGCTGAGCCCCGCCAAGGCCGACTGCAGTGCTGGCAGGTTGATGGCAACCTCCTCGTTGGGGTAGGCCCGCAGGAATCCCACCGCCGACAACGTTCCCGAGCCGGCCTTGATCCCAAGGATCGTGGCCGACCGCAGGGCCACCATGCCCACCGGCGGCGCTTTCAGCGGATAGAGGATGCCGGACAGCCGCTCCAGGGCGCTCTCGCCGAAACGGGTGCTCAGCAGCCGGCTGGTCTGCGCCAACGGCAGCGTCACCCGGTGGTTCAGCAGCCTGCCGACCTCGGCGGGGTCCTTGCCGCCAAGCCGCAGGGCGTCTCCCAGCAGGCCCACGGCCTCCCCGGTCCGGGCCAGCCGCTCCAGGTCGGCGACCGGGATCGAGCGGCGAAACGCCCCACTGACAAAGACCACCTGCTCGGCCGCCTCTGCCGCCGGCCCGGCCAGGATCAGCAGCGTGGCCAGTCCGGCGCCGCCCCAGGCGCGGGCCGTTGACCGGAAGGCAGGCAGGGGAGGCATCAATCGGGTGGCCGGATCCTTGGGTGCCGAATCAAGTGTGGGGCAGACGGCGGATGCCGGCGCTTCAGGGGTTCCAACTCGCCAGCCGGTCGGTCACGTCGCTGAGGGAGAGGCCGTCATCGCCCCAGCCATCCGGGGGCAGCAGGGTCGGGTTGCCCGGCCCGGGGCCGACGGCGGGACCGGCGGCGAAGGCCCCGTTCACCCAGGCCAGCAGTAATCCCCGCAGGGGGCCGCCACCTTGGTCGTAAGGCGAACCCATGTTGAAGTGATCGCCGCCGCCCGCCAGGACGAGCCGGTGTCCTGAGTTCTCCTGGCGGGCGACCCGGGCCATCGGCCCGATCGCTTCGGGACCGGAAGGCACCACCCAGTCGCGGCTGCCGCTCACCACCAGCACCCGGCCCTGGAAGACAGGGGCGGCTCCGGCGTCGAACAGCAGTGACATCGGCGGACTCACCGCAACAGCCGCCTTCACCCGCGGGTCGGTGAGGGCGGCCTGGTCGGTTCCGCCCAGGAAGCTGCACTGCAGGACCCAGCTCAGGTTGCGCTGGGGGTCCTGCAGATCGTTGCAGCGCTGCAGCAGCTGCTGGGAACTGGGTCGCGCGCCCGCCAGCTGCAGGGCCGTGGTGGCCCCCCAGGAGTGGCCCAGCACCACCACCGACCCGGTGGCCAGTCCGGTCGGAAGCCCCAGTGTCCCGTTGGCCGCCGCATCGATCAAGGCGGAGATGTCGAGGGGGCGCAGGCGGAGCTCCGCCGGACCTGGTGGCGGCACCTTGCCGGAGAGCATGGCCTGCTGCTGGGTCCGGTCACTGCCGGGGTGGCGGGGCAGCAGCACCGTGTACCCATGGCTGGCCAGATGCCGGCCCCAGCCCTCAAAGCTTTCGGGCCCGTCCCAGAGGCCATGGGAGATGGCCACCAGACGGCCGGACGGCTGCTGGGTCGGGCGAATCACCACCACCTCCAAGGGATGGGGCCGATACGCCACCGGCAGGGACAAGGTGTCGCGCCGTACGAGCAGGGGACCCGGATTCCGCAGGGCTGGGGCCGTTGTCGCCGCTGCCGTCCCCTCCAGCAGACGGGTGGCTGACAGCAACTGGGCGTTCATCCGCTGGAGGAGGAACAGGCCCTTGCCCACATCCACACTGGCAGTCCGACCCGGCACGGCCTGGAGCACCCCCCGCATCGTCAGGGGGCCCCGGCCGGCAGCCTGGTCCAGAACCTTCAGCACCGTGTCGCTCGAAATGTCGGCCGGCAGACCGTCGACACCCCCGAGGGAGGAGAGCAGGAGCAGGGCCTGCTGGGCCAGGGGGGAGGGGACGACCTGGCGGGCCACGTCCAGGGCCTGCAGGGGCAGGGGGGTGTTGAAAAGATCCACCAGGGAGCGTCCGATGGCGCCCCGGGTGGCCTGGTCAAGTTCGGCCAGGTCGCTGTGGCCCGAGAGCAGGGCCCTGGGATCGCTCAACTCCGCCAGCTGGATCGAGAACGTGGTCTCGACCAGCGGCAGCTTCAGCTCGATCGTCTCGAGGGCCCGCCCTGGTGGCGAAGCGGCCACGGCCGCAGCCAGGGCCAGACCCAGCCCGGCCAGGTACGGAGATGTCCGCGTCAAGAGAGGGACTCTGCTGGGGGGGGGGGGGCGCATCCTGGCAGAAACGAATGGGTCCGGCCCGCCCTCTGCGCCTTATTCCCCATCGTCTTCGGCGAAGCGGCTGTCGCGTCGTTCCCTTACTCGTCATCACCCGCCGGTCGGCGAGGAGCAAGCAGGCCCTGGCCCATCAGCGTCTGGAGACGTGCAGGATGCAGAAGGACAGGACCATGGCGGTCATGAGCAGGACGCGGGCCAGCAGGAAGCGGATCACGTTCTTCCTTTCGATCATCCAGGTTTCGAGCCATCCAAAGGGATGGAAGGCAGCGGGAAGGTTCATGGATTGGGGGCGTCTGCTCACGGCCGTCAGCTGGGAGCAGGGGTTCGATGAAGGCTTGGCAGATCCAGGATTCGTGGTATCTCATGGATTGGTCGTGGATGGTGTCGGTGAAGCGAACTGAATGGTGCAGGATTCGCAGTGGTGAGAAGAGCTCAGATCCAAGTCGTTTAGTTATTCTCTGGATCCGCGGACATTCTGTGCTTTTCACCAGGTACTCGAAGCGGCATCTGTTTCGTTATGTCCTGGAAAACCGGTTACTCGTGGTGCAGGCGCATCCGTGCCGACACCTGGGCTTCCGGATCGACCCCCGCAAAGGTCGGTGGCAGCCAGACCCTCACCACCATCAGCAGGGCCATGGTCATCAGAAACAGGCAGACCGCAAGAATCTGCTGCCAGTCCGTCTCCAACACGCCCCGGACGATCACTTCCCGAAGGACCGACACGATGGCGATCTCCACCGCCACCCCAATCGACACCCGTTGTTCCTGAAGGTAGATGATCAGCAGGCGGAACAACTCCACCAGGATCAGGATGAACAGGATGTCCGCGGTGACTTCATGGAACTCTGATGTCGACAATAGGCTGGAGAAGGTGCGCTTCAGTTGGAGCACCATCACGCCGAACAGTCCGAGACAGAGGGAAATGGCGATCAGGTCCTGGACGGCCTCGAGGAACTTGACGATCTGGCTGCGACGGAACTGTTGGTGCCATGGAATCGCGTCAAGGGGTGCGGAATCCGGCGTTCCGGTGGGCGGGTGGTTCATCACGCAGGGTTTTCGGAAACGGGAGGGTGGTCATGGGAAGGGGTGCGGGGCGGTCGCCCTGGGTCTGCAGACCAACGTCGCGGGGCACGAGCAGATCGGCTTCGCTGACCTTGATGACCTGACCCCTGCTGCGGAACCTGGTCAGGGATTTGGTCACGGTGACCCTGGTCATGCCGGCGATCGCAGCAAGCTGGCGGTGCGTCAGATTCATGTCCTCCAGGGAGAGTGTGGTCCCGCTGCTGCTGATCCGGCCGAACCGGGACCCGATCCAGTGCAGCAAACGCAGCAGTCGGGATTCGGCGGGTCGGATGCGATGGATCTGCAGCAACTGGGTGGTCTGGGTGAACAGATCACGCATGAATTCAAGGATTTCACTCTCGCTGGGTTCCCATTCGATCACCGCCACCCGGGTGAGGGAGATGAGCTCGTATGGGGTCACCCCGCAACCGGTGGGTGTAATCAGATCGCCAGGCCCCCAGATGCCGAGGGTGATGGATTCTCCCTCTTCATTCCAGGTGTTGGCTCGGATGTAGCCATCATCGATGCGCCAACTCAGGTTGGCCGGAAGATGATCATCGGCGCGAAGGGTCAGACGCAGCGGTCGGGCGGGCATGGCGAAGGTCATGTCGCGGCAGATGGCATGGCGGAGGGCTCCGGCGGGCGGTCTTGCAGGCTGCGGAAGATGCGAGTTGATGGGGTGTTCGTTTGGGGTGCCCGGCCCACCAGGAGGAACCTGGTGTTGGAGTCCGGGAACATTAAGGACTGGATTCGGTCGCTGGGTGCTACTTCAACGCAGAATTGCCAATCCAGCCGATAAGTCACGGTGATCGGATTCACGGTGATCGGATTGCCCCCCTTCGCCTGTTGCGCTTCGGCCCCTCAGCGGGGAACGTCGCGTGCCACCGCTGCCCGCGAGACCTGCCTGGTCAAGGCGGAGGCCGGAATGGCCCCCACGGGTCTGGTCTGGGGCTGGCCAACGGGGTGCCGCCACGGGCCCACCCGGCCCTCTCCTGGCTGATGGTGAGCGTCGCGAGTGGACGGGGAGGAGCTTGGGCTTCCCCTCCCTTGCCCAGGTACCCCGTCCCCGCGTGGCCCATGCCGAAAGCCGACCATCAGGCCTGGTACTGGGTTTTTCTGCTGTGGTCTTTTCGGTTGTCGTGACTACCGGTACAGGGGGCCCAGCGTCATCACACAACGATCAACAATCCCAGGATCAGGTGTCTCCTGGAATCCAGTCCCGGTGAGGGTCAGTTTGATGGCCCCCACCGGGATTTTTTTGAGAACTGCCTTTTTGAGTTCCTTGGTGTGAAGGTAAGTCCGTCAACCGTTCGACCATTGACGCACGGCGTGACGACATGTCCGGCCGCCTAGATCTCTCCGCCAGCGACCGACCCGCACCGGTCGCGACAGAGCACCTCAAGGGCCGGCCGGCCGGTGATGGCCAGGCGCCAGCGGGCCCAGAGCCCGTAGAGCGCGTCCACCAAGGGCCGCAGCAGGGGCCAGCGGGTGGGGGCATAGATCCAGCCCAGATTCACCAGGGCGTAGGCCTGGCGGAACACCTCCATATCCCGGATCACGCTGCCGTCGGCGCGCAGGGCATGCATGCGGCCCATCGCCTCGGCGTAGGTGATGCCGCCGTGGCGCGCCGGGTCGTAGGCGGGGTCGTTCACATCCACGAAGGCCAGCCGGCCCACCCCCCGGTCGCGGCGGCGCAGGGTGTCCACCTCCCGCAAACACAGGGGGCAGCCGCCGTCGAACAGCAGGGTGAGCTCGGGCATGGGGCTCCAGACGCCCGTCGACCCTAGAAAGAGTTGCCGCCGCTGCGGTGGCACCCATCCGGTGGCCAGACTCCAGCCCGCTCCCCTCCACCCCATGTCCGTCTGCCGCCAGGCCGCGCTGCACCGCTGGCAACGCCGGGACCCGGTGCTGATCCGTCGGCTGATGCCGTTCTGGGGCTGGTTGTACGAGCACTACTTCCGGGTCATCTCCGATGGCTGGGAGCACATCCCCGCCGCCGATCCGGTGCTGTTCGTGGGCTCCCACAACGGCGGGCTGGCGGCGCCCGACATGCACATGGTCATGTACGACTGGTTCCGTCGCTTCGGTCTGGAGCGCCCGGTGCTGGGGCTGGCGCATCCGAAGGTCTGGCTGGGCTATCCGCCCCTGGCCGATCTGGCCGCCCGCACCGGCGCCATTCCGTATCACCCCCGCCTGGCCCTGGCGGCCCTGGAGCAGGGCAACAGTCTGCTGGTCTATCCCGGCGGCGGGCAGGACACCTTCCGCCCCCACCGGGACAGGGGCCGCATCCACTTCGCCGGCCGCACCGGCTTCCTGCGCCTGGCGATCTGGCATGACCTGCCGATCGTCCCTGTGATCTCCTGGGGGGCCCATGACACCCTGGTGGTGCTGGAGGACCTCTACCCCCAGTTCCGCGCGCTGCACGAGCGGGGGATGCCCTGGCTGTTCGGCATCGATCCCGAGGTGATGCCCCTCTACCTGGGCCTCCCCTGGGGCCTGGCCCTCGGGCCGCTGCTCAACCTGCCCCTGCCGGTGCGGATCCACACGCGGGTGTGTCCGCCGATCCGCCTGGAACGCAGCGGCCACGCCGCCAGCCGCGACCGGGCCTATGTCCAGGCCTGCTACCAGCGGGTGACGGCCACCATGCAGGACGCCCTCGACCGGCTGGCCGCTGAGGCTCAGCGGTAACGGGAGGGGGACACGTAGGACTGGGACGGAATCGACTGCGGCCCGCTGCCGTTGCCGAGACGCTGCGGCAGGCCGTCCCGTTGGCGCTGCAGTTCCGCCAGGGAACGGGTTTCCCCCATGGCCAGGCCTGTCAGCACCGCCAGTTCCTGCTTCAGCTGGTTGGCGGGCCTCGGATTCACGAAGCGGAAGTTGAGTGTCGTCCTGTCGCCGCCGCTGTCGTACCCCACCACCGTGAAGTAGAGATCCGCCGTCTTGCCGGCCCTGGAGCCGGCGAGGGCCCCGCCCACCATGCCCCCCACCAGGCCGATCGGGCCCAGCAGCAGGCCACCGGCGATGGCCCCGGCGGTCCCGCCACCCACGGCTCCCACCGTGCCGTTGGTGCTGTCATAGGCCTCCTGCCCGCCCGCGTACCAGCGGGCGATCCTGCCGATGGGGATGAAGCTTTTCCTGTCACCGATGCCGTTGGCGTCGAGGTTGACGGTGCAGGGGTTGTTGCCGCAGAGGGCCTGATAGGTGGTGGCCGCCGCCGGGGCGGGAAGCAGCAGGGCCAGGAGCACCGGAGAGGCCTGGCAGGCTCGCCGTCGAAGCCGGGCTCGAGTGACGGTCATGGGTCGAGCGTGGAGGGCCCCGCCAGTCAATCGGCGCCCGGCACCGATGCAATGGGGCCGGGGCCACGGGGTGATGACCGGATGTGACCGACGTGCCGGAGCCCCCGTGGCTCCGATGATGGGCGTCGCTCTGCCGGTGTCCCCGGGGCCCCCATGTCCCTGATCAACACGGCCGTCGGTCTGCTGGCGATCAGTTCGCCGATCGGTCTGCTGCCGGTGGTGGTGGAGGCCGGTGGGGGCAACCCCGTGCGGATCCGCCGGATCAGCCGCCTGGCCGTGCTCACCTTTCTCTGTGCCCTGATCGCCGCCTGCTGGTGGGGCCAGGGTCTGCTCGACCTGTTCGGCATCACCCTGGAGGCCTTCCGGGTGGCCGGGGGACTGATTCTGCTGCCGATCGGTCTGCGCCTGATCGACGGCCGGGAGGTGAGCCATGGTTCGCTGGATGGCACCGAGGACAGTGCCGGCGTGGTACCGATCGGCCTGCCGCTGCTGGCCGGCCCGGGGGCCATCTCCCTGGTGGTGGCCGATGCCCCCGCCGCCTGGCAGGGCCGGCTCGCCCTCAGTGGTGTGATCGGCTTGCTGGCGATTCTCATCTATCTCTTGCTGATCGCCTCGATGCCCCTGCGCCAGGCCCTGGGGGAACTCCAGGAGAAGGTGATCAGCCGCCTGATGGGTCTGCTGCTGAGCGCCATCGCCGTCCAGATGCTCGTCAGCGGCCTCAGGGGGTGCTTTCCGGTGCTGGCCTGAGGCCCGTGGCGTTGCCCTGCGGGCTGCTCAGAGGCAACCGAGCCGCGGTGGCGTCGGTGGCCCCTCGAACGGGTCGATGGCCAGCTCCCGATCCAGCACGGTGAGGATGTCCTGGATCACGGCAGGGCGGGTGGCCACCCAGAGGAAACCCTCCATGGGAGCTGCCGCGACCGGATCCCACAGGCAGAACTGGGGGTGCTGCCGGTACATGCGGGTGGCCAGCGGCACCAGGAAGCGGGTCTTGGGGAACTGGTCTTCGCCGTGATCGAAGGTGAGGACGATGGCGAATTCCAGCTCGCCCTTCGGGGTGTAGCGGTCGATCCGGGTCTCCCCTTCCGATCCGGGAAGGGGGGAGAGCCGGTACTCGACATAGCGCCGATGGAAGGGATTCCTCTGCTCCTTCCAGGTCCTCGCCTCCACGCCCAGCTCAGCCGCCAGCTCGGTGAGCAGCAGATAGGAATGGGTGCGGAGGGTCTCGTGGAGCTCGTCGGTCCTGTTGCTCTGCAGCCGCCAGCGCTCCGCCAGCACCTCGTAGCGGTTCACTTGGGGCGGGTCCTGGGGGGCGGGTCCCGTGGGGCCAGTCACCGATGCTCTCCTCACTTTTTCAGTTTATCGATGGCGTGCGTGCGGGCCAGTGGATGGCTGCACCACGACGGAGGAGGGTCGTGCCGGATCGCATCACCCCCCGAAAGGCCCGTTGGAGGAGGCTTTTCGGTCACTCCAGCCCGGTCGCGGCAGGGCTGCAGCAGCACCGCTGCGCTGGCCATGGCCATGAGCGATAACTTGGTGTACTCTTAAGAGGCAGTGAAATGACGGTCATGGACCCTGTGAGCCCGGTAGCCCAGCTGGCAGTTGCCGCGATCAGCGGCGCCGCCTTCCTCATTTCGATGGTCGTGATTCCCTTCCCCGAATCGAAGGCCGATTCCTCGGCAGGGATTTCCCCGTCCTCACAAACGAGCGGCAGCATCTTCCATACGCTCGATTCCTCCAGCACTCCCCTGATCAAGTAAGCCTTCAGTCGGCCACCAGCGACGAACCCTCAGCAGGTGACGTGCGGGCCACGCATCGAGCAGCACCGAGCTCCTTTGGCCACCTCACACCTATCCCTGGATCGATACAAAGCGTCGATTCCATCCACAGATCACTGCTCCCCATCGGTCCACCGACGTCGCCCATGACCGTTCAGCCGCGAGACCCGATGCGGGCCCGCTGAACGTGCGTCACTCGCCGGGATTCCCTTCATCGACTTCCCCTGGTCACGGCGCAGGATGGTCCGGCGCCGCTCACCGCTGCCATGTCCTCCGGCCCTGAAGCTCCCCACGCGACGCCGTTGGTGCTGGTCCACGGCCTGTTCGACACGCCCAGGGTCTTCGACCGACTCGACCGCCAGCTGGCCGGCAGGCGCCAGCCCCTGCTCAAGCCTGCTCTGCCGCTCCGCTTCGGGGTCGCCCCGGTCGAGATCGCGGCGCAGCGGCTCGCCGCAGCGATCGAGGCAGCCTTCGGGAGCGAGGAGCCACTCGACATCCTGGGTTTCTCCATGGGCGGCGTCATCGCCCGCACCTGGATCCAGCGGCTGGGCGGCCATGCACGCACCCGCCGGTTCATCAGCCTCGGCAGCCCCCAGCAGGGGACCCTGGTGGCCCAGCCCTGGCCCCGCAGGCCGCTGGCCGGCATCGCCGATCTCAAGGCGGGCAGCCCGCTGCTGCGGGAACTCAATGGCGACCTCTCCATGCTGAAGGGGATCGACTGCCGCAGCTTCGCCACGGTCTTCGATCTGATGGTGGTGCCGGGCTGGCGGGCGGTGCTGCCCATCGGGCCGCGGCAGATGCTCCCGGTCTGGACCCACCAGCAGTTGCTGCGCCACCCGGCGGCCCTCGATCCGCTGGTAGCGGATCTGTTGCGCCCCTGAACGGCTTCCGGACCCAGCATGGGGGTGGACGCTGATCCGCGAGGTCACCATGCCGAACACCCTGGCTGCGAGGCTCAACGCCTGGGGGTTCTCCTGGGCGGGTCTGCGGGACAATCGCCGCGGTGAGTGGTGGCTGATTGCCCAGATGGCCCTGATCGTGGCCCACCTGCTGCCGGCCACTCCCTCCCCCGCCTCCCTGGGTCTGCCCTGGCCGCTGCCGGTTCGCCTCGCGGGGCTGGCCCTGTTCACCCTCGGCCTGGTGTTGGCCGGCCAGGGGGCCCTGAACCTGGGCGCCAGCCTCAGCCCCCTGCCCGAACCCATGGCCGGCGCCCCCCTGGTGACCACCGGGGCCTACGGCCGCTGCCGCCACCCGCTCTACCAGGCCCTGATCCTCTGCTCCCTGGGTGTGACCATGGCCCTGGGCAGCCTGCTGCATCTGGGTCTGCTGCTGGGGCTGGTTGTCGTGCTCGGCTTCAAGGCCCGCCGGGAGGAGGCCCGCCTGGTGCTGCTCCATCCCGATTACGCCGCCTACCGCCAGGCGACCGCCGCGATCCTTCCCGGGCTGCCCTGGCTGGACTGGCGTTCCGCCTGAGCCGCTGCCGCGCATCGGTGGAGCGGTTAGAACCGACCCCGATGCTGCCGGTATGGTCCATGGCCCTTCTTTCCCTGTTCCGGCTTCTGCGGGCCTGCGGCCTGGCCGCCCTGGTGGCTCTGGCGGTGGGCCTGGCCGATCCGGGGCCGGCGCTGGCCGCCTTTGTGCTGCCGCCGCTGCCCTACCCGGTCGATGCCCTGGCTCCGGCGATCGAGTCCACCACGATGACCATCCACCACGACCGCCATCACAGCGCCTACGTCGCCAACCTCAATGCCCAGATCGCCGACCACCCCGAGCTGGAGGGGATGGCGCTGGAGGAGTTGCAGGGCCGGATCTCCCGCTACCCGGCTGTGGTGCGCAACAACGGCGGCGGCCACTACAACCACTCCCTCTTCTGGCGGGTGATGGCGCCCCCGGGCCAGGGCGGTGCCCCTTCGGCGGAGCTGGCCGCGGCGATCACCGGGGCCTTCGGCTCCCCCGAAGCCCTGCAGCAGCGCTTCGCCCAGGCGGCGACCGGCCGCTTCGGTTCGGGATGGGCCTGGCTGATCCGCCGACCCGATGGCAGCCTGGCGATCACCAGCACCGCCAACCAGGACAACCCGCTGATGGATCTGCCGGGGATCGAACGGGGCGTGCCCCTGCTGGGTCTGGATGTATGGGAGCACGCCTACTACCTCGACTACCAGAACCGCCGGCCTGACTACGTCGCCGCCTGGTGGTCGTTGGTGAACTGGAACGATGTCAACCGGCGCTTCGCCGCTGGCGCCGCGACAACCACGAGTGAATCCTGACACCTGCGGTTGTCGGTAGCTGATACGACGTCTCCCCGGGAAAACGGTCGCGAAAGTTAACGATATTGCCGTGATCGCCATGGCCCCGTTCCGAACCGCCCTGTCCAGAACCGTCGAGCTCGTCCCCGTCCAGCGCACCGTCCACGGTGACGCCCTCTTCTCCGCGCCCCGCCCCAGCGACGAGACCCTGATCGCCGAAATCGCCAGGGGCGACGCCTTTGAGCTGTTCTGCCACCGCTTTCAGACCGATCAGCTGCTGGTGCTGCGGGGGGCGATCGACCTGGTGGTGCTGCAGAACCGCCAGCTGCGCCGCATTCCCCTGCGGGAGGACGAGGCCACCTGGGTCTGCATTCCCCCCGGGGTGCCCCACGGGGCCATCAACCGGGGCCGGATCCCTGCCCTGCTCGTCAATGCCGTGCTCCGCCACGGACCGAGCGACCCCAGGGATTACCAGCCCCACCCCGTTCCGCCCAGGTTCCGCAGCCAGTGGCGCCGGCTGGCGGTCGCCTGACCGCCGGCGTCCGGCCGCTCCATCAGTTGTATTCCCCGGGGATGTCCTGCTTGGTCACCGTGACCCGGCCCACCTTCTTGCCCGACAGGCGCAGCAACTCATCGCCCGAGAAGGCGAAGCCCCTGCCGGCGGCGATCTGGGCGACGTCGTCGGCGGTGGCGGCGGCCAGCACCTCGGCGCGCAGGGCCTGGTCGTCCTGCAGGCGGGCCAGGAAGGAGCGGGCCTGATCGAGGCTCATGGGCTGGCGGGGTCGGCGGGGCCGTTCAGCATGGCGCAGGCCGTCAGCGGCTCCACCACTTCTCCAGCTCCAGGTAGGTGAGGAACACCAGGCTGACGCCTCCGCAGGCCGCCAGCTCGATGGCCGTCAGCGGGGTGACGCCGAAGAAACGGGCCAGCGGCGCCACGTAGAGAAGCAGCAGCTGCAGGGCGGCGCTGGCCAGCACCGCCCCCAACAGCCAGGGGTTCGCCGCTGGAGGGGTGCGCCACAGGGCCTGATCGCTGCCGGCGGAAAGGGCATGGCCCAGCTGGGCCAGACAGAGGGTGGTGAAGGCCATCGTCTGCCAGGGCCGTCCCAGCCGGGCGGCCACCACCATCAGCGCCACCACCAGGGCACCGAAGACCAGTCCGATGCGCAGGATGGCGCTGCCCAGACCCCGGGCGAAGATCGATTCGCCCGGCTCGATCGGCGGCTGATACATCAGATCTTCGGCGGGCGGGCCCAGGGCGAGGGCCAGCGCCGGCAGTCCGTCAGTCACCAGGTTGATCCAGAGGATCTGCAGGGGGGTGAGGGCCAGCCCGAGCAGCGGTGCCGAGCCGATCGTGATCAGTTCCCCCAGGTTGCAGCCCAGGATGAAGCGCACGAAGCGGCGGATGTTGGCATACACCTGCCGGCCCTCCTCCACGGCGTTGACGATCGAGGCGAAGTTGTCGTCGAGCAGCACCACGTCGGCCGCCTCCCGGCTCACGTCCGAGCCGCTGATGCCCATGGCCACACCGACGTGGGCCTGGCGCAGGGCCGGGGCGTCGTTGACCCCGTCACCGGTCATGGCCACCACCGCGCCCGTGGCCTGGAGCGCCCGCACGATGCGGAGCTTCTGCTCCGGCAACACCCGGGCGAACAGGCTGGTCCGTCGCACCAGCGCTTCGAGCGCCGCCGCGTCGAGGCCCTCCAGCTCCGGCCCCTGAACGACTGGGCTGCCCGGCTCCGCCAGGCCGATGGCCTCGCTGATCGCGCGCGCCGTGAGGGGATGGTCACCGGTGACCATCACCGGCCGGATGCCGGCCCCGCGGCAGCGGGCCACGGCGCCAGCCGCCTCCGGCCGGGGCGGATCGCGCTGGGCCATCAGGCCGAGCAGCACCAGGCTCTCGAGCCCGGCCTCCGGGCCCGGATGCCGCGAGCTGGCGGCGAAGGCCAGCAGCCGCAGCCCCGAGGCGGCCAGTCCGCGGGACTGGGCCAGCCACCAGTCCCGCTGGGCCCCGCTGAGGCGCCGGATCCCGGCGCCGTCCAGCCAGCGATCGCAGCAGGGCAGGATCACCTCGGGAGCTCCCTTGGCGATCAGGACCAGCGAGCTCCCGGCAGGACTCCGTTCCAGGGGTGGGTGGCCCGCAGAGGGGCGGCTCAGGGGCGCCGTCAGGTTGCCGTCGGGGTCACTCAGCCACACCGCCATCATTCGCCGCTCCGCGCGGAAGGGCATCGCGGCGGCCCGGCCGTACTGCCTACGCAGGCTGGCGGCCTCCAGGCCCGCGCGGGCGGCGATCTCCAGCAGCGCCACCTCGGTGGGATCGCCCATTCCCCCCCGCGGCCGTGGCTCGGCGTCGTTGCAGAGCACACCGGCCTGGAGCAGCAGGTCGAGGTTGCCGGGGCAGAGTCCGACCACGGCCCCGGACGGCGGTGTCAGCTCAGCGGTCTGGAAGTCGGGGTGCACGGCCACGGTGCCGCAGCGGAGCTCCGTCACCACCTGCCGGTTCTGGGTCAGGGTGCCGGTCTTGTCGGTGCAGATGACGGTGATGGCGCCCAGCGCCTCCACCGCCGGCAGATGGCGGATCAGGGCGGCGCGACGGACCATCCGCTGGGTGCCGATGGCCAGGCTCACCGTGATCACCGCCGGCAGCCCTTCCGGCACGATCGCGACGGCGGTGGAGAGGGCCAGCTCCAGCAGCGCCAGGGGGGAGCCGCCGAGCAGCCACCCCCCCAGCACCACCGCCGCCACAAGCCCCAGGGCCCAGGCCACCAGCCGGCGGGAGAGGTCCGCCAGGCGTTGCTGCAGGGGCGTCGGCTCAGGACGGGCGGCGTGGATCAGCGTGGCGATGCCACCGAGCACGGTGGCCATGCCGGTGGCGGTCACCACCGCCAGTCCCCGGCCCCTGCCCACCGCGGTGCCCAGGAAGAGGCAGTTGCTGCACTCCACCAGCGGTGTGTCCGCTGCCAGCGGCGGTTCGGGGCGCTTGCCGACCAGCTCGGCCTCGCCCGTGAGCGCCGACTCCTGCACCCCCAGATCGCAGCCCTCCAGCAGCCGCGCGTCGGCGGGAACCTGATCACCGCTCTCGAGGCGGATCAGGTCCCCCGGAACCAGCTGGTCACCGGGGAGTCGCTGCCAACGTCCGTCGCGGCGGACGCGCGCCAGGGGCTGGGCGAGGTCCAGCAGGCTGCGCAGGGCCAGCAGCGCCCGACTCTCCTGCAGGTAGCCGAGCAGGGCGGTGAGCCCCACGATCAGCAGGATCGCGATCGCATCCTTGGGGACGGCGTGATCCACCACGGCCAGAGCGGCGGAGACCGCCGCCACCGCCAGCAGCAGGATCAGCATCACGTTGCTGAACTGATCCAGCAGGATCCGCCAGCGGCCCGGGCCCGTTGGCAGGACGAGCCGGTTGGGGCCTGTGGTGGCCAGGCGTTCGGCCGCGGCGGCCCCGCCCAGACCCTCGGCATCGACCCCGAGCCGGTGCAGGCAGTCCGCCCCGGAAAGAGCCTGCCAGGCCGTGGCCTCGGAAGGGATCATGGCCAGCCACCCGGTGGCCCCTGCACCCTAGGAGCGCTGCCGTTCACGCCCTGCAGCCCCTCGCTTGTCCCGTCTCAGCGCAGACTTTCGCAGGCCTCCCCGTCGCCGTCGCCATCCAGATAGCTGTGGCCCTGGCGCAGCAGCTCCTGGGCCCTGGCATGGGAGCCGATCTGGCTGCAGTAGTGGCGGCGGCCGTCGGGGGTGGTGCCATCGGGAATCCGGGCGGAGCGTCGGCCGCGCCGGAAGTCCCAGGGCCGGGTGATCCCACCCGGCACCCGCCAGACGCCGAGCCCCCGGCGGCGGGCCCGTTCCTCGGCCTCCAGGTAGGCCGCCCCGTCGCAGGCGGCGAGATAGCGCCGGTAGGCGAAGGCCAGGCCGTCCTCCACCAGGGCCAGGTTGATGTTGGTGTCACCGATCACCTCGGCCACCGTGCGCCCGAAGCGGTCGCTGCCGTGGGGCTGGATCGTCACCGGCCACCCCACGGCCAGGCGCATCAGGAGGGCCTGGCGCGCCTGCTGGCCCCAGGGGCTCTGGGCCGTCTCGGGGGCATCGATGCAGGCCAGGCGGACCGTGATCCTCTGCTGGTCGCGGCGCACCCGCAGGGTGTCACCATCGCCGATCGAGAGCACGGTGGCCCGGAAGGCCGGCGCCGCTGCCGCGGGCCCGGCCAAGAGCAGGGCCAGCAGGATCAGCAGCGACGGCAACCATTGGCCGGGCATGGCGCCGGGGCTGGAGGGAGAGGGCCCCCTCAGCCTTGCATCGCCCGCGCGCGCACCTCCTCGAAGCTGCAGCGCCGCCGCAGCGCCCCGTTCTCGAACACGGTCTGGAGGCAGCTGGCCGGATGGGGCTCCGGTCGCTCCAGCACCACCGTCCGATAGCCCTGTTCGTCCCGGATCAGGTCGAGCACGCCGGCCTTGCTGGTCTTGGCGGGATCGGTGACGGGGGTCTTGTGCACCGGGTGGATCCGGCCGGCCCGCTCCACCCACGACACCTTGTAGGCGAAGCGCTGGCTGTCCCGGTTCACCTGCTGCAGCAGGCCGCCACCCATGCCGAAGGCCACGTTCTCGACGCTGAAGCCCGCCGCCAGGATCGCTTCGAGCACCACCGGCAGGCTGGTGGCGGTGATGCCATCCCCCTGAATCACCCGCACGTGCTCCAGCACCCGGTAGCCCTTGCCGTTGAGCCGGCTGCCGAAACGGGCCTCCAGGCGCCGCAGCAGCTCGGGCACGATCGCCACCGGATCGCCCGAATCGGGCCGGATCACCACAGTGGCGCCCGAGGCGATCACCTGCTCCCGCAGCTGCTCGCCCCAGAGATGGTCGACGGCATTCCAGAGGTCGTAGGAATCAGAGACCACCGCCAGCACGGCACCGGGCCTGGCGAAGCGGTCGAGCATGGTCCGGTAGGCCTCCAGCTCGTGCTCCTGCCCCCAGGCCAGGATCGTGGAGTGCTCGGCGGCGGGAATCGAGAAGCCGGCCATCGGGCCGTCGTAGTGGCGCCGGCCCGCCACCAGGGCGGCGACGGTGTCGGTGCCGCGGAAGGCCACCAGGTGGGCCAGGCCGCCGATGGCGGCGCTCTCGTGGCTCGAGACGCCGCGGGAGCCGAAGTCGTGCAAGCGGAAGGGGAGTTCGGCGACCGGGTCGTCGGTGGAGCGCTCCAGGGCTGAGCGCAGCAGCTCCCGGAAGTGCCAGCTGCGGGTGGCCACGGTGGTGGGGTACCAGAGGCGCAGCAACAGGGTCTCCACCCAGGTGACCAGCCAGGCCAGGGCCGGATCGGTGGACTCCACCGTCATCAATACGTTGCCGGTGGGCACCCGGCTGCCCTCGGGGACGGCCCGGATCCGCAGGGGCAGCCGGCCGCCGTGGACGCTGAGCAGGCGCTGCCAGCCCTGGTGGTTGAACGGCAGGCCGTGGGCGCTCCAGAGGTCGGCGGCCTCCTCCACATCGCCCTGGCTGACGGGTCGCTCCAGGGTGTCCTGCAGCAGCATCTGCAGGCCGAAGAACAGGGTGTCGGGGTGCTCGCCGCCGCGGCTTTCCAGGTAGGCCCCCATGGCGGTGAGATCGGGGGGGTACTGGAGCCAGTGGCTGCCCTTGTAGCTGTCGGTGTCGAGCAGAAGATTGAAATCCATGGTGTGCGCTCCGCACGGGGTGGATGGTCGGCCCCGGTCCGGTCACCCCGGGCCGCAGGCGTTGATGGGATGGCTGTCGGCGCCGGCGGCGGCGCTTCTCAGAGTCGGGAGATGAAGTGCTGAATGATCTGGACGTGGTCCTCGAAGAACCTGTCTTCGTGGGCGTAGATGTCGGCCAGGGGCATCCAGAACGCCTTTTCGGCGTCATCGCCCCCGCGGACGGCGGGCAGGGCCCCGCCCTTGAGCTGGATCAGGAAGGCGTGGGTGATCACCCGGCCGCGCTGGGAGCGTCCCGGAGCATCGAAGACGTGGCGATCGGCGATCGATCCCTCCAGCACCGGCCGGGGCACCTTCAGGCCCGTCTCCTCACGGAGCTCCCGCAGCATGCCCTCGACCACCGGCTCCTGCTGGTTGAGGTAGCCCCCCGGCAGGGCGATCAGCCCCTGGCCGGGCCGCACCCGGCGGCGCACCACCAGCACATGGCCCGACTGGACCACCACCGCGTCGGTGGTGACGAAGGTGGGCGGGTAAGGCGCCACCGACCACAGCTGGCGATAGCCGGCGATGTAGTCGGCTTCCTGGCGCAGCCAGCGGTAGCGGCCCGTGGCCCGGTAGTCCGTCAGGAAGGCCCGTACCGCCTCCGGAACGTGCGCGGCCCACTCCGTTGCATCGGCATCGGAGAAGTAAGCCTGGCGAATGGCCGTGGCGTGGACCTCGCTCTGCAGGGGCACATCCTGGAAGTCCCACTGGGGAAACAGATCGAGGTAGTCACTGCTGCGATCCTTCCGGTGACCGATGAGCAGCACCCGTTCGTCCTCGGCCGTGACAGTGAGCACCTTCTGCTGCACCTCCGCCAGCCAGAGATTGTCGGAGTAGAGGTGGTCGCGGATCGGGATCACCTCCAGCCGCCGCTGCCAAGCGGCCGGGAGGGCGGCCCGGATCATGGCCTCCCGTTCCTCGCTGCTCCAGGGGTTGCGGGTGTCCGGGGCGCAGCGGTGGCTGCCCAGCAGGAGAATCAGGCGATCAGCCCTTTCCAGGGCCGCTTCGACCAACCCGTAATGCCCTTCATGGAAGGGCTGGAACCGTCCGATGAGGACGGCGACGTCGTGATGCATGGTGAACCTCAGAATCCCTGAGATGGCGCCCGCCTCACCGGCGGACCCCACCGATTTAGCACGCCGACGGAGACTGTCAACGCTGAGGGTCAACGTCCGGGCGCCGCGATCCGCAGGGGCCGGCGCAGGCCGGTTGACGGTGTGACGTTGCCTGCAGCAGAGGGCCATCACGGCTGGCCGCCCATAGCCTGAGGACTGCGGTGCGGTCTGAGGAAGCATGGGTCCCTCTCCTTCCGATGCGACCTCCTCTCTGATCAGGAATCTCAGCATCTTCACGGCATCGGTGGTGTCCCTCTCCGGGGCTTTCCAGGCCTGGAGCTCGATGCAGATCACCCATTCTCTCGAGGAGGCCAGGAGAACCCAGGCCTTCTCCAGACAGATCCTCGATCAGATGGACAACCTCACGGGAGAGAATGAAACCAAGGCCAAGGTTGCCCTGATTGGCCTTTACATCATTGCGGTCAATGAAAAAGACAAGATGAACATCGCCAATATCGCGCTCCAGAGCGGAAAGAACAGCCTCAGGGATGCCGCGGCCTTCCTGCTGCGGCAGGAATGCAAGGAACTTCCGGAGCAGTCAACCTGCAAGTACGCCCTGGAGATGCTGGCGCGTACGGAGGACGTGATCGTGCAGCGCCAGATCCGCAAGGAAGACAAGCTGATCGGCGATTCCCCGGAGGCTCGCCAGCAGGAGGTCGTGGTGAATGTTCAGGTTCAACCCTCGCCCGTGGCCCAGGCTCTCGAGGAGATCACGACGGCCAAGATCGCCGCCTCCGACCTGCAGGGATGGATCTACATCGGCAAGGCGGATCCCTCCGGTGCCCTTCTTGACGACCGCACCATCAACGTCGCCAGGAAGCCCTCCGCCAATGCGGATGTCACCACCATCACATCGGTGTATCTGCGCTCCCAGGGCACGATCCGCTCGGGTTCCTCCCTCGGCATCATCCCCAGAGGGCAGGTCCTGCGGATCCACGCCCTCAGTTCGAGGCCGATGGCGGGCGGCACCGAGGCCGTCTGGGCGAAGGTGAAGACCCAGAAGGGATCCCTCCAGAGCGTTCCCTGACGGGGAAAGCAACGCTCCGGGCCCTTGTGGCAGCGAGGCCCGTTGCCCTCGCCCCATCCGTTCCGCCGTCCCTGTCGCCATGGTGCTCCGCGCTCCCCTCTGGACCAGCCGCCACCAGGCGGGCCTGGCCCTGGCCGAGGCCTTCGCCGATCGCCGGGGCCTCAGCGGCGACACGACCCTGGTGGCCCTGCCCCGGGGCGGGGTGCCGGTGGCGGCCGCGATGGCGTCCCGGCTCGAGCTGCCCATGGTGACCTGGTCGGTGCGCAAGATCGCCGATCCGAGGTGGCCCGAGCTGGCGATCGGGGCCGTCGCCACCGGTGGGGTGGTGGTCTGGCGCCACGGGGCGGGGGGCCGGCAGCGGACCACCACGGCAACGGAGCACGGCTGGTTGCGGGACCAGGAGCGGGAACTGGAACGCCGGCATCGCCTGTTCGGGGACCCACCCGGCGACCAGCTGCGTGGCCGGCACCTGATCGTGGTGGACGACGGCATCGCCACCGGCATGACGGTGAAAGCGGCGCTTCTGTCCCTGCGCCAGGTGGGCCCGGCCTCCCTGGCCCTGGCGGTGCCGGTGGTGGACCGGGAGGTTGCCGGCGAACTGGATCGTCTGGTGGAACGCATGGAGGCCCTGGCCGTCGTCGGTGACCTGCAGGCCGTGGGGTTGTGGTTCGGGCACTTCGAGCAGCTCAGCGACCGGCAGGTGCTCGCCCTCCTGGAAGGCGCCCGGCGGGCATGCGATCATCCGCACCTGCCCCACCGGTGAGCGGCCCATGACCCTGGGGGAATCTGACGGCGCCCTGGTGTCCATCGCCGAGGCGTTCGATCTTCCCGGCCGGGTCCGCAGCCTCGAACCCCTCGGCAGCGGCAACGTCAACGAGAGCTTCGTCGTTGTCTGCGACGGCCCGCCCGTGGAGCGGTTTGTTCTGCAGCGCCTCAACCGGCGGGTGTTTGCGCGGCCCGACCTGGTGATGGCCAACATGCTCGCCCTCGGGGAGCACGTCGAGCGGCGCCTGGCGGAGAGCGGCTCTCCGCTGGGAGAGCGGCGCTGGGACGTCCCCCGGGTGGTGCGTTCCCGCAGCGACCAGCGGCCCTGGCTGGAGCGGGAGGGCGGCTTCTGGCGCCTGATCACCTTCGTCGAATCCGCCCGCAGCTTCGAGCTGGTGAGCAGTGCCGAGCAGGCCCGGGAAGTGGGTATCGGTCTGGGTCTGTTCCATCACCTGATCAGTGATCTGTCCCCGGAGCGGCTGGCCGACACCCTGGAGGGCTTCCATGTCACCCCCAGGTATCTCGAGCACTACGACGCCGTGCTGGCCGGTGCGCCGGCCGCGACAGGAAGCGACATCAGCCATTGCCGGGCCTTCGTGGAGGAGCGCCGGAGCTTCGCGCCGGTGCTGGAGGAAGCCCGGGCGAGCGGCCGTCTGCGGCTTCGCCCCATCCATGGGGATCCCAAGGTCAGCAACGTGATGTTGGAGGCCGGCTCCGGCCGGGCCGTGGCCCTGGTGGATCTCGACACGGTGAAGCCCGGGTTGATCCACTACGACATCGGCGACTGCCTGCGCTCCTGCTGCAACCCCCTGGGCGAAGAGACGGCGGATCTGGAGGCTGTCCGCTTCGATGTGGATCTCTGCCGTGCGCTGCTGGGCGGCTACCTCTCCGCCGCCTCAGGCTTTCTCACAGCGGCCGACTACGACCATCTCTTTGCCGCGATCCGCCTGATCAGCTTCGAGCTCGGCCTGCGCTTCTTCACCGATCACCTGGCTGGAGACCTGTACTTCCGTACGGAGCGGCCCGACCACAACCTGCAGCGGGCCCTGGTGCAGTTCCGGCTGACGTCCAGCATCGAGGTCCAGGAGCCGACGATCCTCGCGATGATCGATGAGCTCCGGTCCGGCGCCGCCGGCGCCCCCTGATGCCGGCTCCCCTCCGCCATGGCTTCGAGCTCCTTCCCTTTGGCGGCGAGTGCCCCTCCCCGGACCTGCGGCTGGAGGGAGAGGTCAGCCGGCAGGGCCCCCACCTGAGGCTCCGCTATCGGCTGGATGGTGCGATCGAGACGGTGCAGCTGCCGCCACCGATGGCCTCGCCTACGCGCCAGGACGGGCTCTGGAGGACGACCTGCTTCGAGTGCTTCTGGGGCATCGCGGGGGAGCGGCCCTACTGGGAACTCAACCTGTCCCCGGCCGGCCACTGGAACCTCTACCGGTTGGAGGACTACCGGCTGGGGCTGCGGCCGGAGTCCGGCTACGACCAGCCCCTGCACCGCGTTAGCCAGGGGGACAGTGTCCTGTCGATGGACCTGGATCTGTCGCTGCCGGCCCCGATCCCCCCTGAGGCTCCCCTGGAGGTGGCGATCGCCGCGGTGATCGAGGATCGCCGCGGCCAGCTGAGCTACTGGGCCCTGGCCCATCCGGGGGCCGAGCCCGATTTCCACCACCGGGACGCCTTCCTGCTGCGGCTCTGAGGGCATCCCGCTGGCTTCAGGCGCTGGCTTCGGCGTGGTAGCTGCTGCGCACCAGGGGGCCGCTGCGCACCTGGGCGAAGCCCAGGCCGCGGGCGATGGCGCCCAGCTCCTCGAACTCCTCCGGATGCCAGTAGCGGGCCACGGGGATGTGGGCGAGGGAGGGGCGCAGGTACTGGCCAAGGGTGAGCCGCTGGCAACCGACGGCCCGCAGGTGCTCCAGGGTGGCGACCACCTCGGCGGCGGTCTCGCCGAGGCCCAGCATCAGGCCGGATTTGGTGGGAATCCCCGGCGCCAGATGCCGGGCCATGGCGAGCAGGTCGAGGGAGCGGCGGTAGGTGGCGCCGCGGCGCACCTCCCCCTGCAGGCGCTCCACCGTCTCCAGGTTGTGGTTGAAGCACACCGGCGCGGCGGCCAGCACCGCGGCCAGCCGTTGCCGCTGGGCCCGGCGGCCCGCTTCGGGGTCCGGGTGTCCACCCCAGAAATCGGGCGTCAGCACCTCAATCAGCACCCGGGGATCCCGGCGGCGGATCGCCGCGATGGTGGTCGTGAAGAGGCTCGCCCCGTGGTCGGGCAGGTCGTCGCGGGCCACGGCGGTGAGCACCACGTAGCGCAGGCCGAGCTCCTGCACCGCCTCCGCCACCCGCTCCGCCTCGGCCCCGTCCAGGGGCACCGGGGCGCGGCCCTTGTCCACCTGGCAGAAGGCGCAGCTGCGGGTGCAGATCGGCCCCCCCAGCAGGAAGGTGGCCGTGCCGGCGGCGTAGCACTCGCCCCGGTTGGGACAGCGGCCCTCCTCGCAGATGGTGTGCAGCCGCTGCGCCTTGACCACCCCCTGCACCCGCTCGGTGGCCGAGGCCTCGCCCAGGGGACGTCGGATCCACTCCGGCAGCCGCTCGGCGGGGGGGATGGCGCTGTAGCGGCTGGTGGCGGTCATGGCGTCGCGGTCAGGGTGTCGCGGTCAGTCGTCGGGGTTCATTCCATGCGCCGGCGTCCTTCGAACGCCCGGGCCAGGGTGACTTCGTCGGCATACTCCAGCTCCCCCCCCACCGGCAGTCCGTAGGCGATGCGGGTGACGCTGGTGAAGGGCTTGAGCAGCCGGGCCAGGTAAAGGCTGGTGGTGTCCCCCTCGACGCTGGGGGTGAGGGCCAGGATCACCTCGATCGCCCCCTCCCGGTCGACCCGCTCCACCAGGGGCTGGATCTGCAGCAGCTCCGGACCGATGCCATCCATCGGCGAAATCAGTCCGCCCAGCACGTGGTAGTGGCCGTGGAATTCGCGGCTGCGTTCCATCGCCAGCAGGTCGCGGGAGTCGGCGACCACACAGATCTGCCCGTTGCGGCGTTCCTCGTTGCGACAGATCTCGCAGAGCTCCTCAGCGGAGAGATGGAAACAGCGCCGGCACTGCCCCACCTGGCTGCGGGCCGCCAGCAGGGCATCGGCGAAGCTGCGGATCTGTTCCTCCGGCTGGCGCAGCAGGTGCAGGGCCAGCCGCTGGGCCGTGCGGGGCCCGATGCCGGGCAGTCGTTCGAACTGGTCGATCAGCCGGGCCAGGGGTCGGGTGAAACCGCTCAGCGAACAGGCCGCAGGTAGCCAGGAATCTAGGCGGCCCGCTCGCAGCGGGCGAGGGCGCCGGGTGAGGATGGCTCCGGCTCCCGCCAGCTCCCCCGCCCCGCCCCGTGCCATGGGTTTCCCCGCCACCCACCAGCCCGTTGCCCCCGCCGCCGCCCCCTGGCGCGCCCGGGGCGGCTCCCTGCTGGCGGCCCTGCTGCTGACCCTGATGCTGGTGGGCTGCAGCGCCGCCGCCGCGGGCCTGAACTCCTTCCAGAGCCCGGATGGCCGCTATGCCTTCCTCTACCCCACCGGCTGGACCCGGGTGCAGGTCTCCAATGGCCCCCAGGTGGTCTTCCACGACCTGATCAACAGCGATGAGACCCTCAGCCTGGTGGTGTCCGAGGTCACCCCCGACCGGGACCTCAGCCAGCTCGGCAGTGCCGTCGAGGTGGGCGAGACCCTGCGGCGCAGCGTCATTTCGCCGGAGGGCAGCGGCCGCGACGCCGAACTGGTGGAGGCCCACGAGCGGGAGCAGGGCGGCCGCACCTACTACGACCTGGAGTACACCGTCCATCTGGCCGACCGGGACCGCCACGAACTCGCCACGGTGGTGGTCGACAGGGGCCGGCTCTACACCTTCGCCGCCAGCACCAACGAGGCCCGCTGGAACAAGGTGAAGGACCTGTTCGCCGTGGTGATCGGCTCCTTCACCCTGCAGATCTGAGGGTGTCATCCCCGGGCCGGCTGACGGTCATCGGCGGCGGGCTGGCCGGCAGCCTGCTGGCCCTGGAGCTGGTGGAGCGGGGACAGGCGGTGACCCTGGTGGACGCGGGGGAGGCCACGGCCACGGCCCTCAGCTACGGGGGGGTGGCCTGGTGGGCCGGGGCTCCGGGGCCCCTGGGCCGGCTGCTGCGCCAGGCCCCTGCCCGCTGGCGACGGCTGCAGGCGCGCCATGGGCCGCTGGGGTGGCGGGGCTGCGGTCTGCGCCTGCATGGCGGCGACTGGACCACCCCCCTGCTGCGCCCCCCCTTCGCCCAGGTGGACACCGCCGTGCTGATGGAGGCCATGCCGAGGGTGCTGGCGGCCGCCGGGGTCGAGCGGCGGCGGGGGCGGGTGCTGGCGCCGCCGCAACCGCTGGCCGGCGGCTGGCAGCTGGAGCTGGAACCCGGCGGCACCCTCGTGGCGGATCAGGTGGTGCTGGCGGCCGGGGCGGGTTGCCGTGCCCTGGCCCCCGGCCTGCCGGAGCGCCATCGCGCCAGCTGGGCCGGGGTGCTGGCCCTGCCAGCGCGTCCGACCCCGTCGACGGCCGCGGCCAGCCCCTGGCAGCGCCACGCGGCCGCGCGCCGCATCGTGCAACCGCGCCACTGGCAGCGCCCGTCCCTGGAAGCCCGGGCCCCGGAGCTGGGGGAGGAGCGCTGGATCGTCGATCCCGGTTTCGCCCCCCAGGGGGAGGGACTGCTGCTGGGGCAGATCAGCCTGGTGCGTCCGTGCCTGGACACCGGCGAACCGCCCGCGGCGGCCGAGATGGAACGCCGGCTGCGCCAGGCGCTGGCCAGGCTCGATCCGGCCCTGGCCGCCCTGCCGGGCCCCTACCGCCAGGTGCCGGTGGCCTTCTGCAGCGGCGAACGTCCCCTGGTGGGGCCGCTGGGCGGCGCGGCGGGTCTGTGGGTCTTCAGCGGATTCGGCGGCGCCTTCGCCCAGGTGCCGGTGCTGGCTCCGGTGCTGGCCGATGTGATCGCCGGGGTGACCGATCCGGGGGTTCTGGCCGGATTCGGCATCCTGCCGGGCTGACAGGCGGCCTTCCATCCAGCATGCTGGCGGCGATGGCCACCTCCGCCCCTCCGACCGGTGCAGCCCAGCCTCGCCGGCCGGTGGCGTCCCTGCGCCGCCGCTGGAGCGGCCTCAGCGACCGGGGGCAGGTGGGGGCGTGCCTGGTGGCGATGGGCGGGGCCCTCGGGCTCTGGGTGCTGTTCTGGCCTGTGCCCACGGAGGTGATGGGTCAGGGGGTGCTGATCTATCCCGACAACGCCGGCCTGCTGGATGCCCGCGCCGGCGGCCAGGTGCGGCGCCTGCGGGTGGCGGTGGGGCAGGAGGTGCGCAAGGGGCAGGTGCTGATGGAGCTTTACCTGCCGGTGCTCGACCGCCAGCTGCAGCAGCAGCGCGGCAACCTTGCCCAGCTGGAGCGCGACAACCGCGACCTCGACCGGCGCGATGCCCTGCGGCTCTCCAGTGAGCGACTGAGTGTCGACACCGCTCTGGCCAAGCTGGCCCAGGACCGGCGCCGCTATGAGGAGCTGGCGGCCACCTACGCGGAGAAGGTGCGCAACCTGCGCTGGCTGAGCAAGCGGGAGGTGGTGGCGCCCCTGGCCTCCGAAGTGGTGGCGGCCGAGCAGGGCCTGACCAGCACCAGCGTCAGTCTCGATGCGGTCAGGATCCAGGAGAAGGAACTGCTCACCCGCTACGAGCAGGTCCGGCTGGACATCCAGACCCAGGCCCTGCGGCGTCGTTACCAGATCGACGACATGCGCCGTCAGATCCGGGTCACCGAGGCCCGTCTGGCCTTCGACGGCCAGGTGCTGGCCGACCGGGACGGCACCGTGCTGGACCTGCAGGTGATCCAGGGCCAGACGGTCGCCACCGGCCAGCGCCTCGGCACCCTGGGCCGGGCCGGTGGCGGTGCTGCCGGGGGGCCGCGGCTGCAGGCCGTGGCCTACTTCGCCCCGGCCGATGCCCGCCGGCTGCCGGCCGGCCTTCCGGTGGAGGTGGTGCCCCTGTGGGACCAGCGCGGCCGCTTCGGCGGCATCGTCGGCAAGGTGGTCCAGGTGCTGGCCCTCCCGGCCACGGAGGAGGACATCTCCACCACCATCGGCAACCCCCAGCTGGCCCGGGACCTGCTCAAGCACGGGCCGGTCATGCGGACGGAGATCGCCCTGGAGAGGGATTCCACCAGCCGCGACGGCTACCGCTGGACCCTCTCCGGGGGCAGTGGGGTGTTTCCCGTCAGGGAGGGTCTCACCATCGCCGCCCATGCCTACGTGGAGTGGCGCACACCGATCACCTACGTGATTCCGGGCCTGCGTTCCCTCACCGGTGGCTACCGCAGCCTGCGCATCGATCGGCTGTGGGATCGGCCGTCCCTGCGGCAGAGTGACTCCCCGCCATGAGTGAGCAACGCCATGGCTGAGCGTCGCTGGTGGCCGATCCGCAATCCTCTGCTGCGCCAGGAGTTCCCCTGGCTGGTCAGTGAGGTGGTGCTGCTGGTGGTGCTGTGCAATGCCAATCCACCGGAACTGTGGTTCTGGCTGGTGGTGCTGCTGGTGATCCTCGGTTACAGGATCGAGCGCTGGTATGCCTCAAGGCCGGAATAATCTCCTTTCCACAGCAATTCGGCCAACCGAAGTTGAATTCATGGCGGTGAAGGAAGCTTCGCTTGACTCTTTTCCTCGCCTGCCGATGCATTGTTTCCTGTAAGGTTGATTCTTCAGCTAGTGGATGTCCTTAACCGGTGACAGTCAGGTGGCAAGGGAGGATGCTGAGGCTGGGGCGTCGGCCGAATGGTCTCCTGCGCGTGATGGTTGCCCTGGTCTTGATGGTGGCGCTGGCGAGTTGCTTCGGGCCGCCCTCAACGCCCTTGAGAATTGGCGCCAACCTATGGACGGGATATGAGACTTTCTTCCTAGCCAGAGACCTGGGAGAACTGAATGGAAAACCCATCAGATTGATCGATTTCCCATCCGGTACCGAGGAAGTCAGGGCTTACCGCAACAACGAAATTGATGGAGCTGGCCTGTCGATCGATCAGGTGATCGCCTTGGCCGCCACCCAGGGGGACATCAAGATCATCGCCATCATGGACGATTCCAACGGTGGTGATGTGATTCACGCCAGGCCTGGCTTGACGACGCTGCGGGAGCTGAAGCGACAGCGCGTCGGCGTGGAGGCCACCGCCCTGGGGGCCTTCTTTCTCGGCAGGGCCCTTGAGCTCAACGACATGACCTCCCAGGATGTCAAGGCGGTGTCGTTGGAGCTGAGTGATCACGAAGCCGCCTACAAGGCTGGCAGGGTCGATGCGGTTGTGACCTTCGGTCCGGCTCGCATCAAATTGCTGAAGGCAGGGGCCATCCCGTTGTTCGACAGCACCATGATCCCAGGGGAAATCGTGGATACTCTGGCCGTCAGTACCCAGGCGATCGCCGACAACGAAGCGAATCTGCAGGCCCTTGTGGCAGCAAGATTCAAGGCCTTGGATTATTTCCAGGAATCCTGCTGATGCCACGGGGCGCGTGGCCAGGCGCACTCAGGTGAGGCCGGAAGAGATGCAGGAGGCGTTCCGTTGACTGCAGCAGCCGTCACTTGAGGAGAATGTGGCGTTGCTGAGTCTGCGGGATCCATCCCTGGTGAACTCCATGACGAACTTGATCCGGGTCATGCGGGAGAGCGGTTTGATCACCAAAGAGATGGACCCAGCCAGTCTTCTGGATGCGCGGTTTGTCGAACGTATAGTGGCAGGACGCTAGGCGGTCGACGGGATTGGTGCCATTCAATTCGCTCTGGAAATTCGAGATGCCAATCGTCGATCCGAGCAAAGCGCCACGATTGATCTGAAGTTTTCAGTCTCTCAAGCGGCGCGGATGGTCGACTATCTTTGTCGAACAGAAGATGAAGGTGATCAAGTTGTTGCATTGATCAGCCAGGTGGGTGTCAGCCCAGGCTATCGAAGTGTGATCCTATCTAATGATCGGAATCTTGTTCTTCGTGCCAATGACTACAGCCTGGTAGGCCAAGCCTTGGAGGCGACGAATGCGGCCCCACTGGCGTCCATCTTTTTGGGGCACGCCACACCCTTCGGAGCACGGTCCGACTCTCTCCCAGGACCGCCTCCATTTGTCGGCGGTTTATCCGATCCTGCTCAAGCCCCTGCCCAATGAGCTGAGGTCGTCTCGCGTCGGAATCTTCTACATTGACTATAGTCTGAAAGAGGCAAAACGCCGTGCACTTCGAGAGGCATTCAGCCGAACACTGGCCTTCAACGTCCTCCTGGTTGTGCTGGGGATCTGCGTCTGGCACTTCTTTCAGTATGCATTGACAAGCCGGATCAGGAAGTTGATTGATGCCAGCCATGCTCTAGGGGAAGGTGATCTGGCGGTGAGGAGCGGTCTGGGTGGTTCCGATGGGCTGGCAGGGATTTCTGTGGCGTTTGATCAAATGGCGGAGAAATTGGAGCAGAATGCTGTCCGTTTGCAACGGCAGGTGCAAAGAGACTTGATTCTGCGTGAGATCGCCCAGAGAATTCTGACGTTTCTTGAACTCAAGTGTATCTTCGACGTGGTGGTCAATGAAATGCTTCCGTATCTTGCCGTTGATCGTGTGGCTATCTACCAGTTTGATCAGGAGTCCCAGTGTCATCGGGGTGCCTTTATTGCTGATGCTCTTCATCCAGATACGGAATCGTTGTTATCCATTTCAATGGAGGATACATGCTTCGATGATGCCTTGGTGGCGCGCTATCTCCAAGGTAGGCATCAGGTGATCGACGATATTCTTGACATCCCCAAAATCGAAGCCGGCAAGCTCGAAGTCCATCCCCATTCCGCCTCGATCACTCTGCTCTGCCACCCCTGCATCTCCATGATTCAGAGGATGGCGGAGGCCAAATCGATCCTGCTGTCATCGCAGATCGAACCCGATCTACCTGTTGTTCTGCTGGATGAGCTGCGGCTCCGACAAGTTCTCATCAACCTTCTGAGCAATGCCGTCAAGTTCACTCCCAAGGCAGGAACCGTTCGGCTTGAGGTCAGGCTGATCCGTTCTCCAGAAATGGGTATTGGCCAGGCCTCGCTTGAGCTCTGTGTGATCGATTCAGGAATCGCCAGTTCACAGGGTCTGGCCTTGGCCTCTCCATCGTGAAGCGCAGCCTCCTTGCCCATGGCGGTGACATAGCGGTGCAATCGAGTCTGGGGCAAGGGTACGCGCTTCCTTGTCCAGCTTCCCGTCACGCTCTTCACAGCACCGGCCACGGATGGTTCTGTTCCGGAAACGGGGCAAAAAGATTCGGCCGGACCCGATTCCCAGGCTCGGATCGACCGGCCTTAAATTCTGCTGGCTGAGGACAGTCGGGTCAACCGGATGATTTATTCCCGCTTTCTCACCGCCAAGGGATATCAGGTGCATGAGGTGGTCAATGGCCAGGAAGCACTTGATTTCGTGCAGGAGCGTGTTCCCAGTCTCTAGATCCTCGATAGGTCGATGCCGGTGGTGGATGGCTTTTCCGTCCTGCGCATGATCCGCTCCAGTGACAGTCCAGAACTGGCCTCGACCCCCATCATCGTGTTGACGGCGCTGGCGATGAAAGGTGATCGCGAGAGGTGCATGGCTGCCGGTGCCAGCGAGTATCTGGCCAAGCCCGTAAAACTCCAACAGCTTGATCAGTCGATCCGGAGAATCATGGACATGGCTCTTCAGCGAGGATCTCCACAAAGACGCTGAGGGCTGATCAACGGATCGCCACCTAACTCAAGGCCAAGCTGACCAGGGCAGCCAATCCTTTCCTTCCCCCGGATAGGGAGGAGTCAGCTGGTCCGCTCCTGGAGCTGGTTGTTGAAACCTGCCAAAGCGTGGTCAGCTTCTGCGGCTGCGAGTTCCTGCATTTCGCCATCGTCTCGGTGAAGGTTGCGCAGTTTCTTAATCTCCTCCATCAAGGCCTCTCCATCGGCAAGCAACTCAACAATGGTTTCGTGCCGTTCCGGCTGATAGGCCGTGATGCCGAAGGAAAAAGAGATGGCATCACCATCTTCCCATAACCTGGTGTAGTGGGTGAGGGCTTTCTTGATGCGATGGACAACAATTTCTGCCTGCTCCCGGGTGGCGTTGATCAGCAGGACCACGAAATGATCACCACCCAGTCTGGCCACCACATCGGAGTCTCGGCAGACATCCCTGATCCGATCCGCCAGGCTGATCAGGAGGTCATTGCCTGCTTGATGCCCATGGACCTCATTGATCCGCTTGAAATCGTCCAGGTCGAGATAGAGGAGCGAAGCAGGCGTGGCCTGGCGCGTGGAGAGTTGGAGGCTCTGCTGGGCGAGAGCGACGAATCCGCGTCTGTTCTCCAGGCCCGTGAGGCCATCCCTGGTGGCCAGTAGCGTGGAGGCCACCTCCTGTTCCACGACGCCGGCCAGATCCTTCAGAATCTCGATCTGCTCGCCATCAAGGGTTCGGGGTGCCTGATCGACGATGCAGAGAGTGCCGATCCTGCGATGGTCAACCTTGAGGGGGCATCCGGCATAGAAGCGGACATGGGGCTCGCCCAGGACATGAGGATTGTCGTGGAAGCGTTCATCTTTGAGGGTATCTGGAACGATGAACACATCGGAACCGAGAATGGCATGGCCGCAGAATGAAGTGCTTCTGGAGGCCTCAGGAGCATTCGGACCAACGGAGGACTTTGACCATTGCCGATGTTCGTCGACCAGGCTGACCATCGCGATCGGCACCTTAAAGATCCTCTGGGTCAACCGGGTGAGCCGATCGAATCGGGACTCCTGCCCTGTGTCGAGCAGACCCAGGGATCGAAGCTTGGCCAGACGAAGCTCTTCGTCTTCAGGAGTCTCAGGCGGTTTCAAAGGATCCCTCTTCGATGCATGGCTGGACGATGGGGAAACACATCAGAATGCGGCAGCAGTTCGTGGATCAGCGCGTGGAACAGCAACTCCCATTTCAACTTTAGCGTCTTCTTGCTTTCCCGTCCCCCGTGTGCTCCCAGACCATGACTTCAGGGGTGGTGCTGTTGAGGAAGCAATTCGAGTGGAATCCTCAGCCTGCTTTCATCCCTTCTGTCTCCCTGATTCCGTGAATCACAAGCCAGCGTTCCAGCTGCACCTCATTCCAGGTGTCCGCCCCAACCCAGCGGCCGATCGGTGCTGCAAGGCCGGCCACCAGCAACAACCAGGGCAGCAGTGCCATCGATCCGGCGATCTGCATCACGAACAGCGCGGAGAACAGGGGCGTGCGGCAGGCTCCGCTGAACAGGGCCGTCGCCCCGGTCCACACCAGCAACTGCCGTTCCAGGGGCGGCAGGTCGGCGATCAGGGGACCGGCCAGCAGCGCCCCCAGTGACATCGCATCGTGCATCACGCCGCCAGGGGCGCCGATGGCGATGCTCAGCACCGAGGCCAGCAGTCGCCAGGGGAGGATCTCCAGGCCGGGGCGATCCTCGCCGTAGGCCATGCGCAGGATCAGCAGCTGGCCATCGTTGAGGCTCCAACCATCGCTGGCGACGGCCGCCAGGCTGATGACCAGGGCGATGAGCAAGGCCCACATCACGGATCTCGACAAGGCCGATCGTTCCGTCTTGGCCTGCCGCGAGACCCAGCGGCCCCAGCGCGCCGCCATCCAGGCCGTACCGACGGCGAACACTCCCCCCAGCCAGCCGGCGGCCATGGTCAGCAGCAGGGCGGGGCCCACCAGGTGGACGCCGCCCCCCACCAGCAGGGACGCTCCGGCCTGGTGGGCGGGGGCCGCGTCCGGGGTGCTGCCCCAGAGGCCGGAGGCCAGCCCGACCATGACGCCCGCCCCGGTGGTCAGCAGCGTGCCGTTGATGAGGGCCGCTGAGCGCCTGCGGCAAAGCTCCTCGATGGCGTAGGTGACCCCCAGCAGGACGGAGTTGAAGGCGATGCCCAGGCCCGCCCCGGCGCCGGTCGCCAGCAGAACCGGCAGGGGCAGACGCTTGAGGGGGGCCACCCTCTGCCGCAGGGCCAGCAGCAGGCTTGCCCCCAGGGAGGCGGAGGGGGACTCCAGCCCCACCGTCAGGCTGGCGCCATGGGTGAGCAGCAGCAGCGGCAGCCGGGCCAGCTGGCGCCTGAGATCCAGGGACTCCAGGGCCGCGGTGCGGGCGGGACCCTGCCGCACCCGCTCCAGCTGCAGGGCCAGCACCCCGGTGAGTCCGCCCCCCCGGCCGCCCTTCAGGGGGCCGTTCGCCAGCAGGGTCAGCAGTGCCGTGCCGGCGAAGACGAGCAGCAGGCTGCCGCCGGGGATGCCCCCAACCCCGCCCAGGGGCCAGGCCTGCTGGAGGCGGAAGCCGAGGGCCGAGAGCCACTGGTAGGGCTGCAGCAGCAGCAGCAGCGGCAGCGCCGCCAGCAGCAGGGCGACCACCTGCCCCAGGCGGAGGCTTCCGTCACGCCGGGCATCGGCGGCATCGATCGCTTCGGGGGGGATCGTCATGGGCTCCATTGCAGGCGCGCTGGAACCGCAGCGTCCGGATCCGTGGGCATGGGCAGCAGTTCGCGCAGCAGTTGGGCGTAGGTGATGTTGACGTTCACGGTGGCCTCCAGCCGCTGGACCAGGCTGGCGATCAGCCGCTCCTGGGTGTTGGAGAGATCCAGCTCGCTGCTCAGCCCCGCCTGGTAGCGCAGCCGGGCGTCCCGGAAGGCCTCCAGACTCGCCGTCACGCCCCGCCTGGCGGCCACCAGCCGCGCCAGGCTGGCCTCGTGGCCCAGGAAGGCCTGCTCGATCCGCAGCCGGATGTCGTTGCGCTGGGCGGCGTACTGCTGGGCCACCGCCGCACCGCGGCGGGCCAGGGCCCGGGCCTGCCCCCGGGTGGTGCCGGCGTCGAAGAGCAGCCAGCTCACCGCCAGGCCCACCGACCAGTCGCTGCCGTAGGTGTTCAGGGAGGTGGCCACCGTGCTGCCACAGCAGCCGCCGTCGGCGATGCGCACGTTCCAGTTGTTGGCATTGCTGGCACCGGCGCCGGCGCTGGCGAACAGCGACAGCTTCGGCAGCAGCTCGGCGGCGACCGCATCCTTCTGGCGCAGCAGCGCCTCGCGGGTGGCCAGGAGGGCTTCCAGTTCCGGGTTGTCCCGGTAGGAGGCCAGCAGGCTGGCCTCCAGGTCAAGGGGCCAGCGCGGCTGCAGGCGGATCGGGTCGCTGGCGGTGGGGGTCAGCTGGGGCGGCAGGTTGAGCAGGGCCGCCAGCCGGCGGCGGGCGACCGCCCGTTCCGCCAGGGCCGCGATCAGCTGCTCCTGGCCGTCCGCTTCGATCGCCTGCCGACGCAGCACGTCGAGCCGGGGCACCAGCCCGGCCTGCTTGAGGTCCAGGCTGTCCTGCAGGATCAGCAGGTCGTTGCGCACGACGGCCTCGCGGATGCGCACCAGCTGGTCGGCCCGCTGCAGCTGGTAGTAGCTCTCGCTCAGGGATAGCTGCAGCCGCCGCAAAGAATCGGCGTAATCCAGACGGCTGCCGCGCAGCCGTGCCAGGGCGGCCCGCACCTTCGGTGTGCGGGCGAAATCCAGCAGCGCGTAGCGGAGCTCCAGGCCGCCGGCGATTCCGTTGGTGTTGGTGTTGAGCGAGCCCCGGCCGCCGGGGGGGATGAAGAAGGGGTTGCTGGGGGCGAACAGGGTCCCGGTGCCGGTGGGGGAGAAGAAGCTGGTGCTCGCCTGGTCGGTGCCGCCGTTGGCATAGGCGGAGATCCGCGGCCAGTAGGTGCCCATCTGGCTCTGCAGTTCGGCCAGGGCCGCCGCCACCGCTTCGCGGCGGGCCTGGAGGCCGGGACTGTTGGCGAAGCCGATCGCCAGCGACTGCTCCAGGCTCAGGGCCTGAAGCTGGCCCGGACGCAGGTCACCGGCCTCCGGCAGCGCCAGCGGCGGCAGGGGAACGAACCGCTCGCCCGTCCCGGGGCTCGCGCCGGCCTCCGCCGGCCCCAGCAGCGCCTCCGGCAGCGGCGGCCTCGTGGGACCCTCACCGGACAGGGGCTCCGCCTCGGCGGGGAGCAGTTCCTCCAGGGCACGGATCTGGCGATCCAGTTCATTCCAGCGGCGCTCGAGGCGCCGGACGTCGCCGGCACTGGCCGCCGGCAGGGGCTGGCCCGCGACGGGCCCCGACCCAAGGCCCAGACCCAGCACCATCCCGGCGAGGATCCAACTGGCCAGGGGCCGCCCCGTTCCGCTGCCCCCCATGGACCCCCGATCTCCCCATCCGGCGCCCAGTTTGCTCGACATCAGCCTCTGCGGCTCTTAGAAGCTGAAACCCAGCTGCAGACCAGCCGCGAACAGGCCCGGCACGCGGCCGGCACCACCGGGATTGAGGATCCACTGCAGGCTGGGCTGCAGGTTGAACGACTGGTTGAAGCGGATCTGATACCCCAGCTCCACCACCCCCTCGTGGCTCAGACCGGGCTGGCTGATCGGACTGAAGCCGGTGCGGGCGACGCCGAGGATCAGCAGGTCGAGGGGACGGCGGGGCAGCACCCCCTGGCTCACCAGACCGCCGCCGATGTAGCTGGGCGTGGGATTGGCGGCGGTGTCGAAGCCCGCGGCGGTGGCGGCCCAGATCCGGTGGTCGAGGCCCCAGGGCAGGGCCACGGGCACGGTGGCGCTGCCGTACAGACCCCGGTTCGGCCCGGTGCCGGCATAGGCCGCCAGCTGCAGCAGCCCGCCCGGCAGCTGGCGCTCCACCATCACGGGCCGGCCGCAGTTCCGGCCCCGGGCCCGGAGGCCACCCCCCTCGCGGCAGGCGGCGATCGGGAGCCGGAGCCGGCGGTTGAGCCAGGGGGCCGCATAACTCCACTGCAGCTGGTGGGTCCAGCCACGGCCGGGGGGGAGGCCGCTGGCGGTCCCCAGGAGCCTGGCAACGGCGTCGGTGGCAGCCAGGTCGAAGCTGGCCAGCCGCAGGGTGGTGGCCGGGGTCGGGCGCAGCACCAGCAGGGCGCCCGGCGCCGCCACGGGAAAGATGGGGAAGTTGGGGATCGTGAACAGCACCGGAGCCCCGTTGAGGGCGTCATGGACGTAGAAGCCTTCGATCGGAGTGCTGAACAGGTCCGGGTCCATGCCCAGCAGCCCCGCCTCCAGGCTCCAGCGGCCGTCGTCGGAGCGGCGCTCCAGGCTGGCGCGGGTGAGCCAGAACCCCACCGGGTTCGCCACCTCCTGCAGGGGCAGCGCCGCCCCCACCCGCTGGGCGTAGGCGGGGTCGCCGTTGTAGCCGGCGACGGCCAGATGCATCGCCCAGCGTTTCCCTTCCCCTCCCGCAGCCGCGGCGGCGGGGGCTCGCAGGGTGAGGGCCAGGGTCGTCTGCTGGATCCAGCTCGCCTCCTTCACCAGACCGCCGACGGGATTGGCCATCGGTTCGGCCAGGATCTCCAGATCCAGATCCAGCCAGGCCGGCAGACCCAAGGTCTGCTGGAGGGTGCCCCAGCCCGGCTCCAGCCGGACCAGGGGCGGCGCTGGTGCGGGGGGTTCCGGTGGCGGTGGCTCAACCACGGGCCCGGCGGGGAGCGGTTCGGCGTTGCCGGATCCGGCAGCGGCCAGGAGCAGCAGCAGGGTCAGCGCCTGGCGGCGCCAGGGGGTCTGCGGTGGGGAAGGGGGCGCGGCAGCCATGGCGTCAGCCGCGGGCCTCGCCCAGGGCCCGCCAGCTGTGCTCCGCCTGCTCGACGCTGCGCAGGGCCTGGCCGCAGAGCATCAACCGGCTGGCATTGCGCTGCAGCAGGGTCAGATCGAAGCTGTCCAGGTCTGGATCGTGCAACGAGCGCTCCAGGTTTCCCCAGCGGGCCGGAGGGCTCATGGACGTGGCCGGGGGCGCGGGCCGGTGGCGGTGCGGCACCTCGAGGCAGTGGCGCCATTGCTCCAGTCGCCCGGCCACGGCCCGCAGCAGTTCGGCCTGGGCGCCGTGGAGTCCCTCCAGGGGCCCCCGATCCGCCGGTGTGTGATCGAGGAGCCGCAGCCCGTCGACCACGCCGACCAGCTGGGAGCCGGCCCCGTTGAGGAGCTGGAACAGCCGGTACGTGGCATGGCTGGTGGGGTTGTTGCCGAGCTCATCGGCCACCGCCGGCATGGCCTGGCGCAGCGCCACCAGTTGGCGCCGCAGCCCCTGGGCCGTCTCCTGCTCGCGCCGCTGGGCGGCCACCAGGGCCCCCGGCGGCGCCGGAGCGGCCGGTGCCTCGAGGCGGTCGGCCTGGGCGACGAGGGCCCCGCCGAGTTCGGCCAGGAACCGGCGCAGCCGCTGCCGGGTGCCCTCCACCGCCAGGTCGGGCCAGAAGAGCCGCAGGGACAGCAGGGCCACCAGGATGCCGGCCGCGGTCCAGAACAGCCGCACCGGGACCCAGATTCCCAGCTCACCGTCGTGGACCAGCCAGCCCATCACGATGATGTTGCTGCCCACCTTGTACCCCACCTCCAGCCCCAGCGCCGCCCCCACCAGCCGCATCGCCACCAGGGACAGGCTCAGCCCCAGGGGCAGGGGCAGGTGGCTGAGACCGGTGAAGGAGACCACCAGCACCACACCCCCCACCACCGACCCCATCAGCCGCTGGCGCCCCAGGCCGATCGAGCCCCCGTAGGTGCCGGTGCAGACCACCAGCACCGCCATCGGCGCGTAGAAGCCATAACCCAAGGGAGCCAGAGCGCCCAGGCCGTTCATCAGACCGGCGGTCAGGGCCAGGCGCAGCTCGGAGCGGCGGATCAGCATCGGGCCACCAGGCTGAGGGTCCGCAGGCTGGCCAGCAGCGGATGCTGCTCCTCGGCCAGGGCCAGCAGCGGCAGCAACGGCAGCGAGTGGCGCCGGGCCAGGCTCTGCCAGGGCCCGGGGTCCGGGTCCAGCAACGGCAGGGTGTCCCCCCGGAGCAGGGCCGCCATGCGTGCCATGCCGGCTTGCAGGGGATCGCCGGTCGGATCCCCGGCAGCCTCCATCTTCGGGGCCAGCCGGTCGGGGAGGCCCCCCAGCAGTCGCTCCCACTGCACCCAGTGGTGCTGGACCGCGCCCCACAGCTGCAGCCGTTGGGACCAGTGCTGCCGCTGCAGGCGCCGGCCATGGGGGCCGCGGCGCTCCTGGGCCAGCAGCTGCTCCATGGCCACCAGGTCGTGGCTGAGTCCGGCCGGGGGCAGGGGCTGGGGTCGCTCGCCACGGCCCTCGAGCCAGTTCCGCTGCTGCTGCAGCTGCGCGGCATAGCCCTGGCGCAGCCCGGCCTCCAGAAGCATCAGACGGTCGAATCCCCTCCGGGGCCAGAACAGCAGGCCCACCACAATGGCGATCACGCAGCCGACGGCCGTGTCCAGGGTGCGGTTGAACACGTAATCCCAGTTCAGGGCGACATGGCTGGGGATCATCAGGAACATCAGGCTGACCAGCGTCGCCGTCCCGGCGGCCGACTGCCAGCCGAGCCAGCGCAGCAGGGGCAGCATCAACAGCAGCGACACCAGCACGCCCGGCCACCCGGACAGCAGGGTGTGGACCAGGAAGGTGACCAGCCCTCCGGTGATCGTGCCGAAGACCCGCACCCTGGCAGCCTGGAGGCTGAGGTCGTCACCGTCCTCCATGACCGTGACCACGGCCAGCATCGGGTACCAGACGTAGGCGATCCTCTCGAACCAGAGCGACAGGGCGGCGGTGAGGAAGGCGGCCACCCCGAGCCTCAGGCTGTTGCGAAGCAGGGCGGACCGCACGGACCTCGAGGCGCAGGGCTGGCAAGAGCCTATGGAGGCCCATGGTCCACGGCCGTTCGCCGATGCGCCATGGTTGATCACTCCCACCGTGCCGCGGACAGCCATGGTCCCTTCGCTGAGCCCGGATCTGGAGGCCCTGCTGCGGCTCGGGATGGCGGTGCTCTGCGGACTGGCAGTGGGCATCAACCGGGCGCACCATGGCAGCCGCGCCCACCCCAACCGGCTGCGGGTTCATGTGCTGGTGGGGATGAGTGCCTGCCTGATGGTCCTGGCGGCCGGCCCCGATGCCCAGGCCCGCAGCCGCGTGATCCAGGGGGTGGCGGCGGGCATCGGCTTTCTGGGGGCCGGCGAGATCCTGGTGCCTCCGGTGCGTCCGAAGCACGGCATCCCGGAGGTGCGGGGTCTGAGCAGTGCCGCCTCGATCTGGTTCACGGCGGCCCTCGGGGTCACGGTGGCCGTCTCCAGTCCGGTGCCGGTCCTGATGGCCCTTGGTCTGGCCCTGATCACCCTTTCCGACCGGGACGGCCACCCGCCCAACGGGGGCGACGCGACGCCAGCCCCGACCGGGGAGGTCAGAAAAGGAAACGGTGGCGGGCGTTCGTAGCGTTGGCCTGGCCCTCGTTGCCGGCCTCCAGGGGGTCGTTCTCCGGAGCCGGCCAGACGGCGTCCCAGTAGCTGATGCCACCTTTGTAGAAGGGGCGACCGTCCAACCGCTGGGTGTCGAGCTGGGTGCTGCCCATGGCCGTGATCAGGCCCCCGAGCTCCATGGGCCCGAGGTCGGTCTTGATGTCCCTACGGGCGGCCATCATCAGCGCCGGCAGCCGCACCAGATACTCGGGCCGGGTGAGCTTGCGGAACAGGGACTTCAGGGCCAGCTGCTGGCGGTCCATGCGCCCCAGGTCACCGGTTTCGTCGTGACGGAAGCGCAGAAAACCCTCCAGATCCTTGCCGCGCAGCGTCTGCATTCCTGGCTGCAGATCGATCGATAACCCTTGGCTGCGGTCAACGTAGACCATGCGCTTGGGAACATCCACCTCGATGCCCCCGAGGACATCGGCCATCTGGCGGATCGAGGAGAGGTTGACAACCAGATGGTGCTGGATGGGGCGGCCGAGCCGCTGGGAGATCTCCCGCTTCACCGCTTCGATGCCGCCCAGGTTGTAAAGGGCGTTGATCTTGACCGGGCCGAAACTCTCGGCCTCGATGTAGGTGTCACGGGGGATCTGGGTGATGCTGGTCTGCTTGCCATCGACGCGCAGGGTGGCGATCACATCGGTGTTGCCACCGCCCACGTCGGTGCCCAGAATCAGGATGTCCTGACGGTCCATGCCGCCGCTCCAGGCGGCGAAGGGATTGGTCAGCGCCGGATTGCCCCCGGCGGTGGCCCTGGCCGAGATCAGCTGGGCCAGGGGGCCGGCGAGCAGCAGGCCAGCCCCGAGACCGCAGACCATGGCGAGGAGCACGGGAGTGCGCCGGCGTGATGATCTGGGCTGGGCCCCTTTTCTGGGTTGCGTCATCTTCATTGAATCCACGCTAAGCCCATCGGGCTCAGCGCAGGGCTTCCTCGGGCCTCAGCCCCGTCTGCACCCGCCAGAGCGCCCCATAGGCGCCGTTCCTGGCCAGCAGTTCGTCGTGCGCGCCGCTCTCGACGATGCGGCCCTGTTCCATGACGACGATGCGGTCGGCGTGGCGCACCGTGCTCAGGCGGTGGGCGATCACCAGGGTGGTGCGGGAGGCCGTGATTCGATCAAGGGAACGCTGGATGGCCGCCTCGGTTTCGTTGTCGACGGCGGCGGTGGCCTCATCCAGCACCAGCACCGGTGGATCCTTGAGGATCGCCCGGGCCAGGGCGATGCGCTGGCGCTGGCCCCCGGACAGGCGCAGTCCGCGTTCCCCCACCACGGTGTCGTACCCCTGGGGCAGCGCGTCGATGAATCCCGACGCCTCAGCCAGGCCGGCCGCCCGCTCGATGGCCGCGCGCGTGGCGGCGAAGCTGCCATAGGCGATGTTCTCGGCCACGGTGCCGTGAAACAGGAACACCTCCTGGCTGACCAGGCCGATCGCCCGGCGCAGGTCCTGGAGGGACAACGTGTCGATCGCCACGCCGTCCAGCAGGATCCGGCCCCCCTGGATGGGGTAGAGCCGCAGCAGCAGCTTGACGATCGTGCTCTTGCCGGAGCCCGTGGCCCCCACGATCCCCAGGGTGGCCCCGGCGGGAATCTCCAGGTCGAAGGATTCGAGAAGCCGCTCCCGGCCGGCGTAGGCGAAGTCGACCCGCTCGAACTGGATGTTCCCGCGGACGGCGGAGATCGGGAGCGGCAGGCTGCCGCTGGGGATGGCGACGGGGGTGTCCAGCAGGTCCATCACCCGGTGGGTGGAGGCCATGGCGCGCTGGTAGTCGTCAAGGGTGCGGCCCAGGGTGGTGAGGGGCCACAGCAGCCGCTGGGTGATGAAGACGAGAAACGAATAGGTGCCGATGGCGATGGCGCCTCTCCAGGCCTGCAGGCCGCCGATCACGAGGATGGCGATGAAGGCGAAAAGGATCGCGAAGCGGATCAGGGGGATGAAGGCGGCCGACAGGCGGATGGCCCGACCGTTGCTGGCCCGGTAGGCCTGGCTCTGGGCGATCAGCCGCTGCTTCTCCCACGCCTCCGCGGCGTAGCTCTTGATGGTGAGCATGCCGCCGAGGTTGTTGCTCAGCAGGCTGGCCAGGTCACCGGCCCGCTCGCGCACCTCCCGGTAGCGGGGGGCAAGACGCCGCTGAAACCGGAGCGAGCCCCAGAGAATCACCGGGATCGGCAGGAAGGAGACGCCGGCCACCGTGGGGGAGAGGACCACCATGGCCCCACCCACCGCCAGAACGGTGGTGATCAGCTGCAGGATCTCGTTGGCGCCCTGATCGAGAAAGCGCTCCAGCTGGTTGATGTCGTCGTTGAGGACCGTGAGCAGACGCCCGCTGCTGCCGGCCTCGAAGAAGCCCATCTCCAGCTGCTGGAGGTGGTCGTAGGCCTCGATGCGCAGCTCATGCTGCACCGTCTGGGCGAGGCGCCGCCAGAGAAGGGCGTAGAGATATTCGAACAGGGACTCGGCACTCCAGATCAGGAACGAGAGCACCGCCAGCACCCCAAGCTGGCCCGGCACGGTGGTGTAGCCGAGCCCGGCCAGCCAGGAGGTGCGCTGCTGGACCACCACATCGACCGCCAGTCCGATGAGGACGGGGGGCGCCAGGTCGAAGAGCTTGTTGAGGACCGAGCAGGCGGCCGCCAGGCCGACAAGCCTGCGGTGGGGCCGCAGGCTGCGCAGCAGGCGACCGAGCCCTGCCGCTGTCGGCTCTGGGTCCGGGGAGCGATCAACGGCCATGGCCGCCGCCGGAGTCACCAGCGATTGCCGCCGCCACCACCGCCGTAACCGCCGCCGCCGCCACCGCCGTAACCGCCACCGCCGGAGCGGCCACCGCCGCCACCGGGGCGACCGCCGCCGCCGCCGTAGCCGCCGCCGCCGGCGCGGCCACCGCCACCACCGCTGCCACCTTCACGGGGCGTGGCTTTGTTGACACGGATCATGCGACCCATCCATTCGACGTCCTGGAGGTCGTCGATGGCCTTCTGCTCGGACGCATCGTCGGCGAGTTCGATGAAGGCGAAGCCGCGCTTGCGGCCGGTCTCACGGTCGAGGGGCAGGCTGCACTGACGGACCTCGCCGTACTGGCCGAAGAGATCGAGAAGGTCCTCGCGTTCGGCCTGGAACGAGAGGTTGCCGACGTAGATGGTCATTCAAAGAAAAAGCTGGAACGGATTCCTCCGGTGTCGGGAATCCCATGGAAAGCAGGCGGTCGGCATGGAGGTCAGAACGGTCCCAGGATCGGGTCCGGTTCTGGTGGGCCTGAGCCGTCGATGCGTGCCGAAGGGAGCCAGAGCGGCATGGAACTCCACGAAGCCTACAACCGTGACCCGGGGCCCCATGGCGAAGTTTGAAGCAGATGCGAAGGAAAACGAAAAAATCTCCCCACCCCCGCCCGCGCCGCTCCATTGTCAGCAAACCCTGATCCAGTTGATCCCATGAAAGCCGCCCCTGTGCCCTGGAGCCTCACCTGGCGTGAGGACGGAGAGCTCGGTTCCCAGGATCTGTTCGACCTGCTGCAGGTCCTGGTCGCCAGCGAAAGTCACGAGGTCCAGATGACACTGATCGCTGCCGTGGAGCAGCTCTCGGTCAGCGAGCTCCAGGTGACGGGCTGTGAGCAGGTCACCCGCCTCTGCGCCTGAGGCCATCTCCTGGCACCTGGTCCGGGTTCAGATCGGATAACGCTTCGAGGTGGCGTCCCGGCAGCTGCTGCGCGCCGAGGCGATGCTGCTGCCGCTGGAGATGCGATCAGCCACGCAGTTGCAGGCGAAGCTGGCCATCCCGTCGGGGGCCTTCTTCCCGGACTGGGCCAGTTCCGTCTCGAAGGCGGACAGGCAGATGGAGCGCACCACCTCGAGGATGGGACCGGAGGCCGCTTCGGCCCGACGCTCCAGCGACCCGAAGGCCGCCAGAACCACCAGGCCGAGGATCAGACCGGCCTGGCCCGGCAGGCGCCGGGAACGGAGGGAAGGCCAAGGGGGCCGCTGCTGGGAAGGCATGGGGGACTGGCGTGTGGAGCGGCCGCTGAGGGGATTCAGGAGCCCAGTCGGGAGATCTGAAGTTCCTTGTTCATCACCCGCAGGCGACGCAGGTCCGCGAAGACGTCGTCGGGCATGCCCTTGGGCAGGTCGACGGTGCTGTGGGCGTCGAAGATGCGGATCTTCCCGATCGATCGTCCGGCCAGGCCGGACTCGTTGGCGATGGCGCCGACAATGTTGCCGGGCTTGACCCGATCACGCCAGCCCACCTCGATGCGGAACCGTTCCATGTTGTCTTCGGGAGCGTCCTCGCCGCGCTCCTGGTGACGGTCATTGAAGGGGCGGCGATCCCCGCCCCGGTCCCGCTCACCCCGGTCACGGTCGCGCTCCCTGGTGGGGGCGCCGGCACGGCCCTGGCCCCAGCGCTCCTCGCCCTGCAGCAGCAGGGGTTTGCCCCCCAGTCCGAGCTCCAGGGCGGCCAGGGCCAGCTGCTCGGGAGTGCAGGCCTGCTCCTGGGCCACCCGCTGCAGGATCTCGCCCAGCAGGGCGCGCTCCTCCGGATTGCAGGCGGGCTGCTGCAGGGCGGTGGTGAGTTTCTGGCGCAGGCGGTCGAGGCGGTGCTGGTTGATGCTGGCGTTTCCAGGCACCTCCATCAGTTCGATGGGCTGGTTCACCGCCCGCTCCAGACCCCCGAGGAAGCGCCGCTCGCGGGGCGTCAGGAACAGGATCGCCTCACCGCTGCGCCCGGCGCGGCCGGTGCGACCGATGCGGTGGACGTAGGCCTCCCCATCGAAGGGGATGTCGTAGTTGATGACCAGGCCGATGCGGTCGACGTCGAGGCCCCGGGCGGCCACGTCCGTGGCCACCAGCACATTGACGCGGCCGTCACGGAGCCGCTCGATCGTGCGTTCCCGCTGGGTCTGGGGAACGTCGCCGTTGAGCACCGCCACGTCGTAACCGTGCTGCTCGAGGGACTCGGCCACCGTGAGGGTGATGGCCTTGGTGCGGGCGAAGATGATCACCCCTTCGCTGCCTTCGGCTTCCAGCACCCGTTCGAGGGCCTCGAGCTTCTGGGGACCGTTGACCACCAGGTGCCGCTGGCGGATGCGGCGGCCGTCGGCGGCCTTCTGGCGGATCGTGACCTCGGCCGGGTTCTTCAGGTGGTTCTGGGAGATCCGCCGGATCTCCGGCGGCATCGTGGCGGAGAACAGCACCACCTGCCGCTCGGCGGGAAGCTGCTCCAGCACCCATTTGACGTCGTCGATGAAGCCCATGCGCAGCATTTCGTCGGCCTCGTCCAGCACCAGGCTGCGCAGCCCGGAGAGGTCGAGGGTGCCCTGGCGCATGTGGTCCATCACCCGGCCGGGGGTGCCCACGACGATCTGCACGCCCCGGCGCAGCTGCTGGATCTGGTCGCGGAAGTCGGCGCCGCCGTAGACGGGCAGCACCTTGACGCCCTTCATGCAGGCGGCGTAGCTGTTGAACGCCTCCGCCACCTGCATCGCCAGTTCGCGGGTGGGGGTGAGCACGAGCACCTGGGGGGTGCGCTGGCCGGGATCGAGGCGCTCCAGCAGGGGCAGGCCGAAGGCGGCCGTCTTGCCGGTGCCGGTCTGGGCCTGGCCCACCAGGTCGCGGCCGAGCATCAGCTCGGGGATGGCAGCCTTCTGGATCGGCGAGGGTTCTTCGAAGCCGATGGCCGCCAGGCCGTCGAGCAGCTCCTGGCGCAGCCCGAAGGCGGCGAAAGCGCTGACGGGGACCGTGGTTTCGAGGCCGGTCGTGTCGTTGGCGGTGGTGTCGTTGGCGGTGGTGGTCGAGGTGGTGGTTTCGGAGACGGCGACTTTGGGGGCGTCGTCGTCGGTGGGGCCATCGGCCTGCTCGGTGACGGTCACCGCAAGGTCGGGTGCCGACAACGACACGGTCTCGCAGGGCTGCGCGAGGGCCGCCTGGGAATCGGCAGCACCGGTGAGGGTGCTGCCGTCAATGATCTGGGTCACGGGATGCGGGAGCCTGGTGAATCCTTTTCAACGCAGGCCGGCAGCGGACCGTTGGAGATGGGTGCCTTGCACCCGGGCTGCCTTGCCCTTGCTCAAAGGTTGAAATGAGACTTTACCACCCTGCCGTAATCGTCGTCGAAACGCTCGATGTCCTCTTCCCGCAGCACGTCGCCCAGCTGCACCTCAATGATCTCCAGATCGGTGGCTCCGGCTGACGCCCGGTGCAGGCCACCCCGGGGGACGAACAGGGTGGCGCCGGGGCAGGCGATGGTGCAGCCGCCGTCGGCTTCCATCACCCCCTCCCCCGCCACCACGACCCAGTGCTCGCTGCGCTGGCGGTGACGCTGCAGGCTGATGCGCTGCTCTGCCGTGATCCGCAGCCGCTTGACGAGGTAGCCAGGGCCAGTGGCGAGGGTCTCGAACCAACCCCAGGGTCGCTGGGTCCGCTCAGCCATCGCCTCGCTCTCCCGGGATCGCAGACAGAGGCACCGACTGCAGCACGGTCAGCGGGTCCGAAACGGTGGCGGTGGCAGGGGGCGAGGGGGATGGGAAAAAGACTGACCGGAACCACCTGGGGCCAGGGAATCCATGGGGTTGTCCCTGTCGACCTCGGGGCACCTGAAGGGAAGGTTCCGGCTGGGCCGGTTCACTCCTTCGTGACGATGCAGGAGGGCATTCCTCAAGGGGGGACTGGAGGAATCAAGGGGCTCCCGAAAAGGGAGAGATCCCAGCGGTGGAGACTATTGGAGCAGGGGCTCCGGTGAGTTCGGCCCGGGGATACCGCGCCGATGGACGAAGTATGGAACGGGGCTCGGAGCTCCCCCCGGGCGGTTCACTTTTCGTAGGCACATTGCCGGCTGTGGCGATGAATGAAGAAGCCTTACGGCCCCTCCCCGGCCGCGGACCCGTCCTCCCCGGCGCTGAACAGCAGGGCCCCCTGCCGCGCCCGGGTGAGGGCGGTGTAGAGCAGCCGCCCGTCGCGGGCGGCGCCGCCGGGCAGCAGCACGATCACCTCCTCGGCTTCGCTGCCCTGGGCCTTGTGCACCGTCAGGGCCAGGGCCGGTTCGGCGGCGCCGGCCAGCTGGCCGGGGTGGATCCAGAGCGGCTCCCCTTCCCCGTCCCCGAACAGCAGGCGCGCCGAGGGCCCGGGGCCGCCCACGAGCAGGCCCACATCCCCGTTGGCCAGGTCCAGTTCCGGCAGGTTGCGACGGCAGAGGACGGGGGTGCCCGGGGGGAGATCCTGCAGATCACCGTCCCGCCGAGCCCCCAGCAGGGTGCGGTGGATCGCCTCCAGCCCCCAGCGTCCCTGGCGTTGGGGGGCCATCACCAGCAGGCGGTCCCGCTCCGCCAGCAGCGCCCGGCATCCCCGGGGGGACCCCGGCCGGCAGCGACCCGCCAGCCCGGCCAGCGCGTCCTGGTGGCGGCGCAGCCGCTCCAGCAGCTCCACCGGCAGGGTCCGGGGGGAGCTGGGGCGCCACTGGAGGTTGTCGGTGCTTTCCAGAGCCTGCAGCAGGGGGCGAATGGCGGCGATCGGATCGGGATCCTGCGGGTCTGGAGCGGATTCCAGCCCCTGGCGGAGGGCGGCAGCCACGGCGGCGATGGCCCCGGCGTTGCGGTAGGTGGTGGTCAGGGTGATGGCGGCGCCCCCCAGCCGGCGGCGGTGTTCGGGCCGCTGCAGTTCCTGCAGGACCGCCCCGGGGGCGATCGGGGGCAGCTGGGCCGGGTCGCCCACCAGCACCAGTCGGCAGGTGCCGGGCAGGGCCTCCAGCAGGGCGCCCATCAGGCCCAGATCCACCATCGAGACCTCATCCACCACCAGCAGGTCGAGGTCGAGGGGGCGGCCGCGGTGGCGGCCGAAACGGTCGCCGCGGCTCTCCAGCAGCCGGTGCAGGGTCGTGCAGGGAAGGGTGCCCCCGGTGGCGGCCCGCAGCCGGCCCGCCGCCTTGCCGGTGGGCGCCGCCAGATGGACGCGGGCGTCGGGCTGCCGTGCCAGGTGGGCCGCGATCATGGCCGCCACGGTGCTGGTCTTGCCGGTGCCGGGGCCCCCCTCCAGCAGCACCAGTCCGTGGCTGAGCACCGCCGCCACCGCCTGCCGCTGCCTGGCATCGAGGCTCCGGGGGGCGCCGGGGTCCGCAGCACCGGGGCCCTGGTCGATCGCGCCCGGCTCCAGACGCCCGGCGCGATCGATCAGGGCCCCGATCACCGCCTGCCGCTGCCGCTGCCAGCGGCGCCACTGCAGACGATCGTCCTCCAGGGCCAGGGGGCCGTCCGGATCGCCGCAGAGCGGACTGGCCGCCAGGGCGCGGCGGTGCTCCTCCGGCCAGGGCCCTTCGCTCACCTCCACTGGTCGCGGGCCCCGCAGATCCAGCTCCAGCTCGCCCCGGGCCAGGGCCCCGGTGAGGGCGGCGATCAGCTCGCCGACCAGGGGATCGGGGGGGGTGCCGTGGAGACGGGGCAGGGCTTCGGCCAGGCTGAGGGCCAGGGCTCCGACCCAGGTCTGGGGGGTGAAGAGAAGAGGCTCTCTCATGGCGCCCCCTCGGCGGTGCCGGCGGCGGCATGGCCGCCCAGGGCCCCGTCGAGGGCCAGGAGCCTGCCCAGGGGCGGGCGCTCCACGAACATGCCCGGCACGGCTCCGCCCGGCGCCATCGCCCCCGCTTCCCCAGGCGCTCCGCGCAGGAAGACGTAGGCGTACCCCCCCAGATGGCGCTCGGGGTCGTAGCCGGGCAGGCGCCAGGCCAGGTAGCGGTGCAGGGCCACCAGATAGAGGTGGGCCTGGAGGGGGTAGTGGCTCTGGGCCATCAGGGTGGCCATCGCCTCCCGGCCGTAGTGGCGGGGGCCGCAGGCCAGGGGCCTGCCCTCGGCGTCCCGCCGGCCCAGCCAGTTGCTCTTCCAGTCGGCCACCCACCAGCGCTCTTCCCCATCGGCATCGCTGGCGGTGAAGATCAGGTCGATCGAGCCGGTGAGGAAGCCGCGGCTGGCGACCGGCAGGCTCGCCACGGTGGCGGCATAGGCGGCACCGAAGGCGCCGCCGGGGTGGTCGGCGAAGGCCGCCGCCAGCTCCGCCGCCCTGGCGAAGCCGAGGGTCAGGTCGAAGCTGAGTTCGTTGAGTCGGCGCTCCGGACCCAGATCGGCCACCCGCAGTGACCCCAGCCCGCCGCCGAAGGGGGTGAGGCGTACCTGCTCCAGGCCCCGCAGCAGGGGCTCCAGGTCCTCCGCCTCCAGCCCGGCCCGGCGCAGCTCCCGTTCCACCAGCTCCCGGCTGGCGGGCGTGTTGGTGGGAAGCCGGTAGTCCAGCTGCTCCAGCATCCGATGCAGACAGTCCCCGGCCCCCGGGCCGCGGGCGAAGCCGGCCAGGGGACCCTGCTCCGGCCACAGGGCCACGTCGCCCCCTTCCGGGGCCTCGCCCTCGGGGCTGGGATCGCTGGTGTCACGGCCCTGCTCGATGGCTGCCTCCGAGACGCCGGCGCCGTGGGTGGCGCGGGTCCAGCCGGTGTAGCTGCTGCGGCCCCAGCTCGTGTCCAGCGTGCGCCGGGGCACCGGTCCGCAGCGCAGGGCCTCCACCGCCGCCGGTCCTGGCGCCAGGGTCCGCTGGGTGCCCGGCTCCAGGGCGGGCTGGCGCAGCTCGACCCCCAGGCCCCGACGCCCGATCTGCTCCTGCAGCCGTAGGAGCCAGTCCCCGTCGCTTCGCCCGCCGATGGGGCCATCGTCCTCTGGGTCGGGGAGGGGCTCGCCAGGGAACAGCCAGGGGAACAGGGGGTTGGCCTGCTGGCCCTTCGCCGGCCCCCAGGCGAGCAGCAGCAGGTGCTGGGCCCGGGTGACGGCCACGTAGGCCAGCCGCTCCCGCTCGGCCCGTTCCGCCTCCCGGTGCTGGCGCAGCGCCTGCCACCCCTGCCCCCAGCCGGGACGGAGGTGGAGGTCGAGGCGGGCGCCCGCGCCGCCGGGCGGATGCCAGCGGAGGCCCACCCGGTGGCCGCCGGCGGGGGCGGTGCCGGCCGCCTGCCACAGGTAGGGACAGATCACCACCGGGAACTCCAGACCCTTGCTGCGGTGCACCGTGATCACCGTCACCGCCTCGTCGGCCTTGTCGCTGTGGGCCTGGTGCGACTCCGGAATGGTGCCGCCGGCGCGGGTCTGGTCGAGGCGCAGGCGCCGCAGCCAGTCGGCGGCGGCCACCAGGGCGAGCTGTTCGACGTGCAGTCGCTCCTGGAGCAGTTCGGCCACCTGCTGCAGGTCGGCCAGCAGCCGGCCGCTGACGCTCAGCCGGGCCAGCCCCTCGCCGTCCACCAGCCGCGACAGCACCCCGAGGGGCCCCTGATGGGGCAGGTCCCGGGCCAGGGCCTGGAGCCGGCCGGCCAGTTCGCTCCACTCGGTCGGTGCGGCTTCGGCGATCCGCCGCGCCGACCAGCCCAGCAGGGGGGAGGCGGCCAGCAGCCGCAGGCGGCCCGGATCGGCCGGATCGGCCAGCGCATCGAGCAGCCGCTGCAGGGCGGTGGCGGCCGGGCTGGCGAACACATCGGCCTTGCTCACCAGCCGGCTGGCGATCTGTCGACGCTCCAGGGCGCTGCGCAGGTCCTCCGCCTGGCGGTGGTTGTGGACCAGCAGGGCGATGTCGCTGGCACGCAGGGGCGAGGGCGGCCTCCCGTTCCCCACCGCCAGGCCGGGGGCCTGCTCCAGCAGCGCCAGGACGGCGTCGGCCACCAGGGCGGGCAGCCGGTCCTCCTGCGCGCCCCGGCTCGGCAGGGAATCGCCCGCCCCCCGCTCGCCCCCCAGCCAGAGCAGATGCACCGGCGCCATGCCGTCGGGCCCGCTCCGCTGTGAACGGGCCAGCACCGCCGGCACCGGCAGGCCGGAGCGGGGCAGGCCCGCCGGTGCCATCAGGCCGTTGAGGCTCTCGATCAGCGCCGGACTCGAGCGCCGGTTCTCCTGCAGCGCCAGCACGCGCGCCGCGCTGCGGCGGGCCAGCCGGTAGGTGTCCAGGTCGCCGCCGCGGAAGCGGTAGATGGCCTGCTTCGGATCCCCCACCATCACCAGGAGATGGGCCTCCCCGGGGAAGGCCAGCCGCAGGATCCGCCACTGCACCGGATCCGTGTCCTGGAACTCATCGATCAGGGCGGCCCTGAAGCGCTGCCCCACCGCCCGCAGCAGGGGGGTGGGAGCGGTGGCGTCCGGGCCTGGGTCGAGCCCCTCCAGCAGCTGGGCGAAGCCGAGGCTGCCGCTGCGGGCCCGGCGCCGGGCCAGCTCCGCCCGCCCCCAGTGGCAGCCATGCAGCAGCACCGCCTCCGCCGGGCCCTCCCGCAGGGCGGCCACCGCCTCCAGGAGCCCGGGGCCGGGCAGCCGGATCTCCCGCTCCGCCCCTTCTGCCTTGCGGGCCGCCCGGCAGAAGGGATCGGGGTGGAAATAGGACCCCAGTTCCTTCTGGGCCATCAGGGCGGCGTAGCTGCCCCCCTCGGGCTGCTGGGCGAGCCAGGCGTCGACCAGCTCGCTGCGATCGCTTCTGGGTTTTACCGCATAGGGGGCGGTGGCGCTGGCCCCGGCGCCCCGCCACTGGGTGGCGGCGGCGCGGAAGGCCTGCTCCAGGTCCCGGCCCCCGGCCGACCAGGCCTGCCGGAACCGCGCCCAGGGCTGCTCCCACAGTGCCGCCATCTGCTCCGCCAGCGGGCGCTCCAGGCTCAGACCCGCCGGCAGGGGATCGAGGGCCAGGCCGGGGTCGCCATCGAGCTGCAGCAGCTGCCGCTCCAGATCCCCCAGGTCGATGGCCGCCGTCAGCCCCTCCACCAGGTGCAGGGGCAGGGCCAGCACCTGCTGCTGCCAGTAGTCATGGGCGACCTGGCGCACCAGGTCGGCGGCGTCTGTCTCCAGCGTCAGCTCGGGAGGGCGGGCGGCCTCCATGGCGTGGCGCCGCAGGGTGCGCTGGCAGAAGCCGTGGATGGTGGTGATGTCGGCGGCGTCGAGCTCCTCGAGGGCCAGCAGCAGCAGGCCCTGCACGGTGCCGCGGGCGCCGGGGTCGGCCGGCTGGCGCTCCAGCCATTCGGCCAGCACCGGATCGGGCGCCGTCCAGCCGGCGGGGGGCTGGAGGCCGGTGAGGGCCTCCTGGAGCCGGCGGCCGATGCGATCGCGCAGTTCCGCTGCCGCTGCATTGGTGTAGGTCACCACCAGCAGTTCCCGCAGGCCGAGCCGCTTCTCGGCCAGGAGCCGCAGCACCAGATGGGCCAGGGCGAAGGTCTTGCCGGTGCCGGCGCTGGCCTCCAGCAGCACGACGCCGTCATCGAGGCTGACGTCGTTGGCCTCGAAGCGCTCAGGGGCGCCGTCGCCGGCGACGCTCATCGCTCCACCTCCGCCGCCAGCAGGGGGGAGAAGAGGTCGCCGGCCAGGTCAAGGACCTCCGGCGTCAGCAGATCGTCCGCCGGCAGGCCGGGACCGAAGCAGGCCTCCATCTCGGCCCGATCCCGCTCGCCGGCGTGGAAGCCGGAGCCCTCCCAGGTGGCGGCGGCCTTGGCCCGTCCCTGGCCGGGTTTCCTGCGCTCGCCCGCCACGTGGCTCCAGCCCGTTTCCGGCGGCACCGGCCATCCCCTGGTGCGCCACTGGCGCTGCAGGCCGGCCAGACGCTCCAGTTCGTCCCGTGCCGCCACCGGGTCTGGTGCGGTGAGCTCCAGCACCGGCACGTAGCCATCGCCGTCCCGGGCGATCAGCACCCCCCGGCGCGGAGCGGCACTGGCGGCGGCGGCCAGCAGCAGCTGGAGCCAGAGCTCCAGCCGGTGGCTGACCCGGGCCTGGGCCGTGTGGGCCAGCACGACGGCCTCGCCCCGCCAGGGGATCGCGGCCTGCCAGGGGCCCCAGTGGTGGTGGGGGCGCCGGGGCGGGCCGAGGGCCTCCAGGGCGTTCGCCAGGCCCGTCCAGCGGCGCTGCAGGAGCTCCGCCTCCATTGGGCCCGCCGCCCCGGGCGGCAGCAGGCCCTGGCCCCGGTGCCGCTCGAGCCAGTCGGCGGCCGACCGGGGGGCCTCCCCGCCGGCGTCCCCTTCGCTGCGCTGCAGGGTTTCCCGCAACAGGGACGAGCGCTCCCGCTCCCCCAGGGCCAGGGCCTCGAGGTCGTCGACCCGCTTCTCCCACTCCCCGGGCCGCAGGCCCAGGGACCGCAGCCAGTGCTTCTGGGGCGCCACCAGCCAGTCCCGCAGGTCGGCATAGGCCTCGCCCTCGCCGGCGGGAGGAGCCTCCCGGGGGGCCGCTCCGGCCAGCAGCGCTGGAGGTGGCGCCGGCCGGTCGGTGGCCAGGCGACGTACCGCCTCCAGCAGCCGCCGGTCGCAGCTGGGTGCCTCTCGCCCGCCGGCGGGCAGGTAGTTGCGCCGGTCGAGGGGGTTGGCGGCGTGCTCCACCAGCAGCCGCCCCATGGCCTTCGCCTCCAGCTGGCCGGCCAGCCACTGCAGCCACTGGCCCACCGGGCCGGAGGGGGGCAGGGCGGCGCCGGTGCGGTCGTCGCGGCAGCTCCAGCTCAGCAGCAGGTGGTCCCGGGCGGAGAGCAGGGCCTCCATCAGCACATAGCGGTCCTGGTCGGCCGGGTGGGGATCGCCGAGCTGCCGCTGGCCCTCCATCAGGTGGAAGGCGGGCCGGTCGCCCGGCCGGGGAAACAGGCCCGCATCCAGCCCCATCAGCACGATCACCCGGTAGGGGATGGCCCGCATCGGTTCGAGGGCACTGATGGTGAGGGCGCCGCTGCGGTGGCCGAAGCGACCGCTCTCGGCCCCCATCAGCTCCCCCAGCGCGGCCGCCGCCACCGGCGCTTCCAGGGAGAGAGCGCAGGAAGCGGCGGCCGTCTGCCAGGCGTCGATGGCCGCCATCAGCTCGGGTCGCTCACCGGCGTCGTCGTCCGTGTCCCCGAAGAGGTCGTCGATCAACCGCCGCAGCCGCTCCGCCCAGACGCCGACCGTCCCTCCCCGGCGCAGCTCCGCGAGCCAGTGGCGCAGCCGCCCCAGCAGATGCAGCCAGCGGCCGGCCAGCTCCAGGGGCACCCCGGCCTCCCAGGGGGCCGTTTCCCCGGGCGCCAGGCCCGCGTCGGCGGGCTGGACCAGGCCGAGCAGCAGTCGGTCGATCGTCCAGGCCAGGCTGTGGCAGGGCGGGTCCTTCTCCTGGCCGTCCAGGCCCCAGCGGAAGCCCGCCTCCTGCAGCGCCTCCACCAGGCGGGCCGCCTCGGCCAGCTCGAGGCCGAACCGCTCCAGCAGGGGCCGGCAGCCCAGCAGGGTCTCCAGGCCGGTGGCGGTCAGCCGGGTGCCGGCCAGCTCCAGGAGCTGCAGCAGGGTGCTGCCCATCCCCGCCCCGTCCTGCTGGCTGCGGTCGGTCAGGCGCCAGGGGAGTTCCACGCCCGTGGCGTGGGCATCGCCGAACACCGAGGCCACCAGAGGGGCGAAGCCGTCGATGTCGGGCGTCATCACCAGGATGTCCCGCGGTTCGAGACCGGGGTCGGCCGCCAGGAGCTGCAGCAGCCGGTCGCGGACGATCTGCACCTGGCGCAGCCGGCCGGGACAGGCATGGAACTCCAGGGAGTGATCCTCCGGATCCAGGGCCAGGGACGGGATCCGCCCGGCGTCGGCCAGCTGCTCCTGCAGCTGGGCCAGCAGGGGGGGCCTGGCGGTGCCGGCGGCTGGCGCGAAGAACAGGTCGCGCTCCTGCTCCTCCCCCAGCTGGGCCTCGCCGGTGCCCTCAAGCAGCTGCTGGAACTCTCCGCCCAGGCGGCCGAAGCGGGCCTCCAGGCCAGGGGCTTCCAGCAGCCAGCCGGCATCGAGCGGCTGGCGCAGGGCCAGGGCGTCGCTGAGCTCCCGGCGGCGCTCGCCGCAGCGCTGCCAGAGATCGCGGCACGGCGTCAGCAGGTAAAGGTCCACCGGCCGGTGCCGGCTGAGGGCCTGCAGCAGCTGCACCTGGATCGGCGCCATGCTGCTCAGGCCGAAGAGTCGCAGGGGGGCGCCGCCCGCTTCGGGGCAGGGTCCGCCGCGCCGCAGCCGGGCGATCAGCTCCTGCACCCTGCGGCCGAACGGTTCGGCCCCCAGTTCGGCGAGCAGGGCGCGGTAGAGCAGGGGCTGCCAGCGCTGGCTGTCGGGCAGCGGCCGGCCGTGGCCATCGATCGGCTGCCCGCGCTCCCAGGCCCGCAGCAACTCGGGCCGGTAGAGGGCGTAGTCGTCAAAGGCATCGGCGATCGCCCGCCCCAGTTGCCAGTGGCCCAGTTCCAGCAGGGATCCCGCCCCCCTGTCCGCGAGCCAGCGGCGCAGCGGCTCCCCTTCCGGTGCGGCGGCCACCGCCGGCAGAAGGCCGAGCAGGGGCCAGACGAGCCGGTCGGCCCGCCAGGGATCGACGCTCCCGGCCGGGTGCGCTTCCCCGCCGGGGGGCAGCAGCTGCTCGACCAGCTGGCGCAGGTGGCTGCCCGGGAAGGGAAAGCGCAGGTTGGCGGCGATGCCGCCGAGGTGCTCGGCCAGCTGCTCGCCGAGCCAGCGGCTGGTGGGCCACGTGTTGACCACCACCTGGACCTGCTCGAACGGGTCGGGCGGGTGCAGGCGGAGCTGGGTGGCCAGCAGGCGGGCCAGGAACTCGGCCCGGTTGCTGCGAAAGACCGTCAGCAAAGGGGCGGGCTCAGAGGGCGCGGCTCATTGCCGAGCCGGGGGACGGGGCTGTCAGCGGGCCGCCCGCTGCTGCCAGGTTGCTGACCTGGCGCGTCTGTCGTGTTTCGGGGCAGTAGGCGGTGAGGTCGCCGCCGTAGCAGGCGCCGGTGTCGAGCAGGACGATCGAGCCCACGCGACGCAGTCCGGGCCCCGGGGTGTGGCCGACGATCACCTCGCCGAAGCGGTCGTCGTAGGCCTGCCAGAAGGCCAGCCTCACGTTGAGGTCGGGCTGCCAGGTGCGGGGATCGAAGCCCGCATGGGTGGCCACCCAGCCCTGACCCCAGTAGGCGAGGGGCAGCTGGTCGAGGCGGTCGCGCCAGAGGCGGCAGCGGGCCGCGCCCAGCTGGCGGTAGGTGTCGTTGCCGTTCAGGTCGGGACGGCCGGGCGCCAGGCCCGTGTCGAGCTGACGCACCAGGTCCCGCTCATGGTTGCCCTTGAGCCACACCGCCCCCTGGCGACGCACCAGATCCCAGACCAGTTCCATGGCCTCCTCGATGCGGGAGCCGCGGTTGATCACGTCGCCGCAGAACACGAGGCGATCGCCGGCCGGCAACTGGACGAGAAGGCGTTGCAGAGCATCCGCACATCCATGCACATCGCCGATGACCCAGTGGTGGGGTGGCCGGTGATGGGGTGGACGCCGGTCCGGGAACGTCATCAAAAAGGAGGCTTCCCCCCAAGTGTTGCCTCTGGAGTGGGCTTCTGTCACCCCCGCCGGCGGCGGCGGGGCTCCAGCGCTGATACGGTGCGCCCTCGGTGCACCCCAGGAGGCAACGGGCGATGGACCTGAAGGATCTGCCGGTCACGCAGCGCGTCAACGCCCTGGTGAAGGCCCTCGACGGGGCGAAGCGGACCAACGAGGCCCTGGCCCGCTGCAGCGACGGCGAACAGATGCTGGACGTGCTCCTCGACGCGTCCTCCCGGCTGGGGCTGGGTCTGACCCGCTGGGAACTGCAGAACACGCCGCCGATCCGGGACTGGATCTGGTGGAAGAACAAGGAAGCTCCCCTGACCATCGGCGACAGCAAGCCGCGCTACCAGCAGGACGGCGGCCAGGGCAAACCCCGCCCCGCCGCATCGGAGCAGGACGATCCCCCCCGGCGCCGTTTCCTCGGGCTGTTCTGAGCGGCCGGGCCGGCGCCCGACCCCGCTCCTGCCCCTGGGTCAGCGCAGGGTGGCCAGGGGGTCGGGAATGGTGGCGCTGGGGGCCTCGAAGCTGCCCACGGCCACGAATTCCAGGCGCAGCTTCATGAACGTGATGAACTTCTCGTCGGTGGACACCACCGCCGCCGCCGGCCTCGGCACGGTGGCCAGGCCGGCGGCCAGCTCGGGGGCCTCCAGGAAGGCGGGACGCTCCAGGAGCCAGAAGTCGATGGCCTTGTCCTTCTCGGCGTAGTTGCGCCTGCGTTCGCGCAGCACCTCCTCCAGGGGTTCTTCCTCGAGCAGGAAGGCGCGGCTGGCGGCGACGAAGTGGTAGCGGGTCATGGCGGGAGGGGCCTCAGGGCTGGCGGTCGCCGAAGAGCGGGTCGCGGCGGGGATTCTGCACCAGCGCCCGCATCTGGCGCACCGCTTCCTGCAGCCCCACCAACAGGGCGCGGGCCACGATCGTGTGGCCGATGTTCAGCTCCTCCATCCCCTCGATCGCGGCGATCGGCTCGACGTTGTGATAAGTGAGGCCATGGCCGGCGTTGACCCGCAGGCCGAGGCCCCGTGCGATGGCGGTGGCTTCGGTGATCCTGGCCAGCTGGAACGGCTGCTCCCCCCAGGCGGCCTCGGCATAGGCGCCGGTGTGCAGTTCCACCCAGCGGGCGCCGCAGTGGCGGCAGGCCTCCAGTTGGGCGTCGTCGGGATCGACGAACAGGCTGACGCCGATGCCCGCCTCCATCAGCCGGCCCACCATCGCGGCGAGACCGTCCCGCTGGCCGGCCACGTCCAGTCCCCCTTCGGTGGTCACCTCCTCGCGGCGTTCCGGCACCAGAGTCACCATGTCGGGCCGGACCCGCAGAGCGATCGCCTCCATCTCGGCGGTGGCGGCCATCTCCAGGTTGAGCCGGGTGCGGACGGTGGCCCGCAGCAGCTCCACGTCCCGGTCCTGGATGTGGCGCCGATCTTCCCGAAGGTGCACGGTGATGCCGTCGGCGCCGCCCAGCTCGGCCAGCAGGGCGCAGCGCACCGGATCGGGTTCCACGGTGCGGCGGGCCTGCCGCACGTTGGCGATGTGGTCGATGTTGACCCCGAGGCTGGCCATGGGCGGCAGGTGGCTGAAGCGATCCTGAGAGCACCGTATCGGTCGCCCGGGGAACGGCCGCAGGCCCAACTGCCCGTCGCCGGCCGGCAAGGGGGGATCCAGCCCCTAGCTTCAACATCGACGTTCTGCCGGATCGAGAGTGTTGGCGGCGCAGACGCCCTCCGGACCAGGCCTTTCCGCGGTGATCAGCCGCCGGGAGAGCTCCCTCTGCAACGGCATCAGCCCCTGGCTGTCCCCGGTGGCGATGGTGGTCACCATCGATCTGGTGCTCCAGGGCTATTTCAGTGAATTGACGGTGCTCGATCGCCAGCACCTTCCCCTGGACGGTGCGGTGCTGCTGGCCCCCACCCACAGGGCCCGCTGGGACGCGTTGATGCTCCCCTGGGCGGCCGGCCGTCGGGTCACCGGCCGAGACTGCCGTTTCATGGTCACGGCCGATGAGATGAAGGGTCTCCAGGGATGGTTCCTGCACCGTCTCGGCTGTTTCCCGGTGAATCAGGGCCGCCCCACCCTGGCCAGCCTGCGCTTCTCCGTGGAGCTGCTGGCCTGCGGACAGCAGCTGGTGGTGTTTCCCGAGGGCCGCATCCGGCGTGAAGACGGGCCGATCCGCCTGCACCAGGGACTGGCCCGACTGGCCCTGTTGGCCGCCAGCCAGGGGGTGGAGGTGCCGGTCGTGCCGGTGGGCATCGCCTACGGCCATGCCGATCCCCGCCCCGGCGACCAGGCCGCCCTCTGTTTCGGCCGCCCCCTGAGGGCGGAGGGCCAGGGTCGCCAGGCGGCCCTGGACTTCAGTTGCGAACTCGCCGCCGCCATGGAGTCGGCCGAGCAAGCGGCCCGCGCCGTGGTGGGTCGGCCGATCGGCTCCCCGTAAAGTTCGGCCGTTACCCGTCAGGCGTCGACGTGATCAGGCCTTCCGCCGTTTCTTCTCTTCGATCCGCCCGGCCATCGGGCCTGGCCGGGGTCTGCGGTAGCTGCCTGGCCCTGCTGGCCCTGGCCCAGCCGCTCCTGCAGCCTCCTGCCCGGGCCCAGGCCACCCCCCAGACGGTCCAGCCCGCCGGCACCGATCTCAACCTCTCCGCGGTGAAGACGCTCCTGTCACGGGGCGATGCGGCCGTGGCCAGTGGCAACCTGGTGGAGGGCCGGCGCCTCTATGACCTGGCCCGCGATGCCAGCCGACGCCTGCTCGGCTTCTACCGCGACCTGAGCGGCTCCTTCCGCGGACTCGACGCCCGGATCCCCCGCGAGATGGACGACAAGGGGCGCGAAGCCCTGACGCTGCTGGCCGAGTCCAATCTGCGGCTGGCGGCCCTGTTCCGCCGTCAGAACGAACCCGAGGTGGCGATCCCCCTGCTGGTGGAGGTGGTGAAGATCATGACCCCCACCAACGAGGGCGGCCGCAAGGCCTACCAGCAGCTGGTGGAGCTGGGTTTCGTGATCACCCCCTACACCGCCCCTGGATCGACCGCCGGTGGGTGATCGTCCTTAGATTCCAGCCTTCCGTCATCTCCCCGATCCCCGCCGCCATGGTGCAACCGGAGCAGGTCAAGGACGCGATCCTGCGCGCGCTCCCCGATGCCGCCGTTGAGGTGGAGGATCTCACCGGGGGTGGCGATCACCTGCAGGTGAAAGTGGTATCGGGTGCCTTCGCTGGCCTCAACCGGGTGCGCCAGCACCAGCTCGTCTACGGCGCCCTGCGCAGCGAGCTGGCCAGCGAGGCGATCCATGCCCTGGCGCTGCAGACCTCCCTTCCCTCCTGACGTTCCCCTCCACGACTCCGACCATGGATGCCAGCACCCGTCAACGCATCGACGCCCTGATCACCACCAGCCCGGTGATGGTCTTCATGAAGGGCAACAAACTGATGCCTCAGTGTGGATTCTCTAACAACGTCGTCCAGATCCTGCAGTCGCTCGGTGTGCCTTTCGAGACGTTCGACGTCCTCTCCGACATGGAGATCCGCCAGGGGATCAAGGAGTTCTCTGACTGGCCCACCATTCCCCAGGTGTATGTGAAAGGGGAGTTCCTGGGCGGTTCCGACATCCTCATTGAGATGTACAACAGCGGCGAGCTGCGCGAGAAACTGGAAGTGGCCCTGGCCTCCTAGCGGCTGCGTTCCATCAGCAGGCGGGGCTGGCCATCGGGCCCCAGGAAGCTGGACGGATCCTGGATCCAGCGGTCGATCAGTTCCTCCAGCCGGCGCTGAGAATGGTGGTCCAGCACAGCCGTGCGACGCAGGGCGTGCAGGTAGCCGTCCGCGTACAGCCGCAGTTCGGAGGGTCCGTGGTGACGATCGGACAAGGCCTGGCAGGCATCACACAGGGACTGGAAGTGGCGGATCGCGTCGGGGTGTTGGAGTGCTGTCATGGCTGGGGTCGGGCCCCTGGCGTCATTGTGGCGGCGATAGCCGGCGGATGGCACCATCCTGCCGTGTCGGGACCGTCTTCCGGGAGCGGACAGTTGACAAGGCATCGCCCGTCACCGGCGTGTCCGCACATTTCCAGTTAGCGTTGTCACACTCAATCGGCTGTCGGCACTTCCGCTTCTGATTTCATCGTGATGCCGAGGAGATGCCCGTGGCCCAGGACAAGCTGACCGATCCAGGAGGAACCCCTCGCAGAGTTCTCGTCGTGGATCCCCACGCGACCCTGCGCACGGTTCTTGCCCAGCGTCTCCGTCAGGATGGCCACCTGGCCGCGGCCGTCGCCACCGCTCGCGAAGCCCTCGAGATCTGCCAGGAGCAGTCTCCCGACCTGCTGGTGAGCGCCGAATTGCTCGAAGAGACCTCGGCCCTGCGCCTGGCCGCCCAGCTGCACTGCCAGGTGATGGTGCTCACGGCCCGCTCCGGATCCGAGCCCGTGGTGGCCCTGCTGGATGCCGGCGCCGATGACGTGCTGCGCAAGCCCTTTGGGCTTGAAGAGCTGGCGGCCCGCTGCCGCACCCTGCTGCGCCGCAGCGGCAGCGGCCTCCAGGAACGGGTCTGCGTGGGCCCCCTCGAAGTGCACCTGCTGCTGCGGCAGGTCACCCTGCGGGACCAGCCGGTGGAACTCAGCCCGCGGGAATTCGCGCTGCTCTGCGCCCTGCTGATGCCCCCGGGGGTGGTGCGCAGCCGCCAGGAACTGCTGCGCATGGCCTGGCCCCCCTTCAGTGGCGGCCCCCGCTCCGTCGACACCCAGGTGCTCACCCTGCGCCGCAAGCTCGAACAGGCCGGCCTCGGGGAAGGCGGCGCCATCGAAACCATGCGGCAGCAGGGCTACCGCTTCAGCCTTGACACCTTGCCCGAGCTCAGCGAGGAGGCCGCTGGCGCCTCCGGCTCCGGTCTGCTGGTCACCTCCCCCAGCAGCGCCTCCCGCCTCAACTAGAGCCGTTCAGGCGGGCCGCAGGATCAGGGCGACGGCTTCTCCCGTCAGCAGGAGCCCGCAGAGCAGGGCCAGCAGCCGGTAGGTCCAGGGCGGGCTGATCCGGCCGATGCCCTCGGTGGTGATGCCCGTGGCGGTGCTGAAGCGCTCCAGGAAGTCCTCGAAGCGGGCCACCCGCTGGGGCAACAGCCAGGCGGCGCCGCTGCGATCCCCCTGCTCGCCCCCACTGCGCACGTAGTAGACCCTGCCCCCCTGGCTGGTGGTGACCGGGGTGAGGGCGGTGACGCGATCCCAGGGCAGCTGCCAGCCGCGGCGCAGCAGCCAGGAGCACCAGGGGGGATAGCCCACCCGCAGCTCCCGCTCGTCGAGCTCCACCCGTTCACTGGTGATGGCGACCACCAGCAGCAGGCCGGTGATGGCGGCCAGCAGGAGGGGGAGGCGCAGGGATCCGGGGGCCAGCACCGGCAGGGGCAGGACCAGGGCCAGGTAGAGGGCCAGCAGGGTGAACCGGATCAGCGGCGCCATCGGATAGCGCTGGGCCGTCGGGGTGGCGATCATCGGTCGTCAGGGGAACCGGGCAGGGGTTCGATGACCTGGGAGGGCTGGTAGCGGCCTCCGAACACCTCCGCCTCCCGCCCCTTCCAGAACTCGCCCAGTCGCATCAGGTCGGCATGGGCCTCGCCGAGCCGCTCGACGTACTCGTTGGGCTCCATGGTGTCCTTGGCTTCCTTGAGCTTGCTGAGCCGCAGCAGGTGCCACACCCAGGGCTTGCCCATCTCACCGCGGGCTTCCAGGTAGCGCGCCAGGTCGGAGGAGCTGGGGATGGGGACCGCCATGGACACGCAATAAATGTTTACACAGATTACCGCCGCCCCTTCCGCCGGTGTGGCCCCGCGTCCTCCCGGGTGGGCCGCGCTCAGTAGAGATCGGGCCGCAGGTCCTCGTGGTAACGGGTGGCGGCGGGATGGGTGGGGCCGTACTCGCCGGGCCGGCAGTCGGCGATCAGCAGGGTCGGTTCGGCTCGGGCCGCCGCCAGCACATCGCCATGGGGGCCGCAGATGACGCTGTTGCCCAGGTAGGCCGCCATCACCCGCCCGTTCACCGTCTCCTCGCCGCAGCGGTTGGCGTAGGCCACGAAGCAGCCGTTCTGGAAGGCATGGGCGGGGATCAGGGTGCGGGACACATCCGGATAGGGGCGGTCGGTGCGCTCGCCGGTGCTGAGCTCGGCCCAGGCATCGGCGGCCGTGGGGATCAGCACCAGCCGGGCCCCCGCCAGCGCCAGGCGCCGGGTGAGCTCGGGAAACTCGGCCTCGTAGCAGTTGAGCAGGCCCACCCCCACCCCGTTCACCGCCTGCACCGTGAAGGCCGCCCCCTCCTCGGGATGGCGGTAGCCGGCACTCCAGCAGCGCTTCTCGTCCGGTCCCCAGAGGTGGGTCTTGCGGTAGTTGCGCAGCAGGCTGCCGTCCCGGTCGAACAGGGCGATGGCGTCGTAGAAGCGCTCCTCGCCGGCCACGCTGGCCCGCTCGGGGTAGGGACAGGCCACCGCCAGGCCGTGGCGGCGCGCCGCGTCGGCCACCCGCCCAAGACTGGGGCCGTCCACGGGTTCGGCCAGCCGCCGCGCGATGGCGGGCGTGACGATGTAGCCGCTCAGATAGAGCTCGGGGAAGGCCAGCAGCTGCACTCCGTGGCCTGCCGCCAGCTCGCAGACCTGCTCCAGGCGCTCCAGGTTCTCGTCGACGGCCTCGGGGGTGCCGGCGCTGCCGCTGCCCTGCCAGATCCCCAGCCGCAGGCCCTCGCCGGCGGCCGGCGGTTGCGGCCGCACGACGCAGTGCAGGCGATGGTCGGGAACCATGGGCTGCTTCACGCCGGCAGGTTCCAGGGATTGAGGCCCAGGTCGGCACCGATGCGGTGGGCGCAGGCGAAGCCGCTGAAGGCCACCGCATTGAGGCCCTGGCCGGGGAAGCAGGAATCCCCCACGCAGTAGAGATCGGGGATGGCGGTGCGGTTGAAGGGCATCGGCAGCAGGCCGGGCAGCCGCAGGGCCGGCACCGGCCCGTAGCTGCCGCCGTGGCGACCCAGGAAGCGGCGGTGGCTGCGCGGGGTGCCGATCTCCCGGTGGGTGATGGCCCCCTCCAGGCCCGGCAGGATCGCCTCCAGGCGCCGGATCAGCCGGGTGGCGGCGGCCTCCTTGGCGGCCCGGTAGGCCCCCGGGGCCAGCCCCTGCCATGGGGCCATCTCCGAGGGGGTGAAGGTGTGGACGATGTGGTGGCCGGCCGGGGCCAGGGAGGGATCCAGCAGGGTGGGGATCGAGACGAAGATCACCCCCTGCTCGGCCTCCATGTCCTCCCAGCGCTCCAGCAGCAGGTGGTGGACATGGCTGCCGGGGGGAATCGCCTCCGCCCGCACCCCCAGGTGCAGGGAGAGGAAGGAGGAGGAGGGCCGGTAGCGCCGCCGCCAGGTGTGCTCGGCCGCCGGGGTGTGGGCCTCATCCACCAGGGTGCCGAAGGTGTCCCAGCGGGTGGCGTTGCTCACCACCCGGCGGGCGCGGATCTCCTCGCCGCCGGCCAGCCGCACCCCCACGGCCCGGGCCTGGGGTCCCTCGCCCTCCAGCAGCACCTTCACCACCCGCGAGCGGTAGTGGATGACGCCGCCATGGCGGCGCAGGCCTGCCGCCAGCTTCTCGGCGATCACGCCGACGCCGCCTTTCGGGTAGTTGATGCCGCCGGCGTGGCGATCGGAGAACACCATGCCGGCGTTGATCATCGGCGTGCGATCGGCGGGCATCACCGACCAGCAGAAGCACTCCATGTCGATGAACTTGAGCAGGGCCGGATCGCTGATGTGCGCACGGGCCACGGCGCCCACGTTCACCGGCAGCCAGCGGGCCAGCCCCAGGCAGGCCAGGGGGGCGCGGAAGAACACCTTGGCCAGGTAGGCGGGGTCCTCCAGCGACAGCAGCGGCATCGCATCGAGGCAGCGGAACACCTGCCAACAGGTGTCGTAGAAGGCGCGGATCCCCTTGGCCTCATGGGGGAACAGGGCAGTGAGATCAGCGATGAAGCGTTCGTAGTCGCGGTCGACCGCCACCGACAGGCCGCCGGGCAGGTGGTAGGCCAGCTGGGCCGGGTCGGGGATCGTCTCGCAGTGCTCGCCCACGTCGGCCAGGGCGCGGGTGAGCAGGTTGGTGTGGCCCTGGGTGCCGAATCCGAAGATCATCGAGGCCCCCACGTCGAAGGTGTAGCCCTCGCGCCGGAAGCTGCCGCCGCTGCCGCCGGGGATCAGGTAGCGCTCCAGCACCAGCACCGAGGCCCCCTTGGCCGCCAGCTGGCTGGCGGTGACCAGCCCGCCGATGCCCGAGCCGATCACGACGACGTCCCAGGGGCGGCCATCGGCCGCGGTGAGGGGGGCGGCGGCGGAGGAAGGGACGGTGACGGTCACCGGAACCAGGCGAACGGGAGCGGCCCGACCCTAGGAAGCGATCAGCCCGCGACGGCCGCCGGCACGGCGCCGCTGGCCCCCGCCCTCCGCTGCGCCTCCCAGGCGGCCAGATCCGCCAGGGCCCGGTCGCGGTAGGCGCCATAGCGGCGGCGTTTGTCGCGGATGCGCTCCGGCAGCTCCGGCATCAGGCCGAAGCTGGGGGGCATGGGCTGGAAGCCCCCCTTGCGGGAGCCGTGGCTGCGCTCCTCATCGGAGATGAAGCTCAGCAGGGCGCCGGCCATGGTGGTGGGCGGCAGGCTCAGGGGCGGCAGTCCCCGCACCAGTCGCACGGCGTTGGTGCCGGCCAGCCAGCCGCCCGCCACCGCGGCGGCGTAGCCCTCGGTGCCGGTGATCTGACCGGCGGCCAGCAGGGTGGGCCGCTGGCGGAACTGCAAGGTGGGCTGCAGCAGCTCGGGGGATTCCAGGAAGGTGTTGCGGTGCATCACCCCGAAGCGCACGAAGGAGGCGTTCTCCAGGCCGGGGATCATGCGCAGCACCCGCTGCTGCTCGCCCCATTTGAGGTTGGTCTGGAAGCCGACGAGGTTCCAGAGGCGGCCGTCCCGGTCCTCCTGGCGGAGCTGCACCACAGCGTGGGCCCGTCTGGCGCGGCGCACGTCGCGGTCGTGGAGGTCGCCCCAGCGCGGATCCCAGAGGCCGATCGGCTTGAGGGGGCCGTAGCGCATGGTGTCTTCGCCGCGGCGGGCCAGCTCCTCGATCGGCAGGCAGCCCTCGAAGAAGGTGGCGGTCTCCTGCTCGAAATCCTTCAGCTCCGCCTTCTCGGCCTCCAGCAGGGCGGTGCGGAAGGCGAGGTACTGCTCCCGGTCCATGGGGCAATTGATGTAGTCGGCATCGCCCTTGTCGTAGCGGCTGGCCCGGAAGGCCACCGACAGGTCGATCCCCTCCCCCTCCACGATCGGGCTGGCGGCATCGAAGAAATGGCACGACTCCCGACCGGTGAAGTGCAGCAGGTCGTCGGCAAGGGCGGCGCCGGTGAGGGGGCCGGTGGCCAGCACGGCGATCTCTTCAGGGTCCGGCAACGCCAGCTGCTCGCGGCGCTCCACCGTCACCAGGGGATGGGCCTCGACGGCGGCCGTGAGGGCGGCGCTGTAGCGGCCCCGATCGACGGCCAGGGCGCCGCCGGCGGGCACCGCATGGACATCGGCGGTGCGGATCACCAGCGATCCCAGGCGCCGCAGCTCCTCCTGCAGCAGGCCTGCGGCCCGGTCGGGGGAGAGGGCGCCGAAGCTGTTGCTGCAGACCAGTTCGGCGAAATCGCCGCTGTGGTGGGCCGGGGAGGGGCGCACGGGCCGCATCTCCACCAGCCGCACCGGAATCCCGGCTTCGGCGATCTGCCAGGCGGCTTCGGTGCCGGCCAGGCCGGCACCGATGACGACGACCATCAGGCGCGGGCGCGCTTGAGCATCAGTTGCAGCTGACCCACGGCGGCGCGGCCGATGTTGAAGGCGGCCCAACCCACGGCCAGGAGGATCGGAGCAGCGACGAGCAGCAGCCGGAGGTCCATGGCGGGAGATGGGAAAACGTTGGGGGGATCCTAACGGAGTCCAGCGTGAACCTCCGCCAGCTGGCGATAACGGCGGGCGTGCTGGCGCTGGGCCTCGATCGCGGCGGCATCCAGCTGGCGTTTCACCACCGCCGGAGCCCCCATCACCAGGGCGCCGGCGGGCACATCCCGGGTGACCACCGCGCCGGCCGCCACCAGGGCCCCGGCCCCCACCGTGACGCCGTTGAGCACGATGGCGCCGATGCCGATCAGGCAGCCGTCCTCCAGCGTGGCGCCATGGACCACGGCCCGGTGGCCGATGGTCACATCGGCGCCGATGGTCACGGGCTGGCCCGGATCCCCGTGCAGCACGGCGCCGTCCTGCACGTTGCTGCCTTCCCCCACCCGGATGGCGCAGACATCCCCCCGGGCCACGACGGTGGGCCAGAGGCTGGCCCCCGCCGCCAGCTCCACATCGCCGATCACCACCGCCGACGGCGCCACCCAGGCGGCGGCATCGATGCGGGGAGCATCCCAGCGGCTGGGCCAGGCGTCGGGACTGGTCATGGGGCGTGGCCTCGAAGGGGGGTCAGGGTGCGGCGCCCGGTGGGCTTGGAGAGGGTCACCGCCGGGTGATAGCTTCCCCAGCGACGGGTCGCTAGCTCAGCGGTAGAGCATTCGGCTTTTAACCGACTGGTCCTGAGTTCGAATCTCAGGCGACCCATCCCTTTCCCTGAACGGCTTCCCTGAAGGTCCGAGGCGTCGGCCTTGATGGTGCGGCTTCAGCCCAGCTGGACCATCCCGCAACGCACCCCCTTGAGCACCGCCTGCAGGCGGTTGTTGACGCCCAGGGTCTGGAGCAGGCGCTTGGTGTAGGTGCGGGCCGTGGCGTCGCTCACCACCAGCTTGCTGGCGATCTCCCGGTCGCTGAGGCCGCTGGCCAGCAGGTCGAGCACCTCGTACTCCCGCGGCGTCAGCCGCGGACAGCTGAGGTAGGGGAGCTTGCCGGAGCGCAGGGAGGGGCTGCGGTAGGAGTGGTGGCCCATCACGGCGATCACGGCGGCCTGCAGGGGCCGCTGGTCGTCGACGATGTCGGCTTCGGCCACCACGGCCTCCAGCCAGGGGGCGTGCTCGTACTCCGCCGGAATCACGTCCCCGAGGGCCAGCATCACCACCTTGAGGTCGGGGTAGAGCTCTTTGGCCCGGCGGGTGAGATCGAAGCCGTTGCCGCTCTCCAGGTGGTCGGTGCAGAGCAGCAGGTCGTAGGGCTCCCGTTGCAGATAGTCGAGGCAGCCCTGCTCGTGGGTGATGGCGCAGCCGATCAGGCGGCGGTCGCTGATGCTCTCGCACAGGGCCCGCAGCAGGAAGCGGCCCTTCATGGCGATCGCCACCTTTCCGCCGGACGCCACCGAGAGCAGCACCGCATCGAAGGTGTTGCCCTCCAGGCTGCCCAGGAACGGCGTGAGATCCATGGTGGCCAGGCCATCCAGGTCTCCCTCATCATCCGTTCCCGTGGGCCGGGATCAGAAGCGGAACGTGGTCTTCACCAGGCCACCCAGCTGCCGGAAGCTGGTGTCGGGGGTGGTGAACTGCCCCAGGGGCCGGCTCAGATAGAAGAGGGCTGGTGTCACGCTGATGTTGTCTGTGACCTGCCACTTGTACCACCACTCCCAGGCGAAATTGCCGTCCTGGGGCGTCTGACCATCGGCCAGGGCCGTGGCGAAGATGGGTTGGCCCACCGCCATGCCGAGGGCGTTGCCTTTGACGAAGGCGTCGTCCCACTGCAGGCCCACCATCCACGACTGGCTGGTGCGCAGGGCGCCCGGCGCCTGGGCGGTGTCGTAGCTGGTGCCGTTGATGCCCCAGCCCAGGCTGATGGAGGGAATCCAGCCGGAGTTGGCCGGTTGCCAGTAGCCGCTGACGCCGAAGGCATCGGTGCGGCTGTTGGGGTTGGCTTCGTAGGTGAGGCCGGTGAAGGGGGTGGTGCCCGGCACCCCCACGCCTGACTGGATGCGGGAGTAGATCGCCGCCAGGCCCCACTGCTCCTTCGCGTAGCCGATCTGCACCGTGCCGGTGCCGGCCGAGGCCACGGTGCCGATGCCGCCGATGTTGGGGTCGCCCACGTCGCCGTTGGCGGCCACGTAGTTGGCGCTGATGCTGAAGCCGCCCTGCTGCCACCACAGACCGGCCCCCGGACCGAGGTTCTTGTTGTAGGCCGCCGGGGCGCCGTTGAGGGTGAACAGGTTGAGGATCGTGTCGGAGGGGTAGGCGCTCGGCCAGAGGGCGAGCATGTCCTCCTGGCCCACCCGGCCCCCGAAGGTGGCGGTGAACTGGCTGCCGATCGGGAACTGGTAGAAGATCTTGTCGATGGCCACCACGTCGCCGCAGTCGACACCGGTGCCGCAATCCTCCTGGAAGGCCGCCTCCAGGGTGGAGAGCCCGCCGGTGGGGCCGGCGCCCCCGAAGGCGGAATCGGCGAAGTTGCCGGCCCGCAGGATCGTGCGCAGCAGGTCCTTGCCGGTGAAGCTGGTGTCGAAGCTCAGCTGGATGTCGTAGCTGAAGGTGGTGGCCCCCACGGCGGCCCGGGCGGCATCGACGTTGGCGGTGTCACTGCCCGAAAACGCATTGGCACCGATCACGAAGGTGGCCTGGCCGCTCAGCTTGGTGGTGGTGGAGAACTGGGTGGCTTCCAGCTCGCCCACCTTGGCCTCCAGGCCATCCACCCGGCCGCGCAGCACGGCGAGCTCCTTCTCGAACTCGGCCATCAGGCGCTTCAGCTCGTCGGTCACCTCGGTGATCCGGTCGAGGCAGGCGTTCAGCAGGGCCGCCGCTTCATAGCGGGTCATGGCCTGGCCGCCCTTGTAGGTGCCGTTCGGGTAGCCGGCGACGCAGCCGTAGCGCTCGATCAGGTTGGAGAGGGCCTGAAAGGCCCAGTCGGTGGGCTTGACGTCGGAGAACTGGTTGATGCTGGTGACCTGCTCCTGGCTCTGTCCCGCCCCGGACCGGGCGTAGCGGTTGACGCCCTCCAGGTTGAGCTCGCCGGCGCTGGCGCCGAGCGGGGCCAGGGGGGCCAGCAGGCCGGCGGTGGCGACGGGAATCAGGTGACGCAGGGGAAGGCCCATGGAGGTGGAAGTGTTGACGGAGGAAAGGGAAGGGGAATCCAACCGGCCAGCGCTTGAGCACCGGCCGGAGACCAGAGGGAGACCTACCGGAAGAGGATCGGTGCTGAGAACGATAATTGTTATCAGCAATGGTGCCCCCTGGTGGGACCGGTTGTTCCGCCGGCCGGGGCGCCGTTGCCGCTGGCCCATCCTGTCCCGGAGCTGCCGTGGAAGGCCACCACCAAAGGAACGGTGGCCAGTGCCATCGGGCACGCGGCCCGGTCCCCTGGCGTCAGCTTCTCCGACACACCAGGGGGACAGTGATGGGAGTTGCCCCGTCATCCCGATGGCACCGAACTTCCGCCGCCGTCGAACCCTGGCCCTGGGCCTGCCGCTCTGCCTGGGCCTGGCGATCTCCGCCTGCAGCCCGTCCCCCGGGACGGCGGCGCCGACGGAGCGGGCCGTGGCCCAGTCCTTCGTGGAGAGGCTGGTCCTGCCGAACTACACCCAGCTGGTGGCGCAGACGGCGGCCCTGCAGGAGGCGATCCAGCGCCTCAGCGAGAACCCATCCGATGCGCAGCTCGCGGCCACCCGTCAGGCCTGGCTGACAGCGCGACGGACCTGGGAGACCAGTGAAAGCTGGGCCTTCGTCCCTGCCGAGACGGACGGCTTCGACGGGGCCATGGACGATTGGCCCGTGAACCGCAAGGATCTGGCCACGGCGCTGGGCAACGAGCACTTCGGCCCCGACACCTTCGCCGCCCTCAGCGATACCGCCAAGGGCTTCCACGGCATCGAGTGGGTGCTGTTCGGCGGTCGCACCGGCACACCGCCCACCGCAGCCCAGCTCACTGCGAGCGAACGCACCTACCTGCGCCTCGCGGCCGATGATCTGCACCGCCAGGCAACCGGATTACTGGCCAGCTGGTCGGGCCCCCAGGGTTTCGGCGCCCGGTTCAGCCGCCCCGCCGAAGCCGGCACCGCCGTGCAGGAGATGGTGCAGGGGGTCATCGGTCTGCTGCAGGAAGGGGGCGACGAGAAACTCGGCCAACCGTTGAACACCCGCGACCCCCGCACCCTCGAGAGTGCCGACAGCGGCAACACCCAGGCGGATCTGGTGGCCAATGTGGAAGGGGCCCGCCGGGTGTTGATGGCCACCGGTCTGGTGGACCTGATCGGCAGCCGCGACCCCGATCTGGCCCGGCAGATCGACCGCCAGAGCGCTGCGGCGGTGGCGATGGCCAAGGGGCTGCCCGACCCCCTCAATGGCGCCCTCTCCGATCCCGCTGCCCGCCGGGCGATGGAGGCACTGATCAGCCAGCTGCACAGCACGGCGAAGCTGGTGGAGCGCTCGGTGCCGCTGTTGTCCTGATGGCCCGTCCCTCCCGGGTTCTGCGGAGCGCCTTGCTGGCCGGGCTGGCATTGGCTGTGGTGCTTGGCCTCGGCCTGCGGCAGGTCTGGGGGGCCGCCGATCCCCGCCAGGCCGCTGGAGCGATGACGGTGGCCAACCGCACCTCGGCTGCCTTCGAACAACCCGCCGCCGGCCTCACCCCCGCCGAACTGGAGCGCCACCTGGTGGCCGATGTCCTGTTCGATCGCACCCACGTGCCCCTGGAGGGTGCCCCCGGGGCGGGTCTGGGGCCCCGCTTCAATGCCGCCTCCTGCATCGCCTGCCATGTGCGCAACGGCCGGGGCCGGCCCCTGATGGGGGAATCCCTGGTGCGGGTGGCGCTGCGGGACGGTCAGCCGGTGCCGGGCCTCGGCCACCAGGTGCGGGACCGTGCCGTGCTCGGCGCCCGGCCGGATGCGGCCGTGACAGTGGCCTGGCAGGAGCGGGATGGCCTGCGCCGGCCGGAGGTCCAGCTCGAGGGCGGCACGTCCCTCGACCTCTCCGAGCGATCGGTGGCCCGCTCCCTGCGGGTGGCGCCGCCCCTGATCGGCCTGGGCCTGCTGGAGGCGGTGCCGGAGGCGGCGATCCTGGCGCACGCCGATCCCGACGACCGCGACGGTGACGGCATCTCGGGACGGCCCCACTGGCTCGCAGAGGGGGAGCGGCCGCCGCGGCTGGGGCGCTTCGGCTGGAAAGCGGGGGCCGCAACGGTGCGCGATCAGACCGCCGACGCCTTCCTGAACGACATGGGTCTGACCACGGCGGCTCGGCCTGACGGTGCGGGGGTGGTCGACATCAATGGGGCGGAGCTGACCCTCGTGACCTATTACAGCCAGACCCTGGGTGCGCCCCGCACCGCCCTCCCCGCATCGAGCCCTGTGGTGCGGCGGGGCCGGGAGCTGTTCGACACCCTGGCGTGCTCCCGCTGCCACGTGCCTCGGCTGACCACAGGCCGCTCCCCGGAGGCGGTCGCCGGGGTGATCAACGGCCAGCCGATCTGGCCTTACACCGATCTGCTGCTGCACGACATGGGCGACGGCCTGGATGACGGGGTGGTCGAGAAGGGGGCGCCTGGGCGGGAATGGCGAACGGCTCCGCTGTGGGGCGTGGGCCTGGCCCAGCGGGTGAATGGGTCGGCGGGGTTCCTCCACGACGGCCGGGCCCGCAGCCTCGAGGAGGCGATCCTCTGGCACGGGGGGGAGGCTGCCTCTGCCCGGGAGCGCTTCACGGCCCTGGCTCCGGAGCAGCGGCGCCGGTTGCTGGGCTGGCTGCAGCAGCTCTGAGCTTCCGGCGGCCTCAGAGCGCGAAAAGGACGTCGTAGCGTCCGTACTCCGGCTTGTGCAGTCCTTCGCTGGCCAGCATGCGCCGCAGCTGGATGATCTCGGCCCGCTGGGCCACGATCACATTCCGCGCGAAGCGCCGGATGGTGGGGTTGGTGCTCTTGGCCAGGGCGTCGTGGGCCATGATCAGCGCCCCGCCGTGGTGATGGAGCATCCCCTCCAGAAACCAGACGACGCGGTTGTCCGGGGTGGGAGCGTCCCCCATCATCCGCATCCCATCGATCTGGGCCTGGCTCATGCGGGTGAGGCCGCTGAGGCTGTCGGGGTTGCCGCCGCTGGCCAGCGCCACCGGATACACGGGGGCCTGGGGATACCAGGCCTTGCGCCACAGTCCCATGGCCCGGATCTCGTTGGCCTGGTCGCGCCAGATCGTGGTGGCCAGCGCACCCACCCCGGGGGACCCGATGCCGAAGACGAACTCACTCATCCGCAGGGCGCCAGTGTGGTGCTGCACCATCCCATCGATGAAGCGCAGGTCGTAGGTGGCACCGGCGGGGCCCACGTCGTGGGCGTGACCGGCGTGGGCCGCAGGGGCGGCAGGGGCGCCGCTTGGTGCGGCCTCGGCCGGCGCGGCCTGATGGTTGTGGTGGTGGTGGTCGTGGTCCATGGCGCCCGGGCTGCTGCCGCCCCGCTCCTGCGCCAGAACGGGCTGGGTCAGCGCCAGGGCGCCGAGGATCCCGAGAGCGGCGACGGAACGGCGGCGGTGGGGCATGGGGACACCGGAGGGATCCCAACCGTATGGTCTCCCCCCGGCAGGAGAGTCAAGGAACCGACTCGCTCCCGTCCTCCGGGCCGGCGCCGGCCGCCGCGGCCGCAATGATCGCCTGGGTGGAGGGTTCCACCTCCCCGGCCACTACCGCCAGGGAGGGATTGCACACCTCGAAGATGCGGCACTGCTCCTGGAAGGCCAGGCCCTTGCTGGGCAGCGTCTGGCCCAGGTCAGGCACGGCGAGCACGCCGGAGCCGTGGTCCGGAGCCGCCTGCTGCAGGGACGCGCAGGCCTCCTCGAAGGATTTCGCGGAGTCGCGGATCAAGAAAGGATCCATCGATGGGGCCTCGCGGGGTCGGGGGCAGGCCGGCCAGGGCCGAGTGGGATGGGGTTCAGGGCGTTTCGTACCAGCGGCGGTACCACTGCGCCATCTGCTCGATCTCCTGGCTCTGGACCTTGACCATGGCCTGTTGCAGCGCCCTGAGCTGCGGATGCTGGCTGTTGGTCTGGGCCATCGAGGCCATCATCACGCCCATGCGGTGGTGGGGAATCATCTGCTCGATGAAGGCGCGATCGAAATCTGGGGCGTTCCTGAGCCATTCGACATCCGTCGCCATTCCCATCATCCCCATGCCTCCACCGCGGCCCATTCCTGCCCCGCGGCCCATGCCTCCGCCGTGGCCCATCCAGCCGCCCCAGCCGGAATAGGCTCCGCGGCCATAGCTGCCGCCCCAGGCGGGCACATCGCCGCCGAACCACTCCCGGTACCAGGCGCGCATCTGGGCATTCTCCCGCGTCTGGCTGTCCCGGATGCTGCGGGCCAGGGCCTTGATCTCAGGCCGCCTGGACCGGGTGAGGGCCAGATCCGCCATGGCGATCGCCCCGTCATGGTGCGGAATCATCATCACGATGAAGTGCTGATCCATCGCCTGAGTCGTCCCCCGCCAGGCGCCAGGCATCCCCAGGCCCGCTCCACTGCCCGTCGGGGTCGGAGAGGCGGGCGGACCGGAACAGGCTGGCGTCCCCAGCGACAGGACCAGTGCCCCAAGCCCGGCAACGACGGCTCCTCTGCGCGCAACGGAATGGATCGGGCCTGCGAAGGTTCTGGAGTTTCCCATCTGCGCTCCTCCATGACTTCTCTCCATCACCAGCCTGGAGATGGCGCCGGGAGCCGGAGGCGGTTCCGGGACATTGCTTCACCTGGGGGGCGGCTCCGATCGCCCCGGGCCCGACGCCGGACCGTTCCTTCACACCCGAAGATTGGGACAGATCACCTCGCTGTCCTTGGCCGGATGGCTCTGCCAGCCGGCCAACAATCCCTGCAGTTCCTTCCTGAGCTGGTGCAGCTCCTGGATCTGGCCGTCGATCCGGCCGATCTGGCGTTCCAGCTGCCTCTGGATGTCGCCGCAGGGCAGGTCACCGGCGTCGTGAACCGCCAGACAGCCCTGGATCTCCTCGAGGCTGAGCCCCAGGGTCTTGAGGCGGCGGATGAACTCCAGCCGCTGCAGGCTCTCCTCGGCGAACAAGCGGTAGCCGCCCTCACTGCGGCCGATCGCCGGCAGCAGTCCCAGCTCCTCGTAGTACCGAAGGGTCTTGACGGTCATGCCGCTGCGGCGGGACAGCACGCCGATCTTCATGCCGATGCTCTGCATGGCTCCGACTCTCCATCGCGCGGGAGAGTCTAGGCGGGTCGCCCCCGGGACGCTCGGCGCCGCTCCCGGGGCCCTGGTCACCGCCCGGGACCGCTCAGCCCTTGTCGTCGGCCAGTTTGGCGGCGGCATCACTGACTTTCCTGGCCACGGCTTTGGCGCCCTCCTTGAGATCTTCAGCGACAGTCATGGCCGAGGCCTGAACCTGCTTGGCCTTGCCCTTGATCTGGTGGCCGGTGTCGCCGGTCAGATCACCCAGGGCTGATTCCAATCTGCCTTCGGCATCCTTGGCGGCGGCGGCGTTCTTGTTGGTCATGGTTCCGTTGGCGATGGGTCTCGATGCTGTGCAGATCGTCAGGGGCAATCCCGAGGGATGGTGTCGATGTCTGCCCTCCTCGCACCTCTGGAAGCTGCCTCTCCAACCTAGTGATTCCTGCGGGATCCGCGTGTCGAATGGGGCCCACCATGGCCCACTTAAGCGCCGCATGGATCCCGCCGATGAGTGCTGGCAGGCATGGCCGGCCGGTCACGATCGATAGGGCGCCTGATGCAGTCTGCAGCAGTGATCTGCATCGCCACGGCTTCACTGCATCAGCCGATTCGTCTGGCGATTCCTCCTGCCATCCCACTTCCATTCCGCCTTGTTCGGTGCTGCAGATCAGCGGCCTGATGGTGCACCACAGAGGCGCTCGTCCTGTGAAAGAGTGATCTCAGCGGGGTCTGAACCATGGCACAACCGTTGCTGCAACCCCTGGTGCAACCGTTGGTGCAACAACGCAAGCAGGCCTGTTCCTGTCTGGAAGGCGTGGCCTTCCGGGTCTGGGCACCCCACGCCATTCAGGTCTCCGTCGTCGGCACTTTCAACGACTGGAACGCCAGCGCCCATCCGATGCAATCAGAGCCGCGAGGCTACTGGTCTGCCTTCGTTGAGCGCGCCAGGATCGGCGACCCCTACAGCTACCAGCTGTCCACCGATTGGGGCGTTCACCAGCGCGCCCCATGCTGATGCGCTCAGCCAGCCGAGCCCGTTCTTCCCATGACGGCGATGGATGAAGACCGCGGCCTCGTCCGCGCGCTTCAGCGCTGACCTGGAATCTGTCCCCGGCGACTGGGACGGACTCCCCTGCCATGCCACCTGCAGCATCGGCCCCTACAGCGCCCTGATCTATTCCCAGTGACCGCGGGCTCCCCGCTCCCGTGCCGCGCCCGCCAGGCTGGTGGCGGCAAGGATCCCTGGCCCGAGGTCGTCACGTTGCAGCACGAACCCCTGCTGGGGCCCGCAGATCCTGCTGTCTTCCGGATCGTCAACCCCGCCGGGCGCTCGCCGGTGCTGCTCACGGCCGACCACGCCGGCCGCGCCATTCCCCGGCGCCTGGGCGACCTGGGCCTGAACGATCGCCAGCTCGCCAGCCACGCCGCCTGGGATCTGGGCGTGGACGGCCTGGGACGGTTGCTGGCGGCGCGGCTCGACGCCTTTCTGATCCTGCACAGCTATTCCCGGCTGGTGATCGATGCCAACCGGCCGCCCCGGGCGCCGGATTCGATCGTTGGCCACTGCGAGCAGAGCGCCATCGCCGCCAACCTGGCCATCGGCACGGCCGGGCGTCAGCGACGGCTCGAGGAGCTCTTCCACCCCTACCACCGCCGCATCGCCGCCGAGCTGGAGGCGCGGCAGGGCCAGGCCCGGCCCAGCGTCCTGGTCACCCTGCACAGCTTCACGCCGGTGCTGGGCGCGGAGGTGCGCCCCTGGCATGTGGGGGTGCTGCATGGCCGTGACGCCCGCCTGGCCAGCCGGGTGCGCCGGGGGCTTCAGCGCGAGCGGGACCTGCGGGTGGGCGACAACCAGCCCTATGCCGTCAGCGACGCCAGCGATCACACCCTGGTGGTGCACGGGGAGGGACGCCGGATTCCCCATGTGGAGCTGGAGGTGCGCCAGGACCTGCTCGCCACCAAGGCCGGCCAGGAGGCGTGGGCGCAGCGACTGGCCGGGGTGCTGGAGGCCGCCCTGGCGGAGGGATTCCCGCCGCTTCCGGACGGCACGGCCTCCATAGGGTGAGCCATGGACAAACCAGCCACCGACCCGGCGCCGCCGATCCAGCCGATCGAGATCGAGGTGGGTTTCGATGTGGTGATGCGCTTCGGCGCCCCAACGCCCCTGATCGTGACCCTGGGGGTGCACGCGAGCCGGGCCGAGGATCTCCTGGAGCCCGACCTGTTGCAGGTGGACCCTCCGGTGCCGCTACGCCCGTATGTGGACTCCTTCGGCAACCACTGCCAGCGACTGGTGGCGCCGGCCGGCGAGCTGCGGCTGCACGGCCATGGGGTGGTGGCCGATTCCGGCCGGCCCGATCCGGTGCTGCCCGCTCTGCCGCAGCAGCCGGTGGAGGAGCTGCCGGAGGAGACCCTGCTGTTTCTGCTGGCCAGTCGTTTCTGCGAGTCCGATCTCCTCTCGCCCCTCGCCTGGTCACGGTTCGAGGCGGTCCCGGGCGGCTGGGGACGGGTGCAGGCGATCTGCGATTTCGTCCACCAGCACGTGCGCTTCGACTACGGCCGCTCCAGCCCGACGAAGTCGGCGCTTCAGACCTATGAGAGCCGGGAGGGGGTGTGCCGGGACTTCGCCCACCTGGCGATCGCCCTGTGCCGCTGCATGAACATCCCGGCGCGATACTGCACCGGTTATCTGAGTGATATCGAGGTGCCGCCGCCCCACACGGCCATGGACTTCCATGCCTGGTTCGAGGCCTACCTCGGCGACGGCTGGCACGTGTTCGATCCGCGCAACAACACCCCCCGGATCGGCCGGATCCTGATGGCCCGGGGCCGGGATGCGGCTGACGTGGCCCTCACCACCAGCTTCGGCCCTTCGGAGCTCGTGTCGTTCCAGGTGTGGACGGCATGACCTATTGCGTGGCAGTGCTCCTGGAGAGCGGCATGGTGTTCGCTTCCGATTCGCGCACCAATGCGGGACTGGATGATTTCGCCAGTTTCTGCAAGATGACCGTGTTCGAGCGCAAGGGCGACCGGGTGCTCGTCCTGCTCAGTTCCGGCAGCCTGGCCGGGACCCAGGCGGTGATCGGCCTGCTGCGCCAGCGGGCCGAGGCCGGCGACGGGGAGCCCACGGTGTGGACGGCCCGGACCATGTTCGATGTCATGGTCCTGGTGTCGGATGCGGTGCGGGCGATCGAGCAGCGCGACGGCCCCTATCTGAAGGCCTCGGGCTCCAGCTTCAATGCCTCCTTCCTGGTGGGTGGCCAGATCAGGGGCGAGGCTCCGCGGCTGTTCCGCATGTACGCGGAGGGCAACTTCATCGAGGCTGGCGAAGACACGCCTTTTCTGCAGACGGGCGAAGCGAAGTACGGCAAGCCGATCATCGACCGTGTCATCCATACCGACACGACGTTGGCGGAGGCCTCCAAGTGCGTGCTGGTGTCCTTCGACTCGACCATGCGCAGCAACCTGTCGGTGGGCATGCCCATCGACCTGCTCGTCTACCAGCGGGACAGCTTCGAGATCCTCCACCGTCGCCGCTTCAGCGAGGGGGACAGTTACTTCAAGGACCTCAGCGCCGAGTGGAGCGTCGGGGTGCGGAAGGTGTTCCGGGAACTGCCGGAACTGGTCTGGTAGGTGGCCCCCGGCCCCGCGGGTGACTCCCCACCGCTGGTGCTGATCCATGGGATGTGGGACACCCCCCGGCTGTTCGACCGCCTGCAGCACCAGCTGGCGGGGCGCCGTGGGCCCCTGCTGATCCCCCACCTGCCCCATCGCTTCGGGCTGACGCCGATCGAGGAGCAGGCCGACCTGCTCGGCCTCCACATCGAGGCGGCCTTCGGTGCGGTGCAGCCCATCGATCTGCTGGGCTTCTCGATGGGCGGGGTGATCGCCCGGACCTGGATCCAGCTGCGGGGCGGCCACCGGCGCACGCGGCGGCTGATCAGCGTCGGCAGCCCCCAGCAGGGCACCCTCACCGCCGGTCCCTGGCCCAGCTGGCCGCTGGCCGGCATCGCCGACCTGAAGACGGGCAGTCCGCTGCTGGTGCGGCTCAACAGCCAGCTGGCCACCCTGGAGCCCGTGGAGTGCTGCAGCTTCTACTGCCATCCGGACCTGATGGTGATGCCGGCCTGGCGCGCCGTGCTGCCGCTCGGCCCGGGCCGCTGCCTGCCGGTGCGGTATCACCACCAGCTGATGACCCACCCGGCCGCCCTGGAACCGCTTCTTCACGAGCTGCTACGTCCCTAGGTTGAAGGGACAAGCAGGGGTGCCGACCGTGGATCTGTTGGCCATCTCGCTGCTGGTGCGCTGGCTGCTCGGCTGGGCCCTGTGCCTGCGCATGCCACGGCTTCCCGCCTCCAGGGTCCAGGGCCAGCCGACGGTGTCGGTGCTGATCCCGGCCCGCAACGAGGAACACACCCTGCCGAAACTGCTCGCCGCCCTGCGGCTCCAGAGCCTCAGTGCGCAGGAGGTGATCGTGATCGACGACCACTCCGATGACCGCACCGGCGCCATCGCCGCCGCCGCCGGCGTCACGGTGATGCGTCCGCCGCCGCTGGCCGAGGGCTGGTGCGGCAAGACCTGGGCCCTCCACCACGGTGTCCGCGCCAGCCGGGGGGACACCCTGCTGTTCCTCGACGCCGACACCGAACCCCATCCGGAGTTCCTGCAGCGCCTCGTGGCGAGCCAGCAGGAGCTGGGCGGGCTCGTTTCGGTGCAACCTTTCCACCGCACGGAGAAGCCCTACGAGCTGCTCTCGGTGCTGTTCAACCTCGTGGGGCTGATGGCGGTGCCGATGGGCCGGGGCTGCGGGGTGGCCTTCGGGCCGGCCATGGCCACCAGCCGCAGCGACTACGACCGCATCGGCGGCCATGCGGCGGTCGCCGGCAAGGTGGTGGAGGACTGGTTCCTGGGCCACCTCTACGAGCAGGCGGGGTTGCCGGTGAGCGCCTACATCGGCCAGGGGCTGCTCGACTACCGCATGTACCCCGGGGGGTTCCAGGACATGGTGGTGGGCTTCGCCAAGAACTTCGCCACCGCCGCCGGGGAGGTGCGCTGGCTCTGGATGCTCGGTGTGATCCTCTGGATCTCCGGTCTGTTCTGGTCGGCCTGGTGCCTGCCCGCCTCCCTGCTGGGCTGGCCGATGGTGGGGGATACCGCTGTGCTGCCCAACCTGCTGCTGTACGTCGCCTTTGCACTGCAGCTGCTGGTGGTCACCCGCCGGATCGGTGACTTCGGCTGGATCTGCCTGATCTTTCCGATTCCCGTGCTCTTCTTCCTGGGGGTGTTCGTTCTGGCGATCCTGAATCTCGAGCGGGGCACGATCGAATGGAAGGGCAGGCGGTTTCCGACGCGCTAGCGGTCCTGGCCTGCGCCCTGGGCTGGCTGCTGTGGTCGGTGCTGGTCGGCTGGCTGGCCCACCGGCTGCCCCCGCGGGCCCTGGACCATGACACCTGGCTCACGGGACGGCGCCCCTGGCCGGAGAGCCGCAGCGGCTTCGAGAAGCGGCTCGCCATCCGCCGCTGGAAATCCCTGCTGCCCGATGCCGGCACGGCCTTCCCCGGGGGGGTGGCCAAGAACAGCCTGGTGGGACGGGACCGCGCCACCTTGCAGCGCCTGCTGGCGGAGACCCGCCGGGCCGAGCTGGTGCATCTGGCGCTCTGGCCCTTCTGGATCGTCACGGCCCTGTGGCTGCCGCCGGCCGGGGTGCTGATCAACCTGGTCTTCGCGACCCTGTCCAACCTGCCCTGCCTCTGGCTGCAGCGCTACAACCACCTGCGGGTGGAGCGCGCCCTGCAGGGCCGGGTCCGCCGCCCCGGCGAGGGCTGAGGCCTCCCTCAGGGCCCCACCGCCCCGCTCTCCAGGTCGAGGTCCACGCCGATGCCGACGTCCTCGGCATGGCGGGCCACCAGCAGCCGGTGGCGGCCGCCCTCCAGGACGAACCCGTCGTGGTTCTCGTCAAACCAGGCGAGCCGGCGCAGTGGAATCCGGATCAGCAGCCGCTGGCTCCGGCCTGGCCCCAGGCTCACCCGAGCGAAGCCCACCAACGTGCGCTGCGGCCGCTCCGTCGCCTCCCCGGGCGGCTCGAGGTAGACCTGCACCACCTCGGCGGCCTCCACCGTGCCGGTGTTCGTCACCGTGACGGCCAGCTCCACCGCTACCTCGGCCCCCGCCGCGGTGGGGAGCCACGCCACCGCCGGGTCGGTGTGGCGGAAGCGGCTGTAGGAGAGACCGAAGCCGAAGGGAAAGGCCGCCGGACGCCCACTGCGGGCCAGCCGCCGGTAGCCGTGCCAGAGGTCGTAGGTGATCTGCCGGGCCCGGGGATCGAACGGCGGCAGGTGGCTGGCCTCGGTGGGCACCGAAAAGGGCATCCGGCCCGACGGGGAGATCCGTCCCAGTAGCACGTCGGCGAGGGCCGCGCCCCCCAGCTCGCCGGGGTACCAGAGCAGCAGCAGGCCCGGCACCCGCTGCCGCCAGGCTTCGCAAAGGATCGCCCCACCGCCCATGAGCACCACCACCGTGCGCGGGTTGGCGGCGGCGACCGCCAGGATCAGGGCCTCCTGCGCTGGCGGCAGCTGCAGCACCGTGCGATCGCCGGAGGCGAAGGAACCGCCGGCCCGGGCCGAACCGAAACGTGTCGCGCTGGCGAGCATCGCCGCCACCACCGTCCAGATCGGCAGCAGCCGGCGGCGGCCGCACAGCCGCAGCAGCCAGGCCGGGGGCGGCGCCTGGCGCAGGATCGGGGCCAGATCGCCTGGGTGGATGTGTTCCCCCTCGTGGCGCCAGTCCAGGCCCACCACCACCAGGGCCGCCTCACTGCGGGCCGCCAGGGCCGCGGCCAAGGCCGGATCGCTGCCGTCGTCGTGGGGCAGGCGCAGCTCCGGCGCCGCCGCCCGCAGCCCGGCCAGGGGTGTCACCACCGATCCCGGTGCCGGCCGGGTGTCGGAGGACCCCCGGTCCCCCAGATTGGCGGCGTCCGCCAGCGGGCCGATCACCGCCAGCGAGGCGATGCCGCTCAGGGGCAGCACGCCGCCGTCGTTCCTGAGCAGCACGATCGAGCCGGCGGCGGCGTCCCGCGCCAGCTGCCGGTGGGCGCGGCAGCCCCGCAGGGCCGCCGGATAGGCGCCGGTGGGCACCGTGGCCTGGGCCACCAGCATCCGCAGCACCGCCGCATCGACCAGGGCCTCCGGCACCCGGCCCGCCGCCACCGCCTCTGGCAGGGTGGCCGCGAAGATCATCCGGAAGGGCAGCTCCAGGTCCTGGCCGGCCTGGATGGCCGCCACGCCGTCGCGGAGGCCGAAGATGAAGTCGGTCAGCACGAAGCCGCGGAAACCCCAGCGGTCCTTGAGGATCTCCCGCAGCAGGTGGGGATGCTGGCCGCACCAGGCCCCGTTGACGCTGTTGTAGGCGCTCATCACCGCCAGGGCGCCGGCCTCCACACCGTCGCGGAACTGGGGCAGGTAGAGCTCCTGCAGCACCCGCTCACTGGCCGTCACATCGACGCGGAACCGGGCGCTGTCGATCGAGTTGAGGGCGAAATGCTTGAGGCAGGCGATGGCATGGCGCTGCACGCCCCGGGTTGCCGCGGCCCCCATGGCGCCCACGTGCACCGGGTCCTCGCCGTAGGTCTCCTGGGCCCGGCCCCAGCCCGGATGGCGCAGCAGATTCACGCAGATCCCGCCGAACAGGTTGGCCCCGAAGCTGCGCGCCTCCGCCCCCATGGCCTCGCCGATCCGCTCCTCCAGCGCCATGTCCCAGCTGGCTCCGCGGCCGATGGGGGCGGGGAAGGTGGTGGCACCGCCCTCCAGCACCACCCCGCGGGGGCCATCGACGAAGTGCAGCCCGCCGATGCCCAGTCGCTCCACCACCCCGGCCGGCCAGGGGCGGCGGTGGGAGGCGTCGTGGAGGGCGATGGCCGCCAGTCCCCCCCAGAACGGAGTGTCGCCGTCGAGCATGGCGAGCTTTTCCCCCAGGCTGAGCCGCTGCAGCTGGGTCCGGGCCTGCGTCTCCAGGCGACTCCAGTCGTGGCAGGTGGGCACGGATCCAACCTAAGGCCGGGGCTTGACTCTCCAGCCCAGGGGAGCCCATACGGTGAAGACCAAGCTCCACGCCCGGTCCGCCAGCGATGAGCATCTCCACCCTGGGCTCCCCCTGCTGCGCCGCCGAACCGCCGGCCATCCCTCCGACGGGCATGGAGAGGGAGCTGGCGCGGGAGCTGACCGTGCTGCGCTGCCGGGTGTCGGTGGCGGCCGTGCTCACCCTGCTGGTGATGGTGGCCACCCTGCCCCACATGCTTGGCGTCCACATCGGCTGGCTGCCGGCCTGGTTCACCAGCCCCTGGACCCAGCTGCTGCTGAGTACCCCGGTGCTGTTCTGGTGTGGGCGGGAGTTCTTCAGCGGTGCCTGGTCGTCGCTGCGCCGCCACAGCGCCGACATGAACACCCTGGTGGCCGCCGGCACCGGCATCGCCTGGCTGGCCTCGCTGCTGGCCACCGCCTTCCCGGGGGTGCTCATCGCCGAGGGCCTTCCGGCCGATGTGTACTACGAAACGGCTGCGGTGATCCTCACGCTGGTGCTCCTTGGCCGGCTGCTGGAAGCCCGGGCCCGCGGCCAGACCTCCGAGGCGATCCGGCGGCTGCTGCAGCTCCAGCCCCCCACGGCCCGGGTGCTGCGGGAGGGGGTCGCCACGGACATCCCCGTGGCGAAGGTGGTGGTGGGCGACCTGGTGCAGGTGCGTCCCGGGGAGAAGCTGCCCCTCGATGGCGTGGTCGTGGAGGGCAGCTCCTGGGTGGAGGAATCGATGCTCACCGGCGAGCCGACGCCGGTGGCCAAGGGCCCCGGGGACGGGGTGATCGGCGCCTCGATGAACCGCAGCGGCAGCTTCAGCTTCCGTGTCACCCGGGTGGGTGCCGACACCATGCTGGCCCGCATCGTCGAGCTGGTGCGCCAGGCCCAGAGCTCCCACACCCAGGTGCAGCGCCTGGCGGATCAGGTGGTGGGCTGGTTCGTGCCGGTGGTCATCGCCATCGCCATCGCCACCTTCGTGCTGTGGTTCCTGGTCAGCGGCAACGTGGTCCTGGCGACCCTGTTCCTGGTGAGCGTGCTGGTGATCGCCTGCCCCTGCGCCCTGGGCCTGGCCACCCCCACGGCGATCATGGTGGCCTCCGGCAAGGGGGCCGAGATCGGCCTGATCTTCCGCAGCGCCGAGGCGCTGGAAACGGCCGGCGGGCTGCGCACCATCGTGCTCGACAAGACCGGCACCCTGACCATGGGCCAGCCGGAGGTGACCGATTTCGAGCGGCTCCATGGCGGCCGGATGCCCGTCGGGACGCTCCTGGCCCTGGTGGCGGCGGTGGAGTCCCGTTCGGAACATCCCCTGGCCGAGGCGATTGTGGCCTACGCCACAAGTCGTCGCGGCGACGAAGAGCCACCGGATGTGGAGGCGTTCGAGGCCATGGCGGGTCTTGGCGTCCTGGCGACCGTGGGCGGGCTAGAGGTGCGGGTGGGCAGCCCCCGCTGGCTGGAAGCCTCGGGCCTGGACACCACCCCGCTCGATCCGGTGGTGGCGCGGCTGGAGCGGGCTGCCCGCAGTGTGGCCGCCGTGGCGGTGGACGGGCGGATCGAGGCCTGCTTCGGCATCGCCGATCCGATCAAGCCCGAAGCCCATGCCGCCGTGGCGGCCCTGCGTCGGCTGGGTCTGGAGGTGGTGCTGCTCAGCGGTGACGCCCGCCGCACCAGCGAAGTGGTGGCCGCCGATGTGGGCATCGTGCGGGTGATCGCCGAGGTGCGCCCGGGCGACAAGGCGGCGGTGGTGCAGCGCCTGCAGGAGCAGGGCCAGGGGCCGGTGGCGATGGTGGGCGATGGCCTCAACGACGCTCCGGCCCTGGCCCGGGCCGAGGTGGGCATCGCCATGGGCACGGGCACCGATGTGGCGATCGCCGCCAGTGACATCACCGTGCTCTCGGGCCACCTGGGGGGCGTGCCGGCGGCGATCGAACTCAGCCGCCGCACCATGGCCACCATCCGCCAGAACCTCTTCTTCGCCTTCGCCTACAACGTGGCGGGCATCCCGATCGCCGCCGGCCTGCTGTTCCCGCTCACGGGGTGGCTGCTGAACCCGATGCTGGCGGGGGCCGCCATGGCGTTCAGTTCGGTGTCGGTGGTGAGCAATGCCCTGCGGCTGCGCCGCTTCCGGCCCGCCCATCGCTCCGTGGGGGCCGCCGCATGACGCCACTCGTTCTCTCCGCGCCCCTCGTGCTCGCAGCGCCTCTGTGGCGCACGATTCCCCAGCCCCTGGTCCTGCGGGTGCTGGTGGCGGCGGTGGGGCTGGTCCTGATCGCCGCTGAACTCTGGTGGTTTCTGGGCCGCCATGGTGGTGACGTGGTGGCCAGCGAAGGGGAGCAGGGGGTGCAGGAGATCACCATCGCCGTGGATGGCGGCTACTCCCCGTCCCAGATCAGGGTGAAGGCGGGCCGGCCGGTGCGCCTCCGCTTTCACCGCACCGACCCGAGTGGCTGTGTGGCCCAGGTGATTTTCCCGGACTTCCAGCGCACCCTCGACCTCCCCCTGGGGGCCACCACCAGCATCGAACTGCTGCCCACCCGGCCGGGGCCTTACCCGTTCCACTGCGGCATGAACATGGTGCGCGGCAGCATCGAAGCCGAGTAAGAGGGCAGCCAGGCTGCCCGGGCCCGGGGAGAGCCACCTTGGCTGGTGATCCAATCGATGGCCATTTCTTCTGCTTTGATGCTGCAGATGATTTGGCTACTTAGGAACAAAAGACCTGCTCTGTTATGTTCGACTTCAATGATCAAGACATGATGAAGAACCTATTTAGCGCCTTTTCCAAGCACACTCTTTCTCGCCCTCTCGCCGGCGCGTTCAAGTCTTCAACAGTTCTTTTCGTCGCCCTGCCCGTTCTGGCGACATCCCCTGGGGCCTTGGCTCAGGGCAATCCCTGGGGGTCCCCCACCCAGCCGTCCCAGCCCCAGAATTCCCCCTGGGGTGGCGGTGGCAGATCCCTGACATTCCCTGTCCAGGGGGTGATCTGTGACGGCTCCGTGAGCGTCTGTTTCAACGCCAACGGTGCCGCCCTGGCGGAAACCGAACAGGAGTTCGGCCGTCGTGCGCGCCGCAATCTGGAAAACAATCTGGTCAACAATCCGATCGTCGATGTCACCTTCGCCAATGGCCGCTATTGCAACTTCAACCTGCGCGGCTGCTGGACGAACAGCCAGCGCACCTCCTACGACCCACGGCTGAATCCCTGGCTGTTCGGCTCCAATGCCGGGGGCGTCAACCAGGGCGGCCAGGGCACGGTGATCGGCGGCTCCGGATCCACCTGGGGAGCGGGCAGCGGCCTCAACCCAGGACAGCAACCCAACAACAGTTTCCGCCCCCCGTTCACCCGCACCCGCCAGAGCGGCACCTGTGCCTGGACCAATGCGGGCATCTCGATCTACAACGGCACCTGCCGCTACGAGATCGTCCAGAACAACGCCAACGGCTCCAAGACCCTGGCCTTCACCTTTGACAGGTTGCCGGTCTCGAATCCGCTGCGCACGATCCGCTTCACGGCCCAGGGCAACAACAACAACAACAACCCGTGGAGCATCCAGCTGCCGAACGGCTCAACGGCGGCCGTCGTGTCCAAGGTGAATGCTGACCAGTACCGCACCGACATCCAGCTGGGTTGGAGCAACGTGTTCAACCTGGGCTTCCGAAGCTCCACCCAGGCCGCCACCGCGCAGTTGAATCAAGCTCTGCAGCCGGTGGACGCCTATGGACAGGTGGTCCAGGGAGGCGACACTGAAGGCCTGGGTCAGGCCCTGGGCGGGTTGCTGCAGCAGCTGTTCGGCGGCCAGTAACGGCCCTCAGCCCGCCACGGTGCCCGCGCCATCGGACGTGTTGCTGAAGAACCGACGCAGGTTCACGCCTGCCTCATGGGCGGCCACGGTGACCTGGAGTTTCTGCTCCGCATCGAGCCCATCCCAGAAGGCATGGAACAGATCCAGGGAGGCCTTGGCACTGCCCAGCACCCCCATGACCGCCATCGGTGCGGCCAGCCAGGGGAAGACCAGCAGCACCACGGACAGCGCGGCACCCACGGCCACACCGGTTTTGGCGGATTCCAGGCTTGTGCTCAGCACCAGTCTCACCTGGGTGATCCGGTCGATCTCGCCCCGTTTGCGCAGGGCCTCGGTGCGCAGGGCGGTGAGCAGCGCCTGGTAGGTGGCGTAAAGCACCACCCCTCCAACGGTCGATTCTGAAAAGAACTCGCCACCAGTGACGGCTCCACCGTTGTGGTTCAGATCCACCGAGGCCAGACCCGCCAGAGGTGCGACCTCCCAGCCGGCGCGGGGAATGCGGAAGGGGTCGTGCTCGCGGGTCATGGCCGTGGGGATCCATTGCCTCCAGCCTGCCGTGATCGGGGGGATGGGCGCAATGGCGGCTCACCCCGACAGCTGCGGCAGCTGGCCGGAGGTGGAGAACTGGTAGTTCCAGCTGCGGCTGGCATCGAAGGTCTGGTTGGTGAACAGGTCGGTGTAGATGGCGTTCCAGTTGGAGATTCCCCCGTCGCCCATGCCGATCGCCAGCACGTTGACGTTGCTGGCGCCGGCCCTGGCGGCCACGGTGTCGAGGGTGTTGTTGAGGGAGGTCTGGGCCTGGGCCCAGATGTCGACCCCGCCAGCCGTCGGCACCCGGATCGGGGTGCCGCTGCTGGTGTAGCGCAGTCCCGAGCTGAGGATCGGATCACCGTCGAGCCAGGAGCTGGTGGGCAGGGGAACGTTGGTGCCGCTCCAGCCCTGGCCGAAGTCGGGCCGGTTGTCCCACCAGGGGCGCCGTTCGGGGCGGCCGTCCGTGATCATCGCCACCGAAACGATCGTGTCGAGGGCCACGTTGGGCAGCTCCTTCACGAGCAGCCGGTCGAGGGCCACCAGGGCGCCGAGCATCTCGGTGCCGCTGTAGCGGTTGCCGCTGGTGCCGGGGGCGGTGTAGGCATCGAGGGAATTGGGTGCCGGCAGACCGCGGGCGATCCAGTCGGGGCTGGTGGTGGCCCCGTAGGTGAGGTCGGGGGTCTGGGTGAGGAGCACATCCCGGGCCAGCAGCTCGCCGAAGTTGGGATTGCTGCCGGTGAAGGTGGTTTCGCTGTGGGTGACGAGATAGCCGAAATCGATGGTGTGGATCGTGATCGACTTGGCATTGCTGCTGCTGCCGTCGGTGGGATCGTCCACCAGTTCGTAGTTGAGGATGTCGCTGGCGAGGGTCTGGCTGCTCGTCAGATTGGTGTCATCGAGGAAGGGCTGGAAGGTGGAGCTGCCCTTGAGGGAATAGCCGTAGCCGGCGGCGGCGAGGCCCGATTTGAGGCTTTCGAAGGCCAGCCGGTTCTGGGCCTCGATCCTGGAGACGCCGCTGGGGTCGCCGCCCTTCATCGAGGTGGAGCTGTCGAGCAGCAGGTACAAGTCGACGTGCCGTGGCTCCGCAGCGGGTAGGGCGGGACTGGTCAGCAGGTTGTCGTAATCGATGCTCACCGTGGCCGGGTTACTGATGGCTCCCTGCTGATCCGTGACCGTGTACTGGATGGGTGTGGGATCCCCGAAGAAGCCGGTGCTGGGGGTGAAGCTGATCTCCTGAGTGGAGAGGTTGAGGCTCCATGTGCCCTGACCGGGCACCACCAACGGCTGGCCGGGAGCGGTGCTTCCGACGATGGTGAGTGCGCTCGGGTTCAGTGGTCCGTCGAGATCGCTGTCGTTGTCGGTGACCCTGACCGTCACGCTGGAGCCCCCGGGTGGACGGCTGAGGCTGCCGATGAAGTCGTCGCTGGCCACGGGGGGATCGTTCACCGGGTC
>NZ_JAYGHX010000009.1:0-117123 GCF_034931325.1 Cyanobium gracile UHCC 0139 | reverse complement strand
GGGTGAAAGCGGTGCGGAAGACCCGCAGGGCTGTGGGTTACCGGGGGATGGTAACAACGTTGATCCGCCTCCCGCGCCGGGCGACATGGGCTGAAACTGACGCCTCCGGCACGCTTCGCGGCAGGATGGCGGCCCATCGCCCTTTCTTCCCGCATGGCTTCGCCCGGCGTCGTTTCCCCTTCCGCCGACGAGCAGGTGCTGGAGCAGCCGGTGCTCGGCTCCCGGCGGCTCTCCAACCTGCTGGTGGCCCTGGCCGTGAGCATCGGTGGGATCGGCTTCGTGCTCACCAGCGCCTCCAGCCGATTCGGCCGCGACCTGTTGCCCATCGGCCACCCCGCCGCCCTGGTCTGGGTGCCGCAGGGGCTGGTGATGGGGCTCTACGGGGTGGCGGCCCTGCTGCTGGCCACCTATCTCTGGCTGGTGATCGGCATCGATGTGGGCTCGGGCCTCAACCGTTTCGATCGGAAGGCCGGCGAGGCCCGCATCAGCCGCCGCGGCTTCCGAAAGCTGATCGAGGTGGTGATCCCCCTGCGGGAGATCCAGGCGGTGAAGGTGGAGGTGCGCGATGGCCTCAGCCCCCAGCGACGCCTGGCCTTGCGGGTGCAGGGCCGGCGTGACATGCCCCTGACCCGGGTGGGTGAGCCGATGCCCCTGGCGGATCTGGAGCTGGCCGGGGCCCGCCTGGCCCGCTTCCTGGGCGTCCCCCTGGAGGGACTCTGACGATGGGGTCCACCACCAAAGCCGCCGGTCTCGGCTGGCGCGTGCTGCTTCTTGTTCTGCTCGGCCTCACGCCGCTCGGCCTGGCGGCCTGCGCCGCCGACAGTGGCAACCGACCCATGGGCTGCGAGGCGGCCACCACCGCCTGCCTCAAGGGCACGGCCCTCGTGGCCATGGAAACGAGCAAGGGGCCGGTGGAGCTGACGCTCGATGGGGCAGCGGCGCCGCTCACCGCCGGAAACTTCGTCGATCTCGTCCGGCGGGGGGTCTACGACGGCACCGTCTTCCACCGGGTGGTGAAGGAACCGGTCCCGTTCGTGGTCCAGGGCGGTGACCCCAGCAGTGCCGATCCCAAGGTGCCCGCCAGCGACTACGGCGCGGGCGGCTTCGTCGACCCGGCCAGTGGCGAGTCCCGGCGCATTCCCCTGGAGCTCAAGCTCGACGGCGAGCAGGAACCCCGCTACGGAGAGGAGATCACCTCACCGACCGTGACCCGCCAGTTGGCCCTCAGCCACGAGCGTGGAGCGGTGGCCATGGCGCGATCGAACGATCCCAATTCGGCCAGCGCCCAGTTCTACGTGGCCCTGCAGGCGTTGCCCGAGCTGGACGGCCGCTATGCGGTGTTCGGCCGGGTCAGCAAGGGGATGGACGTGATCGACCGGATCCAGCAGGGGGACAAGCTGATCCGGGCCCGGGTGATCGACGGCGGCACGCTGGTTCAGAGCAAGAAGCCCTGAGGTCGCCTGGGGCGTCAACGCACCGGCCTGCTATCAGGCCGGAACCCGCTTGTCGGAGACCGTGGCCTTGAGCAGCTCGGTGTTCACCCCCGAGGCCCGCTCCAGCGCCACCTTGCCCGTGCGGGCGATCTCCAGGATGCCGTAGCCCTCAAGCAAGCGCTCCAGGGCCACCAGCTTGCCCGGATCCCCCACCACCTCGAGGGTGAGGGCATCGTCGGCCACATCCACCACCTTGGCCCGGAACACCTGCACCAGATCGAAGATGGCGCCGCGGTTCTCCGCCGGAGCCGCCACCTTCAGCAGCATCAGCTCCCGCTCCACGGCAGGAATGGTGGAGAGGTCGATGACGCCGAGCACGTTGATCAGCTTGTTGAGCTGCTTGGTCATCTGCTCGAGGGTCCGGTCGTCCCCCTCCACCACCATGGTGAGGCGGGACATGCCGCGGTGCTCGGCCGGCCCCACGGCCAGGCTCTCGATGTTGAAGCCCCGTCGGGCGAACAGACCGGAGATGCGGCTGAGGGCCCCCGATTCGTCTTCCACCAGCACCGAGAGGGTGTGCTTCATGTCGGGGTCGGGAGCGGGGTGCGGCGGGGGACCGGAACGGCGACCGGAATGGTCCTCCCAAAACTACGCGCCGGGGTGAGCCCTGCCGTCAACCGGTCCCCAGGCGCTCCAGCCAGGGGAGCACCGCCCCGTGGAAGGCGGCGGGGGTCTCGTCGTGGGGACAGTGACCGCACTGAGCGATCACGTGCAGGACCAGGTCGCTGCGCAGGCCGAGGCACTGCCGGGCCACTTCCACCGGCACCAGCCGGTCCTGGCCCCCCCAGATCAGCAGGGTGGGCCGCCCTGGCCGCTGCAGCAGGGAGACGGCCGTGGCCCGGTACGGCCGCAGGGCCATGCCGATGCTCATCGCCCGCAGGGCCCGCACCGCGCCGGGTCGCCGGGCGGGGTGGGCGATCACCCGGCGCAGCTCCTGGTCACCGATCACCGGGTGGTGGTAAGCCGACTGAATGCCCAGGTCGAGCAGGGGCGAATGGGCCAGCAGGGGCACCGCCAGTTCCAGGGGCAGCAGCCGCAGCAGCAGCTGGATCGCCCCCCGCTTCAACCGCCGCCGCCAGGGCCTTCGCCGGGGCGGCCGCCGCTGGGCCATCAGCAGGCTGGGGTCGGGGAGGGGGGCCGCCACCACGGCCCGCACCCACCGGGGGAAGAACACGCTGCAGGTGAGGGCCACCAGACCGCCGAGGGAATGGCCCACCAGCACCGCCGGCCCGCCGACCACCTCCGCCAGGAACGCCTGCACCTGGCGGGCCCAGAGGCGGTTGTCGAGGGCCTGATGGCGATGGGTTCCCGGCTGGCTGGAGGCGCCGAAGCCGATCAGGTCGAGCCCGTAGACGCACCATCCCGCCGCCGCCAGGGCACCGGCATTGCGGCGCCAGTGGCCGCTGCCGGCCCCGAAGCCGTGCAGCAGCACCAAGGCCGGCCGGCCGCTGTCCCCCAGGCGGCGCCAGTGGCAACCGTGGCCCTTCCAGTGCCAGAGGGCATGTTCCCCCCAGTCGGCCCTCTCCGGCGACGGGGCCGCCCCGGAGGCAGGCTGGGGGTCGGCGGACGACACCGATGGCTGCGGCAAGGATCCGGACGTGAGCGGACCTGATCACTATTGCGAAGGGGCGGCCGTGCTGGAGACCGGTGATGGCTTCTTCCGGCCCGCTTCCCGGCCCGCCAGGGATTGCGGCGTGCTGCTGGTCCGGAGCCTGGCCGCCGGGGCGGCGGGCGGGCCCCTGCGGGTGCTCGACGGCATGGCGGGCTGCGGCATCCGGGCCCTCCGCTACGGCCTTGAAGGCGGGGCCACGGCGGTGTGGGCCAACGACGCCGACCCCGACCGGCTGCCGCTGCTGGAGCGGAATCTCGCCGGGCTGCCGCCGGGGGTGGAACGGCAGGTGGGCACCGCCACGGCCCAGCAGCTGCTGGCGGGCTGCCTGGTTGCGGGGCGTCGCTTCGAGCTGGTGGATCTGGATGCCTTCGGCTGTCCGGCCGCCCTGGTGCCCCTGGCCCTGGAGGCGGTGGCCTTCGGCGGGGTGCTCTACCTGGCCAGCACCGATGGACGCTCGGCCACGGGCCACGACCGCCGGGCCGCGCTGCGCCGTTTCGGAGCCGCCGCCCGGGCCCACCCCGCCAGCTGGGAGATCGCCCTGCGTCTGCAGCTGGGCCTGCTGGCCCGCAGCGCCTGGGCGATGGGCCGGGGGATCACCCCCCTGCTGAGCTTCAGTGAAGGCCGGGCCTTCCGCACCGCCCTGCGGCTGGAGCGCCATCCCACCCGCGGCGAGGAGGGGCATCTGGGCCTGGTGGCCCACTGCCATGGCTGTGGGGACCAGCAGGTGCAGAGCCTGGGGCGGCTGGGGCGGTGGCGGGCCTGCGGCTGCCCCGCAGCCTCCGGTGAGGGCCCGCCCCTGGCGGTGAGCGGCCCCCTCTGGATCGGCCCCCTCCAGGATCCCGCCACGCTCACGACCATGCTTCTGGAGGCCGAGAGGGAAGGCACCCACCTCGATCGTCCGGGCCGGCGACTGCTGGAACGGCTCCGGGCCGATCCGGCAAGCACGCCCCGCTGCTGGCCCGTGGCCGCCATCGCCCGCCGGCTGGGTCAGGGGCCCCCGCCGTTGGCGGACCTGGTGGCGGCGCTGACGGCCCAGGGGTTCGCCACCGCCCCCAGCGGCGTGATGGGCGGTCAGCTGCGCAGCGAGGCCCCCTGGCCGGTGATCGTGGCCACGGCCCGGGGCCTGGTGGCCGCGACGGCTGCTAGATAGGTACCCCGTTCCCCCCTGTCCGGGCCATGGCCTCTGAAATCTTCGGCACCGCCGCCATCTTCTGGGTGCTGATTCCCGTCGGCCTGGCGGGCGGCGCGCTGCTGCTCAAGCTTCTGAACGACTGAACCCCCGGATCGCGCCGGCGACGGACGCACCACTAGGCTCAGCCCGCTTCCTTTGCTGGGGTCCATGAAGGTTCTTGTCATCGGCGGAACAGGAACCCTCGGTCGCCAGATCGCCCGTCGCGCCCTCGATGCGGGGCATGTCGTGCGCTGCGTGGTGCGATCCCCCCGCAAGGCCGCCTTCCTCCAGGAATGGGGCTGCGACCTCACCCGCGGTGACCTGCTGGAGCCCGACAGCCTCGACTACGCCCTCGAGGGCCAGGAGGCGGTGATCGACGCGGCCACGGCCCGGGCCACCGATGGCGGCAGCGCTTACGACATCGACTGGGCCGGCAAGCAGAACCTGTTCGCGGCCTGTCGCCGGGCCGGTCTGCGCCGGCTGGTCTTCGTCTCCCTGCTCGATGCGGCCCGCCACCGCAGCGTGCCTCTGATGGACATCAAGGCCTGCACCGAGGACTGGCTGGAGGCCTCCGACCTCGATTACACGATCCTGCGCTGTGTCGCCTTCATGCAGGGCCTGATCAGCCAGTTCGCCATCCCGGTGCTGGAGAGCCAGACCGTCTGGGTGAGCGGGGCCCCGACGCCGATCGCCTACATGAACACCCAGGATGTGGCGCGCTTCGCCGTGGCCGCCCTGGAGCGGCCGGACACGATCCGGCAGGCGTTCCCCGTCGTCGGCCCCCGGGCCTGGACCACCGGCGAGATCACCCAGCTCTGCGAGCGCTACAGCGGCCGGGAGGCCCGGGTGTTCCGGGTGCCGCCGGTGCTGCTGCGGCTGATGCAGGCGATCACGAGCTTCTTTGAAGCCAGCCTGAACGTGGCCGAGCGCCTCGCCTTTGCGGAGGTGGTGGGGGGCGGCGAGGCCCTCACGGCGCCGATGGAGGCCAGCTACGCGGCCTTTGGCCTCGACGCGGCCGAGACCACCCGCCTGGAGGACTACCTCAAGGAGTATTACGACACGATCCTGCGGCGCCTGCGGGAGATGGAGTCGGACCTCGACAAGGAAGCCAAGAAGAAGCTGCCCTTCTGAGCGCCCCGGCACGCCAGTTCGTGTGTACTATTGCAGCGTTTGGCGGCGGCCATGGCGATTTCCCAGATCAAGAACCTGCAGCGGCGTCTGGCCAACCTGGAGGAGGAGGCGATCGCCGAGCTCACGCGTGCCTGCGGCCACGAGCTCTGGGCCTCCCTGGGCTTCGATGCCTTCGACACCCTTGAAGATCCCGACCGCCGCGCCCGGGCGAACTACTACTACGGCCAACTGCAGACCGTCAGGGAGCTGAAGGACGCCCTGACGGTCTGAGCAGCGCCCCCAGCCGTTCCCGCTCCAAGGGGCTCACCTCCCGCCAGACGCCCGGGGCCAGCCCGGCCAGATCGAGCGGTGGGCCCCCATCCATCAGGTCGATCGCCGTCCGCACAAGTCGCAGCGTGGGCAGGGCCACCGCCGCCGTCATGCGCCGAACCTGCCGGTTACGCCCTTCCCGCAGCTCCACCTCCAGCCAGGCCGTGGGCACCCGCAGGCGATGGCGGATCGGCGGATCCCTCTCCAGCAGGCCGGGGTCCTCCACCGCCCGTGCCCGGGCCGGCAGGGTGCGGCGTCCCTTGACCATCACCCCGCGGCGGAGGCTGTTGAGGGCGGCTTCGGTGATGGTGCCCTCCACCTGCACCAGATAGCGGCGCCAGTGGCCGTGGGCCGGATCGGTGAGTCTGGCCTGGAGACGGCCATCGTCGGTGAGCAGCAGCAGTCCCTCGCTGTCGGCATCCAGGCGGCCGGCGGCGTAGACGCCGGGAACATCGATGTGATCGGCCAGGGCCCGCCAGGCGCTGCCGGGCTCGGGCCGGAACTGGCTCAGCACCCCGTAGGGCTTGTGGAAGAGCAGGGTGGTGCTCACCGCCCCCTGCCGTCAGGAGCTTTCCCGGGCCCGCCAGAGGTTGACCACGCCGATCGAGATCAGCAGCAGGCCCAGATCCATCGCGATGGGGGGAAGGATCATGGGGGGCCGGAGGCGGAGAGGCCGGCTGACCCTATCGCTCGGCGACCGCTGACGCGTGGCGCGGGCGCGACGAGGTGGGGCACGCCTGGCGCCTAAGCTGGTCGCCTGTTGTTGTCCCCAGGCCAGCCGTCCCGCATGATCGAAACGTCCGGTGTGATCGAAAAGGAGCAGGGCAACGGGTTCTACCTCGTCACCCTCGAGCAGCCTGCCGGTCACCAGTGCCTCTGCCGGGCGGCGGGCAAGCTCACCAAGTTCCGCATCAAGCTTCTTGCCGGTGACAAGGTGCTGGTTGAGATCAGCCCCTACGACCTGACCAGGGGGCGCATCACCTACCGGGAACGCAATGCCGGCGCCACCGGCCCCCGACCCGGCGGCAACCGCCCGGGCGGTCCCCGACGCCGCTGAGCCCGGCCGGGCCACCCAAGTCCTGGGGTCTCTGCGCCCAGGCAGGTTCAGGCCCTGCGAAAGCTCAGATCTCCAGCAGGCCGTCGGTCTCCGGGCGGCGATCCAGGTGCAGGTCCCTCGGCACCATCAGCACATTGGCCTGAAGCAGTTCGGGGTGGTCCTCCAGGGTGAGGAGCCACTCACGGAATTCCTCATTGATGGCGTAGCTGTCCTCGAAGAGCTCACGGCCGTCCAGGGCGGCCCGCCGGGCCAGGGCCCAGCAGACGGCGACGGTCAGACGACGATGCACGGCCGCATCGAGGGGAGTATCGGAAAAACCGTCGTGATCGCTGGCGTCGTCTCTTGGCCTGTCCATCGGGGTGATCTCGGTGGATGTCCTGTGTTGCCCACGTTGGCGGCTGGTGGGCGCAACGACGGTGTTGGTTGTCACATCGTTGCAGGAAAAGCGCCGGCAACAGGGCAAAAGCAGCCAATTTTGGGGCTGATCGGGACCTTCAGGCCGATCGGCGCCCGAGGTTCGGCAGCACGGGACCGCTGACGCTGATCATCCCCCCGGCGTCGTCCGCCAGGGCCTGCAGGGGAAGGCGATCGCCGCTGCCCGGTGCGATGCCCCCGGCGGCGGCCATGGCCGGGGGGCGTGGGCGGATCACGTAGGGCTCGCTCGTGGTCCAGCCCCTGGCGTAGCCGATCAGCAGGGGATCGGCTGGTGCGAAGACGTAGGACGGGCGTCGTGGGATGGATTCCTGACCGGAGCGATCCCCGTCCATGCGCACGGCCCTGGTGATCGCCTGCACGAAGCGGCTGCGGGTGACCACGGTGGTGAGGTAGGCCACCACCCGCAGTCGCGGGGCGTCGAAGCCTTCGGCGCACATGTCGATGCTCACCAGCCAGTCGGCCTCTCCCGCCTGGAACGCCGCCAGCCGCCGGACCGCCTCCGGATCCTGGGAGTGCACCAGATGCACCCGGTCCCCCTCCTGGGCCAGCAGGTCGGCGATGGCACCGGCGTGGCCGATGTCGCGGGCCACCACCAGCCCACCGGCACCCGGATGCTCCAGCCGCACCCGCTCCAGGCGGCGGCGGGCCTGGAGCAGCAGCCGCAGGGCGATCCCGCCGCGATCCCCGGGTCGGATGGCCCGACGCAGGTTGCGGGCCCGCCAGCTCTCCCGTTGCTCCGCCGACAGGGGGGAGGTCTCGCGCTCGCGGCCGTCCTCCGGGCGCCCGTGTTCCACCCAGCCGTCCTGGAAGCGGAACTCCAGGGGCCGCACGTCCCCGGCGGCGATCAGGGCCCGGGGCTCGACGCAGAGGTCCGGGATGATCCGCTCGGCCGGCCCGTGCTGGTCGTGCATCCGGATCCGGCGGGCGGCACAGAAGCCCAGGTTGTCGGCGCGGAAGGGGGTGCCGGTCAGCCCCAGCCGCAGCCGGGCGCCGCCGCTGAGGCTGCTGAAGGCGTGGCCCCAGGCCGTGGCTTCCGGTTCCAGGGGATCGAGGCCCAGGTGGTGCACCTCATCGGCGATCGCCAGCCAGGGTCGCCCCGCCAGCAGGCGGCCCAGCTCCCGCTCCAGGCGCAGGCGGTGCAGGGCGGCCCCCTGATAGCTCAACAGCAGCCCCTGGCCGGCGGTGGGCGGGGGGGGTCCCCCCGGGGCGTCCCATTCCCACAGGTCGAGGCCGAGGCGGGCGGCGGCGTTCACCCACTGGCGGCCGATGGCGCTGCGGTGGCAGAAGACCACGAACCGCTCCAGCCGCCCCTCCCGCTGCAGCTGCCGGAAGGCCAGCAGGGCCCCGAGGGTCTTGCCGGCACCGGGACCGGCGTGGAGGAGCACGTCCTGGCCATCGGGGCTCGCCGCCACCAGCCGGGCCCGCAGCAGCTGGATCAGGCGCCGCTGCCAGGCCCGCGGTTCGGGGCCGCCGAGACCCGGGGAGGGGCCTGGAGCCCCGGCCTGACGGCGCAGACCCAGATCGAAGGACGGTGGCGCCATGGGGCGATTCTGCTGGCCCGGTCCAGGGCCTGCCGCCGACCGTCGCAGGGTCCGGTGGGGGTGTCCGCACATTGGGACCCGGTTGCTTGCCGCCACCGGCGGGTCTGTCTATCGCGGAAGCAGTGTGCGTGGCCTCGCGTTGGTCAAGTTGCTGATTCCCAGGGAGACGGCTCCCGGAGAGCGGAGGGTCGCCGCGACCCCCGAGACGGTGAGACGGCTGGTGGCCAAGGGGGCGACCCTGCAGGTGGAGCGGGGAGCGGGTCAGGCGGCCGGCTTCCTCGACGCCGACTACGCCGCCGTGGGTGCCGAACTGTGGGACGGGGAGGCCTGCGACTGGGAGACGGCCGACGCCGTCCTCTGCGTCCAGCCCCCGCGTGCGGAGGTGCTGGCCCGCCTTCAGGCCGGGGCCCTCCTGGTGGGGCTGCTGGCCCCCTACGGAGCCACCGATCTGGTCGAGCGCCTCAACGACCGGCGGGCCTCCGCCATCGCCCTGGAGCTGCTGCCCCGGATCACCCGGGCCCAGTCGATGGATGTGCTCTCCTCCCAGGCCAACATCGCCGGCTACAAGGCGGTGCTGCTGGCGGCGGCGGCCCTTGACCGCTACGTGCCGATGCTGATGACGGCGGCGGGAACGATCCAGCCCTCCCGGGTGCTGATCCTGGGCGCCGGCGTCGCCGGCCTGCAGGCCCTGGCCACTGCCCGCCGCCTGGGCGGTGTGGTCTATGTCTCGGACGTGCGGCCGGCGGTGAAGGAGCAGGTGGAATCCCTCGGCGGGCGCTTCATCGACCCTCCCCAGCTGGAGGAGGCCCCCGCTGAGGTGGGGGGCTACGCCCGCCAGGCCAGCGAGGCGTTCCTGGCGGCCCAGCGCCAGCAGCTGGCCGACCAGCTGGCCCTGGCCGACATGGTGATCTGCACGGCCCTGGTGCCCGGCCGGCCGGCGCCCCGCCTGATCAGCGAGGCCATGCTCGATGGCATGCGACCCGGTGCCGTGGTGGTCGATCTGGCCGTGGCGCAGGGGGGGAACTGCTTCGGCACGATCCCCGGGGCCACGGTCGAGCGCCGGGGCGTGCTGCTGATCGGGGCCGATGGCCTGCCCAGCACCGTGCCCAACCACGCCAGCGCCCTCTACGCCCGCAACATCGCCGCCCTCATCGAGCATGTGCTCGTGGAGGACGGCTTCCGGCTGGATCCGGAGGATCCGATCCTCGACGGCTGCCTCTTCACCCACGCCGGCGTCTGTCGCCGGGACGACATCGTCCAGCCCGCCGGCCTGTCCCCCATCGGAGCCCGTTCATGAGCCTTCTGACGCAGTCCCTCTGGGTGCTCCTGCTGGGCAGCCTGCTGGGCCTGGAACTGATCGGCAAGGTGCCACCCACCCTGCACACCCCCCTGATGTCGGGTGCCAACGCCATCAGCGGCATCACCGTGCTGGCCTCCCTCACCCTCATCCAGCAGGCCGGGGACAACACGGCCCTGCTGGTGATCGGATCCCTCTCCCTGGGCTTCGCCCTCTACAACGTGATCGGCGGCTTTCTCGTCACCGATCGCATGCTCGCCATGTTCCGCCGCAAGGGCGACAGCCGATGACTTTCTCCATGGATGCTTTCGCCGCCGGCATCGATCTGGCGGCCGTTCTCCTGCTCGCCCTCGGCATCAAGGGCCTCTCGAAGGTGAGCTCGGCCCGCGGGGCCAACGGCCTGGCCGCCCTGGCCATGGGCCTGGCCGTTGTCGGGCTGCTGATTCAGATCCGGCCCGATCCGGTCGCCTGGCTCTGGATCGCCGCCGGCAGCGCCGCCGGTGGCCTGGCCGGTCTGCTCACCGCCCGGCGGGTGCCCATGACCGCCATGCCGGAAACGGTGGCCCTGTTCAATGGCTGCGGCGGCATGGCCTCTCTGCTGGTGGCCATGGGGGTGGCCCTGTTCGATGCGGGGGATGCCGACATCGTCGCCCTGGTGTCGATCGCCGTGTCGGTGTTCGTCGGCGCGATCACCTTCAGCGGCTCGATCGTGGCCATGGCCAAGCTCCAGGGCTGGCTGGACACCCCCGCCTGGACCCAGAGCCGCCTGCGCCACGGCGTCAACATCTCCCTGGCGGTGCTCTGCCTGGTGTCGGCCCTGCTGCTGCCCGGTGATCCGGCTGGCCTGCCCCTGTGGCTGCTGATCGGCGGCTCCACCCTGCTGGGCATCGGCGTCACCCTGCCCATCGGCGGGGCCGACATGCCGGTGGTCATCTCCCTGCTCAACTCCTATTCCGGGGTCGCAGCGGCGGCGGCCGGCTTCGTGGTGGGCAGCCAGCTGCTGATCGTCGCTGGCGCCATGGTGGGGGCAGCGGGCCTGATCCTCACCCAGGTGATGTGCACCGCCATGAACCGCTCCCTGGTGTCGGTGCTCTTCGGCGGCGCCCTCGGGGCCAGCGCCGGCGCCGTGGGCGGTGGCGGAAGCGAGGCGGGCTACACCCGCATCACCAGCTGCAGTGCCGAGGAATGCGCCATGGCCCTGGAGCAGGCGGAGCGGGTGGTGTTCGTGCCGGGCTACGGCCTGGCCGTGGCCCAGGCCCAGCATTCCCTGCGGGAGCTCGCCAAGCTGCTCGAGAGCCATGGGGTGGACGTGAGCTACGCCATCCATCCGGTGGCGGGACGCATGCCCGGCCACATGAACGTGCTGCTGGCCGAGGCCGACGTGCCCTACGAGCAGCTGCTGGAGATGGACCTGGTCAACCCCGAGTTTCCGCGCACCGATGTGGTGATCGTGCTGGGGGCCAACGACGTGGTGAATCCCCAGGCCAAGAACGACCCCACCAGCCCCCTGTACGGCATGCCCGTGCTGGAGGTGGACCAGGCCCGCCAGGTGTTCGTGGTCAAGCGCAGCCTCGGGGCCGGCTATGCCGGCATCAACAACGCCCTGTTCGAGATGCCCCAGACCGCGATGGTGTTCGGGGATGCCAAGGCGGTGCTCAACGGCCTGCTCAGCGAGCTGCGCGCGATGGGCGTGGGCAAGGTGAAGGTGGCGGCCTGACCCTGTCGCCCGTGCCGTGTCCCAGCTCCCCGACCACCTCGGCCTGGCCCCCTTCCGCCAGCGCTCCCCCTGGATCGGGGGGGATCTGCAGACCCTGCGGGACACCCTGCGTCCCCAGCGCTTCCCCCCGGATCGGGCCGAGCCGCTGACCATCCCCCTGGGGGATGGCGGCGAGCTGCTGGGGCTGCTGGATCGCCCCGCCGCCAAGCCGGCCGCCCTGGTGCTGGTGCTGCACGGCCTGGGGGGCTCCAGCGACGGCCCCGGCCCGCGCCGGCTGGCCCTGGCCCTGGCCGCCGAGGGCTTCGCCGTGCTGCGGCTCAACCTGCGGGGGGCCGGCCGGGGCAGGCCGCTGGCCCGGGGCACCTACTGCGCCTGCTGCAGCGAGGATCTGCGTCCCGCCGTGGCCCTGGCCCGGCAGCTGGCCGCCGGCCGGCCCCTGTTCGGCGCCGGCATCTCCCTGGGCGGCACGGTGCTGCTCAACGGCAGCCTGGCCGGCCTGGGCTTCGATGGCCTGGTCTGCGTCAGCAGCCCGCTGGAGCTCCATGTCTGCGCCGTCCAGTTCGAGCGCCGCCGCAACCGGGTGTACCAGCGCTGGCTGATGCAGCGCCTGCGGCAGCAGACCCTGGCCGATCCGGGCGGGCTGCAGGAGGCCGAACGCCGGGCGCTGGCGGGGTCCGGTCGGGCCCGCACGATCCGGGCCTTCGATGCGGCCATCACCGCCCCGCGCTGGGGGTTCGCCTCGGTGGCCGCCTACTACGACGCCGCCAGCCCCCTGGCGCCCCTGATCGCGGGCCGGCCCCTGCCCCCCACCCTGCTGGTGCATGCCGGCGACGACCCCTGGGTGCCGGTCGGACCGTTGCGCCAGCTGGCGGCCGCCATCAGCGGCTCTGACGTGGCGGCGCCCCGGGTGGCGCCCCGGATCGTGATCACTCCGCGGGGGGGCCACAACGGCTTCCACGCCCCCGGCGACGGGCCCGCCGCCTGCTGGGCCGACCGGCTGGCGGTGGCCTGGCTGGCTCGCCTCAGCCGGGGGGAAGGGGACGGCTGAAGGGGGTGCGCCGCACGATCCACTCCTCGATCGGCACCCCGCCGACCACGTGCTCGCGGACGATCCGCTCGATCCGCTCGGGGGTGACACCGCCGTAGGTGATGCCTTCCGGCCAGATCAGCAGCACCGGCCCCTCGCAGCAGACGCGCAGGCAGTCAGCCTTGGTGCGCAGCACCACCCCCCTGGGCCGGGCGGAGTCCTCCAGCCCCAGATCCCGCACCAGCTGCTTGAGCCGGTCCCAGCTGGCCGCACCGACGGCCGGATCCCCGCAGAGCGCCTTGGTGGGGGTGGCGCAGAGCAGCAGGTGGTGCTGGACCCCGTTCACGCCGGCAGGGCCGCCGCCGGTTGGCTGCGGAGCGCGGCGGCGGCCTCGCGGGTGGCCTGGCGAGCCCAGCCGTCCACCGCCAGCACGTCGTCGAGGGAGGGGGTGCCGTGGTGATCGGCGCGGTGGCGGTCGCAGACCCGCTCATTCAGCTCGGGGATGGCCAGGAAGGGGATCGCCTCCTCCAGGAACAGGGCCACCGCCTGCTCGTTGGCGGCGTTGAGCACGGCGGGCATGGTGCCGCCGGCCCGGCCGGCGGCGTAGGCCAGGGCCATGCAGGGGTACTTCTCCTGGTCGGGGGCGCGGAAGGTGAGCTGGCCCACGGCGGTGAGATCCAGGCGGCGCCAAGGGGTCTCCAGCCGCTCCGGCCAGCTGAGGCAGTAGAGCAAGGGCAGCTTCATGTCGGGCCAGCCCAGCTGGGCCAGCACCGAGGAGTCGGCCAGCTCCACCATCGAGTGGATGATGCTCTGGGGGTGGATGACGATCTCGATGTGGTCGTAGTCGAGGCCGAACAGGTAGTGGGCTTCGATCACCTCCAGCCCCTTGTTCATCAGGGTGGCCGAATCCACCGTGATCTTGCGCCCCATGCTCCAGTTGGGGTGGCTGGTGGCATCGGCCACGGTGGCCTTAGCCAGGTCGGCGGCGGGCCAGTCGCGGAAGGCGCCACCGGAGGCGGTGAGCTGGATCCGCCGCAGGCCTGGGGTGGGCACGCCGGTGGAGAGGCGGGCGGTGTCCGCCCAGGGGGTGCCCTGCAGACACTGGAACAGGGCCGAATGCTCCGAATCGGCGGGCAGCAGCCGGCTGCCGCTGCGCTGCAGTTCGGGCAGCACCACCGGGCCGGCGGCGATCAGGGTTTCCTTGTTGGCCAGGGCCAGGTCCTTGCCGGCGCGGATCGCCGCCAGGGTTGGCAGCAGGCCGGCGCAGCCGACGATGCCGGTGACCACCAGATCGGCGCTGGCCCAGGCGGCGGCGGCGCAGAGGCCCTCGGGACCCCCCACCAGCTCGGGCAGCCGGGCCGGACGCCGCGCCGGTTCCAGGGCCGCCAGGCGGGAGGCCAGCTCGGCGACCCGGTCGGCCTCGGCCAGGGCCACCACCTCCGGGGCATGGCGGAGGATCTGCTCCACCAGCAGATCCAGGTTGTTGCCGGCGGTGAGGGCCACCACCTTGAAGCGGTCGGGGAACTCCTCGGCGATCTCCAGGGTCTGGGTGCCGATCGACCCGGTGGAGCCCAGAACGCTGATGGCTTTCACGGCGGGTCCCCCGTAGGGTTCGTGGCGCTCCAGTGTCCCATCTCCGCCTGCGCCATGGCCGACGACCTTCCCGATTCAGCTGCTCCCGGAACGCCGGAGGCGACAGGCGCCAGGCGGTTCTCCCTTCCCTACGTGGTGGCCTGTGGCCTGGCGATGGGCACGGCTGATGTGGTGCCCGGGGTTTCGGGGGGCAGCATGGCCTTCATCATGGGAATTTACGGCGAGCTGCTGGAGGCCATCGCCGGCTTTGATCTGGGGTTGCTGGCCCTGCTGCGCCGGGGGGAATGGAGGGCGGCAGCGGCCAGGATCCACCTGGGCTTCCTGTTGCCACTGGTGGTGGGACTGGGGGTGTCGGTGCTGGTGATGGTGCGGCCGATCACCTGGCTCTATGCCGACCATCCGGACGCTCTGTTCGCCTTCTTCTTCGGCCTGATCCTCGGCGCCATTCTGCTGATCGCCCGCCATGCCCACTGGGGCTGGCAGGGGCTGGTGGCCATGGCCCTGGGTGTGCTTCTGGCGCTGCTGCTGGTGACCCAGGTGCCGGTGACCATGCCCCACGACCCGTTCACCCTCTTCTGGAGCGGCGCGGTGGCGATCATGGCGATGATCCTGCCGGGCATCTCCGGTTCCTTCCTGCTGCTGGTGCTGGGGCAGTACCAGTTCGTGATGGAAGGCGTGAAGGCGCTCGATCTGCCGGTGCTGGTGCCCTTCGCCGCCGGGTGCGCTGTCGGACTGATCAGCTTCGTGCGGCTGCTGCGCTGGCTGCTGCACCGCTTCCACGGCCAGGTGGTGGCCCTGCTGGTGGGCTTCATGGCCGGATCCCTCTGGAAGATCTGGCCGTTCCGCACGGTGCTCGAATCCACCCGCAACGCCAAGGGCAAGCTGGTCGTGCTGCGGGATGCCCTGGCGGCGCCCCCCGATGCCGGCAGCCTGGTGGTGGCCGTGGTGCTGGCTGCGGTGGGCATCGCCCTGGTGGTGGCCATCGAGCAGTTGCAGCATCGGGTCGGCATCGAGGAGATGGGGGGCTGAGGCGTCTCTCCCCCTCACCGCTGGCTTAACTGGGGCCACACCGATCCCTACCCATGTCGTGGCTGCAGCGCTGGAACTTCATCGAGCGGGCCCGGATCGAACGCCAGCTGTGGGAGGCCTTCGAGCGCCGTGAGGACCTGGAGGCGCTGGTGGAGGACTGCCGCCGGGCGGTGGCGGCGGGCGAGCGAGAGCGGGCGTTCCAGCTGGAGGTGTGGCAGACCACCCTGCAGCGGATCCGCAAGTTGGAGAAGCTGATGGCCGACAAGCGGCCCGACTGACGTCCTGGCGACGTTCAGCTGTGGGCGGCGCGCCACTGCCAGGCCTGCTGGACCAGGGGCCAGACCGACGTTGGGCTCAGGTGGTCCATGCAGTGGTGTTGATCCCGCAGACAGACGGGGTTGTCGAAGCGGGCCTCATGGCAGCAGCTGCAGCGGTGGTCGCTGCAGCTGACCCAGACATGGCCGGCCCGGGGCGCCCAGAGATCCCGGGGGCTGGCGCCGATGCCCTCGCTGTCGGTGCCGAACAGGGCCACGGTGGGGCAGCCGGCCGCCGCCGCCAGGTGCATCGGGCCGGAATCCACGGCGATGCAGAGCCGGCTGCGGCCCAGAGCGCCCACCAGGGCCGGCAGGGACAGCTGGCCGCGCAGGTCGCGGAGGCCGGTGCGGGCCAGGAGCTCCTGTTCCAGCTGATCCCCCGGGTGGCGGGGCTGGGCGGGCGGGGGGCCGCCGATCAGTCCGATCGCCGTGGCGGGAAGATTCAGGTCCCGGCGCAGCTGGCCGAGCAGGCTGAGCCAGTGCCGCAGCGGCCAGAGTTTGGCGCTGCGTTCACCGTTCACCGCCACCAGCACCGGTGGCAATCCGGCGGGTGGGGGCTGGGAGGGCAGCTCCACCCGCTCGAAGTCGGTGCTGACCCAGGCCACCCGGCAGTGGAGTTCGCGGATGCTGTTGCTGCCGATCCAGCCCGTGTAGCGCGTCACGAGGCTGGGACAGTCCCAGTGGGGGTCGAGGGCCAGGGCCTGCAGGGGATGGGGGCCGGCGGGAAGCCGGGCGGCCCCGACCACGAACCGGGGGGCCAGGGCCGTGACCCAGGCGGGTGTGTGGGGGGCATGGCCATCGGCATTGATCACCAGATCCACGCCGGGGTGGCCGTCCTGGGCCAGGTCGTGCCGCCAGGCCGCCAGGGTGGGCAGGGCCTCCATGCCCTGCTCGGCGATGGGCAGGCCGGCATCGAGCCAGGGGTTGAGCTCCTCAAGGGGGAGGGTGCGTCGGCTGCCCACGTAGGTGAGGTGGGCCCCAGGGTATTTGTGGCGCAGGCCCCGCAGCAGCGGCTGCAGCACCACGTAGTTGCCCAGCTTGGCGGCGCCGAGCACCACGATCCTGGGCTGTGGCCCGAGGGGCTGGTTCTGGAAGCGGCGCATCAGCAGCTCCTTCCCGTCACGGCCGTGGCGGCCGGCCACGGCCCATCACATAGCCGACGACCAGCCCGGCCAGGCCGCCGGCCAGGGCACCTTGCAGCTGCCACATCTGCCGGCGGAAGCGCCAGGGCATGGCGCCGAGCTGCAGGCCCACCACCAGGGTGACGGTCACCACAAGGGCCAGCCCGCCGCTGATGGGCCAGCCGCGGGAGATGGCTCCGCGCCCGGCGGGGCGATCGCTGGAGGGGTCGGGGGGCTGCGGGAGGCTCATGGGCCCAGGGTGGCCGGGGCGGCCGGCTCGAGGACCCAGCGACTCAGCCAGCACCGCATCCAGGCGCCGGGGTGGGGGTTCCGGAGGCGGCGGGAACTCTGCAGCCAGAGGCAGTTGAGCAGGTAGGTGGTGCGGTTGCAGGCCGCCAGTCTGGGGTCGCTGCCGATGGTGGCGCTGGCGTCGGGGTTGGCCTGCTGCTGCAGGCGCTGGAGCGTCTCGGGCGCGATCCACTCGATCGCGTCTGAGCGGCGCAGGCGTTCGGCGTAGTCGAGGTCTTCGCAGTAGGCGGGGTGGAAATTGGCATCGAACAGGCCCACCCGGTTCCAGACCCCGGGGGTGATGGCGAACGCGGAGAATTCCTGAGGGGCCGGCAGCAGGGGAAGGAACTGGGGACGGGCCGGGTCGATCTGCTGGATCAGCGCGCCCAGAACCCCCGGGGCGAACACCACATCGTTGTTGACCAGCAGGGCATAAGGGGCGTCGGGAAAGGCGGAGAGGATGGCGTTCCAGCTGGCGGCCACCCCCAGATTGCTGAAGGGCCGCGCCACCTGCACCCGGCCGATGGGGGCGGGGGGCTCCCGTTCCAGCCGGGTCAGCAGATTCCTGAGGGCCTCACCATCCTCCAGGCCGGCATTGATGCTGTTGTCAACGATGGCGAGGATCTCGACGGGCTCATCAAGACTGTCGAGCAGCCGCAGCAGCAGGTCGGGGCGGTTGAGGATCGGAACCCCCAGCAGGGGAATGGCGGCGGGGCGAACCGTCTGGGGCGTGATGGTGTCGAGTCGGTCCCAGAAGTCGTCGACCGGTGAGCGATCGCCACTGAGGGAGGCGTACTGGGCCAGGCAGCCCCAGAGGTCGGGATTGGTGAGCTGGCTGCGGCTGGGAGCCTCGGGCAGGGACCCGAAATAGGTCTGGGTCCACAAAAAAAGAAGGGACCTTGCGGCGGCAAGATCCCCTTTCTGGATGCAAGTGATGTAGTTGCGAGAGAACCGGACTTGATCCAAGGTGACCTCTACAGGCAGAGATCATCAACCAAAGGTGATGGAATCGCCTGGATCGGTGGTGGAGATGAAGGCGGAGTCTGCGGCGCTGAAGATGAACTCGTTGCCACCGATGATGAGCTGATCGCCTTCGCCCGCGCCGGTGATGACAGTGCCACTGGCAATATCCGAACGGGTTTCAAAATAGACTTTGTCGATGTCAAAGTCGTTGCCGAGATCGATGGAGGTGTTCCGGGCGGAACTGCTGAAACGCAGAACATCGGCGCCTTCTCCCATCTCGATGGAGGAGAACAGAACCTTGCCTCCGAAGATCAGGGTGTCGTCGCCGGCGCCCAGGTCAACGTCGAGGGAAGTGGCGGTGCGTCGGATGGTGACCTGATCCGCTCCCGTGCCTGCGGAGATGGAGGAATCCGTGATAGCGCCGGTGACGGCGACATTGTCTCCATCGCCAAGGTCGATGGTGCCATCGATGAAACTGTTGACGACGACGGAATCATTGCCGTCGGCGGTGCTGATGAAGGCGTTATTGGCGACGGCTCCAAAGAACACGCTGTTGTCGTCGGCATTGCCGATCAACGAAGTGTCCTCGGAGCGGGCACGGAAGGCTGTTGTGGTGTCCCCGCTTTCGGGGGCCTGGATGCCGACATCGCTGATTCGGCCATCCTGATTGGCGAACACCTGGGTCCGCAGGGCGTCACGGCGATTGGCGGTGACCACCTCGGCTCCGTTGGCGTCCTGGGTGAGGGTCTGGCCGATGTCCGGGACAAAGATGGAAAGAGTGTCGGAGGAAGCCACTTAGATTCGAACCATGAACCAATGTGTAGAAGGTACCGCCAGGGTTCGTGAGGTCATGTATCGGGCACGTCATTTCCGCGTACCTGAACCCTTGACTCATCGAAAGGACGTGTTGAATTCAGATAATCGTCCCCTGCCTTAAGGGCAGCTGCAAGCAGGGCCGACCGGACAAAAAACTTGCAGCGGTTTCCTGGCCGGGCCAGGATTCGCGCCATGGCTGGTTTTCCGATCGCCCACGGGTTCGAGCAGGTGCTGGAGGAGGCGCGACACGCGGAAGCCTGCCAGGAATGGCGCGTAGCCGCCTGCATTTACGAGGATTTACTGGCGTCTCATGGGGAGAATCCGGCCCTGCTGCTGGGGGCGGCCAATGCCTTGTGGCTGTCCGATCAACCGGAGGAAGCCCTGGTGCTCTACCGGCGGGCCTCGCTGCTGGCGCCGCGGAGCCCTGCCCCGTTCATGGGGATCGGCAACAGCCTGCGCGACCTCAACCGATTCGAGGCGGCCGATCGGGCGTATCGCATCAGTCTGGCGCTGGGCGGCGGCCCGGAGGTGGCCTGCAACCACGCCACGGTCCTGATCGGACTGGAGGCCTACGACGAAGCCTTTGCCCTGGCGGAGCGCCGCTTCGATCTTCCCGGGCGCGATCCCGACGACGTGCTCGGCGCTGAAGCGGTCGCTGCCTGTGCCCCGCTGCTGCGGGTGCGCACCGAGCAGGGTCTGGGGGATGGCCTCCAGTATCTGCGCTGGGTTCCAACGCTGCAGGCGAGGGCCCAGGCACGGGGCCAGCGGCTGGTGCTGGAGGTCGAGCCCTCGCTGGTGGCCCTGCTGGAGCAGGGCCTGGCCTGGCTGGATCGCCCTCCGGAGGTGAGGGAACGGGGGGCTCCGGGTGCGGGGGAGGGGATGGTGGTGAGCCTGCTCTCGCTGCCGGCGGCCCTTGGGGGCGCCCCCTGCCCGCAGCCGCCGGGTGCGGATCGCCGCGGCGCCTACCTTCGCGGGCTGGCGCCGGCCGCCGCCGCCGATGACGACCGTCAGGGGCGGCGGCCCCGGATCGGACTCACCTGGGCCAGCGGCCGCAAGCTGGCCGATGGCTTCACCCGGCGGGAATACGCCAAGCGGAGCCTGCCCCAGGCCGCCCTGGTGGGGCTCGTGGAAGGGCTGGTGGAGCGGGGCTGGGATCCGGTGCTGCTGCAGCAGGGCGACGACCGGCAGCTGGCGGAGCCGGTGCAGCCTCTGTTCACCGACGGGATTTCGGCCGATGGGGATTTCCTCGCCACGGCCCGGGTGGTGGCAGGCACGGATCTGGTCATCAGCGTTGACACGGCCATGGCCCACCTGGTGGGGGCGATGGGCCACCCCGGCTGGGTGCTGCTGCCCTACAGCGCCGATCCCCGCTGGCTTCGGGAGCGGCAGGACAGTCCGTGGTACCCCAGCCTGCGGCTGTTCCGCCAGGGGGTGGAGCGGGACTGGGGCGTGGTGGTGGCACGGGTGCTGGCGGCCCTGGGCCACGCGCAGCGACGGCGGCGCTAACGCAGCAGTTGCAGGCTGAGGATCAGGGCCTCGAAGGCCTCGGCCGCCCGGCTCACCCCGTAGCGGGCGGCCACGGTGGCGCGTCCCGCGGCGGCCATGGCGGCGTAGGCGGGCGGGTCGGCCAGCACGGACAGGAGGGTATCGGCGAGGCGATCGGGGTCGTTGAAGGGCACCAGCAGCCCGTTGTGGCCGTGCTGGATCACCTCGTCCAGCGGCGGGTTGGCGGAGCCCACCACCAGGGCGCCGGAGGCCATCGCCTCCAGCAGGCTCCAGGAGAGGGCATAGGGATAGCTGAAGTGGACGTGGGCGGCGCTGATCCGGAACAGGGCCAGCAGATCGCGGTGCGCCAGGGGCGGCAGGAAATGGACCCGCTCCAGGGGCAGTCGGTGGCCGAGCAGGGCCAGCAGTTCGCCCTTGTGGCCCTCGGGGTGGGAGGAGGGGGCGCCGTAGCCGCTGCCGGTGCCCCCGACGATCACGGCCCGGGCGTCCGGGCGGGCGGCCAGCACGGCCGGCAGGGCCCGCATGACGCTGCGGAAGCCGCGCAGGGGTTCGAGGTTGCGGCTGGCGAAGGTGATCACCGGATCCCCGCGCACGAGGGTGGGACCACCTTCCAGCCGCAGGCTGGTGCTGCCGCCGGCGGCGGCGGGCAGGGCGATGCCTTCGTGCAGCACGTGGAAACGGCTGCGCAGGTGGGGGGGGAAGGTGTCGCGGGCGAAGCGGGTGGGGACCACGCAGGCGTCGGCGTCGGCCACGGCCGCCAGACCCATCAGGTTGCCGCGGCGCCACTGGGCCCGCAGGGCGGGGGAGGGGTCGCCCAGGTCGGCATCGAAGCCGTAGCCGAGCAGGAGCGGGGCGGCGTAGAGCTCGGGATAGGCGATCAGCACCGCCTCGGGCCAGATGTCGCGCAGGTAGAGCAGCTCCCCCCAGCCGCTGTGGGCCAGCACCGCAGCGGGGCGGTAGCCCTGGTCGCGCAGCTGCAGGCAGCGCTCCTGGACACGGGCGGCCCGGCGCAGGCTCGTCTCGAGCAGGGGATCGGCCAGTCCCTCCGGCAGGGCCGGCGGCTGCCAGCCGTAGTCGAGCCGCTGGCCGCGGGGGGTGGCCCCCAGACCGAGCACCCGGTGGCCGCGGTGTTCGAGGGCGGGAGTCAGGTCACGAAACTGGCCGGGATGGTTCTGATGGATCAGCAACAGTTCCATCGGTCAACGCTATTACAATCCCGCTGCCTGAACTGACCTGCGTCATGTCGCTCTGGAGCCGTCTGTTCGGACGCCGGGATACGGTGAGCTGGGGTGAACGAAAGCTGCAGAAAGATAGTGGTCTGCTGGATACGCTGGTGAGCGATCCAGGCACCATCCCGATGGAGATGGATCGCCGGCCCGAAATCACGCCCTGGTCGGCGGCACGGCTGGGCACGATCTTCGCCGATTTCGCCCACGAAGCCACCCCCACCCGGCTGGCGGAGGCCAGGCTGGCACGCCAGTGCCTGTCGAAATTCTGGTTGAGTGCGCCGATCGATGCGCTGGAGCTTCTCTATGGCTCGGCGGTGGGTCAGAGCTACCGCCAGATGATCAGCGGCGCGTTGGCCTCCCAGCCGCTGCTGCGCGATGAAGAGAGCTGGAGGGACCATCTCTCCGAGCGGCTCCAGAGCGGCTTCGATCGGCCGGAAATGGCCAACGTTCTGCTGGCGGTGATGCCCTATTTCCGTCGCGGCAAGATGAAAGTGCGCAACTGCGAACAGAATCTGCCGGCCTGGTTGCTGGAGGACTACGCCAGCCTGTTTGAGCCGGAACTGCTGCCGCGCCTGCGCCAGCCCAGCCCCCTGGAGCGCCGCGCCCTGGCACCCGCGGCGGGGTCGACGGCGGGGCCGGCGACGGGATCGGTGGGCGTGGAGCCGGAGCGGCTGCCCCTGCCCCAGCTCTCCGGCTTCACCGGCGCCCAGGCCCTGCAGCTCACCGCCAGCGAGGAGTTCCTCACCCGCCTCAACGGCCTGGTCAACCTGTTCGAGATCGACCCCGACGATGGGGCCATCCGCCAGGAGCTGGGCGGCTACCGGCGCCAGCTGGGCCAGATCTGGCTGGACACCCCCGACGACCAGTTGCAGTCCCTGTTCGAGAGCACCTTCGGCGATCTTTATCGCAAGTTCCTGCGCAGTGGCTACGCCGGCACCCACCTGACGGAGGAGGACCGGCAGCTGCGGGCCCAGCTGGCCCAGTACGTGCGCAACATGACCCGACCCAGGGCCGCCCAGGCGGTGCTGGCGTCCCTGCCCTTCTACCCGCCCGGCAAGATCGGCTTCGCGGGTGGGGAGCAGTTCATGCCGCAGTGGCTGCTGGGGGCGCTGCCCAGCCTGTATGTGAAGAGCTGAGTCCTCACTCGTGGAACTCCTTCCACAGCAGCCAGTAGGTGAGGTAGCCCAGCAGGGGCAGCAGGATCATCGGAGCCAGGGCGAGCAGGCTCACCACCGGGGGCAGGTGGAGCACCAGCCAGAGCAGCACCAGGCCGTAGGCGAGGAAGGCCAGGGCCAGGCCCACCCAGCGCTGGCGCAGGCGCTCCCTGACGCGCAGGCGCCAGGCCTTGAAGCGTCGGCGCCGGCGCTGTTCGGGCGGCACGAAGCGCCACCAGTCGCCCTGGGGCCGGGTGCTCAATTGAATCGCAGGCGCTGGAGATTGCGGCGCTGGTCCTCGAACAGACCGGTGAGCAGGCTGATGACGCGTCGCTCGCGCAGGTTGATGTCGGCGGTGAGGGCCATGCCGGCCTGAAGCGGCACGCTGTCCTTGTCGGGCAGGGGGAGGCTCTGGCGGCCCAACTTGAGGATCACCGGGAAATGGAGGCCCTCGGCCTGGGTGCCGAGCACCTGGGCCTGCTCCTCGGGGGTGAGGGCATCGGAGCCGATCCGTTCCACCGTCGCCGGCACGTAGCCGAAGCTGCTGGCGGGGAAGGTTTCGAGCGAGAGTTCGGCGCTCTGGCCCACCTGCACGAAGCCGATGGCCTTGTTGGGCAGGTAGACCTTGGCCCGCAGGGAATCCTGGGGGACCACCTTCAGCACGGGGGTGGAGGCGGCGGCGCCCACCACGCTGCCGGCGCTGACGTCGACGTCGAAGACGAGGCCATCGGCGGGAGCCGTGAGCACGCCGTACTGGATCTGGAGGCGGGCCTGGCGGATCTGGGCATCGAGGTCACTGATCTGACGCAGGTTGGCTTCGATCGCGGTGCGCAGTTCCACGTCGGTGCCGGAGCCGGTGTTGACCAGCTGGGAGCGCAGCCGGGCGATCTCGCGCTCCTCCTCGGCCACATTGGTCTGGAGGTCCTGCATGCGGTTGCGGGCCTCGAGCAGCTGCACCTCGCTGACGGCGCCATCGCGCACCAGGGACTGGTAGCGGCGTTCGATGTCGCTGTAGATGCGCAGGGAATCGCGGTAGCCGGCCAGGCGGGTGGTGCTCTTGGCCAGTTCCTCGCGGGCGGCCTCCAGGCGGCTGTTGAGCTCGCGGGCGCGATCACGCAGCTGGCTGCGCTGGTTGGCGGTGAGGCCGGCGGTGGCGGCCTCCTCGCCGAGGGTGGCCTTGGCGATGCGGTTCTCGTTGAGCAGCCGCTCGCGGATGCTCTCGGCGGCGGCCAGCTTGCTGCGGGGTTCGCGCAGGTCGAAACGGATCAGGGGCTGGCCCCGCTTCACCGACTGGCCCTCCTTCACCAGCACCTCCTCCACCACACCGGGGACGGGGGAGGCCACGTCCTTGACGGTGCTGGTGGGCTCGAGCTTGCCGGGCACCGCCACGGTTTCGGAGATCGGTGCGGTGACACTCCAGAGGCCGAGGGCGGCCACCCCCCCCACCCCGGCCCAGAGCAGCAGGCTGGAGCTGCGGCGGCTCTTGCGCAGCACCACGGTTTCGCGGAACGACCACTCCTGGGCCGCGTCCGAGCCGGTGGTGGCCAGGCCGCTGCCGAAGGGGTGGCTGGCCGGGGCGGGGTCTGTGGGGTCTGTGGGGCCTGTGGGGTCGGCTGCCGGCGCTCCGGCGGGAAGGGAGCCCTGGCCCACCAGATCGACGCGCACCGGAATCACTGGGTGACGGCGGCTGGCCCGGGGGGAGCGCAGCCAGCTGACACAGCCGTCGAGCAGGGCGACGAGGCGGGAGGCGGGATCGGAGGCGCGGGGCGGGGTGGCCATCAGCTGAGTCCCTCCTGGTTCTGGCTGCGGTAGAGGGCGTAGTACCAGCCGCGCTGCTGCATCAGCTGGCGGTGGCTGCCCTGCTCCATCACGGCGCCCCGGTCCATCAGCACGATCAGGTCGGCGGGCTGGATGGTGGAGAGGCGGTGGGTGATGAAGAAGACGGTGCGGCCCCGGAAGGCCTCGAACAGGTTGATGCACACCTGGCGCTCGGTGCTGGCGTCCAGGGCGCTGGTGGCTTCGTCGAGGATCAGCATGCGGGGGTTCTGGAGCACGGCGCGGGCCAGGGCGAGGCGCTGGCGCTGGCCACCGGAGAGGCCGGCACCCCGCTCGCCGACGCTGGAGTTGTAGCCCTGGGGCATCTGCATGATGAAGTCGTGGGCGCAGGCGATGCGGGCGGCGCGGATCATCTCGGCGGCGGTGGCATCGGGCTTCACCATCAGCAGGTTCTCGCGGATGGTGCCGTCGAAGAGCAGCGAATCCTGGGGCACCACCCCGATCTGGCGGCGCAGGGAATAGAGCTCCACCTTGCCGATGTCGAGGCCGTCGATCAGGACGCTGCCCCGCAGGGGGGCGTAGAAGCGGGAGAGGAGCTTCAGCAGGGTGGACTTGCCGCTGCCGGAGCCGCCCACCAGCCCCACGAAGGAGCCGGCGGGGACCTCCAGATCGACGCCGTCGAGCACCAGGGGCCCCTGGTCGCGGAAGCGGAAGCCCACATCCACGAACTGCACCCGGCCCTGGAGGGGGGGCAGGGGGATGTTGGTGGACTGCTCGGTGGTCTGCTCGGTGTCGCGGTCGACCACATCGGCCACCATGCGCAGGGCCTGGGTGTTGAACTGGAAGTCCTGCCAGGTGGCCACCAGCTGCACCAGGGGCTGGCGGATGTAGCCGGAAAGAATGTTGAAGCCGAACAGGGCGCCGATGCTGAGCTGCCCCTTGATGATCAGCCAGACGGCCACGGCGATCACCACCAGCTGCCCCATGTTGCTGAGGAAGGTGGAAAGGTTGGCGATCGATTCGCGGGTGACCTTGAGCTTGAAGTCCTCGCCGATGTAGGCGGCGTAGCGGTTCTGGAACTCCCAGCGGGTCTTGAGTTCGGCGTTCTGGGATTTGATCGTCTGGATGCCGGTGATGGCTTCGGTGAGGAAGCTGGAGGCGCGCACGGCCTGGCCCATGGTGCGTTGGATCTGGCTGCGCACCAGGGGATTGCTGACCAGGCCCACGGCGGCGATCAGGGGCAGGGTGGCCAGGACCACCAGGGTGAGCAGGGGGCTGATGGCGAAGAGGATGGCCAGGTAGATGAGGCTGAAGGCGAAGTCGATCAGCGTGGGCAGGGTCTGGCCGAGCAGGAAGTCGCGCAGGCGATCGAGCTGGGAGAAGTAGAAGGTGATCTGGCCCACGGGGCGGGCATCGAAGAAGCCCTGGGGCAGGCGCACCATCTGGTCGAGGATCGTGGCCTTGGCGTCCTGGTCGACGCGGTTGGCCAGATCGGTGAACAGGAAGCTGCGCAGGGTCTTGAAGATGCTCTCCACCAGGGTGGCCAGCAGCATCACGCTGGCGATGCTCACCAGGGCGCCGAGGTTGCGGCTGGCCACCACGCTCTGGATCAGCACCATCAGGCCGAGGGGGAAGACCACCCGCAGGGCGTTGATCACCACCGAGGCCACCATCACCTCGATCAGTTCGCGGCGGTGCTGACGCAGGAAGGGGACATACCAGCTCCAGGTGAAGCGCTGCTGCTTGGCATCGGGTTTGCGGTCGAACAGCAGCAGCTCCACCAGGCCGCCGTCGTGGGTGATGAGCTCCTCGGCGGGCACCAGCAGGGCGCCGAGCTCGGCCTCCAGCAGGCGGGCGCGGCCATCGGGCTCGACACCGTCGAGCAGGCCGAAGTGGCCGTTCTGGTACAGCAGGGCCGGGGCTGGAACACGGGCCAGGCGGCTGGCGGGCACGCGGGAGAGCACCACCCGCAGGCCGAGGGTGTCCATGATCTGGCCGATGTTGACCAGGTTGAGCCGGTCCTGGCGCTGCAGGATCGCGTCCACCTGATCGGCCAGGGCATCGCGGTTGAGGGGCAGGCCGAAGAAGTCGGCCAGGGCCTGGCAGAGGGCGATGGGCACGGCCCGGGGGCCGCTGGCGCGGGCCAGGGCGAGCTCGCCGGCGCGGTCGCCGGCCCGGCGGGGCGGGGGCTCGATGGCAGGCGTGTAGCTGCCGCCGGCCTCCTCGGCCAGCACGGTGGGGGCGAGGGGTTCGGCGCCGAGGGTGATCGGGGCCTCCGCCTCGCGCGGGATCGCCAGGCCCACCAGCCGCAGCCAGGGGGCTTCGGGACCGGCGGGCGCCAGGGGACGCTCCGACCAGGGTTCGGCCAGGGGCAGGCCGCTGCTGGCGTACCAGCGGAAGCCGGGGGGCAGGCCCAGCTCGGCGGGGGCACCGGGGGGCCGGCTGCGCAGGCGCACCTGCTCGGGGGGCAGGGGCCAGTCGTCGAGCAGGGCCTCACCGAGGGGATCCCGCTTGGCGAGGGCCAGCAACAGGGTGTGGAGCTCGGCGGCGCTGGGCTGGTTGGCGAACCAGGCGGCGACGTCGGGATGGCCGGCCAGGAGATCGCGGAAGGCGGCGGCGGGGAGCAGCAGGGCCTCCACCTCGGTGGTGGCGCGCAGATGTTCGCAGGGATCGCGGCGCAGCAGGCCGGCCCAGCCGGCCATGGAGCCGGGGCCGAGGCGCTCGATCGTGCGCAGGCCCCGGCCGCTGGGGCTGGGGCCGAGGCTGCGCAGCTGGCCGCTGCAGAGCAGCAGCACCCCCTCGGGCAGCACGTCGGGGCGCAGGACGGTCTGGCCGATGCGGAAGCGCAGGGGCTCCAGCAGGGGGTCGATCGCGTCGCGACGGGCGGGGGGGAGCCGGTCGAAGGGCGCGAAGTCGTTGAGCAGGCCGCTGATGGCTCCGGGGGAGGAGGTCATGGGCTGTCGTCCTCCTGCAGCAGGGCGAGCATCGCGTCGAGGGGCGGCAGCGGCTGACCTTCGAGGAGGAGCCGCACCCGCTGCTCGAGCCATTCCTCGAAGAGTTCGCCCATCATGCGCTCCCTGGTGGCGTCGTTCAACTCGGCCGGCAGGAACTGTTCGAGCCTCAGCACCACCCAGCTGTCGCCCGCCTGGAAGGGTTCGAACAGCTGGCCCGGGCGGCCCCGCCGCAGGCGGCTGACCAGGCTGTCGTGGCCGGTGGCGAGGGGCAGGGGGCCGATCTGGCCGCGGCAGTGGCGCTCGGGGCCTTCGGAGTGGAGCGGGGCGAGATCGGCGAAGTCGGCTTCCCCTTCGGCGATCTGGTGATGGAGCTCGGCGGCGAGGCCCTCGCTGTCGACGCGCAGCAGGGAATAGACCACCTGGTCGAGCTCGGGCTTGCGCTGCAGGAAGCGCACCTCCACCTCGTTGTCCCAGCGGCAGCGCACCAGGCGCTGCAGGCGCCGCTTCTGGGTGGCGAGGATGCGCAGGTCGTCGAAGACCAGGCCGCGCTCCTGCAGCCAGCCGGGCACGTGCTCGTCGTCGGTGATGCCGCGGCGCTGCAGGAAGGCGGCCATCAGGGCCTTCTCCTCCCCCACGGGCAGGGGGATGGCGTGGACGAGCTGGTCGAGCACCCAGGCGCGGGCCAGGGGATGGGCCTGGCCCTGCTGGCGGATGAGGCGGTTGAGCTCAGAGAGGGCCAGCCAGGGGCGGCCGGGGGGGAGCTCCACCACCGCCGGCTCCGGCAGGCCGGCGAGGGGTTCGGGCAGGGTGTCGCGGGGGGTGGTCATGGGGCGCACCTCCGGTGGGGCAACTGGAGGCGGTCGAGGGCGTCGGCCATCAGGGCCAGGCCGTTGTCACGGCTCCAGGTGGCGCGGGCGTAGGCGAAGGCGGCGGCACCCATGGCGCGCCAGGCGTCGTCGTCGCCATCGAGCTGGAGCACGGCCCGGCACCAGTCGTCGGGGCTGCGGGCGATCAGCACCTCCTGGCCGTGGCGCAGGCCGGTGGCTTCGGCGGCCAGGGGGCTGAGCACCTGGGGGATGCCGTGGGCGGCGGCGGCCACCACCTTGCCCTTGAGGCCGGCGCCGGAGCGCAGCGGCGCCACGAACAGCCGGTGGCGGTTGTACACGGTGGCGGGATCGGCCACCCAGCCCTCGACGATGACGCCGGCTTCGGCGCCCCAGCGGGCGGCGAGGGTGGCATCGAGGCCGCTGCCATACAGATGGAGGCGCAGTTCGGGCCGCTGCTGCAGCAGGGCGGGCCACACCTGCTGCAGGAAGGCCTCGACGGCGTCGCGGTTGGGGGGGTGGCCGTAGCTGCCCAGGAAGGCCAGGCCGCTGCGGCCCTCGAGGGGGGCGGGGGTCTCCGGGCCGTGCACCACCCAGGGGCAGGGGGCGGTGGCGGCCTCGCCGAGGGTCTCGGCCTCGATCACCGCCCGCTCCACGTCGGAATAGCTGAAGGTGAGATCCACCTGGCGCATCACCGCCAGCTCCTGGCGCTTCACCTCCTCCACCGCGTCGAGGGCACGGCGGGCCGCGTCGCCGTCGAGGCCCTCGGCGCGGGCGGCGCGCAGCTGGCGCAGGTGGTGCAGGTCGGCGTTGCAGAAGAGCAGGCGGGCCTGGGGGGCGTGGCGCTGGATCAGGGGCAGGGCCGCGGCGGCCACGGTGTAGCGGGTGAGATAGATCAGATCGAAGCTGGCGCCCCGTTCGGCCAGGACCTGCTCAAGGGACAGGACGAAGGGGGCATGGAGGACCTCGACGCCGCGGCGCTGGAGCTCCTGGCTGTAGTTGGCCAGCCAGGCGAGGTTGAGGGGCAGCAGGGTCACCTTCCAGCCCAGGGCCTGGAGCAGCTCGATCTCCACCAGGGCGGCGTGGCTGCCGGCATCGCGATCGGGCCGGGGGGTCTCCTGGTCGAGGAACAGGGCGCGGCCGAGGATGCCGCGGTCCTTGATGGTTTCGGCGCTGGCGTGGCTGGGTTCAAGGCTGCCCTGGAAGGCCCCGGACCATTTCTGCTGGAAGACGGGGCCGTTGACGGCCTGGAAGCGCTTGAGGCCGGTGTCGGCGCCGGTGTCGGTGCCGCAGCTGAGGCCTTCGTGGTGGATCACCCGCGCCAGGGGGGCGTAGCGCACGCTGTGGCCGGCCTGGCGCACCTTGAAGGCCAGGTCGGTGTCCTCGTAGTAGGCGGGCGAGAACTCGGGGCTGAAGCCCCCGAGCGCGTTCCAGAGCTCGCGGCGGATGGCGAGGGCGGCGGCGCTGACGTAATCCACCTGGCGGGCGTAGGCGACGCGGGGGTCGTGGGGGTTGCCGCCCCGGCCGTAGTTCCAGGGTTCGCCGTTGCCCCAGACGATGCCGCCCGCTTCCTGCAGGCTGCCGTCGGGGTAGAGCAGCTGGGCCCCCACCAGGCCGGTGTCGTCCCAGCGCTCGAAGGGATCGAGCAACTCCTCCAGCCAGGCGGCGCAGGGTTCGGTGTCGTTGTTGAGCAGCACCAGGACGGGGGCGCGGGCGGCGGCGGCGCCGCTGCAGCAGGCCTGGTTGAAGCCGCGGGCGAAGTCGTGGTGGATGACGCGCACCCCGGGGGCCTCGGCGGCCAGGGCGTCGGCGGTGCCGTCCGTCGAGCCGTCGTCGACCACCAGCACCTCGAAGGGGACGCGGGTGGGGGCGTAGGCGATCGCCGCCAGGCAGCGGCGGGTGACGCCGTACTGGTTGTGGACCGGGATCACGATCGACACCAGCGGATCGGCGGCGATCGGCAGGTGCAGGGGCTGGCGCGGCACGGCGCCGCCGTCGGGGCCGGGCTCCTGGTCGGAGGCGCCGCTGGGCAGGGGGTGTTCGAGCAGGCGCTGCAGCAGGGGCAGGTCAGGGGGCAGGGGGGTGCCGTGGGCATCGGCCCAGGCGAGCCAGATGCGCAGGCTGCGGTAGCGCTCGCGGGCCAGGGGGGCGAACTCGTCGGGGAAGGGGGGGCGGGCGTGCTGCTGCAGGGCCGCCCAGGGGGTGAGGTGGAAGGGCAGCAGCTCGAAGCGCTGATCCAGCACCTGGCCGGCGGCGGTCTCCAGCTGCAGGTGATGGATGGCGCCGTCGCTGAGGGCGGTGGGGAGCAGCTGCTGGAAGGGCCAGGGCCCCTCCGGCAGGGGGTCGGGGGGCGTGATCGGCAGGGTGCTGGCGCCGTCGAGGCGCAGCACCAGGGGCTCGGGTCCCCGGCCCCAGCCGTGCAGCAGGGGGGCCTCCAGGCGGGTGAAGGCGCCGTCGCGCACCGGACCGTGCTGGCGCTGCTGGTCGATCTGGGCATAGGTGGCCGCATCGAGGCGCATCGGACTGCCGGCCAGCTCGACGCCGCCCTCGGCGGCCAGCACGCGCAGCACCAGCCCCTGGCCATAGGGGGGCAGGGGCTGGGCGGGCCCCCACCAGAAGCGGAAGCCGCAGGGCTGGGCGAGGCCCAGGGGCTGCAGATCGGGCCGGGCCTGGGCGGCGGTCAGTTCGGCGATCAGCCGGCGCTGGCCGGGAACGAGCAGGTCGTCGATCAGCAGCTGCAGGCGCAGGGGGGGGGCGTCGGCCTGCAGGGGCCAGGGGCAGGCCCAGCCGCCCAGGCCGCCCTCCGGACTCCAGCCTTCGAGCCGGCCCACCAGGCCGGGGCGACGCCACTCAGCGAGGGAGGCTCCGCTGCCTTCCAGGGTGCCGGGCGGCTCGGCGAGCATCGCAGCCATGCTGGAATCGATGGCGAAACCTTATTGCCCCCGTCCCGCTTTGTCTCGTTCCGCCATCGACACCGCGGGCGGCGGGAGCGGCGAGCCTGGCGTCTGGGTGCCGCTGTGGCGGCTGCGGGAGCTGGCCCTGCCCTACCCGGCGTACCACCAGCTGATCGCTTCGCTGCGGGTCGGGGGGGATGGCGGGGATGACCCCCTGCTGGCGGAGCTGACCGACGCGAGTGCGGCGGCCCTGCGCGAGGCGCTGGAGCAGGGCCATCTGGAGCGGGCCCTGGCCGCCCACGAGGATCTGCTGGGCCACGTGATCGAGCTGGCGGCGGCGCGGCCGGCGGTGGCGGCGGTGCTGTGGCAGCGCTACGGCGAGCTGCTGGGGCAGCTGGCGGGCCAGGTGCACGGGCGGTTGGTGCCCCGCAACGGGAAGCCGGTCGACTTCAGCCTTCCCGAGCGGGCCGGTGATGCCGAGCTCTGCCTGCGGATGGCGGGGATTCTCGAGCCGACGGCGGCCCAGCCGTGGGCGGTGCCCGACTGGCTGCCGGTGCTGGAGCAGCAGCTGGTGCAGCACGGGGCCCTGGCCTGGCAGCAGCGGCTCCGGACGGACGCCGACGCCGCGGGGCCCTGCCTGGATCTGTTCCTGCGCCTGGCCCAGTTGCTCGATCCGGTGCCGGCGTGGGTGGATCTGGCCTGGCGCGCCTCCCTGGAGCGGCTGATCGAAGCCCTGCCGCCCGCCGGGGCTCTGGCGGAGCCTGAGCTGGAGCTGCTGGTGGCGCGGGTGGGGCGGTTGCCGGTGGTGGCGGAGCAGCGGGGGGCCTTCGAGGCGGCACTGCTGCGGGCCCGCTTCAGCCTGGAGCTGCTGCAGCAGGGCCGCGTCGGCAACGGCCGCCGGGCCACCGAGGGCTCCGAGGGCCTGGAGGTGCTGGAGGCGGAATGGCTGGAGGAGGACGAGGAACGGCCCGGCCCGGCGCCGGCGGCGGCCCTGCCGGCGGTGGCGTGGCGCCCGGGCACCCTGGTGGTGGAGCTGGATCCGCTGGAGCTGCAGCTGCTGCAGCGCGCCGAAGGGCCGGCCGAGCCCCTGGAGGAGGCCCTGGCCGAACTGCGCCGCCGCCACCACGACAGCGACTTCTGGGGCGCGGCCGCCGTGGAGGGCCCCGAACCGCCGGACAGCCTGGAGCTGCTTCGGCGCTTCGAGCGGGAGGCCGGCTTCTATGCCACCACCCACGCGCCGCTGGAGAGCCTGCGGCAGTGGGCCCGGCCGGCGCTGCAGGCCCTGCTGCAGGCCCAGGTGTGGAGCGGCGACGGGGCCACCCTGAAGCTGTGGCAACCCTGGGGGCAGGCGAGCCAGCGGCGGCAGCCGCCCGGCGGCACCGCCCTGTTGGAGCGGCTCGGCGGTGGGGAGGTGGTGCTGGTGGGCGAGGGGCCCGAAGCGGTCGCGGCGCTGCAGGAGGCGCACCGGGCCGGCCGGCTGTTCGCCGGGGCGGCCTTCGGCCTGCGCTGCCTGGCGGTGCCCCAGAGCTGCCACCCGCAGCGGCCCGCGGCCGGCTTCGAGCACAGCCTGGAGGCCCTGGTGGCGGCGGTGGAGGCGCTGCATCGGGAGCGGCCGTTCACGGTGCTGCTGGTCGGGGGCGGGGCCTACCGGCTGCCTTTGGTCCAGGCCATCGGCAGCCGCTATGGGGTGCTGGCGGTGGCGCTGGCCTCCCCCCTGGCGGCGTGGCTGGGGGCTGAAGCGGTGGCGGAGCCGGGCCGATGAGCCAGCCGGATCCCAGGCCGACGGACTGGCGGGCCGTGATCGCGGCCCACCCGCTGGAGAGCCACGAGCCGGCGGCCTGGCTGCGCTACGGGGTGGCCCTCAGCCAGCTGATCGAGCCCTCGGCCCAGGAGCGGCAGCAGCAGCAGCAGGTGGGGCTGGCCTTCGCCCACGCCGAGGCGCTGGGGGCGTCGAAGGAGGCGGTGGCCCTGAGCCAGCGCCAGGCGACCCTGCTGAGCCTGGTGGAGGCCCTGGCGCTGGCGGGCGCCGAGGGGGCGGCGGCGGCGCTGGAGGGCCTGGCCGATGGGCTGTGAGAGGGCAGTGAGTCTGGCTTACTCTGGTAAGGCTTCGCGCCGGAGGTCGCCATGGATGCCCTGCTGACGTTGTCCTCCAAGGGGCAACTGGTGATCCCGGCCCGTTTGCGTCAGCTGCTGGGGCTGCGGACAGGGGATCGGTTGGCCCTGAGCCTGGAACCGGATGGGCTGCGCCTCAAGCCATTGGCCACCAGCGCAGAAACTTCGGCCCATGCGCTCATCGGCTGCCTTGGCTACCGCGGACCAGCCCTGTCGCTGCAGGAGATGGATCCTGCCCTGTATGCCACCCGATGAGCCTGCCAGTCGCTCTCGACACGAATGTCCTGGTGAGGCTGCTCACCAATGACGATGCGGAGCAGGCCCGTCGTGCGGCTGACCTCATTGATGCGAGTGTCGGCTGTTTTGTTCCGATCACGGTGGTGCTGGAGCTGGAGTGGGTGCTGCGAGGCGCCTATCGGCTGCCGCGGGAGGCCGTGATCCAGGCGGTCGAAGGCTTGATGGCCATCCGCCAGGTGCATGTGGAGCAGGAGGAACTGGTGCGATGCGCCCTGGACTGGCATCGGCAAGGCATGGACTTCGCCGATGCCATGCACCTGGCGCGCAGTGAGGGCTGTGGTGCCATGGTCAGTTTCGATCGTTCCTTTGCCAGCCTGGTGGTGGATCTGGGGCTCTCGCCCAGGGTGACGGCGCCTCCAGAGGCGCTGACGTAGGGATGGCGCACACCGACTGTCCGCGGTCGCGGGCGGCGGAGGGGGCTGGTTGGCAGGCTGCAGCGTTGTGTACAGCCTGTACAGGGCCAGCGTCAACGGCGCTTATGATGACGTCATCTGATGACGGTCATGTCATGCGGACCATCGTGGATCTGCCCGAGGGCGAGCGCGATCAGCTGGATGCCCTCTGTTCCCAGCGGGGCATTTCCCGGGCCCAGGCGCTGCGGGAGGCTCTGACCCTCTGGCTGGAGCGGGAGCGGCCACGCCACGGGGAGGTGTTCGGGCTCTGGAGCGACCGGGACCTCGATGGGGTGGCCTTGCAGCGGCGGATGCGGCAGGAGTGGGACCCGCGCTGATGGGGCTGCTGCTCGACTCCAACATCCTCATTGATGTATTGCTGGGCAAGGATGTTGCCTTGCAGTGGATCCAGGCCCAGCCCCGCTGTTCCATCAGCGTGATCACCTGGATCGAGGTGCTGGTGGGTTGCGGTCCGGGTGAAAGCGAGGCGGTGGAGGTGTGGTTGCGGGGCTTCCACTGTCTGCCGCTCGATGGCGCCGTGGCCCGGGAAGCGGCGGACTGCCGCCGCGCCCTGGGGCTGAAGGTGCCGGACGCCATCATCCTGGCCACCGCCCGTTGCCATCAGTTGCGGCTGGCCACGCGCAACAGCCGGGATTTTCCCGAGGCGTTGGCGGGCGTGCTGGTCCCCTACAGCCTCTGAAGGTCGCCGTGGCCAGCAAGCGCAGCCTCAACGCCCGCAACCTGGAGGCCCTGGGGGCCGCGGCGCTGGCGGAGCTCCTGATGGAGGTGTCCAGTGGCCAGGCGGTGATCCAGCGGCGGCTGCGGCTGGCGCTGGCGGCGGCGGAGGGGGCCGGGGACGCCGCCCAGGAGGTGCGCAAACGGCTGGCGGCGATCGATCGGGCCCGGACGTTCGTGAGCTCGGCCCGGCGCCCGGCGCTGCGCAGCGATCTGGAGGCCCAGCTGGGGGCGATCACCGGGCCGATCGCGGCCGAGGACCCCCGGGGGGCCTGCGAGTTGCTGCTTCGGTTTCTGGAGATTTCCGGCGGGGTGCTGGGGCGCTGCTCCGACAGCACCGGTGCGGTGATCGGCGTGTTCGAGCGGGCGGCCGGCCAGCTCGGACCGCTGGCGCTGGCGGCCCGGCTGGCGCCGGAGGCCCTGGCGGAGCACGCCGCCGAGCTGCTGCTGGAGAACGACCATGGCCAGTTCGATGGGCTGGTGCCCGCCCTGCAGGAGGCCCTGGGTGACGCTGGCCTGCAGCGGCTGGAGGGCTGCTGCCGCGATGGCGGCGCCCGCGACGGCAGCCGGCTGCTGCTGCAGATCGCCGAGGTCCGGGGGGATGGGGAGGGCTACCGGGGCCAGTTCAGCGCCGCGGACCTGCGCCGGCGCCCCATCGCCGCCGACGTGGCCCGGGTGCTGCTGGCCAACGGCCGGGCCGCCGAGGCCCTGGAGATCCTCGATGGCGCCGAGCCGGAGCTCCCCGGCCGGCTCGATGGCGCCTGGCAGGAGCGCCGCATGGCCGCCCTGGAGGCCCTGGACCGACCGGCCGAGGCCCAGGAGATGCGCTGGCAGTGGTTCTGCCGCACGCTTTCGATCCCCCACCTGCGCGCATTCCTGGGGCGCCTCGCCGCCTTCGAGGATGGGGAGGCGGAAGAGGGGGCCCTGCGGGTGGCCGAGCAGCACCCGAATCGGCTGCTGGCGCTGGAGTTTCTGGTGGGGTGGGGGGCGCTCCCCCGGGCCGCCCGCCTGGTGCTGGACCAGGCCACGGCGTGGGACGGGGAGGCCTACGCGATCCACAGCGCCGCCGCCGAGCGGCTCAGCGCCGACCACCCGCTGGCGGCCACGCTGCTGCTGCGGCCGATGGTGTGGGGGGCGCTGGCGATGGGGCGCTCCAGCCGCTACCGCCATGCCGCCGAACACCTGCGCCACTGCGACCGGCTGGCCGACCGCATCGACGACTGGCAGGGCCACCCCGACCATGCCGCCTTCGTGGGGCGGCTGCAGGAGGGCTTCGGGGGGCGCTGGGGCTTCTGGAGGCTGGTGGAGTCGTAAAAGCTCAGGGTTGCGGTTGGTGGGGATGCGTTCGGTGGGGTGGAGTCGGCAGATGGATCCGGCATTCTGTACAGGCTGTACAGGTCTGGGATCCGGCCGGGCGGACAGGACCCGATGGCCTTGAAGCCCCGGGGATGGATCAGCGTCAGCCAGCAGCTTTGCCGCAAACCCGTAAGGACGCCTTACGACAAGGAGGCTTCCGGTCTAGGGTGACGTCCAGTGATTGGTTGGCCAGCGATGCCAGCGAAGGAGATCGCCACACTCACCGCCAAGGGGCAGGTCACGGTGCCGAAGGCGGTGCGTGAGGCCCTGGGTTTGCGGCAAGGCGATCAGCTCAGCTGGGAGTTGGAGGACGGCTCGGTGCGCGTGCGGGCTGTGGCGCCGTTGGATCTGGTCTATCTGCAGGGGCTGGAGAGCAGCCTGGGCGAGTGGAGCAGCCCGGAGGATGAGGAGGCGTTCCGCGATCTATGAGCCCCTTCGAGAGGTACGCGGTGGTGCGCGTGCCGTTCCCCTTCACGGATCGGCAGGCCCAGAAGCTGCGGCCGGCGTTGGTGCTCTCCCAGAGCGACTTCCAGCGTGGCTGCGGCCATCTGCTGCTGGCGATGATCACATCGGCGCGGCCATCCGCGTGGCCCCTCGATTGGCCTCTGGAGGATCTGGAGGCCGCAGGACTGCCCCAGCCCTGCCTGGTGCGCTTCAAGCTGTTCACCCTCGACGAGCGGCTGGTGTCAGGGGGGCTGGGTGCTTTGGCCGCCGCCGATCGCGCCGGGGTGGAGGCCCAATTGGGCAAGCTCCTGCCCACCGCGTCCTGAACGCTGCCAAGGCCGCCTTGTGGTGGTGGTTCGGCGGATGGATCCAGCCACGCAGGTTTCAGTACTGTCTTCAGTACTGAATTGCGGCTAGGGTGTGGGGCAAGCGATGGCCCTGGCGTGAGATGGATCGGGTGAACGGCAGTCACCTCAGCTCCAGTGAGCTGAAGCGGCGCGGCATCGCCGCCATCGAAGAGGCCCTGCAAAGGGGCCCGGTGCATCTGATGAAGCGGAACCGCACGGCCGGGGTTGTGCTCAGTGAACGCCAGTACCAGCTGCTGTGTCAGCGAGCGGCCCTGGCCCCGCCGCCTGAGGTTTCGGCGTTGGAGTGGCTGATCAGCTGCCCCACGGCCGCGGAGGGCCGCACCAAGGAGGAGATCGATGCGGCGCTGGAGGAGGAACGCGACTGGTGATCGCCTTTTTTGATGCCAGTGCCCTGATCTACGTGCTGGAGGGCCGCGAGCCGTGGGTTCATGGCGTCAAGCAGGCGCTGGCCGAGCTGGTCGCCAGCGACCCAGGCATGGGAACGGCCGTCAGCCGCCTGAGCTGGTTGGAATGTCGTGTCGGCCCACTGCGTCGCCGTGATCCAGCCACCCTGGCCATCTTTGATGCCTTTTTCTGCCGTACGGATCTGATCTGGGTCGAGCTCACGGCGGCCGTGGTGGAGCTGGCCACCGAACTGCGCGGGCAACACAGCCTGCGCACGCCGGATGCGCTGCAGGCCGCCTGTTGCCTGCAGCTGGGTGATGAAGCGGTGATGATCACCGGCGATGCGTCGTTTCGGCAGGTGCCGGGGCTGCGGTTGGTGGTGGTGTCCTGAGCCGATCCGCTGACTGGCTGCATCAGGCGTCCGCGGATCTGGACCAGGCCATGGTCAGTGCCGAGGCGGGACATGCCAGCAGGAGCAGGCAGCGACCTCGATCTCCGCTGGCCACTGGAGCTGCTGCCGTTCAGCTGCGACGCGCTCGTGCTCACACCAGAGGAACACGACACCCTGATGGCGTCGGGTCACGCTTCGCGAGAGAGCTGGGGCGGGATGCCCGCTGGGTGTGGTCCCTGAGGGCGGCCGCGCTCTCACCCTTCAGCGACCCGCTTCCATCGCCGGTGCCAGATCGGTGTGGATGAAGTCATCGCCCTTGAAAAGAAGGGGTGCAGCGAGGGATTTGGCCAGGGCGTAGGAGAAACAGTCGCCCAGATTCAACCCGGCTCGATGGCGTCCCTTGCCGAAACGACGAAAGGCCAGGCGCGCAAGTTCCGCCTGGTCGCGGTCGAAACTGACCACTTCGATCTCTGCGGCGGCCACAAACAAATCCAGATCTCCCTGGCCATCGGCGCCAAAGCGGGCCTCGAGAACGATGGAGAGTTCGAGCAAGGAAGCTGCGGACATCCGTCGGAACTTGGCGGATTGGATGGCCTCGTTGAAGGAACGACGTTCCGGTTCGTTCTGCAGAATCGCAAGGATGGCTGACGAATCGATCACCATCCGCCCGGCAGTCCGATGGCGTCGTAGCCGAGGATTTCCTCGGGCGTGCGGGTGTCCTTCCGTGGTCGCGCTGCACTACGCAGGGCGATCTCATCGAGGCGATCGGCCAGGCTCGGGCGCCCAGCGGCCTCACGCTGCTGTTGTCTGAGGCGTTGCAGCCGTTCCTGCAGGGCGTGGATGACGGCATCCGTTTTGTTTTCCCCCGAGAGGGCGGCCACCTCCCCAGCCAGGCGATCGGCCTCTGGGTTGCGGATGTTCAGCGCCATCAGGCCAGCGTGTAGACGACCACCTTTCAGTGTAGACGCCCCCTGGGCTTTCTTCTCTGCCCCAGGCGCGGTTGTGGGTGCTGGTGTGTTCGGTGGACGGATCCTGCGTTCTGTACAGGCTGTACAGGTCTGGGATCTGGGCTGGGGAGGACAGGGTCAGATCGCCTTCAGCCCTCTGCTTGGAGCCGTGCACGTTGCTGGCGACCCGGCGCTGCGGGGGAGTCACCGCCAGGGGGCCATGGGCCGGGCCAGGCCCCACCACCCACGGCGGTAGGACACCAATGGCGTCTTGCAGGCAGCGCCTTGCTCACCAAGGCTTTGCCGCCGCCAGCCTCAACGCCCACAGGCCGGCAACCCCGGCATCAGCCCCGTACCGGTTGGCGGGGTTCAGCTCGCTGAGCAGCACCACGTCCGGCAGGGCCGCCAGGTAGCGGCTGATCAGGGTGCCGCCGCTGCAGGCCACATGGTGGAGGGTTCGCACCACGGGCGGCGCGATGGACGGCCAGAAGCGGCCCACCTGCTGGCGCAGCTGTTCGGCGGCGCGGATCTGCCGGTGGCTCCGCAGATGGCGATGCAGCTCCTGCAGCTGGGCCAGGGCGTCGCGGCTCCGGCCAAAGGCCCAGGAGAGCTCGGCGCCGCCAGCAGCACCACCTCCGGTTGCTGCGCCTCGAACCAGGTCCGCACAGCCCATGGATCTTCCAGATCCAACGCCTCGCGCCCTGCCGTGAGCAGGTTGGTAGAGCCGTGGCGCTGCAAGGCCCGGCAGCTGGCGCTGTCCGCCATGCCCCGATGCCTGGCCACGACAAAGCGATCGCTCGGGTGGATGAGGGGGGGTGAGGTGCTGGTCATGGCTCGGAAAACCCTGATGCCGCAGGTCACCGCCAGCAGCTGTTGGTCCGCCAGTGGACTAACGTTCCACTGACGGCCCCTGCTCCGTATCGCCATGGGTGCTCCTGTCCCGCGGATCGTGAACGTGCACGAGGCCAAAACCCACTTCTCGCGGCTGATCGACGCCGCCCACGCTGGTGAAACCATCGTGGTCGCCAAAGGCGGGCGGCCCTGGGCGAGGCTGGTTCCCCTGGAGCCGCCCATACCCAGCCGCAGGCCCGGCGTCTTGAGCGGGGTGGTCACCCTGCCTCCGCCGGAGGTGCTGCTCGAGCCGCTGCCAGAGGAGGAGCTTTCTGACCTGGAGAAACCTCTCCTGTGAGCGCTGGTGTGCTGCTCGACACCCACGCCCTGCTCTGGTGGCTGGCTGAACCCGATCGCCTCTCGCCGGCAGCCCATGCCGCCATCGTCGATTCCAGGGCGCGGGTGCTGGTGAGTGCGGCTTCCGGCTGGGAGATCGCCACCATGGTGCGCCTGGGCAAGCTTCCCGCCGCCGCTTCCCTGCTGGAAGAGCTGCCCACCGTGTTGGCCGCCCAGGGGTTCGAGCTGCTGGCGATCGAGCTGCGCCATGGTCTGCGGGCGGGCAGCTATGGCCTGGCCCATCGTGATCCCTTTGACCGCTTGCTGGCCGCCCAGGCCGAGCTGGAAGCCCTCACCCTGGTGAGTATCGATCCAGCCCTCAAGGACTTTCCCTGCCACCTGCTCTGGTAGCCGCGCCATCAGCCCAGCCCTCCCAGCGCCCGCCCCAACGCCCACAGGCCGGCAACCCCGGCATCAGGCGGCACAGGGATGGATGCAGCGGCGACCCTTGTGGCAGCCAGAGGGGGCTGGCGCCGCGAAACACGGAGAGACCGATCACCAGCGCCCAGAGCCAGGTGTAGCGGGGACCACCGGGAAGGATCATCGCTTGTGGGGCGTTGGGGGCTGTGGGCTACACCCTGGCGGCGAAAGGGTCAAGCACCGGCCTGGTCGATCAGCCCCCAGTCTTCCTCAACAACGTCAGCTGCGTGACAGGGATGGAGTTTCCAGGGCCACAGTCGCCGGCGCCAGGAGTTGCTGAAGATGGCTGCGCAGCATGCCGCTGAGTTGGCGGGCGTATTTGATGCGGGGCAAGGGCATCTCCCGGATCGGCAGCTCTTCGCCGTAGAGGGCCAGGTAGTGCTGGTGGTTGTCCCAGGCCCCCCGGGCCTGGTTGTCAACGAAGGATTCCACCAACAGCCCCTCGGCGGTGATCAGCTCGTGCTCCTGGAACTCAAGTTTGTAGTAGGTGATCGGCCGGTGGGGAGACCAGTCCTCGGGGGTGGTGCGGCAGATGGTGCGGTCATTCACCAGGGCTGAGGCCTGGACCAGATGGCCTTCGATCAGGATGCCGTGATCGCTGCTCACATAGAGATCCCTCCGGGGACTACCGCCGCCGAGGGCGCCGGCGTTGATGCGAATCGGCAACTCGTCGAGATTCCACAGAATCACGGGGTTGTGGCTGGTGCGGGAGAGGAAGCGAACGGCGCGGGGGCCGTTGACCGTCTGCACCCAATCGCCGGGCTGGAGGGTTTCGATCGGCTGCTCTCCGGATGGCGTGGCGATCAGCGTGCCGGCGAGCAGGCAGGTCACCTCCAGGACCAGGTCTTCATCTTGGAATTTGAAGAGATTGTATTCACGGCCGGATGATTCCAGCGCATCCAACAGGATGTTTTGTTGGTCCAGATCAATGAAGATGGAACCGGCATTCTCTGCATCGATCAGCACATAGGAGCCAAAGGTGAGCGAGTCGATGGAGCCATAATCGATGGTGGCAAACTCCAGGTCGATGGAGCCGGAGCCGAAGAGTGTGAGAATTGAATCGGAAGTGCTGTAGTCTTCGATTCGGAAAACACCCGAACCACTGACTTGAAAGTTATCAAAAATCCTGGCACCTCGATTGGCTCGGAACTCGCCAGATTCAATGTTGAAGTCTCCGTAGAAATCGCCCCTTCCCATCAGAATGCTGGTGGAGTCTGTTAAAAAGGGTCCATCATTAAAGAATTGACCGTTATTTTCAAAGGTGCCGATGTTGAAGAGTGTTCCTAGGTTATCAAAGAAGCCTTCGATTGTTACTGAGGCATTGTTATCGAGCGTGCCCAGGTTCCGAAACTGGCCAAGGGAGCTGAGATAGCCGAAGTTGACAAAAGCATCACCGTTATAGAAATAACTGTCGTTGCGAGTGATGCCAATGTTTTGGATGAACCCTTGATTGAATATGTTGCCATTATTCAAAATCTCTCCAAAGGTGCTATTGTCAAGAAAGGCGGAATTGTTGAACGTGCCATTGTTTGATATCTGACCATTGTTGTCGAAGATTCCATCAATGTGTTCAAGAAGGCCATCATTATTCAGTGCTCCATTGTTGCGCAGGAAATTGTTATTGACAATATCGCCACCATTGTTGTTATTGAGTTGGTTGGCATTCTCCAGCGAGCCGTCGTTCACGATCGACTTGTCATTTTCAAGCAAGCCCCCATTGAAGAGGAAGGAGAATCCGTTGTTCAGCAGCGTGCCGCTATTATCGATCGTGCCAGAATTATTGATGAAGCCACCATCGTTGGTGAGGAAGGATTCTGATCGATTCAGGAAGGTTCCACGGTTGACGATCTCGCCATAACTTGTATTGGTGATCGTGCCGGAGTTGGCGATGAGGCCTTCATTCAGAACGATGGCGATGCTGGAGAAGGATGGCCCGTTGTTGAACAGTGTGCCGTAGTTCTCGAGGGTGCCGGAATTATTGATCGTGCCTTCATTGGTGAAATCTTCATTGTTTTCCTGGAATTCACCGGGGCCAATATCAATCACGCCAGCGTTGGGGTTGGGGCTCAATCCTGTGCCGATGGCCTCCGCCGCCTCCACCAGGACGGTTTGGCCGTTGATCTGCAGGGTGCCGTGGTCATCTTCGGTCTGGATGGAGAGGCGTTGCTGCTCGCTGAGGGGCTGCTGGAGCAGCAGGGCGGCGAACAGGGCGCCTTCATCGCCGGGGGTGTCCTGCAATCCATGGAGGCGTTGATCCAGGGCATGGCCGATTTCCTCGATGAGAACGGCCGTGATCTCCTGGGTTGTGGCGGTGTTGAGCCAGGCGTCGTTGATGTAGATCCGTTCGCCGCCGTCCGCGCCGTCGCTGGTGTAGGCCCCGCGCCTGCCCGCCAGGGTGGTGCTGTCGAGCCGTTCCAGCTGGAGGCCAAGCCCGCCGGCCAGCAGCTCGCTCCGCAGGGCATCGGCAGCGACCCCGGCACCAACGCCAAACACCTGTTGCAGCAGGCTCTGGAACAGCTCAGCGCTGCTGGCCCACACCCTCAGGCTTTCCTCCACCTGGCTGAGGGCACTGGCGAGGGTCGGGGCATCGGATGGCTCGAGGCTGCCAGCAAGGAGGACTTGAGCCATGGGAATGGGGAGGATTGGACTGGGGAGGTGATCGAAACGCCACCAGACCAACGCAGGTGAATTTCAGCTTAAAATATTAGCAGGGTTTTCAGAACTCGACCTCGAGAGTTGTATCGGGAGGCACAATCCAGATGGGTTCCTGTTGATCCATGGCGTCGTGGGGCCCCACCACGATCGGGTTGCGGTGGCCCGGCAGCAGGGTGCAGGCAAAGATTTCATCCACCCCTGCGTTGAACCACAACTGGGCCACGACGCGGGCGCTGGGCAGATGCACGATCGCCACGCCGCAACGCAGGGGGGTATCGCTGCGGGAGATCGGCAAGTCACCAAAGACCTCCTTCTCTCGGATCTTCGATACACCCACGGCGGCGAAGTCGCCAAACAGATCGAGGCCGCGGGTGAAGCCGGGCAGTTCGCAGATGGTGTCGATGCGGCCGGCGGCTGGATCGCACACCACCAGGCGGCCGTGGCCGGAATCCAGCAGGTACAGCCTGCCCTGATGCAGCCGCGGCGAATGGGGCATCGACAGCCCCCGCAGCACCACCTCACCACTGTCCACGGCGATCAGGCAGCCACCCTCCGCTTTGCGCTGCCGCCAGCCCCCCGGTTCGTCGCTCTCCCCCAGGGCGGTGACATAGGCGGGCGTGCCCTGCTGCGGATCCATGGCCAGGCCATTGAGGTGGCAGCGATCGCCCTGCTCGAGGCTGGAAATGAAGGGCGGCTGCCAGCGGGGCCGAAAGCTCCAGGGATCCTCCAGGGTGCAGAGGCAGCTGAACAGGGTGTTCACCAACCAGAGGCCCTGCTTGCCCCAGGCCAGTTCATGCCCCAGCACGGCGCCCGTGAGGTGGGCGGAACGGGTGAGAAAGGCGATGTCGTGGGTGCCTTCGGGGGGCAGCCGGGCCGCGATGCCGGTGTAGCCAGGCAGCGTCCAGACTTCGGCCATCCCTCCCACCACCAGGCCTGAGGGTGTGCGGGCCACGCCCATGGGCTTGTTGAAGCTCGCCAGCCCGAAGACGAGTTCGCCGGCGTGGCTGCCCACCGTGACCAGCTTGCCCGCCTGATAGGTGGACACCACCAGCGAGCATCCCAGCCTGTGGAGGATCTCGGGCAGATTGACGCTGTTCTGGTAAGGAATCGGGTTGCCGGCTGGACGGGGTGCCGACCCGGACGGATGGCACATCGACGGCGGCGGGGTTGGATCATCCTGCGGGCGCGGCCGCTGCTGCCCTGGGGGGCGGCCCAGCTGCCTTCGTTCACCTTCACCGGGGTCTGCAGATGCATGCTGATGCGCTGGCTGAGGGTCTGCTGGGTGAGAAGGCAGACCCCGGGCGGCGGGCCGGCGGTGGGGTCGAGCAGGGCCTGGCGGTAGAGGCGGGTGAAGCAGAGGGTGAACAGGCCCGGGCCCGTGAGGAACCAGGGGTTGCTGCCCTGCTGTTCGATCACCTGGCGGGCGGCCCGCTCCAGCACCAGGCGCAGAAAGGGATGGCCGGGGGTCGCGGCGATCAGGTTGTTGCCGATGGAGCCGATGTCCTCCTGCTGCAGCACCAGCTCCACGCCCGGGGGCAGCAGGGGCGTGAGGTCGTGGCGGCAGCGGTCGTCGGCATCGGCGTACACACCGCCATGGACCCAGAGGTAGGCCAGCCGGAACAGATCCGCCTGCAGCACGGGGCTGAGGGCCAGCCGGAAGGCCTCCTGCACGCTCTGGAGCGCCTGGGCGGCGATGAAGGCGGCGGCCGATGCCTGGTGGAACACCCGGTGCTCGAAGGAGGGGTTGGCCTGGGGCCAGCTCTGCATCAGGGAGCGGATCCCATCGGGCGGGGTGCTGGCATGCCAGAACTGGATGATGCGGCGGGGGATCGAGGCCGGGCCCTTCGGGATCCGGTCGGCATCGGCCCAGCTGTCGAGGCGGCCGGCCTGGCGGGCGGCGATCAGCAGCGAGAGCGCCGCGGCGCTGCATTCCGGTTCCTGCTCCAGGAGCGCCGCGAGGAGCTGCAGGCGCTCGGCGGGGGGGCGGCGCCAGAGCTGGTGGATGGTTGCGGTGGCGGCGCGGTTGGTGTGGAACTCCTCGATCAGGCAGCGATGCAGGCCATGCCTGGCGGTGGCGGCGAGGCGGGGATTGGGGCTGGCCTGCTTGGCCGCCCGGAGGCGGAAAAACAGCTCCTGGGCCGCGGTGAGATCCATCACCAGGGTGTGGAGCAGGCAGGCCATCTCGGCGGCGAGGTGATCGAGGGGCTCGTGGCGTAGGAGGGGGGCGAGGGGCACCAGGGCCTCATCAAAGCGGTAGAGGCCCTTGAGCCACTGGCTGCGGCTCAGCCGGGCCTGGCGTTCCTGGTCGGGGCCGGCGGGGGCGAGGGTGTCGATCGCTGCGGCGGCGCGGCCATCGCCCAGGTGGATGAGCAGCTCCGCCCGCTGCACCCGGGCATGGAAGCCGACCTGGGGGTCGTGGGCGAGACCATCGGCAATGGCCAGGGCCGCTTCGCTGTCGCCGGCACCCCGGTAGAGGGTGACCTTGGCGAACTGCAGCCAGGGCTGGGGGGCGAGGCCGCGGACGGCTCCGATCTGGCGTTCGCTGGTGTGCAGCGCGAACAGCCCCTCCTCGAAGGCACCGATGTCCGCCAGCAGGTTGGCGAGGGCCACGGCATGGTCGGGGCAGGTGGGATCGGCGGCCACGGCGGCACGCAGGGCGCTGAGGCTCTCGGGAAGCCGGCCCAGCTCCCGCAGCAGCACCCCCCGGAGCTGGAGGCCATGGGCCTCCAGCTGGGGATCCTCCCCGGCGGCGAAGTTTTCGAGGCTGGCCAGGGCCTCGCTGTGGCGCTGGAGCTGGCCCAGCAGACGGGCGTGCCGCAGCCGGTGCCAGGGGCTGGCGGCGGCCAGGCTGAGCAGGGTGCCCGACAGCAGCAGGGCTTGCTGATGATCGCCCCGCGCCTGGCAGAGATCGATCCAGGCGCTGAGCAGCTCCGGGTCGTGGGGTTCGATCTGGAGCGCGGCCTGCAGCACCTGCTCGGCCTCCCCGGGCTCCCGGGCCGCCAGCAGGCAGTGACTGAAGGTGCGCAGCAACGGCAGGTTGCGGGGATCGCCCGCGACGGCGCGGCGATAGAAGGGAAGGGCAGCGGCCGGTTCGCCGCCGCTGAGCAGCAGCTCAGCCATGCCGAGCACGGCGGCGAAGTGATCGGGCTGGCGCAGGAGGATGGCCTCCAGAATCCGCCGGGCTTCGGCGTGCTCGCCGAGCTGGCGCAGGCAGCGGGCGGCGGCGGCCTGCAGGTTGGCGTCCTCCGGGTCGTGGCTCAGGGCCTGGCGGAAGAGGTGGAGGGCGGCGGCAAAGCGGCCCTTGGCATAGGCGACTTCCGCCTCCTGGATCCAGTCGGCCACGTTGTCCGCCGGGGGATGGCGAGGACGGTGGGGTCATGGTGGCATGACTCTCAGGCACCCTGGGACGCATCGAGACGCTGACGGGTCAGGCCAGGCATCAGGCGGCCGAGGGGCTGTGGCGTAGGGGCGCTCCCGGCGGCAGCCAGAGGGGTCTGGCGCCCAGAAACGGGGAGATGGGAGCCACCTGGGCGGATCGTGGGCAGGATCGTGCCACAGCTTGCTGGCGTCCATGGCCTCTTCTCCCTAGGCTGCCGCCATGGCTGGCGAAGCATCCTTGGCGCAGGTCGGAATCCGCCCGCAGCTGATGCCCAGTGAGAGGGTGCTCGCACTGCACGACCTTTATCGCACGTACAACAGCTTCAGCGCGTTTCAGCCGGAACTGGCCGAGCTGCTTCAGCAGGGGAATCTGCTGGACGAATCTGTTGCGGTGAGCCAGATGCTTGGATTTCTTGAACCTCTCACGGGCGAACATGTTCCGCCGGAGGCCCTTCAGATTCAGGGGCCCAACTACCGCGAATCTCTGGTGGCGAACGGATTGCTGAGCCGAAACCGGGCGGTGCTTCGAGTGTTGGAGCAGACCTGCGGTTCGTTGGAATCACTGGTGCAGCTGGACGTGTATGTGGTGGAGGCGTTGAGTTCTTTTGCTCTGTGGATGCGGCGCCACCTTGGAGCCGCCAGGCTCACCTGCAGCGAGTTCCTGGAAGATGCGGAACTGGCCACCAGCGAGGTTCTGCACCAGGACCTCTGCGCGCTGACCTTCCCCGATTCCAGTTTTGATGTCGTCCTTTGCAACGAGCTCTTTGAGCATGTGCCTCAGCTGGAGCTGGCCTTCCGGGAGATCGCCCGGGTCCTACGGCCGGGGGGGCGGCTGGTGGCCACCTGCCCACTGGCTTTCGGGCAGGTGGATTCGATCCTGAAAGCGCAATACGACCCGGTGACCCATCAGACAGAACTGCTCGGGGACCCTGAGCGGCATGGAGATCCGATCCGGCCAGTGGGCGGCTCGCTCGTCTACCGCATTCCGGGGTGGGACGTGCTCGATCAACTGCGTGCTGCAGGCTTCGCTGCGGCGCAGATGCATCACATCGCCAGCTGGAAGTATGGCGTGCTGGGATCGGATCTACCTGGCGTGCTGGTGATCGAAGCGAAGCGGTAGATCAGCCGCCCTGATCATCCTGTGTTGATTGACACATCTTCCCAATCGGTTCTGGGGTCGGAACATTTCATCAAAGCTTCATCAGGCTGCCATGCCCATCACGGGGAGGCGAGGTCTTTGGGGGTTAGATTCTCTTTGCATCCATCCGGTCCACCATTGGATTGCGCTTGACTTTGCCCGTTAATTCTCTAGATCGGAAGTCACTTCAGATCAAGCTTCTGCACAATCCGGAATCCCAGAGCGACTGGGATCGTCTGGCCGCCTATGCAGGAGGTCATCGGGCGACGGGTCGTCCCGCGGATCCAGCTTCGGAAGGCGACACTGACATCGCTGGAAAGCCATCCCCACCGAGTGCCGACCCTGACCCTTCCTCCCAGCTCCCGCCCACGGGTGGCTTTGTTGAGCCCGGCATCGAGCAACTGAGTTCCGAGGCCCTGTTCCGGCGGGCCAAGCAGCTGGTGGATGGGGAGCGTTTCGCCGAAGCCATTGAGCTGACGAATTGCTGGCTGGCCGCCACAACGGAGGACACCGCCGACCCGATGCTGGCGTTCATCCGAGCCCACGCCCACCGGCAGAGCGGGCGAACGGAAGAGGCGCTTGAGATTCTGCGCCCGTTCCGGGACCAGGCCAGCAACCCCTGGATCCCCTTTGAGCTTGGGCTGATCCATAAGGCCCTGGGGCAGGCAGAAGAGGCTTACCTGTGCTTCCGCGAAGCCAAGGGCCTCCAGCCTGATTTCACCTGGGCCTCGATCGAGGCCAGTCGGACCACGGTGGATGGCAACGTTCCCCTCGGCCGTCTTGATGCGATCACGGCCCAGGCGTGTGACACGGGCGCCCCCGTGGATGTGCATCTCGATCGCAGCCTGCGCTGCGGTTCCCTGCTGCTGTTGATCGGCTGGTGTCGTGAAGCCTTCCCCAGCGGCAGTCTCTTCCGGCTGAGTGATCCGCTCATGCCTGGTGCCCATGCCGTCGGATCGGGCACGTTCTATCACCGGCCTGACGTGTGCCAGGCCCTGGCTCTGCCGGAGCACCAGCGGCATGGCTTTGCCACTCTGATTGACTGTTCCGGCTTCCGTCGTTGGTCGGAACTCGGCCGGTTGGTGTTGATCGTGGAGCCCGAGGGCGAAGACAAGGTACGGCCGACCTCCGCGGAACTCTGCCTGGCGGAGGTACCGGAGGAAACCAGCGCGCCGCGCTTCTTCGAGGCCGCACTGGGCGTGTTTCGCGTGTCGATCGACAGTGGCAACCGCTGGCCGGATTCCCTGAGGCTGTTCACCCCACAGACCGTCATGGAAGCCTCGGGATTGTTCGCCCGGCACGTGGCCGCCGAGCGCAACGATGTGGAGGTTCACTGGCTGACGCGAACCCCGCTGGCACGGCCACCGCTGGCGTCGGTGATTTTCGTGCAGCTGGGTTCCTTCTTGGCGGCCAAGCCGGCCATCCTGCAGTTGGCGAAATGTGGCTTGCCTCTGGAGCTGATCGTGGTGAACAATTCCCCCGAGCTCTTTTCGGAAACGTTCCACATTCTCGATCGGTTTGCCGATATCCGCAGCGGGTTACGGATCGGCATCCTCAACCGAGCCACGAATCTCGGCTTCTCTGCCGGGTGCAATCTCGGTGCCGCGCATGCCACAGGCGAATGCCTGTTGTTCCACAACAATGATCTGTTTGCCGACTCGGTGGCCGACTATCACCAGTTGATCCGCCGAGCCATGAGCGAACCCAATGCCATCCACAGTGCCTTCCAGTATTTCACCGACGGGACCCTGATGCAGGAAGGCCTCACCGCCACCCGACTCACAACAGCAAAGGCTGGAGCCATTCCCCTGTTCAATGGCTTTTCCGTGGGCCGTAACCAGACGCGGGCTGATGTGATCGCCTGTTCCGGTTCTCTGATGGCCATGAGTGCGCCATTGTTTCATCACCTGGGTGGTTTCAGTGAAGAGATCATCTATGCCCACTTCGAGGATTTCGATCTTTGTCTCAGGGCACGACAGGAGGGAATTCCTGTGCGGGTATGGGATGACATCAAGTTCTATCACGCAGAGGGCACGGGCTCCGTTGCCCCTTATCACCTGAGCGGGACGACCAGCCATGTGAATCGACTGCTGTTTTCCCTGAAGTGGCGGCGAGAGCTGGAAGCCATGGATCTGCCCGTGGAGTATTCCCTATGAGCCAGTACGACCTGGTGATCCTGAGCCTGTTCCATCCCAAGGTGGTGCATGGCGGTGCACAGCAGTGCGCCTATGATTTGTTTTTGAATCTGCGCAAGTACTCCAATCTGCGTGTGTGCTTCATCGGCGCCACATCTCCCCAGACAAATCTGCGCACCAAGGCTTCGGCCTATCTGCGCAAGGTGCCCGGATCAGAAGACGAATACTACTTTTTCACCGGCGAGTACGACTACTTCTGGCATAATTGTGTCGATTCACGGGCGATCAAGGATCTCACCCTGTTCTTGCGCAGGCTTGAGCCCCGCTCGGTATTTCTTTCGCATTACATGCACATCGGCATCGATCTGCTGGGGCTGTTGCGTTTTGCCTTGCCAGAGGTGCACATCAGCGTGGGATTGCATGAAATGCTGTTCGCCTGCCTGGCTGATGGCCAGATGGTGAAGAAGACGAACGGTGGACTGTGCAGCAAGGCTGAGCCGGAGCTCTGCGCCATGTGTTTCCCTCACATCACGGCTGATACGTTCATGGCCCGACACAAGTACAACGTGGATCTGCTGGAGATGGCCGACAGCTACATCGTTCCAGCCAGGCATCTCGGTGGCGTGCTGGTGAAGGAGATGGGGGTCGATCCACAGCGTGTTCATGTGATCAACCATCCCATTGACCTGGATCGCTACCCGGCGCCCGAGCCGGAACCCAAGCGGTTGAAGGCCATCCGTTTCGGTTTCTTCGGTCAGTTCGTCGACAACAAAGGAATCCACGTTCTGCTGAAGGCCGGTGACCTGCTCAACCGCAGCCAGCCCCTCAGGCCCTTTCAGATCGTGATCAATGGCGGCAATAAGAACTTCGCCTCCGATGAGTATCAGAGCAAGGTGGAAGGGCTGATCAGCGGCAGCCATGCCTGGGAGCATGGTGAGGTGGTGGAGTTGGGAGGCTACACGCACGATGAACTCATCCGTCGCATGGCCGGCATTGATGTGGTGGTCGTCCCTTCCACCTGGCCGGAGGTGTTCGGCCTGGTGGTGACGGAAGCCTTTGCCTGTTACAAGCCGGTGATCGCGGCCTTCATCGGAGGGCTGGCGGAGCGTGTGCAGCACGGCGTCGATGGCTACAACTTTGTGGCCAGAGATGCGGCTGATCTTGCGGCAAAGATGGCACTATTTCTGGAGATGGAACAGGATAAGTATCTGGAGATGGCCCATGCTGCTCACCAGAGCGCCCTTCGGCTGAGTCCGAAGCGGGCGCTAGAGAGTTACTACAAGGCTCTCGCCGTTGGAGGCCATTGATGATTCATCTCACAGTGGCTGCACCAATGGGAATCGATTCAGTCTTTTTCAGTTTTATTGAGAGACTAGCCGTGGTGAATGGTCATGTCTGCGTGGATCCCCCCGCCCAAAGACTTGACGAAGCTGATCATGCATCCTGGATTGATGTTATGAAGAGAAGTAACCAGCACTTCTTTTTGATCGGCTACCGTTATCCGCCAAAGTACTGGATCTATCTTGCACAAAGCTCCACAACTATTCTGCTTGTGGCCGATCCGGATGGGGTTGTGAGACAGCTTGGCGCGATAGCAAAAGGATCCTCTGACCCTTCTGAGTGCTTTTCTCTGGACGTTGCGGTTGATTCCATTCGTCCTGCATTGGAGGAAACAATCTCCTTGGCCTCGCTTATGACAGTGGAAGGGCCTTCTCAGTCGAACCTGATTGCCCCTGCGCATTCTTTCTGTTCTCATCCCAGAATGGCGTTCTCACGAGTCGAGCAGTTCTTTCGAGATGCTGGTGTTGATTTATCCATATCATGTTGTGATACCTTTGCTCAAGAGGCCATACCGTTGATTGATCAGCTTGGCATGGTTGACCATGACACCAAGCAAGCGTTGCAGCAACTTCTGCTGCTCGATGACTCAGCACCACGACGGCTCTCTGTTGTGTCCCGACTCTTCGACTATGATCACTACGTCATTGATGCTCGTAGAGTTGATTCGTTGTTGGCTAGTTAAATGTATCCTCTGCCTGCATGGAGGCTAAACCCTCTTCCTCATCTAAGGACGCGACTTTTGTGAATGGTCTCTGTTCTCCCGATTGGCAGGCAATAATGTAGGCAACTCCAGCATCTCTCTACCAACAAGACAATGATTCCTCTCTCGCTCCATATCGGAACTCCCAAGACGGCCACAACCAGTATTCAGGAGTCGTTATGGCTTAATCATGATGTGCTTGCACGATCTGGTCTGCTTTATTGCCATACTTTAGGGCGCACAAATAATATCGATCTCTTTTTGGCTTGTCTTCATCCCGGTGAACAGGGCTTTGGAATTCTGGAGAACAGAGGCATTATTGGCGATCAGCAAAGAAATTTGTTTCAATCCGATGTCATTCGGCGCCTTTCCGAGAGTGCTCTGCACATAGAGAGCACACCTTCTCTCCAGCGACTTGTTTCTTCAAGTGAGCATTTCTGGTTTTTGTGGAGTGACGTTCACTTTCAGAATCTGAAGCATATTCTTGGCGAGGCTGGGGTCTATATTGATCGAATCATTGTCTATTTCCGTTCTCAGTCGGATCTTTTGTATAGCGCTCTTTCAACAATGGTCAGGGATGGCTACTGCCGATCAGATGTTGACGCGGCCACCCTGGGTAGCCATGAGTTGCAATATCTAGACTACTATTCGCGGCTAATCCTATGGAGGCAGAACTTTCCAGAGGCTGCTATGCATCCGTTCTTGTTCAATGATCATAAGAAGGATATTCTATCTCATTTTTATTCAGTTTGTTCCTGCAAGAGTGAGTCGCTCGTTCCCTCGCCAGTAATGAATGAAAGTCTTTGTGATATTGGCATTTCGTTGATGTCGGAGTTAAATCGAAGATTTTTCTCTGATATGGGCCGGCCCGAGATTGTGAAACTTCTTAGCACCGAAAACCCAAGAACAGTTCTTGGAAGGCTGGTCGAAAAGTGCTTTCCTGGTAAACCGATTCCAACTCCGGCGACAGTTCAGGCCATCAACTCCTTTTATCAAACATCGAATGTTCGACTAGTCGACCAGTTTTTCCCAGGGCGTCAGCTGGATGATTTATGTCCATGTCCACTTTCGGTCGACTCGTATCACGAGTCTGGCCTTGATCACGAGTCTATTGGCAAGCTCGTCACTCTTTTGATTGAAGCGCTTAAGTATCCAGCTATCTCGCCCGAGTCCGTGTCCGCGTGATCCGACGAACTATATTTTTGGAGATGATGACAACGATGAATTGGAGTCGTGTGTATCTGATGACTATTTCATTGATTTAGCATTTCAGCTCCCAGCATCATCGCTTCCCCTCCTCTGTAAGCCTCGTAAAGGCACCAGAAGTTGGCGCTTCCACTTTCTCTGATCGACTGATTCACTCTAATCACCGCTGATTCCGCATGAGGCTGACTACACCGATCCCCGTTTTAGCGATCAGCTTGGAGAGAAGCCTCGACCGCCGCTCCAGGATGCAAGCACAGTCTTCCTGCTTCGATTGTTTCGACTGGTGTTTTGTTGATGCGGTAGACGGGCGGCGGCTTCCCAAGGCCGCTGCCATGATGTTGTCCAAGTCAGCTCAATGGAGTGAGCATCAGAAGGGTTCGATCGGTTGCTTCCTCAGCCATGTCATGTGCTGGGAGAAGCTGGAAGCGGAATGTGCTTCTCATGCCATAATTCTTGAGGATGATGCTATCTTTCCCCGACTAAATGATATCTTCTCTATTGACCTGCCCTCTGATTTTGATCTCATCTTCTTGAATGAGAGAATGTCACTCCCAATTCTTGATGAGTCCCCCGTGTGTTATCCTTCTATTAGTGGGGTTATAGGCCATAGTCAGCAGGATCGTTTTTGGGGGCTGGTGCTGATGGCTACCTAATTAGTGCAGCCGGTGTACAAAAGCTATTACATGCGGTCGAAAAGGATTTATTTTATGGGATTATTGATGGACGTTTAATCCGATATTGTACATCTGAAGACGATGCAAGGAAGCTCCCTGAAGGATCCAGGATCCGCACGGCAATTCTCGAGCATCACCATGCTCAGCTTGTCCCAATGATAGGCATTCTTCGTGCTTATGTTGTATCTCCCGCTATCGTCCGCGCTGGAGGCTTTCAGAGCGTTCGTGAGTAGCAACTCAAGAACATGCCAGCCTCAGCCTTTCTGTCCGCTGGATCACCAGTCTCCTTCCCCCATGGCGAACACAGCTTTTCCAAGATTGTCTTTCGACCAATAGATGGTGAGTCTCCTGGGGAGGAAAATATGCGTTTATTCCCCAGCCTTTGCCACGAGATCTAAGATTGCACTTTGATGCTGAAAGGAGGTTACAGCGACGACCCTGCTCAGACGGCTGTCGCCTCCTAACCGCTCCACGCCAGCAACTCCACCAGATTGCCGATCCGCTCACCGGCCCAGTCCTTGTCCCCCATCGTGAGATTGTGAGGCCACAGGGCTTCCCCCGTCCAACAGCGGCATCAGCACCTGCAGCTCCTGTAGCCGGGCTTTGCCGATAATCGTCAGCGACACCCGCAGCGCCGTTCCTGCCGCCATCAGCGCGTAGAGCGGCACGGCCGGCATCAGGCGGCCGATGAGGTTGCGGTGTGGCAGGCCCTGGGTCTAGGTGGTGCAGGCCTCCTCCGCCACGTGCCGCATCGATTCGGGCTCCTCCGGCATCTCGGCCCGCAGGAACCGCTGCTCATTCGGGAAGCCGATTGCGTCGGCCATCGCCCGCCCGTACACCTCCGCCTGGGCCTGGGCGTTGAAGCTCCCCTGGGCCAAGAACTCACGCGCCGCCTGGAGCCTGCCCTCCAGGCCCCGCTCGCCGTGCAGCTTGAAGTAGAGGCAGTTTTAGAAACCGAAGCTGATGCTGGCTCCGTAGGCGCTGAGCACCTCACCCCCATGAGGTCCGAATGGCGTGGCGCACGGCCAATTCCTCGAAGATCAGGCCCTTGCGGCTCACCCCGTCGCCAGTGCCAGCAGCCGCTCCGCCAGCCCGTACTTCTCCTGTTGCTGATTACAGGCCACGAGCCAGCGATGTCGCCGGTAGAAGGCGATCGAGGCGCCCAGCTGCTCCTCCAGCGTCCAGCTGTTCTCCCAGTCGCGGCGCCCCTCGGCGGCCGCCCACCCCGGCAGGGCGAGCGCCTGGCGCGTCCAGGGCAGGATGGCGTGCCGCTGCCGGCCCAGTTGCTCCACCGGGCTGCCCAGGCCAGGCCGTTCCCCGCCTGGCTCCTGCCCCAGCCGGCCGATCAGATCCTCCAGCAGCTTTTCCAGCACCTGGTTGCTGGGGTGGTTGAACGTGTGGAACAGCGCCATCGGATGGCCTTCCCCGTTGTGGTTCGCCTCCAGCCAGGGGGAGATCCGCAGGTCGCATTCCTGTTCCCGTCGCGCCAGCTCCTGCAGGGAGCGCCGGTGCCAAGCCTGCAGCAGCTCCTCCATCTCCGGGGTGCAGGCCAGCGCCAGGATCTCCTCGGCCTCCAGGCCGCGCTCGGCGGCCGCCATCGCCAGGAAATCGTGATAGTCGCCCAGGGGGGATTCGCTGGCCAGGCCGGGCAGTTCGCCCCGGTCGTCGTGGGCGTAGCCGATCGTGGGGTGGTAGCCCTCGTAGTGCAGATTCGGCAGCACCACGGCGCCAGCCCCCTTCGGCAGCAGGGCCTGCAGGGTGGCCCCATCCAGGCCGATGCCGTCGCGATAGCCGGGTGTGACGCGGTGCATCACCAGCACCTGCGTGTCGCCCAGCACCCGGTGCAGCTCCGCCACATCCTCCGCCGTGGCCATGTGCACCGGCGCGCAGTAGTGGAAGCGATGGGACGGCAGGGCCCGCTCCAGCCCCAGAAAGATCGGGTGGCTCTGGCAGTTCCCCACGATCGTGATCAGGCTGTCCGCCGCGGGCCAGGGGGGCGCTCCGGCGCCGGCACCGGGTATCGCCAGAAGCGCCTCCCGGTACACCGGCACCCAGTCCGGCAGGGGATCGTGATATGTCCCCAGCGTCTCGAGCATCTTCAGGGCCGTGGCGCCCAGCTCCTGCCGTTGCAGGGCGGGGGTGTCGTCGTCGCTGCTGGTCAGTTGCCGATGGATCCAGATGGATCCGTAGCGGCAGAACTGCTCATGGTGGATCGCCACCCACGCCGCCTGGGGGGAGCCCTGATCCAGCAGGTGGCCGAACAGCCGTGCGCCCCAGCAGGCCAGCGCGATGGCCTGGGCCGGATCGCCCTCGGCCACCGCCAGCATCTGCTGGTGGCAGGCCAGGCCCAGTTCCCTGAGCAGCTCCTGCTCGTCGGCCTCCAGCGGGGCCTCGGAGGCGGTCACCCCGTCCCACACCAGTTCCGCCACCCTGGCCAGGCCCTGGCGCCGCAGGCATTCCCTGGCCAGATCCAGACAGGCGGCCCGACCCCTGGGCGTTTCGGCTGGCAAAGGGGTGTGTGCCATCCAGAGGCTTCGGGCCCCCCCGCCCCATCGATCAGGATCGGCCCATCATGGCGGCGACGCACCGGTGCCAGAGTTGGCCGTGATGCACCGAAGCCATGGGTGACGCCCGCCAGCTCGCGGAGGCCTGCCGGCAGCTCTCACCCCTGGCCGTGCTCGAACCGGCCGAACGCGACCGCTTGCGCCAGCTTGGTGCCGCCGGCCATCAGCGCATGCTGGCCCTGCCCGGGGAGCAGCGCTACGAGGCCATCGCCATCGCCCTCGATGGCGCCCGGCTCTACCGCTGGCTGCAGGACACCAGCCCCGAGGAGCCCGGCTGGGTCGCCGTGTTCGAGGAACAGTTCTGCCGCTACGGCGCGCTCTGGATCAAGGACCAGGGCCGATCCGATCCCCATCTGGCTGCTCAGGCCCTGCCGCTGATCGATCGTCTGCTGCAGTTCCATCCGGAACAGCACGACTGGATCCACGCCACCCGCCAGCAGCTGGAGCAGGCCGCTGCCCCCATCCCGCTGGGCTTCTTTGCACCGCCCCCGGCTCCTGCCCCCTTCCCCTGGCCGGAGCCCCTCCACACCTACCGGCTCAGCCACCGGCTGGTCAGCAACGCCGTGGTGCTGCCCATCGGCGCCATCGCTGACGGGGAATGGTTCAGCGACTGCCTCCAGTACCTTCCCGCCGGCTGGCCCGAGGCCCCCTGGATGCAGCAGCTCGCCGGTTACCGGCTCCAGCGCGATGGCGACAGCCTCAGCCTCCGCCCCCTGCCCGATCCAGAGCCCGCACCCCTGCGGCTGGAGGGCACCTGGTGCGTTCTCAACGACATCGTCGGCCATCGCAACCTGGGCCACTTCTTCCACGACACCCTCCCCCAGCTGGCGGCCATCCGCCGGCTTTCCAGCGAGCTGGGGCCGTTGAAGCTGCTGGCCTGCCGCGAACGCTTCGCCAACCTCGCCCACCTGCGTCGCCTGCTCTGGCCCGGCGCGGTGCAGTTCCGGGACGACCTTCCGGCCTCCTTCAGCGTCGAGCGGCTCGTGCTCCAGCCGGTGGCCTGCAACGGCGGCAGCGGCTTCCACCCCCACCACCAGCGCACCTGGACCTTCGCCATCGAGGACTACCGCGACGGGGTGGACCTGCTGCGCCGGGACCTGCATCAGCCCGCGCCTCCCTTTGCGCTGCAGGATCACTGGATCTACTTCAGCCGCAATCTGGCGGCCCCCACCGAAGTTCCCCATGGCCGTGACTTCAGCAACCACGCCGAACTGCTCGAGCAGCTCAGCAACCACGGCGTGCTGATCCTCGACCCGGGATTCCACGACATCCGGGCCCTCCATGGCCTGATCAGCCGGGCCCGTGGCTGTGTGGGCATCCATGGGGCGGGCCTGGCCAATGCCCTGCTCGCCCCGGAAGGCACCCCGGTGATCGAAATCCGCCCCCACGGTGGCGCCTGGCTGATGCTGGAACTGGCGGGCCGCTCCGCCGGCCTCGACTGGCAGGTGCTCAACTGCGCCGCCGATCCAGCCGTGCCAGGCCGCAGCGTGCTGCCCATCCAGGACCTGCTCGAGCGGCTCCGGTAGGCGCCTCAGCGCCGCCTCCAGAGAGGTGGAGCGGTGACTCACGAAAGGGACAGCCAATCGAGGTCGTTGAACCGGTTGAAATCGCGATCGAAACTGACCAACCGCCAGTCGTTCGCCATCGCCAGGGCGGCCAGGTAGGCGTCGGTGCAGTGCTTCGAAGGCAGCTGAAGGTCGCAGACGAGGGAGTGGAAGATGTCCCAGGCGCCCTGCTCAGGCTCTGCAATGGACACCCCCGGTTGGGCGCAGAGGCTTTGCAGGAGGGCAGCAGCTTCGGCCGAACTCTTCACGGCGGCACCCATCAGCTTCGGCTGGCTCACCAGACGCACCAGGCCCAGAGCCGTGACGCTGCAGAACAGAACCCGTTCGGCGGCCTCGGATTCCCAGTAGTGCACGGCCTGGGTGTGATGCACGTGGCCGGCGGAGGTCATCGCCAGCCAGACATTGAGATCGGGAAGATCCGCCTGGCTGGTCATGGTTCCATCAGGCTGAACAGCCCTGAATTGCTCAGCTGTTCCTCTGGAATGGGCAAGGGCCCGTCCATTCGGGGCAGCGTGGCAGCCGCTCGTGGCGGGCGCTGGGTTGGGGGTTCTCCATCCAGCCCCTGCTCCACATAGGTGCGCAACAGCTGCTTGAGCGTGAGGCGCCGGCTGGCGGCATGGGCCTTCAGGCGCGCAAACAGCGGATCGGGCAGCTCCAGGGTGGTGCGCATGGGTGCCGCCTCACTTGATGCGCATCTTAGTGCGCACTTCAGCTCCGCACCCAGTCGGTCACGCCGCCGGGCCGGTCGATCAGTTCGATGCCCTCGGCGGCCAGTTCGGCCCGGATGCGGTCGGCGGTGGCGAAATCCCTGGCCGCTTTGGCGGCCCGGCGCTGCTCGATCCGCTGCTGGACCGCCGTTTCCGCCGCCGCCGCCTCGGCCGGCGTGCCGTCCGCCGCGCTGCTCGCCGCCTCCGCCGCCAGCCCCAGCACACCGGCCAGTTCGCCCAGCAGCTGCCAGCGGGGCTCCAGCGCCACCGTCTCTCCGGCCGCCCCGGCTTCGGTGTCGCCCCGCTCCAGCCGGTTGGCCAGGGCCCGCAGCGGCCGGGCCAGCTCGAACAGCACGGCCAGCGCCGCCGAGGTGTTGAGGTCGTCGTCCATGGCGGCGGCGAAGCGCTCGCGGGCCCGGGCCAGTTCGGCGCCGATGTCCGCGGCGCTCACCGCAGCGCTCGCAGCGGCGGGCGCGTTGGCCCAGCCCAGGGCCGACCCGTGGCGCTCGCCCAGCCCCAGGGCGGCGTCCAGACCCTTCCAGCCGGTGGCGGCCGCCGCCAGGGCCTCGGCGGTGAAGTCCAGCGGCTTGCGGTAGTGGGCCTGCAGCACGAACAGCCGCAGGGTCATCGGGCTGACGCCGCTCTCCAGCAGGGCGCGGATCGTGGTGAAGTTGCCCAGCGACTTGGACATCTTCTCGCCGCCCACATTCACCATGCCGTTGTGCAGCCAGAAGCGGGCCAGGGGCTGGCCGCTGGCCGCCTCCGACTGGGCGATCTCGTTCTCGTGGTGGGGAAAGATCAGATCGGCCCCGCCCAGGTGGATGTCGATCGTGGTGCCCAGCTCCTCGCGCACCATCGCCGAGCATTCGATGTGCCAGCCCGGCCGCCCCGCTCCCCAGGGGGAGGGGAAGCTGGGTTCGCCCGGCTTGGCCCCCTTCCAGAGGGCGAAATCAAACGGGTGGCGCTTGCGGGCCTCCTCCGCCTCGTTGGTGCGGCCGCTGGCCCCTTCCTGCTGCTCCTCAAGCGTGCGGCCGCTGAGCTTGCCGTAGTCCGCCTGGCGCATCACGGCGAAGTACACATCGCCATCGGCCGAATAGGCCGCCCCCTTGGCCTCCAGTTCACCGATCAGCTGGCGGATCGCGTCCAGGCTGCGGGTGGCCCGGGGCATCCGGTCGGGGGGAAGGATGTGCAGGGCGGCCATGTCGGCCTCGAAGGCGGCGATGTTGCGCTCGCTCACCACCGCCATCGAACTGCCCTCCTCCTCGGCCCGCTTGAGGATCTTGTCGTCGATGTCAGTGAAGTTCTGCACGAAGGTGACGGCATAGCCGCTCCACAGCAGATAGCGCCGCAGCACGTCCCAGACGATGTAGCTGCGGGCGTGGCCCAGGTGGCACAGGTCGTAGACCGTGACGCCGCAGCAGTAGATCGACACCTGCCCGGGCACCTGCGGCGCGAAGGGCTCGCAGCGGCGGCTGAGGGTGTTGGTGAGCCGCAGGGTCAATGGCCCGCTCCCGCCACGGCACCCGCGCCGGCACCCGCCTGGCCCAGCCGTCCGCCGCCGTAGCCGGCCCGGCTGCGCACGTGGGTGCACCAGTCGTCGTGCTCCAGGTACCACTGCACCGTGGCCCGCAGACCCTGCTGGACGTCGTGGCGGGGCTGCCAGCCCAGCTCGCTGCTGATCCGCTGCGGGTCGATGGCGTAGCGCCGGTCATGGCCCGGCCGGTCGGCCACCGGGGTGATCAGGCCGGCGTGGGGGGAGCCGCCGGGCCGCAGCTCGTCGAGCAGGGCGCAGATGGCCTGCACCACCTGCTTGTTGGTGCGCTCCCCATGGCCACCGACGCAGTAGCTGCGGCCCACCTCGCCGCTGGTGGCGGCCAGCAGCAGGGCCTCCACGTGGTCCTCCACGTACAGCCAGTCGCGCACGTTGGCCCCGTCGCCATACAGGGGAATCGGCTCGCCGGCGACGGCCTTGAGGATCACCACCGGGATCAGCTTCTCGGGGAACTGCCAGGGCCCGTAGTTGTTGCTGCAGTTGGTCAGCACCACCGGCAGCCCGAAGGTGTGGTGCCAGGCCTGGACCAGATGGTCGCTGCCCGCCTTGCTGGCGGAGTAGGGGCTGCGCGGGTCGTAGGGGGTGGTCTCCGAGAACCGGCCCGTGGCCCCCAGCGAGCCGAACACCTCATCGGTGCTGATGTGGTGGAAGCGGAACAGCTCCCGCCGCTCCGCCGGCAGCCCCTCCCAGTGGGCCCGCACCGCCTGCAGCAGGTGGAAGGTGCCCATCACATTGCTGACCAGGAAGGCGCCGGGATCGTCGATCGAGCGGTCGACGTGGCTTTCGGCCGCCAGGTGCAGCACCAGATCCGGATCGGCCTGGCGCACCGCGGCGGCGGTGGCCTCCCCGTCGGCCAGGTCCACCTGCAGCAGCCGGTGCCGCGGCCCGTCGGCCCGCTCCGCCGCCGGCCCCAGCGCCGCCAGGGTGTTGACGATGCCCAGCAGGTCGCTGGCGTAGCCCATCTTGTCGAGGTTGAACACCGTCGCCGTGCTGTCCCGCAGCAGCCGCCGCACCAGCGCCCCGCCGATGAAGCCCGCGCCGCCGGTCACCAGGATGCGGCGACGGCCGGCCAGCAGCACCGGCAGATCGAGGCTGGGGTAGGGATCCATCGGGGTGGAGCGAGACGACGTGGGGTGGGGGGTGTTCAGGCCTGGGGCAGGGGAATCCGCGCCAGCACCTCAGCGAGGGCGGCCTGCCAGTGTTGCCCCTCCAGGTCCAGTTCGCGCCGGGTGGTGGTGCCATCCAGCAGGGAATAGGAGGGGCGCCGGGCCGGGGTGGGGTAGTCGGCGGTGGTGATCGGCCGCACCCGGGCCGGGGCGTCGATCAGCCCCCGCGCCGCCGCCAGCAGGCCGATGGCCACCGCGAAGTCGTACCAGCTGGCGGCACCGCAGTCGCTCCAGTGGTGGCGGCCGCTCACCCCCCGCTCGATCACCCGCCAGCAGGCCTGCGCCAGGCCGGCGGTGGCGGTGGGGCAACCCACCTGGTCGGCCACCACCCCCAGGGGCTGGCCGGCGGCGGCCTTCGCCCGGTGCAGCCGCAGCATCGTGAGGCAGAAGTTGGCCCCCACCGGCCCGTACACCCAGCTGGTGCGCAGCAGGCAGAGGCGATCGGCGCCCAGGGCGGCCGCCGCCCGCCGCTCCCCCTCCGCCTTGGTGGCGCCGTAGACCCCCAGGGGGGCCAGGGCCTGCTCCGGGCCGTAGGGACGGCCCTGCTCCCCGTCGAAGACGAAATCGGTGCTCACCTGCAGCAGCCGTCCGCCGGACTCGGCCAGGGCCTCAGCGAAGGCCCCGGGGGCTCCGGCGTTGACCGCCTCGGCCAGCTCCGGCTCCGCTTCGGCCCGATCCACCGCGGTGTAGGCCCCCGCATTCAGCACCCAGTCGGGCCGGTGCTGCGCCACGGCGGCCCGGCAGGCGGCCGGATCGGCCAGATCCAGCTCCTGCCGGCCCGTCGCGATCAGGTCGATGCCGGCAGGCGCGCTGGCCAGCAGGGCCTGTCCGAGCTGGCCCTGGCGGCCGGTCAGCAGCACCCGCACCGGTTGGGGCATCGATGGCGGCGGCACGGCTGGCGCAGCCTACCTGCGCCAGCCAACCTCGCCGCCATCAGTCCCGCAGCACCACCCCCTGGACGATCTGCACCGGCTTGCCGTCGAAGGAGCGGAACCGGAACGAAAGCGGCCGCTCGGCGTACTCGGCGGAGCGCTTGCGCAGGATCTCGATCGCCACCTCCTCGCCCAGGCGCAGGCTGCGGGTGTTGTCGCTGCGCCAGTGGACGCCGCCCATCGAGCGACCCATGGCCACGTTGCTGGCCAGCTTGTTGAGTTCGCCCCCCACCGTGATCCGCTCCGCGTCGGAGGACGCCGCCGGGGGGTAGGGCATCGGCGGGCCGAAGGCCTCCAGGTCGGTGCCGGTCCGGCGGTAGCCCGGCTGCAGCAGCTGCAGGGGGGGGGCGGGGGAGTCGGGGGGATCCTTGGGCCCCACCCGCTCCGCTCCGGCCCTGGCATTGGCCGTTGCGTAGATGTCGCACAGCCGCGCGTCCTCGTCGAACCAGGCCTTGAGCACCGTCACGCAGGCGCCGGCCACGGTGGCATGGCCCGCCCCGTAGGCCGGGTGGCTGGGGGAACCGGCGGAGAAGGCCATCGGCAGGAAGAGCGTGGCGGCGCCGCCGGCAAGGGAGGCGTTGTGGGCGCTCACCGCGGCGAGGGTGTCATCCACGGCGGCCTGGAAGTCCGGAACGGTGGGCACCGAGGTCTGGAGGCCGTAGTCCCGCAGGCAGCCCTCGTAGCCGTTGCGCTCCATCTGCAGCAGTCCACCGAACACCTCCGGCCGGCAGCGCCGGTGCACCAGCCACTTCTGCCGCCACACCACCTTCAGCGCCCGACTGGCCACCTCGGAGACCACCGTCAGCAGGTCGGGTCCACCGAGCGAGGCGAACGCCCCCTCCCTGGAAAACCGTTTGCCGCCATAGGGATTGCCGCCATCGACGGGGGCATCGATGTTGAGCAGGAACAGGGCGGCATTGAAGTAGGCCTGATGCAGGGCATCGCGGTTCACGAACCGAGCCAGATCACGCATCGTGCTGATCAGGCGGCGGCCGTTGCCCGGTGGGTAGTAGCTGGCACCCCGGTGCAGCTGGTCGCCGTAATTGTTGCCGTTGCCGTAATCACGGCCATAGCCGTCCTTGCCGGTGTTCTGCGCCAGCAGCCAGTCCCCGTGGGTGACCAGGAAATCCCGCTTGGCGATGTAGGGCACCTGGCTCTGGTCGATCGTCTGGGTGCCGTAACCGACGTTCTGCAGGAAGAACTGGCTCAGCAGCGGTCCGGCGTCCTCACCGGGCAGGCCGCTGCGGAAGAGGGTGTGAAGGTCGATGCGGGCGCCGCCGCCACCCGGCGCCAGATCCAGGGGGGTGCACAGCCGGCCGGGATCGCCGTCGAGGCGCACGGCGGCATCGAAGCAGCGGTTCACCGCCTGGCGGGCCGTGCCGATCCGGCTGGCGACGCCGTAGCCCAGCTCCCCGTCGTGTCCGCCCACGTCCGCATAGCCGCCTTCGGGGGCTGTGCGGTCGAACTGGAAGGCCACCAGCGGCGCGTCGCGCAGCAGCGCCATCCAGTACAGCTCGACCATTTCCGCGGTGGCGGAGATCGACTGGATGCTGGGTGCCGGTGGCATCTCAAGCGATTTCGGGTCGGGCCCGAAACCCTCGGCCGCGGCGCCGGCCAGGGGGCTGGTGAGCTTCGCGGCCGCCATGCCCAACTCCTGGATGGCGGGGGTGTCGCCTGAGCTGATCTTGAACGCCGTCTGGGGGACATCCGGCGAGGACGGGGCCACCGGGCCCTCCGCCACGCTCTCGAAGTTGATCGGAGCACCGGCCTCGATGGCGACGCAGGTCCGCTCGAAGCGCCGGTAGGCGGCCACGTCCACCTCGCCGAAGCGGTTGTGGGGCAGGGTCTTGTGGAAATTCCCCGCGAAGGGATGTGGACCGGTGACGAGGTTCTCGTCCTGATTGGGGGTGGGGCTGGCCATGGGATCCGTGCCTCTTGGCTGGGCCCCATGACTGTCGGGTCGCTCCCATCGAATCGGCTTGATCGTGGTGCCCGGCGGCTGGTGGGATGGCGACACCGTGCTGTCACCGGGATGCCACCCCACCGCCAGGTGGTCTCAGGCGGCTATTTCGCCTCCATCCAGTTGGGGCCGACGCCGGTGTCCACCACCAGCGGCACCAGCAGCCGCACCGCCTGCTCCATGGTGCGGCGGGTGAGCTCCCGCACCTCCTCGAGCGCCTCCGGCGCCGCCTCCAGTACCAGCTCGTCGTGCACCTGCAGCAGCAGCCGGGCCGGCAGGCCGGCCTCGCTGAGCGCCCGTTGCAGGCCCACCATCGCCAGCTTGATGATGTCGGCGCTGGAGCCCTGGATCGGGGCGTTGGCGGCGGCCCGCAGCTGCTGGGCCTCCATGCCGCCACGGCGGGCCACCTCCAGGTCGATCTCCAGCGGATCCCGCCCCAGCAGCCGGCCCAGGCCGCCGGGATCGAACTGGAACGGGCGCCTCCGCCCCAGGATCGTCTCCACGTAGCCGCGGCTGAGGGCCAGCCGCTCCTGCAGCTCCAGGAACAGGAACACCTTCGGGTAGCGCTGCTTGTAGAGGCTCAGGAACTCCTTGGCGCGGGCCTGGCCCATGCCGGTTTCGCGGGCCAGCCGCTGGGCCCCCATGCCGTAGATCACCCCGAAGTTGATCGTCTTGCCCAGCCGCCGCTCCTCGGGCGTCACCGTGTCGGTGTCCAGCAGCAGCCGGGCGGTGAGGGCGTGGACGTCGTCGCCGTCGTTGTAGGCCTGCACCAGCACCGGCTCGCCGGACAGGTGGGTGAGGATGCGCAGCTCGATCTGGGAATAGTCGGCGCTGATCATCTGCCAGCCCTCCTGGGGCAGGAAGGCCTTGCGGATGCGGCGGCTGAACTCGGTGCGGATGGGGATGTTCTGCAGGTTGGGGTTGCTGCTGCTCAGCCGCCCGGTGGCCGTCACCGCCTGGTTGAAATCGGTGTGCACCCGCCCGGTCTCGGGTTCCACCAGGGCCGGCAGGGCCTCCACATAGGTGCTCAGCAGCTTGCTGAGGGTGCGGTGCTCCAGCACCAGCTTCACCACCGGATGGTCGTCCTCCAGCTTCTCCAGCACCGCCGCGTCGGTGCTCCAGCCGGTCTTGGTGCGGCGCGACTTCTTGCGGTCGAGCCCCAGGGTGTCGAACAGCAGCTCCCCGAGCTGCTTGGGGGAGGCCAGGTTGAAGTCCACCCCCGCCGCCGCCTGGGCCTCCTGCTCCAGGCGGGCCAGGGTGGTGCTGAGCTCCTCGGCCAGCTCCTTGAGGTAGGGGACGTCGATGCGGATGCCGGTGGCCTCCATCTGGGCCAGCACCGGCTCCAGGGGCAGCTCCACCTGCTGCAGCAGCAGGGGCAGCTGGGGTCCCATCGCCGCCAGCTGCCCGCGCAGCACGGCGCCCAGGCGCCGGGTGAGGTGCACGTCCATGGCGCAGTAGAGAGCTGCGGCCGCGACCGGCACGTCGGCGAAGCTCTGCCCCTTGGCCACCAGATCGCCGTAGGTGGTGGGCTGGAGGCCGAACTCCCGCGCCGCCATCGCCTCCAGGCCATGCTTGGCGTTGGCATCCCGCAGGTAGTCCGCCAGCAGGGTGTCCATCACCACACCGGCCAGGGGCAGCCCATGGCGCAGCAGGATCAGGCGGTCGTACTTGGCGTTCTGGAGCGCCTTGGGGTGCGCGGCGCTGGCCAGCCAGGGCCCCAGGGCCAGCAGCACCGCATCGAGGGGCAGCTGCTCCGGCGCCGGCGGCGGTGCGCTGAGCAGGTCGGGGGCCGGTGGGCTGTGGTGGCCGATGGGCACGTAGGCCAGGTCCGCCAGGCCCTCCCCCCAGCAGAGGCCGATCCCCACCAGTTCCGCCTTGAAGGGGTTGAGGGAGGTGGTCTCGGTGTCGAGGGCCACCGGCGCCAGCGGATCGGTGCAGCCCATCAGCCGCTCGATCAGGGCGGCCAGGGTCTCCGGGGTGGTGACCAGCTGCGGCCGCAGCTCGGGCAGGCCGCCTTCGGCCGCAGGCTCCGGGGCGGCGGACTCCGGGGCCGGGGACTCGCCGGTGGCGAGCTCGGCGGCAGGCTCGGCGGCGGCGGAGGTGGCGGCGGCGGGCTCGGGAGGCTCCGAAGAGAACAGGCGGGCGAAGCCCTCGGTCTGCTTCACCAGGCTGAACAGCTCGAGCTCGGTCAGCCGGGCCCCCAGCCCCTGGCTGTCCACCCGCCCCAGGGCCAGGCGGGGCTCCTCGGGCAACGGGATCTGCACCAGGATCTCCGCCAGCATCCGGGAGCGGAAGGCGTTCTCCCGGTCGGTCTCCAGCTTGGTCTTCAGGGCCCCCTTCTGCTGGTCGAGGGCGGCGTAGATGCCGTCCAGGTCGCCGTGGGCCTTGAGCAGGGTGAGGGCGGTCTTGGGCCCCACCCCCTTGACCCCGGGGATGTTGTCGGAGCTGTCGCCGGTGAGGGCCTTGAGGTCCACCACCCCCTCGGGCGGCACCCCCAGCTTCTCGATCACCTGGGCGCGGCGGATCACGGTCGGCCCGCTGTTCTTCGCATAGGGGCCGCCGCCCATGTAGAGCACGGCGATGTCGCGCGCGTCGTCCACCAGCTGGAACAGGTCGCGGTCGCCGGAGAGGATCCGCACCCGCCAGCCCTCGCCCGCCGCCCGGTTGGCCAGGGTGCCGAGCACGTCGTCGGCCTCGTAGCCCGGCGCCATCGACAGGGGCAGGTCGAGGCAGTCCCTGAGGATGGCCTGCAGGTTGGCCAGATCGGCGAAGAAGTGCTCCGGGGCCTCCTCCCGATGGGCCTTGTAGGCGGCGTCCGCCTCATGGCGGAAGGTGGGCTCGGCCGTGTCGAAGGCGATCACCACGCCCTGGGGCCCCAGGCCCTTGCAGTTGTCGAGCAGGGCCTTCAGGAAGCCGTAGGTGACGCTGGTGGGCACCCCGTCCTTGGTGCTCAGTCCCCCCTCGCCGCCCTTGGCGAAGGCGTAGAAGCTGCGGAAGGCCAGGGAGTGGCCGTCCACCAGCAGCAACAGGGGCTTGTCCCGCTCCATGGCTGTTTCCGGGATCCGTCCGCCGTCCGCCACAGCCTGCCATCCGGCGGCCCGGAAGCGCCGTGAAGGCCACCGGCCGGGCCGTCTTCAGCCGCTGCGGCCACTACCGCTGGTGGCTGGAGCGGGTGTGGGAGCCGCGGGGCAGCCGGCTGCTGTTCATCGGCCTGAATCCCTCCCGCGCCGACCATCGCCACGACGACCCCACCCTGCGGCGGCTGATGGCCTTCGCCGCCGGCTGGGGGTACGGCGGCCTGGAGGTGCTCAACCTCTTCGCCCGCATCAGCCCCCGGCCGGCCGCCCTGGCCCTGGCCGCTGACCCGGTGGGCGGCGCCAACCTGGCCTGGATCCGGCGAAGGGTGCGGGCCGGGGCGTCGCCGCCGCTGATCTGGCTGGGCTGGGGCAACGGCGGCCGCCGCTCGGGCCAGGACGAACGGGTGCTGGAGCTGCTGGCCCCCCACCGTTCCCGGCTGGTGTGCCTCGGCTGCACCGCCTCCGGCGCCCCGCTCCATCCCCTCTACCGGCCGGCCACAAGCCTGTTGCGGCCCTATGGGGCATCCTGTGGACGACCAGCCGCCGCCGCTCCATGGCCCGCACCCCCCGCCGCTACGCCATCCACCTGTTCCTGACCGGCGGCCACCACCAGGAGGTGCACTTCAACACCCTCGAAGATTTCCAGAACTGGTACGGCGGCGTGCTGAACGCGGCGGCCCTCGACACCTTCGTGAACGTGCCGATCAGCGACCTGACCAGCGAGTTCCTCGTGCTCCGGGCCGGCAGCGTCCAGGCGATCCGGGTGGAGCCCATCTACGGCGCCCTTGACGACTGAGGCCCGGGGGGCCGGCGTCAGAGGGCTGAGGGTCAGAGGGCCGTGGCGATCCGCCCCCGGTCGCTGCCGAGCCGGTGCAGCAGCAGCCAGGTGGTGAGCAGGTCGGGCCCCTTGAGGCTGCCCAGCAGGGCGGCCCGCAGGCCCTTCATCAGCACCCCTTTCTTGACACCCGCGGCCGTGGCGGCGGCCCCCAGCAGCGCCTGGGCGGTGTCGGCATCGAGCGGCCCCTCCGGCAGCTGCTCCAGCAGGGCCGTCAGGGCGGCGCGCGTGGCGGCGTCGGCCCGCAGGGCCAGGGCGGCCTCGTCCGGCTCCGGCGTTGCGAAGAAGGGGGCCGCCTGGTCGACCCCGTCCGCCAGCAGGCTGAGGGAGGGCCCCAGCAGGGTGCAGAGATCCTCCTGCCAGCCGGCGTCGGCGGCGGGGCCGTCATCGGCCCAGCCCCGGGCCTGCCAGAGGGGCAGCAGCCGCTGGCGCAGTTCGCCGGCCGCCAGCCCGTGCAGCACCTGGGCATTGAGCCAGTTGAGCTTGTCCCAGTCGAAGCGGGCCCCGGCCCGGTTCACCCGCTCGAAGGAGAACACCGCCGCCGCCTGGTCGAGGCTGAACCGCTCGCCGATGCCCTCCGGTGGCGACCAGCCCAGCAGGGTCATGTAGTTGACCAGGGCCTCGGCGGTGTACCCCATGGCGCGGAAATCGCCCACGGAGGTGACGCCGTCGCGCTTGGAGAGCTTGCGGCCCTCCTGGTTGAGGATCAGGGGGGTGTGGGCGAAGTGGGGCGGGGTCAGCCCGAGGGCGGCGTAGAGCAGCAGCTGCTTGCCGGTGTTGGCGATGTGGTCCTCGCCCCGGATCACGTGGCTGATGGCCATGGCGGCGTCGTCCACCACCACCACCAGGTTGTAGAGGGGGTCGCCGATGGCATCGGCGGGCGCCCGGCGGGCGATCACCATGTCGCCGCCCAGGTCGCTGCCGGCCCAGCGCATCTCGCCGCGCACCAGGTCGTTCCAGGTGATCGTGGCGCCGTCGTCGATGCGGAAGCGGATCACCGCCTCGCGGCCCTCGTCGATGTAGGCCTGCTGCTGCTCGGCGGTGAGATCGCGGTGCAGGTTGTCGTAGCGGGGCGCCCGGCCCTCGGCCTGCTGCCGCTCCCGCATCGCCGCCAGCTCGGCGTCGCTGGCGAAGCAGCGGTAGGCGTGGCCGCTGGCGAGCAGCTGCTCGATCGCGGTCCGGTGGGCCGCGATGCGCTGGCTCTGCACCACCGGCTCCTCGTCCCAGGTCAGGCCCAGCCAGCGCAGGCCATCGAGGATGTTCTCCGTGTACTCAGCCTTGGACCGCTCCCGGTCGGTGTCCTCGATGCGGAGCAGGAAGGCACCCCCCAGGTGGCGGGCGAACAGCCAGTTGAACACCGCCGTGCGGGCGGTGCCGATGTGGAGGGTGCCGGTGGGGCTGGGGGCCAGCCGAACGCGTACGGGAACCGCTGCGGCCACGGAATCGGCTCCAGATGGTGAGAACGGGACTGACGGGGCTCGAACCCGCAACTTCCGCCGTGACAGGGCGGTGCTCTAACCGATTGAACTACAGTCCCAGACCGACATTCGAGCCTTGATCCGCCCCGGAGGGTGGAGGCGGCACCGATGGGCGATCGCGACGGCGCGGACGCCGACCAAGGAAGTATCCATCGTCACCGGTCCCTCCGTCAACGGCGCCCCAACGCCACCCGCAAAACCCGCGCGGCCCTGGTGCCCGGCTACGCCGGATTGGGGCAGCGAGGTTGGAACCACACAAAAAGCCCCGTGCGGGGCACGGGGCAGGCGCTGAGCAAAGGGACGCCGAAGCGGTGGGCTCAGGGACGGAAGCCGGCGGGTTCGATCAGACGCACCTGATTACCCCGGGCGGTGAATTCCCGCCCCTGGTCGCTCTGGACCACGACCCGACCTCCGGACTTGACCCGGATGACCCGGGCCCGGACCCAACCAAGGGCAGCTGATTCCAGCACCTTGACCACATCACCGGGTTGTAGATCCAACTCCATGTTCGGAACCACGAGACTGCAAATGGGACCATCGAACGCGCCGTGGAGGACTTGAACCCCCGACATCAGGTTTTGGAGACCTGCGTTCTACCAACTGAACTAACGGCGCAAGGCGATGGCCCCTGGAAAGCGTGAGAGGGATTCGCGGGCAATGGTCACCCGAGAAACCAGGCTTCAGCGATCGAAGCGCTGTTTGACGCGAGTGGCTTTACCCACCCGGTCACGCAGATAGAAGAGCTTCGCCCGACGCACCTTACCGCGCCGCTCCACCTTCACGGAAGCGACCTGGGGGCTGTGCAGCATGAAGACCCGCTCCACGCCGATGCCCTGGAAAATACGGCGCACGGTGATGGTCTGGTTGAGGCCACCATGGCGCTTGGCGATCACCACGCCCTCGTAGGGCTGCACCCGCTCCTTGTTGCCCTCCCGGATGCGCACGCCCACCTTGACGGTGTCGCCCACATAGATCTCGGGCAGGTCGCTCTTCAGCTGGGCCGCCTCGAACTCCTCGATCAGGGCACGGGCACTGAGCTTGCCGGTGGTGACGGTCACGGTGGCAGGGGCCGCCACGGCTTCCGCCGCTTCAGCCACCACATCAGGGGTCGCCTGGTCCACGGTCTGCGGGTCCACGTCGGTGGACTGATCGCTGGTGGTCGGATCGGTCTCGGTTGCCATCCCTTTTCTCGGAGCGCCTGGCCAAACCAACACCTTACCGCCTCAGGTGACCCCCCTCCCCCCGCGCCGTCGCCACTGACGCTGCAGCCGCTCCCAGGCCATGGCGCCGCCGGTCACCAGCATCCACAGCACCCCCAGCCCGTTGAGCAGCACGTAGAGCGTCTCTCCCACCGGGCCCAGCCAGCGCTGGAGCCATTCGCCCTCGTGCAGGACCATCAGCGGATGGACCTGGTCCCGGCCCAGCCCTCCCCAGTCGCGCAGCAGGCGGTAACCCACACCCGTGACGGCCGAGACCAGCAGGGGCGCCAGCACCAGCGGCGCCATCCAGGCATGGGCCTGCCGCAGGCGGGCGCCCCAGGACGGTGAGGCGGGCCGTGGGGGTGCGCTGGGGGTGGGGCTGGACACGGGGAACCGACGGCGGGAGGGACGCCATTGATAACTTGAATGTCCGGCCCCGACTCCCATCGCATGAACCTGTTCGCCGATCTGCTGGCCAGCACCAACGGCGTCAAGGGCGGTGGCACCCCTCTCACCCAGGCCGGCCCCCGCATCCAGAAGGGTCGCCGCGGGGTGGAGGTGAAGTCGGCGCGGGAGATCGCGATCATGCGCCAGGCCAGCCGCATCGTGGCCACGGTGCTGCGGGAGATCATCGACATGGCCGCCCCCGGCATGACCACCGGCGACCTCGACCGCCACGCCGAGGCCCGCATCCGCTCCATGGGGGCCACCCCCAGCTTCAAGGGCTACCACGGCTTCCCGGCCAGCATCTGCGCCAGCATCAACAACGAGGTGGTCCACGGGATCCCCAGCGCCAAACGGGTGATCAACGCCGGTGATCTGGTCAAGATCGACACCGGCGCCTACTTCGAGGGCTTCCACGGCGACAGCTGCGTCACCCTCTGCGTCGGCGAAGGGGTGCCCGAGGAGGCCCGCCGCCTCAGCCGGGTGGCCCAGGAATCCCTGATGAAGGGCCTGGCCACCGTGAAGGCCGGCAGCACCCTGCTGGAACTGGCCGGCGCCGTCCAGGACCACGTCGAGGCCCACGGCTACGCCGTCGTCGAGGACTACACGGGTCACGGCGTGGGCCGCAACCTGCACGAGGAACCCTCGGTGTTCAACTACCGCACCAGGGATCTGCCCAACATGCAGCTGCGTGCCGGCATGACCCTGGCGGTGGAGCCGATCCTCAACGCCGGCAGCAAGGCCTGCCGCACCCTCAAGGACCGCTGGACCGTGGTGACCGTCGACGGCAGCCTCTCCGCCCAGTGGGAGCACACCATCGTGGTCACCTCCGACGGCTGCGACATCCTCACCGACCGCGACTTCTAGGCCCGGCCGACACTCCCGCTTCGGCGTTCAGCGCCGCCGCAGCACGCCGTAGTAGGCCCAGCGGCCCAAGGTCGCCAGGGGCATCAGCACGTAGGTGAGCGGGTTGGGCGTCACGATGATCAGACCGCAGTTCCAGTCGGCCTGTCGCATGATCTCGCCGGCCACCCAGTCGGCGCCCATCACACCGATCGGATTGAGGGCCGAGCGGAACGGCCCCAGCACCAGCCGCCGCAGCCGCAACGCCTGTGCCAGCTCCGGGGCCCGCAGGCTGAGCAGCTGGCCCAGCAGCCGTTTGCTGATCTCGTAGAGGGGGCTCAGGGCCGGCTGGATCTCCGCTTCCGAGGTGTTCACCCACACCTGGGGCCGCCAGCGCCCCTCACGATCCCCCTGGCGCCGTGCCGCCACCACGGCGAACAGCTCCAGCAGCCGCCAGGCGCTCAGGGCATTGACCTCCAGGGAACAACCGGTCGCTTCGGCGCTGCCGTCGCCATGGACATTGATGCCGTGGTTGATCACCAGCACGTCCACCTCCTCGAGCAGGGATTCGAGGGCCGCCTCCTGGCCCACCTGCCAGTGCACCTGGCGCAGGGGGATCGGCTGCCCGTCCGGGCCGGCCAGCTGCAGCGGTGTGTGGCTGTGGCAGAGGGCGATCAGCCGGGCGCCGCGGCGGTGCCAGCGGCGCAGCAGGGCCTGGCCGAGGGCGCCGCTGGCACCGGTGACGGCAACGGTGAGCGCTTCGTTCGAGGGGTCCGGCATGGGCCTGCGGTGGTCGTGCTGCCTAGATTGCCCGGCACCTGCGGGACCGGCGAGGTCGCACCATGTCCATCCCCCTGCTGATCGGCTCCTGCGAACCCTTCAGCGGCAAGTCGGCGGTGGTGCTCGGGCTCGGCCGCCAGCTCGCCCGCCAGGGCGTGCCGCTCGCCTTCGGCAAGCCGCTGGCCACCTGCCTGGACGACCCGCACGACGCCCCCCCCGACGGGGTACCGGGCAACCCGCTGCTGGATCCCGATGTGCGTTTCATCGGCGCCACGCTCGGACTGGAGCCGGAGCAGCTGATTCCTTCGCTGCACGTGCTGGAGCCGGCCGCCGCCCGGGCCCGCCTGCTGGCCGGGGACCTGGCCCCGGGTGAGGGGCTGACGCTCCTGCAGCGACGCATCCAGGACGACGGCGATCGGTTGGTTCTGCTGGAGGCGGCCGGCAGCCTCAGCGAAGGGCAGCTCTACGGCCTGGGCCTGGTGCAGCTGGCCCAGGCCCTGCAGGCCCCGGTGCTGCTGGTGCACCCCTGGAGCGACAGCCGCAGCGTCGATTCCCTGCTGGAGGCCCGGCACCAGCTGGGCGATCTGCTGGCGGGTGTGGTGCTCAACGCCGTGCTGCCCGAGGTGGTGCCGGAGGTGCGGGAGGCGGTGCTGCCGGCCCTGGAGCGGCTCGGCATCCCGGTGCTGGGGGTGATGCCCCGCAGCCCCCTGCTGCGCAGTGTCACGGTGGAGGAACTGGCCCGCCGGCTCGCGGCCACCGTGCTCTGCTGCCACGACGGCCTCGACCTGCTGGTGGAGACCCTGTCGATCGGCGCCATGAACGTCAATTCGGCGATGGAGTTCTTCCGCCGCCGCCGCAACATGGCCGTGGTCACCGGCGCCGACCGCACCGACATCCAGCTGGCGGCCCTGGAGGCCTCCACCCAGTGCCTGATCCTCACCGGGGCCGGTGAGCCCCTGCCCCAGTTGATCAGCCGGGCCGAGGAGCTGGAGGTGCCGGTGCTCAAGGTCGACCACGACACCCTCTCCACCGTGGAGGTGATCGACGCGGCGATCGGCCATGTGCGGCTGCACGAAGCGGTGAAGGCCACCTATGCGATCCGGCTGGTGGAAGAGAACTGCCACTTCGAACGGCTGTTCCGCCGGCTGCGTCTGGCGGTCCATGCCTGAGGGCGCTGCTAGTTTCAGTTCGTTGGTTGTCGATAACGGGTGACCCGGTCCCTAGATCTTCCGGCCCTGGACCGGATCGATACGCTCGCCCAGGAGCTGGCCATGCTCCAGGACCGGGGCAAACGCAGAATCGCCTTCCTCGGCAGCCGCCATGTGCCGGTGGTGTCGATCCATCTGGTGGAGCTGGTGGCCCGCTCCCTGGCCCAGGAGGGCCACAACCTGATCACTTCCGGCGCCCAGGGGGTCAATGCGGCGGTGATCCGCAGCGTGCTGGAGGTGGATCCGGCCCGGCTCACCGTGCTGCTGCCCCAGAGCCTGGAGCGCCAGCCGGGCGAATCCCGCAGCCAGCTGGAGCGGGTGCTGCACCTGGTGGAGAAGCCGGAAAATGATGAGCTGCCCCTGCCGATGGCCAGCAGCCTCTGCAACCAGGAGATCATCAACCGCTGCGACCAGCTGATCTGCTACGCCTTCCACGACAGCGAGACGCTGCTCTCCAGCTGCCGCACCGCCGAGGACATGGGCAAGGTGGTCAGCCTGATGTTCTTCGACTGATCCCGCGGCTTTCAGTCCAGCAGGGTCTCCTGCCGGGGCAGCACCTGCAGCCGCGTTCCCTCCCGGCCCATCACGGTCACCTGGGTTCCCGGGGGCAGGGCCTGGCCGGGGGCCAGGTTCAAGGCGGCCCAGCTCTGGCCCTGCCAGCGCACCCGGCCCTCGCCGTTGGCATCAAAGGCCGTGGTCACCTCCGCCAGTTCGGCGCGGGCGCCGGGGGGGATGGCCCGGGCCTGGCGGCGGGCCGACCAGCGCCGCATCCAGCCGTAGCCCGTGCCCACCAGCACGGCGTAGAGGAGCAGCTGGGCCAGGGGCGGCACCACCGGCGCCAGGATGGCGACCAGCGTGAGCAGCAGGGCCGCCACGCCCCCGATCAGCAGCAGGCCGTCCCCGTCGGCACCCACCAGCTCCAGCAGCAGCAGCACCCCCGCCAGGGCCAGCCAGAGGATCGGGGGTGCGGGCATCGGCGGGGAGCGACGGGGCGGGGGCGGTGGAACAACGAAACCAACGGGACCGTTGGCCATCGCCCCCATCCTGCCTAGCGTTGCGCCAGTGAAGACGTCCGCATGGAAGCGCTCATCATCCCGGTGCTCGTGGTGCTCGCCGGACTGGGCATCAGCGGCGTCAAGGTCACCAGCAGCAGCCGCTCGATGCTGGTGGAGCGCCTCGGCAAGTACGACCGCCAGCTGCGCCCCGGCCTCTCGCTGGTGATTCCCGGCCTGGAGCGGGTGGTGAGCCACGAATCGCTCAAGGAGCGGGTGCTCGACATCCCCCCCCAGCAGTGCATCACCCGCGACAACGTCTCGATCGAGGTGGATGCGGTGGTGTACTGGCAGCTGCTGGAGCATGCCCGCGCCTACTACGGCGTCGACAACCTCCAGGCCGCCATGGTCAACCTGGTGCTCACCCAGATCCGGGCCGAGATGGGCAAGCTCGACCTCGACCAGACCTTCACCACCCGCAGCGAGGTCAACGAGACCCTGCTCAAGGAACTCGATCAGGCCACCGACCCCTGGGGCGTCAAGGTGACCCGGGTGGAGCTGCGCGACATCCAGCCCTCCCAGGGGGTGCAGCAGGCGATGGAGCAGCAGATGACCGCCGAGCGGGAGAAGCGGGCGGCGATCCTGCGCTCCGAGGGGGAGCGGGAATCCCAGGTGAACGCCGCCCGGGGCCGGGCCGAGGCCCTGGTGCTGGATGCCAAGGCCAAGCAGGAGGCGGTGCTGCTCGATGCCGATGCCCAGGCCAAGCAGCAGCTGCTGCTGGCCAAGGCCCGGGCCCAGGCCGCCACCGAACTGGCGGCCGTGATCGAGGCCCATCCGGCGGCGGCCGAGGGCCTGCGGCTGCTGCTGGCCAAGGACTGGATGGCCATGGGTCAGGAGATGGCCCGCTCCCAGGGGGGGTCGGTGCTGATGGTGGATCCCCAGAGCCCGGCCTCGCTGCTGGCGGCCCTCAAGGGGCTGCAGGAGAAGGGCGGCAGCTGAGGCCCGTCCGCCTCCCTGGCCCTCAGCTGCGCAGCACGGCCCGCAGCCCTTCCGAATACAGCAGGGCGGTGCAGAGGATGCCGCCGGCCCAGCAGAGGCTGCGCACCTGGGGGATGTTGGCCACATAGGCCGCCAGGTAGCCCACCCGCAGCAGGGGGTGCAGCCAGGCCACCAGCGCCAGCCAGGGGGAGGCCGCCAGGGCGCCGGCGGCCACCACCAGGCACAGCAGGCAGGCCGGCGCGTGCAGGGTGAAGGCCTCGAAGCTGTTCTGGTGGGCCCAGTTGGCCCGCTTGCCCCAGGCCGGCAGCCGCTCGAACATCGCCCGTGGCGCGGCCAGGTCGGAGGGTTGGAAATCGGCCTGGGAGCGGGCGGCCCCCAAAGGGATCAGGCTGAGCACCACCACGGCGCCCGAGAGCACCAGCGACCAGGCGAAGGGCCCGCCGGCGGCGGCGGGCAGCACCGGCAGGGCGATGCTGGCCGCCAGGAGGGGGGGGAGCAGGGAGGTGGCCATCGGGACAGGGCGGCTGGGGTCTCTTTTCTAGGCTGGCGCTGCCTTGCCTTCGCCCGCGCCATGGCCGACAGCTATTCCTTCGACGTCGTCTCCGACTTCGACCGCCAGGAGCTGGTGAACGCCGTCGACCAGGTGCGCCGCGAGGTGGGCCAGCGCTACGACCTCAAGGACTCCAACACCGAGATCGACGTGGAGGAAGCCACCCTCACGATCACCACCGCCAGCGACATGACCCTCGACGCGGTGGTGGACGTGCTGCGCCAGAAGGCCACCAAGCGCAATCTGTCGCTGAAGATCTTCGATCTGCAGACCCCCGAGCCGGTGGGCGGCAACCGGGTGAAGCAGGTGGTGAAGCTGCGCAAGGGCCTCAGCCAGGAGCTGGCCAAGAAGCTCAGCAAGAAGGTGCGCGATGAGGTGAAGAAGGTGACCGTGGCGATCCAGGGCGAGAGCCTGCGGGTGACCGGCAAGAACAAGGACGACCTCCAGCAGGTGATCACCCTGCTGCGGGCCGAGGATCTGGAGGTGCCGCTGCAGTTCGAGAACTACCGCTGAGGGCTGTTTCGGATCCTGCGTCTCAGCTGACGACTGAATCCGAAGGCGGTGGCGACGCCCAGGAAGGGGAGTGGACCTGGGACGCCGTCGTCTCCGGGGTCGCCATGGGGGGGTGGTGTGAGCCATCCGGACCGGGGCTCGCTGCCCGGGCCCGGAGCCGGACACCTCTCAGGATCGCCGTCCACTTCATAACCTGGGCAATACATCAGGGTTCCAAACAGGGGCCATGGAGATGGTGACGGGGAAGGGGACGTGATCAGAAGTTGCCAACCATCCTTATGGCCATGGAAGTGAGCTGGAGGTGTGAAAATGGATCCGTCGGCCGTCACCGAGACGTAGCCGCAGTCTGGAAGGATGCATCGCGGAGCCTTGGTGTAGCGCCCCTTGGGCGATCCTGATGACGAGGCGAAATTCATTTCGACTTCGGCGGGAGGGACAGCCGTGGCGGTTCCAGCTTCAAGATTGCGAAAGGTGCCGATCGTCCCGTCAAAGACGAAGATCAAGTCCAGAGCGAAAGCGGCTGGCGGTTGTACCAGCAGTGCTGATGCGAGGACTCCAATGAAGACCGCTGAAGATCCGCGAAGGCTTGCCGGCTTCATTGCGACTTGCTCCTACTTCACTATCATTGTTTGTTTTTGGGTTTCTCTGTGCCGTCCAATCGGATGCATCTTCATGATTGATGCAGATGTGCTGCAGGGGTGTTCGAGCAGCAGCGCTTCATTCTGGGAGGGCCCCTTTGCGCAGATTCCGGTGCGCCCCCTCTGCCACTGCCTTGACCCCCAGCCGTGACGCTTACGGGCTGGCGCTTCTGGATCGACCGCGGCGGCACCTTCACCGATGTGGTCGCCTGCACGCCCACCGGTGAGCTGCTGGTGCGCAAGCGCCTCTCCGATCCGCCGCGCCCGGCCGATGGCTCAACCCCGCAGGATCCCGCCGTGGCCGCCCTGCGCGAGCTGCTCGAGCTGGCGCAGGACCAACCCATCCCCCCCGGCCTCGTTGCGGAGCTGCGGCTGGGCACCACCGTGGCCACCAATGCCCTGCTGGAGTGGCAGGGGGCACCGGTGCTGCTGCTGGTCAACCGTGGCTTCGCCGACCTGCAGCGCATCGGCGACCAGCACCGCCCCGACCTCTTTGCCCTGGAGATCCGGCGGGCCGAGCCCCCGCCCCTGCGGGTCATTGAAGTAGGCGGCCGGCTGGCGGCGGATGGGGTGGAACTGGAGCCCCTGCAGCTGGATGCAGTGCTGGAGCACTCCCTGGCCCGGGCCCGCTCCGATGGCTTCGGCAGCGTGGCCGTGGCCCTGCTCCATGCCGGTCGCCACCCGCTCCATGAGCAGGCCCTGGGGACCTGGCTGGCCACGAAGGGTTTCGGCCCGGTGGTGCTCTCCCACCAGCTCAGCCGCCAGCCCCGGCTGGTGCCCCGCCTCGACACCAGCGTGCTGGAGGCCTCCCTGGGCCCCGTGCTAGGCGCCTATCTCGATCAGGTGCGCGCCGCCATCGGGGCGGCCATTCCGCTGCGGGTGATGACCTCCGCCGGGGCCCTCCGGGCCCCCGCCCTGCTCCAGGCCAAGGACACGATCCTCTCCGGCCCCGCCGGCGGCATGGTGGCGGCCGTCGCGGTGGCGGCGGCCGCCGGGTTCGGTGATGGCCCGATCCTCGGCTTCGACATGGGCGGCACCTCCAGTGACGTCTTCCACTTCGATGGCAGCCGCGGCGAGGCGGCCTGGGAGCGCAGCAACGACACCGAGATCGACGGCCTGCGGCTGCTGGCACCGATGCTGCCGATCCACACGGTGGCGGCGGGCGGCGGCTCGGTGCTGCAGGTGCGGGACGGGCGCCTGCAGGTGGGCCCCCGCTCGGCCGGCGCCAACCCCGGCCCCGCCTGCTACGGCCGCGGGGGTCCCCTGGCGATCACCGACGCCAACCTTTTGCTGGGCCGGCTCCCTGTGAACGCCCTGCCGCGCCTGTTCGGCCCAGGCGGCGACCAGCCGGCCGATCGGGGGGTGGTGGTCGAGCGCTTCGAGGCCCTGGCCCGCCAGCTGGGGGTGGCCGGGCCGGAGGCGGCGGCCCAGGGGGCGCTGACGATCGCCATCGAGCGCATGGCCGAGGCGATCCGGCGCATTTCGATCCAGCGGGGCCATGACCTGCGCGGCGCCGTGCTCGTCAGCTTCGGCAGCGCCGGCGGCCAGCTCACCTGCCCCCTGGCCGATGCCCTCGGCCTCACCCGGATCCTGCTCCATCCCCTGGCTGGGGTGCTCTCGGCCTACGGCATCGGCCTGGCCCGCCCCTCCCTGTTGCGGGAGCGCACCCTGCGGCAGCCCCTCGAACCCGCCCTGCTGCCCCGGCTGGAGCGGGAGATCGCGTCGCTCTTGGCTGAAGCCAGCGCTGAACTGGGCACCAGCGGTGATCTGGCCCCCGGCGAGGCGCCGTGCTGGCAGGCCCGCCTGGAGCTGCGCTACCGCGGCAGTGACCAGGGGCTGGAACTGCCCTGGCCCGCGGGTTCGCCCGAAGGGGTGCTGGCGCTGCGTAAGGGTTTCGAGGCCCGCCACCGGCAGCGCTTCGGTTTCGTGGTGCCGGACGAGCCGCTGGTGGCGGAGCGGCTGCAGGTGGAGGTGGGTGCCCCGGCCCCCGAGACCCCGGCGGGGTTCGTCCGGGCCGCTGAACTTCCTGAGGCGGCGGATCCGCCCGAGCCTTCCGAATGGGTGCCCCTTTGCCTGGCGGAAGAGCACGGCGGGGGCAGTGGCGCCGCGATGGTCTGGCGCCAGGTGCCCCTCTGGCGTCGGGAGCAGCTGGCGGCGGGCCAGCGCATTGCCGGCCCGGCCCTGGTGGTGGAACCAACGGGCACCACGGTGCTGGAGCCCGGCTGGGGCGGCCGGGTGCTGGCGGGGGGCGAGCTGCTGCTGGAGCGGCAGGCGCCGTCAGCCGGGGCGGCCCTGGCCACCGGCAGCGTCGGGGTGGTGGATCCGGTGCGGCTGGAGCTCTACAACCATCGTTTTGCCGCCATCGCCGAGCAGATGGGCGAGCGGCTGCGCCAGTGCAGCCGCTCGGTGAACATCCGTGAGCGGCTCGATTTCTCCTGCGCCCTGTTCGATGGCGCCGGGCGGCTGGTGGCCAACGCCCCCCACATCCCCGTGCACCTCGGCTCGATGGGCGACAGCGTCGCCAGCCTGCTGGCCGCCGTGGCCGCCGGCACCCTGCCGCCCCTGGCGCCGGGCGATGCCTACGCCGCCAACGACCCCTTCGACGGCGGCACCCACCTGCCCGACATCACCTTGATCACGCCGGTGTTCGCCCCTGACGCCGCAGACCCTGCCGCTTCCTGCGAAACACCGCCGAAGCCGCTGATGTTCGTGGCCTGCCGCGGCCACCACGCCGATGTCGGCGGCCTCACTCCGGGATCGATGCCCCCCTTCAGCCGCCGCATCGAGGAGGAGGGGCTGCTGCTGCGCCATGTGCCGCTGCTGCGCCAGGGCCGGTTCGATGCGGACGGCTGGCGGCAGCGCCTGGCCGCCGGCCCCCACCCGGTGCGCAATCCTGACCAGCTGCTGGCCGATCTCCAGGCCCAGGTGGCCGCCAACCGGCTGGGGGAGAGCGAACTGCAGCGGCTGCTGACCCGCGATGGCACCGGGGAGGTCAGCGCCTACCTGGGCCACGTGCTGGCCAATGCGGCCGAGGCCGTGCGTGACGCGATTGCTCGCCTCACAGGCGGCGAGCACAGCGTCGAGCTCGACAACGGCAGCCGCATCGCCGTGGCCGTGCGCATCGACCGCACTGCCCGCCGGGCCCGCATCGACTTCAGCGGCACCTCCCCCCAGCTGGAGGGCAATTTCAACGCCCCGCTGGCGATCACCAAGGCGGCGGTGCTCTACGTGTTCCGCTGCCTGGTGGGCCGAGCGATTCCGCTCAACGCCGGTTGCTTCGAACCGATCGAGCTGGTGGTGCCCGAGGGCTGCCTGCTGCACCCGCGGCCGCCGGCGGCGGTGGTGGCCGGCAATGTGGAAACCTCCCAGGCGGTCACCAACGCCCTGTTCGGGGCGCTGGGGGTGATGGCGGCGGCCCAGGGCACGATGAACAACCTCAGCTTCGGCGACGCCGACCATCAGTACTACGAGACGATCTGCGGCGGCACCGGCGCCGGGGTGCTGGCGGATGGCCGTGGCTTCGCGGGAGCCAGCGCGGTGCAGAGCCACATGACCAACTCGCGCCTCACCGACCCTGAGATCCTCGAGGACCGCTTCCCGGTGCGGCTGGAGCGCTTCGCGATCCGTCGCGGCAGTGGCGGCACCGGCCGCTGGGGCGGCGGTGACGGGGTGGTGCGGCGGCTGCGCTTCCTGGCGCCGATGACCGTCGCCATCCTCTCGGGTTCCCGCCGGGTGCTCCCCTTCGGCCTGGCCGGTGGTGGCGATGGGGCGGTGGGGCGCAACCGGCTGGAGCGGGCCGATGGCCGCCTCCAGGAGCTGGCCGGCTGCGACCAGGTGGCCGTGCAGCCGGGCGACCTGCTGGAGATCGCCACCCCCGGGGGTGGCGGCTACGGCGCCCCTGATGCCGGTGGGGCGGGAGAGTGGCTGTGAGCGCGGTTCGCCGGGGAGCCGCCGGGGCGGTGCTGCTGCTGGTGGGATGGGGCGCCGTGCCGCTGGCGCGGGCCCAGGCCGTGGCGCCCGCCGCTTCGGAGAGCAACGTGCTGCTGGAAGGGGAGCAGCGCTCTCGGCCCCAGTGGTCGGCCCGGGGGCTGGTGGCGGCCCAGGAGCCGCTGGCCTCGGCGGCGGGGGCGGCGATCCTGCGCCAGGGGGGCAATGCGGTGGATGGGGCGGTGGCCACCGCCTTCGCCCTGGCGGTCACCCTGCCCCAGGCGGGCAACCTGGGCGGCGGCGGCTTCCTGCTGCTCTGGCTGCCCGGCCCCTCGCCGGCCCGCCAGCGGGGCTGCCTGGCCGAGGCTCCCGCTGGCACCCAGGCGGCCGGGCCCGAGCTGGCCATCGGCGGCGGTACGGCGGTGGCGGTGAATTTCCGCGAGACGGCCCCGGCGGCGGCGACGGCCACCATGTTCCTGGGCCCCGACGGCCAGGTGGACCGGGCCCGCGCCACCCGCAGCCTGCTCAGCACCGCCGTGCCGGGCAGTGTCGCCGGGCTTGCCCTGGCCCAGCGCTGCTACGGCCGCCTGCCGTTGCAGGTGGTGATGGCGCCGGCGATCCGGCTGGCGGCCCAGGGCTTCCCGGTGAGCCGCGAGCTGAGCGATTCCCTGGCCGCCGCCGCCCCGCGGCTGCAGGCCGATCCGGTCTCCCGCCGCCTGTTCCTGCCGCCGCCGGTGCCGGGAACCGTGCTGCGCCAGGGCGAGCTGGCCGCCAGCCTGCGGCGCATCGCCGCCGAGGGGGAGCGGGGTTTCTACGCAGGGCCGGCGGCCGACGCCCTGGTCGGCGCCATGGAGCGGGGCGGTGGCCTGATCACCCATGCCGACCTTCGCGCCTACCGCGCCCGGCTGGTGCGGCCCCTGCGGGGCGAGTTCCGCGGCCATCCGGTGCTCTCCATGCCGCCCCCCGGGGGCGGGCTCACCCTGCTGCAGCTGCTGGGAATCCTCGAACCCTTCGACCTGGCGGCCACCGGTCTCAACAGTGCCGCCAGCCTCCATGTCATGGCCGAGGCCATGAACCTGGCCTACCGCGACCGCAATGCCCTGCTGGGCGACCCCGACCAGGTGCCGGTGCCGGTGGAACGGCTGCTGTCGCCGGCCCACCTCGACGGCCTGCGCCGCCGCATCGATCCGCAGCGCCACACCCCGGCCCCGGCGCTGGAGGCGGCCGCTGCCACAGAAGGCACCAACACCACCCATCTCTCGGTGGCCGACCGCCAGGGCGGCCTGGCGGCCCTCACCACCACCCTCAACTTCCCCTACGGCAACGGCATCAGCGTGCCCGGGATGGGCTTCCTGCTCAACAACGAAATGGACGACTTCTCCTCCCTCCCCGGCAGCGCCAACGCCTTCGGCCTGCGCCAGGGGTCGGCCAACGCCATTGCGCCCGGCCGGCGGCCGCTCAGCTCGATGGCCCCCACCCTGGTGTTCCGCCCCGATGGCCGCCCCTGGATCGCCACCGGCAGCCCCGGCGGCAGCCGCATCATCACCACCATCCTGCAGGTGCTGCTCAACCGGATCGTGCACGGCCTCAACCTGGCCGGCGCCGTGGCCGCCCCCCGCATCCACAGCCAGCTCTGGCCGGATCGGATCGATGCGGAAGAGGGCCTCAGCCCCGACAGCCGCCGCCTGCTGGAGGCGATGGGTCACAGCGTCCGGCGGGCCCCGGCCATGGGGGCGGCCAACAGCGTCGAGGTGCTGGTGGAGGGCGGCAGCCTGGGGACGGTGGATCCGCGCCGGGCTGAGGGCCCGGCTGCGGCCGAATGAGCCTCAGCCCTCCGCAGCCGGCGGTGCGGCGGTGATCAGGTTGAAGGCGGAGAAGGCCAGGCCGAAGCCCAGCAGGGTGCCGATGGCCCAGATGCTGTCGGAGGGCCACTCGGCGATCAGCATCCCCCCCAGCACGACGGTGACGATGCCATCGAGCAGCACCAGGCCCCGGGCCGGCCCGGCGCCGGCGGCGGCGCCCGCCAGCTCCATCACCCCCTCGACGGCGAGCAGGACGCCGATGAACAGGGTCAGGCTGACGGTGCTGGCCACCGGGAAGACCACCAGACCGATGCCGCCCACCACGTAGAGCACCCCGGAGATGGCGCGGAACACCTTGCTGCGGGTGTCATCGGCCGAGGTGAGCCGCAGCAGCTGGGAGATCCCCGCCGCCACCGCCACGCCGCCGAGGGCGATGGTCAGCAGGGTGGCCGAGACGAAGGGAAGCGCCAGGCTGAGCACGGCGGCCACCAGCAGCAGGCCGGCGGTGACCCAGCGCAGGGTGGGGGAAGCGGGGACGGACAAGGGCTTGGGGAGGCTGGTGGGAGGTTAGGCCGCTTTCCCCAGGCCGACCGCCGGGCTCAGCGGGAGCGCGGCGGGCCGTTGTAGAGGATCGCCACCACCCGGCGGCCGTCCGGGGCGATCTGGATCTCCGTTTCCGTGGTGGCCGGCAGGCCCTTGGCCTCCCAGCCGGGGGGGCCTCCGAGGAAGCGGTAGACGAAGCCGTCGGCGTCGCTGCGCACCAGGCAGGGATTGCTGGCCGCCGAGGTGCTGAACATGCAGTTGGCCGGGGTGTACACCGTCAGCCCGCCGTTGCTGAGCACCGCTGCGTTGCGGGCCAGGTTGAGGGCCCGGATCTCGTTGAAGGGGATCCCCTGGGCCAGGGCCGGGGCCATGGGGGCCACCGCCAGCAGGAGACCCGCGGCGGCGGGCAGCAGGCGGGCGGCGGGCCGGAAACGGAAGGCCATGGGATTCCTTGCGGAGGTCCCCATTATCGAGGGCGCCCGGAAGGACGCCGAGGAACCCCGGCCTACCTTGTCGATCCCGACCCATCCTCCCCGTGATCCGACCTCTGGCGGCGCCGGCCACGCCCGACGGTCTGCGGCGCCGGCGGCACCGCTTCTACCGCCGGCTGCTGTTTCTGTGTCTGCTGGTGATGCTGAGCCTGGCGTTTCCCCAGACGTTGCGCCTGGCCGGATCGGCGGGCTACTTCCTGATCACGCTGTTCACCACCGTCGAGCTGGGTGGCTTCCTCGCCGGCTCGGTGGCCCGTGACTGGGGGGACCGTCTGTACCTGGCGCTGGGAGGCGCCAACCTCGTCGCCCAGCTGTACTGGCTGCTGACCCCCGAGTCGCGGCGCCTGTCCGGGGTGCCCCTGCTGCTGATCACCACCCTGTTCATCGGCTGGAGCCTGGTGCGGCTGCTGCGGACCCTGGGCCGGGAGCCCCGGGTTACCCGGTCGGTGGTGGTGGGGGCGGTGGCCGGCTATCTCCTGCTCGGCCTCAGTGGCGGCCTGGTGCTGAGCGTGCTGGAAACCATCCAGCCCGGCAGCTTCCTGGCCAACACCGCCGATGGCCAGGCCGCCATCGTCCGCTCCCACGCAGGGGTTCCCACCAGCAACCACTGGGAGCTGGACTTCGCCCGCATCAATTACTTCGCTTTCGTGAGCCTGACCACCACCGGGTATGGCGACATCACCCCAGCCCGGCCCCCGGCGCGCATGGCCAGCGTGGTGCTGGGCATCACCGGGCCGCTCTACATCGCCGTGATCCTGGGGGTGCTGATCAACCGGTTCAAGGGGCCGGAGGGGGGCGCTTCCGGCGACTGAGTCGCGCCATCCGGCGGCACGGCCCGCTCCAGGCCCACATCCACCCCGAGGTGCTGGTCGGGCCGGCCGATGATCAGCAGGGCCGTGCGCTGGCGGGTGGCGATCTGCCACATCCATTTGCTGAACAGGGCGATGCGGTTCTCGGTGTCGGGAATGAAGGCGAGATGGGCCAGGGCCCACAGGATCCAGCCGGCCAGCCCGCTCACGTGCAGCCCGCGCAGATCCGCCACCGCGTACCAGGGACCGATCACGGCCATGCTGCCCAGATCAAACCAGCGGAACGGCGCGCTTTGGCGGCCCTCGAGCCCCGCCAGGATGTCGCGCGCCACCCAGCCGCCCATCTGCACCGCCGGCCCCGCCATGCCTGGCAGCACCCGGCCGTCGGCGGTGTGGGCGTAGTGGCAGAGATCGCCCACCGCCCGGATCTCCGGGTGCCCCGGCAGCGAGAAGTCGGCCTCCACCTGCAGGCGTCCCCCCCTGTCGACCGGGGCGCCGGTGCGCTCCGCCAGCAGCCGGCCCAGGCGCGAGGCGCGCACCCCGGCGGTCCAGCAGATCGTGGCGGCCTCCAGGTCGCCGAGGCCACCGCCGCAGGCGTCCGCCTCGTCAGCGGCGGTGTCCGGGGGGCGCCGCAGGAGCACCCGGCCGGGTTCGATGGCGGCCACCATCGTGTTCAGGCGCAGCTCGACGCCGGCCCGCTCCAGGTAGGCCGCGGCGTCGGCGGAGAGAGCAGCCGCCATCGTCGGCAGCACCCGATCCACCGCATCCAGCAGGATCACACGGCACTGGGCCCTGTCGAGCTGCTTGAAGTCCCGCTCCACGGCGCGGTGCATCAGCTCGATCAGGGAACCGGCCAGTTCGCAGCCCGCCGGGCCGGCCCCCACCACCACCACCGACTGCAGGAAGCGGCGCCGCCCGGGATCCCTCGTCTGCTCGGCCTCTTCGAGGGCCATCAGCAGCCGGCGGCGAATCTCGTCGGCGTGCTCGAGGATCTTCATCGGTGGCGCCAGGGGCCGCCACTCCTCATGGCCGAAGTAGGTGCTGCCCGATCCACTGGCCAGGATCAGGTGGTCGTAGCCGTAGCGGTGGTCGTTGAAGACCACCTCCCTGGCCTCGGTGTCGATGTCGACCACTTCGCCCAGCAGGATCTGGATGTTGGGGGCCTGGCCCACCATCTGCCGCAGGGGAGACGCCACATCCGCCTCCGACACCAGACCGGAGGCCACCTGGTACAGGAGCGGCTGGAAGAGGTTGAAGTTGCGCTTGTCGATCAGGGTCACCCGCACCGGCCTGCCGGCCAGGGCGTGACAGGCCTTGAGCCCGGCGAAGCCACCGCCGACGATCACCACATGGGGCCAGTCGGCCATGGCGCCGTGGGGCGGATCCAGTTCGAGGAAGAAGCGTTCCGGGGCCATCGCACGCCTCCAGGGTCTCTCAACGTATCCAGCTCACCGGGGTACGGGTGGTAGTAAGGGCAGCGGTTTGACTGAGCAGGGAAGGCGAGGTTTGCAGCAAGCTGCTCCCGATCGTGAACAATCACGTCCTCCGCCTCGTCATGGCTCTGCTTATCCCGTAGCCATGGGTCCGTGGCCGCGGCGCGCCCTTCTTTGCTCAGGCCAGGGTGCGCCAGCCGTCGGATCATGCAAGTTGGGTTGTGGATATGGCCGTGACCCTTCTGTTGATATCTCGAGAGTGGAAACGATCGACTGACCTCTGCTGCTCGGCTGATCTCTCCTGCTGGCTCAGCACCATGATGCAGGAATGCAAGAAGGGGAGGTCATCTCTGGAGGCAACTCGATCGAAAAGGCCATGGACGCCCGTTGAATCATCACGAACTGACCCTAGGGCGCCGCTCCAGTTCAGCCAACGCCAGAAGCGGCTACTCGGCAGCACGTCACCACGGGCTTAGGATGGGACTCTTCTCCTCAAACCGTGCACTTTCGTTGCACTGACCTGCTGTGGACATTGCCCCTCCAACGAAGGGAAGCTCGGACGCAAAGCAAGATCTTGGCGTGCTTTTTGTTCATGGTATTGGACAGCAGAAACGAGGATCAACGCTCGTCAGTTTTGGAGAGCCACTTTATCGCTGGTTCCAGGAGCGCTTTGATGGCATTGCTCGCAGTTGGTTGTTTACTGGTCTGACTTTTTCCCAGCAGAGTGACTGGCTATCCCGTAAGGCGCCGAGTTGGAGCGACCCAGGGCTCTCTCTTGATCCCACCAAACACTTTGAGACGCTCAATTGCCTCATCAGTGGCCTGTCGATGGAGACGCCAGAGGGTCCGCTGATGCCGTTGGAGGAGGTGGTGAATGATGCCGCCGGTAACTTTGTGTGTGCACGTGCCTCCCTGCGTGACGCCCAGGTCACAACCACCTTTAACGATGCGCCGTCCCATGCCGTTCTTGAGCTGCATGCGTTGGACAGGGAGGGCACCCTGCACGCGTCGCGATGGTTGATGGCCGAGTCGTGGTGGGCTGAGTCGTTTGCCGCACCTCGGTTTCGTACGCTGGCCACCTGGCTCATCGCCATCGTGCCTTGGACGATGGGATCGCACTTCGGTGTTCGTGTCAGGCGGTCGGTCAGGACGTTCAAAGCTCAATCTGGCCTTGCACGATTTCCTGCAGTGCTGTCGCTGCTGAAGAATTTGTTGTTGCTGTTGTTTTCCTTGCCATTAGCTGTATTGCTTGAACTATGCATAGCTGCCGTTGTGATGCTTGGCTTGCTGCCTATTCCTGGGCTTGGCCGAGTCTTGCTCGCGATGGAAGGTCTACTGGCAAATTTTCTCGGTGATAGCCTGGTGTTGGTGGCGAGTCCGCTGCAGCAGGCGGCCATGATCGCTCAGGTGCATCGCGATCTGGTTTGGCTTTCTGACCGTTGCAAGCGTGTGGCTGTGGTTGCGCACTCCCAGGGAGGCGCGGTGGCCCACCGAGCGCTGCGCCAGGCGCGTCCGCCCGAAGTCGCTTTGCTCTTGACGTTCGGATCGGGATTGCGAAAGCTTGAGGAATTGGAGCAGATGTCCAAAGAGAATGATGGCTTCTTCGGACGTATTTATCTTACTTTCGCGGCTGTCTTGCTGATTGGATTCTCACTGACTGGAGCGAAGATTCTTGGGGCGTTTGGAGTCATGTTGACTGGAGTGATCGGCATCAGCATATTCGTTTTTTTGGTGTTCATGTATCTCTTCGAGTACCCGGCTCACGCGATCAATTGGTACGCGTCTCAATTCAGGGACCAGGGCCTATGGTGGGTGGATCTCTATGCCACCGATGACCCGGTTTCCAATGGTTCGCTCATGGATCATGAGTCTGACGTGATTGGGCCAGAGTCAATTGAAATCGTTAATGAACGCTCTCTGGCAAGAGATCACACGACCTACTGGCAAAATACCGAAGAATTTGTCTCCCGCGTATCTTGGGCTCTTTTGCATGTTGTGGGTGAGCCGTGGAAGTCACTGAGTGCACTGCCTGCCGGTTCCTTTGTTACGGGGAAGGTTCGGCGGAGATGGCGTGTGAGGTCCTTGTCCGCGGCGCACTTGCTTGCGACAGGTTCTGCTCTGGCCGTGGTTTGGTCCCATGCAGGGTCCTGGAGAACAGTGTGCATGTGGGCTTTTGCGCAGATGATCAGCGGAGTCAATGCCCTGTTTCCGGGCTTGATTCGACATGCGACGCCTGTGCCGCCTGGCAGAGAAGTCTGGTTGGCAACCTGTGGTTCCCTAATCACGATCTACGCATCAACCCGTGTGTTGCGGTGGCTATGGGAGCGATGGGGCTCTCACGAGCTGAGTAACTTTTTCGGCGTTCGTCCAGGTGCTGAGCCTGGCGCACCGGTCAGGTCGTGGGTTCAGCGTTTCAATCCGACATCAGCTGACACAAAGATTCTGAATGACATGTGGCTATTCTTCGCGATGGCTGTGACTCCAGTCTTTATGGCGATCTGGTTTGCCCCTGCCCTCGTCGGCGGCCATGTGATCCGTGTTGAGAGTGCACTGAATTGGATTCTTGGTGTCGGCCTGGCAGCCAGCGCGATGGCTCTTCTTGGCATGGATCTTGCTACCGCTCGAGCCAGAAGAATTGCGCGTGAAAGTGAGCAGGCACCTGCCAGGGCTGCAGCCAAAGAAAACTAGATCACCAGGCGCACATCATCCCGGTAGATTGATCACGCCATCTGGGCGTCCCCAGTCACACCCAGAGGAACTCCTGCCTGACTTGCTTGGGATACATCTGTTGATGATGAGCCTTGCCAAGGGGGTGCTCTTTCTCAGTCGCCTGCTCAATAACGGCACGATGATCCAAATTACCAGTCTGCTCAGATGGCCCCGGGATGCGCTTGAACGTGCTTACTCGGTGAGGAACCTGCAGGCGAAGCTTCCCTCATTCAACGATGACGCAGAGAGCCGAGTGAGAGGCACCCATCGCGGCGGTTCGGCAGCCGGCGGCGAATCTCGTCGGCGTGCTCCAGGATCTTCATCGGTGGCGCCAGGGGCCTCCACTCCTCATGGCCGAAGTAGGTGCTGCCGGCTCCACGGGCCAGGATCAGCTGGTCGTCGCCGTAGCGGTGGTTGTAGCCGTAGCGGTGGTCGTTGAAGACCACCTCCCTGGCCTCGGTGCCGATGTCGACCACTTCACCCAGCAGGATCTGGGTGCTGGGGCCCTGGCCCACCATCTGCCGCAGGGGAGACGCCACATCCGCCTCCGGCACCAGACCGGAGGCCACCTGGTGGAGGAGCGGCTGGAAGAGGTTGAAGTTGCGCTTGTCGATCGGGGTCACCCGCACCGGCTTGCCGGCCATGGCGCCGTGGGGCGGATCCAGCTTGAGGAAGAAGCGTTCCGGCGCCATCGGGCTCATCCTCAGGAACGAACCGTAGGCAGCCCACCGCGGCGGCCAGGGGGGACTGGAACTGCTAGGTTGAAAATGATTCCCATGACCGGCCCCTTGGTGGCCTGCTCCGATGCTCTCGGCCCCCTCTCTGGCCCCTGATCGGGAACGCCTGCCCGTCACCGTCCTCACGGGGTATCTCGGCTCCGGCAAGACGACGCTGCTCAACCGCATCCTCACCCACGAGCATGGCCTCAAGGTGGCGGTGATCGTCAACGAATTCGGTGAGGTGGGCATCGACAACCAGCTGGTGATCGATGCCGATGAGGAGATCTTCGAGATGAACAATGGCTGCATCTGCTGCACCGTTCGCGGGGATCTCATCCGCATCATCGGCAACCTGATGAAGCGCCGCGACCGCTTCGACCACCTCGTGATCGAGACCACTGGCCTGGCCGATCCGGCCCCCGTGATCCAGACCTTCTTCGTCGACGAGGATCTGCGGGAGCAGCTGCGGCTCGACGCGGTCGTCACCCTCGTTGATCTCCGGCATGTGGAGCAGCACTGGGAGAGCGAAGAGGTGCAGGAACAGCTGGCCTTCGCCGATGTGCTGCTGCTCAACAAGACCGATCTGGTGGAGGAAGACGCGCTCGAGGCCATCCGCCAGCGCACCCGGGCCATCAATCCCCTCGCCCGGGTGATCCCCACCTGCCGGGCCGATGCGGCGATGGACGAGATCCTGGGCGTGGGGGCCTTCGAGCTTGATCGGGCCCTGGCGATCGATCCGGAGTTCCTCGCCTCCGACCATGACCACGAACACGACGATGCCGTCAGCTCGGTGGCCTTCATCGAAGCGCGGCCAATGAGTTACAAGAAGCTGGGCGAATGGATCGACCGGCTGGTGAGCGAGCGGGGTCCCGATCTGTTCCGCATGAAGGGCATCATCCAGTTCGATGGCGAGAGCCACCGCTACGTCTTCCAGTCGGTGCACATGCTGGTCGACAGCGCCAGGGATCGCCCCTGGCGGGCCGAGGAAACCCCCCGCACCGATTTCGTGATCATCGGCCGCGATCTCGATGAATCCGCCCTGCGGGCCGGTTTCGAGGCCTGTGTCGCCTGATCCGGCCATGGCGCCCCCCCAGGCCCTGGTGCAGGAACGCCTCTGTGGCACCTGCGGCAACGCCATCACCGCCCAGGCCTGGTCGGCCGATGGTGAGTTCCTGGCGATGGCGACGGCCGGCGGCGAGCTGCTGCTGCTCGATTTCCGGGCGGGCTGCGAGGAGCTGCTGCGGGGCGAGCGCGACAGCAGCCTCGATGTGCTCGGTTTCAGTCCCGACGGTCGCTTTCTGATGGCGGCGGGCCAGAACGGCGAGCTGCTGCTCTGGGAGATGGGCGGCACGGGGGTGCGGCCGATGGCCTTCGACCCGGTGCCGTTGCAGGCCGGCTGGCTGGACGCGGCCGCCTGGCGGCCCCACGGCGCCCTGCTGGCGCTGGGGGCCGGCCGGCGGGTGCGGCTCTGGGACGGGGAGCGTCGCTCGTGGCGGGAGGAGAGCCAGGAGCTGGTGCGCACGGTGCTGTCCCTGGCCTGGAGCCGTGATGGCCAGCGGCTGGCGGCCGCCTGCCACGGCGAGGTGCTCCTCTGGCGGCCGGACGACATCGACGAGCTGCCCCAGCGTTGCGCCACCGGCTCGGCCGGCGTGGCCCTCGGCTGGTCCGACCAGGGGACCCTGCTGGCCAGCGGCCAGCTCGATGGTTCGCTGATGCTCTGGCCCGACGGTGCGGCCGGCCGTGGCTGGCAGTTCAGCGGCTTCCCCGGCAAGGTCCGCTCCCTGGCCTGGTGCGACCAGCCGGGGCGCCTGGCCCCCCTGTTGGCCGTGGCCTCCACCGACATCGCCGTGCTCTGGAGCCAGCAGGATCGCGGCGCCAAGGGCTGGAAGCCGGAGCCCCTTGTCCTGCATGAGGGCCGCGTCAACACCGTCGCCTTCGCCCCCGGCAGCAGCCTGCTGGCCAGCGCCTCCAGTGATGGCACCGTGGCGCTCTGGGATGGCCGCGGCCGCCTGCAGCAGCTGCTCGAGGGCGATGGCCAGGCCATCACCTGTCTGAGGTGGCGACCTGACGGCCGCCACCTGGCCGCCGGTGGTGACCAGGGGCAGTGGTGGCTCTGGCCGGTCACCCTGCCCCCGTCTGTCCGTTCTCGCTCCCAGCCTTCCCGCCCACCCCGTTCCGGAGGTTTCGCCCCATGATTCAGCCCCCCGTCCGCCGCCCCGTCCTGGCCATGGCCGCCGGGCTCTCCGCCCTGCTGCTGGGCTGCCGCCCCGCGGTGCAGGCACCGGACGCCCAGGCCGGCCGGGCCGATCGCCCCAGCGTGGTGACCACCTTCCTGCCGATCACCCTGTTCACCCGGGCCGTCGCGGGCGACTGCGCCGAGGTGACGGCCCTGATCCCCGCCAACAGCGGTCCCCATGACTTCCAGGCCCGGCCGGGGGATGTGGCGGCCCTGAAGAACGCCCGGGTGCTGGTCAAGAACGGTCTGGAGATGGAGTCGTTTCTGGACAAGCTGGTCAAGGGGGCCGAGAACCCGGATCTGAAGGTGATCGACTCCAGCCGCGGCATCCCCACCCTGGAGAACCCGGAGAAGGCCGCCAAGTCCCACGACGACCATGGCCACGGCGACGACCACGGCCATGACCACGACCACGGCGACGACCACGCCGAGGCGGAGGGCCAGGATCACGGCCACGACCACGGCCCGATCAATCCCCACATCTGGCTCGATCCGGTGCGCGCCGCCCAGCAGGTGGACAACATCCGGGACGGCCTGATCGCCGCCGATCCCGCCTGTGCCGACGGCTACCGCCGCAACGCCGCCGCCTTCAGCGGCCAGCTGCGCCAGCTCAACACGGAATTCGAGAAGCAGCTGGCGCCGTTCCGGGGCAAGACCTTCGTCGTCCTGCACGACTTCGCCCCCTACTTCGCCGACCGCTACGGCCTCAAGGCCGAGTACCTGGTGGATGTGCCGGAGCAGAACCCCTCGCCGGCGGATCTGGCTCGCGTGGCGGAGACCGTGAAGAGCACCCAGCTGCGGGCCCTGCTCAGCGAACCCCAGGAGGGCAACCGCTCCTTCAACGCCCTGGCGGGGGATCTGGGGATCCGCATCAGCGTCTTCGACCCGCTGGAGACGGGCTCGGAGGAGGCTTCCCGCAACCCGGGCACCTATGCCGAGGTGATGCGCCGCAATGTCACCGACCTGGTGAGCGCCTTCCGCTGATGGCCGTGCTGGAGGTCGAGGGGCTGCGGGTGGTGCGGGATGGGGTGCTGGCGGTCGACGACGTCAGCTTCCAGCTCGCGGCCGAGAGCGACACGGCCCTGGTGGGGCCGAACGGGGCCGGCAAGAGCTCGCTGGTGGGGGCGATTCTCGGCCTGATCCCCCGCCAGGCCGGGGAGGTGCGGATCCTTGGCCACCGGCTGGGGCCCGCCGGCCAGCTGCCGGCACAGGTCCGGGCCCAGCTGGCCTTCCTCCCCCAGGCCCTGCCGCTCCAGGGGCGCCTGCCCCTCACCGTGGCCGAGTTCGTCGGCTTTGGCTGGGATCCTCCCGGCCCGCGCCTGCCCTGGAGCGGCGGCGGTGCGCGCCGCTCCGCCGTGCGCTCCGCCCTGGCCAAGACGGGCTGCGGTCCGCTGGCCGGGCGCCTGCTGAGCGAGCTCTCGGGGGGCCAGCTGAAGCGGGTGCTGCTGGCGTTCTGCGTCGTGCGGCCCCGGCGCCTGCTGGTGCTGGATGAGGCCCAGGCCGGTCTGGACGCCCCCTCCACCGAACAGTTCCACAGCCTGCTGTTCGACCTGCGCCGCAGTGAGGGCTGGACGGTGCTGCAGGTCTCCCATGACCTGGACATGGTGCGCCGCAGCTGCGACCAGGTGCTGTGCCTTAACCGCCAGCTGCGCTGCAGCGGCCGTCCCGAACTGGCCCTCTCCCGGGCCCAGCTGGAGCGGCTCTACGACCCGGCCGATGTCCCCGGCCCCCCCGGGCGCCGGGCGCCCCAGGGCAGCCCCCGGATCCGATGATGGAGATGTCCCAGTTCGCCACCGTCATCGGCCAGCCGTTCATGCAGCGGGCCCTGATCGGCGGGTTGCTCACCGGGTCCCTGGGCGGCCTGCTGGGGAGCTTCGCGGTGCTGCGGCAGCTGTCGTTCTTCAGCGATGCCCTGGGTCATTCGGCCCTGCTCGGCATCAGCCTGGGCATCCTGCTGGGGCTCAATCCCACCCTGGTGCTGATCCCCTTCGCGGTGCTGTTCGCCCTGCTGGTGAACCTGCTGGTGCAGCGCAGCCAGCTCCCCACCGATGCCCTGCTGAACATCGTCTACTCCACGTCCCTGGCCTTCGCCGTGGTGGCCCTCAGCCTGGTGACCACCTACAAGGGCGGGATCCAGCAACTGCTGTTCGGCGACATCCTCGGCATCTCCTGGCTGGATCTCGCCCTGATCGCGGTGCTGCTGGTGGCGGCGGTGGCCTACCTGCTGGTGAGCCTGCGGGCCCAGGTGCTGGTCACCCTCCATGCCGATCTGGCCGGGGCCTTCGGCGTGGGCAGCCAGTGGCACCGGATCGCCTTCATCCTGCTGCTCGCTGTGGTGGTGGCGGTGTCGATCAAGGCGGTGGGGGTGCTGCTGATCAGCGCCTTCGTGGTGATTCCCGCCTGCGCTTCCCGGCTGGTGAGCCGCCGTTTCGGCACCTACCTGGTGCTCTCCTCCGTCATCGGCGGCGGCTGCGCGGTGCTGGGGCTGCTCGGCTCGGGCCTCACCAACCTGCCCTCGGGCCCCTGCGTGGTGATCGTGCAGTTCTTCGGCTTCCTGCTGGCCCTGGGCGTCAGCCTGTGGCGGCGAGAGCGGGGCAGGGCGGTCCTAGCCTGAACCAAGGGGACCGGCCGCCAGCACGATGCCGGCACAGGCCTCGGCATCGGAGAGGGCATCGTGGTGCCGGAGTGGCAGACCCAGGTGCCGGCACACATCCGGCAGCTTGGTGGGCCGCAGATTCCAGGCCTGCCGAGCCACCTGCACGGTGCAGACGAAGGGCTGGGCGGGGGGCCGCAGGCGGGCCTGCTCGCAGCAGGCCCGCAGCACACCGGCATCGAAGCTGGCGTTGTGGGCGGCGATGAACTGCGCCCCATCCAGGCAGGCCGCCAGCTGGGGCCAGAGTTCGGCGAAGGTGGGCGCATCGGCCACCTGGGGCCAGCTGATCCCGTGGATCGCGGTGAACTGGAAGGACCGGCGCGGCGGCCGGATCAGGTGGTGCTCGCGGCGCACAATGGCGCTCCCCTCCACCCGCACCAGGGCGATCGAGCAGGCGCTGTCCCTCCCCTGGTCCGCCGTCTCGAAATCCAGCGCCACGAAACAGCCCTGACGGAGATCGGTCAGGCCCTTGCGTGAGACCGGAGCCGGTGACCGCTGGATCGTCCGCAGGGCAGCGTCGCCCCTGCCCAGGAAGCGCCGCTCGTCGCGATCCAGGTTGGCGGCGCCCCAGCGGCTGCGGTACGTCCACAACTGGCGGTAGCGACGCACGTCCTGCTCCGACCAGCCCGCAGCCAGGAGTTCAGTGCTGGGGCTCGGCTCCTCCATCGGCACCAGGGGTGGGCTCGTCGCGACTGGGGGGATTCTCACCGAGAGCATTCCCGGTCAGCGCCGCGCCGCAGTGCCGGCAGTGGCGGGCGTCGGCCTGGTGGTCGGCCAGTCCGCAGGCGGGGCAAGGGGTCCCAGCCTCTGGGCGGCCCGTCGGCCGCAGCACCGACAGGCCGATCTCGGCGCTGAGGATGCCGGTGGGCACGGCAATGATGCTGTAGCCGATCAGCATCACCACCGAGGCCATGAAGCGCCCCAGGGGTGTCACCGGGGCCACATCGCCATAGCCCACCGTCGTGATCGTGACGCAGGCCCAGTAGATGGCCACCGGAATGCTGCTGAAGCCGTCATTGCCGGCCTCGATCACGTACATGAAGGCGCCGATCAGGATCACCAGCGTCACCATGGCCAGCAGGAACACGGTGATCTTGCGGCGGGCGGCGATCAGGGCGCTCCAGAGGAGTTCGGCCTCCTGCAGGTAGGCCCCCAGCTTCAGCACCCGGAACACCCGCAGCAGCCGCAGCACCCGCACCACCAGGAACAGCTGGCCGCCGCCGATCAGCAGCCCCAGGTAGGAGGGCAGGATCGCCAGCAGGTCCACCAGCCCGAAGAAGCTGGTGGCGTAGCGCCGCGGCTCCGCCACCAGCCGCAGCCGCAGCAGGTACTCAAGGCTGAACAGCAGGGTGAACCCCCACTCCAGCCCCAGGAAGGCGCCCGCCAAGCGCTGCCGCACCAACGGATCGCTCTCCAGCACCACCGCCAGCACGCTGAGGGCGATGGCCAGCATCAGCAGGGCATCGAAGGCCTTGCCGGAAGGGGTGTCCGTCTCGAGGATAGTGCGCTCCAGCCAGGGGCGCCCCACCACCCGCACCAGGGCCAGGGCCAGGACGATCAGGCCGCCCAGCAGCAGCGGCACCACCAGCATCCTCAGCCGCTCCCCAGGTAGGAGGCCCGCAGCCCCGCATCGGCGAGCAGGGCGTCGGCGCTGCCCTCAAGGGCGATGCTGCCGCCCTCCAGCACCACGCCGCGGTCGGCGATCTCCAGGGCGGCGGTGGCGTTCTGCTCCACCAGCAGCATCGAGAGCCCTTCGCTGTGCAGCGCCGCCAGGGCGGCCATCACCTCGGCCACCAGCTTCGGCGCCAGGCCCAGGCTGGGCTCATCCAGCAGCAGCAGGCTGGGCCGGCCCATCAGGGCCCGGGCGATCGCCAGCATCTGCTGCTCGCCGCCCGAGAGGTTGCCGGCCAGCTGGCGCCGCCGTTCCGCCAGGCGCGGGAACAGGCCGTAGCAGCGCTCCAGGTCGGTGGTGATGCCGGCCCGGTCGCGGCGCAGCCAGGCCCCCAGCTCCAGGTTGGTGGCCACGGTCTGGCGGGCCAGCACCCGCCGGCCCTCCGGGCAGTGGCCGATGCCGAGGCGCACCGTGCGGTGGGTGCTCACCCCCGCCAGGTCGGCGCCGCGCCACAGCACCTGGCCGGCGGCGGCGCCCACCAGCCGGGAGATGGCCCGCAGGGTGGTGCTCTTGCCGGCGCCGTTGGCGCCCAGCAAGGTCACCAGCTCCCCCTCGCGCACCTGCAGATCCAGGCCCCGCAGGGCGGTGAGGGCGCCGTAGCGCACGGTGAGGCAACGCAGCTCCAGCAGCGGCGCGCTCACGGCCGTCCCCCCAGATAGGCCTCGATCACCCGCGGATCGGAGCGCACCGCGGCGGGGCTGCCCAGGGCGATGCGCCGGCCGAAGTTGAGCACCGCCAGCCGGTCGCAGAGCCGCATCATCAGTGGCACGTGGTGCTCGATGATCAGCACCGTCAGCGCGAAGTGCTGGCGGATCGTGCCGATCAGCCGCCGCAGGTCGTCCTTTTCGGCGGGGTTCATGCCGGCGGCGGGTTCATCCAGCAGCAGCAACTGCGGCGCCGTCGCCAGGGCCCGGGCGATCTCCAGCCGGCGGCGATCGCCGTAGGGCAGGTCCCCGGCCCGCTGGTCGGCCAGGGCCTCCAGCTCCAGCAGGGTGAGCAGCTCAATCGCCCGCTCCTGCAGCTGCGCCTGCTGGCGGCGGAAGGCGCCGCTGCCCAGCAGCGACCCCAGCAGGGGGGTGCGGGCGGCGTGGTGCAGGCCCACCAGCACGTTCTCCCGCACCGACAGGCTCTCGAACAGGCGCAGGTTCTGGAAGGTGCGGGCGATGCCCAGCCGGTTGAGGCCGCTGGCCCCCAGGCCCGTGGTGGGCGCGCCCCGCCACAGGCAGCGGCCGCCGCTGGGGGGGGTGAGGCCGGAGATCACGTTGAACAGGGTGGTCTTGCCGGCGCCGTTGGGGCCGATCAGGCCGAAGATCTCTCCGTCCTCCAGCTCCAGGCTCACCTGATCGAGGGCCAGCAGGCCGCCGAAGCGGCAGCTGACGGCCTCCACCTGCAGCAGGGGCACCGGGGCGGTGCCGTCGGGGCTTCGGCTCATGGGGCCTGGGGAGCCCGGTGGCCCCGTTGGCGGCCCCGGCCGAGCAGGCCGGCCAGCCAGCGCAGCCGCTCCGCCGTGACCAGTCCCTGGGGAAAGAACAGCGGACCCAGCAGGATCACCGCCCCGAACAGGATCAGGCGCAGGTCGCCCACCGGGCGCAGCAGCTCCGGCAGGGCGGTGAGCAACAGCCCCCCCAGCACCGGCCCCGGCCACAGGCGGGAACCGCCGAACACCACGAAGGCCAGGGTGGTGATGCTGGCGTCGAAACTGCCGGCCCGGGCGTTCCAGGAGTTGAGGAAGTGGGCCGCCAGCGCACCGGTGACACCGGCGAGCACGGCGCTGGCCACGAAGGCGATCAGCTTGGTGCGGGGGGTGTCGATGCCGACGCAGGCGGCCGCCAGTTCGTCATCGCGGATGGCGGCCATGGCCCGACCCAGCCGCAGGGCCTCCAGCCGCTGGCACAGCCAGCAGGCCAGGGCCAGCAGCGCCAGGGTGAACAGCACGTACCCCTCGGGGTGGGCGAAGGGCTGGGGGATGCCGAAGATCCCCATGGCCCCGCCGGTGAAGGGCAGGTTGAGGTTGAGCACCCGCAGGATCTCCACCAGGGCGATGGTGGCGATGGCCAGGTAGATCCCCCGCAACCGCAGCACCGGGCCGCCGATCGCCAGGGCGATCAGTCCCGCCAGGGCCCCGCCCAGCACCATCTCCGCCAGCAGGGCCGGCAGCGGGGAGGTGGCGCCGCTGCCGGCGAAGACGGGGATGCCGGTGGAGAGCAGGGCGGCCACGTAGCCCCCCACCGCATAGAAGCCCGGGGTGGCCAGGGACAGCTGGCCGCAGCGCAGGGGCAGGTAGACCGAGAGCGCCAGCAGGGCGCCGAGCAGCATCTGTTCGAGCAGGGCGGCGTCCATGGTCTTCACACCTTGGTGGGCAGGGGCCGGCCCAGCAGCCCCCGGGGCCGCAGCAGCAGCACCAGGAACAGGAAGCCGTAGCTGACCGCATCCTTCCAGCCCGACCACTCGGCCGGCACCAGGGCCTCCGCCAGGCCGACGATCAGGCCCCCCAGCACCGCCCCGGGCACGCTGCCCAGCCCGCCCAGCACCAGCACCGCCAGCCCCTTGAGGCCGTAGCCGATGCCGAAGTAGGGGCCGGCGATGCTGACGCTCAGCCCCACCAGGCCACCGGCCACCCCGGCCAGAAAGCCGCTGAGCCCGAAGGCCAGGCGCACCATCGCCGTGCTGTCGATGCCCAGCAGCTGGGCGGTTTCAGCGTCCTCCGCCACCGCCTGCAGCCCCTTGCCGTTGCGGCTGCCCTCCAGCCAGACGGTGAGCAGGGCCAACAGCAGCACGGCGATCCCCAGCAGCAGGGCCTGGACCGTGCGCACCCGGGCGCCCAGCAGGGGGAAGGAGGCCGGCAGGCCGCCGAGGGCGCCGGTGGGGATGGCGTAGCTCTCCGCCCCCGCCAGCAGCTGGATCAGGTTCACCAGGATCACCCCGGCCCCCAGGCTGGTGATCAGGGCCAGCAGCGGGTCGGCCCGGCGGCGGCGCAGGGGGCGGAAGGCCACCCGTTCCACCAGCAGGGCCACCAGGGCCGCCCCCAGCCCCGCCAGGGGCAGGGCCCCCCAGAAGGGCAGGGCGACGGGCAGCTGGAAGCCCGCCAGCAGACCGTTGGCCCCCACCGCGCCGCCGATCAGCAGGTAGGTGAAGTAGGCCCCCAGGGTGAACACCGCCCCATGGGCGAAGTTGATCACCCCCAGGACCGAGAACACCAGGGTGTAGCCGAGGGCGAACAACCCGTAGACCGCCCCCACCGACAGACCGTTGACCAGGATCTGGAGCAGGTCCACCAGGGACTTACTTGAGCAGGGCGAAGCGTCCGCTGCGCCCGCCCGGATCCATGCGCACCTGGGCCACGAAGAACTGGCTCTGGACCACCTCGCCCTCCGGGGTGAAGCGGATCTCCCCCAGGGGGGTGGCGTAGGTGCCGGCCAGGATCTCCTCCATCAGCGCCTTGCGCGCGTCGGCCAGGGTGGCGCCTTTGAGGGGCTGGCGTTTGTCCAGCCGCACCAGGGCCTCGCCGATCACCTGCAGGGCCGTGTAGGCCTGGGCCGTGAGCTGGGGCGGGATGGCGCCGCCCTTGGCCGCCTGGAAGGCCTTGAGGAAGGCCGTGTTGGCGGGGGTGTCCAGTTCGGGGCTGTAGGCCTGGGCGATCAGCAGCCCGTCGCAGTACTTCTGGCAGATCGGGTAGATGTTGGGGGTGTTCATGCCGTTGCCGGCCACGATCAGGCCCTTGTAGCCCAGCTCCCTGAGCTGGCGGATCAGGTTGCCGCCGTCCACCGCCTGCAGCGACAGCACGATCAGGTCGGGCTTCTCCCGCAGGGCGGCGCTGATCTGGTTCTGGAAGTCCTGGTCGTTGAGCTGGGTGCGCTGCACCGTGACGGGATCGAGGCCCTTCTGCTTGAGGGCCGTCTGGAAGATGGTGGTCTCGGCGGTGCTGTAGGCGTCGTCCTGGGCGTAGAACACCGCCGCCCGCTTCAGGCCCGGCTGGATTGACAGGGCCCGGTCGATGGCCAGGGGCGCGATCACCGAGCTCTGGGCCGAGACCCGGCTGATGAAGAAACCGATCTCCGGGATGCCGGTGGCGGTGTTGGAGGGGGCCACCACCGGCACGCCGCGGCGCTGGGCGATCGGGTCGGCAGAGAAGGCCTGCTGGGAGAGGGTGGGGCCGACCAGGGCCAGCACGCCCCGGTTGATCTGCAGGGTGAAGGCCGCGTTGGCCCCCGGCTCGTCGCTGCCGCTGTCCTCCAGGGCCAGCTTCAGGGGGTTGCCGTTGATGCCGCCGGCGCCGTTGCGGTGCTGGAGCGCCAGCTCCAGGCCGATCTTCTGGTCCTGGCCGTAGACGTTGGCGTTGCCCGTCAGGGCGAGCACCGCCCCTACCGGCACGCCGCCGGCCAGATCGAGGGGCTGGCTGCCGGGGTCGGTGGCGCAGCCCGCCAGCAGGGTCAGGGTCAGCAGCCCGGTGCCGACCCCCAGCAGACGACCGACGCTCACGCCAGCGAGAGGAAGACGTCGCGGAAGGCGTCGATGGTGGCGTCGATGTCGGCGTCGCTGTGGGCCAGGGAGGTGAAGCCCGCCTCGAAGGCGCTCGGTGCCAGGTAGACGCCGCGTTCGAGCATGCCGCGGTGCAGGCGGCCGAAGCGCACCGTGTCGGCGGCCTTGGCCTGCTCGAAGTTGTGCACCGGCCCCTCGCAGAGGAAGAAGCCGAACATGGCGCTGATGCTGCCACCGCAGAAGGGGATGCCCGCCTCGGCGGCGGCGGCGCGGACGCCGTCGATGAGCCGTTTGGTGATCGTTTCCAGCCGCTCGTAGGTGCCGGGCTGGCTGAGCAGCTGCAGGGTCTTGATGCCGGCGGTCATGGCCAGGGGATTGCCGCTCAGGGTGCCCGCCTGATACATGGGGCCGGCGGGGGCCACCATCGCCATGATGTCGGCCCGGCCGCCGTAGGCGCCCACCGGCAGGCCGCCGCCGATGACCTTCCCCATGGTGGTGAGGTCCGGGGTGACCCCGAAGCGGGCCTGGGCCCCGCCGTAGCTGATGCGGAAGCCGGTCATGACTTCGTCGAACACCAGCAGGGCGCCATTCTCCTTGGTGAGTTCGCGCAGGCCCTCCAGGAAGCCGGGCTCGGGGGTGATGAAGCCCGCATTGCCCACCACCGGCTCGAGGATCACCCCGGCGATCTCCCCGGGGTTGTTGGCGAACAGCTGTTTGACCGACTCCAGGCAGTTGTAGGGGGCGGTGAGGGTGCCGGCGGTGACGGCGCGGGGCACACCGGGGGAGTCGGGCAGGCCGAGGGTGGCCACCCCGGAGCCCGCCTTGACCAGGAACATGTCGGCGTGGCCGTGGTAGCAGCCCTCGAACTTGATCACTTTCTCCCGGCCGGTGAAGGCGCGCATCAGCCGCAGCACCGCCATGCAGGCCTCGGTGCCGGAGTTGACGAAGCGCACCATCTCCACCGAGGGCACGGCGGCGATGACCAGTTCGGCCAGCTCGTTCTCGAGCACGCAGGGGGCGCCGAAGCTGGTGCCCTTCTCCAGAGCCTGGTGGAGGGCGGCGATCACCTCGGGATGGCTGTGGCCGCAGATGGCGGGCCCCCAGCTGCCGACGTAGTCGATGTAGCGGTTGCCGTCGACGTCCCAGGCGTAGGCCCCTTTGACCCGGTCGAAGACGATCGGTTGGCCGCCCACCGACTTGAAGGCCCGCACGGGGGAACTGACGCCCCCGGGCATGAGGGTCTGGGCGGCGGCGAAGATCTCCTCGGATCGGGTGGTGAGGAGGGAAGGGGCCGAGGCGGGCGCTGAAGGGGTGGCCGAACTCAAGGCGGGATCCGCGGAAGGTGGAGGCAATCGTTTCCCATCCTGACCCAGAAGGGTGCCGGGGTGCCGGGCGTCGGTAAGTTCGGAAGCAATGGCACCCCCTTCACCGGCCCACCGGACCCCTTCCGTGACGATCGACTGGGCAGCGATGGAGCGTGACTGCCGCGCCCTGCTGCCGGCGCGGGCGGTGGTGGCGGCGCCCCAGGAACTGCTCGCCTACGACTGCGACGGCCTCACCCTGCACCGGGCCCAGCCCCCCCTGGTGGTGCTGCCCGAAACCACCGAACAGGTGGCCGCCATCCTGCGGCTGTGCCACCGCCACGGGGTGCCTTTCCTGGCGCGAGGCAGCGGCACCGGCCTCTCGGGGGGCGCCCTGGCGGAGAACGGAGCGCTGGTGATCGCCACCAGCCGCATGCGCTCGATCCTCGATGTCGATCTGGCCAACCGGCGCATCACCGTGCAGCCGGGGGTGATCAACGGCTGGGTCACCCGGGCGGTGGCCGGCGACGGCTTCTACTACGCCCCGGACCCCTCCAGCCAGGTGGTCTGCTCGATCGGCGGCAACGTGGCCGAGAACTCCGGCGGCGTGCACTGCCTCAAGTACGGCGTCACCAGCAACCACGTGCTGGAGATGGAGGTGGTGCTCCCTGACGGCACGGTCACCACCCTGGGCAGCGGCCTGGCCGAGACCCCCGAGCTGGATCTGCGCGGGGTGTTCATCGGCAGCGAGGGCACCCTCGGCATCGCCACCGCCATCACCCTGCGGCTGCTGCGGGCGCCCCAGAGCGTGGCGGTGCTGCTGGCCGATTTCACCGCCATGGAGGCCGCCGGTGAGGCGGTGCGCCTGGTCACCGCCGCCGGGGTGCTGCCGGCCGGGATGGAGATCATGGACAACTTCACCATCAACGCCGTCGACGATCTCTTCGGCCGGGACGAGTATCCCCGCGATGCGGCTGCCGTGCTGTTGATTGAACTGGACGGGCAGGAGCGGGAGGTGGCCGCCGCCGTGGAGATGGCCGGTGAACTCTGCCGACAGGCCGGTGCCCGCACGATCCGGCGGGCCTCCAGCGAGGCCGACCGGGCCCTGCTGTGGAAGGGCCGCAAGTCCGCCTTCGCCGCCGTCGGCCGCATCACCCCCACCTACTACGTCCAGGACGGCGTCGTGCCCCGCAGCGCCCTGCCTTCGGTGCTGGCGGCGATCGAGGAGCTCAGCCGCCGCTACGACCTGCCGGTGGCCAACGTGTTCCATGCCGGCGACGGCAATCTCCACCCCCTGATCCTGTATCGGGCCGATGAGCCCGGTGTGACCGACCGGGTGCAGGCGCTGGGGGCCGACATCCTGCGCCTCTGCATCGACGCGGGCGGCAGCATCACCGGCGAGCACGGGGTGGGCAGCGACAAGCGCTGCTACCTCGACTGGATGTTCGCTCCCGACGACCTGGCCACCATGCGCCTGGTGCGCGAGGCCTTCGACCCGGCGGGCCTGGCCAACCCCGGCAAGATCTTCCCCACCCCGCGCAGCTGCGGCGAATCGGCCCGGCTCCAGGCGACGTCGCTCACCGTGCGGGTCGACGCCCTCTCCGCCGGTGCCGCCCAGCCGCCCAGCCTGGAGCCCCTCGATGTTTTCTGAGCCCGTCCGAGGGGACGGTTCTACGTTGGGAGGACCTTCTCCCCTGGCGCTCCATGCTGATCCGCCCGATGGCCCGTCTGGGTGTCGCTCTGGGTGTCACAGGCAGCCTGCTGACCGCAGCGCCGGTTTTCGCCCAGTCCCCGGTCGTCAATCTGGTGGCCAAGAAAGTGATCGAGCGCTATCAGAAATCCAGCTGCGAGCAGCTCTGGGCCGCCCGCAGCGAGCGGCGTGGGTCCCAGGAGCAGCGTGTGCTCGACATGCTCAATGACGATCCCCAGCTGCGTCAGTCCTTCATCGACCAGGTCGCCGCTCCGGTGATGAACAAGCTGTTCGTCTGCGGGATGCTCCCTTGACTGCCGGCTTCCGCTGCCCACGCGCGGCCCATCTGGTGTGCATGGATGTCTCTGCTGGCGGAGGATCTCTTCTGCCAGGTGATGGCTTGCCTCACCCAGACGTTCGTTCTCATCGAAGCGTTCTGTCCGGTACTGGGCTGGCTGTTCCCGGCGCCCCAGGGGGCTGGTGCCGCACCACTTCGCCCCCCACCAGCAGAACGGCCTCGCCGGCCTGAAGCGGCAGCCATTCCTCATCCCTGGTCAGCGGTTCGGTGCTGACGATCGTCACGACGTCGTCGACGCCGGCCAGCTCGGAGAAGTCGACGCTCAGGTCGTCATCCGCCAGGGTGGCCCGGCCGAACGGGGCCCGGCGGGTGATGCGGTGCAGCCGGCTGCTGGCGTGGGCGAACAGCCAGCTGCCGTTGCTGATCAGACAGTTGAAGGTGCCCTGCTGCTCCAGCTGCCGGGCGCAGAGCACCAGCGTGCCGAAGATGGCGTCCAGGTCCGCCGGATCGGCACCGGCGGCGTGCAGTTGCTCCAGGATCCAGCAGAAGGCCACTTCGCTGTCGGTGGATCCCTCCGGAACGAACAGCCGCGTCGGCGGCAGCGGCCCCAGCAGATTGCCGTTGTGGGCGAACACCCATTCCCGCCCCTGCCAGCGCCGGTGGAAGGGGTGGCAGTTCTCCAGGGCCACCACCCCCTGGGTCGCTTTGCGGATGTGGGCGATCGAGCAGTGGGAGCGCAGATCCAGGCTGGCCACCCGGGCGGCGATCGGCGAGAAGGCCGCCGGGGCGTCCTCCCGGTAGAGATGCACCCCGCGGCCATCGGAGTCGAAGCTGGCCACGCCCCACCCGTCCCCGTGGCAGCCGGTGGCACCCCCCCGGCGGGTGAGGCCATGGAAGGAGAAGCGCATGTCGGTGGGGGTGTTGGCGCTGAGGGCTAGCAGTTCGCACATCACCCGGGGTCCACCGCGGCCCCCATTCTCCCCACTGGGGCGGACCCGGATCAGCGGGAGCTGCTGAACAGCTGGTCCCAGACCCCGTCCTTGCCGAAGAAGGTGGCGTTGATCTTGTCCCAGCCGCCGAAGTCGCCGGCCGAGAACAGCTGCCTCACCGGGGCGAAGCGTCCCTTCACGCGGCTCCAGACGCCCGGGCTGACCGGACGGAAGCCTTCCTCGGCGAAGATCTCCTGGGCCGGCTCGCTCTGGAGAAAGGCGGCCAGGGCTTCGGCAGCCTTGCGGGTGCCCTTGCGATCCACGTTGCGGTCGATGACGGTCACCGGGCCCTCGATGCGGATGTTGACCTCGGGCACGATGAAGGGTGCCTTGAGATCGCCACTGCGCTTGGCCAGGATCGCCTCGTTTTCGTAATTGAGCAGCACGTCGCCTTGGCCGCGCTTGAGGAACACGTCACTGGCCTCGCGGGCGTCCTTGGGCAGGTTGTCCACATTGCGGTAGACCGAACTGACGTACGCCCTGGCCTGGGCCTCGCTCCCCCCGGTCTGGCTGATCGACCCCCAAAGACCCAGGAAGTTCCAGCGGGCACCGCCGGAGGTCTTGGGATTGGCCGTCACCAAGGTCACCCCTGGCTTGGTCAGATCCGCCCAGCTCTGAACACCTTTGGGGTTGCCGTCGCGGGTGATGAAGGCCACCACCGAGTTGGTGATCATCGATCCATCGGGCAGCTCCTTCTCCCACCCCGGTTGCACCAGCCCCGCCGCCTGGAGCTTGAGCACGTCACCGGCCAGGGCGAGGGTGGCCACGTCGGCATCGAGGCCGTCGATGATCGCCCGGGTCTGGGAACCGGAGCCGCCATAGCTCGTCTTGACGTTGATGGTCTGGCCGGTTCTGGCCTTCCAGTCGGCTTCGAACTTGGGCAGGATCCGGTCGTAGGCCCCCTTGGTCACGGCGTAGCTGACCAGCAGCAACTCCTGGGGAGCGTCGCTGCCGCCGGCACCGGCACCGCCCTCGGGCCGGGGGCTGCAGCCGGTGAGGGCCAGGCCCCCCAGCAGGAGACCGGTGATGGCCAGAGGGGCGGCGGACGGAAATGGCGAGGAGAACGAATAAAGCACGGTTGACCGATGGGTGTACTGGTGAAAGCTGTCCGTCGCGCCGACACGGTGGTGTAGGGCGGATGACATCCCCCGGGTGCCGGGCCGGCGGCTGGCCCGGGGGTGGTGACTGTCACAATCCCCGTAAGAGAACCGTGGATTCCCTTGGCCTTCAGCGCGAAAACCGGCTACGGCCTCGTCTCGCTCATCGAGCTGGCTGCCATCCACTCCCGCGGCGGCGTGCTGCAGGTGGCGGAGATCGCCCAGCGCCAAGGCATCCCCGATCGCTACCTGGAGCAGATGCTCGCCAGCCTGCGCCGGGGCCAGATCCTGCGCAGCATCCGGGGGCCGAAGGGGGGCTACCAGCTGGCCCGGCCACCGGCCGAGATCCGGGTCGATGACGTGGTGAGCTGCCTGGAGGGGGAAGTCACGCCGCGGGGTGGCGGCGAGAGCGCCACCCCGGAGTTCGAGGTGCTGGGCCGGCTGGGGGATCAACTCGAAGAGGCCCGTCGCGCCATCCTCTCGGGGACCACCCTGCAGGACCTGCTGGACCAGCGCGATCACCTGGCCCAGGCTCAGGCGATGTACTTCATCTGAGCGGTCCGCGGTGGTCCGTTTAATAGACCACATTGCCGATGGGGAATGTGAGGTATGGTGCTGGGGTCCCCGCAGGCTCCCCATGTGCTGTTGTCGGCGAATGCCTGTCGCCAGCCGAAGGCTGGCCGTCCGCCCTGCCCTGAACCCCTCCAACCCATTGCTTTCCGCCTGCGGCCATGACCACCTCACGCACGCCCCAGACCCTCCGCCTGACGCTCCTGCCCCATGACGTCCTGCCCGACGGACTTCACTGGAAGATCCAGGACGGCTACATCCGCACCGCCTCTCACGACGAGGAGGGCGAATCCTTCACCCTCGGCCTGTGGGGCCCGGGTGACTGGGTGACCAACGCCTATTCCACGCTGCGTCCGGTGGAGATCCAGTGCCTGTCCACGGTGGTGGTGGAGCAGGGCCATCCCAGCGAGGCCGAGATCCTGGCCTTCCTGCATCACCAGATCCGCAACACCGAAGAGCTGTTCGAGATCAACCGGGTCCGCGGCGCCGATTCACGACTGCTGCGGCTGTTGCGCTGGATCGGCATCCGCTTCGGGCAGGTGAGCAGCCGCGGCTACCGCCTCTCCCTGCGGGACATGAACCTCACCCATCAGGCCCTGGCGGAGATCTGCGGCCTCACCCGGGTGACGGTCACCAAGACCCTCAACCATTTCAAGCGCCTCGGCCTTCTGCATCAGGTCAGCGACACCGACCTGATGGTCAGCATCCCCTGAGCGCACCGGCGCCCCATTCCCAGCGTCCTTTCTGTTCAACAACACCCACGCATCAACACCCACCGTCATGGCTGCCCAGTACTTCCGCTCCAGGCTCAATGAGCCCCATCCCCAGCGCTTCACCCTCGTCTTCCGCAACGGTGAGCTACTGCGCCACCAGGATCCCCTGGCCGTGGCCCAGTACCTCGCCGATGCCCGCCTGGCGGAGGTTCATTCCGAACCTCCGCGCCGCCGAGTCGCCACGGCTCGGATCGACTGATCAGATCACTGATCAGATCGAATAATCGGGCTGGAAGGCGTGTGCCTGGCGGCTGATCACATGCAGTCGGTCGCCGGGCTTGAGGTTGACATAATCCACCTCTTCCCGGGGGAACTGGGCCACCACCACCTCCGCGGAGTCGAGCACCAGTTCCGCCTGCAGGTCGCGGCCCATGTGGGTGAGGCGCCGCAGGCGGGCTGGCACCGTGCCCGGCTGGGGGGTGGCATGCACCTGCACATGGTGGGGGCGCACGAAGATCCGGCCCTCCGCCGGCAGCGGCGGAACCGCATCGCGCCGCACGGGCAGGGAACCGCTGGGCAGCTCGTTGACGGCGCCCACGAAACTCATCACGAACGGGGAGGCGGGATGGTCGTAGATCTCCGCCGGCGAACCGATCTGCTCCACCCGGCCTTCGTTCATCACCACGATCCGATCGGCCACCTCCATGGCCTCCTCCTGGTCGTGGGTGACGATCACGGTGGTGACGTGCATCTCGTCGTGGAGATGGCGCAGCCAGGCGCGCAGTTCCTTGCGCACCTTGGCATCGAGGGCGCTGAAGGGTTCATCCAGCAGCAGCACCCGGGGCTGCACCGCCAGGGCGCGGGCCAGGGCCACCCGCTGGCGCTGCCCGCCGGACAGCTGGGAGGGGTAGCGGTTGCCGTAGCCCCGCAGGTGCACCAGGTCGAGCAGCTCGTCGACCCGACGACGGATCGCCTCGGGCTTCCAGCGGCGCAGTTCAAGGCCGAAGGACACGTTGCGACGCACGTTGCGGTGCTTGAACAGGGCGAAATGCTGGAAGACGAAGCCCACCTGGCGTTCCTGCACCGACCGTTCGGTCGCCTCCTCGCCGGTGATCCAGATGCGGCCGGCATCGGCCTCTTCCAGTCCGGCGATCAATCGCAGCAGGGTGCTCTTGCCCGACCCGGAGGGACCGAGCAGGGCCACCAGGGAGCCGGTGTCCACGTCGACGCTGACGTCGTCGACGGCGCGGAAGTCGCCGAAGCGCTTGCTGACGTTGGCGACGCGGATGCCCATGGGAGCGGCCTGGGTGGCTGGAGAAACTGACTATACCGGTAAGCGCACCGATGAACCGTCCTTTAGCCTGACGCCGTCGTCGCCCCCAGCGCCGCGCCCTCCGCCGCCCCCCTGTCCCCCTGCCCCGATGACCCCCGCCCTCCTGCGTCGCTGGCGCCTGCCGGCCTTGGCGCTGCCCAGCTGGCCCTGGCGCATCACCTGGACCTACCTGGGCCTGATCCTGTTCCTGCCCCTGGGCGCGATGCTGCTCAGGGCCGCCGAGGTGGGACCCGTCGGTTTCTGGGAGATGGCCACCACGCCGGAGGCCATCGCCACCTACAAGGTGAGTTTCGGCCTGGCCCTGGTGGCCAGCGTGATCAACGGTGTCTTCGGGCTGGTGGTGGCCTGGGCGCTGGTGCGCTGCCGCTTTCCGGGCCAGCGCCTGCTCGATGCCCTGATCGATCTGCCCTTCGCCCTTCCCACCGCCGTCGCCGGTCTTGCCCTCACGGCCGTGTACAGCACCAACGGCTGGCTGGGCCAGCCGCTCAACGAGGCCTTCGGCCTCAAGGTGGCCTTCGCCGCCCCGGGGGTGACGGTGGCGATGGTGTTCATCTCCCTGCCCTTCGTGGTGCGCACCGTGGAACCCGTGCTGCGTTCCCTCGAGAAGGAGCAGGAGGAGGCCTCCTGGTGCCTGGGGGCCACGCCGCTCCAGACCACCCTGCGGGTGGTGCTCCCCCAGCTCCTGCCGGCGATCCTCGGCGGGGTGGCCCAGGGCTACAGCCGGGCCGTGGGGGAGTACGGCTCGGTGGTGATGATCTCCAGCAACGTGCCCTTCCGGGACCTGATCACCCCCACGTTGATCATCCAGAAACTGGAGGAGTACGACTTCGACGCCGCCACCGTGATCGGCGCGGTGATGCTGATCTTCTCCCTGCTCAGTTTGCTTGTCATCAACCTGCTGCAGGTGTGGGGCCAGCGCTACCAGGGCGATGCGGCCTGATCCCGCCTCCCTCAGCCTTCACCCCGATTCCTGTCCGCCTTCCGTTCCCGCCATCGGCTGTCCGCCATGACCATCGTCGTCCCCACCCTGGAGAGCCCCGCCGCCGTTCGGGCTCCGCGTCCGAGGTCCCGTCGCCCGGGCCCTGATCTGGCGGCGATCCTGATCCCCCTGATCGCCTGCCTCTATGTGGGGGTGGTGATCCTGCTGCCCGCCCTGAGCGTCGTGGCCTCCGCCTTCGCCAAGGGGCTGGGGCCTTTCCTGGAGAACTTCCAGTCCCACGAACTGCTCTCGGCCCTGCGCCTGACCCTGTTCGCCACCGCCGTGGCGGTGCCCTGCAACGTCATCTTCGGCCTGGCCGCGGCCACCGCCATCGCCCGCCGCCAGTTCCGGGGCAAGGCCCTGCTGCTCAGCATCATCGACCTCCCCTTCTCGATCTCGCCGGTGGTGGTGGGCCTGATGCTGGTGCTGCTCTACAGCCCCACCCATGGCCTGCTGGGGGGCGTCATCGAGAGCCTGGGCTGGAAGATCATCTTCTCCTGGCCGGGGATCGTGCTGGCCACGATCATCGTCACCTTCCCCTTCATGGCCCGGGAGGTGATCCCCCTGCTGGAGGAGGAGGGCTGGGAGCAGGAGGAGGCCGCCCGCACCCTCGGCGCCACCAACTGGCAGGTGTTCTGGAAGGTGACGCTTCCCTCGGTGCGCTGGGCCGCCCTCTACGGCCTGATCCTCACCACGGCCCGGGCCCTGGGGGAATTCGGTGCCGTCGCGGTGGTCAGCGGCAACATCGAGGGCCTCACCCAGACCCTGCCCCTGTTCGTGGAGGACGCCTACAAGAACTACCAGACCGAGCTGGCCTTCGGGGCGGCGATGGTGCTGGGGGGCGTGGCGATCGTGTCGCTGCTGCTCAAGCTCCTGGTGGAGCAGCTGCTGGAGCAGGACAAGAAGGCCGCCAGGATCGAGCCCTGAGCGGCAGCGCCCTGATCCGGGCCGGCCACGGGGCGGTTCCCTAGCGTTCGCTTCGGCAGCGAGCGACAGCCATGGGGCCTTGGCAGCAGTTTCTGGAGGCCCCCGCCTTCTGCATCAATCTGGAGCGCCGTCCCGACCGGCGCGACGGGCTGCTCCAGCGCCTGGGGGAGGCGGGCTTCTCCCGGGTCTCGATCTGGCCAGCGGTGGATGCCCGATCGGAGGATCTGGAGGCCCTGTTCGAGCGCCACGGCCTGGGCAGGCCGATCGACGTCGACCGCTTCACGGCCCGCCGCGGCTCCCAGGGGTCCCTGCTCTCCCACCTGGGCCTGCTGGCCCATGCCATCGAGCGGGACCTGCCGATGGTGCACATCTTCGAGGACGATGTCTTCTTCCCGCCCATCTGGACGACCCATGCCAAGGTCTTCCATGACGCCACCCCTGCGGACTGGGAGCTGCTGTTTCTTGGTTCCCAGCTCCTCTACGAGGAACTCCCCTGGCCCAGTCCGTTCCGCTTCCTCGATCGCCATCCCCGCCTGAGGTCGGCCTCCCGCCGCGTCGTCTCCAGGCCGACCCCCCTCCTCCAGGACATCGTGGTCTGTCCGCTGTTCTGCACCCACGCCTACACCTTCACCCAGGCCGGATGCCGTCAGCTGTACGCCTGGCTCACCGGCCAGCCGGTGGTCTATGGGTACGACTTCATGATCTGCGATGGCATGCGGAACTCCCCGCGCGTCAGCTCCTTCCCGCTGAAGTGGTACGCCTGGAACAGCCTGCGGCTGTGTCCCGACCCGGCCGGCCGCGGCACCGATCCGGCCATCACCCGGCGCAACCGGGGGCTGGTGTTCCAGCTGGAGGAGGACGGCCCGGGTGTGGTCGGCGACAAGCTATGAAAGGCTGCGGCGGAAGGCCTCCGGGAAGATGGGCCGGGGCTGCCCTGAGGCGAGCGCGGCGATGAACTCCCGCGCCAGGGAGAGGGACTCGGCGATCACCTGGTGCATGTCCATGTATTTGTAGAGCCCCAGCCGGCCCAGGAAGCTGGTCCTGTCGGTCTGCAGGCAATCGCCCAGATAGCCGTGCATCAGGGCCTTGTCGGCCGCCAGGCGCTTGGGGTAGTAGGGCTCATCCTTGCTGCCCGTTTCCTTGCTGTATTCGGTGAACACGATCGTTTTCTCGTGCTGCTTCCAGTATTCGTAGTGCTTGTGCTCCCTGCGGCGGGTGAAGCCCACATCCAGCGAGGGATAGTTGATTCCGGGATGGCCCAGGGCATCGCCTGTTTCGATCTGCCGCTCCCAGAACACGGTGCGATAGCCCAGCCGGCCCCGCCGGTGGCCGAAGAAGCCATCGAGGGGGCCTGAGTAGAAGACGTGGTCATAGGCCTGACCATCGGAGGGTTGCCAGCGGTGGTTGAGGCTCAGGGAGATGCGGGGATGGTCGAGGAGCCGCTCAAAGATGGCGGTGTAGCCATCTCTGGGGATGCCCTGGTAAATCGAGGCGTAGTAGTTGTCGTTGTAGTTGAAGCGCAACGGCAACCGCTTCAGCACGGAGGCCGGGATCTGCTGCGGCTCGCAGCCCCAGTGTTTCTTCGTGTAGCCATGGAAAAATGCCCGGTAGAGCTCCTCGCCCATGAAGTGCAGCGCCTGCTCTTCGAAGTTCCGGGGCTCCTTGATGTCATGGCGCCGGATGGTGTCGACGAACTGCCGGGCCTCCGATGGCGAGAACTTCTTGCCGAAGTACTGGTTGATGGTATGAAGATTGACGGGCAGGCTGAAGATTCCCTTGTCGATGCTGGCCTTGGGACGGTTGATGAACGGCATCATCTCCGTGAAACGCTGCAGGTAGTTCCAGACGTTCAGATCGCTGGTGTGAAAGATATGGGCCCCGTAGGTATGCACGGTGATGCCCGTTTCCTGCTCCCTGTGGGTGTGGCAGTTGCCGCCGATGTGATCCCTGGCTTCAACCACATCGATGCAGTGGTCGGTGTGATCAGCAAGCTCCCTGGCCAGCACGGCGCCGGCGAAGCCGGAGCCAACCACAAGAAAACGCATGATGGAAAGCCTGGGAGAAGATCAGAAAAGGATGCGATCGGGGAGTCTTGATTCGATGAAATCTCGGTAGTCGTCCAGCCGGGTTTCGGGACGGATGTCGATGGATTTGGAGGCCGTGTCGTAGTGGCGGAAGCGCTTCATGATGCCATTGAAGTGCTGTTCATCGCGGCCATCCATGTAGTCGACGGGGTTGGTGTTCTTGAGGCCGTGATAGCGGATCGTCCAGCTGAGATGGGGCGGTAGAAAGGAGCGGAACCGCAGGTAGCCGAATTCGCAGTGGTTCCACTGGCAGATGTGCTGGTCGAGGCCGGTCCTGGCCCTGGGCGTGAGGATGGCATTGGTGCCCACCACGTTGGCCGGGTCTTCACCGGTGAGCAGCAGCAGCTTGCCGAGGTCATGGAGGAGGGCCAGCAGCAGCAGATCGTCGTCGCGCACGCCATCACCAACCATCGCCTCGATCACCTGCAGGCTGTGGGTCAGCTGGCTGGCGCAGCCCAGCAGATTGTCCGTCGGATCCAGGCACTCCCCCAGCATCCGGAACAGATCCATCGGCCGGAGGCTGCCCAGCACCGGCGTCCGATAGCGGTCGTTGAGGGCCTCCACATCGGCGATCGTCTGCTGGTCGTGGCGATCCAGGATCTGCCGCTGCAGGGTCCGCTGACGCTCGGCGGCCCGGTGCGCCGCCGAGTCGGGAGGATCGAGTTTCACGAGGCCGAGGCCGGCCGCGGCCAGCCCCCGTTCCAGCCCGCGTCGGGCCCGTCCCTTCAGCCGGGGCATCAGGTGGCTCGGCAGCAGCGGAGGCGAGAACAGCAAGGCGTCCGCTGCACCGAATCTGTTCCTCACCCTATCGAGGCTCGTGGGCCCCGTCCTCCCCGCAGCTGCCGGGTGCCTCGATCTGGAGCGTGCTGTGGCTGATGCCGAGCTGGGCGAGCCGTTGCCGGGCGAGCGACAGCAGCTCCCCGTCGAGCGGCCCATCACAGCGGCCGACGAGATGGGCCGTGAGGGCGCTGCGGGAGGTGCTCATGCCCCAGACGTGCAGATGATGGACGTTCTCCACCCCGGGCAGGGTCCGCAGGGCCGCCTCCACCGCGGCCAGGTCAATGCCCCGCGGCACGGCGTCGAGGCTGGCGCTCAGCGCCTCCAGCAGCAGTTCCCAGCCGCTCCAGGCCACCGCCAGCCCCACGCCGATGGCCGTGGCCGCATCCAGCCACATCCAGCCCACCAGCCCCACCAGCACGGCGCTGACCAGCACCGCGGCCGAGACGGCGGCATCGGTGAGCAGGTGCACCACCGCCGCCCGCCGGTTCAGATCGTGGTGGTGGCCGCTGCCGAACAGCCGGGCCGACAGCAGGTTGACGACGATGCCGGACGCCGCCGCCCAGGCCACCGGGCCACTGACCACCGGCACCGGATCCAGCAGCCGCTGCACCCCTTCGACGATCACCACCCCGGCTGCCATCAGGATCAGGGCCGCGTTCATCAGCGAGGCCAGCTGGGTGCTGCGACCGAAGCCGTAGGTGAAGCGGGCCGTGGCCGGGCGGGCGCTGAGCCGTTCAGCCCCCCAGCCGAACAGCAGGCCGGCCACATCGCCCAGGTTGTGGATGGCGTCACCGATCAGGGCCAGGGAGCCGAAGCCGATGCCGATCACCAACTGCAGCCCCGAGAGGCCGCTGTTGAGCACCACCCCCCAGAAGAAGGCCCTCGGGGCCCCGTGGTGCTGGTGATCGTGGTGGGAATGGGACGCCATGCCGGCGTCTTAGCAACGTTGCCGCCCTGGGGACGTCAGCTGTTGAAGTGGGAATCAACCCAGCAGCGGGGCAGGGACTCGCCGGAGGGGAAGATCAGTTCGGCCTTGGAGAAGTCCCCGGGGTCCTGGAGCTCTTCGCCGCCATGCAGACGGGCCCGCACCAGCTCCTCGAAAGGATTGAACAATTGCTTGACGTTGAGGACCTCCACCAGGCTGGCGTCGTCATCGTGGCGTACCTTCAGAAACATCACCCTGCACCGGTTGTCGATCCCTTCAGTCTGCTGGCGCTTCGGTGCCACGAAGGATCAGGACCGTAACGATTCCCCTCACCGCTGCCGGGTCCTCCGCGTCTGATCTCCTTTCCATGGCCCATCACCAGATCCTGATCGTCGGCGGAGGGGCTGCGGGCCTCACCGTGGCCAGCCAGCTCAAGCGGGCCCGGCCCGGTCTGGAGATCGCCATCCTGGAGCCCTCCCCCGACCACTACTACCAACCCGGCTGGACCCTGGTGGGCGGCGGCGTCTTCACCCTTGAGCAGACCCGCCGCGCCGAAGCCGATCTGATTCCCGAGGGGGTGCGCTGGATCCGCGCCGCCGCCACCGGTTTCGACCCGGTGGCCGGCACCGTGACCAGCAGCGATGGTGAAACGCTTCACTACGACGCCCTGGTGGTGGCCACCGGCATCAAGCTCTGCTGGGACCGGATCAAGGGGCTGCCGGAGGCCCTGGGCACGGGCGGGGTCACCAGCAATTATTCCAAGGATCTGGTCGATTACACCTGGAAGACCATTCAGGCCTTCAGCGGCGGCAACGCGATCTTCACCTTCCCCGACACGCCCATCAAGTGCGCCGGGGCGCCCCAGAAGATCATGTATCTGGCCGACGACGTCTTCAAGCGCTCGCCGACGGTGGCCGCGGCCACCAGCGTCATCTTCGCCACCGCCACTCCGGGGATCTTCGGCATTCCCACCTTCGCCGAACCCCTGCGCCAGGTGGTGGCCCGCCGCGGCATCGAGCCCCGCTACCTGCACACCCTCACCGAGGTGCGCGCCGCCAGCAAGGAGGCGGTGTTCGCTGTCAAGGACGGCGACACGGTGCGCGAAGAGGTGCTCCCCTTCGGCATGCTGCACGTCACCCCGCCGATGGCGGCCCCCGATGTGGTGGCCACCAGCCCCCTGGCGGTGGCCGGACCGGGCGGCTGGGTGGAGGTCGACAAGTTCACCACCCAGCACGTGCGCCATCCCAACGTCTTCTCCCTCGGCGATGTGTCCTCCCTGCCCAACTCCAAGACCGCCGCGGCGGTGCGGGGCCAAGCGCCGGTGCTGGTGGCCAACCTGCTGGCCCATCTCGATGGCCAGCCCCTGGCCGCCCGCTACGACGGCTATGCCTGCTGCCCGCTGATCACCGGCTACGGCCGCGTGATCATGGCCGAGTTCAATTACGACGGACAGCCCGTTCCCTCCTTCCCCCTCGATCCCACCCAGGAACGCTGGAGCATGTGGGTGGTCAAGAAGGATGTGCTGCCCTGGATCTACTGGAACCGCATGCTCAAGGGGGCCCCGCACGAGCGGCGCTTCATGCCCGGGGTGGCGCGCTGAGGTCGCTGCCGGAAGGCTTCAGATGGCCCAACCGCTCCTCGAGGCCATGGAGCATCTCCAGGGCGAACATCGGCAGTTCCTGGAGGGCGAACAGGAATTCCTCCCTGTTCATCTCCAGCAGTTGCGTGTCCTGCACCGCGGTGGCGGTGCCGAAGCGCTGATGCTCGGGGCCCACCAGGGCACCCACCCCGAAGCTGCTGCCGGGGCCGAGGATTTCACTTTCCCTGCCTCCGGTCCAGTCGATCTGCACCGCACCCTCGACGATGCCGAACACGGAGTCGCCGGCCTCCCCGGCACGGAAGATCACCTCCCCGGCGGCGATGGTCCTCAGCTCCCTGTCCTGGGCCAGGAGCCGCATGGTGGTCAGGGCGCCTGGGGAGGGCGAGGTCATGGGGAACTCCGGAATGGTTCCACCTTGCTGGCGGAGGGTTAAGGATCCGTTGGCATCGGCGCTGCCCCCAACGCCACCGGGGAGGGCGTCACGTCCCAGATGCGTTCCGCATACGCACCGATGGCCCGATCGGAGGAGAAGAAGCCACTGCGGGCCGTGTTCAGCAGGGCCATCTGATGCCATCGGCGGCGGTCGGCCCAGGTGGCGCTGACCCTGGCCTGGGCCTGCAGGTAGGAGGCGAAGTCAGCCAGCACAAAGAACGGGTCGCTCCCCCGCAGCTGGTCGCTCAGGGGCCGGAAGCGGTCCATGTCCCCCTGGCTGAAGTGCCCCCGCTCGATCAAGGCGAACACCTCCGCCAGCAGGGGATCGGCGGCGATCCATTCCCAGGGCCTGTAGTGGCCGTGCAGCTGGGCGATCTCC
>NZ_JAYGHX010000008.1:0-121600 GCF_034931325.1 Cyanobium gracile UHCC 0139 | reverse complement strand
CTGCCGGAACTGCAGGGGCGGGTGCTGAAGATGCGCTACGGCATCGACGGCGAGGAGCCGATGAGCCTCACCGGCATCGCCCGCACCCTGGGCATGAGCCGCGACAAGACCCGCAACCTGGAGCGCAGGGCCCTCGAAGGCATCCGCCACCACTCCCGCTCCCTGGAGGCCTACCTGGTGGCCTGAGCCCAGGGGCCAGGAGGAGGGCAAAGCCGGAGGCACTCCTACGACAAAGCCCCCGTTTCCGGGGGCTGCCGACCGTTTCGGCGGGACTCAGTAGCGGGCGCGGCCGCCGGCGCCACCGCCGCCGCCACCACCACCCGTGCGGGGCTGGGCCTTGTTGACCCGGATCATCCGCCCCATCCATTCGACGTCCTGGAGGTCGTCGATGGCCTTGGTTTCATCGGCCTCATTGGCCATTTCAACGAAGGCGAAGCCGCGCTTGCGGCCGGTTTCCCGGTCGAGGGGCAGGCTGCAGTTACGCAGTGCTCCGTATTGCGCAAACAGATGGTTGAGATCCTCCACCTCCGCATCGAAGGAGAGATTTCCAACGTAAATCGTCATGAACAGAAAAACAATTATGAACCGATTCGTCGATAGCCCTTACAGGACGTTGTCACTCGTCGAAGAGAAATCTTTGAATCAACAGAAGCGTACAGCCTGGATGGGCTGGCAGGCTGGGCCCCCTGCGCAGGGAGAACGATGAAGGAGCAAGCGACGGCCGTCGCCCTGGTGGCGCTCTGGGTACTGGGCTGGGGCGTGGGCGGCTCGCTGATCGATGCCGGACTGATCGGCGCCGGCGTCTACGACCTGGACGGCGGCCAGACGGGCACCCTGCTCACCTTCCTGCTCTGGAGCCTGCTGTGGGGCGGCTTCGGCCTCAAGCTGTGGCGCCGCAGGGTCGCCGGCGGCTCCGATGCTGGCCGGGAGGACAACGGGAGCAGCGGAACCTGAGCATCCTGGACGGGCGGAACGACGCGACCTACTTGCGGATGCCGAGCAGCTGGGCGCCGTAGTGCTCGCTGAATTCGGCCTGGTGCTGCCAGGCGGTCAGGAGGGTCTTGGCGACCTTGCGGAGTTCCTCGATGTCGTTGCAGCTGTCGATGGCGCGGGAGTGAACGGCAATCGAAAACTGGCGGTTGAGGGAAAGGGAGGCCTGCATGTCCTGCTTGCGTTGTTTCAGAACGTTACGAGCAGTTGCCGGTTGGTGCGCGGCGGCCGGTTGAACGGCTATCCGCACCGGGGCTTCCTTCCAGCCCTGAACCCAGCCCTGAACAGGGCTCAGAAGAACTGGTCGAAGTTGTCGAAGTCCACGGCGCTGAAGGTGCCGTCCTGCACCTGGGCCATCAGCCGCTCCAACTGCACCCACAGGGCACCGCCGGTGAGCAGCGACAGCACGAAGGCCACCAGCAGGGCGGCACCGGCGGCGAAGCCGAACACCTGCAGGCTGGCGCCGATGAACAACGTCACCCCGATCACCAGACCCGCGTAAGGCATGGTCGTCTCCAGGTTGGCGATCGGCAGCAGGGCGAGCCGGTCCTGCTTCCAGCCCTCCAGCCGGTTCTGGACCATCCGGGCGAAGGTGAGACCGCACAGGACGGCCATGGCCAGGCCGATGCCGGCCAGCATGTAGGGCGGGTAGGTGAGCGGGGCGTACTCCAGCAGGATCTCCATGGCATCCAGATCGCCATAGTCCCCGCTGGCCTGGTCCAGTCCCGCCTGCTGAAGGGTCACGGGAGCAGCGTCGAGGGCGGCCAGCAGCAGGGACACGGCGGGGATGGGGACGGGCGATCGGGCCCGACCCTAGGCGCCGGAGCCGCCCCGACAGAGGAACCCAGCCGTTGAGCCCCTCAGCCGAACCGGCCGCGGAAGCGATGGACCAGGGCGTTGAGGGCCAGCAGCAGGAGCCCCACGCCGACGAACACCAGTCCCCGCAGCCCCAGGTCGGCCTGGGCCATGTCGATGGCCAGCAGACGCAGCAGGCAGGCCCCCAGACCCACCAGGGCCACCTGGCGGAACTGGGGCTCCCGCAGCACCACCCCCAGCAGGTAGACAGCCAGGGCCTCCGCCGTCCACAGCAGGGTCAGCAGGGCCCGGTCGTAGCCGCTGGCCAGAACCACCGCCACGGCGATGAACAGGGGATGGCCGAGCCAGAGGTTGCGGCGGCGTGCCACCCGCCCGCCGACCCAGGCCAGAAGTGGCCACCCGCCCGGCTTGGCCAGCCGCTTGAGGTCGAGCCAGCGGCGGCAGGCCAGGACGAAGGCCGTCTGCAGAGCGATCGCCACCAGCCCGGCGGTCTGGGCCGCTCCTGTGGCGGGGGGGAAGGACGGCAGGCCGACGCTGAGGCCGACCAGCAGCGTCGCCACCGCCAGCCAGTAGACGATCACCCCATAGACCTGCAGCCGGATGGCGAAGCGCCGCACCAGGGCCGGCCAGACCAGGAGCAGGGCCAGCAACGTCCAGGCGACGGGGCGCCAGGGGGCGCTGATCTCCCCCTGCAGCAGCACCACCACCCCCAGCAGGGAGCCCTCAAGGAAACAGGGCTGCACCGCCTTCCAGCTGGGCAGCCGTGCCAGCTCCGGCCCCGCCCGGAAGAACCAGGCGTGGAGGCCGACGGCGATCGCCAGCAGCTCGATCAGCAGGCGGCCGCGCACCTGCAGGACGCCGAGCGTCACCAGCTCCTGGCTGGGTCCGATCACCACCAGGAAGGAGACGCCGAAGGCGGCCAGGTAGGCCAGGGAAAGCCCCAGGGCCACCCGCACGGCGCCGCCCCGCAGCCAGCGGCTGCCGGCCAGGGCACCGGCGCACAGCAGCAGCCAGGCCGCCCCGGGCAGCAGCGGCGAGAACGGCTCGAGCAGCCACAGCACACCCAGGCCGGCATCGGCACCCAGCAGCGCCAGCCCCAGGCCCTGCAGCCGGCCGCCGCCACCGGCGATCGTCAGCAGCAGGGCCAGAACACCCAGGGGGAGCAGGCGGGCCAGCAGGGGCAGCGGCGGCCAGGGGGCCTGGGCCAGCAGGGTCAGCCAGCCAGCCGCATGGGCCAGGGCGATCGCGGCGGTGATGCCGCCCAGCAGGCCGGGAGGTCGCCAGCGGCGTGCCGCCACCAGGAAAGCGCCCATCACCCCCAGGCTCAGGGCCGAACGCCAGTCCTCCGGCACCACCAGGGCGGTTCCCACCGCGACCAGGCCGCCCGCCAGCCAGCCCAGCAACGGCGGCTGGGGCAGCGGCACAGCTCGGCGCTGCAGCAGCACCTGCATCGCCGCCGTCAGGCCCGCCCCGACCGTCAACACCGCCCCGGTCTGCAGCTGGTGCAACGGGTCGCCGCGCAGCAGCGCGGCCCCCAGGCCGCTCAGGGCCAGCACCACTCCGGCGGCGGCGCTGAGCCACCAGCCGACGCGGCTGAGCGGTCCGGAGCCCTCCCGCACGGCGATGGTCAGGAACAGCAGCGACTCCAGCAGCACCACCCCGGCCAGCAACGGCCCGTCGGCGATCACCGGGGCCAGGCCCAGCAGGGCCGCAAGTACCAGGGTCTGGCCCACCAGCGCATCGCCCAGGGCCAGCCAGCGCGGCCCCCGCTTCCGGGCCCCCTGGCCCAGCAGCAGCGCCCCCACGGCGGCGGCAGCCAGGGCACCGGCGCGGACAGCCGCCGTAGGTGGATAGAGCAGCAGGGCCAGGCCGAGGCCGCCCCACTGGCTGAGCAGCAGGGCCGCCGGCACGGCCTGCAGCCGGGGAGGGACGGCCCCCGGGCGGTGCAGCCGCAGCAGAGCCGGGCCGAACACCAGCACCGCCGCCAGGACCGCACCAGCCGCCAGGGCGGGGGAGGCGGCCAGGGCGGGGCCATTGCGCAGGAACCAGACCACCTGGAAAGCGCCGAACAGCCAGCTGACCGCGAGCCGGTGCCGCGGCCAGCGGTGCCGCAGGGGCAGCTCCGAGCCCAGCAGGGCAATGGCGGCGGCGATGGCCAGGGCGGGGCCGCCCTGGGGACCGATGGCCAGGGGCACCAGGCTCACGGCCACGTGCAGCGAGGCGATCGCGGCGGTGCGGGCCATGGCGGCCAGGGCCAGGTTGGCGGCCACGCCCGCGGCCAGCAGGGCCAGGGCCGGGAATGGGTCATCGATCCACTGGAGCCCGAGCTGGGGCAGGCCGCCGGCGGCGGCGCAGGCGAACAGGACCAGGGCACCGCCACCGCTGCGCATGGCGTCGGTGAGGTCTTGCCAGCGCGGGCGCCGGCCCCAGAGCAGCGACGGCAGGGCCAGGGCCCCGCCCGCCAGCAGGGTGAGCAGGAACCGCTCGCGGGGTCCCAGCTGCAGGCCCGCGTTGATCGTCAGGAAGGTGACCCCGGCCACCACGACGAGCACGCCGAGCAGGCCGCTCCAGTTCTCCGCCAGCAGCCGCTCGATCCGCTTCCAGGGCCCGCCCGTTGCCCCGCTGGGCCGGGAGGGCGCCAGGGGCACCTGTTGGCGCCGCCCGGGGGCGGCTGCCTCCGCCACCGCCTCGGGCTGGGATCTGGTTTCAGCTTCGGCCTGCGGCGCCGCCGGGGGGAGTTCCACAGCGGCGGCGAGCCTGGCCGGTTCGGGCGCGATGTCCCCATCCAGCCGCTTCTGGAGCACCCCGCTCCACAGCGACAGGGCGAAAAAGCGCTGGCTCAGGGAGGCGGCCTGCTGCTCAAGGCGCCGGACCCGCCGCTCCAAGGCACGGACCTGCAGGATCAAGCCCGCCACCAGCAGGGGCAGGAGGGCCAGCAGCAGGACCTCGTTCAAGGCGCCGCGGGGGGGCCGTGGGGATCAACGGGCACCGGACGGCGTCAGGCGGCGAGCGGATTCAAGCGGGCCAGCAGGCCCGTGGCCAGCTTGCGGGCCGAGAAGGTGCGCCGCATCAGCCCCAGCAGGGCCTGGAGATCATCGGTGTGCAGCCGGTCGTCGCTCACCAGACTCAGCAGCAGCCGCTGCCGCAGGCTGGTGCCCTCCTTGCCCAGCAGCAGACGCAGGCCGTCACGGGCCACCGGCAACAGATCGGTGGAGGCGGAACCGTTCTCGACCACGGCCAGCAGGTTCTCCAGCCGCTCCACCCGCAGGCGCCCGTCGCGATCGAAGATCACCTCCAGCAGCTTCTCGCGCATCTCGGCGGTGTCGCCGGCCAGCAGACGTTTGGCCACGTAGGGGTAGGCCACCCGGATGATGCGGAAGTCGGGGTCGAGCCGCATCGCCAGCCCCTCCTGGCTGACCACCGCCCGGATGATCAGGGCGAAGCGGGCCGGCACCCGGAAGGGATAGTCGTACATCAGCTCCGAGAAGCGATCGGTGATCGCCTTGAAGTTGAAGCTGCCCACGTTCTCCCCAAGGGCCCCACCGAGCACCTCCTCGAGGGCCGGCACGATCGGCCCCAGGGGGGTGCTGGGGTTGAGGAAGCCCAGGGCCACGAAATCCCTGGCCAGGGCGTCGAAATCCCGGTTGATCAGGTGCACCACCGCCCCGGTGAGGGTGAGCCGGTCGGCATCACTGAGGGAATCCATCATGCCGAAGTCGACATAGGCCACATGGCCCAGACCGTTGGTCTTGCCGGGCAGGGCGAACAGGTTGCCCGGGTGGGGATCGGCATGGAAGTAGCCGAACTCCAGCAGTTGCTGCAGACCGGCGATCACACCGGTGCGGATCAGGGCCGCCGGATCCAGGTGGTGGGCCTCCAGTTCGCGGCGACTCTGCAGCTTGGTGCCGTTGATCCAGCTGGTGGTCAGCACCCGGCGGCTGCTCAGGGGCCGCACCACCGCCGGAACGGTCACCTCGGGGTGGTCCTGGAACAGGGTGGCGAAGCGTTCGGCGTTGTCGGCCTCGCGCCGGTAGTCGATCTCCTCGAACAGGGTGTAGCCGAACTCATCGATGATCGCCCCGAGCCCGAAGCCCAGATTCAGCGGCAGGAACGGGGCCGTCAGCACCGCCAGCGAGCGGATGATGACCAGGTCCCGGCGCAGCACGAAGGGGAGGTCGGGCCGCTGCACCTTCACCGCCACCCAGTGGCCCTCGCTCAGGCGGGCCCGGTACACCTGGCCCAGGCTGGCGGCCGCCATCGGGTAGTCGGGGAACTCCTCGTACAGCTGGTGGGCCGGGGCCCCCAGCTCCGCCTCGATCAGCGCCAGGGCGACCGCATGGGGGAAGGGGGGCAGGTCGTCCTGGAGGCGGGCCAGTTCCTCCAGCCAGTCGCGCCGCACCAGGTCGGGGCGGGTGGAGAGGGCCTGGCCCACCTTGATGAAGCAGGGGCCCAGGTCGTTGAGGGTTTCGAGGATGGCGCGGGCCAGCCGCTGCTGCACCCGGGCGTCCGTGCTGCTGGACTGGACCGCCAGCCGCAGGCCCAGCCCCGCCAGGCGCCACAGCACCACGATCAGCCGGCTGATCAGGACCCAGGGGCGCCGCAGCAGCCAGCGCAGGTCCGCGTTGGGGTCGTAGCGGGGGGTGGGGGAGATGTCCTCGGCCAGGGTCCTGCCCCATCGATGGTCAGACTCTAGGAACTGCGTTCCCCGCTCCATGGGCCCCTTCTGGCGGTCAGTGCCGCTGGCCCTGCACCTGCCGGCCCACGGCCGCGGCCGGGCCCTGGCCCCCGATCTGCGGCGCCTGCTGCGCCAGCCCCCGGGCCGCTGGGATCTGCCCGAACTGCCCGGCTTCGGGGGGCCGCTGGAGCCGGAGGGAACGGTGGCCGAGGCCCAGAGGCGCGCGGCGGCCCTGCTGGGGGCGGAACGCTGCTGGTTCGGGGTCAACGGGGCCTCGGGGCTGCTGCAGGCGGCCCTGCTCGCCCTGAGCCGGCCGGGCTCCCGGGTGCTGCTGCCCCGCAACCTGCACCGCAGCCTGCTGCACGGCTGCGTTCTGGGCGGCCTCGAGCCGCTGCTGTTCGACCTCAGCAGCGATCCGCTCACGGGCCTGTGGCACCCCCCGAAGCCCCGGCGGCTGGAGCGGGTGCTGGCGGCGGTCGCCGCGGACGGCGGCCCCCCACCGGCGGCCCTGGTGCTGGTGGATCCCACCTACCAGGGGCTGGCGGCCGACCTGCCCGCCCTGGTGGCCCTGGCCCACCGGGCCGGCCTGCCGGTGCTGGTGGACCAGGCCCACGGCGGCGGCGAGGCCCTGGCCGCCGGCGCCGATCTGGTGGTGCTCTCCGTCCAGAAGAGCGGCACCGGCCTGGCCCAGAGCGCCGCCCTGCTGGCCCAGGGCGAACGGGTGGCACCCGCCGCCATCGAGCGGGCCCTGCTGTGGCTGCAGACCTCCAGCCCCAGCGCCCTGCTGCTGGCCTCCGCAGCCGCGGCCATCGAGCACGGCGCCAGCACCGCCGGCCGGCGCCAGCGCCAGCGGGCCGTGGTCCGGGCGGGCCGGCTGCGCCGCCGGCTGGAGGGCCAGGGCCTGCCGCTGGTCGCCAACGGCGATCCCCTGCGCCTGGTGCTGGCCACGGCCCCGCTGGGGATCAACGGCCTGGAGGCCGACACCTGGTTGCTGGAGCGGGGAGTGATCGCGGAGCTGCCGGAACCCGGCGCCCTCACCTTCTGCCTGGGGCTGAACCCACCCCGGGACGTGGAGTGGCGCCTGCCGCGCCAGCTGGAGGCTCTGCGCCGGGCCCTCGGCGGGCCGCCCCTGCCCCCGTTCGCGCCCCCCCCTCTGCCGCTGCTGGCGGCACCGGAGCTGCCGATCGGCGTGGCCTGGCGGAGCCCCGCCGAGGCCATCCCCCTGGAGGCGGCCGCCGGCCGGGTGGCGGCGGCACCGATCTGTCCCTATCCGCCGGGGATCCCGCTGCTGGTGCCGGGGGAGCGGATCGATCCGGCCCGCGCCGGCTGGCTGCTGGAGCAACAGCGTCTCTGGCCCGGTCAGATCGCTGATACGGTGAGCGTCGTGGCCGGTTCGTGAGCCCGTTGCCGAACCCCTTCCACTGGGATTTCGTCACCCCCGGACTACCGGACAGCGCCTTCGAGGACGCCCCGGGGTTCAGCCCCACGCCGCTCGAGCTGCGGGTGATGCTGCTGGCCCATCTGCGACCCCGGGCCGATTCGCTGGTCTGGGACGTGGGCGGCGGCACCGGCGCCCTGGCCCTGGAAATCGCCCGGCTGATGCCCGGCGGCGCGGTGCACACCCTGGAGCGGGATCCGGAGGCGATCGAACTGCTGGAGCTCAACCGGCAGCGCTTCGACATCCACAACCTGCACATCCATGCCGGCGAGGCCCCGGAGGACCTGGCCCTGCTGCCGCCCCGACCCGACCGGGTGCTGCTGGAGGTGGGCCGGCCCCTGGAGGATGTGCTGCGGGCCGTCTGGGAAGCGCTGCAGCCCTCCGGACGGCTGGTGATCAGCACCGTCAACCTGGAGGGACTGGTGAAGGCCACCGACACCCTCGCCCAGCTGGGCGCCCACGATGTGCAGGTGGTGCAGGCCACTGTGCACCGCATGCAGCGCCGCGGCAGCCAGGCCAAGCTGGCGGCCGCCGAACCGCTGTTCGTGATCGCCGCCGAGCGCTGAGTCCGAACCCTTGCTTCCCGCCCCCCGCACCGCCACCTCCGTCCCCCGCCTGCTGAGCGGCTGGCTGGCGGGTGGCTTCGGGCTGGTGGTAGTGGGTCTGGGTGGCTGGTGGTTCACCGTCGCCGTGGGCGTGATCGTGCACCTGGGCCTGCTGGAGTTCTTCCGCATGGCCCAGTTCAAGGGCATCCGGCCGGCCGTGAAGACCACCCTGGTGGCGGTGCAGCTGCTGCTGGTCTCCACCCAGGTGGCCGCCGGCAGCCTCTGGGGGGGGAGCGGCATGGCAGGCGACGTGGCGGCGGCCGTGCTGCCCGCCTCCGGGGCGGTGATCTGCGGCTGGCTGCTGCTGCAGCCCGTCACCGGCACCATCGCCGACATCGCCGCCTCGGTGTTCGGTCTGTTCTATCTGGGCTTCCTGCCCAGCCACTGGATCAAGCTGCGCGATCTCACCGATCCCGCCCTGGCCCCCGCCCTCGACGGCCTGGGCTGGCCCTGGAGTCCGGGCATGGCCCTGACCCTGCTGGCCTGCCTGATGATCGTCGCCACCGACATCGGCTCCTACGTGATCGGCCGGCGCCTGGGGCGTCACGCCCTCTCGCCGATCTCCCCCGGCAAGACGGTGGAGGGGGCCCTGGGCGGGGTGCTCTGCGCCCTGCTGGTGGGGGGCCTGGGCGGGGTGCTGCTGGGCTGGCGCTGGGGCTGGCTGATCGGGGCGGTGCTGGGGGCGGTGGTCTCCCTGTTCGCCCTTGTGGGGGACCTGACCGAATCGATGATGAAGCGGGATGCGGGCCTGAAGGATTCCGGCGATGCGATCCCCGGCCACGGCGGCATCCTCGACCGAATCGACAGCTACCTGTTCGTGCCGGCGGTGGTCTATTCCGCGGTGACCCTGGTGCTGCCCCTGCTGCAGCGGAGCTGAGGACCCCTCAGGGGGAGACCCGGGCCTCCCCCTCCAGGTGCAGCAGGCCGGCACCAAGCTCGGCCCGCTCGATGCGGATGTTGGGGTCCATCGGCAGCCGGGCGTGGGGGGTCCCCTCGGCGCAGCGCAGTTCCACGGTGCCGCCGTCGGCCCGCACCGCCACCTCCCGCTCCACCGGCTCCCGGTCGCCGCTGGCGAAGGCCCGCAGCACCAGCCGGTCCTCCCGGATGCGCAGCCCCGCCAGGGGGGTGAGGCCCAGAAGGTCGTCGGCCAGGCCGTCGCCGAGGCCGCGCCAGGCCGGCGTGCTCAGGGAGCGGCTCAGCCCATCGCCGCTGAAGCTCACCTGCCCCTGGATGCGGAAGGGCGACTCCAGCTTCACCGCCTGGTTGCGCACCAGGGAGCCCATGCGCACCTGGATGCCGTCGCAGCGCAGCTCCACCTCCTCGATCTCCATCGCCTGATACACGACCCGCCGGGCCCGCAGCCGCACGCCATCGAGGCGGCCGCGCAGCAGCCGCAGCCCCGAGCCCTCCAGGCGGATCTCCAGCCGCTCGATCGCTTCGCACTGCTGGCGCAGCCACAGCTCCAGCCCCCGGGCGAGCAGGCCCATCACCGGACCGCCGGCGGTCTCCGGCACTTCGGCCGCCATCCCTTCGCTGGGTCGTTCGCTGTCCGGGGTCTCGCTCATCCACCACCAGGGGACAGGACTCCCCAGATTCTCATTCCGTCCCGGCTCCTTCCGCCCGGGCCCGGCGGGCGGCTCGGAAGGCCTCGCCGGCCGTGATCGCCGCCAGCAACAGCAGCCCCCCCAGGCCGATCAGCTGGTCGGTGGGATCGACGGCCGACGGGTCCGCCGCGGTGCCGGCGCCTCCCAGCACCGCTCCGAGCAGGAACCAGCCCGTGGCCACGGCCGTGGTGATCCAGTAGGCGCGCCAGCGGCGCTGGTAGATGTAGCCGCTGCCCAGGCCGGGCACGACGTTGAGCAGGGCCCCCAGCCAGGGGGCGGACGCCGCCAGGATGGCTTTGTCGTCAGGCGTCATCGGGGTCGCTCCATGGCTGGATCCAGCGCCGAGTCTGGCCAGCCACAGGGTCGACCTGCGCCCTCGCTGGCGGTGGTCGGCGCCGGGGTGGCCGGCTGCGCCCTGGCGGCGGGGCTGCGGCGCGGCGGCTGGGCGGGCTCGATCGTCCTCTGGGAGGCGGGCCGAGGTCCCGGCGGACGGGCCGCCACCCGCCGCTCCCGCCACGACCCCGGCTGGCAGATCGACCACGGGGCACCGCTGTTCAACCTGCTCGAGGGCCCCGAACCGGAGCTGGTGGCACCCCTGCTCGCGGGGGGCTGGATCGAGCCCTGGCGGGAGCCGGCGGCGCTCCTCGACGGCGACGGGGGCCTGGGGCCGGCCGATGGAGATCCCCTGCTGCGCGGGCGACTCTACCGGGGCCGCAAGGGCATGGACGACCTCGGCCGGGGGCTGCTGGCCCTGGCGGCCCAGGCACCGGCGGGGTACCTCGATGGCCGCTACGGCACCCTGGTTCGCCACCTTGAGGCCCGGCCCGGCGGGGGCTGGCGCCTGGCCGATGCCGCTGGCACGGTGCAGGGGGAGGCCGACTGGCTGGTGCTCACCGGCACCCTGCTGGCCCATCCCCGGGCCCGGCAGCGCTTCGGCTGGCCGCAGGTGCCGCTGCAGCAGGCGTCGCAGGGCCTGGGGGACGCCGGGCTGGAGGCCGCCCTGGCGTCCATCGCCAGCATGGAGATGGAAGAGCGCACCAACCTGATGCTGACGATCGAGACCGCCGCCGCGGCCCGCTGGCTGGCCCTGCCCTTCCGGCTGCTCGGCTTTGACGGCCCCGCCCAGCGGCGCTGGGGGCTGCGGCGCCTGTCGATCCAGCCCCTGGCCGATGGCCGCTGCGCCGTCGTGGCCCATGGGGTTCTGGCGGAGCCCGAAGACGCCGCGGCGATCACCGCGCTGGAGCGGGCCGTCGCCGCGGCCCTGGCCCCCTGGCTCGGCGATGGCGGGACGCTGGCGGGGGTGGAGCGGCGTCAGCTGATGCGCTGGGGGGCCGCCTTCCCCACGACCGGCGGCCTGCCCGCCGATGCCATGGTCTGCTCCCAGAGCCGGGTGGCCTTCTGCGGCGACTTCCTGACGGGGCCGGGGTTCGGCCGCATCGAGGGGGCCCTGCGCAGCGCCCAGACCCTGGCGGGCCGGCTGCTGGCCCTGGTGCTGCTGCTCTGCCTTGCCCTGGGCAGCCCGGCGGCGGCAACGGCGGCGGGCACCTCCGTCCCCTACCGCTGCGACGGCGACCTGTTGCTGGCGACCGCCGACAACGGGGCCGTGGATGCCCCGGGGATCCCCAACACCGTCGCCGGCACGGTGCCCGGCGCCACCGTGCTGCTGGAGTGGCGCGGTCTGCGCCTGCAGCTGCCGCGCACCAACAACGCCGGCCCCCCCAGCTACACCGACGGGATCTGGTGGTGGAGCCTGGAGGATCCGGCCCAGCCCCGCTTCCTGCACCGCCGCGACGCCATCGAGAGCTTCAGCTGCCAGGCAGTTCCTGCCGCAGGGCCGCCAGCCGGCGGCCGTTGACGCCCAGGTCCGAATCCCCCAGCCGGGAGCTGGAGCGGGCCTGCAGCACGCCGGCGGCCGGCTGGACGTTCAGCTCAAGGTCGTCGACGAAGCCGAACAGGCGGCTGGTGGCGGTGGCGTGCAGGTAGCGGCCGTCCCGCTCGAGGATCCGCACCCCCTCGGTGGTCTCCAGGATCGGCACCAGCGCGCTCAAGGCCGCCTCCGGATCGGTGAGCGGCCAGTCGGCCCGGGCGCAGTGGGCCGGCGCCCCGCAGGGGGAGAGGGAGCCATCGTGCACACCGAGATCTTCCGGCACCGGTCCCTCCAGGTGCAGCAGCGAGGCCTCGGCCCGGCCAGGGAGGGCGAGGGCGGGGACCCCGAGCAGCAGCACGAGCAGCAGGACGGCGAGGAGACGCGGAACGAAGAGGCGGGAGGCGGGGGTCATGGGTGGGTGGGGATGGGGGCAGAGGGAACACCCAGCCAGGCGGCGGCGACCTGTTCGGGCTGGTCGATGTGGGGCAGATGGCCGCAGGCCGCCAGTTCGGCGATGCGGGGGCCCAGCAGGGCCTGGGCGGCGCGCTTCTGGGGGGCCCACAGGATCCGGTCGTCGGCGCCCCAGAGCACCGCCAGGGGCTGGGGGGGCAGGGGGTCGCCGCAACCGGCGAAGCCACCGCTGCGGGCGAAACGGCCAAGGGCGCCTGCCCAGCCCGGCGTCTGCAGGTGCAGCGAAGCGATCTCCAGCTCCGCCGGACCCACATCCCGGTCGGGGTCGGCGAAGGCGCTGCGGCAGAGGCCCTGGCGCACCGAGGGCAGGGCCAGGAACCGCACCCCCAGACCGTCCAGCAGGGGCGGCAGGGGCATGGGCCGGCCGGTGAGACCGGCCGGGGCCAGCAGCAGCAGGCGCTCGAAGCGATCGGGATGGCGCCGGGCCAGCTCCACCGCCACCGCGCCCCCCATCGAGGCGCCGATCAGGCCGAGCCTGCGGCCGCCGGCGGGCTCCCGGTGCTCGAGCGCCTCCAGCAACGCATCGAGGTGGGCCAGCACGGTGCGGGGGGTGTACTCCCGCTCGGCGGGCCTGGGGCAGAAGCCGAAGCCGTGCAGATCCGGGATCAGCAGCCGGTGATGGTCCGCCAGCAGGGGGACCAGCCGGCGGAACTCCAGGAAGGAGCTGTCGAAGCCATGCAGGAGCAGCAGGGGCGGACCCTCCCCCAGCACGGCCACGGGCCACTGCCCTGGATGCTCCGGCAGCTCCCACCACTGCACCCGGGCAGCCAGGTCGCGGCCCAGCGGATCGAGCAGCGATGCGGCGGCGGCCGAGACCAGGTCGCGGCCGCTGGAGGGGCCGTCCGTCACGCCTGCTGCCGCTCGGCGGTGGCGCCCACCATGGCAGCGAGCAGATCCTCCGGGGCGACCGCGAAGGGCAGCCGGTGCAGGTCGGAGCCCTCCCGGCAGGCAAAGCGGCAGACCTGGCGGAGCTGATCGAGGCTGGCGCCGGCCAGCCCCAGCGCCTCGAGATCGGTGGGCAGCCCCAGCCGGCGGAAGAACGGCAGCAGCTGGCGGCGGGCCTGGGCCGCCAGGCGGTTGCCCGCCAGCTGCTCCTCCAGCCACAGCTGCACAAGCACCCCGAAGCCCACCTTCTCGCCATGCAGGCAGCCATGGGTGGCGGCGAGCTGGGTGAGTCCGTTGTGGACGGCATGGGCGGCCACGGTGCGGCAGCGGGCGCCACCGATGCCACCGATCAGACCGGCGGTGAGGGCACAGCCCTCGGCCACCCGCACCCAGGCCTCCCCGTGGGGGTCCGCCAGGGCGGCTTCCCCCTCCAGCAGCAACAGATCGCGCAGCAGCCTGGCCATCTGAACCGCCTGCTGCACAAGACCATCGCCGCTGGAGCCGCTGCTCACCGAAGCCTCATACCACTTGGCCACCGCATCGGCGATGCCGCTGGCCAGGGTGCGGGACGGCGCCTGCCGCACCAGCGCGTGGTCGAAGACGAGCAGGTCCGGGCAGCGGTCGAGGGCGACATCGCCCAGGAAGGCGCCATCGGGGGTGTAGAGGTTGGCCAGGGCCGTCCAGCCGGCGCAGGTGGCGGCGCTGGTGGGCACCGTGATGCAGGCCAGGCCAAGGCGGTGGGCCAGCAGCTTGCCCGCATCCAGCACCTTGCCGCCGCCGGTGGCGATGACCGCATCACAGCCGGCGGCCACGGCCTCACGGGCCAGGGGGCCGAGGTCCTCCTCGCAGCAGTCGCGCAGGGCCTGGCTGGCCACGGGGCGGGCTCCGGCCTGCTCCAGATCCACCGCCAGCTGCTGACGCAGCCCGAAGGTGGAGGCGCTGCGGCCAAGGAGCAGGGGGGTCCGGCCCAGGGCGACGATGCGGGGCAGGGCCTGCGGCCAGGCGCCCTCCCCACGGAAGACCAGCGCCGGGGCGATGGCCTGGGTCTGCAGAGGATCCGTCATGGCCGCCATCTCATCGATGAAATGTAGAAGTCGGCCGATCCGGGGCGCGATCGATCAGGCGCTGGCGCTGGCCAGCTCCGGCAGGGGTGGGGTGACCGACTGCTTGCGGATCACCACCTGCTTGTCGTCGTCGACATCCACCAGGCAGGCATCGCCCTCGCCGATCCGGCCAGAGAGGAATTCCTCCGCCAGGGAATCCTCGAGCAGGCGCATCACGGCACGGCGCAGGGGACGGGCGCCGTAGCTGGGGTTGTAGCCCTCCTCCACGAGGCGCTCCTTGAAGGCCTCGGTGACGGACATGCCGATGCCCTTGTCCTGCATGCGGGCGAACACCTCCCGCAGCATGATCTCGGCGATCAGCTTCACCTCGTCGCGGGTGAGCTGACGGAAGACGATGATCTCGTCGAGACGGTTGAGGAATTCCGGGCGGAAGTACTGCTTGAGCTCCTCGTTGACCAGGGAGCGGATGCGGTTGTACTGGGTTTCCTCCACGTCGCCGCCGCCGAACTCGAAACCAAGGCCGCCGCCGCCCTTCTCGATCACCTTCGAACCGATGTTCGAGGTCATGATGATCAGGGTGTTCTTGAAGTCGACCGTGCGGCCTTTGGAATCGGTGAGCCGACCGTCTTCGAGCAGCTGCAGCAGCAGGTTGAAGACATCGGGGTGGGCCTTCTCGATCTCGTCGAACAGCACCACGGTGTAGGGACGACGGCGCACGGCCTCGGTGAGCTGGCCGCCCTCGTTGAAGCCCACGTAGCCCGGAGGCGAACCGATCAGCTTGCTGACGGTGTGGCGCTCCATGAACTCGCTCATGTCGAGCCGGATCATGGCGTCCTCGCTGCCGAAGAAATAGGCGGCGAGAGCCTTGGTGAGTTCCGTCTTGCCGACGCCGGTGGGGCCGGAGAAGATGAAGCTGGCGATGGGGCGGTTGGGGTTCTTGAGGCCCACACGCGCCCGGCGGATAGCCCGGGACACGGCCTTGACGGCCTCGTCCTGGCCGATCAGGCGCTGGTGGAGGGTCTCCTCCATGTTGAGCAGCTTCACCGACTCGCTCTCGGTCAGCTTCTGGACGGGAACGCCGGTCCAGGAGGCGACGATCTGGGCGATGTCCTCCTCGGTGACCAGAGGCGAGCGGCTTTCCTCGCTGGCGTCGTCGGCCACGGGGCCGCCCAGCAGGGCCGGGGTGTCGGTCTCGCCGGAGCTGCCGGCGGGTTCGTCATCGCGACGGGCCTGGAGGATCGTGCGGATCTGATCGCGCAGTTCGACTTCCTTGTCGCGCAGTTCACCGGCCTTGGTGAAGTCCTGCTGGCGGACCGCATCCTCCTTCTCCTTCTGGACGCCGCGCAGTTGCTTATCGACCTCCTTGGCCGCCGGTGGCAGCTTGGAGTTGAGCAGGCGCACCCGACTGCCGGCCTCATCGATCAGGTCGATGGCCTTGTCCGGCAGGAAGCGGTCGCTGATGTAGCGATCGCCCAGGGTGGCGGCGGCGACGAGGGCCTCATCGCTGATCTTGAGGCGGTGGTGCTGCTCGTAGCGCTCACGGAGCCCCTTGAGGATCTCGATCGTGTCGACGACGGAGGGCTCGCCCACCATCACCGGCTGGAAGCGGCGCTCCAGGGCGGCGTCGCGCTCAATGTGCTTGCGGTACTCATCGAGGGTGGTGGCGCCGATGCACTGCAGCTCGCCCCGGGCCAGGGCCGGCTTGAGGATGTTGGCGGCGTCGATGGCCCCCTCGGCGGCACCGGCGCCGATCAGGGTGTGCACCTCGTCGATCACGAGGATCACGTTCCCGGCGGAACGGATCTCCTCCATGATCTTCTTGAGCCGTTCCTCGAACTCACCCCGGTACTTGGTGCCGGCCACGAGCAGGCCGATGTCAAGGGTGAGGACGCGCTTGTCCTCAAGGATGTCGGGGATCTCGCCCTGGGTGATCCGCTGGGCCAGGCCCTCGGCGATGGCGGTCTTGCCGACGCCCGGCTCACCGATCAGCACCGGGTTGTTCTTGGTGCGGCGCCCGAGGATCTGGATGACCCGGTCGATCTCGTTCTGGCGGCCCACGACGGGGTCGAGCTTGGACTCGGCCGCCAGCTGGGTGAGGTTGCTGCCGAACTCATCGAGCGTAGGGGTCTTGGTGGAGCCCTTGCCCGAGCTGCCGGAGGCCACTTCGGCCGTCTCGCCCAGCATGCGGATCACCTGGGTGCGGACCTTGGCCAGGTCGACGCCGAGGTTCTCGAGCACCCGGGCGGCCACGCCCTCGCCCTCGCGGATCAGCCCCAGCAGCAGGTGCTCGGTGCCGATGTAGTTGTGTCCCAGCTGGCGGGCCTCCTCCAGGGAGAGCTCCAGCACCCGCTTGGCCCGGGGGGTGAAGGGGATCTCGACGGCAACGAAGCCGGAGCCGCGACCGATGATCTTCTCGACCTCGACACGGGCGTCCTTCAGGTTGACCCCCATCGACTTGAGGACCTTGGCGGCGACACCGGTGCCCTCGCCGATCAGGCCCAGCAGGATCTGCTCGGTGCCGACGAAGTTATGGCCGAGGCGGCGGGCCTCTTCCTGGGCCAGCATGATCACCTTGATGGCCTTCTCGGTAAACCGCTCGAACATGGGGCGGGACCTGATGCAAGTGCGACCAACCTATCAGGATTGAAGGGCCGTGTGGGAGGTGGGGGGCACTCTCAGGTGCAAGCCATGTGCCGCAAGCGCTCAGGAGAAGCAGAACACAAACGAAGCGCCAGGAATCACGAGAAATAGGTATAGGAATCTACGGTTATCCACACCCTGTCACCTCTACAGGCTGACCCATTGGATCAGGGCGTCCTCTCCATTGCGGTAGTAACCATGACGGATGCCGGCGGTGCGGAACCCGAGGGCCCCGTACAGCGCGATCCCCGGGCCGTTCCCGGCCGCCACTTCCAGGGTGGCGCGGCTGGCGCCGCGCTCGCGAGCGAAGGCCATCAGGGCCTGCAGCACGCGACGCCCCAGCCCCCGCCGGCGCTGGTCCGGTGCCACCGCCACCAGGGTGATGTGGAGTTCATCGACCACAAGCCAGCCGCTGGCCATGGCCAGCAGGTCGGACCCCCGGAGCAGCCCCAGGCCCGGCCGGCCCTCCTCCTCCAGTTCCCGCTGCCACTGCTCCAGGCTCCAGAGCCCGCCGAGGGCGGCCCGGTCGAGGGCCAGGCAGGCCGGGGCGTCGGCTGGAACCAGCGGGCACAGGGTCGGGGCGGGCAGCTGTGGCGGAGGAGGTGCCGGCAAGGCCGTTGGACACGAACATCCTTACGATCAGACATCCTGACCCCCTCCCCGCACAGGCCGCCATGGTGACCAGCGCCTCCCCGGCGACCGATCCGGTCGCTCCCCTCCCTGCGGCCCCGATCCCCCCCGTGGGGGCTTTCGAGCACAGCGGCGATCCGCTCAGCCCCAACCGCAACCTGGCCCCGCTCACCGCCCGCCTCGACGCCCTGGGCCGCCTGGAGGTGGGGGGCTGCCTGCTGAGCGATCTGGCCCGCACCTATGGCACGCCGCTCTACGTGCTCGATGAGGCCACCCTGCGGGCCACCTGTCGGGCCTACCGGGAGGCGCTGGCCGCCCACTACCCCGGCGAGGCCCTGGCCCTCTACGCCTCCAAGGCCAACAGTTCCCTGGCGATCACGGCCCTGGTGGCCTCCGAGGGTCTCGGTCTGGACGCCGTCTCGGCCGGGGAGCTGCTCACGGCCCTGCAGGGCGGCATGCCCGCGGAGCGGATCGTCTTCCACGGCAACAACAAATCCGCCGAGGAGCTCCTGCTCGCCGTCGACCGGGGCGTGACGGTGATCCTCGACAACTGGAACGACATCACCCTGCTCGCCACCCTGGCGGCCGGGCGGCCCGCGCCGGTGCGGGTGCTGGTGCGGTTCACCCCGGGCATCGAGTGCCACACCCATGAGTACATCCGCACCGGGCACCTCGACAGCAAGTTCGGCTTCGACCCCGACCAGCTGGAGGCGGTGCTGCGCCACCTGGCTGGCTGCCCCTGGGCCCGGGTGGATGGCCTGCACGCCCACATCGGCTCCCAGATCTTCGAACTGGAGCCCCACCGTGACCTGGCCGGGGTGATGGCCGAGGCCCTGGGCCTGGCCCGTTCCCTGGGGCACCCCTGCGGCGACCTCAACGTCGGCGGCGGCCTCGGCATCCGCTACGTGGGCTCCGATGATCCGCCGAGCATCCAGGAGTGGGTGCGGGTGGTGGCCACAGCGGTGGCCGAGGCCTGCGGCCAGCGCCAGCTGGCGCTGCCGCGGCTGCTGTGCGAACCCGGCCGGTCTCTGGTGGCGACGGCGGGGATGACGCTCTACACGCTGGGCAGCCGCAAGGAGATCCCCGGCCTGCGCACCTACCTGTCGGTGGATGGCGGCATGAGCGACAACCCGCGGCCGATCACTTATCAGTCGCTGTACACCGCCGTTCTGGCGGATCGTCCTCTGGCGGAGGCCACCGAGGCGGTGACCGTGGCCGGCAAGCACTGCGAGTCCGGCGACGTGCTGCTCCACGACGTCCGCCTGCCGCTCACCAGCCCCGGCGACGTGCTGGCGGTGTTCGCCACCGGCGCCTACAACGCCGCCATGGGCTCCAACTACAACCGCATCCCCAGGCCGGCGGCGGTGCTCGTCCACGACGGCGTGGCCGACGTGGTGCAACGGCGCGAGCAGCCGGAAGACCTACTGCGCTACGACGTCCTGCCCCACCGACTCCTGCCGGTATCCTGACGGCGTCAGGCGGCCACCCGTTGAACCGGCCTGCCCCTCCTTTCTCTTGTGATCTGGCTGCGGCTCATCGACTTCCGCCTGCTGCTGGATCTCCTGTTCGCTTCCCTGCTCGGGCTGTTGCTGCTCGGCAGGGTCACCGAAGCGCGCACCCTTTGGCTGCTGCGGGGCTATCTGTTTCTGGTGGCGCTGGCCTGGTTCGTGCAGCGCTACGCCAACCTGCCACTCACCAGCAGCCTGGTGGATGCGCTGGTGCTGGCCTGCAGCCTCGCCCTGGCGATCCTGTGGCAGGGGGAACTGCGGCGCCTGATGGAACTGCTGGGCACCGGACGCCTCGGTGTGTTGTTCGCCGACCGCAGCCGTGACCAGCTGGCGTCCGGGTCGGTGAGCCTGCTCACCGAGGCCGCCGGCCGCCTTTCCCAGGCGCGCTGCGGGGCGCTGATCGTGCTCGACCTGGGCAGCGATCTGCGCCCCGAGGATTTCCTCAACCCCGGCATCCGCATCGATGCCCAGCTTTCCGTCGACCTGCTGCTCAATCTCTTCGCGGTCGACACGCCCCTGCACGACGGCGCCGTGCTGGTTCAGAAGAACCGCATCGTGGCAGCGGGCGTGATCCTGCCCCTCTCCCGTCAGGGCCTGAACCGCTACGGCACCCGCCACCTGGCCGCCATGGGGCTGACCGAGCGCCACGACGGCTGTTTCTGCATCGTGATCTCCGAGGAGACGGGCACCCTTTCGCTCGCCTCCCAGGGCCGGCTGGAGCGGCCGATCACCAGCAGCCGGCTTCACGACCTGCTCACCGACGCCCTGGCCTCCGCTCCCACGGGGCGTAGCGTGGCTGCGGACCCGCCGGAACATCGCGGATGAGTCGCGCCCTGGCGACCACTCCATCGTCCGATCCCGACCAGCTGCCCGCCCAGCTGGATCCGGCTCGGCTGCCACGCCACGTCGCCGTGATCATGGACGGCAACGGGCGCTGGGCCCGCCAGCGGGGGCTGCCCAGGGCCATGGGCCATCGGGCCGGGGTGGAGGTGCTCAAGCGCACCCTGCGCCACTGCAGCGACTGGGGCATCGGCGCCCTCACCGCCTACGCCTTCTCCACCGAGAACTGGACGCGGCCCGGCGAGGAGGTGGCCTTCCTGATGGCCCTGTTCGAGCGGGTGCTCGCCAAGGAGCTGGAGGCACTCGAACGCCAGCAGGTGCGCATCCGCTTCCTCGGCGACCTGGAACCCCTGCCGGAGGGCCTGAAGGTCCTGATCACCGATGCCACCGAGCGCACGGCCGGCAACGCTGGCATCCATTTCAACGTCTGCACCAACTACGGCGGCCGCAGCGAGCTGGTGCGGGCGGCCCGACGCCTGGCCGACCGGGCAGCCCGCGGTGAGCTCGACCCGGCCAGCATTGACGAGGAGCTGTTCGCCGCCCAGCTGTTCACCGCCGGCGATGCCGACCCCGACCTGCTGATCCGCACCAGCGGCGAACAGCGCATCAGCAACTTCCTGCTCTGGCAGCTGGCCTACGCCGAACTGCACATCACCGAGGTGCTCTGGCCGGACTTCGACACCGAGGCCCTGCTGGCCGCCCTGCTGGATTATCAGGGGCGCCAGCGTCGCTTCGGCGGCGTGCAGAGTGGCGTCCAGAACGGTGTGGAGACCACCCCATGAGCCCGCGCCACAACTGGTCCCGCCAGGAGATCCAGGACCTGCTCGACCTGCCCCTGGTGGATCTGCTGTGGCAGGCCCAGGGGGTGCACCGCAACGCCAACCCCGGCTACCACGTGCAGCTGGCCTCGCTGCTGAGCGTCAAGACCGGCGGCTGCGAGGAGGACTGCGCCTACTGCCCCCAGTCGATGCACCACCCCAGCGACGTGGCTGGCCGTCCGGAGCTGGCGGTGGAGCCGGTGCTGGAGCGCGCCCGGCAGGCCCGGGACGCCGGCGCCCACCGCTTCTGCATGGGCTGGGCCTGGCGGGAGATCCGCGACGGCGCGCCGTTCGAGGCCATGCTCGCCATGGTGCGGGGGGTGCGGGAGCTCGGCCTGGAGGCCTGCGTCACCGCCGGCATGCTCACAGGCGGCCAGGCGGCCCGGCTGGCGGAGGCGGGGCTCACCGCCTACAACCACAACCTGGACACCAGCCCCGAGCACTACGACCGGATCATCACCACCCGCACCTACCAGGAGCGGCTCGACACCCTGCAGCGGGTGAGGGACGCCGGTATCGACCTCTGCTGCGGCGGCATCATCGGCATGGGCGAAACCCCGGACGACCGGGCCGGGCTGCTCCAGGTGCTGGCCAGCATGGATCCCCACCCCGAGAGTGTGCCGATCAACGCCCTGGTGGCGGTGGAGGGCACCCCGCTGGAGGGACGCCCGGCGGTCGACCCCCTGGAGCTGGTGCGGATGGTGGCCACCGCCCGCATCCTCATGCCCCACAGCCGGGTGCGCCTCAGCGCCGGGCGCGAGCAGCTGGGGCGGGAGGCCCAGATCCTCTGCCTGCTGGCGGGCGCCGATTCGATTTTCTACGGCGACACCCTCCTGACCACCTCCAACCCGGCGGTGGTCAGCGACCAGGAGCTGCTGCAGGCCGCCGGGGTGCGGGTGCAGGTGGAGGAGCAGCCTCTGACGGCCGCCGCCGGCCGCTGAGGGTGCAGGTCGCCGCCTTCTACAGGTTCGTCCCCCTGGCCAGCGAGGAATTGGCCCACTGGCAAACCAGGCTGCTGGCGCTGGGCAGCACGACCGGTCTGCTGGGCACCATCCTGCTGGCCACCGAGGGCATCAACGGCACGGTCGCCGGATCGGCCTCCGCTGTGGCCGCCCTGCTGGAGCTGCTGCAGGCCGACCCACGCCTGGCGGACCTGGAGGTAAAGCGCAGTGAGGCCGAGGGGCGGGTGTTCCACCGCTTCAAGGTGCGCCGCAAGGCAGAGATCGTGACGATGGCCGAGCCCTCGGCCCAGCCGTTCCGGGGGACGGGGGTGCCGGTGCCCCCGGAACAATGGAACGCCCTGCTGGACGATCCCGGCACCCTGACCATCGACACCCGCAACCATTACGAGGTGGCCCTGGGCAGCTTCGCGGGGGCCATCGATCCCGGCACCGAGCACTTCCGCGACTTTCCCGCCTGGGTGGATCAGCATCTGCGGCCCCTGGTGGCCCAGCGGCGGCCGCAGCGGCTGGCCCTGTTCTGCACCGGCGGCATCCGCTGCGAGAAAGCCACTGCCCACCTGCTGAACCAGGGGTTCGAGCAGGTGCTGCAGCTGCAAGGGGGGATCCTCAACTACCTGGAGCAGGTGCCGGAGACCGAGAGCCGCTGGCACGGCGAGTGCTACGTGTTCGACCAGCGGGTGGCCCTCGACCACCGGCTGCAGCCGGGCACTTACCACGTATGCCATGCCTGCGGCCTGCCCCTGGCCTCCGCCGACCTGGCCCTGGAGAGCTACGTGGACGGGGTGAGCTGCCGCCACTGCATCGATCGGTTCACCGACGCCGATCGGGAGCGATTCGCTGAGCGCCAGCGCCAGATGCGGCGCGCCGAGGCCTCCGGTGAGGCCCACATCGGCCGGGTGATGCCGCCCAGCGGGGGTTGAGGCGATGGCGCCTCCGCTGCCGGTCCTCTACAGCTTCCGCCGCTGCCCCTATGCGATCCGGGCGCGGCTGGCCCTGGCGGCGGCCGGACTGGGACCGGGGATGGACCTTGAGCTGCGGGAGGTGCACCTGGGCCGCAAGCCCCCCGAGCTGCTGGAGGCCTCCGCCGCCGCCACCGTGCCGGCCCTGGTGCTGCCGCCGGATGCGAGCCCGGATCCCCACGGGGGGGGGCTGGTGCTGCCGGACAGCCTGGCGGTGATGGCCTGGGCCCTGGAGCGCCACGACCCCGGCGACCTGCGGCGACGCGATGACGCTGGCGAGCGGGCCCGCATCGCCGCCCTGATCGAGCAGAACGATGGGGCCTTCAAGCACCATCTCGATCGCTTCAAGTACGCCCACCGCCATCCCGGCGACGACCGGGAGCAGCATCGCGGGGCCGAGCTGGCGATCCTGCGGGGCTGGAGTGCCGCCCTGGAAGCCAGCGGCTGGCTGGTGGGGGGGCAGCCGTCCCTGGCCGATGTGGCCCTGCTGCCCTTCGTGCGCCAGTTCCGGCTCGCCGATCCGGAGGGGTTCGACCGGCAGGAGGATCTGGCGCCGCTGCAACGCTGGCTGCATCGCTTTCTTGAGGGGCCCGAGCTGGCCGCGGTGATGGCCGGGCCCTGGGCGCCCCGGCGGCCCTGGCGCTCCGAGCAGTGGATCTATCACCTGGCCCTGGCCAACGAATGGCGGGAGGCCAAAGCCCGCGGGGTGTACGAGCGCTCGACCCGCGGCCAGTCGCTGCAGGAGGTGGGCTTCATCCATGCCAGCGGGGCCGCCCAGGTGGAGGCCACCTACGGGCGCTTCTACGCCAATGCGCCGGAGGTGCTGCTGCTGACCATCGACCCCCGGCGCCTGAGCGCGCCCCTGCTCTGGGAGCCCGCCCCGGAGAGCGGCGAAGGCTTCCCCCACATCCACGGACCGCTGCCGCTGGAGGCGGTGCTGGCCGTGGAGCCCTTCCCACCGCCGCAGGCCAGCGCGCCATGCTGACCCTGGAGTCCCTGGAGCGGCAGGCCCGGGAGCGCGGCCTGCTGCTTCGGCTGCAGGTGCAGGGGGTGGCGGGGGTGCGGGGGCTGCGGGTGGCTCTGGCGCGGCCCCGGACGGAGCAGCCGCTGCTGCTGCTGGGGGAGCTCAAGGGCTGGTGCCTGCCCCTGGCCGATGGCCTGCGGCTCGACACGATGCGGGTGCAGGGGGAGCGCACCGCCGCCGTGGGACCGCTGATCTGGGCGGCCACCTTCGCCTGGGCCCTGGAGGAGACGCCCTGCCGCTCGGCCCGCCTGCTGGCGATCCGCGACGGGGAACGGCAGCACCGGCGGCTGGTGCGTTACTTCCGGCGGCTCGGCTTCAGGCCGCTGCGGGAGCTGGGCGGCGGCCCGCTGGATCTGCCCCCGCGGCTGCTGTGGGGTGGGGCGGGCCTGCTGATGCAGGGCGACTGCGACGAAGGACTGCAGCGCAGCGCCCGCTGGCTGACGTCCATCCCGTGAAGACCCCTGGCGGGGCAGCCCATGGCCACGTTCACCCTGATCTGCTGGAACGTGAAGACCCTCTTCCTCCCCGAGGACATCGGTTCGACGATCGGGGCTCGGATCATGCGGCGCTGTTGACGGCCTTTGAGATCTGAGGGCTTTCGGCGGAATCCGGCCGGGCGCGGTTGCGGTTGCGGCGGCAGCGCTCGGAGCAGTAGCGCACCTCCTCCCAGACCTGCTTCCACTTCCTGCGCCATTGGAAGGGCCTTCCGCAGACCGGGCAGCTCTTGGTGGGGCGATCGACGTGGTGGGGCATCAGGCCACGCAGCGGAGAAGCCAGCCTGCCAAAACCGAGCCCGCTCCCGTGACACGATGGGGCTGATGTCTGACGCCAGCTTTTATCGGATCGGCCGCACGGGCCCGGCGCAGCGCGTGGCGTCGGCGAGCGAGGCGGTGAGCACAAGCGACGGGGACGGTTTCGCCTGGTTGCATTACCGCGAGGCCAGCAGGGACGAACTCGACCAGCTCGTGGGCCTGCTGGGCCTGCACGCCCTGTCGATCGAGGATTGCTTCGATGATCATCAGATTCCCAAGATCGACGATTATCCCGACAACCTCTTCATTCTCTTCAACACGTTTCAGTACGACCGCGGCGTCCTGGAGGTGGGGGAGATCAACCTGTTCCTTGGGCAGCGGTTTCTGGTCAGCATCAGCCATCTGGATTCCAGGCAGCGCTCCTGCCTCGATGGGGTCGAGAGGATGGTGGAGAGGGGCATCGAGGAGGCCCGGCAAGGTCCTTCCCACCTGATGCATCTGATGCTCGACCAGGTCGTCGATCAGAAGTTTGTGGCCATCGAGGCGCTTGAGGATGAGCTGAACGGCGTGGAAGAAGCCCTGATGGCGGATCCGGCGAGTTTCCAGCCGGCCGAACTGATCCGGTTCCGGCGCTACCTGCTGCGGCTGCGCAAGAGCCTGTTTCACGAACGGGAGATCCTCAGCAAGATCTGCCGGGGGGATTTCCAGTTGGTTTCCGTGCAGGCGATCTACCACTATCGCGACATCTACGACCATCTGGTGCGTTTCTATGAGGTCACCGAGTCGTATCGGGACATCGTCACCAGCCTGATGGAGATGTATCTTTCGATGCTCAACAATCAGATGGCCAAAGCCGCCAACGACACCAACGCCACCGTCCGGCGCCTGACGCTGATCACGACGATCTTCATGCCGCTGACCCTGCTGGCGGGCATCGGCGGCATGTCGGAGTGGACGATGATCACTGGCCCCGGCAACTGGCCTGTCTCCTATCCAGCTTTCATGCTCGCCATGGTCGTGATCGGCTTCGCCAGTTATCACCTCCTCAACCGCCTGGACCGGAACCGAAACGCGGCGCGACGCACTCAGTTGAGTCGGCGCTGGCGAGCCTGACGGCGGGAGGCGGCCTGGACCGTCCTGAGCTCGCCGGCCTCTTCCAGCAGCTCCCCGGAGAGGGACTCCAGATCATCGGCCGCCTGCAGGAGCTGGGCGCTGAGTCGCAGGCCCTCATCGATCGACTGGCCATAGGCCTCACTGGCCTGATCGATGGCCGCGAACAGCTCCTTGAACTCCTCGGGGGGATGGGTGTCCCAGTCGGGATAGGCGGCCGCCGCCTGCTGCAGCACCTCCAGGGCTTTCAGCCAACTCGCCTTGAGACGGAAATCGAGATGGCGCAGGTCCTGGTGGGTTCGCTTGAGCTCCCTGGTGCTGGAGACCCCGGCCAGGGCCAGGACCTCACGCTTGAGCTCCGTGATGGTGGGCGGCTTCGGTCGGGCCGGCGCGGAGCGGGGGGATGGGGGTCTGGCCATGGCCCTACTCGGCCAGGCCGAGGCCCAGCTGCTCCCCGGCCTGGAGCTTTTCGAGCTCCCCGCGCAGCTGCCGGTTGGTCTGACGTTCGGCCCTGAGAGCCTCCTGCAGTTCGTCGCGCTGGCGCCGATAGCGATCGGTGTGGGCGACCCGGCCGCCGAGGCTCTGGTTGTTCCTGGCGAGTTGCCGGCGGCGTTCCACCTCGGCATCGAGGGCCCGCTGCAGGGCAACCAGCTCCTTCTGCAGCTGCAGCTCGGCCTTCGACTGCTGCTGCTCGGAGCGAAGCGCGGCATTTTCCGCCTCCAGGGCCTGGAGGCGGGCTTCGAGGCGATCGATCATCACCTGTTTGCCCCGCAACACCTCTTTGAGCTGGTGCAGCAGCGCACGCAGTCGGGAACGGTCCTTCTGCTGGGTGCGGGTGTTCTCCTCGCACTGCCGGGCGTAGTCCCTCAGCAGTCCCGTGCGCCGCTGCAGCACCTTGGCGGTGCACTCGTACTTGATGATGGCGATGACGCGGCAGCGCTCCAGCTCATCGAGGTCCTGAACGGCCTTGAGGCGTCTGAGATCGTCGTAGTTGGTGCACGCATGTCGCAGCACCTGGGTCGGCACATGCTCCTGGGCGCCGATGCGCGGCAGGTTCTTCAGCCGGACACGATCGTGCCAGTAATCAAACAGGGCCTTCTGATCAACAGCTTCGAGCATGGCGCCCACTCCCTGGTGCGTGGCCGATCGCTGAAAGACTTTAGGAACCTGATCCGCCTGGCCGGTCACGGCTGGGAAGCGACGGTGTCACGGCGTTTCTCGAGCCGCAGGAGGCGCTGGGCGTGGAGGTCGGTCTCTGCCGACCAGCCACCCGGCAGCGGCTCAGGCGGCTCCGGCTCCCTGGGAGGCAGTTCCTGGGCGGGTTCCACCGGCGGCGGGCCATCCAGGGTGGCGACCACGAACAGGGCCACCAGCAGTTGCGCCAGAAAGGGGAGATCGATCATGGGGATGGACATGGGCGGCAAGGACATGACGTCGTTCTGCAGCCACCTTCCACCGGGCATGGGGAGTAGGGGTCCATTCTCCTGCGAAGAAGGAATCGGCCCGCTCAGCCCAGCACCCCACCCAGACGGATCAGGGCACCCACCACCACGAAGGCGATCGCCAGGGCGGTGATGGCTCGGATGTGCCAGGCCAGGCCGCTGAGATTGGCGTCGGTGAGGTTGGGAATCAGCCGCAGCCTGGCCTGCACCGCCAGGGCGGCGGTGGCGCCCAGCAGCACCAGCTTGGTGCCCACCAGCACACCGATCGGGCTCGCTGGGTCGAAGAGTCCATGGAAACCAGGCAGCAGGATCCAGCCCATCCACAGGCCCGTGACCACCTGGATGGCGAGGGCCGTGAGGCCGAGGGGCTCGAAGACCGCCTCGAAAGCGCGGATGCGTTCAGCGCTCTGCTCCCGCAGGGCCCTCGGCAGCACACCCAGATCCAGCACCAGATGGCCACCGGTCCACACCGTCGCGGCCAGGGCGTGCACGATCACCAGCAACGGGAAGGGGGACATGGCCTCAACGCAGGGGCAGCTCCCACCTTGGTGGCGCGGGTATTCCGACAAGCGAGGCCAAACGGGGGCCAGGGGGTCCAAAATCTGTAGCAGGAGATACAGTTGAGGGCAGAACCCCAGCGGCAGGACACCTCCCATGGCCAGTGGTTGCTTTCCCCATCAGTTCGAAGGCAGCTTCTCCGCCTTCAAGGAGCGGCAGCTGGTGTTCGCGCTCACCCGGCAGCTGGCCGACGCCCAGTTCCGGCGTGCCGACGGTTCCCGCAGCGAGCGCCTCTGGCGGGAAGCCGCTGCCGAGGCCATGGACGCCGAGCGGATCACCGGGCTGCTCTACGGCGTCCACGACCACGACGACGTGGCGGCGATGGAAGCGGTGGATCGCCCCTGGCGCGAGCGGCAGCAGGAGGCCCTGCGCCGCGCCGGCAATCCCCTGGCCCGGCTCGCACGCCTCACCGGGCGTCGACCGGCACGGACGTCCCAGCCGCACCGATCGGCGGAATCAGGCCAGGTCAGCTCCGCCGGCTCCGGCCGCTGAGAGTGCCGGCCCATGGACAGCGGCGAAGCAGCGGAACAGGAGCAGCTGGAGAGCTTTCTGGCCCACGCGGCAGCCTCAGAGACGCTGCGGGTCCGGTTGGGTGGGTTGGATGCCTACCAGGTGGTGGCCATCGCCGCCGAGGAGGGGTTCCAGTTCGGCGTGACCACGCTGCATCGGGCCGTCTGCACCGGCTACGTGATGCGCAGGCCCCGCTGATCGGATGCTTCAGGCCACGAACCGGCCGTAGAGCCAGCGAACGAAACCTCCCACCAGCGGCACCGGGGTGAAGGTGGGTCCGACGAAGTCGAAGTAGTCGCGATGGTCGACGATCCGGCCGTCGGCGCCCAGGCGGAGACGGCTGGTGCCGGGATAGAGGAATTCGATGCCCTTGATCTTCAGGCCCATCGTCCATTCCACGAAGGCCACATCACCGCTGAGGGCCACGGCGTCGGCTTCGAGGAAGACGTCATCGCAGCGCTGCAGCAACCACTTCTGGGCCACGATGTAGGCCTCAAGCCCCTGACGCTCCTGGGTGGGGTCGGTGAAGTGGACCGCTTCGTCGTAGAGCGCCCGCCACTGTTCCGGCGTGGGCCCCGGAGCTCCGTAGGGCTTGGTGAACAGGGCCCGGAGCGCATCTTCCCCCAGGGGTGGCTGCAGCACGGCGGTCATGGCAGGGGTGATCTCAGGCGGCGGCCGGCCGCGGACGGTTCAGGGCCAGGGCCGCTCCACCGATGGCCACCAGGCCCAGGGCTCCGGCGGCGGCCAGGAACACCAGGGTCTGCAGGGCCAACAGGGCCAGGCCCAGAGCGGAGGCCGCCTTGATCTGCACCCTGGCCTTGATCAGCAGGGTGAGCAACAGCAGCACCGTGGCCTGCAGACCGGCAATCCGGGCGGCCGTGAAGGGGCAGAGGGGAAGCAGCATCAGGGAGACCCGATCAGAAGCAGAAGGGCAGGAACTGGGTGCGGCAGGCGGCGTAGCCGTCGGTCAGGGCGCCGAGGCCGATCTGGTGGGCGATGCCGGAGCCGGTGAGGGCTTCGGTGAGCACGCCGATCACCAGGCCGAGCATGGCAGCACGGCCGTTGAAGAGTTCCACGCGCTTGAGCTGCTCCATGTGGATGGAACGTTCAGCGTCGCCCTGGAGGAAGGGGGCGTTGGCGGGGGTGTTGGTCATGGCTGGTTGAGCAGGGGGAGGGGGAGAAAAAAGGCGGGGCCGTGGCTGGATCAGCCCAGGCCGATCTGGGTGAGGATCCCCTGGCCGGTGAGCAGCTCGGTGCCGAGGCCGATCACGAAGCCGAGCATGGCGAGACGGCCGTTCCAGGTCTCCGCGAAGGCGACGAAACCGAAGCGGGAGGAGGAGGAGTCGGTCATGGGTGTTTCAGTTTGTTTCGTGAATTGTAACAGCTTGTTAAGGTTCACGTCAAGTCGTGGCGCGATGGCGTCCCGCGGCGGCGCCGATGCGATCGGGCTCCCCCGCCGCCCGGCGGATGTCGAGCGTCTCCCTGCCGGCCGAACTGATGCGGCGCTACCGCCGGCTGTTCCGCTGCTACGACCGTGACGGCGACGGCCGCCACACCATGGATGGTGATGTCGAACCGTTGGCGGTGCGGATCGCGCGGCGCAGGATGGAAGCCGACGACACCCGGCCCACCGATTGACTGGTCGCCTTGCCGCTGAGGCGGTCGATGGGACCCGAATCGCCCCCTGAGCGTGGCCGAAGACCTCCCGTGCCGCAGGGCACTCCATCCCGAAGAGGGAGTGCATCGCCTGTTCCGTTACACCGCTGGCGACCCGGGCCGGCCTTGGCGTGTGGCCCCATGGCCAGCCGGACATCGCCTGCAACCGCCGGTTCGCCCTCGCGGAGGAAGCCAAGGTCCTCCCGGGATGGTGCGATTGGTGTCGAACGGTGTCGAACCCACTGCCCGACAGACGCCCCAAGGCCACCAGATCCATCGTGGTAGCAACGGGATTCGGAGATTCCAGCGATGGACGGGACCGCCTTGCAGCAGGCAGCCGGCGCGCCGGGCCGCCATCGGTGCATTTTGTGGTGACACGCCTGGGCCGAGCGTGGCTCGAATTGTTGTCAGCTTGTCAATGGCTGCTCGGCATTGATTCACTTGATCCCTGTCTTCCCAACCATGAGCGCTCCAACCGTTGCTCAATACACCCTGCGTCGATTATCGGAACTCGGTCTTGATCGGATCTTTGGTGTTCCTGGGGATTACGCCTTCTCCATCGACGATGCGGCCGAGTTGGTGCCGGGACTGTCGTGGGTGGCCTGCTCCAATGAACTGAATGCTGCCTACGCAGCCGATGGCTATGCCCGCATCCGAGGGGCCGCCATGCTGTCCACCACCTATGGCGTGGGAGAACTCTCCGCGATCAACGGTGTGATGGGCAGCAAGGCGCACCGTCTGCCGGTGTTTCACCTGGTGGGAAAGCCCAGTGAGCGCATCCAGCGGCTCGGGCTGATCACCCACCACAACCTCGGCGACACCGTCTACGACCGCTTCCAGCCGCTCTCGGCTGCAGCGGCCTGCGTCAGCGCCGTGCTCACCCCCGATAACTGCGTGGATGAACTGGAGCGCGTGATCCGTGAGGCCCTGCGCCAGAGCATGCCGGCCTACCTGGTGATCTCCGAACTCAATGGGGGCCAGCCTGTGCTTGGCACCCCCATCAGCGGGACCCCCCTGGGCGCCGTGAAACGCCAGCAGAGCGTGCCGCAGGAACTGGAGGCCGCCGTGCGGACGATCCTCTCCCGGCTGGAAGCGGCAACCAACCCGGTGGCATTGCTCACCCATCTGGTCAGTCGCTATGGCTGCCGGGACCAAGCGCTCGCCTTCATCGGGAAGACCAACCTGCCCACGGCGATCACCCCCAATGACAAGGGCACCATGGATGAGGGGATGGCTCAATATGTTGGTCTCAATGCCGGCAATCTGTCCTCTTCTGAAGCGGTGCGGAATCTGGTGAACAACGCCGATCTGGTGCTCGACATCGGCGGCATCGTGACCACCGAACTGAACACGGGTTTCTGGACAGGTCACTATGACGCATCCAAGACCGTATCGATCAACGACAACTGGGTACGCGCTGGAGAGAAAGTCTTTGTCAATGTGGCGATTGATGATGTTCTCCATGCGCTGCACGAGCGCACCACCACCCGTTGTGCCGACCATGGGATGAAACTGGAGCCTTCGGCTCTGACTGGCCATCCTGAGGACCCAAGCAGTTCGGCAAGCTTCTATCCACGGCTGCAACGGCCTCTGCGGTCCGACGACACCGTGGTGATCGAAACGGGCACCTGCATGACCCATCTCAACAAGATGCTGTTGCCGGCCGGCGTCAGCGCAGAAGGACAGGGACTGTGGGGCTCGATCGGCTGGGCCACCCCTGCCTGCCTGGGGGTCGCCATGGCCAAAACCAGCGGCCGCACCTGGATGGTGACCGGCGATGGCTCCCACCAACTCACCCTCAATGAACTGGCGGTGATGGGCCGCTACGGCATCAATCCGCGGATCTTTGTGCTTAACAACGGCCTGTTCGGCATTGAGGATGTGATCAGTGAACGTGGTCACGACTACGACGACCTCGCGCCGGTGAATTACCACCTCCTGCCGCACGCCTTTGGCTGCAAGAACTGGCTGAGCGCTCGGGTCAGCACCGTTGCGGAACTCGATCAGGTGCTTGAGCAGATCGATGCCCATGATGGCGCCGCTTACATTGAAGTGATGATCCCCAACGCGGAGAGCCAGCCCATGGCCGACGCCATCATCGACAGCGGCTACAAATTGAGCACGCCGCAGCCGGGTTAGGTGAGGTGTGCCCAGTCCTGGCAAGGGCGCCTCTGCCGACAGATCTTGCCCAACCGCTTGGCTTGGCAGAGTGGAAGGTCGCGAGCAACGGGAGCAACCCCGAACCCACAACCCAAGACCCCTGATGTCCGCGGCCGCTAAAGCGGAGGTGGCGGCAGCCTGGGCCCGGAGGTGCGCAGGACCGCCGGCCCCCCCAGCATCTGAGCCAGCCCGGCGATGCGCTCCTCGGGCGGCTCGGGGCCCAGGCTCCACAGGCTCTCGAAGTAGAAGAACGCCACCCCCAGGCCCTGGGCGCGGTTGGCGGCCAGCTTCCGGGCCATCAACGCCAGGGGGGTAGGGCGGTTGCGCTGGCCGCTCAACACGGCGATGGCGGTGGGGATGCGCTGGCGGGCCTCCTGCACCTCCGGGCGGCTGAGGTGGGGCCAGTAGCTGTCCAGATCGGGCCGGTAGATCTGCACCAGCAGTTCATCGGCGATGCCGCGCCGCACCCACTCCCGCCAGTCCTGCAGCTGCAGCTTGTAGGCGAAGTCGTAGTAGTTGGGGGAGATCGAGATCAGGGCCCCGGGGCGGGCGGCGCGCACCGCTCCGGCCAGCTGGTCGAGGAAGACGGTGATGCGGTCGGCGCGCCACTTCACCCAGGCGGGGTCCTCGGGGTTGGCCGGTGGATCCTTGCCGGTGTCCTTGCGGTAGAGCGCCGTGGTGAAGGGGTCGTAGCCGAACTCCCGTGGCAGGCTCATGTGGTCGTCGAACTGGATGCCATCGGCGCCCCAGTCGTTCACCACCTCCAGCACCAGGTCGGTGATCAGCTGCTGCACCTCCGGCCGGAAGGGATTGAGCCACACCACCCGGCCAGCGGCGCTGCTGGAGGTAAGCCCGCCGTCGCGGGTCTGGGTGAGCCAGTTGCGATGCCGCTGCGCCAGCGGCGACTCCGGGGGCGCCATGAAGCCGAACTCGAACCAGGGGATCACCTTGAGCCCGCGGTTGCGGCCGGCGCTGATCAGCTCGGCCAGGATGTCCTGGCCCTGCAGGCCGCGGAAGGTGAAGTCCTGCAGCTGGCGCGCCTCGCTCACCCGGCTGGGGTAGTAGGCGAAGCCGCCGTTCCAGACCACCGGATAGAGCCGGTTGAAGCCCAGCTCCGCCAGCTGGTCCACGGCGGCCTGCATGCGGCCGCGGTCGCGCAGCACCGGCATGTCGTTGGCGGTGAGCCACACCCCCCGCAGTTCCTCGGGCTGGTCCTGGGCCATCGCCGCTGGCAGCTCCTGGGCTTTCGCGGGCGGCGACAGCAGAGGCTGGCCCGCCAGCACACCCGACAGCATCCCGGCCAGCAGGCCGCCGCAGAGGACCAGGGCGACCCAGCGAAGGGGGCCGTGTCGGTTCAAGCCGGCCATGACATCCAGGGAACGACGCTTCCGTGCCCTCCACCATGGGACCGGTTCCTCCCCGCAGCGGCTGGGCTCCGCCGGGCGATCAGGTGGCGCCACGGGCCCGTTAGGGTCCGCGGGCGTCATGGCAACCGTGATGGGCCTGCTCGTGGACGGGGTCTGGCAAGACCAGTGGTACGACACCGGCAGCAGCGCCGGCCGCTTCGAACGCTCGCGGGCGGCCTTTCGGAACTGGATCACCCCGGACGGATCGGCCGGGCCGAGCGGGGAGGCTGGATTTGCCGCCGAGGCCGGCCGCTACCACCTCTACGTGTCACTGGCGTGCCCCTGGGCCCACCGCACCCTGATCCTGCGCGCCCTCAAGGGGCTGGAGGAAATGATCCCGCTCTCCGTCGTGCACTGGTTCATGGGCGAGCGGGGCTGGACCTTCCAGGCGGGGGAGGGGGTGGTGCCGGATCCCAACGAAGGCGCCGAGGCCCTGCACCAGCTCTACACCGTGGCCGATCCCCACTACAGCGGTCGCGTCACCGTGCCGGTGCTCTGGGACCGGCAGCGGCGCACGATCGTGAGCAATGAATCCTCCGAGATCCTGAGGATGTTCAACAGCGCCTTTGATCACCTGGGCGTCCGGAAGGGGGACATCTATCCCACGGCGCTGCGTGAGGAGATCGACCGCCTTAATGAGCGGATCTACACGACCGTGAACAACGGGGTGTACCGCTGTGGTTTCGCCACCACCCAGGAGGCCTACGAAGAGGCGCTCGGTCCCCTGTTCACCACCCTCGACTGGCTGGACGGGCGCCTGGCCGGCCAACGCTATCTGCTGGGAACGGCCATCACCGAGGCGGACTGGCGTCTGTTCACCACCCTGCTGCGTTTCGATCCGGTCTACGTGGGGCACTTCAAGTGCAACCGGAAACGGCTGGTGGATTACCGCCACCTGTTTGCCTACACCCGTGATCTCTACCAGGTGCCGGGGGTGGCGGATACGGTGAACATGGCCCACATCAAGCGCCATTACTATCAGAGCCACACCATGATCAATCCCACCGGTGTGGTGCCGGTGGGTCCGGAGATCGACTTTCAGCTTCCCCATGGCCGGGAGTCTCTGGGGGCAACGCCGGATCCAGAGGATCGGTCGCATCGAAGCAGCTGAAGTCGAGGAACACGCTGTCGGGGCCGTCGATCTGCACCATGTCGCGGAACTGTTCCCCCAGCCGGAGATCCGCCGCCCCGTAGCTGCAGCGAAAGTGCACCGGTGCCAGCAGGATCTCGTCGAGGCCCTGGAAAGCCACCAGGATTTCGGCCTGACGCCGCTCCAGCTCCTCCCGGCTGAGGCCGAACAGGGGGCTGAGCTGGTCGACGCGGTGCATCACGGTCCACATCAGCTGGAAACTGATCGACTGGTCACGCACCAGCGGCAGGGGCACGAGGCGGCGCATCCGGCGGCCGCCGCTCTCCTCGTTCGTGGCCAGGGAGGCCCGGATCCGCCCATCCACCAGGCTGTTCTGGCGCACGTTGGCCACCCGGAACGTGAGGGTGGGATGCCCCTGCCACGGTTCGATCGTGGCCACGCGGCTGAAGCGCAGGCGGGCCCGGCTGCGGGAGAAGCGGGCAAAGGCCAGACCGGTGGTGACGGCAATGAACAGCAGCCCGAAGAAAGCCTCCACCGTCACCACCAGATTCACCCAGAGGCTGGTGGGATGGAGCACCCCGTAACCGATTGAGCCCAGGGTCTGGACACTGAAGAAAAAGGCATCCAGCACGGAGAGGCGCTGCCCACCGGGGGCGCCGCCGATGCCATCGAGATCCAGCGCATACAGCAGCGTGAAAGCAAGATTGAGCAGCAGGTAGCTGGCGGCGATGCTGAGCAGAAAGCCCGGCCAGGGGATGGCCAGCATGAAGCGATAGGGCTCTCGCCAGTGGCGGTGCCATCCCTTCAGTTCCTCCGCATCCAGCACCCCGCCCCGCCGGCTCAGCCGCACCGAACGGATCCGTTGGCGACGTTCAACCGATGGCCCCATCCCCAATCCAGCGGCGGCAGAAACCATCGTGACATCGAAAGACGCCTGGGAAAGCCGCCATCAGCACCAATAGGGACTATGGGACCCATTCGGCGCACTCTGAAGTGCCGCTGAGACTGGATTCCAAAGGATGGCCTCGGTACAACACGAAAGTCAGATTTTCAACACGAATGGCAGATGTACAACACGAATGGCAGAGTCCGAACGGGGCAGAACATTCAACAATCTCGTATCCGGCATCGCCGCCATCGCGGGCACGATCGGGTTGATTGTCGCCACGATCATCTCCAGCGAAGTCAACAAGCTGTCGCAGCAATCACGCACGGCCGGCCTGGTTGGCAATCTCACTGGCAAACTCACCGCAAAACAACTTGACAGAGACATCTCCCTGCTGGCCATTGAGCACATGCTCAACACGGAGCCAGGGAAAGAGCAGGCTCCAGGGGACAAGTTACTGCCCGCAAGAATCTCGGTTCTGTTGATTGAGGGATCATCCGGAGAAGAGTCGATCCAGGCGGCGAGGGTGCTGCATCGCCTGGTTCAGAGTTCCGGCGAGGCCTGCCACGTGAACGACCAGGAACAGTTCTCCAGTCTCAAGCTGAAGCTCGGTGGCAAGGACCAGACTCCGGCTGCTGACATGGAAGCTGATGGCGGGCTCACTGGCCCAGGCCAGGGTGGTCAATCAGCTCAATGCACTCCGGCTCGAAGCGGCCCATGCCAAGAATCCACACAGCGAACCAAGCCTGGCCGTCGTCACCATTCATCTGGACGATCCGTCCATGGCGGGACAGCTGAAACCCCTCCGGAAGGAGCAGCGGTCCACACAGTTCCGTTCGTTTCTTCCACAAGGCCGACAACGACCTGGCCAGGAAGCTGATCGCCCAGAGCCACGTCCCAAGGACATCGTCATCGCCTGCTCGTGCCCTTCTTGCCGGATCGGGCAAGACAAAGCCGGGTATCGCTCCCGTCGATCGGAGCACATGGAGGTAGTCGCGCTCCGTCCCCCAGGGCACCATGGAACGGTGCCTGGCCTCGAGAGGGGCCAGCTGCCAACCGGCCGTGGGCCGGACATGACGGGTGCGCCCGCAGAGAAGCGATCCGGCCTGGGATCAGCCGTGGCAGTCGCAGCCACAGCCGGCATGGCAGGGCTCACCGTTGGGGTGCCCTTTGGCGCAGGCGTCGCTGCAGAACAGCAAAGCGCCGCTGCGGAAGGCGGTCTGCTCGGTCACCGTGCAGTGGCAGCCCTTACAGGCGCACCGCAGCGTGGCGGGTTTCTCGAGGGTGGTGGGCATGGCCGCTCCTTGCTGAGGGCAGTTTCCCCATTCTGATCCCGCCGGCACCCGATGACTGCGCCCACCCGGCGGGTCGAGGCATAAGGTCGCCTCAAGACCCTCCTGCGCTCGCGCCTGCTTCGGTTCGCCCGGCCATCGTTCTGGCGTGCAGGCGGTGTTGTCCACCTGAAGACGCCGCAGGCCCATCAACCGCTCTCTGCCGTGGGCTTTGCCATAGACGGGCCTGAACTGTTCATCGCTGCCCATGGTGATGTCAGCCTGGGCCCGAGCGACCTCACCCATGGCGGGCAGAAAAGGCTGCCAGGACGATCGCTGGCGGCAGCCGCCTGATCCACCGGCTCAGACCCGGCGGAGTGGAGGTGCGCTGTGCCGGGCGGCCCTGGGGCTCTCACCAACCCCGTCGCGCCGCGGCGAGGCCAGCTCCCGCGCCCGGGCAACCATGCGATCCGTCTGCAGCGGCAGGCCAGCGGCGTGGGTCCTCCCGACCAGCCGTCCCCAGAGCGGCGCCAGCGGGCCCTGGATCGCGAGGCGGACCCGCACCGTTGTGGAGGGTCCGGGCACCAGCTCATGCACGGTTTCCATGGTGGCCAGCGGCAGGCGGCAGAGGTCGGAATAGCGCGTGGGCGCCTCGAAGTGGCCGATGCGAAACGAGAGCGTGGGTCCGCCCTTCGGCTTGAGCGTGAAGGTCACCCCGGGGCCCGGCTCCTGGCGAATCACGAGGCGTTCGATGCCATGGTCGACCTCTGGCCAGCGGGGCACATCGGCGAGAACGGGCCAGAGCTCTTCAGGGGTGAGGTCGGTGGTGGTTTCGAACCGGTGCGTCCACATGGCGTCGCTGGAGAAGGATGGCCGACCTCGGGTTGCCGCCCGACACGAGGGCCGTTACCTTGATGATAAAGAGAACTATCTTTACGGTCAAGACACCTGTGGCGGCTCCACCCACTCCGACGATCGTTGCCCTGCTTGACGGGGTGCGGGCGCTCTACGGGGCGATGGACCGCTTCGATGCCCACACCGCCGCCGCCCTGGCCATCGACCGGACCGCCGTGCGCGCCATCAATCTGATGGAGCACGGACCGGTGAGCCCCGGCCAGATCGCCGCGGCGCTGGGCCTCACCAGTGGCGCCGTGACGGCCCTGCTGCAACGGCTGGAGCAGGCCGGGCACATCCGGCGGGTGGACACCAGCGACGGACGCCGGCGCGATGCGGTGCTCACGACCGCGGGTCAGCGCGCGGCCCAGCGGGCCTTCGACCGGCTCGGGAACACCATTGCCGCCCACTTCGCCGACCTCTCGGCGCCACAGGTTTTCCAGGCGGCGGAAGCCCTGCGGCTCCTGGCGTCAGCGTTCGACACGGCGGCCACAGCCCCATCGGCAACCAATCCTGGGGAACCCTGACAGGAGATTCAGCAGGGAAGGCTCAATGGCCGGGCCGGGCTGGGCAGATCGTGCCGGGCCTCGCCGATCGAGTCGCCGCACCCGCTGGCAGCGGCTGCCGGAAATGACCTGGATCCAGTCCCCATCCAGACCACGCTCTCCATCCAGCCAGGTTGGTCTCGGCCAACCGATCGGCTGCAGGGGTGTGGCCGTTTCTCTCCGTCGCCACCACTGCGCCCCTTGCCCATCCACAGACTCGCTCCAGGCAGAACGGCTCAGCGGCAGAGCAGTTTGATCAAGCCTTCAGCGAAACGGCCCCGGTCGACGCTCACCACTTCCCTGCCATGCAAAAGATCCTGCATCAGGATCAGGTGAACCATGGAGCCAATGAACACCCGGGCGCTGACCTCCGGGTCCGCCTCAGGCAGAAAGCCACGAGTGGCGAACAATCGGACCACCTGGGGGAAGGCGTGTTGCTCCAACTGGCTCACGAAGGTACGGGCAAGCTGGGGAAAGCGCTCTGATTCGCCGACCACCAACCGAAAGAAAGCCAGGAAGTCGCTCTGGCCTTCGCATGGCTCCAGGCAGCGCTGGGCCAGTTCTGCCAGCGCCTGGCGCGGTTCGTCCGGCAGGGCTGCTGCCGCGCCTGCCCCGAACAACTGAGCCACCCGTTCCCCCACCATCTGCTGGGTGAGGCACTGGAACAGCGTCTCCTTGTCGGTGAAGTGGCTGTAGACGGTGGCCTTCGAGACACCCGCTGCCGCCGCCACCCGATCCATGGTGGTGGCGGCGTAGCCATGGCGCAGGAACTCCGCACGGGAGCCGGCCAGGATCGCCTCCCCTTTTTCGGCGGACAACTGTCGGGTGGCCGCCTTGGCAGGCCCTTCGGCTTCACCGGCCTGATTGGCCATGGATCGGGGCGCTGGCGGCCCTGCAGTCGGCTCACGGCTGGGAATTGGCGTCACTGGTTCGTCCTTCCCCGCATCCTTCCTTGGCTCCCCAGGCTGGATTGATCCCACAAGCACCCTACTGGCCAGAACCAGACTAGACGGTTTAGTTTGGTTCTTAGTTGGATTCGCCTCCGTGCAGGTTCCCTCGCTGCTCTTCAAGCGCCCCATGAAGCTGCACCCCAGCGCCATCTCCCTGCTTTTGGCTGCCGGGCTGCTTGCGGGCGTTGTGGTCGTGCTGCGATCACGGCAGGACCGGCCGGACGCACCGCCGCCTCCGTCCGCCCAGGCTCCGCTGCCCACGGTCACAGCGCTCGGCCGGCTGGCACCCATCGGCGAGGTGCGCACCATCGCAGCCCCCTCCAGCACCACCGGCCAGCAGACCATTCTTCGCCTCCTGGTGGAGGAAGGTGATGCGGTGCACCAGGGCCAGGTGCTGGCGGTTCTCGACGGCCAGCCCCGCCTGCAAGCCGCCGTGGATCGGGCCGATGCCCAGGTGCAACTGGCCCGCAACCGCCTGTCGATCGCCCGTGCGGATCACCGCAGCGGCCTCGCCGGCCAGCTGGCCAAGGTGCAGTCGCTGCAGGCCCAGCTGCGCACGGCCGAATCCGAGCGTCTGCGCTACGAGTCCCTGTACCTCAAGGGGGCCCTTTCGGCCTCCGACCGCGATACCAAGGAACTGACCCGTGACACCGTGGCCGCGTCCCTGCGGGACGCCCAGGCCCAGCTCATCCGCCAGCGGGCCGCCGAAGGGGGAACCAGCCTGGATGTGGCGTCCGCCGAGCGCTCCCTGGTGGAAGCGGAGGCGGCCCATCAGGCCGCCCGGGCCGAACGCGACCAAAGCCTGGTGCGCTCACCGATTGCAGGCCGTGTGCTCAGCGTCGGGAGCAGGGCCGGCGAGGTACCTGGCTCCGCCGGCATCGTCGAAATCGGCCAGACCGACCGCATGCAGGTGATCGCCGAGGTGTATCAGAGCGATCTGCCTCGTGTCCGGGTGGGCCAACCGGTGAGGATCACCAGCACGGCCCTGCCAACCCCCCTGGAGGGCCGGGTCGGTCTTGTGGGCGCGATCGTGCGCCGCCAGTCGGTGATCAACACCGATCCCACCGCCAACACCGACAGCCGCGTCGTGGAAGTCAGGATCCCCCTGAACGCCGCCAGCAATGGCCGCTCCGCCGGCCTCTCCAACCTGCAGGTGCGGACGGTGATCGGACCATGAGGACGCCGTTGGGTTGGCTGCAGCTGCGCCGCGACCGGGGCCGCTTCGTGGTGGCCATTGCCGGCATCGCCTTCGCGGATGTGCTGATGTTCATGCAGCTGGGCTTCCAGGCGGCCCTCTACGACAGCAACACCCGCCTCAGTCGCGCCTTCCACGGAGATGTGGTGCTGATCAGCCCCAAGGCGCTCAACCTCCAGAACCTCTCCACTTTCCCCAGGCGTCGCTTGCTCCAGGCCCTGGACGTGCCCGGGGTGAAGGACGCCCAGGGCCTCTACCTCAACAACCTCACCTGGCGGAATCCCCAGACCCTGCGCCAATCGACGGTGCAGGTGCTGGGATTTGACCCCGACGCTGCCGTGCTGGATTTGCCGGAGGTGAACACCCAGGCCGGCAAGCTCAAGGAGCCCGACACCGTGCTGTTCGATCGCGGCTCCCGCGGCCAGTACGCCCGCATGATCCAGCGCCTCGACAGCGGCGAGAGGGTGACCGCAGAGGCTGAACGGCGCACCATCTCCATCGGTGGCCTGTTTCGCCTCGGGGCCTCCTTCGGGGCCGACGGCACCTTGATGGCGGGCGACCAGACCTTCTTTCGGCTGTTCCCCCGCCGGGATCCTGGTGGCGTGAGCCTGGGGCTGCTCACACTGGCCCCCGGCGCCGACCCCGCCTCGGTGGTGGCTGAGCTGCGCCGTCATCTTGCTGACGATGTGAAGGTGCTCACCAAGGCCGACTACGTCACGTTTGAGGAGAACTACTGGCGGGTGGCCAGCCCGGTGGGATTCATCTTCGGGCTGGGGACCGCCATGGCGTTCGTCGTCGGGGTTGTGATCGTTTATCAGGTGCTCTCCACCGATGTGAACGCCCACATCCGCGAGTACGCCACCTTCAAGGCGATGGGCTTCCGCAACCGCTACCTGCTGCTGGTGGTGTTCGAGCAGGCGCTGATCCTGGCTGCTCTCGGTTTCCTTCCCGGCGTCGTGATGCCCCTGGGGCTCTATGCCCTGGCGGCGAAGGCCACCAGCCTGCCGATCGCCATGACGGCCTCCAGGGCCCTGATCGTGTTCGTGCTCACCCTGACCATGTGCATCGCCTCCGGGGCGATCGCCACCCGACGGCTGCAGGAGGCCAACCCCGCCGAACTGTTCTGATCCCTACTCCCGTCTGCGATGACCGCCGCGATCTCGATCCAGCGCCTCAACCACCACTTCGGCACGGGCGACCTCCGCCGCCAGGTGCTGTTCGACCTTGACCTGGAGGTGAAGACGGGCGAGATCGTGCTGCTCACCGGCAACTCAGGTTCGGGCAAGACCACCCTGCTCACCCTGATCGGTGGACTGCGCTCGGCCCAGAGCGGCAGTCTGCGGGTGCTTGATCGGGAACTGGTGGGCTCAAAGGACCAAGCCCTCACCGTGGCCCGCCGGGAACATGGCTACATCTTCCAGGCCCACAACCTGCACGGCAGCCTCACGGCCTTGCAGAACGTGCGCATGGGCCTGGAGATGCGAGGCTCCCTTGATCTGCCCGAGATGGACCAGCGAGCATCTGCGATTCTGACCACGGTCGGTCTGGGCGACCACCTCGAGTCTTTCCCCGATCAGCTGTCTGGTGGCCAGAAGCAACGGGTGGCTGTGGCTCGTGCCCTGGTGGGCAACCCGCCCCTGGTGCTTGCAGACGAGCCCACCGCTGCCCTCGACAGCCGTTCCGGCCGGGACGTGGTCAACCTGATGCAGCGGCTGGCCCGGGAGCAAGGTTGCACGATCCTGCTGGTCACCCACGACAACCGCATCCTCGACATCGCTGACCGCACCCTGTCCATGGAGGACGGTCGGCTGATCTGAGGCTGCCGGCGTGATCCGGCGCACCAGCCATTGGAGTTCCCCCTTGTGGTTCGGCAACGTCGGAAGCATGGTCGTTCTCACCAGCCATCCGCCCCGGGGCCGACTGCCCCATGGCGAGCACCTCACTCGCCCCTGCCAGGGTTGGACCGACGACATGACGCGCCGGCCGGGCTGGTGATCGGAGATGGCATGCGTCGACGGCGCGCCGTGGTGGGCGTGATGGGGGCCGGAGAGGGCGCCTCCGCTGGGGCGGTGGCCCTGGCCGTGGCGCTGGGGGAGTGCAGCAGTGCCAGGGGTTGGGTGCTGCTCAGCGGTGGCCGCCCGGTGGGTGTGATGGCGGCGACCAGCCGCGGCGCGGCAAGGGTGGAGGGACATCTGGTGGTGGGGGTGGTGCCCACTGGAGGGAACGGCGACGACAGGCCGACCACGGCGGACGTGGATCTGGCCCTGTTCACCGCCATGGGCTCGGCCCGCAACGTGATCAACGTGCTCAGCGCCGATGTGGTGGTGGTCTGCGGGGGCGGGGGTCCCGGCACAGCCTCAGAAGCCGCCCATGCGCTCAAGGCGAACAGGCCGCTGATCCTGCTGGCGGTGCCGCCGCTGTGGCACGACTTCTTCTGTTCACCGGGCGAGGGGGTGGAGAGTGCGAGCGATGTGGACGCGTGCTGCCGGTTGATCGAGGCCAGGCTCCGCATGCCATGAGGCCGTCCTGATGGATCCCGGAGCTCCGCCGTTCTCGCTGGGAGGACGTCGCAAGGGTGGCTGGCCGCACCAGGGCCGGAACTCTGGAGACCCCCGTGCCCCTCTCCGCCTGCGGTTCACAACCGTCCATCTTTCTCTTGACTCTCTGCCCGTCGACCCGCCGTGTATCCGTTGGATCAGGGCCCTCAGCTGCCCATCGATCAGGGCGTGGTCGTTGTTCCAGCCTGATGGGAGTTCTTTCCTGCCACTGTCCAACCGCGGTCGTTGGCCAATCCCTGAAAAGTCAGTCGGGGCGACAGGATTCGAACCTGCGACCTAGTGCTCCCAAAGCACCCGCGCTACCAAGCTGCGCCACGCCCCGTCCACAACACCCTAGTCCATGATCCGGGGACAACCACTGCGGTGACAAGAAACCTTCTCCAGAGAGGGGTCTGCGACTGGTGCTGGTGGAAACCCCTGCTTGGCCCAGACAGCCTCGATCTGCGCCATGCTGATGCCCCTCAGCTCTCACACAGCTCTCACGCGAGAGCTGTGCAACTGCCATGGCCACCCCCGTTTCAGCCGATGCTCTCCCCATTTGGGTACGGGGCTTGAGAAGCAGCCTGCTGACCAGCGCAGGCAGAGCATGGACCGTGTCGCCCATGCGAGGCAAAGCCAAGCTGTTTGCCCGCTTCGACGACGGCACCCGGAAGAGCGTTGTCCTGCCGATCCCCTGGGTGCCTGCCTCCACAAGTGACATCTTGAACACCACTGTCGCCATAGCCCAGCTTGTGGCCACAGGCGTGAGCTTTGACGACGCGAAAGAACGCGTGCTCGGGGGAGGCCCTGCTTCGCTTTCAGCGATACCTGCTGGAACGTATTCTGATGTAGACCTTGTCGATAGCTGGAAGAAGTTTGGGGAGAACAAGGTCCATAGAACAGGCCAGATCAAGCCAACTACTTGGGCGAAAGACTATGCACCCACCACGGCTCGCTTAGCAGAGCTTGCATGTGCAGGAGCCAAAACCCCGAGCACGGCAAAGCAACTGCTGGATGAAGCTGGTCTGCCATGGCCCCCAGGATCCAGACGCCGCCAGATGGTGATACAGCAACTCGCTGCCATGTTGCGTTGGGCTGTAACCGAGGGTTTACTCGCCGAGGCTGCATGGAGCCCACCTCAAGTCTTGCGGCCCTTCATCGGAGAGAAGCAAGGTGCAACACTGGGTGCAGTACCTTTTTCAGATGCGCAAATCCTCAGTTTGCTGGAAGCGCTTCCGCATGACTCCGCAGGGAAACGATGGCGCTATGCCATTCAGCTCTGCGCCGCTTATGGTTTGCGTCCTATTGAACTTAGATACTTGCAGGATCGAGGGACTGCCGGCTTGTGGTGCAGCTACCAAAAGCGCTCAGGAGGCGGAACAACGAAACCGCGACGCTTAAGAGCTCTTCATCCTGAGTGGGAAACTGACTGGAGTTTACGAGAACAGCTTAAGACCACAACTACATTACCCCCCCTGGAGTCTCCAGCAGGTCCCGCAGACGCCATGAGAAAGTACTTGTTGAGACACAAGGCATGGATTGAGCTTACTTCTGAGAAGCGGTACACACCCTACAGTTTCAGACATGGATATGCATTACGTGCTCACCAGACATACGGACTTAGTCCTCGCGTTACAGCAGCGCTTATGGGTCACTCAGTCTCTACACACACCCAGCACTACGGCCAGTGGACTGATGATGAGGCGATCGACTCTGCTCTTGAAGCAGGCTTGCAATACAGAAGTCGGATTGGGGTGTAGTCCTGGTATCTGACCAATAAGAACGTGTTGATGCAGGTCTTAGGCGAGCTTCCGGCACGTTGTTTTCCATACGTGCTTCTCTTCTTCCAGCCTCGCTGTACAGAAGTAATCAATCTCTGAATGTAGTTGCGATACTTACTTGTTATAGTCTTCAGAAGGATGACTACATCGGACCAATTCCTCTGGGTGGGCCTGATTCGAGCCCGCTCGTTGACAGAATGAGCAAGAATGGCCTACCGTTGGTCAATCGCCAAACGAGCGATCTCGGCTATCAAATTCATTCCGTTGCTCTCAACCGGTACTACCCGGTCAGCTTTTTATGGCTTCCGACAGCGAACAACCCGTCAAGTGGGTGAAGACATCTGATGCTCTTATAGAGCTTTCTATCAGTCGGAGTCATTTGACAAGACTTAAGTCACAAGGTCTGCTTAAGCCTAAACATCACTATGTGCGTACCGGGATCACTCGCACCTCGCCATGTCTGTGGAACGTCCAGGCAGTACGCCAAAGCATGGGTAAGTGGGCTGTATGTCGCTAGGGGCAGCCTCAAACACTTGCCAATTTAGCGACACCTCCATGTCCTGAAGATTAAATCTCTATTTCTAGCGGCAGATTCTTTAACCTCTAGGATTACCTTCTCTCGTCGACCTGCTCGACTTCAATCTTAGATGCAGCTTCCTTTGCGAACTTAAAGGTTGTCAGAGCTGTGGCTCTTGATGGTCACTCTGGCCTACTTTGGAGATGGTGACTTAGTACCAGAAAATGGGATTGCTGAGGAGTCTGGCACAAGACAAGTCTTCAACCAGCCAGACAGTAGTTAAGTAGCAACTCGATACTCACGACACCAGACCAAACAGGCATTGGCCCAACGACAAGAAGATAGCTTTGGATTCGTTACTGGCGTTAAAGATAAACTCTGTGCGTTCTAGATATTGTGCGTTCGCGTCATCTATATGCTTCGCTCGCCTTCCAGACCCCCAAAACTTCCCAATGGAGGGCAGACTCCCCAGCCTGCTCCATCCTGTCGACTCTCCCCCCTCTTGCTGTCGTGATGGCACCGCGACAGCTCGACAGCAGCCAGGATTCACGTCATCCTGCTGTCGAGCCAGCACCGCGACACCATGACAGCACTCTCTGACGTGGCGCCCGCCGATGTCTCGATCCGCGATCTGGAGAAACGCTGGGGGATCAGCCGAAACGGCCTCAAGGCCAGAGCCCGCGCTCTCGGGGTCGAGCTGATCCGCGTCTCCTCCACGCTCACCACCTGGCCGGGGGCCTTTGTCGAGCTCGGGGAGAGGCTCCACGACCATCTCCTGTCGGGACAGCCCATGGGGACCTTCCCTGGCCTGAAACCAGCCGCCGGTGATGGCAGTGCGACGCCTGTTACACCAACAGACGCCACGGCGATCGTGAGGGCTCCAGGCAGCGAGCTGGCGGCCCTGGTGATGGCCCTCAAGGAGGCGCCGACGGCGCAAGCCTCTGATCCCCTCCTCCGTGCTCGGGGGCTGGCGGAGGCTGCCGATAACGCCCTGGTGCTGACCACCACCGATCTGGCGGCCCTCCTGGGCCAGGGGGTGATGTCCTGGCGGAGCGGGCATGAGGCCTACGGCTATCGCTTCGAGCGGCACCACCAGGGCCGACAGGTGCTGTGGACGGTCGCTCGCGCTATCGCCGTAGGCGCACCCGCTGGAGTGCGCTCCCTCTCCGGTGGACATCCCACCGCCAGCGGAGAGCGGCGTGTTGGATTTGCAGCGGAGGCGTTCATTGACGTGCCCTGGCGGATGGCGGATACGACGGGGACCCGGCTGTTCCTGCAGAACCGGATCGGTTGAGCCGGGGGGGACGGAGCGGGAGACAGAGGAGGGAGGGGATGGCTCCACAGGAGCCGCTCCCCCGTTCATGAACTTGTGACGCAGGCTCAGCAGAAACTGGCTCAGGGATCCTCATCCGACTCATCACTGAGGCCATCGTCCTCGGGACAGTCCCTGCCGCTTCCTGAGGAAGCAGACCTCCCGCCTCACGCGTGTGGGGTGCGAGAGAGTCCGTGGATTCACAGTTTTCCTCCTTGGGATCCATTGCGGCATCGAGGTCCGAGGTTGATCCATGGGGCGTGGATAAACCTTCAAGGTCTCCCGAGGAAGCTCAGGTCCCTTCTCTGCTCCACCGCCTGGGAGGCACACCTCCTCGTCCTCGGGGCCACCGCTGGCCACCCCCTCCTCGACCTAGCCGCCATCCCCTCGCGTGTGAGGACCGGGAGACCCCGGACATTTAATGGTTTCGCCCTCGGGATCCATTGCGGTGACTGGGTTCGGATTTAATGTCTCCCCTGGACATTTAATGCCTTCCCCCTCGGCGGGACATTTAATGCTCTTGTCCTCGGGGGGCACCTCCGGCATTTGATGTCCTTTTGCCCCCGAAGGCATTTGATGTCCGATTCTCACGCCCACTGACAAAAATTGAGAAACCAGTGGTGGCCATGAGTCTCGGTTGTCCAAATCAATAAATGTCTTACTTCCCTCTCCCCCCCCACACGCGAGAGCCGTGAGCATGGTGGAGGGAACACCTGCCCCCTCTCTCTCTCCCGAGCACGTAGAAACCCGTCGCGCCCAAATCAAGGCGCACATCTCCTGCAGAGTCAGCGCCCGCTCTGAGGCCCCTCAGGGCCTCCAGGAGGACCCCGTGTGCAAGGGAGAGGCCCGGCTGCCGGGCCGCCTTCCTGGGCCGTATGGACGACTGAGGTGCGAGGTCTTCCGTCCTGCGCCGACAATCGTTCTCGGGGGGGTCTGATCCTTGCTGGACACAAGGCATAGATCCAGGTTTCGTCGGTCTCAGGGCACCCAAGTCCGCCCCTCCTCGACCAGGCCTATTGCCTCCCGTGCGCGGGGTGCGGAGGTGTCCGTGGCACAAATGATTTCGTCCTCGGGATCCCTGTCCTGGCCTGGATTCTGATTTGTGCCGCACTGCGCGGCACAAATGCCTGGGTCACCCGTCGTGGCACAAATCAAGGCGTCCTCGGGGCCACCGCCGGGCACCCCCTCCTCGACCTGGCCTCCGTCTTCCCGTGCGCGGGGTGCGAGAGGGTCCGCGCACATATTGGAATCGCCCTCGGGATCCGTTGCAGTGACTGGATTTTGAATAAGTGCGTGGTCCGCGCACTTATTCCCCTCGGTCGCCTCCGCGCACTTATTCGGATCGTCCTCGGGGGAAGTGGCGCTTGGGCCTCCCTCAGCCCCCCCTGGAATAAGTGCGCGGTCGGATAAGTGCGCGATTCTCACGCCAGCGCGAAAGAATTCAAAAGCCTTGCGAGGCCATGAGTCTACATTGTCCAAATCAATAAATGCACTGTTTCCCTCTCCCCCCGCACACGCGTGGCAGAAGTGCTTGGCGGGGGTGGCCACCCGTTCCCGCGAGACCTTGAGCTTCTTCGGCGCCATCCCATCGACCACTCACCTCGCCTGGGAGACCGCACCACCTGCATCGTCAGCGCCCGTCCTGAAGCCGTCAGGGCCTCCAGAACCACCCTTGATGCCTCAGCCCCAGCCTCCCTGCTCCCTGGCCGCCTTCCTGGGCCGTATGGATGCCTGAGGTGCGGAGACTTACGTCCTGCCCCGACAATCGTTCTCGGGGGGTAGAGCCGGTCCTTGCATCACCCCATCGACCTGGACCACGAACATCTCCAAGCCCTCGGGGGCACCCCAGGTCGCCCCCTCCTCGACCGGCCCACCGTCCTCCCGTGCGCGGGGTGCGAGAGGGTCCGCACATAAAACCGATTCGTCCTCGGGATCCGTTGCGCTGACTAGGTTCGGATTTAATGTGCCCTCCGCACATTTAATACCTTCGACCTCGGTCCCACATTTAATGGGGTCGTCCTCGTCGGGGGGCACCTCCCTGATTAAATGTGCATCGGCCTCGGGGGTTGGTTTTATGTGCGATTCTCACTCCGTCGCACATAAATTGAGAAACCAGTGGGGGCCATGAGTCTCGTCTGTCCAAATCAATAAATGCGTTAGTTCCCCCTCCCCCCCCACACGCGAGGCCGTTGGGTTTGGTGGAGCGACCACCCACCCCTTCTCCCCGAGGTGCGTACCACACCATCAACCCCAGACCAAGGCACCCACCCTGCAGCGTCAGCGACAGTCTTGAGGTGCGGAGCCGTTTGTATCGCTCAGACCATCGCTCTCGGGAGGCAGCACAGGTCCCTGCTGGATCCAGTCCGCCTGGACCCACATCTCCAGGCCCTCGGGGCCACCGCCGGTCACCCCCTCCTCGATCGAGCCGCCAACCTCTCGCGTGTGAGGACCGGGAGGGTTGGGACAGAAACTGGTTTCGTCCTCGGGATCTGCTGCTACGACTGAATTCTGAATTTCTGTCTCCGGTTGACAGAAAATGCCAGCCTCCTCACCGGGACAGAAAATGCCATCGCCCTCGGGGGACACCTCTGGCATTTTCTGTCCTTTTGGCCCCGAAACCGTTTTCTGTCCGATTCTCATACCCACGGACAAAAATTGAGAAACCTGTGTGGGCCATGAGTCTCGGTTGTCCAAATCAATAAATGTCTTACCTCCCTCTCCCCTCACACACGCGAGGCGATTGAGCTTGGTGGAGGGGGAAGTGAGGGAGGCCCCCCCGCTCTCCCCCGAGCACGTAACAACCAATCGACACCACTCAAGGCGCACACCTCCTGCAGCGCCAGCGCCCGTTCTGAGGCCGTCAGGGCCTCCAGAACCACCCTTGATGCAGAAGACCCAGCCTCCTTGCTGCCTGGCCGCCTTCTTGGGCCGTATGGATGCTTGAGCTGCGCACACTTCCGTCCTCCCCCGACACTCGTTTTCGTCGGGCAGCTTCGGTCCCTGCAGCACCCCGTCGACCTGGACCACGAACATCTCCTCGCCCTCGGGGCCACCCCCCAGGTCTGCCCCTCCTCGACCGGCCCGCCAGCCTCTCCCGCGCGGGGTGCGGAGGGGTGTTCACAGAAAATGCCACCGTCCTCGGGACCCATTGCGGTGACAGGGTTTGGATTTTCTGTGAGAGGGTCACAGAAAATGCCTGCTCCCTCGGTTTCACAGAAAATGTCGCCGTCCTCGGGAGACCCCTCTGGCATTTTCTGTGAAACGGCCTCAGAAGGGATTTTCTGTGAGATTCTCACCGTGTCGCACAGAAATTGAGAAAGCAGTTTTGGCAATGAGTCTCGTCTGTCCAAATCATTTTCTGAGGTATTCCCCTCTCCCCCCGCACACGCGGGGCTGAATGTCTTGGAGAGGCGTCCACCCTTGCCCCCCGAGAGCTGGAGCTCCTCGACCCAGACGATGCAGTCGACCTCCCACCCGTACAAGAATTTCTGGATAGCCGACTTCTTCGGGAATAGATCGTGGCCATCCATGGCCTGCAGGTAAGCCTTGACCCCCTCCCTCACGTCGTCCTGAGTCAGCACTCCTCTCTGCTCATGAACAGGTTGCAACGACTCATTCGAACTTGGCCCAGGGGTCCTCATCAGTTCTCGGGGGGAGCCGGGATGAAGGTCTCCACGCCCTCGGGGCCGCCCCAGGTCTGCCCCTCCTTGACCGGGCCGCCAACCTCTCGCGTGTGAGGACCGGGAGACCCGTGGGCAGAAATGATTTCGTCCTCGGGACCCCTGGCCTGGACACGGTTCTGAATACTGTCCACCGCTTGGACAGTATTCGCTGGGTCGAAGGTTTGGACAGTATTGCTCCCGTCCTCGGGGACCGCTCGGGGAATACTGTTCAAATTGGCGGAAATGGCATTTCTGTCCACATTCTCATCGCACCTGGGCAGAAATGCAGAAAGCTGTGGTGGCAATGAGTCTCGTCTGTCCAGATCAATAAAACCCAACTTTTACTCTCCCCTCGCACACGCGAGGCTGTAGAGCTTCGCAGGCTGCCCCCTTTTCCCCGAGACCTTCGCCTTGTCGACGGTCACCATCCCGTCCACGATCCAGCCGTGGAGATACCGCTTCACGGTGGACCTCTTGGGGATCCGGTCGTGCCCCTCGGCCTGGAGGTACGCCTTGAAATCCTCCCGGACCTCCTCCTCCCTCAGCGGGCCCTGCGCGGCCCTCAGGACCTCCAGGACGACCCCCGCCGGGTCCAGGTCCCCATTCCGGCCCACCCCCATCCTGTGGAGGGTCGGGGTCAGGTCCCTGATCTCGTAGTTCAGGTTGTGGTCCCTGGTGACCAGCAGCCTGTCCCGAGAGCGGTCGAACCTGCTCTTCCCGATGGTCAGGATCCTGCTGTTGACCCCGTGCTCGACCTCCTCCTCCTCAGTGAGCTCCCTGAGCTCCCACATCTCCTCAACTGCACCCATAAGCCGATCCGTTCCCCGAAAGTGGGCGTCGTCCTTCGTGTTGTGGTGGATCCAGATGATGGCTGCTGACGGAAAGCCATCCTCCATATCCACCGCCACGTTCCTCCGAGAGATCTCGTAGAGCGGCGCCGCATAGGCACCCCCGTTCTCCTTCGCATCCCCTAGGTCGGAAACTGATCCCAGAGAGTCGATGACGATCAACGAAGGCTGCACCTCCTTCACGATCTTGTTGAACTCACCAGGGAGATCAATCCTCCAGTCGTTGACGAGGCGAAACCACGGGTCTCCGTCCTCAGGTGCGATCCCCATCTGATCAAAGTAAGACCCCAGCTATTTCTCGCTCTGATCCCCTGAGATCTACAGGACGTAACCCCGAGCACATTGAATGATCGATCGCGAGCGGCAAAGAACGTTTGCGGCAGGCCAGGACGGGGGTAGATTTAGGCATCAGATTCTGGTTCGCCGCCTGATGGTGAGTACCCGGAGCCACGGCATGTCTTCAGCATCCGGCTTTCCTACCGACTCATCAGCCAGGACGACCAGCGGGCTGAGGCTGGAGCGGTGAGCCGCAGCAGCTCGATTGAGATGACTTTCCAAGCAATCTCTACTACTGGAATATGCGGCAAAATTGTCGTAATCCGAACTGAAGTGAAACTTCTATGACTTCATCAACCCTGAAACCTAGGCAAAGGAAGGCCGTATTGATGACGGCGGAGGGAATGCAGCTTCGCCAAATTGCGAAGGAACTGAACATCGGTTACACGACGCTTCTTTCATGGGGGCGGAACCCTGAGTATGTATCCGCGGTCAATGAAGCTCTGCAGCACCTGGAGTCAGAGGCAACCAAGGAATTGCAGCAAGGGTATGGCGATGCGGTCAAGAAAGCCCGAGAACTTCTGAACTCACAGTCCGAGTCGATTGCTCTAGGCGCCGCAAAGCTGATTCTCAATACCATGAATCATGTTGTCGAGCGACGTGAATCAGCCGCCCGGTGGGCAGAGATGTCAGAGCAGATGGAGGTCCTGGAGAAGCGTCTGGCACTGATTGAGTTCATGCCCTCGGCACACGACGTGGAGCTGGCCCAAGGATCGATAGAAGCGAGCAGCGCTACAAAGCGGGCCTAGAAGACGGCTTACCAGTGCTTCTTGCCGGCTCAACCGGAACCTGTTCAAGTTAAGTCGCTCTTGGAGCACACGTCGGCATGGGATGGCTTCATCCATGCTTCTCCCCCGAGCCCTGTTGTGCTTTCATCGACCGCTGTTCTTAAAAGGAGACGCCGGAGCAAGCGAGACTGTGGGATGCAATATCGCGCCTACTCGATGATGAGTGCCCTCATCGCGCCTGACATAAAGACCATCATTCGACATACATTCTCTAGTAGATGTATGTCGAGTACTACGTTCTAGTCATCATTCAGGGCCTCAATATACGCACAGTCCACAGTCACCTAGCCCTCCTCAATCGCTTGACTTAGCTGCCTCTCACCCCCTATGTTGCTTTCAACCGATGAGACAGGACTGCGCCGCAGTCGCTCACTCTCACCGGTCAGGCTTACAGCCCTGATGCTGACAGCCGAATAGCCTAATCTCTCTCACTACATCAGCGCAACTTGCGCACCATGCCTATGCAGGACTGCTAGCGGCCGATTGTGCTGCGCCAAAACATAGAAACGCTCCCCCAAGGTCGTACGGATCCGCAACCTTCACCGGCTGCTGTGACGTCAACCGATAGGTGCAAACGAGACGCCTGACGGTATCCAATCCGCTCAGCGCAGGGCATGCGGCCCAGTAGAGACACTCGTTCGGCCAAACGACGGAGGGGTTTAGCGGGAGGACGAGGGTATTTGATGCCCGAGGACGGATCGAGCCGGTGCGCACCTTTGTGCGGGTCAACAGGCTTCCCGTGACTAAGTCTCCCCAGCGTTGCGCCAAAACTCAACAGGCGCTCATATATGCGCCGGACAGTAACAATAGTCGCTAAGACTTCCTCCGGCGGGGCCTTGCGGCCCTGACGCGCTACGCCCTTCCTATGCCCACTGGGGCCCGGTGTAGTCGTCGCAGCGAGATCGAGCACGATCTCCATTCCTCTTCCCCATCTTCCCAAGGATGGTTAACCAGGGATGCGGTGCAAAACCGGCTTCCAGTCTCCGGATGGGACTGAAAAGAAGGGCAAGAACACCCGACAAAATCCATCCAAATCCCCAATCCACCTGCATGCATTCCAGATCTCTTGGAGGTCTCTGCGTAGCAGGCAAGGCGCAGCGAGCGCCCCCCTGTGTCCCTACCAGGGGGCGCCTTGCTGTTTGGCGGTTCAAGTCCGCCTGGATTGGTTCGCCCCGCCTCTGTGCGGGGCTTTTTTTATGTCCTCTGACGCTGTGAATTCCATGCCTACTTCCAGCCTCTACCTGCCAGATCCACCCCTGTGCCCCCCCGAGCCCGTCTTCCTCACCAGAGACGAACGGGATGCACGCCACCCCTCCCTGGTCAGCTACCTCCTGCCCACCCACTGGGCCTGCTACTTCATCCACGGAGACTCCTCCGGTCTCGATGAGGACGAGATCGCTGCGGCTGATGGCTGGTGGGCGGAGACCTTCTCCACCAAATCCGCCACCTGCGTCGATGCAGACGAGGAGTACGGCTTCACCAGGTATCACGACGCTGCCGGCTACTGCCTGGCAACCGACTGCACAATGTACCGCTTCCTGCTGTTGGCTCCGCCAGCCGGGGTTCTCCCCGTGGGGGCTCCGGCGCCGCAGGCGCAGTCATGACCGGCTACTGCAAAGTCCGCTTCCGCTGTGCTCGTAGCGGCGTTGCCACCGCCGGCCTGGTCCTGCCAGCTGATCGCCTGCGGGGCGCCTCGTACTCCAGCCTCTCCCGCTACTTCCCGGCCGGTGCGTTCGCCCGCATCCGCTCCCCCTGGCTCGACATCTCCCCGCCATTTGATGAAGCCGCCGAGGCCCTGCGGTTCTGCTTCCCCGAGAACGGGCCGTAGGCCTTCGGCCAGGACTCCGGCCTCCTGACGGCGCCTCTGGCCAGCCGGCCGCCCCCTCCAGCTGGTTAACCACCTGCCTCCATCCCCCCTCTCCATCCACCGCCTGCTCAGCAGGCTTTTTTCATGCATTTCCACAGCCAGATCACCATCCGCCGGCCTGATGGATCCCTCTTCCCTCCGATCGGCCTGCTCCACGAAGACGACGACGTCCTCTCTGGAATCCTGTTCCTCCAAAGCATGGGCCGCCAGATGGCGTGGCATCGCAACGGGGAGATCAGCGGCCTCCAGCTGCTCGTCACCCCTACCCCCGAGAACGTCAGCGGCGATCCCACCAGCGTGCCGGTGCCCACCAAGCACGACTTCGAGGAACTCTTCTCCTGCCTGGACTCCCCCGTCTGCAGCCCCAACGGAGCGCACAAGCCGTGAATGTAACCGTGCTTACAGGGACAGCCCCCCTGCCTGTCCAGTTGACCTTCTTCGACTGCGGTGCCATCCGAGCCGAAGTTCTCCTGCTGGTCCCCGGCGTCACCCCCCGCTGGGACGAAGAGTCTGCAGGCGGCTTCTCAGTGCTGATTGAGGTCTGGGGGAAGCAGGCCCAGGAGCTGAGCGATAACGCCACACCAGGCATGCGGCTCGCGGCCTCGGGGCGCCTCTGCGGCAACCACTGCGGCGTCCGCCTGGTAGCCGATCGCTTGCAGCTGCTGACCCCAAAACCCTCCGCCAGCTGATCCGTTCAACCGGGCCGGCGGGTGGAAGCCCCGCCCCAGCGCTTGCCGGTCTCTCCCCGAGGCCGGCTTTTTTGTCCTCTCTGGCGGCGGCCAGCCGGCCGCTGCGATTCCCCATGTCCCATCAATTCACCTCCGGTGTCTTCCTCCATAACCAGCCCGCCTGGCACCGCCTCGGCCTGGTCCTGGACGGCACCCTGCCTGCCCGTGAGGCGTTCCGCCTCGGTGGCGCCGATTTCCATCTCGCCGGCCGCCCCGTCTACGACGCCGACATGCAGCCCATCGATGGCTACCAGGCCATCACCAGGACCGACACCGGTGCCACCCTGTCCGTGATGAACGCCACTTACGAGGTGGTGCAGAACGAGCAGCTGATCCGGGTCGCCGAAGCCCTCCATAGCGATGCGGTGATGGATGCCGTCTGCGTCCTGGCCGGCGGCAAAAAGGTGACCTTCACGGCCCGAGTGCGGCAGTCGGAAGGGGAGGTGCTCCCCGGTGATCCTGTTAACCAGTACTTGGTCGGCTGCACAAGCCATGACGGCACGATCGCTTTTTCGGCCTTCTTCTCCCCGATCCGGGTTGTGTGCCAAAACACTTTGTCTGCTGCTCTCGGGTTGGCCTCCGCCCGGAGCCGCAGGCAGCAGGGCTGCCGCATCCGCCACACCCGCAATGCCAACGCCTTGATCGACCGCCTCCCTGAGCTGATCGATCTGCAGCGGCAGCAGTTCACCGGTGGCATGGCCGAACTCCGCGCCATGGCCGCCGCCCCCTGCACGGCGTCGCAGTTCCGCCGCTACGTCGAGACCCTGTTTGCCGATCAACTGCGGGGGGCAATCAATGACCGCCGGGGTGATGCTTCCACAAGTCGGCCGAGGCGGCTGGAGGATCTCCCGGCCTGGGAGGGCCTGTCCGCCAAGTTCGAAGGCCAGGCCATCGGCAGCGACATCCCCGGCGTGCAGGGCTCAATGTGGGCCGCCTACCAAGCGGTGACGGAGCATCTGAGCCACGATGCAGGCCGCTCCAGGGATCCCATCGAAGCCGCCCGCCAGCGGCTGGAGGGGCTGTGGTTCGGCAAAGCCGCCGCCACCCTCACCCAGGCCCATGAGCTGGCTCTGGCGGCGACCCGCAGCTGAGGGCGGCCTGCGGCCAGGAGGTGCCTACGGCCAAGAGGGGGTGCTACGGCCAGGGGCGGGGCGAAGCCAGACAAAGAAATGGGCAGGGGCTCTGACCTCCCTGCCCGGTCTGTGTCCACACCAGCGGCGCTGTGACGACCGCTGGCGCCCCTTGATGCTGGCAGGTCTGCCGCTATTCCCCCGAGCGCGCAACGACTGACTCCCTTGGGCTGGTTAACCACTTGGAGGAAGGCCGTCCAGCCGTGGCTTCTCCAGGAGGGTCTGTCCAGACGGATCTCGCTGGGTTAGTGCTCGGGGTTGACCCCATTGGGCCCACCAGGAGGGGCTTTTGCATCAACGCTGCCAATGATCCAGCCAGAGACCCCCGCTGTTGCCCCCGAGCACGTCAGCGCCACCCCCACGGGGTGGGTAACCACCAGAGGCGGCTTGGCTGACTCCCATGGCCCCCGAGCCCGAGAGCAGCGGATCTGATCCACGGAACCCAGTCCCACCCCATCCATTCCCAGACCTTCCAGCACCAAAATGGTGCCCAAACTTCTTATGACCTTCTACGAACCCAACTTCTGGAGCACCATCGCCACCTTCTGTCGTGAGCTGGCTCCGGTCAGTGGCGCGCTGCTCGATTCCATCGGTCAGACCGCTGCAGCGATCGATCGAGCTGGCTCTGGCTCACGTTCACTTGGACCAAGGCCAGATAGGCAGCTGCAGCCAAGGCTTTTCCCAGAGGAAGAACAATGAGGGACCAGGATATACCGCCAATCTTACCCGCAAAAAGCAGAGACTTGCGATGTTTCTGCTCACAGACTCACGGGCTCACCGACCATGATGCAAGTTGCCAAGGAAGTCTCATCGCCGTCAACAGCTCACTTACAGACTATGGGCCAGCCCTATGTCCCACCCCGTCGACACAGTCAAGCTACGTATGCAAGTGCTATTCTCACCGCTTCCAGAGAGTGCCGGAGCATCGATAGTGAACTACTTTCAGGCGGCGTCCTCCATTTATGGAACTGGTGGAGGTCTTGCCAAGCCGTCCCAGGCAAAATCACAACTTTCATCAGCTGGTGGAAGATTTATACTGCGTAGTGCTAATGGCAAGAAATTAGCCGAGTACTCAGTCACGAAAGAGTTGCTGCCAATCATACGAAGCAAGACAACTGAGAACGTGTCTGGACAACAGACAAAGCCAGAAGGCCAACTTCAAAAGGCTTCAGATGAACAAATGGTCATTACTACAAGTACCGTTTTCACAAAAGGCGAAAGCAAGGGCGGCAGTGGCAATCGCACCCTAACAAGGGATATTAGGGGCGGCAGGTTTAAGCCAGCTTTCCCATTCTTTGTAATCTTTGCAGTTGCAGGTCTCCTTTTTCCACCCCTTTTGGCTCTTGCCGCTCTATCAGGAATGATCTGGCTGTTTCCTCACGCAACCAGAAAGACAGCAAAATGGTCTTTTCTTGTGCTGTTAGGACTTTTTGGGATAGCTTTCATCTGGGGAACCAGTAACAGGCTGCAACCGTCTACCAAGAATTCATCAGAGATGGATAGCAGTTCTCGTCCAGAACAGATTTCCGATATTCCACCTAGCAACAGCACGGGAAGAACAAGTAATAGTGAGGCCCAAGAGCCAGCCAGGAAGAAGTTTATTGGCACAGGACCGACAGGTTATGAACTTTGGGCCGAAGGTAATTGCATCTATGTAAAAGGGCTGACAACATCCGATCTGACACGGCTTCAAACAGATATTGATGGCTTCAAAAGTGCAGTCAAATCCGAGACTGGCTATAAATGCGTGCTATTCGAGTAGTCGATTTAGGCCTATGCTAGAATCTCCCTTTCGTATGAGTTTGTCGAGTGAAGCTCCCAAAATTGGTTGTCGTCACTACAACAGCTTTATGTTTCAGCTGCAATCCGAGCAAATCCGAACCTCAATATGTTCCAGCGTACTTTTATGAATTTAAGCCTACACAATGCAACGTATCACTTGATAGGCTTGGTTCAGCCTCCTGCGAGGTTGGCGTAATTTCGGTATCGTCTACAGACAGAAACTCTGTTAATCTTAACTTGGTTGGGGGACTTGGGCATTGGCAACTGATGATCTCTAATGCCAATACCCCAAGGCCCCTAGTGGATCTAGTAATGATTCGAAGTCAGGCTAATGCTTCCGCAAGAACACCAAGTCCCGACTACTATTACACTAGAGAAAGTGGAGGCATTGTTGATGGCAGGTGCAGCTTTATCCCTATTGCTAGGAATACAAGCGGCAATTGCATGGTAAAGACCAGAGACGGTCGCACGCTGAAGATTAGTTTCGCAACTGACAGCCTTTCCCCATCTAAGTCCGTGCAAAGTGAACTATAGATCCACTTCAAAGCTTAGAAGAGAGCGCTTTGCCGCGGCAGTGATGCGTAAAGCGATTGCCTAAAAGCACTTGAAGTCGTCATAACAGTTTAGAGTGCTACCGCAAAAAGCTTCAATACTGGCAAATGTGCTGATCAGTTCTTGAGCTCAGAGCGATTGCTGGGTATGAACAAATCCAGTAATTCTGGCACCTCCCACAGCAGCGTTGAAGCACAGACCTCCAAATAAGCGGACAGAGCTCTCGCCTGCTTTTAGGTCCACATCCAACCCCTGCCATTTCGCTACAAGAGCACTGGTGGTGAAGGCGTTCTTCACCACCAGGCTGGATCCAGACTCCACGGCAAGGGAGTTCTTCAGCTTCCAGAAACGACAACGCTGCAGGGATGATGATCCGCTGAGCTGAAGCGCCGGGCCGGCAACCCGGGCCCCCCCGAGGACGCCACCCTCGATTGAGGTATGCGCCTGGACAGCCCTCTGAATGGCTCCGGCATTTGGCCCGCCCAGATCGTGCGGTGGAGAACCTGGAAGCCAGCTTCCGTGACGGGCCCCCCCGGGCCCTCACCCAGATGGCATCCTGAAGGCTCAGACCTGCGCTCCCCGTTGACCCACGCCGCTGCAAACCCACTGAGCGACGTTGACTTCGACGAGGAGATGCACGACGAGTTCATTGGGGCTCTGGAGGCCCTGGGCGGCCAAGCAGGCAATGGCAGGCTCCGTGAGCTGCTCGGCTGGGACGAAGCCGTCTACGACGCAGTCAAATCAAGGCTGGTGCACAAGGGGAGCGTGGTCCCTGGCCGTGGCCGAGGCGGCTCAGTCGCCCTCCCCTCCATGGCCGGCACAGGGGTTGAGATGGCATCTTCTGGAGGCCATCCATCAATGTCGCAGCGCCCTGTGGTCAGTGCCCCGCCCCTCGGCCCCCAGCCCACCGGCAAGCAGAACCTCTCGGCCTTCATCTGGTCGGTAGCTGACCTGCTCCGAGGCGACTACAAGCAGAGCGACTACGGCAAGGTGATCCTGCCGTTCACGGTTCTGCGCCGTCTGGACTGCGTGCTGGAGCCCACCAAGGCTGCCGTGCTGGATGAGAAGACCCTGCGCGAAGGCCAGGGCCTGGACCCCGAGCCCTTCTTGCTCCGCAAGGCAGGCCAGAACTTCTGCAACACCTCCCAGCTGGACATGAAGGTCCTGATGGGGGACCAGGACAACATTGGCGAGAACCTGCGGGCCTACATCCAAGCGTTCACCCCGGCTGTGCGGGACATCTTCGAGAGCTTTGAGTTCCACCTGCAGGTGGACCGGCTGGAGAAGGCAGGGCTCCTGTACATGGTCTCCGAGAAGTTTGCCCAAATCGACCTCCACCCTGACAAGGTCAGCAACGCTGAAATGGGGCTGGTGTTCGAGGAGTTGATCCGCAAGTTCGCGGAACTCTCCAACGAGACCGCTGGGGAGCACTTCACCCCACGGGAGGTGATCCGGCTGATGGTGAACCTGATCTTCATCGAAGACGACGACGCGCTGACACAACCCGGTATCGTGCGCAGCCTCTATGACCCAGCCGCTGGCACCGGGGGGATGCTGAGCGTCGCCGAGGAGCACCTCACGGGCCACAACCCCACAGCCCGGCTGGTGCTGTCCGGTCAGGAGCTGAACCCCGAGTCCTACGCCATCTGCAAGGCGGACATGCTGATCAAGGGGCAGGATATCAACAACATCTGCTTCGGTAACACGTTGTCTGACGACCAGCTGCCGGAGGCGAAGTACGACTACATGCTCTCCAATCCGCCGTTTGGGGTGGAGTGGAAGAAGATCCAAAAAGAGATCCAGCGGGAAGCGGAGCTGATGGGCTTCAGCGGCCGCTTTGGCCCTGGTCTGCCCAGGGTGAGCGATGGCTCGCTGCTGTTCCTGATGCACCTGATCAGCAAGATGCGTCCTGCCATGGAGGGCGGTAGCCGCTTTGGGATCGTCCTCAACGGCTCGCCGCTGTTTACCGGTGGGGCGGGATCCGGGGAAAGTGAGATCCGCCGCTATGTGCTGGAGAACGACCTGGTGGAGGCGATTATCGCCCTGCCAACAGACATGTTCTACAACACGGGGATCAGCACCTACATCTGGATCCTGACCAACCGCAAGCCAGGGGCCCGCAAGGGCAAGGTGCAGCTGATTGATGCCAGCAGCTACTGGCAGAAGATGCGCAAGAGCCTAGGCAGCAAGCGAAAGGAACTGAGCCCCGAGCACATCGAGGCGATCACCCAGCTGTTCGGCGCCTTCGAGGAAGCGGAGAAGGATGGTAAGCCGATCAGCAAGATCTTCCCCAACGAAGCCTTCGGCTACCGCACCATCACTGTGGAGCGTCCCCTGCGGGATGAGGCGGGGAAGGTGGTGGTGGGACAGAAGGGCAAGGCCAAGGGCAAACCGCAAGCGGACAGCAGCCTGCGGGATAATGAGAACGTGCCGCTATCTGAAGACGTGCAGACCTACTTCGAGCGGGAGGTGCTGCCCCATGTTCCCGATGCCTGGATCGACCACGACAAGACCAAGGTGGGCTACGAGATCCCATTCAACCGGCACTTCTATGTGTTCACCCCACCCAGGGCACTGGAGGTGATCGACGCTGAGCTGAAGCAAGTGACGGATCGGATCCTGGCGATGATCGGGGGGCTCACCGCGTGAGCTTTCCGAGGTATCCGGCGCATAAAGACAGTGGGGTGGAGTGGCTGGGGGAAGTGCCGGAACATTGGGATGTGAAACCGCTTAAGCGACTTGCGGAAATTCAGACTGGACTAGCCAAGGGCAAAGAGGTTGAACCCGAGGGCAGCATAGAGGTGCCATTTCTGAGGGTGGCAAATGTTCAGGACGGCTTCTTAGATCTGAATGACATTCACACAATCCAAATTCCGGAGGCGGCTCTTGACAGATATCTTTTGCGGCCAGGTGATGTACTGATGAATGAAGGAGGAGACTTTGACAAGCTGGGGCGTGGCTGCATTTGGAACAGCGAGATCAGACCTTGTATACATCAGAACCATGTTTTCGCGGTTCGCCCCCATTCGATTTCTTCCGCTTGGTTGAACGTCTACACCTCCTCCAAGCAGGCCAACTCGTATTTCATTGGTCGCTCCAAGCAAAGCACAAATCTGGCATCCATCTCATCTTCAAATCTGATGGATCTTCCAGTCCCCGTTGCTCCGATTGTTGAGTCCACCCAGATCCTCAACTTCCTCGATCGCGAAACCGCAAAGATCGATACCCTGATCTACGAGCAGCATCGGCTGATCGTGCTGCTTCAGGAGAAACGCCAGGCCGTCATCTCCCGTGCAGTCACCAAGGGGCTGAACCCAGACGTGCCGATGAAGGACTCAGGCGTGGAGTGGCTCGGGGAGGTACCGGAGCATTGGGATGTTTCTTATCTTGTGAAGCAGTCAGACTTGCTACAGACGGGACCATTCGGAAGCCAGCTATGTGTCGAAGACTATGTAACAGGAGGCATTCCAGTCATAAACCCTTCTAGTATTATCGGCTCCAATATAGTTGCCATTGAAGGGGTTGGCGTTGCGGACGAGACTGCGTTTAGACTTGAGCGTCACAAGCTGCGCAAAGGAGATCTAGTGGTAGCAAGAAGAGGTGAGATGGGCAGATGCGCAGTGGTCGGCGAGAATGAGACCGGGTGGTTGTGTGGGACGGGATGTCTTCTACTTCGATGTGCAACAAGCTTTAGCCCCGACTACGTCGAGCTAGTTATCAAATCTGAATACTCAAGGGCCACTCTCTCCTTGAGCTCAGTGGGGTCGACCATGGAGAATTTAAACACTTCCATCCTTGGAAGGCTAAGAGTTCCCGTTCCACCCAAGGAAGATCAAGTAGCGATTCTTGGATATTTACAGCAATCCGAGAGATGCTTTGAAAGTCTGATCACCGACGCGTCCAATGCCATCCGATTGCTGGAAGAACGTCGATCAGCCCTGATCTCGGCCGCAGTTACCGGCCAGATCGACGTGCTGAGTCTTGTGTCCGAGGCGGTGGCTGCATGACCCCTACCCCCAAAACCATTCAGATCTTCCTGCCCGGAGGTGACCCCAGGGGCATTCGCATTGCCGAAATCACCACCCGCATCGTCCAAGTGATCGAAGTGCCTCGCAGCCTCCTCCAGGACTTTATCAAGATGGAGGAGAGCGCTCAGGTAGCGCTCTATTTCCTTTTCGGAGTGGAGGCGGATGGATCTGAACCCAAGGTCTACATCGGCCAGACTGGAGATCTGCGGGCCCGTCTGGTGTGCCACAACCAGAAGAAGGACTTCTGGGAGCGGGCGCTGGTACTGATCTCACGCACCAACAGCCTGACCCAGACCCATGCGTTGTTCCTGGAGTGGTACTCCCTCCAAGCAGCGCGCGCAGCTGGGCGCTACGTGGATGAGAACGGCAACAGTGGCAGCAAACCCCATACCCCAGCCCCTTTACAGGCCGACTGCCTGGAGATATTCGATACGGGCCGGACGTTGCTGGCCACCCTTGGCTATCCGGTCTTTGACTCGGTGGTGACGTCAAGTACAGCCACCCAGCCAGAGGAGGTGTTCATCTGCAAAAGCGCAGGCATTGATGCTCGCGGTCTCTACACACCAGAAGGCTTTGTCGTGCTGAAGGGTTCCGTGGGTCGGATCGGCAACCAGCCCTCGATTGTCGGATCCAGCAGCGAACGCTTTCGCCAGAAATTGTTTGATTCCGGTGTACTGAGGGAGGAGGGGGGTAAGGCAGTCGTTGAGAAAGACCACCTCTTCGGTTCCCCGAGCATGGCTGCCATCGCTCTCTTGGGTAGAACGGCCAATGGCTGGAAGGAATGGAAGAGTGCTGATGGGTTCACCCTCGATCAGCTCAAGCGCACCAACGTGGGGGCACCGGCATGAGCTACTCCTCGATCGGAAAACTCCAGCGGGTTCCCCTTCGTGAGGTCTGGAGGCATGAGGCTTATGACTTCACCCAGTGGCTGCAGGAGAACATTGACATACTCAACGACTCCCTAGACCTGAACCTCGTAACGGCTGAGCGAGAGCAGGCAGCAGGCTCGTTCAGCATTGATCTTGTTGCCGAGGATGAGGATGGCACCACCTATGTCATTGAGAACCAGCTCGAAAAGAGCAACCATGACCACCTGGGCAAGTTGATCACCTACCTGACGGCCAGGAGTGCCCGGGGGGGGATCTGGATCGTTTCGGAGCCTCGGCCCGAACATGTCGCGGCCATGGCCTGGCTCAACGAATCTCCTAGTGCCGACTTCTACTTGGTGAAGGTCGAGGCCGTGCGTATCGGTGATTCGCCCGCAGCTCCGCTCCTCACCATGATCGTTGGACCATCGGCAGAAGCCAAGGAAGCCGGGCGGGCCAAGGGGGAGTTGGCTGAGCGATACGACATCCGCAAACGGTGGTGGACCGCTTTGGTTGCACTACCAGGTGCGAAGCTTCACGCCCATATAACCCCAGGGACCTACTCCTGGATCGGGACCTCATCAGGCATTAGGGGCCTTAGCTTGAACTACGTAGCAAATCAATACGAATGTGGCGCCGAGCTTTACATCGACAGAGGCAAGGACTCCGAAGAGGAAAATAAACGTATTTTTGACCATCTCCAAGCCTCCCAGGCTCAGATCGATCAAGCCATCAGCCCGCCTGTCAGTTGGCAGCGCCTCGACAGTCGCCGTGCTTGTCGAATCCGCATCACCCTTCCCGGAGGCTACCGGTCGCCCGAGGAAGAGTGGCCCTTCATCCAGGAAAAGATGGTAGAAGCTATGAACGAGCTGGAGCAGGCACTTAGGCCCGTTCTCAAGACACTCACGATGGGCCAATGAGCTTGCATCTGGAGAGCGCCTTCGAGACCGAGATCTGCGATCACCTCGACAGCCACGGCTGGCTCTACGCCGAGGGCGATTCCGCCCACTACGACCGCAAGCTCGCCCTCTACCCCCCAGACCTGATCGCCTGGGTCCAGGAGACCCAGCCCAAAGCCTGGGAGACGCTGCAAAAGAACCATGGCTCCAAGGCCGCTGACACCATGCTGCAGCGGCTACGCAGCCAACTGGATCTGATCGGCACGCTTGATGTGCTTCGCAATGGCGTCGAACTGCTGGGTCTAAGCAAGGCCCTCAAGCTGGCCGAGTTCAAACCAGCCCTGGGGCTCAACCCCGAGATCCTTTCCCGCTACAAGACCAACCGCCTGCGCGTCGTCAGGCAGGTGCGCTACTCGCTCCACAACGAGAACAGCATCGACCTGGTGCTGTTCCTCAACGGCATCCCAGTAGCAACCGTTGAACTCAAGACCGACAATACCCAGTCCATAGAAGACGCGATCTGGCAGTACAAGAAGGACCGCAACCCCAAGCCGCCCGGTCAGACCCCCGAGCCCTTGCTCACCTCCCCCAGCGGCGCCCTGGTCCACTTCGCTGTCAGCAACCGCGAAGTCCGCATGACCACCAGGCTGGCGGGCTTTGGCACCGTGTTCCTGCCGTTCAACAAGGGCAGCGAACCCGGCGGCAAGAACTGCGGTGCCGGCAACCCCCTCAGCAATGGCCACCGGACCGCCTACCTCTGGGAAGAGGTCTGGCAGCGGGAGAGCTGGCTGGAGATCCTGGGCCGCTACTGCATCGCCGAGCGCAACAAGAAGAAGCAGATATCCCGGGTCCTCTTCCCCCGTTACCACCAATTGGTCGTCACCCGCATGCTGCAGGAGGCGGTGCTGGCAGAAGGCCCAGGCCAGAAGTACCTGGTGCAGCACTCCGCCGGCTCCGGCAAGACCAACTCGATCGCCTGGACAGCCCACTTCTTCTCCGAGCTGCACGACGCCAGCGACAAGAAGGTTTTCGATTCGGTGCTGGTGGTGAGCGACCGCAACGTGATCGATACCCAGCTGCAGGAGGCCCTGGAATCCTTCCAGCGCAAGAAGGGGGTCGTCGCTTCCGTCACCAGTGAAGACGGCAGCAAAAGCACCAAGCTCGCCGAAGCCCTCAGCGGCGACAAGAAGGTGGTGGTCTGCACCATCCAGACCTTCCCGTTTGCCCTGCAGGCTGTGCGCGATCTGGCCGCCACCGGTGGCAAGCGCTTTGCCGTGATCGCCGATGAGGCCCACAGCTCCCAGAGCGGAGAAACTGCCAACAAGCTCAAGGAGGTGCTCTCCGCCGCCGAAGTCGCCGACCTGGAAGACGGCGGCGGGATCGATGTGGAAGATCAGCTGATCGCCCAGATGGTCGCGCGGGCCAAGGAGAGCGGCATCACCTACGTGGCCTTCACGGCCACCCCCAAGGCCAAGACCCTCGAACTCTTCGGTAGACGCCCCAACCCCAGCGAGCCCGCTGGTGAGGGCAACCTCCCCGAGCCCTTCCACGTCTACTCCATGCGGCAGGCGATCGAGGAGGGCTTCATCCTCGACGTGCTGCAGAACTACACCAGCTACAAGCTGGCCTTCCAGCTGGCCCAGCAAGGGCAGGCCATCTCCGATGAAGAGGTGGAGCGCAGTGCGGCCCTCAAGAAGCTGATGGGCTGGGTCAAGCTCCACCCCCACAACATCGCCCAGAAGGTGGCGATCATCGTGGAGCACTTCCGCCAGTTCGTCTGGCCCTTGCTGGACGGCAAGGCAAAAGCCATGGTCGTGGTGGGCAGCCGCAAGGAGGCGGTGCGCTGGAAGCTGGCCATCGACAAGTACATCACCGAGAAGGGCTATGCCCTCGGCACCTTGGTGGCCTTCAGCGGCGAGGTCACTGACCCCGAGAGCGGTCCCGATGGCTTCACCGAACGCAGCCAGGCCCTCAACCCAGGGCTCAAGAGCGACATCCGCGAAGCGTTCAAGGGGGAGGACTACCAGATCCTGCTGGTAGCCAACAAGTTCCAGACCGGCTTCGATCAGCCCCTGCTCTGCGGCATGTACATCGACCGCCGGCTGGCGGGACTGCAGGCAGTGCAGACGCTCTCCCGCCTCAACCGCTGCTACCCAGAGAAGGAAACCACCTTCGTGGTCGACTTCGTCAACGACCACAACGACATCCTGACGGCGTTCAAGACCTACTACTCCACCGCCGTGCTGGCCTCAGCGACAGATCCAGCCCTGATCCTTGACCTCAAGACCAAGCTCGACGCTCAGGGCCATTACGACGAGTTCGAGATTGAGCGGGTCGTGAAGGTTCTCCTGGATCCCGCCAGCAAGCAGAGTCAGCTGCAAGGAGCTCTGGAGCCTGTGGCCCAGCGGTTGATGAACGCCTACAAGGAGGCCCGTCTGGCCTTCAGGCAGGCCGAGGAGATCAACGACGTCGATGGCCTCAAGGCCGCCAGGGATGAGCTGGCCGCTCTGGCGTTGTTTCGCAGCGACATGGGCACCTACGTCCGCCTGTACACCTTCCTCTCCCAGATCTTCGACTACGCCAACACTGGCTTGGAGAAGCGGGCGATGTTCTTTAAGAGACTCTTGCCGCTGCTGGAGTTCGAGCGGGAGGTCAACACGGTGGATCTCTCCAAGGTGGTGCTCACGCATCACCACCTGCGCGACCTCGGGCAGAAGAAGCTGGATCTGGAGAAAGGGGAAGCCGTGCCGATCCCTGGAATCGCGCCTGGTGGGGGGTCGGTGCAGGACAAGCAGAAGGCCCTGCTCTCGGAGATCATCGCCAAGCTCAATGACCTCTTCACTGGTGACTTGAGCGACGACGACAAGGTCATCTACGTGGGCACCGTGATTCGAAGCAAGCTTCTGGAGTCCAAAACTCTCCAGCAACAGGCGGCCAGCAACAGCAAGGAGCAGTTCGCTAATTCACCCGATCTGGCGCGGGCCCATCAGGACGCGATCATTGATGCGCTCGATGCTCACCAGACCATGAGCACTCAAGCACTTAATAACCCTGACCTGCAGCGGAGGATGTTGGAGTTGCTGCTGGGCAGCTTTGGGCTGTGGGAAGGACTGAGGGAAAAGCGTTCTGGGAAGACATGAGGCTTGACCACCCTTTTGTGATGATCTAATTCATGAGTCTAACCAAGCCAGATAAACTCCCTATCAAAACCGGCTAAGTCACCAGTGCGCGCGGCAAGGTATCTGATCTTTCCAAGGATTCAGCCTTCCGATGGATGGCCGTTACCACCAAGGACTCACACCACCCCCGAGACCTTGGGGATGGAGAAGGCCAAGGGGCGCCCACCCTTGGGGCAGAGCCTACGGAAGTTGGGATTGAGCCGAACGAGGGTCTGATCCGCCAGCCGCCGCACCCGCCGGAGCGGAGGAGCCTTAGGGATCCGCTCCTCGGTAGAGACGTAGGAGTACAGGGGGGCCGGTCCTCTCCTGCTGTCTGGGTTTATCAGCAGCCTCTTAGAGCCTTTGATTCGCCTTCTCAGCTTGCGGCTATAGCCGAAGGCGGCCCCAACACCCAGGAGAGGTAGAGGGCTGGGCGCAGGCGAAGTCCTAATACGGCTGGCAAACATATAAGCAATAGGGTATTCAGGTCTAGCTACCCTAAAGGCTGTAGACCCATCGGGAAAGGCGGAAATGGCTGCCACCGCATTGGGGAAGTAGACAAATGCGAAGAAGCATGAGTAATCGAAGAATGGGTCGGGCTTACAAGCAGGACCGCCTTGTTGGACGTAGGCAGTAGCGAAAAGATTGGCCATAACATCATTGCCAGGACGCGGATCGCCATCCCACCAGGGCGTGGATCTGATGTCTGCCGCACTTGCATTGAATGTTGTTTCATCTGATACCACATCCCATTCACCCTCGCCAGGAACGTTTAACACGAACGCAGATGCTGGCGGCGAAGTTACGATAGTGGTAACTGCCACTATTGCGACTGTGCCGAGTCCGACTAGGGCCAGTTGTGCTGCGATCCTTGTTACTGGCAGGGTTGTTACTGACAGCATTGCGCCGGAGGGACTAGACAACTTCTATGTTAGCCCGAATCTGATGTAATAAATAATTGCAGCGTAAGAGCTGCACGGGGGGCCAGTTTTGAGGACACGTCGATAGGGGTCACGCCATGACCATCGGACTGTCCATCGATGACCTACCCATCTGAAGCGGTCTGGTTTTCTGGGCAGCCCCCATCGTTAACTTCTGAGGCGGGGCCCCGCCCCTGGAAGGGGGCTCCCACCTAGGAGCAACCGCCTCACCTACAGCCCCGAGTTTCATGGCCAAGGTCGCCATGGAGGCGATCACTGACTGCAAGACGCTCCAAACGATCGCCGCCGACGGCGCAGAGCCCCTGATCCCTGTGAGCCATTGGATGGGGCAGCTCCTGGACGGCGTCAGCGAGTATCCACGCAGGAGAAGATGCCCCACGCTATTGAGGCAACGGTGCAACGAGCTCGGGGGCTGACCGGCACCGCTGGTTCACCACTGAGGTTGGCCCCGCCCCCTACTGGGCATCCAGTCGGCAGCACCCGCCCCACCCACTTACCCCGAGCACGCAATTCCTGGCGCTGCGGAGTCCATGACCAACCGACGGACCTCAATCCAGATACCCCCGAGCACTTCATCCCTGTGCCCAGCCCAATGAGTGGGTTGATCCTGCACAAGACTGCCATGTTCAGCGGGCATCGTTCTCGGGGGAGCGGCAGCTCCAGCGCCATCCAAGATCATCCTCAAGTGACAGCGAGTCGCAACGATCCGAACGGGCGCCTACGAGCCCACGCGCTACCTTACGTAAAAGTCCTCTCTACCAGCATGGCCCTCACAGGACCTGATCTCCTCGCCAAAGTCAAAGAGCTCGGCGATGGCTCCAAGTCCGACCTAGTTCGAGCCGCCGGCTACGTCAGCATCAAGAAGGACGGCAGCGAGCGGCTGAACTTCACCGCCTTCTACGAAGCCCTGCTGGAGGCCAAAGGCGTCAGCCTCGGAGACGGTGGTGGCAACGGCAAAGGCAAAGGAGGGCGCCGCCTGAGTTACGTCGCCACGGTGCAGGGCAACGGCAACCTGCTGGTTGGCAAGGCTTACACCGCCATGTTGGATCTCAGGCCGGGGGATGAGTTCGAGATCAAGCTTGGGCGGAAGCAGATCCGGCTGGTGCCCGTGGGTGGGGCTGACGAGGAGGAATGAAATTACCTGTTGTATTGGATCTTTTTAGACCATATCTTCCTCAAGTTCGACGGATACTGGAAAATGGTCGCTGTATCCCTTCGTGTTTACGTTCTTCTGAACGTCCCCTTTTGGGAGCCCAAATCGGATAGGCCCTTCACTTAACCTGTCATCGATCATTTCAGGGAACAACTCGATGCGAGCGGTTTCTTCTTTAACTCGTAATGGGCTGGAGGCAATCAGCAGGCCTTTTGAGACGAGCAATTGATCAAATACGTTGCCATTCCCTTTAAAGTACAGAGTGCCATTCAACAGCTTCTGATTTCCCTTGCGGTCGATTCCCTCTTGTTGCAGGTATCGCCAAGCGAGGTTGTAAAAACGGGGGACAGTCTCAGTGCGCTCTACATCCCCTCGCTCCCTTGTGGCTTCGGCATGAACAACAAGTGAATCGTTGAAGGGATCGTCGTTGAAATCGCCCATCGCAAGGATTGGAGTATTTTCCCCCAGTTCTTCTCGAATTCGGCTGTGGAAGTAAGATAGCGTTTCCCCGGCTGTCATCCGGTAACCCTGGCTTTCTTAGGTTCCGCCGCTCCTTGATGGCCAATGGTTGCAAAGCAGTACCAAAGGTTGGCTGGCTTTGGTTGTGAAAGTGGCTTGGGTGATATCCCGTGTACCCGTACGTCGAATCACGAAGTAATTAAACAATGTAGCAGGATCATGTCCGTATTCCTGTTTGTCATAAAGGAATGCAGTATCGATACCACGCTGATCCTCCTTTGAATCAGCATGAGCAGGGACGTATTCCCGACCTGGCAACGTTTCATTGAGCTTGCCAGCCAAGGTATCCAGGACGAAACGGTTCTCTACTTCGCAGACTCCAAGGACATCTGGGCCCTTTCCGCTGTTCATCTGAGAGATGATGGAGGCGAGCTGAGTTATCTTTTGATCCAATAGCTCAGTCGTCCACCCCTTGAGATCTGCAGCAATGCGCTTGGCCAACCACTCTGGTCGGTCCTCGAAATCCTGAGGGGCGAAGAGGTTTTCTAGATTCCAGAAGGCAATGAAGTGCCTGCTCATGGGGTGCTCCTTTCGCAATGTGAGGATGGAAGTCTGGCTGGTTAAAGGCGAACCGCAGGTGCTCCAGAGAACTCATGTTTAGAAATCCTCAGTATCTGGCGGCTGAACTCCACCCAGCCACTAGCGATCAATAACGGCGAACTGTGGCCCATGGCTGAGGTGGTCTGTTTCTTCTGGACAGGGTCCATCGCTAACCTGTGAGGCGGGGCACCGCCCCTGAAAGGGGGCTCCCACCGTTGGGCAAACGCCACTACCCATAGCCCCAAGTTCAAGCCAAGGTCGCCAGGGAGGCGATCAGTGGCCGCAAGACGCTCCAGGAGATCGCCGCTGACAGCGTGGATCGCTCGACCCAACTCAAGCAGTGGCCTAAGAAGGCCATCGAGGCGTCGCCGGAACAGCCTCGGGGAGAGCCGCACAGTCGCTTAATAGTTGTCGTCGCACTCGCCCCTTACTACGCCTCCTGATGGCAGCGCCGGCAAGCCCTACCCCCGAGCACGCGATTCCATAGCCCTCCCCAATCACCCACAGGACCGGACACAGTCCGGACAAGGGACGGACAAGGCAGGGCAGTCCCCCTCTCCCCAGTCCCCACCTCACCTCGGACTGCCCGGACAAGGCGGACAACCCCCCATCAGACTTTTGATGAGGTTCCCCCCTCCCTTCCAGAGCAGTCAACGAAGAGAGGTGGCAAAAGCCCCCGTCCGGGGTGTCCGGGTGTCCGGCTCAAAGGTGGGCGGGTACCTCTGATCGCTGGCACCGGTGGATGGAACGTCCCCCCCCCCCCACCCCCCCCCCGAGGGCGGGCTATTTCAACCACCATCTGCACCAGTTCTGAGCAAGAACCCTATCGGTACAACCCTGGGAACTCTGCTGCAAGCCGGGCCACCTTGGGCTTGTCATGGAACACCACGTAGGGATGGGTGGGATTCCGTGCCACGAAGTCCTGGTGGTAATCCTCGGCGGGGATAAAGCCTCGCCAGGTCTCCACCGTGGTAGCGATCGGCTGCTTGAAGACCCCGGAACGGTTCAACTGGTCGATGTAGCCCGCAGCCACTCGCCGTTGCTCGGGGTTGGTGGGGAAGATCGCCGACCGGTACTGGCTGCCCACGTCGGGCCCCTGGCGATTCAGCTCGGTGGGGTTGTGGGCCACCGCGAAGAACACCTTCAGCAGCTGGCCATAGCTCACCCGGGCGGGGTCGTAGGTGATGCGGATGCCTTCGGCGTGACCGGTGTCGCCGTTGCTCACTCGTTCGTAGTCGGCGGTGTCCGCCGTGCCGCCCGCGTAGCCGGTTACCACCTCCTTGACGCCTTTGACGTGCTCGAAGACCGCCTCCATGCCCCAGAAACACCCCCCAGCTAGCACCGCCGTGGCGGTTGTGGCCGGATTGCCAGCAGGGGTCTCGGCCACGGCCGGATCGGGGAGATCCTTCGCGGAGGCGGCCTGCAGTCTGGGTACGGCGGAGGTGGCCAGGAGTCCTGTCGCTAGCAGACCGGCCGCGATCAGTCCGCCGGTGGCGGCCCTGCGAAACAGGGGTTGGAGGGGGGAGGGCATCGAACCAAGGGCACACACCTCAATACCGGTGGAGGCGGCCATTGGATGGGCTGAAACCATAATGGGAGCAACTCGCCCCTCCTGCGGGCCTGGTCAAGCAAACTGCGGGCGACGGGGAGATGGCGCCTCCTGGCAAGCCTGTGTTCTCGCCAGCTTGCTAGCTCTCTCATGCCCCCCCCCCCGAGCACATAGCCCACCGCTTGCAGCATTCCCACTAATCAGTATCTGAGCTGCCAAGATCCCGACACTCCCCCGAGCATTGATGCGGCTCACCCCACTGCTGGGCTTCCTGCCACTGGCCATCTCTCTGCTCACGCCTCTGGCCGCAGCAGCAGCCACGGTGATTTCCATCGGTGACGGCGACACGCTCCGTGTCCTAGACCGTGGCCAGCGGCTGACCATCCGCGTCGCCTGCATCGACGCCCCCGAGATGGCGCAGGCGCCCTACGGCCAGCAGGCCCGGCAGGCGCTCCAGGCTCTCCTCCCCGTCGGCTCAACCCTCACGCTGAAGACCCAGACCAAAGACCGTTATGGCCGGATCGTCGCCGAGGTCTTCACCGCTGACGGGCGGAACGCTGGCCTCACCCTTGTGCAGCAGGGCAACGCCTTCGCCTACCGGCAGTACCTGAAGCAGTGCGATGAGTGGGCCTACCTCGATCGGGAGAAGCTGGCAGAGCGTTACCGGCTTGGCGTTTGGAAGGTTGATGGCGGGATCCAGCGTCCATGGGATTTCAGGGCAGCCAGGCGGGGTGGTCAGAGCAAGCCAGCAGCCAGACCTCAGCGACCTGTGAACCTCACGATCATCAACGGCGGAGCCCCCCCGAGCTCGGGGCGGCGGTGGTACTGCCGGAACGTTGGGTCGTGGGAGCGGGCCCAGCAGCTGAGCGAACCTCTGCCCGGCCTCCCGGTCGACAGCCCCCGGGGGATCACGTCCGGGAGTCGCTTCAGCCAGGAGGCGTATGAGGTGTGAACTGCCCCAGGTTGTTCCGGCTGACTAAGGGTGTGAGGTCACCATGGTTGAGGTGCGACCCAGCCCCGGCCGGCGAGTGGCAAGATGCTGGTGCCTTCCAGTGGAGTCTCCAGCATGAAACCAGGCAAAACCATCCTGGCCACGGCCGTTGCTGCCGCCGCGATCGGCCTGTCGATGCCGCTCGCCTCCCACGCGATTGATCCGGCCTATGCCAAAAAGCTCGAGAAGTCTGGCTGCACCCAGGTCACCGAGCTCAAGGGCTGTGACATCAACAAGACCAAGGCTGAAAATGCCAAGGCCGGATTCGGTACTGTTGACACGGCGGTTTCGCCTTACGCCGGCCAGTGGATCGCCAGGAATGTGGACGGTCGCACCGTTTCTACCATCCGTATCGATGGCAAAAACAAGGTGGTGGTGAACGGCAAGTCTGTGGCCAGCAAACTCTCTGACGGCGCCCTGGTGTTCAAGTCCGGCTTCATCACCTACACGATCCAGGGCGACCCGCGTCTCAAGAATGAGAACAGCTGGTTCGATTCCGATGCGCAGACCACCGGCCCGATCCGGCGCCAGTAGTCTGCGCACCCCAGGGCCCCTCAGAGGCCCTGTTCCCGGAAGAAGCGCTGCATGGCGTCCTCGGCCTGGGTCACCTGGGCCGGGGTGCAGGCGGAGGTCTTGCTGAAGTACTTGCCGGCCTTGTTGAAGTTGACCCGGCAGGCACCCTCGAACTTCACCTGGCGGATGCCCAGCAGCAGCTGGACGATTTCGGGTGGCTTCGCCGCGGGAGGGGTGGGGGTGGTGCTGCTGGCTGCCTTGCCGTAGGGGGCGGGATCCCAGAAGACAAAGATCGACTGGTTTTCCAGTCGGTACACCTGGCCGCGGTTGGCGTCCAGGATCTCCCGCTTGGCCGGTTCACCGCGCCCATCGAAGTAGGCGTTGGGGGTGCTCTCGTTGGGCTTGAGCTCGATCCTCTGGCCGCCCTTGAGCTCGATGCTGACGAATCCCTGCCGCTGCGAGAAGGTGCACAGCCCGGAGGAGGTGGCCTTGTCGTCCCCAGCGGGGAAGACATCGCAGCGGGCCTGCACGGTGTCGGCCAGCGCCGGCGTCGCCGCCACCACGGAGGCCAGGCCCAGCAGGGAGGCGGCAAGGATCGGGAGTCGGCGCATCGGCAGGGTTGGGACTGCTCCGAATGTACCCATCGCGGCGGTCGGCGTCCGCTTCGCCCGGAGCGGGGTGACACGGCCCCCTGGTGTCGCTAGCAGTGCCCTGAGAGGTGTCGCGCATTGATGGAGACGATCGCAACGGAGGGCGCAGCGGAGGGCGTCCGGGGCCCGCGCGTCCGTCCGACGATCCGTCTGGGGATCGCGCTCTGGCTCGCCTACAGCGCCCTGGCCGGCGTGCTGCAATTCCGCACCGGCATTCCTTACACGGACTGGTTCAAGACGGCCGGCAATGCCTTCGCCACGGCGGTTTTCCCCCTCAGCCTCGGCGGCCTGGCGCTGCTGGCCTTCACCCGCTGGTGCCGTTGGGACCATGTCTGGCGGGATCCCGTCCGGCTGCGCTGCACCGGCCTGATGAAGCTGTCGATGCTGGCCTGGATGGCGATGATCGCCTTCCGCCTGGTGGGCATCCAGTGGAGCGCGGTGCCGCCGGACCTGCTCCTGGCCATCCTCGCCGCCGGCGTCGGCGTGGGCTTCGCCGAGGAGTTGCTGTTCCGCGGCCTGTTCCTGCGCTGCCTGCGCCAGGGTGGCCGCTCGGAATCCACCGCCGCGATCTGGACCGGCGTCTGCTTCGGGCTGTTCCATCTGCCCAACATGGCCATGGGGATGGGCTGGATCGGTGCGATCCAGGTGGTCCTGGCGGCCCTGAGCGGCATCCTCCTGTATGTCTTCCGCCGCTACACGGGCCTCCTCTGGCCGGCGATGGTGGCCCATGGCCTTTGGGACATCTCGACGTTTCTGGCCGGTGGCTATGCCTACCCGTGGCTCTCGATGGCCTCCGTGGCGGCCCAGGGGGTGTTCGTGGTGCTTGGGCTGCTCGTCTACGCGGGCCTCTACAGAAGCGACCGGGACACGGTCGTCCTTCCTGCCCTTCCGCCTCATGGCGGGGTACCACTAGCTGGCTCCCTACACTCCAACGCCCAGCCGCCCAGCACCGGCCCAGCTGCGCCCTAGGTGTGCTTTCCCTTCAGGATATTCATGAACGCAGCTAAGTAAGCCGCTACTGGGGGGGGGAGGCACCCCAATGACCCTCGGGAGGATGCAGGCCAATTGGCGCCCACCATGCTGAGGGAGAAGCATCTCTTCAGGTTGTCCAGTGAAGACAGAGACGTGCTCGCCGGTGACGGTGTCGATCCGTTCGAGGGGCAAGCCCTCGGGGTCGAGATGCCATAGATGGCGATTCATGGTGGTGGTGCGGCTGGGTACAGGGTTCCCATGGGCGGGCAGCGCCAGGGTTTCGATCCGGTCCCTCTCACCCCCCACGGAGGATGCGATCCATCTGAGCCCAGCAGCCCGGGGCGTCTATCTCAGCTAGATCCGGACAGGGCGGACAGGGGGGCACCAGGGTCCGGACAAAGCGGCACAACCCCCCAGTCCCCTGTCCACAGCCCAACCCGGACTACCTGGACAGGCCGGACACCCCACCATCAGATATTTGTTCTGCCCCTCCCTCCCTTCTCCAGCAGACAAACATGAGAGGGGCAAGCACCCCCCTGTCCGGGTGGTCCGGGTGGCCCGGCGCGGGATGGAGGGCTACCCCGCTGGCCTTAGCCGATGGAGGAGTGACCTCATCCACGAGGGCGACCTTCTCCAGCCACCATCGGTTGAGCATCTGACCCACACGATGCTCCTTCTCCTCGCCACAGCCCGCCAAGATCTCAACAACTCCAGCCCCCCCGAGCCCTGATGCGGTTCGCCCCTCTCCTCTCCATACAGAGCGTGGCCCTTGCCTTGCTCTTCCCTCTGCTCACCCCCTTGGCAGCCGCTGCGGCCACGGTGATCTCGGTCGGTGACGGCGACACCCTGCGCGTTCTCGACGGCGGGAAGAAGCTCACGATTCGTGTGGCCTGCATCGATGCACCGGAAACGGCTCAGTCGCCCTACGGGCAGCAGGCAAGGCAGGCCCTCCAAGCTCTCCTCCCCGTCGGCTCTACAGTCACGCTGAAGACGGAGACGAGGGACCGCTACGGCCGGACCGTTGCCGAGGTCTTCGCCTCGAACGGAGCCAATGCCGGCCTAACCCTGGTCCAGCAAGGCCATGCCTTCGCATACCGGCAGTACCTGAAGCAATGCGACCAGTGGGCCTACCTCGATCGGGAGAAGCTGGCCGAGCGCTACCGCGTGGGGGTCTGGCGGGTCGATGGCGGTATCGAGCGTCCATGGGATTGGAGGGCTGCCCAGCGAGGAGGGCAGAGCCAGCCAGTAGCCAGACCCCAGCGCCCGGTGAACCTCACGATCATCAATGGCGGAGCCGCTCCGAGCTCGGGGCGGCGTTGGTACTGCCGGAACGTGGGGTCATGGGAGCGGGCCCAACAGCTGCTGAGGGAAGGGCACACCTATCTCGATGGCGATGGGGACGGTGAAGCCTGCGAGGCGCTGCGCTGAAACGATGCCAGAACCGGGTCCACGCCGTATTCGTCTTGCCGAGCTTCGGAAGCAACTGGCCGAACTGGCACGAAGGGGCAAGGCGGCGCCTGTTGGCTCAGAGGAGCACGATTCCCTCGCGGAGCAGTACGGGGAGGTGCTGGCGGGGGTGCTCGCCTTGGCCGAGGAGCTGGAGGGCTAAAAGGATATCTGTCACTGCTTCTCTTTTTCAGGGCTTTGACCTGGCGGTTTCAGCGGCTTATCCGCCGGCGGTCATCAGTCTTGACGGCCTCGCTGTAACTACGCATTGATCGGTTCCATCAGGTCCTCTGGTGGTTGGAACGGACGGGATGGATAGGCGTCATCTTTCCTGGCAGAGGGGGCAGCCTCTTCCTCAGCCTCTTCTCGCGATGCAGAAATGCACCACTTTTGCATAAAGAGTCTAGCCCGAATAGATCATGCTCTTGTACTCTATATATACTTCCCTTCTTAGCCAAGGTGCGAATCTCCCATTGGCAACGACTAGTTATTTCGGCTGCAGCGATCCTGCCAGGACTGGTAATTGCTGGCGTGTCATTTCCCAGCCCTGCGTCAGCCGCTCTTGACTTTGACTTCTACTTTGCGGGTGTTGAAGGGATTCTTGAAGGGCTCATTGATGACTCAATAAGTCAGCCAACTAGCATGAGAGTCACTGGTGGCGCTGGTGTACCCGAGGAATCACTCGGCACATTCATTCAAATTAGTGGTACCGGCTTCAGCGTCTCTGGCGGTACGGTCATTCCTTACCTCCCGCCAGATCAAGGATCTGGGGCGCCCACTCCCGTGGAATACTCGACATACTTCTATGGGAAGAACTCTACTGGACATACATTATTCTTCGGATCCTTCCCTGTAAGCCCCGAGTTGGTCATTGGCACATTAAGTGGGTTGCCATCAGACCAATGGCTCCCGTTTGGTGGTGTTGTTTCCCTAAGTAGACGTGCTCCTGCTTCGGTGCCCGCCCCTCTGCCACTTGTAGGGTGCGTCGCTGCATTGACCTATAGCCGCAGGATCAGGAACCGCATAAAGGCTGGCGTGTCAGCTTCCAATGCGCCCCAATCAGATCTCATTGACTGCGCAAGACTGAATAAAATCTCATGAAGGTCGGCTTCTACCTGGAACGTGTCTTCCAGGATCTATCTTTCGGGAGGCTATGGCATTATGAGTCATCTGGGACCGTTCTATCGCTAATGTTGTGTGCGAGGTGGTCTGCATCTTCTTGACGTGTCCCATCTCTAGTCCTTAAGGCGGAATACCCTCGCTTCGAGGGGGCTCCCACCGATGATCAAAGCCCACACCAACAGCCCCGAGCTCAAGGCCAGGGTCGCCACGGAGGCGATCAGTGGTCGCAAGACGCTCCAGGAGATTGCCGCTGACGGCGCGGAGCGCCTGATCCAGTGGATGCAGCAGGCCGTTGAGTCAACGATCTAACGGGCTCGGGGCTCATGCAAAGGTGGTTAACTACTGACGTTGAACCCGCGTATCCTTTCTGGCCACCTAGTTGAAGCGCCCGTGACGCACATTCCCCCCGAGCACTCGATCCCATTGGGCCCCGCCAGCCAAGCATCAATCGCCCTCAGTCTCGGACAAGGCCGGACAGGCTCCGGACAGGGAAGCACTTCGCCCTTTTCCCCAGTCACCAGCTCACCGCGGACTTCCCGGACAGGGTGGACACCCCGTCACAAGACAAATGATGTGACCCCCCCTTCTTCTGCAGAGCAGCCAACGAAGAGAGGTGGCGAAAAACCCCCGTCCGGGGTGTCCGGGTGGTTCGGCGCAGGAAGGGGGGTGAGGAGGGCTACTCAGCGAGCCTTCGCCTCTTGAGGGAGGAATCCCATCCCCTAGGGCGACTCACCTCCGCCACCCTCGGCTCAACGCGGGTGCCTGAGCTCCATGGCCTACTGCAGATGCTCCGGATCGAGCCTCCGCCGTTGGGTGCGGCGCACACTATGTCTAGCCGTCAGGGTCGTTTGACCGCCTGAACGGAAGTGCGCCAGCCAATTACAAGCGCAGCTCAGGCTGATTCTGGCTTCTACCGCAAAGGTCATGAGCGGCACGCCCTCAACGTGGTGCCGGCTGATCAAGCGTTGCCGACTGACTGGGGTCAGTCGGGCACTGGGGTGGCTATGCATGAAGTCGTGAGGTCGGGGTTGGTGGGTCGCACCTCAACCCGTAGCAGCCTCACACCCCTTGTCACTGAACAACCTGCTGAGACAGAACACCTAGGCCCGCACCGCGGCGATCAGGGCGTCGAGCGGATCGAGGCGCCCTGCACGGCGGCTGCCGTGGTTCCCGCCGGCCAGGTGGTTCTCAAGGATCCCGCCGTCACGCCGGCGCCCCCACCGGGCGATGTAGCGGCGCTCCCATTCGCCTGCTTGTTCGGGCGTCAGCCCAGACCGCAGGACGCGGATCAACCGCTGGTCGGCGGGGACGCCGCAGGCGTGGCTCTTGGGGTGCACCGGGCGAAACCCGTAGGACGCCAGGCCCACGTAGTAGGGGGAGCCGTCGGGACGCAAGTAGCAGTAGACGAAGGAGCCTCGCCTGGCCACGGCATAGAAGTCGTGGCGCCGCAGCCGATCGAGGAAAGCAGGGGATCTCATAGGTGCATCCTCACCTGATCCGCCAGGCCGATGATCCCCGAGAGCAGGTAGTCGACCGCCTTGAGTTCGTCCTCGGGCTGCAGCCGGCCATCGTTCACCCGGCGCAGTAGCTCCAGCCGGTCGATGTCGAGGTTTTCGCCGTCGATCGCATCGGTCGTGGCGGTGAGTAGATCGGGCAGGGTGCGCCGGGCGCTGCAGGAGTCCATGGAGGCGTGGTGTGGTGGTGAGGAAAGGGGTCGGCGGGCATGCCAGTGGGCGATCGTCAGGTCAGGGCCTCATTGATCAGATGCCAGGCATCTTCATGGGCTGTGGCATTCTTGGCTTCGTCGAACCAGAACTTCCGGAGCGTGGAATCCATCCGCTTTTTTCGGGTAGCTTCGTCCTTGCCGGTGGCTGCCCAGTCGGCATGTTCCTTGGTGACGAGGTTGGCGACGTCTTCAGCACGGAAAAGGAAGCAGCGGGTGTCCTTCAGGGATTGCCCGAGGTGGACGAAGCAATAGACCAGGTTGGATTCCCTTCGTTGCTCAGCTTTCGAGCTAACAGGCCAATCATAGAACGGCTCAGTTTTCGGGCTGCGGTAGGCGTCCCGAGCGGTTTTAACTTCGACTTTGCAGAACTTGTTCGTCTCAGGGTCGTAAACCATGATGTCGATACCCTTGGCGGCGCCCGTGCTCATCGAGCAGATGTAACCCTGGCGGCTGAGCATGTGCATTACGAAGTACTCGCCGCTGATGCCGGTTTCGTTGTGGGCGAAGTTTGTCGATCGCTCGGGAAGGTCTTGATATGCGGTGTGGCTGCTCATGGGGGGCGTGGTGATGAATGAACATTGCTCCCATCTGCGCCCAGACTGCAAGGGGCACGGCGGTCGGCCAGCCGCCCAGCGCCACGATCAGCTCGGCGCGGCGGGCCTGGGCGATTTGGCAGTTATCGGGGCGGCAGCTGGGGCAGGGCGGCGATGGTCATGGGGCCTCCCCGGCGGGGCCCCTCCCGTACTTGATCCCGTGGTAGGCGCACCAGGCCGCCAGGTCGTCCTTGATGTCCGGCTCGTTTGGGTCTGGGGGCAACCCCCGCCCGGTGCTGAGCATCAGTGGGGCGCCCTTGAGTTCATCTCGTGTCATGCCGCCCATCACCTCTGGCAGGCGGTCATGCTCTGGCACCTGGGCCTGCAGTTGTCGCAGCTTGGACAGGCTGATGGTGCTTTGCCCATTGCGACCGTTTGCCGGTCTCGACTCCGCCCAGACCAGGGCGCCCGGCCCGTTGTAGACGGTGATGGCGGTGCCGTCCTTCTCCAGCTTGAGCACCAGCAGGTGCTTCGGTTCGCCACGCATCGCGATGCTTTTGCCGCCAGTTGCCTTGATCTCCACCTCGCGGCCATCTGGCGCGATGGCATCCACCTCGCGGGTGCTGGCTGTGGTGAGGGTCAGCCCGTACCGGGCGGCAGCAAGCACCTCTCCGAAGCTGCCCACCATGTGGCCGTCAGGTGTGAAGGAGCGACCTGGTGCGGCTTCCTCAAGCTGGCCGACAAGGCGGTAAAGCTCGGGGATCAGTGCCGCAATACGAGCCGCGGCGATGTGGTCGATGGTCATGGCTTGGTGCGGGTGGGAACGGCCGACCGTCCAGTGGTGCAGGCGGCTTCTACCAGCAGCCAGGTGTCGGGGCTCTCGTCGTTTGGGTCGGGTGTCTCCCACGGCTGCCAGCCGGGGCGGAGTTTTCCATCGTTCCCGAGATCCATCAACGTTGAGCCCAGGTAGTTGGCGACCTTCATGGTGCGGCAGTCGACCGCTATCGGTTCATCCATGGTGCTGCTGCGATAACAGGTGTGCAGGTAGGTCTCGACGGTGCCGGTGGTGCCCTGGTGGCGGTAGACGCAGCGGCCGATGGTGAGCACCGGCGGGGCGGCCATGGCGGGGGCGGCCCCCAGCAAAAGGGCCGCGGCGGTGGGCACGACGGGGAGAAGGCGGCGGGTCATGGGCGGGGGTGATGGCCGGCGGGTCACTCAGGGCAGATCCAGACGTTCAGGGCGCTGGGCACAGCGGGGAAGTACCGCAGCAGCGCCGGGCACAGCCAGACGGTCAGGTAAGCGCCGAGGAATGCTTGGCCGCAGTTGAAGGCTTCCTCGACGGGCCGGGGATAGGTGACGACGAGGGTGTAGTCGGTGCCATCGCGGGCCGGCTGGGGGTCGGAAAGGGTGCAGAGGAAGCCAGAGTCGACTTCGGTGGCGGCTGCCTCCGCCTCATCGTCGGTGAAGAGGATGGTCACGGGGCCCGGTTGCTCGTCGTTGAAGATGAACAGGTGTTGGATGACGCTGGTGGCTTCCTCCATCAGCGGCTCACCGACCAGGCCGGTGGCGGGATCGGTGAAGCAGTAGAGATTCCGGTTGCCGGGGGCGGCGTCGGGGTGATCGAGGGTGGCGTGGATGGTGTGCATCAGGCCAGCTCCTGCTTGGCGGTTTCCCAAGCGCTCTGCACCATGTGGAATGCTGCGGGGCTGCCGCCTCTATCCGGGTGTGTGCGCATGACTGCTTGGCGGTAGTGGCGCTGTACGAGTTCCAGAGTTAGCTGGGTGCCCGATGGGATCCCCAATGCTTCAGCCCATGCAGGGCCTTGGTACTTCTTGGCTTCGGCTGCGGCCCTGGCTTGGGCTGCCTCCCAGGCTTGACGAGCCCTGGCCCTGGCTGCTGCATCCCTGGCGGCTTCCTCCCTGGCCATTTCTTCCCTGGCGGCCTTGGCCTTGGCCTTGGTGGCTGCGGCCTTGGCTTTGGCGGCTTTGGCCTTGGCTTTGAGATCCTTGACCTTGGCGGAAGCCTGCCGGTCAACGTCTTCCTCAGCCTCAGAAAATCTCTTCTCTTCTGCGGCCATCCAGTCGGCAGCCGCCACGGCACCAGCAGCAACAAAAAACACCGGTGCGGCGAACGGCATGCAAACGGCACCGAGGACGGCCGATCCCACGACTCCGTAGTAGTTGACGCGCTTGGTGGGTGAGGACATCGAACGAGGGGTTGTGGTGTGGTCGAGGGGGGGGGGTACCGAGGAACGGTCCCTTTCACCTCTGACCTCTTCACCATCCCCCGTGTGTATCACTCACCACATCCCCCCAACTAGGGATTCCCATGGACACGGCCAGCTCGGAGACTGTTGCGACTAGATGACCCCCACCCTGGAATGAAAATGCCCGCCTGGGGGAGGCGGGCAGTTGAGGTGTTGGGCTGGGCGTTGGGAGAAGAGTTATCGGGCCTCCGATGCCGGCGAGATCGCCACCTCAGAAACGAAACGCGGCGTCTTTATTTCCCGTGGCGGGTTTTGTATTCAGACCGGCCCGACATCAAGGGATCGCAGAAACTACGTTAACTACCAAAACCAAGACTGCTACCGCATACATGCTGATACATGGATCTTGCATAATAATCTGACCATCCATTCCAGCTTGCACCATTTCCACACTGGCCGGTCATTGTAGCCCCATCCGAGTCATCCACGATTGTCCAGACTTGGGTAGAGGGATCGCCGCAGACCCTGACCGTGCCATAGGCCCTGCCACACCCAGCCTTCGCTTCTTGTGGGAGTGCCAGGAGGACTGCACTGGAAACTACTGCTGATGAAATAGCACTGAAGATCGCTTTCATGATCTTGAGATGGTTGTAGGGGTCGCCCCCCTTGACCTCCTCAACATCCGCCCAGTGGCCCTGCAGATGCATCCCCAGATTGGGGGATAGCCCGAAAGATCCCCAGAATAGGGGAGCGGGGCGCTGTGCGCCACCGGCACCTAGGAGCTTGTTGCGCGTACCTCAGAACCGCCTTCATCGGCCGTCAGATCAACCAAGCGGGGTGGTCAGCGAGATTCACCGTCGAATCCCCTGTACGGGGGATGCGTGGGCAGATCGTCTTCGGCGATGGTGAAGAGGTCCAGGGGGCGACCTCTACAATCACCTCTAAATCATGATCAAGTTCGCTCTGCTTGCTTCCTTTCTTGGAGCCTCAGCCCTTGCTTTTACTGCTCCGGCCAAGGCTCAATGCACTGGCAACTATCTTCAGACTTCACCGAGTCTTGGCTTTGGCAACTACAGCTGCGGGGGGCAGAGTATCCAACATCAACGCCAACGGCTTGAGAATATTCAGTTCGACAACATTCAGGGCCCGAGCGGATCTATTCAATGCACTACGCAATACATTGGAAACATGGTGTTCAGAAACTGCAATTGAGCGCCAGCTCCCATACGTCGGGCCGTCTTGAACATAAAACCCTTGACGGGGAGTAAGGACGCCTCGTCTGTTTTCTGAGGTAGGTAGCTCGCCTGCATAGGAGACCCGACATGACAACGTCCGAACACCCTCTTCAAAGCCTCAAAAGCCCTCCACATGCCCCCTAGGTGGGCATTCTGTGGAGTCATGAAGTTGGCGGTCTATGGTCATTACACTACCAGGAAAGAGGGTTCGCCTCAGACTGCTGCTCGGATATAACCCAGATTCACTCGTACAGGGCATAGGCAATAGGAATTCAAGGAGCCCAATGATACTTTTCATTTCACCATACAGTTTCTCCCCTTTCTTTGGTAATTTCTCATCTGTCAGGAAGCCACATGAGGTTTGCAAGTAGGCGAATATCCCTGCCGTTCGCGCAATTCAGATTCCGCGGATAGTGTCTTGATGCTCGTAGCACGCTCTGTCCGTTCCTGGATGGGTGCAATCTATTACATATCTCTGACTCTAGAGACTCTAAACATAAGACAGGGAAAAAGATGACCCCAACAACATCAAAAACGATGAATCATTCCTGCCTCGCTGCCACTGCTGCCGCTCTACTGGTGGCCTGCCCATTTCCAGCCTTAGCTGAACTCTCTTGGACAGGAGGCCCTGCCCTCGGCTGCTACCACATCTGGGAAGAACTGAATGTCACAACTCGGAAGGTGGCCTGCCAAGAGTTCAATTACCGCAATGACAACAACACACTCACACTAATGTTTGTCCGGGAGAACGGCGATGCAATGCGGTTTGTGATTCCCAGCTCCACCCGTCTCACCTCTTATCAAAGCGTCCGTACTGTCGCTTCTGCGATAAGTCTGAACGGCAAGGAGTTCAAAGGCAACCCTGGCGAGTGCGGATACATAAGTGTTCCTGTGCCCGCTCACAAGGGCCTACTCTGCTTCATGGAGATGACTGGAAGAAATGGCAAGACTGCCACCTTTTCGGCGATAACTCTTCTCTCCACTAACTATAGCCTATACTGGTAGAATATCACTATAGACCTAAACGGGCATGCCGCTTTTCTGTAGGATCTTGAGCATCAGTCGGCTTTGGAAACTCCCTGGCCGTTTCCATCCAACACAACAATATCTCCTATGGGCAATGAGTGGTCGCCTAAAGAATAAGGAATTGGAAAAGAGAGGGAGGGGAGGCACTGAAACCATCTCAAGATCATGACTAGGAACACCCCAACACTGATTGCCGCCATTGCTTCAGTTGCCAGCGGAGTCCTGACTGCGCTTCCTGGCTCTGTAGGCAATACCTGTCAGGCTATTGGGAGGCAGACTCTCTGAAATGACTCCACTGGGGGGGGCAGAACGAAGCAAAGACCTTTGAACTAAGTATCCGGTAACCAACCTGGCTAGGCAAACCTTTCTCCAAGTTGGCCCTCAAGCTAGCAGGTTTGTAACTGGATATCCTGCCACTGATCGAGTCTGGACGATCGAACTACAGCACACATACAGGGGAGCAGAGGCTCTTCCTTTCGTTTCTTTGGGGGGCGATCATGCAGGCATCGGAGACCCGACATCTAAACATCACAGCAGGCCTTCCAACACCACAACGGGCCGATTCTGGTCGGGATGTTCATGGTCGCGTGTGCGCCCTTGGGAACCCTGTAGACAGTTGCCTCAAGTCAATGACCTGACTACCGCCGACATCGGCATCCAGCTCCTGATGGACCCCACAGCTGCTCTGCAGGAGATCGAAGCCCGCATGACCGCCCGCGCCTTCGGTGCGGTCCACGACCCTGAGCAGGGTCCAGCTGTTCGGCAGATGCTGACGGAACTGCTTGCGGTGCTGGACAGCAGCGGAGACGTGGTGATCTGATGGCCCACCAAACCATCCCCCGGAGGCAGCAAGCCAGTTCTGCAGAAACTTCCCTGTCATACCAGTGGGTCTCAGCCCGAGTCAGGCTGACCGCCAGCAGTGTCACCAGCTGATCGGAGGCAGGCATCCTGAGCTGCGCAGAAAACAGGCGCGTACCCAGCGATGATGTGGGCCGGATGCCCATTCAGCTTTGGATTTATCGGCTGTCCTAAAGGAGATCCCCGTCTTGCTTGAGGAGCTGGAGGAGATCCTCGATGGTCTAACCACCGTCGCCTGCTTGGAGCACATGAAGTGGCTTGGGTCCTTCATGTGCATCACGCCGGTCCACAAGAGCCTGGTGGGAGCCGCCACGACGGAAGAAGAAGCCTTTCAACTGGTCCGAAAGCACCAGCCATCTCTGCTGGTCGTCAGCCAGAAACTGCAGGAGGGGACTGGCCTCTCGTTGGTGGCACGGACAGAGGCTCTGCACCCCACCATCAAGACGCTGCTCATCGCCGATGACTCCAACGAAACCCTCGTGCGAGAGGCTCTGGCAAGGGGCTGCGATGGAATCTGCTTTGAGTCGGGTCGCTTCATGCCGGCACTGAGGGTCGTGGCAAGAGGAGGGGTTTACTACCCCAAGCAAGTCGCTGAAGTGCTCCAGAAGCAGCCGCCAACGCCAATCGAACCGCTGACCGAGCGCGAGCGAGCGGTCCTCAGTCGACTAATGCTTGGGCTAACCGACCAGAAGATCAGCCAGGAGTTGGTCGTCAGCCCTGAGACCGTCAAGACCCATGTGAAGCACATCTACCAGAAGCTTCGTGTCGACAATCGAACCAAAGCGGTTGTGAAGTCCATTGCTGCAGGGCTGATCAGCCTTGAGTCAGCCCTAGAGGGTCACTCGCTAGTCACTGGCTGAACTGGATTGGATTGGGGTGGTGGGCGTTGAAAGAAGAAATCCCCCGTTCTCGGGATGTGGGGCAATGTGCTTTGGGGCGATGGTGAAGAGGTCAAGAGGAGCAGGTGGTCGACCCCACCACGTGGCTCCCACTTCATTACACCCAGCTCCCATGTTCCGTCCTTTCCCTTCCTCGCTTGCCGCCAGCCTGGTCCTGCTCATTATATCTCCTGCCAATGCCGGAGTCCCCACCGCGACTCACGAAGCCTGCCTGCCAGCTGCTGACTACGCAGGCTGTGTGCGATCGCAATCCACCACCTACATTGATCAGATAACCCGCCCCGGTATCCAGACCGAAATGGGTAACAGCTGCCCAACCGGCTTCTTCTACGCCGGTGCGGGACGCTGCCGCTCGGTTGAGTGCCAATATCAAGGAATCTTTGGGCGAAATGACCCACTCCTTGCCGGCAAGGGCCACACTTGCGGCTTTGGCAAAGGTGGAGGAATCGGCACCAAGGGCTCCCTCATTCAGGGTAGCTCCTTTGTGCCCGCCGCCAATGACCCTGCATGCCCCCAGCGAGTACCACTCGCTGGCTGGCGTTCTAGCTGTGACGACTCCAGACTTGAAGCCGCAGTAACTGAACCTGGTTGAGGACAAAATCTTAACGTAAACGGATATATGCACTCTTACTCCAGCCTTCCTGTACCTTATCCTGCCATTCCTAGCCGGCTTCACAAGCAGTCTCACCTCGATGAGATTCACTCCCTCCACTGCTGGCACCTCGCTACTGGTGCCGTACTGATCGTCCCTACCCGCGTTATCTCCTTGAAGGCCATCTGGCGGACCCTTGACGCGCTTCACAGAGCGGCAAGCACCGCCCAGCTCGCCATGGACCAAGCCACTCCCGCCACCCTTGGGTAGCAGCACGAGATGGTTCGCTCGCCGTCCTGGGGGAGAAGTGACTCGTCAGGGGCGCCCGTGAAGACTGGGACGTGCTCACCGGTGAGGGTGTCGATGCGTTCGAGGGGCCAGCCGTAGGGGTCGAAGCGCTAGAGGTATCGAGCCATGGGGTTCGGGGAAGCTGCCTTCAGGGTTCCCGTAGGTGGACAGGGCCAAGGACTATGCGCAGTACCTTCCCCCCGAGCACGCGAGCCCATTGATCCAGCAGCCGGGGGCATCAATCGCCAGCTGACCCGGACAGGGAGGACAGGGAGACATCAAGCTCCGGACAGGGGAGCCCTCCACGCCCCTCCCTTGTTCACACATCACCTCGGACTCCCCGGACAGGGCGGACAACCCACCATCAGGCAGAAAATTGATGAAATCCCTCCTTCCCTTGCATAGAAGAGAACTTTGAGTGGGCCAAGCCCCCCTGTCCGGGGTGTCCGGGTGGTCCGGCGCAGGAGGGGGCTCTCGAAGACTTGCTTCGGTACCTTGATCCTTCCAAGAATCCGGCTGTCAGCTCCAGCTATTGGCACACTGCTGCGGACACTTGGGCTAGGCGGAGGTCAGCGGGTCACACAGTCGGTGCAGGATGGTGGCCTGGTTTACCGCAAGACTTACCAGCTAGATTCTACTGACTTGAAGTCCTGCAGCAGAATGTGTTTCGCTAGAGAAGCCTAACTACTTAAATTGCATCGAGAGCCCGTATTGAACTTTGATCTGCTGACTTTGTTCTGGGGTATGCTGAAATCTGATTACTCTCTATGAAAACGGAGGAGCAGACCAGTGCAGTACGATGCCGAGACGGTAAAGCGGTGTCTCGAGTCCGCTGAGCAGGGCGACGTCGAGGCTCAATCAAAGCTTGGTGATCTGTATTTTGAAGGCCAAGGTGTAGCACAGGACTTTGCTGAGGCGGTTAAGTGGTATCGAAAAGCAGCTGATCAGGGCTATGCAGAAGCGCAAATCAGTCTCGGCATGATGCATTGGATGGGCCGGGGGGTGTTGAAGGACGATATCAAGGCAGCTATGTGGTATCAGAAGGCTGCTGAGCAGGGCGCTGCTTTGGGGCAATTCTATCTCGGGTTTATATATAGCGAAGGTTTGGGTTTGGCACAGGACTTTGCTGAGGCTGTCAAGTGGTATCGAAAAGCAGCTCAGCAGGGCGAAGCAGGTGCTCAATCAGAACTTGGCGATATGTATTGCGAAGGCCAGGGTGTGGCGCAGGACTTTGCTGAGGCGGTCAAGTGGTATAGCAAGGCAGCCGAGCAAGGCGAGGCAAAGGCTCAATCAAAGCTTGCTCGTATGTATGCCTTAGGCCAGGGTGTCGCTCAGGACTTTGCCGAGGCGGTGCAGTTGTTTCGCAAAGCCGCTCAGCAGGGCCACGCAGAGGCGCAGTTTGGACTTGGCGCTTTTTACAACAAGGGCATCGGAGTTGTCCAGAATATTGCTGAGGCGATGAAATGGTTCCATATGGCCGCTGAACAGGGCCATGCAAAGGCGCAAGTCAAGCTTGGGTTGATGTATGAACGGGGTCAAGGTGAGGCACAAGACCATGCTGAGGCGGCGAAATGGTATCGCAAGGCGGCTGAACAGGGCGAAGCAGAGGCGCAGTTTAGACTCGGCGCTGCCTATTCCCAAGGCACTGGAGTAATTCAGAATGATGTTGAGGCAATGGAATGGTGCCGTAGGGCTGCTGAGCAGGGCCATGCAGAGGCCCAAGTCACTCTCGGGTTGATGTATAGCAATGGCCAACCTGTGGCACAGGATCAATTCGAGGCAGTGAAGTGGTATCGAAAGGGCGCTGAGCAGGGTGATGCAATGGCACAACTTTATCTAGGCGCAATGTATTGCGAGGGGCAAGGTGTGGAACAGGATCACGTCGAGGCGATGAAATGGTGTCGCAAGGCCGCTGATCAGGGCTATGCAGAAGCTCAACTCTTTCTCGGCATGATGTATTTCGGGGGAAAGCTTGTGGCACAGGACTATGCCGAGGCTGTGAAGTGGTGTCGCAAAGCCGCTGAGCAGGGCTACCCAGAGGCGCAGTTTAGACTGGGCTCTTTTTACAACCAGGGCATGGGAGTTGTCCAGAATGATGCCGAGGCTGTGAAGTGGTTTCGCAAAGCCGCTCAGCAGGGCCACGCAGAGGCGCAGTTTGGACTCGGCGCTTTTTACAACCAGGGCATGGGAGTTGTCCAGAATGATGTTGAGGCGATGAAATGGTGCCGCATGGCCGCTGAGCAAGGCCATGCAGAGGCGCAAGTCAATCTTGGGTTGATGTATGAACGGGGTCAAGGTGAGGCACAAAACCATGTCGAGGCGGCGAAATGGTATCGCAAGGCGGCTGAACAGGGTGATGCAGTTGGACAGCGTCTTCTCGGCTTAGATTATGCTTACGGTACTGGAGTAGCGCAGGACGATATTGAGGCGATGAAGTGGTGTCGAAAGGCCGCTGAGCAGGGTGATGCAATGGCACAAACTAACCTCGGCATTATTTTCAGTTCTGGCCGAGGTGTAGCGCAGGACGCTATTGAGGCAGTGAAGTGGTTTATCAAAGCTGCTGAGCAGGGCGAATCAGAAGCACAAGTTAACCTCGGAATGATGTTTAGCTCTGGCCAAGGAGTGACGCAGGATTTCACCGAGTCGGCGAGATGGCTTAATGAGGCAGCTGAGCAGGGCCATCCAAAGGCGCAAGTCAATCTCGGCTTGATGTATAGCGAAGGCAAGGGGGTGGCACAGGATCATGTCGTTGCGGTGAAGTGGTATCGAAAGGCCGCTGAGCAGGGTGATGCACTGGCACGATTCATTCTTGGCGCGATGTATGTCGGAGGCCAGGGTGTGGCACAGGATTTTGCTGAGGGGGCAACGTGGCTACTTATGGCCGCTGAGCAAGGCCATGCAGAGGCGCAAGTCAATCTCGGGGCGATGTACAGCGGAGGTCTAGGTGTGGCACAGGACTATGTTGAGGCGGTGAAGTGGTGTCGTAAGGCTGCTGAGCAAGGAAATATAGAAGCGAAGTCCAGGCTTGGCGTGATGCTTTACCAAGGTCAAGGTATCGCGCAGGACTTTGTCGAGTCGGCTAGATGGCTAAGCGAAGCCGCGGAGCAGGGCGATGCAACGGCGCAATTCTATCTCGGGGGGTTGTATTCTCAGGGCCAAGGCGTGGCTCAGGACAAAGCCAAGGCTGATGAGTTATATTTAATGGCCGCCAAGAATGGCGATGCAACAGCGCAAGTCATTATTGGTTCGATGTATTCAAGAGGTGAAAGGGTGGTGCAGGATTCCGCCGAAGCGTTGAAGTGGTTTAACAAGGCCGCTGAGCAGGGCGATGAACTTGGAATAGCCATTCTAGATAGGCGCCTATCTTCGAGCTTTAGTGGTCTTCAATCGGTTTACGACACCTTAGGCAGTCTCGTTGGATTAGACAATGTCAAGAGTGTAGTACGCGAGCTTATTGCAGTACAGATTGCAGGCACATTCCGAGCAAATGAGGGCCTTCCATCCCTTGACTCATCATTGAACTTTGTTTTTACTGGCCCACCCGGAACTGGCAAGACAACGGTAGCTAGATTGCTGGGAGAAGCCATGAAGGCAATTGGAACTCTATCAAGTGGCCATTTCACCGAAACCACCGCATCTGATCTTATTGCGGGCTATATTGGGCAAACAGCTCTGAAGACGAGAGAAGTTCTCAACGAGGCTTTGAACGGTGTGCTGTTCATTGACGAGGCTTATGCACTCGCCGGCCAAAGCAAGGATGATGCCGACAGCTTTGGCAAAGAAGCGATAAGTGAAATCATTAAGTTTATCGAAGACAATGTAGGCCGTATCTCCGTCATTCTGGCTGGCTACCCCAAGGAAACTGACAATCTTCTCAAAACTAATCCTGGCCTCAAGTCTCGCTTTACTACTCTTGTTGACTTTCCAGGGTATAGCGAAAAGGAGCTTTCCGAGATTGTGCGAATTGACATGAAAAAGAGGGGGTGGGTGGCTGGCGATGACATCCTTGATCAATGTTCCGTCCTTCTGCAAGATCTTAAATCCTCCAACCCAGATTCATTCGGAAATGCGCGCGAGGTCAGAAATCTGATGGATAAGATTAACAAGCGACAATCAGTACGAATAATCAATTCATTCGACTTGCCGACAGAGATCCAGCTGCGGACGATTACCATGGCTGATCTGCCAAAATCGATTCGATGATTCAGGCGGGTTATTAGTTGCCAAGTATGTCCTGGCCAACTCAGGCACGTTGTTAGCCTTGTGCAAGATGCTCATCTTTCCATGTTGGCAGCTATTAATCAATTGAGAAGCTATTAAGCGTATTGTCAGACCATGCTTAAACTTAGATAAATCCCCTCGGTGACGGCCTCCAGGAAGGGCAGATCGAGCGTATCGATCGTGTCGGTCATGCGGTGATAGTGCGGATTACGCATGAAGGAGGTATCAGTCACCATCACGGCGTCGTAGCCCGCATCCCAGAAAGGGCTGTGGTCCGAGAGGCGAACGTCTGGAATATCTCGCCCGGCATTGGGTACCGGCAGCACCTTGGTTTTCACATGCTGACCCATTTGACTGGCCAGGCCAGACAGCATGGGCTCCGTACCGGTGTTGCCGACAACGGCGATGAAATCTCCCTTGTCGCCATAGATGGCTCGCATCGCTGGATGGGGATAGTTCTGCTTCTCAGCGGTATAGGCGAGCATCTCCAGGCTCACCATCAGCCGGATCTCCTGGTCAGCCTGACGTAGCTCACGGGCCAGAGCTGTGCTGCCGAGCATGCCCCACTCCTCCTGATCGAAGGCCACAATCCATACAGGACGCCTGGGCGGGTTCTCCGCCCAGCGCTCAGCCAGGACGAGAAGGGCGGAGATACCACTGGCGTTGTCGTCAGCGCCAATCGAGTTCAGCGGCCCGTCGTAGTGTGCACCCACCAGTAGGGGTGGCAAATCCGGCTGCTGACCGGCCAGCCGCAGGATCAGGTTGATCCCCTTGCCTTGGCCCTCGTTGAAGCTGTGCTCCTCAACCGAGCCGAGGGACCCGAGGGCTCCAGCCACGTAGTTGCGCACGGAGAGCAGCCCGAAGCGGTTCCAGTGCAGATGGCGGGGCTTAGCTACCGCCTCCAGGTGCTTCTGCAATTGGGAGTGGGTGGAGATCGAGGTACTCATCGGGGCTTGGGGAGAGTTCCCGTATTGGGATGTGTTTTGTCGGGACGTGAGGGCGAAGTCGGCGGGCCAAAGAGAGGCGTGTGTAGGTGCGAGCAACGATCAGGACCGGACTGGTGCGGCTGGACTTGCCGGGGTGAGGCGATATTCCCTAGCGATGCGGCGGTGCAGGTTCTCCAGCTCAGCGGCGGTGGCTGGCCGCCCGGCCGAGGATTCAAGTTGGTGCACCAGTTCGGCGATCCGGGCAAGCAACGCGGAGGCGGCGCAGCCGTGGTGGGGATCGGCGTAAAGATGGCGCCAGGGCGTCACGGCGCGCTCGATGAAAGCATCGAATCCACCGCTGGCGAACAGCAGCGCGATCGGATTGGTGGCGGCGGCGTTGAGCAAGGCGGCGAGAGGCTGCTTGAGCACGTTCCCCTGCCAGCCGGCGCCGGGGGCATAGAGGCAGCTGCGCAGGCCGCCGTCGGGTCCCACATGCAGGTAGTAGGGGCGATGGAAGCCGGCGGTGGCGCAGGGGGCCAAGTGCACAAGGGAGGCCACTCGCCCTGGATCGAGAGTGTCGCGATTGGAGTGGGCTGCCGCGCCGATGTCCACCGTCTCCATCAGGGTGAGATGGAGGTGGCGAGGTTTCCGTCCGAGGACGTCAAGCAGCTCGCGGCTGGCCAGCTGGGTCAGGTTGCGGCCCGGTTCTGTGGCGATCACCTCGTAGGGCTGCTCGGCCTGCTCGCAGAGCACGGCGACACGGATCACGCGATCCAGTAGGGCGGGGTACTGCTCGTAGCGATGATCGAGGCTGAGGGCGAGACGGCCCAGGTTCCTCTGCCGCAGGGCAGTGACGACGGCCGCATCGTCGGGGAAGTGGTGATCCCCGATGGTGATTCCCTCGCGGTTGCCCCACCAGGCATTGGTGTTGGCGCGGCTGGGGATGGCCTGCTCGGCGGCTGCGGCGAGCAGCTCAAGCACCGGACTGCCTGTGGCGAAGATCTCCCCGCCGGTGACGTTGACGCCGGTGCGGGTAAGGCCGAGCAGGCGGGCTTCCCGCAACAGACGGACGATGGGCTCGCTCGGGAGCCAACTAGGCTGGCCGACGGGGCGCAGGCCGTCCTGCAGGCAATGGCTGCAAGCGAGGTTGCAGGAATAGGTGAGTTCGACGTTCACTGCCTGCACGAAGCCGAAGGGCAGGGGGAGACACCAGGCAGGGGGCGACTGCCGTGTGAGGAGATGCAGCTCCTCAAGACGGCGGCACACAGCACTGGAAAAGGCAGAGGATGGCAGTCCCTCGGGAGAAGCCGACAGCTTCCGCAGCTGTGCAAGGAATGCCTCGGGCTCTAGCCCGCCGGCGAGGAGGTAGTCGGCGAGGAGGTGCCGCTGGCGTAGATGCCGTAGCACGGGTGTGGCGTGCAGTTGCGCTGGCAGGGTCATGGGTGCAGCACTTCCTTGATGGTCAAGAGGGTGATCAGGTTGCTCAGCGAGAAGGTCGCGCTACGCACTGCCGATGCCGCTCACTCAACGTGAGCACAGCGTAAGCAGGGCAACAGGAAGAGCTAGGTGTCGCTCAGACTTGCTGCTCCCTTCCAAAAAGGGAGTGACCCCCCCGAGCACGCGATCCCATTGACCCCGACAGGCAGGTGGGCCTCATTCACCGTTCGGCCCGAACAGGGCTCGAACAGGGTACGGACAGGGCAGCACCTCCTCCCTCTCCCCAGTCCCCAGCTCAACCCGGATTACCCGGACAGGACTGACACCCCCCATCAGACATTTGATAAGGTCCCTCCCTTCCTTGCAGAGCAGTGAACACTTAGAGGGAGCAGAGTGCCCTGTCCGGCGTGTCTGGGCCGGCCCAGTGGAGGCGGGTTGGGGGCGCTCTTCGACCTTCAAGTGACGCTGGCTGATGAAGTGGCCGCGTCCCAAGGTCGAGCAATGAGGGCTTGAGCGAAGTTAAAACTGGAGTTGTCAGCAGTCGCGCGACTTTGCAGAGGTGAAAACGCTGCTGCTACAGATTCACCACACGCTGGGGGCACTGCGTGCGGGTCGTGTTCCCGCCACTGGATGCGGCGAATGCTCCGTCGATCTGCCAGTGCCGCCACACAGCCATCACGGAAGCGCGTAAGTTAGCGTAAAGCACTTTGCAGGACGATCCCGGCTATTCCACACGAGTCTTCGGGATACGCCCTCTTTAAGATCCCGACAGATGAGGACTTTCCAACTGATCGACGTTAGAAGGGCGACTTTGTTACTACGGATAACGTGATGCCTTGGGACGAGGGATGGTACCCCACTGACCACCTCACACCCAATTGTCCGCTGGTAAAAAATGGCGTGACTACTCACTTAGAATGCCCTTCAGCCCCCAATACTGATAGTCCCTATCTATATAGTCATGATAGAGTACTTAAGGAGCACCGTCTTTCTTTTGCCATGCATCTAGAAGCAGCTGACCCTCTCTTAGCGCCGTGACTAGGTTGTCAAAATCGGAAGCTTGGCCCAACGGGGCTAATGTCGTACTTGCCGTTGCTTCCAGTTCAGAGGGTCCTGTGGTCTCAGATATGTCGGGGAGTCGTGGGCTTAGGCCATAAGTGATTCCATCGATTAGAACATAAGAATCTTGCTCTGGCTTGTTAGGCCTCTGAGTAAATCCAACGCGGAATCCATCACGGGAGCAGAAATATACATCCTTTGATTCAGGAGATGCAGCCTGCATGTTTATCATAAAGCTTTTCACGACATTAATTCCAGCGAACAACTCCTCAATCTCATCATAGTCAAGCCAGGCCTGAAGCGCCGCACTATGGATGTTAAGTGCATAATTTCGTGTTACATTAGTTCCCTTGCCAATTGCCACCGAGACTGCGGTAACATGGTGCTCTTTAGGCTTGCTGGGCGTTAGATATTCATGCTGCCAAAAGACTGTTTTAGAACAAGCTTGTCTAACGATGGCAACGACTCTCCCTTTTGAGATCAGAGCATGCTTTGCCTTAGAGCCAGTAGCTTCTGCTTCCATGACTTGTAAGCTGGCAAGTGGGTTTCAAGCAGAAACCTATATGATATTGAGATCTAGGTCAAGAACGGCGATTGTTGGCACCAACACAATTGACCAAAGTACTATCTTCAATATGTCTCTCCACACTTGACTGGAATGGGATTGGCGCCCATAAGCTGTATACATCCGCCTACGCGAGAAACCCACTGCATTTTTAGTTGGTCTGGCTTGTCGAGATTCCCTAGAGCCCGACAGCAGGGAGGACTTAATCACTCTCCGGTTCGGATAGGGGTCGGACAGAGTGCGGACATGGCAGCTCTTCCACCCTCTCCCCAGTCCCCACCTCACTCCGGACTGCCCGGACAGGCCGGACACCCCACCATCAGGTATTAGAGGAGATCCCCTCCCTCTTGTAGAGCAGACAATGAGAAGAGGGGGCAGAGCCCTGTCCGGCGTGTCCGGGGTGTCAGGCTCAGGAGGGGGGAAGGTACCCAAGCGGGCTTGAGCCGATAGGTGGATAGATCCAATCCCCGAAAGCGTCCCATTACTGCCACCTTTGGCTCCAATGCCAAGCCCAGCCTTGGTCTCCGAGAATCAATGCATTGTGGACACCAAGATCAGGGTAACCTCCATCGCTGGGTCGGTGAGTGAATCCCAATGCTGCATCTGGTTGATACGCAGCATGATGGCCATCGGAGAGGCCGGGCGATCTTCTTTGGAGCTGGGTAGCTCGATCACTCAATGAGCGGCTGCCAGGGCACTAGCGCCTCCAACTCAGCAGGGAATTTCTCGACTTCGGTGCTTTTCTCGGAGGTGGTCAGCTCATAGTCCGTGAAGCTGACTAGCTTGCCAGCCATCACCCCAGTCCTGACCTGTGCTCATGTCTCCACTGTTGCTTGGGCCGACTTGGGGTTCCAGACTCTCACTAGCCTGTACACGCCCGATATGGTATTCGTAAAGGAGTGGGGTCGGTTTCGCGGTTCCCAGAACCCGCGAAGAATGAACTAGGTGGGCAGGCGCCATCGTCCATATAGCCAAAGTAAACTCTGGCCTTGATCTCGACCATGCCCGAGGACAACACTAGGGAAACCATGTTGGCCGAAGTCATCCAAAGAATCTATTATCGACATACAGCTCTGCCCAACGAGCAAGCCCATGAACGAAGGCAGCAATCATGTTGAAGAGATTATAAGGATTTGCCAAGAGGCAAATCAACAGCTGCTTATCGCGATGCCCTGGTGGGCAGACGATGAGACAGGTATACGAATCAGACAAGAAGTAGTAACTACAGCCCATCGCGGCATCGACGTGAGAGTCCAAATCAGACCAGATCACTCGAACAGGCGTACTATCGAGGTTCTTAAAAATTGTGGAGTTCACGTCACTGCCTTACCACAGCTACATGGTAAGGCGGTATGTAGCGAACAAGAGCATGCCCATATAACACTCAACTTCTTCAATAAGGATGCTCTTAGGAACATTAACTTTGCCGAGTTCTGCAAAGACCAAGACAAAATCGAAGACTTTAGCAATCAGTTTCGAGAAAGAGAGCACGCAGTTTCTGAGCAACTCGATGGACCTGAGCTTCATACTGACGTCAAAGATCTAGTCGAAGAGATCGCTATTCAAAGGACTCTTCCTTATAGCAGACTCAACCCTCTGCAAAGCCTTTGCACACGGCACGCCCTTTATGGAGAAGAAAACTTACTAGTGATCGCACCCACCGGTGCTGGTAAGACCTTGGTTGGCATTTTAGGGCTACTCAGTGCTTCGATTCGGCTAGATGCTAAGGCAGTCTGGCTTGTGCCTTCAAGAGCTTTAGCTAAGGAAATAACAAAGAGTCTCAAGAACCTGAGTCACCCAAAAATCAAATCCTTAGAGCTGCTTGGAGGCGATGATGCCCATAATGAGCTCCTAGAAAAGCACAATCTATGGATCTGCACAACAGAAAAGTATGAATCCATATTGCGCAGGCAAAGCGCAAACAGAATCACGACCCAGGTTTACACGATAGTCATCGACGAAATACATCTCTTGGCAGACAGAACGAGAGGGGCATTACTCGAATCCATCATTGCACGCATAAAAGATCAAGCCCCATACCCACGGATCATTGGCCTATCAGCTACGTTAGATAATGAAGAAGAATTTGCAGGCTGGTTCAACGCTCGTGTTCTAAAAAGCACATGGAAGCCGAGTAGCCTTAACAAAGAAGTCATTTGCTACCAAGGCGACAGACGTGAAAACTTTTTGATATTAGACAAAAGAAGAGAGCAAGTACTGACTCAAACACTTAGATCCATCAATAATGACAGCCAGAAGAAAGGCGCAACGCTTGTTTTCTGCAGATCGAAAAGAAAATGCTTCAAGCAGGCGATATCCCTCCTTCGAGATCTAACCGAGGTCGAAGATCTATTGGACAGGGTTGACACGAAACAACCTCCGTCTAATGAAGCAAGTGATCTTCTTTTAAGGAATAGAATTGGAATGCACTTCAATGGCTACAGCAAAAGCATTGAGTCGCTACAAAGGTTTAACGACTCCAAAATTGACTTTCTATTTTCAACTACTGGACTTGCCCAGGGTGTTAATACCAAAGCAAAAACTGTTATTATAAGTGAGACTACGCTGGGCTGGAATGAACCACTAGGAATCAATACAGCCAATCAGATGCTTGGTCGTGCTGGAAGGGGAGAGGGGAATGAAGGATGGGGCATCATTATTTGCCCAGAATATGAAAAGGAAAAGTGGTCCGAGGGCATTGAAAAGAGTAGCAGAGTAAAAAGTGGGATGAGCAATAAGCTAGTTGAAGTTATACTGGCGGAGATCGCACTACAAAACATCCAGTCCGGCAATGAAGCAAAGACTTGGTATTCGAAGACTTTTCAAGCATTTTGTGATCAAGAAAGCCGTGAAATCGAACATAAAATAGAAAAGACCATAAGCTTCCTGCTTCAAGAAGGTCTTGTTCTTCTAGGGGATGATGGCGGCCTTGAGGTTTCGAACTTTGGCTTTGCATGCATCAGGCTAATGACGGACATTGATAGTTCAATTAACCTAGTGAAAACGTTACACAGTATCACGCCTAGTCAAGATATTCAGTGGAATGAAATGCAACTTGTTTTGGCCGTCTCTCAAGCGATAAAGTGCGAAGAGTTCTCAGCACTGAAAGAACTTGCTTCATTTGCAGAAATTGCGAACGCGTGCATTAGTAGATATCGACTTGCTGAGAATAGATCAATGCCTGACTTCCTGCTAAATCTTATTGCTATCGACCTTCTTCTATATAACAAAGATAAGATAGACTGTCTGCCAGAAGAGCTGTCCGGTGTTAAGGATAGATGTCTTTACTATATCCCAGAAACTGCGCCAAGATACCTAGCCTTAATCAATCAGATAGGTGCACTTGCAAGCAGCCCATGGATCACAATGTGTGCTAACGATGTTTCCAAGAGAATCAGCTGGCATAGATTGCTTCCGAAGCCTGAAAGAGGAGCTTCTCGCATGATTGGCTTCATTGAATCTCTTAGTGATCCATTGCTTTTGAAGTCAAAGCTCCAAGAAGCATGGAAGTCCGCTCAAGACAAGCATATTCTTACCCCAGATAGAATTCCTGAAGGGACAACGAGCTTTTCTTTTTGCACCAATAAGGCCAAGGCTCAGGACGGGATGCATAACATATTCCACCTCGATAAACTTACAGTTGAGTTCATAGATTCAGATGACATCATCAGAGTTTCTAACTTTCCAGAGGGGACTTTAGAGACGTTCGCGCGAGTTGATTCGTCTTGCGGGAGCAACCAAAAGTATCTCGGTAGAGCAACAACTCTAGAAATCAAGCTCCCTATAACGAACAAGGAGACTGAGGACTATTCAATTCTAGTCTACTCTGCAACGCGGAACGACAGAATTCTTTTTAGCGAGACATTGAAAATCACCAAGGAGATTGACTGCAACCCAGAAAACCAACTTCTAAATATGTTTAAAGCCCTTTCCTCGTCACTTCCCCAGGTGGCGATTGCAAGAAAACAGCATGGGTTAAGAAAGTTCTTGCGTGAGAAACTTTTGGGTCCTCTGCCTCATTCTGATGAATTTGCAGAAGCAATAGCAAAGAAAGACTACCTTGTCGAGATCGCATCTATCTTCAGGCTTGCCAATGACACTGACGTCATGACGGCTTGGCGAATAAATGATCTGATTAATGAATCCATTGAGTTGAGGCCTTCCCTGAATTCCGCGCCATTTGAGTTTCAGTCTGTTGCAAATACCATCACGCATAGCGCAGGTACGATCCTTGATCGAGAAATCACTAAAGCATCTTTAGGAATCAACTGTGGGTTAGACATGGGGCTGGCTTACAACAGCAATGGAGGCTCTGTCTATGCGCTCTTGAAGCATGATTCAGGGTGGGGGCTATTCCAAAACATTCCATTTCACCACGCACATCATCTAAAGGCAATTTTCCCTGAAACGTTGGCTGGCAGCATTCAAGCAATGGCACGCCCAACACAGATGAAGGAGACTTCTACCCCCTGCTACGCGTGGGCTAACGCCTATTCATCTTATAAGGAAGTAATGTGACAAGCTCAGTTTGTGGTGGTCTGGGTTTTCTGGACAGAGCCCATCGTTACCCCCCGAGCTGGGGTACCACCCCGGAAAGGGGCTCCCACCATTGAGCAAACGCCGAACCCATTGCACTGAGTTCGAACCCCTCATGACAGACCTAGACGAATTCCTCCGCTGGAACTCTGGCCACCTTCTGGAGAATCGCACCCGTGGTGCCTATGCCGAGTGGCTCGTACATCGGGCTCTTGGCCTCGATCCTGGGCAGCACCGTGTCGAGTGGGCCGAGGTGGATGTGACGTTTGGCTCCATCACCTTGGAGGTGAAGTCGGCGGCCTTCGTGCAGTCCTGGCAGCATGCGCGCCCGAGCACGATCAGCTTCCCGATTGAGCAGCGCGTGGCCACCGGCTACGTCTTCTGTCTGCTGGCAGAGGAGGACCCCGACCTGGTTGACGCTCTGGAGGTGAGTCAGTGGCTCTTCTGGGTGGTGCCCACAGCCAAGCTCCATGGCGAGCGTCGTTCGATCGGGCTCCAGCCCCTGATTCGGACCTATGGGGATGGCCTCCGCTACGAGGAGCTCGCGAGCCGAATCGAGGCACTCCAGCCAGCACTTCCGGAGGGATCCAGTGGAGCAGCAGAGATGGAACTCCCATGCTAGTACAGGCGTACTTGCCGAGAGCTGCCATGGGGTGCCACCTGCGCCGTTCCACCTCGGGAGCCGGTGCTCCCTGGAGCAGCCCATCGAGGAGTGGCCTTATCTGGGTCAGGAGGTCCTGCAGAGCAGCCGCAGCCGCATGGTCTGCATGACCTGCCATTGGTTTCGCCACCACGCCGGGGTGAACTGCATCCCGGTGCTCACCTGCCAGCTGCACCAAGGTCTGCTCGCCCATGGGGAGCACCTCACGCGCCGCTGCCAGGGTTGGACCGATGACATGACGCGCCAGCGGGGCTGGTGTCCTGAGGTGGCATGAGCAAGCGGCGCGCGGTGGTGGTCTGCGGGGGCGGTGGGCCAGGCACGGCCTCGGGGGCCGCCCATGCGCTCAATGCGGGCAGACCGCTGATCTTGCTGGCGGTGCCGCAGGTGTGGCGGGACTTCTTCTGCTCGCTTAGCAGGAGTTCATCGACATCAACGACGTTGAACTGTTTGACATCAGAATGGACGCGATGAATCAGCGGATTCGCTACCAATCCACATGCCGCTATCACGAAGGCTTTCCTGCGTGATCCGGCACAAGCGATTGATCTGCTCCGCTTCCGCCACCGTGCTGGCGATGCCGGTCGCCAGGCCAGGAGAACCCACCACGATCGAGAGGCAACGGGCACGGCTGATGGCCACGTTGAGCCGGTTGGACTGCAGCAGGAATCCCAGACCTCTGGGGGCGGCATCGCCATCGCTGGCCGTGAGGGAGTGGATGGCTACGGGGGCTTCCTGGCCCTGGAATCGGTCCACCGTTCCCACCCGCGCCCGGTTGCCTAGCCGTTGCTGCAGCCGGTTCACCTGAACGTTGTAAGGGGCCGTCACCAGGATGCCGTCGGGGGTGAGCACCCCGCTGCGCTCGCCGTCGCCGCTGGCATGGCGGTAGGTGGACCCCAGCAGGGCTTCCACCAGCAGGGCGATGCGCTCGATCTCCTCTTCCGAGCAGACGCTGCGACCGACGTGCTCCACCGCTTCAAACACCAGCCCCTGGGTGGGGAGGATCTGGCCCGTACTGCCGATGAAGGGCTCCCGCCACCCGATACGGTTGATGGCATTGGCGGGGCTGGCCTGGAGGCGGCCGTCGTAGAAGAGCGCCGACACCATCGCGGTGAGCGAGGGTTCCATCCGCCAGCTGGTGGCCAGGAACACGCCCCGATCGGCCGGCACCACAGCCTTCTCCTGCATCAGGTACTCCAGGCAGGAGCTGCCGCTCTCCCCCGGGTGATCGGCCTGGCTGGGCTGGGCCAGTTGCTGCTGGTCGCCCACCAGCAGGATCCCTCGGGCGCAGCGGGCCATCACCAGCAGATTGGCCAGGGACATCTGCCCCGCCTCATCCACCACCAGCCAGTCGAAGGCCCCCTCCATCAAGGGGCGCGCGAACATCCAGGCCGTGCCGCCCACTACAGCCATCGAGCCTGTGAGGGCATCGGGTTTGCAGAGCGCCACGGGCTGGCCGACCAGGCCTTTGTCGTCCTTGGCGGTGCTGCACTTGACCACCTGCTGGCTAAGGCCACGCGCGGCGCAGGTGCTGTGGGCCTTGAGCAACAGGTTGTTGATGGCGGCGTGGCTGTTCGAGCTGATCGCCACCCGCAGACCGCGCTCCACCAACTCGGCGATCACCTCAGCGGTGACGGTGGTCTTGCCAGTGCCCGGGGGGCCCTGCAGCGCCAGGGTCAGATCGCTATGAGTGGCCAGAAACGCCGCCAACTGGATCGGTAACGCGCTCGGATCGGCCGCGAGGGCGGCATTGAGCGGGACCAGTGGCTCGATGGCACGTCGCTCCAGCAGGTGAACGATTGCGGTAGGGATGGGCTTGCCACCATCCACCCAGCTCTCGGCCTGGGCCAGCAGGCTCTCCCGCAGGGCTTTGCTGATGTCCTCGGGTACCTGGATCAGAGCCAGGGGGACTTTGGGGAGCTCAACGTCAAGGCCTTCGGCCTGCCGCTTGTCTCTGGCGCTCCAGGCGTACTTGAGCGTGAGGATGCCCCTCTCGCCGTCGATCACTACAGCCGGGAGCTTCTGGCCGGTCTCGGGGATCTCCAGCCTGATGGGCCCATCTCCCTCGGCGACATGGAGCTTGAGGGTCTGGCTCGGGTCGAAGCAGAAGGTGTGCAGATCGGCCCCGGTGCGGGCACTTTGCACACTCTCGGAGCCTTGCAAGACAGCTCCGTTGATCGCCTCGCCATCGGCATCGAGTTCCTCCGGGCTCTGCAGAGCCTTACCCCTGCGATCGAAGTAGGCCCACCAGGCCACCTTGGCCTCACGGTGATGAAACGGCAGCAGCTGGGCCAGAAGGCGCTGCACCCGCCAGCTCAGGCCCCGCGGACCCGGCTGCTCCTGTGCGAGCCGTTCAACTTCTGGGGCATTGGCGGCTGGTTCGCTCTGGAGCGGCTCGGGCAACTCAGCGATCAATCGGGCGCTGAGGGCTTCCAGGGGCCAGGGTTCCGCCTCAGGGCGTTCCTCCTCCGGATGTTCGAGGGGCTGCTCGGGCAGGCCCTGGGCGCAGCGCAGATCCAGCAACCAGTCGTGCAGCAGCACGGTGGAGATGCAGTCGTCGCGGTTGTAGTCCTCAATGGCCTGAAGCCTGGGGCTGCCAAGGGGAGCTGTGCCCGGCACGGAAGGCTCACAGGAGGACTGCCAGTGCAGGTAGGCGACGACGGAATCACCGGCGTTGGTGACATCGGCGTCACGGGGACCCATGTAGAGCCCCTCCACCTTCTTGATCGAGTAGCTGCCCTCACCTAGGACGATCGAGCGGGTGACGATCGGCAGCAGGTCGCAGAGAAGATCGCTGCGCAACCAATCGTCGATCACTGCTTCTCGGGTCTGGTGTTGCTGGGAGAGGCGGCGCATCGCCGACTTCTCATAGCTGGCGTAGTGGTAGACGTGCAGGCCTGGATGACGGCGCCGCCGTTCCTCCACCCAATCTACAAACCCCTCGAAGGCCCGCTTTTCTCCCAGGGGGCTATGACCCCACCAGGCGATGAAGGCTGCCGGCTGAGCCGGAGCCTCCCTGTAGCAGGCCCCAAAGAGGTATTCGAGCTTCTTGGCAGCAACCGCATCCTGGATGCCCTCCATGTCGAACCAGATGTCCCCGGCATCGGCGGCGGGCAGGGCGGCAAGTCCCTTGCCTTGCTGCAGGGGGCGCACCAGGAAGGCGGGCTTGCCATCGGCCCCATGGGGCGTGAGCTGTAGCTGAGCCTGCTGCCGCAGCTCAAAGAGGGCCTCGGCGGCCAGGCCAGCAATGCTGGAGCAGGGAGGCAGTTCGGCCAGCTGCTCGATTGTGTGGATGCCGGCGGCCTTGAGCTTTAGGCGCTGGTTCTGGCGCATGTTGGCCACCAACACCAGATCCCGCTCGACGATAAGGCGCTCCTCAATGAAGGCGCTCCAGCTGCCGTGATCACCGGGTTCATCCTCCGGCGGCGAGGCGGAATCAAAGGAAGCACAGAAATCGCGGTAGCGGTTGCGGAGCTGTTGGTACCAGGCCCAGAAACGATCGGTGTCATAGGCCTGGAAGCGGCCACCACCGAGAAACAGCTCGAAGCGATCGGGCCGTTGCCAAAGCAGGGGACTGAGCAGCTCGCAGTAAGCACAGGCCTGGACAAGAAAGGTGGTGCGGGGCTTGCTGGCCAGCTTGCATTCGATCGGGATGTAGCTCCAATCCCCGAGGGCTGAGGGTCTGTCAATCCTGCGCAAGACGTCGGCAGAACCACGGATCTCGCCGTTGTTCAGTGACGCCTGGTGGATGAAGTCGAAGCCATCTGCCATGGCGGCCCTGGTGGCGGCGTAGTCGGCCTCACGCTGCTGGCCGGAGAGGCGGGCGATGCGATAGCCCTCGGCTTCCAATTGGTTGAGCAACACCTGCTCAAGGCGCAGGCCATCGGCGAACAGCTGTTCATCAAGGCCCGAAGGCGGCGGCTGCACACCGCTGAAATGCCCGCTGGCCTTGAGTTCCTCCCACCATGCTCCGATCCGCGGACTGCGGCTGAACAGGGAGAGCTGGCTGGGGGTGATCAGGCGCATTCCTCTAATTCACAGACTCAATATCAGCCAGGGGGAATGCACTATAAATGGCCTTGATTTCTTCACTGCGGTTCAAGATGGTACGACTCACATCGCTGACGCTTTCTACAACCCCGGGCCACTCCGTGTCAAAAAGATCATTCATTGAGTTATCGTTAATTCTTTCAGTTATGTCTTTTACATCAAATCTCTTTATGGTTTTGACTGAGAATTTTGAGCTGCTTTGCATGTCCAGTGATCCTATGGCCTCAATCAATATTCTTCGTATATCCTGATCTCCCCTAGGGTGGATGCTAGTCCTGAAAATCACAATAAGTTGATTGCTTGATTGAACAGAAAATTCAAATTCAAATAAAAACTGCTCCCTCCTGTCCCAGCCACCAAAGCCATCTCCTTTTCTAAGCAGCAAGTTATCAAGTTCTCTCGTGGTAAACCGCAAAAATCTCTTGCTTCTTGACCCTTCTACATATCCCTCAATATTAATCTTGCTGAAAAGATAGTCTTTCACTTGACTGACTGCATCAGGTTTGTTTGCAAAGATAAAGTCAAGAGCTTCTTTGTGGTTCGCATACAGCTGTTGAGCCAGCTCGTTGAGGTGATCCTGTTGCATGAGATTGCGTCGAATGTTGAGAGTGTAGTCTTTAATATATGTTTTTATATTTGAGGGAAGTGTTCGATCGTGGAGCAGTAGCAGCCTTTCTGCATGTACGACAATTTTATCGTACGAATAGTTAACATAGTGCTGGCGCTGATCTTCGTCATTGGGCGACCTCCCATCAGGTGTTAAATACACAAATACTGCATCATATCTTGGTTTTGGGAACTGACTTTCAACCACATTCCTGTAGCTTGATAGCTGGTTCTCATGGTCGGAGCTGTAAACCTTATTCTCAATGCAGACAACATGTCTATCCAGGATAACAAGTATATCAATGTTATTCCACTCTCTTCTGATTTCGGCTGTTATGGGCGAAGTGTCGGTTGGGCTGAGGGAATTAACTCCATGTTTTTGGTTTTCCAAGCTGATGTCCCGAAGAAAGCGACGAAGGAAGGCATTGCCCATGCCGTGACTTCCCTTTGGGTCGAACATCCATGCCAAGAAATTAGAATGACGAATCTCAAAGTGCTGGATACCAAGAATGGCAAATATGTTTGCCTCCTTTAGTCCATGTTCAACTTTGTCAAAAGCGACATCATTGACAAGATCGCTGTACTTTCTGAGAATGTCTGCCGTTTCAGGATTGTTTCCTTGCCTTGAGGAGTCAGTCATCAGTTGCGTTTTCTTGTCTGATCGTTCTTGTTGTTGCGACGCTTTTTCCTGTGCATCAATAAACGTGCTTGTTGGTAATGAGAGGCTTGATCATGGTAGCAGCTTCTGCAATAAGGTGCATGTAAGCTCGATGTGCTGATGAGATCTCCACGCGAGATTGCCACTCTTCGAACTTCTTAAGTCCACTAATCTTTCCAGCCGGATTTGACTACTGCCTGGCAGGCTAGAGATATAGGCATCACTCCTTCCCGGTTCTGTAGACGGTCTCCCAGGATCCAGGGCCACGCGAGTTGTACTGGTCGAGAGGAGGCACCACCAGCATCATTGTCCCAGTACGCCTATAGAGCTGGGGCAGAGGTCCCGTCGGCTGCCAGAGGTTGCGTTTGCGGACGACCAGATTCACCACGTCTTCGCAAATCCAGACGCGCTGCTGAAAGGGTGCATCGGTGGGATGCAGGCTGAGAATCTCATCGAGGGTGAGCGCCTGCAGGACAGGCGATAGGGCCTCATCAAACAGGAGGTAATGGAAGGGGCTGTCGATGGCCAGATCGAGGGCCTCACGAAAGAGGCCGAGGTAGGTAAGCCGATCTTGTCGGCTGATCACTTGTCGTTTCATGGTCCTGCCTCCACCGTTGCAAAGGATGGAATCTCCAGCCGCAGTGCCGTCAGGACTCCGCTCTCATACGCCCCCGTATCAATCCCAATCCGATGCGGCAGCCGCGTCACCTTGAAGTCTTGCCGAAAGGTATGCCCATGCACCACCGTGTACGGCAACCCATGGGGCCGGCTCAGAAACGGCCGCCGGATCCAGATCAGATCGTCTGTGGCTTGGTGCTCAAGGCGGATTTGGGGGCGCACGCCCGCATGGACAAACAGATAGCGGCCGCGGATCGCCGTGTACGGCAGCTGCTCGAACCAGGCCTGGCGCCCGCGGGCCAGGGGCAGGAGGTCGGGGTTGGCGCCGTTGCAAAGCCACAACTCCACGTCCTCATCCGGCGCTCTCGGCCCCATCGCCTTCAGCAGCATCTGCTCATGGTTGCCCCGCAGTACCGTCACCGCCGCCAGCCCGTAGGCGCCGGGGTTCTCCTGCAACTGCCACACCCGCTCCAGCACCCGCCGGTCGCCATCGGCTTCGGGGGCCCGATCAATCAGATCCCCCAGGAAGATCAGCTCCGCACCTGACCCCAGGTGCGGCCTGAGTTCCTGCTCCAGCAGGGAGGCGCAGCCGTGCACATCCCCGATCGCCACCACATCAGGTGTGGTCATCGTCTTTCTGCCAGACGTTCAGGCTGGAGCGATGCGATTCGTTGCTCAGGCGCTTGCGGCCGCGCTTGGGATCGCTCTTGAGCAGCGCCAACTTTTCGCTTAGCAAATCCAGTTCCCGCGCCAGTTTCGGGCTGGAGGGCATGGCCAACAGCTCGCTGTACAGCGTCCCCAGGCTGGCGCTGGCGCTGCCGATATCACCACGGTCGAGCTCGGCGATCACGCGCTTGCGCTCCCGATTGGCCTTGAGCAGCGCAAGCTGTTCAGCCACCGCGTCATCAGGCTCCAGTTGCTTGATCTCGTCGCTGGCCATCACCGGCAGCTGAAGGTGCTCAATCAGGCTCTGGCGTTCGCTGCCTCCGGGGGCCTCCCAGGCCAGGCGCACGCTGAGGATCTCCTGGTTGGGGAGCCAGGCGGGCAGCTCCAGCTCCAGGCCCACGTTGAGCTCCTGGCCGGCGCGCAGGTTGGGCATCTGGTGGTTGCCGGCCGTGGTGGACTTGAGATCGTTGAGCAACTCCACCACCCGGCCGCCGTGCTTGCCGCGCACCCCGAGGCTCACCCGCCGCCCGAAGGTGCTGGCCAGTCCCTGGAGTTCGGAGGCATAGAGATCGGCCAGCTGGCTGGGGGATTCGATGTGGGCCAGGGTGCCGTCACCCGCTGCGGCCATCGCCCCCATCAGGTCTTCATCGAAGTCGTCCCCCAGCCCGAAGGCGCTGGTGCTGATGCCGCGATGGGTGAGGCCTGCCACCTTGGTGGCGATCGTCCCCTGATCGGTGAGGCCCTGATTGGCTTGGCCATCGGAGAGCAGCAGTACCCGGTTCATCGCCCCGGGATCGAGGTGCTCCGCCACCTGGGTGGCCCCAGCCCGCCAGCCATCGAAGAGCGCCGTGCTGCCGCCGCTGTGGATCGTGTTGATCGCAGCGATGAACGGCTGGGGATCGGCTACGGGTGTCGAGGGCACCACCACCCTCACCTCGTCGTCAAAGGTGACGATGGCCAGGCGATCGCGGACGGTGAGCTCCCCGGCCAGGAAGCGGGCTGCTTTACGGGCAAAGCTGAGCTTGATGCCGCCCATCGAGCCGGAGCGGTCGATCACCAGGGCCAGGTTCAGGGGCGGCCGCTGGCGGCCATCAGCTTCAGGGGCAGCTTCAGGAGCGGTGATCGTGAGCAGCAACTCCAGGCGGCTGGGGCGATCGGAAGCCACCGCCGGCCGCAGGGGCCGGAAACGCAGGTTGGGTTGGGTCATGGTCTTGGGAAGTGGTGGGACGGGGGGAACGGTTCAGCGGGAGGCGTCATCGAGCAGGACGTTGAGGCGGTCCAGGAGGTGCTGGAGCCATTGCTGGCGCCGGGGGCCGGCAGGAGGAGGAAAAACGGAGTCGCGGACGTGCACTTCGATGCCGGGGGCGAGGGTGAAACGCAGCCAGCGGCTGCCGTTGTCGCTGGAGCGGGATCCGGTGGGGGTGTGGTCGGAACGGGAGCGGGAGGACAGTGGTTTGTTGAGCATCCCGAGGACGGAGCCCATCGCGGCGGCCTTTCGTGCGAAAGACAGTGACCCCTCGGCCGGAGCCTCGGTGTCTTCAGCCCTGGAGGGCAGATCCCGCAGGTACTGCAGGGCCTCATTGGCCGCGGAGTCGGAAGGAGCGGTGGCCGCCGCCCCCTCCCCATCGAGCTGCTCAAGCTGCTGCTCCAGATCGGCGTCGGCCAAAACGCAGAAAGGAGCAATCGCGGAGAGGCTGAGGCCGCGCCGGGCCAGGGCGCGCACCAGCACCAGCTGCAGGAGATGGCGATGGCAGTAAACCGCACTGCGCCCCTCCTTGCCGGGGCGATCAATCAGCCCCTGGGTGGCATAGAGACGCACGGTCCGCGGCGAGATCTCCTCACCCAGCAGCTTGCCGGCGGCAACGAGGAGATCCTCAAGGCCGTAGAGCGCATCAGCAGGGGTGGAGACCTTGACCATCTCTCAATTATCCACACTTGCAGTGCAGGTGTCAAGCGATTAGGCTGTGGGTATCGCTGTCAAATCGCCATCGACCACTCCGCCGCCCAACACGCTCCCGACCACACCCAGCTGCTGGAGCATCTGCAGCACCTGGCCCGGCCACGCCACGCCCGCTGGGATCCCATCGGCCTGATGGCGGTGCGTGCCTATCTGGGCGAACAGCTTGGTGCCTTGGGTCCCGTGGAAGAGCACCGCTTTTGTGAGGGGATCGATGCGGGCACGAACCTGATCCTCAAGCTCCCCGGCCAGCAGCCGCAGCTCGATCCCCTGCTGGTAGCGGCCCACTACGACGGCCCGCTGCATTCGATCGGTGCCGACGACAACGCCTCCGGGCTGGCGGCCCTGATCGAGCTGGCAGTGCATTGGACGTCCCACCCGCCCAAGCGACCGGTGTGGATCGTGGCCTTTGATCAGGAGGAATGGGGCATGCTCGGGAGCAGCGCCCTGGCCCGGGAGCTCAAGGCCAGCGGCCAGAAGCTCAAGCTGATGGTGAGTCTGGAGATGCTCGCGTACACCAGTGAAACCCAGAACTACCCCCATCCGGCGATGCGGGCGCTTTACGGCGATCGGGGCGATTTCATCGCCGTGGTGGGCAACCTTGGCGCCTCAGCGATGCTCCCCGGCCTGGCGCACCGGATGGGACAGCATGTGATCACCAAGCTGCTGCCGGTGCCGGATGCCGGCCGCTCGATTCCCGATGTGCGACTGAGCGACCACAGCCCCTTCTGGGATGCGGGCTACGACGCGGTGATGGTGACCGACACGTCATTCATGCGTAACCCGCACTACCACCAGATGAGCGACACCATCGACACCCTCGATCTGCCCTTTCTTGCCGCCGTCACCGAAGGACTGAAAGCGGGATTGGGAGCGCTCTGACCTTGTGATTCTGAAGTGAGGTGTGAGGTGGTCTGGGTTTTCTGGACAGCCGCCATCGTTAACCTCTGAGTCTCGGCACCACCCCTGAGAAGGTGCGCCCACCCATGAGGAAACGCCGCACCCGGTGCACCGAGTTCAATGCCAGGGACGCTATGGAGGCGATCAGTGGCCGCAAGACGCTCCAGGAGATCGCCGCCGGCCATGTGGAGCGCCTGATCCAGGTGGGCCAGTGGAAGAAGCAGCTGCTGGAGTGCGGCAGTGAGCTTCCGCGTAGAGGAAATAGTCGCATGCCATTGAGGCAGCTGTGTAACGGCCTCGGGAGGACCAGCATCGGTGGTTAACCACTTACGCCGGCCCCACCCCTGCCCAGGCCTTCATAGATCACCCATCGCCTTCGGCTCACTGCCCCGAGCACGAAAGAAGTACCGCTCGGCAATGCATTCTCCGAGGCATATCGATCTCGGCGCTTTTGTTTCCTGTTTCGGAGCGGTGCCATCAGCAACCCTGTGCCACATAGACCGGGATGCTCACCGAATCGCCTGGCTGACCGGAATAAATCCGGAGAGCCCCATTCCCTCCGAAGGTTTCATAGCCAGTTCGCTTGCTGGTGAAAGTCAAGTCCACCTGATAGTTGCCCTCCCTGCCGCTGTAGACGCTCGGAGTGCTAGCCGGCGCACCCTTGGCCGGATCGGAGCGTGTGAAGGCGATCGAGCGCATCTGGCCGTTCAGCTTCAGCACCATCGTGCCGTTGTAGTCCCAAGCGGCATACAACGGTCCTTCCCAGCCTTTGCTGCCACGACGGGAGGCAGCACCACTGCAGCCCATGATTCCTGTGTCCTCGAATTTGAACGTCCCCACGGAAGGCACCGCAAGGGCTGAAATTGGCATCAACGTCAAGCTCAAAGCAGCCAGGAATAACGAGAGTCTTTTCATGGCGACCGCATTAGTTTCCCCAGGCTATACAACGCGTTACCTATGGCCCGAATGAGCTCCGGTCATCCGCTGAGGCCGGAGGGCCTCTCCAGCGTTCCCGGGGCGGTCATGGCGTGAGCAAGTGGCAGCCGGCTGGTCGGGGATTCGGCCTCATCCCCCCGAGAACGAAGAGCAACGGGGTGTGACACGCCTCAGTGCCTTGCCATGCAGAGCCTGGCATCACTTGGCTGGACCGAGCGCTCGGGGTTGAGCTGGAGGGTTTGAGGGATGGCGATGGTCACCCTCGGTACGCCTTAGACGTGCTCGGGGGAGTGGAGGGGGGTGCTGAGTGGGGGATCTGGAAGGGACTGAACCGACCTCAGTGGTTAACCAATGGTGCCGGACTCACCCCGAGGCCGTAGCACCGTTACCTCAATTGCTTGCAGCAGCGTCGTCCTTCCCCTCCAGGAGATCGCCGCCGACCGCGCGGTGAACGCGATCCAGGTGAGTCAGGGGAAGAAGCAGGCAGTTGAGTCAACACCGTATCGTCCTCGGGGGACACGCGAAGGTGGTTAACCACTGACGTTGAACCCACGCCTTCATTGGCCACCTGGTCGCAGCGCCCGTGACTCAGATCCCCCCCGAGCACTCAATCCCGTTGACCCAGCAGCCGGGGACGTTGATCGCCGGCTGACCCGGACAGGGCGGACTGGGAGTCACCAGGGTCCGGACAGAGCAGCAGCATCACCCTCTCCCCAGTCCCCAGCTCACTCCGGACTGGCCGGACAGGCCGGACAGGCCGGACAGGCCGGACAGGCCGGACAGGCCGGACACACCATTATCAGATAAATGAGAGATATCCCCCCTCTTGTGGAGCAGACAATCAGGAGAGGGGGGCAGAGCCTCGTCCGGGGTGTCCGGGTGGTCCAGCTCAGTGGGGTTGCCGAGCGCATTCGTCGATAGGTGGAGCTGCCCCATCCCCGAGGGCGACCAACTTCCGTTATCAGCAGTGCTGCCCAGGTACCGCAAGACCGCCACCGCCAAGCGCCAGCCACTTGTGGCCGTGCGCAGACTGATGCCCGCTTTCGCAGCAAATGCCTTGAGCGGTACACCCTCATCAAGATGCCGACGGAGGAGGCGTTCCCGACTGATCGGCGTCAGACGGGCAAGTGGGTGGCTATGCATGGGTGGTGAGGTCTTGGGACGGGCGGTGACACCCCGACCCTGGAGACCTCACACACAATCGTCAGCTGAACAACCTGGTGGGACTACACACCTAGCGGAGAGGATGCAGTGTATGGAGCGTGCGATATGGCAGAACATTGGCCAGAATTAATATTTAACCCTGCTCTTTCTAATTAGCAATCTTTAATGCTCCAATGATACGGAGGTTCCCATAGTCTTTCTAAATAGAGGCATAGAGGTCTTCTCCTCACTTCGGGCAGAATGCTGAATAACTCTGGTGACTTTTGGTAGGCGCCGCAGGCATCCAGTGGATCAACGCTTTCACATTCCGACATGCACTGCTTACGCGCCTCCTATGTTCGACTTAGACAATTGATTGACCACCATGCCATTAGGAAGCAAAAATCTCTCTTTATCTTCTAGCGTGAATCGCCGTACGACGCTCAGATAACTTCTTAGTTCATGGCAAGGCTCCCAAAAGTACCCAGGCTTAATTACGAAAGACTGTCCCGGAAACTTGTCCCTCAGGACGATTGTCATTGCAAGGTCGTCGTATATTTGAGGAGCCTTCGATATACACGCGGCTTCAAGCATATTGCTGGTTTCGTCCTCAATTGATACATATATCAAGTCATTGAATTCAGGCGCTGATGTAGCATCAAGTGGATATACAGAAAAGTTGGATGCGCCATTTAAGCCCGTAACCAAAATTGGAGTTAAGATATGATTGGGGATGGACGGTCTAATGGAAGTGTCGATAGCCTTAATTCCGTTGAAACCCAACTTGGTCATCATGTCTATGGCTGTATTAATTGAATTCATATGTTAAAAACTGGCATGGTTCTTCATTCACTTATGCTCCCCCTACAGTAGAAATGGAGAATGAATCTGCAGTAACGCCGCCCGGTAGCAGATACATCTCTCTACCTTCCAACCTGAATCGGCGTGCAACGCTGAAAAAACTTCTTAGTTCAAAGCAAGGCTTCCAAAAGCATCCGGGGATAATGTCAAGAAGTTGTCCTGGATATTTCTCCTTCAATACTAGTTCTGCTTCTTGGTCATTATAAATTTGCAAAACGTTAGTAAAACTGGCGATTTCGAGAAGATTATTCGTCTCATATTCAATTGCTACATATACGAGGTCTCGAAACTCATTTGTTAATGATCCGTCAAGAGGAACGATAGTATAGCTGGGGGCGCCATCTATGCCGGTAACTAGAATAGGATCTACTACGGGTGCGCCACCACCTGCAATTCTAGTGGCCCCAGAGAATCCATAAACATCTAGGTTTGCAAGGGCGGAGTCAACTATACTTCCAGCACCACCTCCCGGGATGGATAAAATCTTAGAGTTTACATTTAATGGCTGGAACAAATTAGGTATTTGCGGCTTAGATAAAGCTACTAACTTATCCTTCCATTTTAGGCCATACGTATTTGGCATAAAGTATTGCTGACTAAGTGCAGCCATGAACTTATACCCTTCGCTGGGGTTCTTGTCTGATGGATCAAGATAGTGAATTGCCGTAACCTCTATAGGTTCTCCCGCTACTTGGTTAAACCTAATGCCATCAATTACTGTCCAATGAGCACCACTGTTGACTAGGCAGACGCAGGGAATGCCATCCACATGAAGGGCATGATAGATGTTCTTCAAATGTTCATCCAATGTAACCGATGAGTAGGCAATCAACGGTTGGTTTGGAGTAACGGTACTTAAAAAACCGCAAAGGCCTTCAGGACTTGAATAGAATGCCTCTGGGTTCGTTTCGGTGTTTAGCTCGCGTATCTTCTGAAATGCAGTGCTCTGGTCAACACTGACGGGTCCAAAAAATGAAATGTACATCTGCCCACAAGTGGGGCCGCAATAATTAAACTTCTCTTGATGAAAGAATTGAATTGGCTGTACTTTCTCGTCTTTTATGCTCATTGTTATTTGGCGCCTGTGGCTTTTTCTGATGTATTTGCCGAATTCTGCAATCGAAGATCAATGGCACTACCAACTTGATCAACACAGAACTGGATATGATGCTTGATAGAGTCGCAGGGTGGTTCAGCAGCGTTCATAAATACTCTCGGATGAGAGCATCCTCCCATGCATAATGGCAACACTTTGCAATCATGACAAGCTGGATAGGCGAAAGGCGTGAACTCTCGCCAACGGCGTGCAATATCGGAAGCATTATCTGACAAATGTAGCTTATGCACATTTGCCATCGCTTCTGCTGGTGAACCAGCACTATGCCAGCACCGGCTTATGAAGCCTGCTGGGTCGATTACATGCATGTTACCCAGTGTAGCACCACAAAAATGTTTCTTTGGTACAAGTTTCTTTACTAAATCCTTGAACTTCACTGGATTGTCTGAGATGTTTTCAAGAAAGTGTTCTTTTTCAAAACTTGCGTAATCTGCGCGACTTAGACTTGAAGACTCTTTGATTCTCGAAACATCTTCAGATCTGCAGTCTCCGCAGGACCCGACTGTACAGCCTGAGTCATCGTTCGAGGCAAACTCATTTTCATGCGCAAATACTCTCTCTGCGTAGATATTCTCGATACCATATTTGCCGAGATAGCTGATTATCTCAGGCACCTCACTTAAGTTTTCAGTTGAGACGTTGATGCGTACACGTATGGTTAGGTACTTGTTTGCGTCTATGATATTTTTTAAGATTATCGAAGGATCTCCATTGACATCCATCACACCTCGTTTGTGTTTACCCTTGAAAACCAGTGAGTCGAATGAGATCTGCGCAAAGCTAACACCTACTTCTGAAAGATCTTTGGAAGTGCTAGGGGTGAGTAACGTCCCATTAGTGATTATCTTCATGTCTGGGCACGGGAGTCCAAGATTTTCAGCTAATGCATTTAGTTGACGAGACATATTAATAACAGTTTCTTTTGCTAGCAGAGGCTCGCCTCCGAACCATGTACAATCAAACGTACTTCGGCCTTCTTCTTCGAGCAGACTCCGAACATAGCGAAGGGATGCTTCCTGCGTGTTAGGAGACATAAACTGGCCATGACTATGGTCTCCTTGAAAGCAGTAGTCACATGAAAAGTTACAGGCAAGGGTTGGCAGTATTGTCAAGCTGACACGACTTGCTTGGTGTCTTTCATCCTCAAATATGGAAATAATCTGGTCAATCTCGTCTCCATTATGAAGAAATCCCATGTTTGTAAGTTCTTTCTCACTCTTGACGCTTTTAATCGGGTCACTGCTCTGTAGGGTTCCTGCAATATGATCCGAAAGTAATGCAAAAATACCGGTTCGCGCATTGTAGCCTAATATTCCATCTTCACGTTTGACAAAGTAGTTGAACTGAGAACGTTGCAGCATTTGAAAGCCTCTAATTGCAATTTGCCAGTCAGCAGTCCTGTGACATTATCCAGGAGCGATATAACCTCTACTTATTTGTTTTGCTTTTGTCTGCATCTACACTTGAGTATGCGATTATTGGAATATGCCTCTTTTGATCAAGGCTTTATTAATAAATGGTGGCGCTCCATGATGGTCATGGCAGGCGCCACCAAGTTGCTGCGCTTAGGCAGCTCAAGCGGTTTTTAGAACTAATTAAACTGAACCCCGCAACTCCCCCCTCCTGGCCCGTCGATGACGACTTCGATTTTCTTGATCGTCGTGCCGTCAGGTACCTGTTGACTTAACTTGGCAATGACAAATGACTCTTCTTTCAAATTAACCACTTGGACAATGTCCGAGAGTTGAAGATCGTTTTCTGGCATGTCGTGAAGCCACCTCTATGGCTTGGGGCAGATAAATCATTATCTGCAGTTCGATTCTATGGGCAATTTGTTTGCATGTGATGCAGATATGGCGCAGACGCGCTGCAGAAAGTAACACAAGCTTGCAGCTATTCGCATCTGCTTCTTCGAGGGCATAGCTGAATTGCCATTGTTGGTGATATGTCTATGGTCTAGGAGCATGTCGCGCATAGATCCGTGCGCCCCTTCTCAAAGACGGCTGTCCCGTGTCAATCAGGTTGACGGGCCCGCAACCAGATTGTCGTGGCACAGCCATGGTTCGACCGAAGACACGACGCGACAGCGTGGCTGGGCACCTGAAGTGGCATGAGCAAACGGCGCGCGGTGGTGGGGGTGATGGGGGCCGGAGAAGCTGCCACCGCTGAGGGTTTGGCCCTGGCCGAGGAATTGGGGGAGTGCATCAGCTCCAGGGGATGGGTGCTGCTCACCGGTGGCCGCCCGGCGGGGGTGATGGCGGCGGCCAGCCGTGGCGCGGCCCGGGTGGAAGGTCACCTGGTGGTGGGGGTGTTGCCCGATGAAGGGAACGGAGAGGAGAGGCAGAGCACGGCGGTGCTGGATTTGGCCGTATTCACCGGCATGGGCAAGGCCCGCAACGTGATCAACGTGCTCAGCGCCGATGTGGTGGTGATCTGCGGAGGCGGCGGCCCTGGCACGGCCTCGGAAGCCGCCCATGCGATCAATGCGGGCAGACCGCTGATCCTGCTGGCGGTGCCGCCTGTGTGGCGGGACTTCTTCTGCTCGCTCGGCAAGGGGGTGGAGAGTGCGAGCGACGTGGAAGAGTGTTGCCGGTTGATCGAGGCCAGGCTCCGAAGGGTATGAGCCGGCCAGCACCGCCTGTCCCCCTGAGCCCGCAGGAGGGATGGCTGAGCGACGGCCGCCAGGTCCTGCGCTTTCGCCCGACCCGCTGGGAGCGCCAGGTGCAACGGCTGGAGATCACTACCGGAGAGCTGCTTCCGGATCAGGAGATCCCATTGCTGAAATCACGCCGGGAACTGAGCCGGGCTGAGGCCCTCAAGCTCTGGGCTGAGAAGCGCAAGGCGGGCTGGAGGCCCTGCAGCCCTCAGTGGTGATCTGGCTCTCTTGAAGTTGAGGCCCCAACGCCTCTTTCGGCTTGCCGTACTGACAACCACGGCTGGCAGATCTATTAATGAATCAGAGGCCACGACCAGGGCAGCGCGAGCCCAGACCCTGCAACCGGCCCAAGGGCGCTCGATACGGGGCGCCCTTCTCATTGGTGACGAGTTTTGCGGTGACTATCCCCAGAGAATGCAGGCCCAAGAGGGCTGCCCATGACTACAACCTTTGCCGTTATTTCTGACCGACTCCTCCAGAGGTGACCTTCTTTGGCTGTGCGCGGCTCAGGGCCGTAGCATCACTGCCAGCCATGGGCGACGATCGGTCGGGCGGTCCGGGTCACTGGCCCTACCGGCGCGCTGACCAAGGCGCCGCAACCGGAAGCCATACGCCAGGGCCTCGGTATGGATCGCCTCCGAATTGGCGGGGTCGACGCCCAGCAGGCCCGCCAGCAGTTCATGGCGAAGAGGGAGGCCGTCGCGGGAACTCTCCATCAGAAACCGTGCGACGGTGAGTCCATCGAGAGGGGCGACGGGCTGGGCCTCGGTAGGCGGCTGCTGGCTGACGGCCTCCACCAAGGCTCGATCCAAGGACTCTCGCTGATCAGGCGTCAGAACGTGAGCGACATCAGCTGAGCCAGGAAGCTGGACGGCAACGGGAACGATGCCGAGCCATTCCATCAGCTCCTGTGCGGCGGTACCGCCGATGCCGACCCGGTCGATCCAATCGTCAAGGCGGATGGGCTCGTTGTAGGTGCTGTTCATGGTCAGGCACAGGGATGGATCAGGGTCGAGAAATGGATGCGGCGAACGATGATTAAGGCTCCAGTTCCAACGTAAGGACGTCACACCCCCGAGAACGCTTCCGCCGGCCCATTGACGGCAAGAAGGCTTCATCAGTGGGCTCCACCTTCGGTCGCGTCCTTCGGGCAAACGGCCTCGGGGAGTCCGCTCCATGAAAACCCCGCACCCCTGGCATTGATGGATGCGATGCCCCTGGCCACGGCGCCCTACAGCCCTCAGTGGTCATCGCCACAACGACTGGATCGGATCCATCCCAGAGTGGCCTTGCCACTTGGGCCTGACAGGCACCTGTCGATGAGCCATAGCTATTTGTGGGATGCGGCCCAGGGATGGCTGCATCTGACAGACCATCAGGTCAGCTCTCAGCAGCTCTCAACATTCGATGCCATCGCCAGGAAGGCTTGCTGTGACAGGGATCCGCTTGGCTCATTTCGTGCTCCCAAAGCACCCGCGCTACCAAGCTGCGCCACGCCCCGATGGACTCACCCTAGTCGACGTTCCGGCAACAACCCCTGCGGTGACAGCACGGCAAGACGGGGGAGCCCCTGGCAGGGGCCATGGCCTCAGGGGGTTGGACCACGGCGGAACCCGTGGTAACCCCAGCGCCAGAGCAGACCCAGGCCCAGCACCGCCAGCCCGCTGCGCCAGGCCTCCGCCGGCACCTGGAAGGCCAGCAGCAGGCAGCTGATCAGCCCCAGCCAGGCGAGAACGACCGGAAAGCGTCGCTGCTGCGGCTCGAGCCGCAGGACGCAGAGGTTGGTGATGGCGTAATAGCCGAGCACCGTGAAGGCGCTGAAGCCCCAGGTCAGCTCCAGCCGGCCGCTGAGGCTGAGCAGGGCAGCAAGGGCCCCGCTCAGCAGCACAGCCGTCCTGGGACTGGTGCCGGCCGCGTCGAGGGCCGCCAGGCCTGTCGGCATGTCGCCGCGTCGGCCCATCGCCAGCCACACCCTTGAGAGCCCCAGGATCAGGTTGAGCAGCACCCCTGCCAGGGCGAGGCTGGCCCCCAGCGCCACGATCCAGCTGCCCCAGGGCCAGCCCGCCTCCAGCAGCAGCCGGGCCAGGGGCGGTGTCGGCCCGGCGGCCGAGGCGGCTCCGGCCGCCGCCACGCTGCTGGCCAGCCCCACCGGACCGGCCAGGCGCAGGGCCGACCAGGCCACCGCCAGATAGAGCAGCAGGGCCACCGTCAGGGTGAGCAGCACAGCACGGGGAATGGTGCGCTCGGGCCGCAGCACCTCCTCCCCCATCGTCGCGATGCGGCCGTAGCCCGTGAACGCGACGAACACCAGCGCCGTGGCCTGGGCGATGCCCGCTGGTGCGGCGGCCGAGGCGATGGCGGCGTCTGGCAGAGCAGGCAAGGTGGCCGCCCCCGCCACGAACAGAACGAGGCTCAGCAGGGTGCTCCCCACCAGCAGGCTGTTGAGCGCCTGGCTGCGCCGCAGTCCCGCCAGGGCGGCCGCGGTGATCAGCCCCACCGCCAGCGGCGGCCACCAGCGCACGGCGAGGGGATCCACCCCCAGCAGGGTCCCCAGATAGGCGGCCAGGCCGATGGCGGCGGCGGCGGCCGACGCCGTCTTGGCGCAGAGAAACAGCCAGCCGGCGGTGAAGCCGGCCATGGGCGAGAGCAGGCGGCGGCCGTATTCGTAGCTGCCGCCGCTCACCGGCATCAACGCCGCCAGCTGGGCGGCCGAGAGCCCGTTGGCTCCCGCCAGCAGGGCCGCGAACAGGATGGCCAGGGGGAGGGCCTCGCCGGCGGGTTGGGCCGCCAGGGCCAGGCTGACGAACACGCCGGTCCCCAGGATCGACCCCAGGCCGATGGTCAGCGCTCCAGCGAGGCCGGTGCCCCGACGCAGGAGGCGTTCATCGGGTCGGGAACCACCCTCGGACGGGTCGGGCCGCAGGTCCGTCGTCATGGAACCCCTCGCATAGCCGGGATTCTCGCCTTCGGCAGGCCGTTGAGGATGTGCTCCCCGACCCCTCACCCCCAGCGCCGCCGCCGGCTCACCGCCACGCAGCCGTCGAAGCCGGGCATGGAGCCGAGAACGCGAAGATGCGCGCCAAAGAAGGCCGTGGTGGACCCGGTGTAGGCGCTGATGCCCGAGAGCTCAGCAGCGCTTCCCCTCAGATGGGTGGCTTTGGTGGCCTGGGTGCCGAGGGACCAGTTCTGCAGGAGCAATGGCTGCCGGGTGAGGGCACCACCACAGCGGCCATTGCGAGCACAAATGGCTACTCGAGAATTTGTGTATTCTCTTCAACGATGTCACTGAGATAAAGAAGGAAATCAATTCCAGCGAAAAGCCAGCTCAGAATGGGTTCAGAGGCAGGGGATAAGTCAAGCAGCCATGAACCCCAATCGCAAAGCCTGCCGATGAAGAATCAATGCAGAGCTTGTCAAGGCCACAGCCATGCCGACAGGATGATCCTTACTTGGCCGGAAGGTTGATCTGATCAGTATCGGAGAAAACCCTCATTAAAGGGTCGAAGTCGCGCAATCGCCGATCCAGCTCAATAGAGGTGATTACATCTGGATCATCACATTGAACTTCTGATTCAACAACGGTCTTGCTGGCCCCTTGGACCGTTGAACAAAGGATCGGGACAAGGTCTTCGTTACTGTTTAACTGCCACATCATGCGTTTACCACCAAGCAGATGGCGATCGGGAGGGCGGGTCAGCACCGGCACGACCAAGCTTACTTCTGCGGCCATGTAGGCATCAGGAATGCGAACAAGGAATGATCGCTCGATCGTTTCGCCTGGATGGATGATATCGTCATCGAACATCCGTCCAGCAGCGAGCGTTGAGAATTCACTGCCAACGATATACTTCTCCGATTGAAGAAGGGCCTTTCCAATCAGGACGCCGTTGGCATCTTCTAGAAAAGCATCCTGTAGGCCTTGCCTTCGATCAACTCCGAACAGCTGCCAGGCATTTGTCAGCAGATAGATCTTGCGGCTGCTGGAGTTGGTTGCCGTGAGTTTCAAGGTCATCTCCCTACTGCCGTCGGTCTTGCGATGACCTTCGCCCGGCGTTAAGGAGATACCGAGATTGATGTGGGCAGGGGCCCAGGACGGAACCAGGACGCTCTGCCACAAAAATGTATAGATCCCCCAGACGGAGGCCACAACAATGCCGCCAGAGCGAATCCAATCGTGGGTCTGCTCTGAACGCATCCAGCGTCGCAGCCGCAAGAATCTTCCGCTGGTCCCTGCTCTGGGTAGTCCTCCCGACGATCTTTCGCTGTTCAATTTGTCAGGATCGGATCCCTGTGAACGGCCCGGCATCAGGTCATCTTGAACGGTTGGAGGGCTTCGGAATGCCTGGGGAGGCTGCTTTGAGGCCACCGATCCTGCGGGGGCACGGGGCGTTGGCGCGGGGCCGGCAACGGCTGCCGATCACGGCCATCAGGCTGCTGCTGGCACGCTCATCCCTGAGCTGCTCCAGCTGGGCCAGGGTGGCGGGATCGGGAACGGTCCCGTTGGCCAGCGCCGCCATGTCGCTATCCGAGCAGGAGGCTCCCGTGGCACCGAAGCCGGTAAGCAACGCATAGGCCCGCTGGGGTCGGGTGCCCATGCGCGCCGTCTGGGAGGCTCCATAGGCCACCAGCGCGGGGCCGAGCGGTTTCTGCTCCTGACTCGGGGGCTTCCTCCCCGGAACGGCCCCGATCAGCACACCCGCCACACAGTTGGCCTGGAGATTGGCAGCGGCGGGAGACAGGGCCACAGCACCGTTCTGGCGGCTGAGGACGCTTTCGGCAAGCCCCATGCCGATCCAGTAGGCCAAGGCCCAGTCGCCGTGGGGCTTGACCCGCAAGGCCAGCAGGGAGGGATCCAGAACCACACGATTGCTTCCCTGGCACCAGACGCTGACACGACCAGGGACCTCCACCTGGGCCGTGCCGCCGCAGGCCGTCTGGAGTCCGACACCAGGCGGGAGCAGTTCGATGCCTGGAAAAGGCAGGGAGGCAGTGGCGGGATCGGCACTCCAACTCTGGCGCAGCTGCTGGGCGGTGCGCTGCACGTCCGTGGCGAGATCCGCGGCGTGGGCCTTCGTGGCAAGGGGGGGGAGGCCAAGGCAACAGGCCGACATTGCCAGCGCAGCAATCACCCCTGCAACCGTTCGATCACGCATCGCCGGGGAAGCCAACACTGGGAACTTGCACCATTCGCCTCCCACTATGGCGGCAACCGACCACTCTCACTTCCTTCCCCTTACTGCAGCAAGCCGCTCGATCGGC
>NZ_JAYGHX010000007.1:71430-182522 GCF_034931325.1 Cyanobium gracile UHCC 0139 | reverse complement strand
TGCCAGCTCCCTGGCGCCGGGGTCCTGATCCAGCAGTGCAAAAATCGTCGCAGGTGCATCGCTCTGCTCCGCCAGCAGTCCCGCACGCAGCTCCCGCGGCTGCAGTGGCAGCTCACGCACCAGCCAACTCGCCTGCGTTCGAGACACCCGGATCAGCAGCTCACGGGCTGAGCCGTAGTCCTTCTGGTTTAGGTGCAGCAGCGCCAGGTTGTCGATGATCGCTGCAGTAGAAGGATGCTCTGCGCCCAAGCTATTCTCAATAATCGCCAAAGCACGCCTGTACAGCGACTCAGCATCCACGTAGCGTCCCTGATTGTCATAAACATATGCCAAATTATTGAGACTATTTGCAGTATCTGGGTGCTCGGCACCAAGCGCTATCTCCCGGATTTTCAGTGCACGTCTGTAGAGAGGCTCGGATTCCACAACACGACCTTGATTGTCGTAAAGAGACGCCAAGTTACTGAGACTTGTAGCCGTATCTGGGTGTTCAGGCCCCAACACCTTCTCATTCATCGCCAGCGCACGTCTGTACAGAGATTCGGCCTCAACATTTCGCCCCTGGCTGGCATACAAGAGTGCCAAATTGTTAAGACTTAGCGCTGTGCTTGGGTGCTCAGGCCCCAACGCCTTCTCCTTGATCGCCAGGGCACGTTTGTGCATCGACTCGGCTTCCACATAACGGCCCTGGTCCCGATAGAGTTCTCCCAAGTTCGCGATGCTTTCGGCTGTGTCAGAGTGCTGAGGGCCAAGTGTCTTTTCTCGGATGACAAGCGCACGCTTGTAAAGCAGCTCGGCTTCTCCGTATCGCCCCTGGTAACCGAACACAACCGCTAAGTTGTTTAAGCTGGTGGCCGTTTCATGATGGTCGGCTCCAAGAGATTTCTGCCGAATCGCCAGTGAACGCTTTAGCAGAGGCTCGACTTCGCCATAGCGCCCCTGGCTGACATACAATGCGGCCAGATTATTGAGACTCATTGCGGTTTCAAGATGATCTGAACCATGCGTCTTCTCATTAATCCCAAGAGAGCGCTTAAATAGGGGCTCGGCCTCTCGATAGCGCCCAAGGTTGTCATACAAAAGTGCTAAGTTATTAAGAGAAATTGCTGTAGCGGAATCGTCATTACCCAGCGTCCTTTCGCACCAAGAGAGGATGTTTTTCCAGAGCTCAGCTGCTTTCTCGTACGCCCCCTTTAGCTCCAACTCATTTGCTTGATTGATCCAGGCCTGGATCTCCGCAGGCAATGAGGTGGGCTTCTGCGCATGGAACTCCAGCTCACTCGTGGTTTGAAACGCATCGCCGGAAGAATCGGCTGAAATACTTACCGCGCCAGCCGGTACGCCAAAAGCCAGAGCAGAGCCCAAGAGCATCGCAGCTACAGGCCCGTACGATTTGGCTTCTGAACGGACCATGGCGCGCAGTTCCGATGGGGAACGAACGCTAAGGGAGATCCTGGAGTAGGCGCCTTGCCCCCTCACCCCCACCGCCGCCGCCGGCTCACCGCCACGCTGCCGTCGAAGCCGGGAACCGGCACCTGGCACTTGCTGACCTCCACCGCCAGGGGGATCGGCCCATAGCAGGCCTCCAGGGCGTCAAGGATCTGCTCGCTGTAGTGCTCCAGGGTGAGGCAGCGGACGGTGCGGGCCTGCTCCTGCAACGCTGCGATGCCGCGGCCGTAGTCGAAGCCCTGGCTCAGGTCGTCGCTGCGGGCCACCGCGCCCAGGTCGACCCCCAGGGAGAAGGCCAGCTCGAACCACTGGCCGTGGCGCCGCTCCTGCTCGTACACCCCCACGTGGGCCCAGAGCCGCAGCCCCCGCACATGGATCGCCTCGGTCACAGGGGCAGGGGGCGGTGGCTGAACTTCCTGGTGCCGTCGGCATAGTCGGCGGCGATGTGGCCCTCGCCCCGCAGCCGGTAGCGGTAGGTGACCAGCCCCTCGAGCCCCACCGGCCCCCGCGGCGGCAGGGTCTGGGTGCTGATGCCCACCTCGGCGCCGAAGCCGTAGCGGTTGCCGTCGGCGAAGCGGGTGGAGCAGTTCAGGAAAACCCCGGCGCTGTCCACCGCCCGCAGGAACCGGTCGGCGGCCGCCGGATCGGTGGTGGCGATCGCATCGGTGTGACGGGAGCCGTGACGCCGGATGTGCTCCAGGGCCGCCTCGAGATCCTCCACCACCTTCACGTTGAGGATCAGATCCGAGTACTCCGTGTCCCAGGCGCCCGGCCCCGCGGCCTGGGCCACCCCCAGGGCGCAGGCACCGGCATCCCCGCGCAGCTCCACACCTGCCGCCGCAAAAGCGGGCAGGGCCGCCGCCAGAAAGGCCGGGGCGATGGCCTGGTGCACCAGCAGGGTCTCAATGGCGTTGCAGGCCGCCGGGTACTGGGTCTTGCTGTCGAGGGCGATCCGAAGCGCCAGGGCCGGGTCGGCGGCGCGATCCACAACCAGATGGCAGATGCCATCAGCGTGGCCGAGAACGGGGATGCGGGTGTTGTCCTGGATGAAGCGCACCAGGGCATTCGACCCCCTGGGAATGATCAGGTCCACCAGGCCATCGAGCCGCAGCAACCCCAGGCTCTCCTCGCGGCTGGTGAGCAGCTCCAGGCAGCCGGGGTCGACGGCGCCGCCGGCCAGGCCCCGCTGCAGGGCCGCCACGATCGCCTGGCAGCTGCGGCTGGCCTCCCGGCCCCCCTTGAGCAGGGCGCCGTTGCCGGAGCGGATCGCCAGCGAGGCGATCTGCATCACCGCGTCGGGCCGGGCCTCGAAGATCACCCCCAGCACCCCCAGGGGCACGCTCAGCCGCTCCAGCACCAGCCCGTCATCGAGTTCGGTGTGCAGCTGGCGCCGGCCCACCGGATCCTCCAGGGCCGCCACCTGCCGCACCCCGGTGATGGCGCCCGCCAGCTTGGGGGCATCCAACTTGAGGCGGGCCACCAGGGCCGGCGCCAGACCCTCGGCCGCCGCGGCGGCCAGGTCGGCCCGGTTGGCCTCCAGGATCCCGTTGCTGGCGGCATCGAGGGCATCGGCCATCGCCGCCACCGCGCCGCGGCGTTCGGCGTCACTGGCCTGGCCCAGGGCCATGGCGGCCCGGCGCACCGCCGCGGCCCGCTGCAGCAGCTGGGGGTCGGGCTCCGGCACGACGCTGGCGGGAGAGGTGAGGGTCTGGCTCATGGCCCCCATCATCCCAAGCGGTCCAGCGCCAGCCGCACCGCCCCCAGCCGGCCGGCGCCGTTGCCCAGCGCGCAGCGGCGGATCGTCAACCCCTGGCGGCTCACCGCCAGCACCCGCTCCTCCACCTCCCGCCAGACCGCCGGCAGGAAGTGGTGGCTGGCGGCGCCCAGACCGCCACCGATCAGCACCAGCTCCGGGGTGAGCACGTAGAGCAATGAGCTCAGGCCCACACCGAGGGGGCGTCCGTAGGCCTCCCACACCGCCAGGGCCTCCGTGTCGCCGGCGTCAGCGCGGCGACAGAGCTCGCGTGGATCGAGCGGGCTGAGGCGGGCCAGGCCGCCAAGGCTGCAGAACTGCTCCAGGGAGCCCCGGTTGCCGCTGCGGCACGGGGGGCCATCGGGGTCGACGCCGATCAGGCCCGGTTCGGCTGCCGCGCCGCCGTGGCCGGTGAACAGCCGGCCCTCCAGCAGCACCGCCCCGCCCACACCGGTGCCCAGGGTGAGCAGCAGCACGTCGCCCACACCGCGAGCCGCCCCCAGCCAGGCCTCACCGAGCAGGGCGCAGTTCGCGTCATTCCCCAGGATCACCCGCCGCTCGAGCTGGGCTTCGAGCCAGGCGGCCAGGGGCACATCCCGCCACCCCGGCAGGTTGATGGAGATCCGCGCCAGCCGACCCGCCGCGTCGCAGGGCCCCGGCAGGCCGATGCCCACCCGTTCGGCAAGGCCGTCGGGGTCGATCGCCTCGACCGCCTCGGCCAGGGCCATGCACACCGCCCCAGGCACCGCGGGCCGGGGCGTGGGCACCTCGGCCTCGGCAAGCACGGTGCCACGTCCATCGCAGCGGGCCAGCTTGATGGCCGTGCCGCCCAGATCGATGCCGATCAGCTGGGCCTCACCGGGAGGACGTGCGGGGGACGACGCCATCGGCGCACCCTACCCAGCAGGGCGGCCGACGGCCTCAGAAGCGCAGGAACACCTGCAGCAGCGACTGCCAGGCCCCCTCGGTGTCGACGGAGGTCTGCAGGTTGAAGGTGTCGGAGGCCTTGTAGGTGAGGGTCATCTGGGGGGGCACATCGGAGCGGTTCGGGGCCGCCAGCACCGACATGCTGAAGCGGTTGGTGATGTCCACGCCGATCTCGGCGCCCAGCACCAGCTGGGGCGGCACCCGCCGCCGGGTGGTGCCCTCCTGCTGGGTGTCGATCGCCTGGTTGACGTAGGTGGGATAGAGGGCCAGGCTCACCCGCTGGCCGAAGGCATCGCTGAGGGACGACAGCAGCGGCGACAGCAGGGTCTGGCCCACCACTGTGGCCAGGGCAGCTCCGGCACCGCCGCCGCTCAGGCCCGCCAGGGAGTTGCCGCCGATCAGGGCCACCAGCCGCTCCTGCGGCAGGGGCGGGCTGCTGCGCAGTTTGAGGTTCTCGGCGATGCGGTCGGCGGGCCCGCTCACCGACACCACCACCAGGATGAGATTCAGCTGGTTGAGGGCCGAGAGGCCGGCCTGATTGGGGGCGTTCTGCACCGAGGGGCCCAGGTCCCCCACCCCGGACGGGGAGAGCACGCTCAGGCTGTCGGAGATGCGGGTGCGCAGGGCGATGTCGAGGTAGGGCACCAGCCCCAGGGAAGGGGTGAAGACCGCCACGTTGGGGGCATCGGGGTCCAGGCTGAAGCTGGTGGTGAACAGGTTGAGCCGTCCCCCCAGCAGCCGCACCACGCCGGAGGCCCGCAGGGAGGGATCCAACCGCCCGGCGATGCGCAGCTGGCCGGCCGTGGTGAAGTTGGCGATGTTGGGAATCACGACCCGCAGATCCGGCCCCAGCCGCAGGATCATGTCCTCGAAGGCCAGGTAAGGGAAGCGGGGCACCGAGGCCCGCAGGGCTTCGGCGGTGGTGGACTCCACATCAGGGCCCAGCAGCACCAGGGGCTGCTGGAAGTTCCACTTCGATTCCAGCAGCTCGGGCATGGTGCGCGGCTGGACCGGCTGGTCGGACACCGGCTCGCTGGCCGCCAGCTGGCCGGGCTGGACGTTGATGGTGCCGCGGCTGATCGCCACGTCGCCGCCGAGCACGGGGGCCACCAGGCTGCCGCTCAGATGCAGCTGGCCGTCCCCCACCGCCTCCAGGCGCGGCACCTTGAAGGGCACCTGCTCCAGTTTCACCTGCAGGGTCCGCTCCTCGGCCAGGGGCCGGAACAGGCCCAGGCGACCCTCGCCGCCCACCAGCCCCTGCGGCCCCACCCGGGCCCGGAACTCCTGGACCACCAGCTGCTCGAAGTCGAACAGGATCGTGGCGTCCACCTCCCGCACCTCCTGGCCGATGAAGCGGCAGCGGAGCTCCCGCAGCCGCAGGAAGCCGTTGGCGATCGGGTCGTCGAGGCTGCCGCGCACCAGCAACTGGAGGTCGGCGCCGCCCTCCTGCCACTCGAAGGCCTGACCCCCCAGCCGGGTGAGGAAGCGCAGGCCGTCGCCCCGGGTGGCCAGGCGCAGCTCCAGCCCCTGCTGGGAGGCCACCAGCGGGATGGTGCCCGCCAGGTCGACGCTGCGGGAGGCCCCCTCGGCCCTCAGGGCCAGATCCAGACCGAGCCCCTCGGCCTTCAGCTCCACCCGCCCCCGCTCCAGCGCCAGGGCCTGCTCCCCGAGGCGCCCCTCCACCAGCGCCAGGTCGAGGCTGAGTTCGGGGCGGGGGCCGCCCAGGCGGTAGCGCCCCTTGGCGGCCAGGCTGCCGCGAAGGTTGTCCGGCAGCGGCGTCAGCAGGGCCAGCAGGGAGAGGGGCAGGTCGGCGAGGCTGAAGCGGCCGCTGCCGCCGCTGAGCGGCCCCTCCAGACGCACCTCGAACGGTCTGCCGGCGAGGGCCTGGGCCCGGTCACCCTGGTTGAACCAGAGGTGGCCGGTGGCCTTGAGGTCGGCCCGGGTGCGGGCGAAGTCCGGGCCGCTGAGCAGCAGATCGGCATCGATGCGGGCCTGCAGCCGCTCCAGCCGTTCCGCCCGGCTGGCCCGGCTGGCCGCCTGCACCCGGGCGGCGACGCGCTCCTCGGCCCGGGTCAGGGCCAGCAACTGGTCGGTGACCGTTCCGGCCATGGTGTCGATGACCAGACTGCCCAGGTCACTGGCCCGTCCGCGGGCCGGGGCCGGCGCCCCGCGCCAGATGGGCCAGGCGTCGGTGAGTTGGCGGAACAGCAAGGTGGACAGCTGGCGCGCTTCAAAGCGGGCCCGGAACGGTCCGTTCCAGCGTCCGGAGACCGTGGCGGCGATGTTGCCCTCACCGAGGGGCTCGATCTGCCCCTTCACCCGGTACTGGCGGTCGTCGTAGGCCACATCGGCCTGGATCCGCCGTCCCCCCACCCCCAGGAACTCGGGCGAGAGCAGCTCCACCCGGCCGTCGAAGCCGAGCGGCTGCAGCCCCAGCCGGCCGCTGCCGCTGAGGTCCCCCTGCAGGGGACGCAGGCGGCGCTGGGGGCCGGTGGCCACCGCCAGACCCCGCAGGGGAAAGGCGCGGGCCAGCCAGCGGTAGTCCGCCGGTCGGCCTTCCAGGGTCAGCACGCCGCCATCCCGTTCGATGGCGGCCCGCACCGGCTGCCAGCGTCGGTCCAGCAGGGCCGTGAGGTGTCCGTTCGGCGTCGGCGCCACCGTGGTCAGATCCAGGGACCGATCGCGCAGGCGGCCGCGCCAGGTTTCCCGCAGCAGCAGGGGGCCGGCGCCGGGCTGCTGCAGGCGAAGCTGCAGGTCGGGACGCAGCTCCGCCAGGGGCCCGGCGATCGTGCCCTCCGCATCCAGCTGGCCCTGGAGCGTGGTGCCGAGCAGCGGGTCGAGGCGGGCCAGGGGGTAGTTGCGCACATCCACCCGGGCCAGCAGCGGACCGGCCACCAGGCCCTTGCCCGGCTGGAAGGACAGGGGCAGCCGGGCCGTGGCCGCCAGGCGGTCGGCATCGAAGCGCTCCAGCCGCAGCAGCCGGTCGCTCCACACCAGCGCCGCCTGCCAGGGCCCCAGGAGCCGCTGGGAGGCCTGGCCCGTCTCCAGCCGCAGGCGCGGTGTCGCCAGCGGGCCGTCCACCCGCAGGCGACCGGCCAGGGGCTGCCGCGCCCAGACCGGCAGACGGGCAGCGGCGGGAACGTCGTCGGGATCAAGGAGCCAGCGGGCATCGAGGGCCAGGGAGCGGCCGACGCTGCCACTGGCCCGCACGCTGGAGCCCCCCAGCCGGCCATCAAGCCGGGTGAGGCGCAGCAGGCCCTCTCCCCAGCGGCCCTGGAGATCGGCCTTGAGGGGCTGGCGGCCGAGCGGATGGCGCGGCGGCGGCTGGGCTTCCAGCTGCAGGGCCAGACGGCGATCCGCGTCGGCCCTGGCCGTCAGGCGGCCGCCCCAGGGGCCGAACCGCCAGGTGCTGGCGGGCAGGATCAGGGCCCGATCGCGGCAGCTCAGGGGCAGCCGCTGGGCCGTCAGTGGCGTGGCACCGGTTCCCAGCTTCCAGCGCACGTCCCGCAGCTCCAGGCCCCCCTCGCAGCGGGCCAGTCCCCGCTGGATCCGCAGACCCACCCGTCCATCGGCCTCCCCGGCGAGGCTGCCTCCGGCCCGATCCCCCGCCGGCAGCAGCGGCCGCAGCAGCGCCAGGGGCAGGCGGCGGGCCGTCAGCCGGCCCTGCCATGTCTGCTTCTGCCACTGACCCTCACCGTCCAGCCGCAGGGAGCCGCCGCCCTGGCCGACGGGAGGCGCCAGGCGCAGGCCCAGGTCGATCTCCCGGCGGTGCAGGCGCAGGGCCAGCTGGCCGGAGAGCCTGAGGTCGAGGGGCAGGGCCGTCGCTCCAGCGCCCCGGACCCGCAGGTCGGCGGGCTGGAGCAGACCCAGGCGCAGGTCGATCCGCGGCGGCTCACGCCCCGGGGGGACCGAGCCCAGCACCCAGAACTGGCCGCTGGCGTTGCGGCGCAGCTCGGCCCTGGCCCCTTCGAGGCCCACATCCAGCACCAGCCCGCGCAGCCCCAGGCTGGCCAACGGGTCGAGGCGTACCCGCACGCCCTCCACCGCTGCCGAGGAAGCGTCCCTGGGGCCGGGCTGGAACCGGCTGGCGCCGATCCAGAGTCCGTCGGGCTTGAGCCCTCGGTAGGGGCCCAGGACCAGGGGACGGCCCATGGCAGCGCCGATCTGCCGTTCCAGGGTTGGCCGGAAACGGCCATACAGGCCGGCGACGATGCGATCGAACCAGAACACCCCGACCCCCAGGCCCGCCCCCAGGAAACCGACCACGAGAAGCCCCTTCCACACACGCCTGCGGGCAGGCAGGGGCCGACTGTCAGGCTTCCATCGCATCCACCGGGGTCGATCGCCGTCCATGGGCGGCCGCAATATAGGGGGCTTGTCACGCCTTCCCCAGCCCCATGGCCGCTGATCCGATCCTGCTCGTGGCCGGTACCTGGCTGGGTGCCGCCAGCGGGGTGCTGGCGGTGCTCACCATCGCCGGATTCCTCGCCCGCTGGGGCATCCGCTTCCGCCTGGTGGGGATCACCAGCTTCACGGCCCTGCTGGCGCTCTCCTGCCTGGCCTTCTCGGTCAGCTACAACCCGCGGGTGAGCGTGCCGGGGGCGATCCAGGTGCCGGTCGTGTTCGACAACGGCACCGATCTGGTCATCGCCGCCGCCCCGGCGGACCTTGCGGCCGAGGCGGTGGCCCCCACCCTTGATCAGGTGGCCCGCAACCTGCGCGGCGGCGGTCGCGGCAGCGGCGGCGAGGTGCGGGTGCGACTGCGCCGGGTCGAGGCCGTCGAGGCTGGGTTGGCGCGGCCGTTGGTGCTGGCGGAAACCACCCGGGATCTGGCGGCCCGCAGCCCCGGCGACGCCGCCTGAACCCCGGTGACCCACCCCTTCCGGCCGGCGGCCCACCTGAGGCGGGAGGAGCAGCGGCTGCGCCGGGCCGGCATCGCGAGCTGGGTGGCGCTGGCCGGTCTGGATGACGCCCGCCTGCGTGATCTGGCCGCCTCCGGCGAGGCCAGCGAGGCCCGCCTGATCCGCCTGCGCGGCCAGGCCCGGCTGGTGAGCGCGGTGGGGCTCGCGCCGGAGGAGGCGGCCCTGCTGCTGCACGGGGGCATCGCCAGCCCCGCCGGGCTCGCCGCCGCCGATCCCCAGCAATTGCTGGTGCAGCTGGGTCGGCTGCAACGCCGTCTCACGGGCTCAGCCGTCCCCCCGGTCGACCTGCCGTTGGTCCTGTCCTGGATCCGCCGGGCCCGGCAGGCCTCCGGTCGCTCCCCGAACTGACCCTCCGCTCCTGCGCGGCCCCGGCACGGGTGACTGGAATAGGGAAAACGGACGGAGGCAGTGATGCCCCGAACAACCCGCCTTTCTCCCCCCAAAGCCACGAACCACCCCCTTCGCGACGACCGCCGCCACAGCCTGATCACCCGCTCGAGCACCCGGCTTCGCCGCTGCTTCACCGCCCTTCTCGGCGTCGCCTGTCTGGGCGCCGTGGCCGTTCCCAGCGTGCGGGCCCAGTCCGCCCTGCTGGAATCGGTGAAGCAGAACCCGGCCCTGGCCCAGAGCCTCTGCCAGCAGTTCCGCCAGCTGAATGCCCAGGGCGTCTCGGCCACCTCGAAGGCGTCGATCGCCAGCCTGGCCAGCAGCCGGGGCCTCAGCCCCATGGATGCGGAGGTGCTGGCCACCTACGTGATCGGCCTGCACTGCTCGACGGTGTTCTGATCCCCGTGGTCCGGGCCCGGGACGCCACCCTGCTGCTGGCGGATGGGGTCCGGCTGGTGAGCCGCGTCTGGCATCCCGACGGGGAGGGCCCCTGGCCGGTGCTGGTGATGCGGCAGCCCTACGGGCGGGCGATCGCCTCCACCGTCACCTACGCCCACCCCAGCTGGTACGCCAGCCACGGGTTTCTGGTGGTGGTGCAGGACGTGCGGGGCCGCGGCGCATCGGAGGGTGACTTCGGCGGCTTCGCCCAGGAGACGGCCGATGGGGCCGCCACGATCCGCTGGGCCCGGACCCTCGAGGGCAGCAACGGCCGGGTGGGCACCTACGGCTTCTCCTACCAGGGCCTGACCCAGCTGCTCAACGCCGGCGGCGAGACCAGCGACGACGACGCCCTGCCGGACTGCCTCGCCCCGGCCATGTGTGGCCTCGATGAGCGCCTCCACTGGGCCAGCGAGGGGGGAGCCCATTGGTGGGCCCTGGGCCTGGGCTGGGCCCTGCAGCTGGCGGCGGAGGGATGTCGGCGCCGGGGCGACGGGGCCGGCTGGCGCGACATCCGCCGCAGCCTCCAGCACGGCGACTACACCGATGAAGGGCTGGCCCTGCTGGAACGCCACGATCCCGACGGCATGGGCCTGGGCTGGCTGCGGCGCGACCCGGCCGGCGCGGAGGGCTGGACGGTGCACCCCGTGGCGGGGGCCCTGCTGCGGCGCCCCCTGCTGCTGATCGGCGGCTGGCACGATCCGCATCTGAGGGGGGTGCTCGACCTCTGGCAGCGGGCCCATGGCGCCGGGGGCGGCCCTGAGCTGGTCATCGGCGCCTGGAGCCATCTCGACTGGCAAGGGGGTCTCGACCACGAGCTGCTGGCCTTCTTCCGCCGCCATTTGCAGGATTCGTTGCCCCGCCCGGGCCCGTCGGAGCCCACCCCTCACCAGGCCGCCGCACCGGCCCCGATCCGCCTGCAATGCGCCGCCACGGCCACCTGGCGCCGCATGAGCCTTGCGGAGGCTTCCAGTCCCGCGGCGGTGGCGGCCGCAGGCTGGTCGCTTCACTCCAGCGGCCTGGCGGCGATCCGCTGCGACGAGGGGGAGCTGCGGCCGCTGGCCGCACCGGGGGCAAGGCCGGCGTCGGGCCCGGCGGCCGGCGGCAGCGTGGTGATCGTCCACGACCCCTGGCGGCCGGTGCCGGGCCGGGGCGGCCACCTGGGCCCCGACCCGGGGCCGGTGGACCGGGCCGATCTCGACCGGCGCGGTGACGTGGCCTGCTTCAGCACAGCCCCGCTGGAGCAGGCCCTCTGGCTGCTGGGGACCTTCCGCCTGCGGCTGCGGGTGAGCGCCGACCAGCCCAGCTTCGATCTCTGCGCCGCCCTCTCCGCGGTGTCTCCGCAGGGGGGAGCCGTGCGCCAGCTGAGCACCGGCCTGGCCCGCTTCGGGCCCTCGTCGGCCCCCGCCGACGCCCCCCGCACCCTGACCCTGCAGCCCCTGGCGACGCTGGTGGAGGCCGGCCAGCGGCTGCGGCTGTCCCTGGCGGCGGCGGCCTGGCCCCAGATCGCCGTCAACCCCGGCGACGGCAGCCTGCCGGCGGGGGGCAGCAGCAGCGGGCACCGGGTGATCAGCCTGACGCTGGAGCTGGCGGGCGCCCACCTGGGCCTGGAGCCCCTGATTCGGGCAAACTGAGCCGACCCGAACTCCGCCGCCCATGCCGCGCTCCCAACCGCGCCGAGCCCTGATCGGCCTGATGCTGCTGCTGGGCAGCCAGGCCCTGCTGGCACCGCGCGGGGCATGGTCCCAGGCCGCCCTGGCGCCGGCCACCTCCGGCCAGCCCAGTGCGGCCCTGAGCGAAGCCCAGGCACAGGCGGCCGCCGAGCGGATCCTGAACACGATCCGCAACGGCGACGCCCAGGCCCGTTTCGAGCAGTTCTCCCCGGCCCTGCAGAGCGTCAGCAGTCCCCGCATGGTGGCCGAAACCATGAAGACCCAGCCGAAACTGCTGCGCTGGGCCATCCGCAGCATCCAGCCCGGCTTCGACTCGAGCACGGTCGAGGCCACCCTGTTCACCAGCGCCGGCGAGCGCGACCTGCTGATGGTGATCGACGGCCAGGGCCGGATCGATGGCTATCACTTCAACGTCACCGACCAGCCGGCCGAGAAGGTGGTGCGTGACTTCATCTCTGCCCTCTCCAGCGGCCACTTCATCTCCGCCAGCAGCTTTCTCTCGCCGCAGATGCAGGAGCAGATCCCCCAGGGCCAGCTGCAGCAGAAATGGCTCAATCTGCAGCGCATCACCGGTAACTTCGTCCGGGTGAAACGCATCAATCGGGCCGAGAGTACGCCGGAGATGCGCCTGGTGATCGTCAACACCGAGTTCAACCGCCTCACCGACAACCTCTTCGTCACCCTGGATTCCGAGAACCGGATCATCGGCGTGGATTTCCCCACCGATCCAGCCCCTCCCTCTCCGCCGCGCTGAGTCGGCCCTCCCACCGACGTAAGCTCCCGGCGCATGCACGCCCCCTCTTCCATGGCCCTGCCCAGCCTCGAATGGATGGTTGAGGATGCCCGCCGGCTGGCGGAATGCCGCCACGACCATCCCTTCTCCGTGCTCGGGCCCCAGCCCCTCGACGACGGTGGCTGGGTGGTGCGGGTCTGGATGCCGGACGCCCAAACGGTGGAACTGCTCCGCAGCGGCGAACGGCTGGCCATGGCCAACCCGCACCACCCCTGGATCTTTGAGGCCCGCGTCGACGCCGATCCCGGCTGCGGCTACCGCGTCCATGTGAGCCGCGGCGGCATCGAGCACGAGCAGCACGATCCCTGGGCGTTCCGGCACGAGTGGATGGGGGAACTGGACCGCCACCTGTTCGCCGAAGGGAATCACCACCACATCTGGCGACGCATGGGAGCCCATGTCGTCGAGCGCGACGGCGTCGCCGGGGTGCAGTTCTGCCTGTGGGCCCCCAATGCCCGCAGCGTCGCCCTTCTGGGTGATTTCAACGGCTGGGATGGCCGCCACCACCCCATGCAGCAGCGCATCGGGGGGATCTGGGAGCTGTTCATCCCCGACCTCGGCGCCGGCCAGATCTACAAGTACGAGGTGCGGGCCCAGAACGGCCACTGCTATCAGAAGGCCGACCCCTACGGCTTCCGCCACGAGATCCGGCCGAACACAGGTTCGGTGGTCTCCGAACTGGGCCGTTACCCGTGGAACGACGGCGCCTGGATCGAGGAGCGGGATGGCCGCGATCCCCTTCCCCAACCCATCGCGGTGTACGAGATGCACCTGGGCAGCTGGATGCATGCCGCCGCCGACCAGCCCTTCCTCGAAGCCGATGGCAGCCCCCGGCCCCCAGTGCCCGCCGCCGATCTGAAGCCGGGCGCCCGGCTGATGACCTATCCGGAGCTGGCCGACAAGGTCATCCCCTATGTGAAGGCCCGTGGGTTCACCCACATCGAGCTGATGCCGGTTTCCGAGCATCCGTTCGACGGCTCCTGGGGGTATCAGGTCACGGGCTGGTACGCCCCCACCAGTCGCTTCGGCAGCCCGGATGAGTTCCGGGCCTTCGTCGACCGCTGCCACACCGAAGGCATCGGCGTGATCCTCGACTGGGTGCCCGGACACTTCCCCAAGGACGGCCACGGTCTGGCCTTCTTCGATGGTGCCCACCTCTACGAGCATGCCGATCCCCGCATCGGCGAGCACAAGGAGTGGGGAACGCTGATCTTCAACTACAGCCGCAACGAGGTGCGCAACTTCCTTGTCGCCAACCTCATCTACTGGTTCGAGGAGTTCCACATCGACGGCATCCGCGTCGATGCCGTGGCCTCGATGCTCTACCGCGACTACCTGCGTCCTGACGGGCAATGGCTGCCCAACGACCATGGCGGGCGGGAGAACCTGGAAGCGGTGCGCTTCCTGCAACAGGCCAACCACGTGCTGTTCCAGCACTTCCCCGGTGCCCTGTCGATCGCCGAGGAATCCACCACCTGGCCGATGGTGACCCAGCCCACCGACATGGGCGGCCTGGGGTTCAACCTCAAGTGGAACATGGGCTGGATGCACGACATGCTCGATTACTTCGAGCTGGATCCCTGGTTCCGCCAGTTCCATCAAAACCACGTCACCTTCTCGATCTGGTACGCCTTCACCGAAAACTTCATGCTGGCCCTGAGCCACGATGAAGTGGTGCATGGCAAGAGCAACCTGCTCCACAAGATGCCCGGTGACGACTGGCAGAAATTCGCCAATGTGCGTGCCCTGCTGGCCTACATGTGGACCCATCCGGGCAAGAAGACGATCTTCATGGGAATGGAGTTCGGCCAGCGGTCCGAATGGAACGTCTGGGGCGATCTGCAGTGGGAGCTGCTCCAGTACGAGGCCCACCAAGGCCTGCTCAACCTGGTCGACGACCTCAATGTCTTCTACAGATCGGAGCCGGCCCTCTGGGGCGACGACTTCGATCAGTACGGCTTCCAGTGGATCGACTGCAACGACAACCGCCACTCGGTGATCAGCTTCATGCGCCGCGACAGCGGCAGTGGGCGCTGGGTGGTGGTGGTGGCCAACTTCACCCCCCAGAGCCATTCCCATTACCGGGTGGGTGTGCCGCTGGAGGGCTTCTACGCCGAGGTCTTCAACACCGACAGCAGCCGCTACGGCGGCAGCAACCTGGGCAACCTGGGCGGCCGCTTCACCGATGCCTGGGCCATCCACGACTACGAGAACTCCCTGGAGCTCTGCCTGCCGCCCCTGAGCGTCGTGGTGTTCCGTCTCGACGAGTCCCGCAGCCTGCTGCGGCCGGCCATCGGCGAGGGCTGAGCGCTGCTCCGGGGCCGCCCATGCCACGACTGGTGACAGGAGCGTCCGCAGGCCGGGGGTGCTCGGTTAGGTTTCGCCGTTGACCTTCCGACCGGCCCCATGAGCGAATCCGCCCCCCTGCTGCTGCGCGCCGCCCGAGGTGAGCAGGTGGAGCGGCCGCCGGTCTGGATGATGCGCCAGGCGGGTCGTTACATGAAGGTGTACCGCGACCTGCGTGACCGCCATCCCGGATTCCGCGAGCGCTCCGAGAACCCCGATCTCTCCTACGAGATCTCGATGCAGCCCTTCCACGCCTTCCGTCCCGACGGCGTGATCCTCTTCTCCGACATCCTCACGCCCCTGCCGGGCATGGGCATCGACTTCGACATCATCGAGAGCCGCGGGCCGATCATCGAGCCCGCCATCCGCAGCCAGGCCCAGGTGGATGCGCTGCGGCCCCTCGATCCGGCCGAGGCCCTGCCCTTCGTGGGCGAGGTGCTGGGGCGGCTGCGGGCCGACGTGGGCAACGCCGCGGCGGTGCTCGGCTTCGTCGGCGCGCCCTGGACCCTGGCCGCCTATGCGGTGGAGGGCAAGAGCTCCAAGACCTATTCGGTGATCAAGGCGATGGCCTTCCAGGAGCCCGCCCTGCTGCACCAGCTGCTGGGTCACCTGGCCGATTCGATCGCCACCTACGTCCGCTACCAGATCGACAGCGGCGCCCAGGTGGTGCAGCTGTTCGACTCCTGGGCGGGGCAGCTGAGCCCGATCGACTACGACGTGTTCGCGGCCCCCTACCAGAAGCGGGTGGTCGATCAGGTGAAGGCCACCCACCCCGACACCCCCCTGATCCTCTACATCTCCGGCAGCGCCGGCGTGCTGGAGCGCATGGCCGCCACCGGGGTGGACTTCATCTCCCTCGACTGGACCGTGGACATGGCCGACGGCTGCGCCCGCCTGCCCCAGCACCTGGGCGTGCAGGGCAACGTGGATCCCGGCCTGCTGTTCGGCACCCCCGAGGCGATCCGCGAGCGGATCCTCGACACGGTGCGCAAGGCCCGCGGCCGTCGCCACATCCTCAACCTGGGCCACGGCATCCTGCCCGGCACCCCTGAGGACAACGCCCGCGTCTTCTTCGAGACCGGCAAGGCCGTCAACGAGCTGCTGGGGGCTGCTGTTTGAGCGCCCCCACCTCCGGGCCCCAGCGGATCCTGATCACCGGCGCCAGCGGCTGCGTCGGCCAGTACATCGCTGAAAACCTGCTGGCCAACAGCGACGCCCACCTGCTGCTGCTGCTGCGGGATCCCGCCAAGCTCAGCGCCGTCCCTGCCGACCACCCGCGCATCACCCTGCTGGTGGGCGACCTGCGGGAGCTGGGCCCCCACGCCGCCGCCATCGCCAGCGCCGACCGGATCATCCACACCGCCACCGCCTGGGGGGATCCCGAGCGGGCCCAGGCGGTGAACGTGGTGGCCGTGAAGGAGCTGCTGCGGCTGACCGATCCAGGTCGCCTGCAGCAGGTGATTTACTTCTCCACCGCCAGCATCCTCGACCGGCAGCTGCAGCTGCTGCCCGAAGCGATGGCCTACGGCACCGAGTACATCCAGACCAAGGCCACCTGCCTGCAGGACCTGGAGCGCCACCCCCTGGCTGGGAGGATCGTGGCGGTGTTCCCGACGCTGGTGTTCGGCGGTTCGGTGGCCGGCGCCGATCCCCACCCCACCAGCTACCTGACCGCCGGGCTCAAGGAGGCCTTCGGCTGGCTGTGGCTGGCCCGCTGGCTGCGCACCGACGCCAGCTTCCACTTCATCCACGCCGCCGACATCGCCACCGTCTGCGCCCACCTGGCCACCACCCCCCATGGCCCCAATCCGGAGCCGGGCCAGGGGCCGGTGCGGCGGCTGGTGCTGGGCCAGGCGCCGGTCACGATCAACGGCGCCGTGGCCTCCCTGTGCCGCTGGCGGCAGGTGTGGGTGCCGCCGGTGGGAATCGATCTGCGCGGCTGGCTGATCGAGGGACTGATCAAGCTGCTGCGCATCGAGGTGAACGCCTGGGACCGCTTCTCAATCCGCCAGCGCCACTTTGTGCACCAGCCGGTCAGCCCGCCCGAGCGCTTCGGGCTGGTGAGCTTCGCCCCCAGCCTCGACGCGGTGCTGGAGACGGCGGGGGTGCCCCAGCGGGGCCGGATCGGGGCAGGCCCCCGCCCCTGAGCCGGCCGCGGGCCCCCCAGCGGGACGCCGCCATGAATTGTTGCGAATCTGTCGGCGCTCCGCACCGGGACACGGCCATTGCCTAATTTGTGCCGGTTGCAAGTGCTTTTCGGCACCCCCCTTCGCGCCCTCCCATGCGTCGTCTCCTTTCCCTCTTCGCTCTCTGCCTGGCGCTGGTGCTGGGTGCCACCCCGAGCTTTGCCGCCGATGTGGCCCACGGCGCCCAGATCTTCTCCGCCAACTGCGCCGCCTGCCACATGGGCGGCGGCAACGTGGTCAACGCCGAGCGCACCCTCAAGGCCGAGGCCCTGAGCGCCTACCTGGCCGACTACAACGCCGATCACGAGGCCGCCATCGCCCACCAGGTGACCAACGGCAAGAACGCCATGCCCGCCTTCCTCGGCAAGCTCAACGACACCGACATCGCCGACGTGGCCGCCTACGTCGAGGACATGGCCTCCAAGGGCTGGGCCTGATCCACTCGGTTCCATCCCATTCAGCGACGGCCCCTCGAGCCGTCAGGAGCCCCGGCAGAGCCGGGGCTTTTTCATGGCTCAGGCCAGGGCACGGCGAGCGGCCAGCACCGCCAGGTAGAGCTCCTCGGGCACCTCGCGGATGTCGTACTCGCTAGGAAGCATCCCGTGGACATGGCGGTGCACCACCCGCCAGCAGTCGCGCTCCGGCTCCGCAGCCCCGCCCAGGGTGAGGGACGCTCTGGCGAGCTCGGCCACCAGGGCTTGGTCGTCGGCGGGAGAGGGCATCGGAGACAGCAGGGCTGCAGAGGCGAGAATGGGGCGCAGCCGAGCTCCCATCATGGCGATCCCCACCTCTGCCGGGCTGCTGCCGGGCCTGCTGGGGGGCCTGCTGTCGGCAGGGATGCCCCTGGCCCTGATGGCCGCCGCCGCCGCGCCTGTCCTGGCCCAGGGGCAGACCCCCAACCAGCCCCTGGCCATCGAGGCCAGCCCCGGGCTGTCGCCTCCTCCCTGCCGGCTGCTGGTGCCCAGAAGCGAAGCGGTGCTGCAGCCGCTGCGGATCCATCCGGCCCAGGTGGCCCAGAAGAACAGCCTGGGTTGCCTCTCGGCAGCCGATGCCCTCTATGGCCCGGACGGCTGCCCCAGCCAGCTCTGCGGCCAGAAGCACGGCTTCCAGGTGCCCATGCCGGAGTTCGTGGGCCCCTAGCTCCTGTGACCCCACCGGGCGGTTGGCCACCCCCTTCGGTACGGCCTGCCCACCCTCGGGGAGGAGGGCCGAACGCCGCGGTTCGGTCCTCCCACTCGGCCGATCCCGACAGGATTCATACGTTGGCTCCAGTCACTGTCCGAAGGGAGAACGTCAACCATGCATCCCACCGCCGAACTGTTCACCGAAAAGGCCTGGGGCGCCGTGGTCGCCTCCCAGCAGCTGGCCCAGCAGCGGCGCCAGCAGCAGATGGACAGCGAGCATCTTTTCGCTGCCCTGCTGGCCCAGCAGGACCTGGCCAGCCGGATCCTGGAGAAGGCCGGCGTGGATCTGGGGGTGCTGGGCCAGAAGCTGGAAGCCTTCATCGCCGCCCAGCCCAGCCTGGCCACCGCCCCCGACAACGTCTACCTGGGCAAGGGGCTCAACGCGGTGCTGGACCGGGCCGACGCCCTCAAGCAGGAGTTCCAGGACAGCTACATCGCCGTGGAGCACCTGGTGCTGGCCCTGGCCGGCGATGACCGCTGCGGCCGCCAGCTGCTGTCCCAGTCGGGCGCCGATGGGGCCAGAATCAAGGAAGCCGTTCTGGCGGTGCGGGGCAGCCAACGTGTGACCGACCAGAACCCGGAGGGCACCTACGAATCCCTCGAGAAGTACGGCCGGGACCTCACCGCCGCCGCTCGCGAGGGCAAGCTCGATCCGGTGATCGGTCGCGACGAGGAGATCCGCCGCACCGTGCAGATCCTCTCGCGCCGCACCAAGAACAACCCGGTGCTGATCGGCGAACCCGGCGTCGGCAAGACCGCCATCGTCGAGGGGCTGGCCCAGCGGATCGTCAACGGTGACGTGCCCACGGCCCTGCAGAACCGTCAGCTGATCGCCCTCGACATGGGCGCCCTGATCGCCGGCGCCAAGTACCGCGGCGAGTTCGAGGAGCGCCTCAAGGCCGTCCTCAAGGAGGTCACCTCCAGCGAGGGGCAGATCGTCCTGTTCATCGACGAGATCCACACCGTGGTGGGGGCCGGCGCCAGCGGCGGTGCCATGGACGCCAGCAACCTGCTCAAACCGATGCTGGCCCGCGGCGAACTGCGCTGCATCGGCGCCACCACCCTCGACGAGCACCGCCAGCACATCGAGAAGGATCCGGCCCTGGAACGCCGCTTCCAGCAGGTGTTCGTGGACCAGCCCACGGTGGAAGACACCATCTCCATCCTGCGCGGCCTCAAGGAGCGCTACGAGGTGCACCACGGCGTCCGGATCGCCGACAACGCCCTGGTGGCCGCCGCCGTGCTCAGCAGCCGCTACATCGCCGATCGCTTCCTGCCCGACAAGGCCATCGACCTGATGGACGAATCGGCAGCCCGGCTGAAGATGGAGATCACCTCCAAGCCCGAGGAGATTGACGAGCTCGACCGCCGCATCCTGCAGCTGGAGATGGAGAAGCTCTCCCTGGGGCGGGAGTCGGACCCCGCCAGCCGCGACCGGCTCGAGAAGCTCGAGAAGGAGCTGGCCGACCTGGCCGAACAGCAGAGCAGCCTCAACGCCCAGTGGCAGAAGGAGAAGGGCTCGATCGACGAACTCTCCGCCATCAAGGAGGAGATCGAGCAGGTGCAGCTGCAGGTGGAGCAGGCCAAGCGCAACTACGACCTCAACAAAGCCGCTGAACTGGAATACGGCACCCTGGCGGAGCTCAACAAGAAGCTGGCCGGCAAGGAAAGCGAGCTCAGCGCTCATGCTGGCGAGAAGAACCTGCTGCGCGAGGAGGTCACCGAGGACGACATCGCCGAGGTGATCGCCAAGTGGACGGGGATTCCAGTCAGCAAGCTGGTGCAATCGGAGATGGAGAAACTGCTGCATCTCGAGGACGAGCTGCACACCCGGGTGATCGGCCAGGACCAGGCCGTGACGGCGGTGGCCGATGCCATCCAGCGCTCCCGGGCCGGTCTGTCCGACCCCAACCGACCCATCGCCAGCTTCCTGTTCCTCGGTCCCACCGGCGTGGGCAAGACCGAGCTCTCCAAGGCGCTGGCGTCCCAGCTGTTCGACAGCGAGGAGGCGATGGTGCGCATCGACATGAGCGAGTACATGGAGAAGCACGCCGTCAGCCGGCTCATCGGAGCCCCTCCCGGCTACGTGGGCTACGAAGAGGGAGGCCAGCTCACCGAAGCGGTGCGGCGCCGGCCCTACGCGGTGATCCTGTTCGATGAGGTGGAGAAGGCCCACCCCGATGTGTTCAACGTGATGCTGCAGATCCTCGATGACGGCCGCGTCACCGATGGTCAGGGCCGCACGGTGGACTTCACCAACACGGTGCTGATCCTCACCAGCAACATCGGCAGCGCCTCGATCCTCGATCTGGCCGGCGATCCGGCCCGCCACGGCGAGATGGAGAAACGGGTGAACGAGGCCCTGCGGGGCCACTTCCGCCCCGAGTTCCTCAACCGGCTGGATGAATCGATCATCTTCCACAGCCTCAAGGCCGAGGAACTGCGCCAGATCGTGGAGCTGCAGGTGCAGCGGCTGGCCAGGCGGCTCGAGGACAGGAAGCTGGGCCTGGAGCTCGACGGTGCCGCCCTCGACTGGCTGGCCGCCGTGGGCTACGACCCGGTCTACGGCGCCCGGCCCCTCAAGCGGGCCATCCAGCGGGAACTGGAGACGCCGATCGCCAAAGCGATCCTGGCCGGCACTTACCTTCCCGGCTCCACGATCGTGGTGGATGTGGAGCATGAACGGCTGCGCTTCCGCCCGGCCGAACCCTCCCGGCTGCCCGCCCTCGTCTGAGGTCTCAGGCGGCCAGCGCCGCCACCAGGGAGGGGTTGGCGTACCAGCTGAAGGGCCCCTCCCGCACCGCCGCGACGCCCAGTTCGGTGCGCAATTCCTCCAGGTCCTGGCCCATCCGCTCCTCCCAGATCACCGGGAACAGCGGCTGGGCCTCGGCGCCGATGTGCAGCCCCTTGCTGATCATGCCGAAGGCGTAGCTGGCGGTGCGGGCCTGCTCGGCCGGGGTTTCCAGTTCGTCGATGGGCGTGTCGTTGCGGAACCAGTTGAGCAGCAGGGCCATCAGATCGGTGAAGGCCAGGCCCGGATGGGCGAACTGGGCCACGCTCATGCTGATGACACCGAGTTCGCCGAAATTGTCGAGGCTGAAGCCGCTGACGATGTGATGGATGTCGTGGGTGGCGTAGACCCGGTAGTTGATGTAATCGGCGTCCGTTTCCAAGTTGGCGTAGAACTCGGGTTTGGGGAAGAAATTGATGTCGTACCCCATCGCCTCCAGCACGGTGGCGTAGGTGTGCCCCAGGGTTCCCTTCGGCAGCGCACGCAGGACAGCCGCGTCGTAAGGGCCGCTGAGCCGCCGCTGCTCGATCAGAGCTGCGGCGGCCGGATCTCGCCCCAGCAACGCCCGGCAGACCCGCATCGGACGGGACTGGCGCAGCCGATGGGAGAGCAGGAAGACGTTGTTGGCCGAAGCACCGGCTCCGGCGGCCAGATCGGCGAGTTCGAGAAACGCATGGATGTTCTCCTCGGTGGCGATCCGATCGAGATAGCGAAATCCCATGGGTGGGGCGGAGGCAGCACCCAGGGAAACTAGACGCAGGCGTCGATGCGGCGGGCCAGTTCCACATCAAGGTCCGACAGCCCACCGGTGTCGTGGGTGGTGAGGTTGATCGTCACCCGGTTCCAGACGTTGCACCATTCCGGGTGGTGGCCCAGGGACTCGGCCGCCAGGGCCACCCGGGCCATGAAGCCGAAGGCGGCGGAAAAGTCCGCGAAGCGCAGTTCGCGGTGCAGCTTGCCCTCCCGCAGCGTCCATTGCGGCAGATCAGCGGGCAGCGCGGCGATCTGGGAGGGGGTCAGGGGCTGGGCGGCCATGGGAGAAGAAAGCAGGAGGTCATTCGCCCACCAGATGCAGGCTGAGGCGGCGGTGGTGGGGTCGGGCCCGGTGCTCCCACAGATACACCGCCTGCCAGGTGCCAAGCAGCAGGCGACCCGACTGGAAGGGGAGCACCAGGCTGGTGCAGGTCAGGGCGGTACGGATGTGGGCGGGCATGTCATCGGGGCCTTCGTCATCGTGCACCCACTCGCGCCGCTCCCCCTGGCCGCTGAGGGGCCGCACCCCTTCCGGGGGCACCAGGGCCCGCAGAAAAGCGGCGAGATCGACGAGCACCCTGGGGTCGGCGTTCTCGTTGATCGTCAGGGAGCAGGAGGTGTGCAGGCTGGCGATGGTGGCCGTGCCGAGGACCAGGCCGCTGGCGGCGATCAGGCCGTTGAGGGGCCCGGTGATGTCATCGAAGCCTTCCCCACGGGTGGACACCTCCAACTGATTCAGGGTCTGGCGCAGCATCGGTTCCACCTGGCACCGTTCAGTTCGCGGCAGGAGCTGGCGTGGCGGAGCGCAGCGCGTCGATCGTGGTCAGGCGGCAGGCCTGGGGGTCCCAGAGGATGTAGCTGAAACATCCGGGGATGTCAGCCAGGGAAAGCCGCCGCACGCCGGTGAGCAGGTGGGCATTGCGCTCGTGACAGGCCCGCAGCCGGTAGTTGGGGATCTTGGACGACAGATGATGGATGGCGTGGCAGCCGATGTCGGCGGAGAACCAGTTGAACAGCGGCGGCAGCTCGAGATCGCTGGTGCCTTCGAGCACCCCCGTCATCTCGCTCCAGCCGGCGGTGGCGTGGGCGTAGGAACCGGGGAAGTTGTGCTGCACGAAGAAAATGCAGATGAAGATTGCCGCCGCGCAGGCCATCACCGGGGCGTAGATCGACCAGAACACGCCGGCACCGAGCCAGTGGGCCATCAGCCACCAGGAGCCGATCACGGCGATGTTGTTGGCCAGCAGGTGGCGGAATTCACCCTGGGTGTACCAGTGCCTGGAGCGATAGCTGGAAAGGATCTGGCCCGGGCCCATCGGCTGCGGGCTGCGCAGGCAGGCCCGCAGGTGGGGGAAGAAGCCTGCCAGCCCAAGGACAAGGGCCACCCTGGGCTTGATCACCAGATAGAAGAACCCTCCGGGGAACAGCATCGCCGGATGGCGGAGCAGGCCGTAGAACCGCTGCTGGCCAGGGCTGAGGGCGGCGAAAGCCCCCGTGGTGACCAGGGCCGAAGGTCCCTGGTACTTCTCCCAGTCGCCGTTGTGCCGGTGGTGGTAGGCATGGCCACGGGACCATGGGTACTGGGGAATGGCGCTCAGAACACCGAGCAGAAAGCCGAACACCTGGTTGGCCCGCCGGCTGCGAAACAGGGAGTCGTGGCCGCAGTCGTGCATCAGCGAGAAGCAGCGGGCCAGCAGCAGCACCATGACAACCATGGTGGGGATCAGCAGCAGGGGAGCGTGCTGGCGGCTCCAGTCGGCCACCCACCACAGGGCTGCGTAGGGGATCACCGTGTTGGCGATCTGCCAGGAGCCCCGCAGATTGGAGCTGTCCATGAAGGACTTCAGCTGAAAATCGCCCCGCTTGGGCTGACGCATCAATGCCGTGGGGCCGGCGACCGCATCAGGGGAAACGGGCGGCGTGCTATCAGACAGGGTGGCGGAAGGGAAGCCCTGCGACAATGCAAAACCTTTGCTATATCCAACGATCCTAGTGAGGAGGAGGACAATCCGTTCCCCTTCGATGCGAAGGAAATCTGAATAAGATCTGCAGCGAAAATGCTGCGCCCAAGGTGAGCGACCTGATCGTGGTGGGCAGTGGCCTGGGCGGCCTGTGCGCCGCCGCCATCGCCGCCCGCCATGGATTGGAGGTGCTGGTGCTCGAGGCCCACACCTCTCCCGGCGGCGCCGCCCACGGATTCCGGCGCGGTCCCTTTCACTTCGAATCGGGCCCGTCGCTCTGGAGCGGCCTGGGCCGGTGGCCCAGCACCAACCCCCTGGCCCAGGTGCTGCGGGCGGTGGGGCAAACCCTGCCCGTGGCCACCTACCGCGACTGGGGGCTGCTGCTGCCCGAGGGGTCCCTGCGGGTGGGGGTGGGGCAAGGCCCCTTCCTGGCGCTGCTGCGGGATCTCCGCGGCCCGGCGGTGGCGGCCGAGTGGGACCGCTTCCTCTCGGCCCTGCAGCCCAGCTGCGAAGCGGCCCGCTCCCTGCCGCTGCTGGCCCTGCGGCCCGGGGCGGGCCTGGCCACCACCCTCGGCGGCGGCAATGCCCTGCGCCTGCTGGGCCAGGCCGGCCGGCTGGCGGCCCTGGGCGGCGCCTTCGGGCCGATCGCCCGTCGCCACCTGAGCGATCCATTCCTGCTCCACTGGGTCGACCTGCTCTGCTTCCTGATCTCCGGGTTGCCCATGGACCAGACCAGCGCCGCCGCCATGGCGACCCTGTTCGGCGAATGGTTCGAACCCGAAGCCTGCCTCGACTACCCCATCGGCGGCAGCGCGGCCGTGGCGGCGGCGCTGGTGCGCGGGATGGAGCGCCATGGCGGCCGGCTGCGCACGGGCGCGGCGGTGGCAGAGATCCTGGTGGAGCAGGGCCGGGCGGTGGGCGTGCGGCTGGCGAACGGGGAGCGCCTCGAAGCCGCCCGGGGGGTGATCGCCAACATCAGCCCCTAGGACCTGCTCACCCTGCTGCCGGAGGCGGCGGTACCGTCGCGCTGGCGGCGGCGCCAGGTGGCCACGCCGGCCTGCGCCGGCTTCCTGCACTGGCACCTGGCTCTCCGGGGCGACGACCTTGACCACCTGCCCATCCACCACGTCTGGGTGGGCGACTGGCAGCGGGGGATCGGCGCCGAACGCAACATGGTGGTGCTCTCGATGCCCTCCCGGCTCGACCCGTCCTGCGCGCCGGCGGGCCACCAGGTGCTGCACGGCTATACCCCGGCCAACGAACCCTGGGAGCTGTGGCAGGGGCTGGAGCGGGGCAGCGCCGCCTACGACGCCCTCAAGCAGGAACGCTGCGCCGTTTTCGGCGAAGCGCTCGACCGGGTGCTGCCCGACTGGCGGGAGCGGGTGGTGCTCGAACTGCAGGGCACCCCCCTCACCCACCGCCACTATCTGCGGATGCACCAGGGCAGCTATGGCCCGGCCTGGCCCGCCAGCGGCGGCCCCTTCCCCGGCGGGTCCACCCCGGTCGAGGGGCTGGTGCTCTGCGGGGCCGGCGTGTTCCCTGGCATCGGCGTGCCGCCGGTGGCGGTGAGCGGTGCCATGGCCGCCCACCGTTTCGTGGCCGCGCGCCAGCAGCGACAACTGCTGGAGGAGATCGGCCTGACGGAGCCCTGAACCGAGGTGGGCCGCACGGGGGGATCCGGCGCTCAGAAGCGTCGCAGGGCCAGACTGCCCAGCTGCACCTCCCGCAGCAGCAGCACCACCGCCGTCATCAGCGAGCCCATCGCCAGCACGAACAGCAGGGCCACCAGCGGGGTGAGATCGATCGTGGCCAGGGTGCTCACGAACAGCACCACCACCACGGTGGCCACGAGCAGGAAGCTGGTGGTGGCACAGGCGAAGGCCCTCGAGGCCATGATCATGCGCCGGCGGTGCAGCATCAGCTCCCCCTGCAGCTCCCGCTCCTGGGCCACCGTGGCGGCCCTGGTCCGCTCCTTGAGCAGCCGGGCCCGATCGACGATGCGGGCCAGCCGGGTGGTGATCACCCCGAGCAGACCGCTGATGCCCGCCAGCAGGAACACAGGGGTGACCGCCAGGCGAATCGTCTCCGGCAGGGCTCCGGCCGGATGGGGCGCCACCACCAGGATCAGGGCCAAGGATGCGGGAATCGCAGCCCCGAATCTAGGGCGACGGCCCCTGCCAGCCTGGTGGGACGTTCGCCGTCCCGCCCCCACCATGACCACGATGACCTGCCGCTACGAGGGAGCCCTGCGCTGCACGGCGGAGCACGCCCCGTCCGGGTCGCAGCTGATCACCGATGCCCCCGTGGACAACCAGGGCAAGGGGGAGGCGTTCTCGCCCACCGACCTGGTGGCGACGGCCCTGGCCACCTGCCTGCTCACGGTGATGGGCATCGTGGCCGAACGCGAGGGGATGGTGCTGGAGGGCGCCCGGGTGCGGGTGGAGAAGGGCATGACCGGCAGCGGCGAGCGCCGCATCGCCCTGTTGGAGGCCTGGATCGATCTGCCAGCCGGCCTCGATGACGGGCAGCGGGACGTGCTGATCCGCGCCGGCGAGCGCTGCCCGGTGAAGGTCAGTCTGGAAGGCTGCGTGCCGATGCGGCTCCACTGGAACCCGGCGGCGGCGGGCTGAGGGTGACCCCCACCTCCAGCTGCTCGAGCGGAGCCGCAGGATCCTCCGGGACGAGCAGCACCATGGTGCTGGCCGCGGGGCGGGTGCCGGGCTGCTCCTGCAGGATCTCCAGGGCCACCATGGTCTTGCGCCACTGCAGGATCTTGCCCTCCAGCAGGGCCACGAAGTCGTCGCAGTTCCAGCGGGCCGCCTCCCCACGGCAGGGGTAGCGCTCCAGCACATCGAGGATCTCCATCTCCCGCAGCGGAGGTGCCTCGGCCGGATCCCAGACCAGCAGATAGTTGCCGTCGAGGGCATTGGCCTCCAGCAGGCTCGCCTCACTGGCCAGCAGGGTGTCGAGGGCCATCTCGTCGTCGTCCCGCTCAATCGCGGTGAGCAGGGCCTCCAGCACCAGCTGGGTGTCGTCATCGAGCCGGTCGCAGTGGACCGTGAGCAGGCCCGTCACCGCCAGCTCGATCTCCTCGAGCGGCAGCACCATGGTCAGGGCCCGCAGGATCGCGCTCAGCACGTCACCCGCGTCCCCTTCGCCGGCGGGCTGGCCCTGCAGGGCGAGGTCGGGGTCGGCCATGAACCGTTCGATGGCCGCGAGCACCAGGGCCTGCTCCGGGGAGGGGGGATGCATCGATCCGGCGCCGGGAAGGTCGTCCTCCACCATGGCGCCGCCGGCGGCCGGCCGGGACAGCCGTTGTGCGATCCGCATCAGGACCGCCCTGGGCCAGCATGGCGTCACCGGCTCCACCGATCCCATGCCTGCAGCGGCTTCGGCCCTCGACCAGCTCCAGCGGCACCTGCACACCACCCGTCTGCTGGGCTCGATCAGCAGCACCCTCTATTACGACCAGAACACGGTGATGCCCGCCGCCGGTGCGCCCTGGCGCGGCGAGCAGCTGGCCCTGCTGGCCGCCCAGCTGCACGAGCGCCAGAGCAGTGACGCCTACGCCGATCTGGTGGCCGCGGCGGAGGCCGAGTTCGATGGGGCCGCCCCACCCCAGCGCCGCCGCAATCTGCAGCTGCTGCGTCTGGAGCTGAACCGCCAGCGCTGCCTTGATCCGGCCCTTGTCACCGCCCTGGCCCGGGCCCAGTCCCACGGCAATGCCATCTGGCAGGAGGCCCGGGCGGCCAGCACGTTCGCCAGCTTCGCCCCGGCGCTGCGGGAGCTGATCCGGCTGCGCCGTGAGCAGGCCGGCCAGCTGGCGGACGCTGAACCGGTGGCCCGCAGCCCCTGGGAGATCCTGGCCCAGCCCTTCGAGCCCGATTGCAGCAAGGCCCGGCTGACGGAGCTGTTCGCCCCCCTGGCGGCGGAACTGCCGGGGCTGCTGGAGACGGTGGCGGCCGCCCCTTCCGCGGGCCCACAGGAGCCGTTTGAGCTGGCGGAGGGTCTGCAGGAGCAACTCTGCAGTGAGCTGCTCGACAGCTGGGGCTACGACGCGGCCCGCTGCCAGCGGTCCCGATCCGCCCACCCCTTCTCCTGCACGGTGGGCCCCCAGGACTTCCGCATCACCACCCGGGTGGTGGGGGGCCAGCCGTTCTCGGCCTTCCTGGCCACCGCCCATGAGTGGGGCCACTCCCTCTACGAGCAGGGCCTGCCCCGCGGCGACGACCATTACTTCCCCTGGCCCCTGGGGGAGGCCACGTCGATGGGGGTGCATGAGTCCCAGTCGCTGTTCTGGGAGTGCCGGGTGGCCCGCAGCCGGGCCTTCGCCGAGCGCTGGCATCCCCGCTTCCAGCGGGGACTGGGGTCCGACCCCTGGGGCGGTGCCTTCGGTTTCTGGCGAGCCCTCAATCCCCTGCGGCCGGGCCTGATCCGGGTGGAGGCCGATGAGCTGAGCTACAGCCTCCACATCGTCCTGCGCTTCGAGCTGGAGCTGGCCCTGCTAGAGCAGGGGATGCCGGTGGAGGAGCTGCCCGCCGCCTGGAACCGGCGCATGAAGGAACTGCTGGGGCTGCAGCCGGCGACGGACGCCGAGGGCTGTCTCCAGGACATCCACTGGGCCGAAGGGCTGTTCGGCTACTTCCCCTCCTACGCCCTCGGCCATTTGATCAGCGCCCAGATCTCGGAGGCCCTTGAGCAGGAGATCGGCCCCATCGAGGCTCGGGTCGCTGCGGGGGAGACGGCGGCCCTGCAGGACTGGCTCGCCAGCAACATCTGGCCCCATGGCCGCGCGGTGAACGCCGAGGAACTCGTCGAGCGGGTCACGGGCCGGCCCCTGGGAGCCGAACCCTTCCTCACCTACCTGCGCGCCAAGGTCGGCCAGCTGACCGGGGCCGTCTGAGCGGGGTCGTCAGGGCCCGATGCCTAAGATGCCGCCGCAGAAAAGCCCCCACCATGGCGAACATCGACCACGCCCCCAGCCGCACCATGCTGAACCTGCTGCATGTGCTGCCGGCCTTCGCCGATGAGGCCGAGCTGCGCCTCAACGCCATCGTGGAGCTCAACTCCAACACGATCAACAAGTACGAACTAATCACCGAAACCGGCCATCTGAAGCTGGATCGCGTGGGCTATTCCTCCCTCGCCTACCCCTTCGCCTACGGCTGCATTCCCCGCACCTGGGACGAGGATGGCGACCCCCTCGACATCGAAATCGTCGGGGTCACCGAGCCCCTGGTGCCCGGCAGTCTGGTGGAGGCCCGCATCATCGGCATCATGTGTTTCGACGATGGCGGCGAGGTGGACGACAAGGTGATCGCCGTGCTGGCCGACGACAAGCGCATGGACCACATCACCAGCTATAGCCAGCTGGGTGAGCACTGGCTGAAGGAAACCCAGTACTACTGGGAGCACTACAAGGATCTGAAGAAGCCTGGCACCTGCAAGGTCAACGGATTCCATGACGCCGGTGAGGCCGTGCGCATCATCAAGGAATGCGAAGATCGCTATCTTTCCGTCGTCGATCCTCGCCTGGTCGACTGACGTCCTCCGGCACCGCTCGCCGCGGTCCCTCCGATCCCGTTCCGCCCATGTCGCGCTCCCTGGTCCTGTCCTTCCTCCTGACCACCGGCTGGGGGGCCGGCCTGGTGGCGGCCGCGGGAGCCGTCGAAGCGCCCCTGCTGACACCGGCCGCCGCCACCGCTCCCACCAGCGTGGCCCCGGCAGCCCCCGGCGTGACCGCGCCCGCCACTGCTGTCCCCGCACCGGCCAAGGCCACCGTGACCAGCACCCGCGAGATCGTGCTGGAGCTGGGCAAGCGCACGATCAGCCTGCGGGACAACGGCAAGGTGCTGGGCAGCTGGCCCGTGGCCATCGGCGATTCCCGCACCCCCACCCCCAAAGGACGCTTCCTGGTGGAGACCAAGGTGGTCAATCCCCAGTACCAGAGCACGGTGAGCGGCAAGGTCAACCCCACCAAGGGCCCCAATGGCCCCCTGGGTGATCGCTGGATCGGCTTCAAGCGCAGCGGCCCCAACCAGTACGGCATCCACGGCACCCCCAGCTCCTGGGCCTGGACCGTCACCTCCCGCTCCGCCGTCACGAACGGCTGTGTCCGGATGCTCACCCCCCATGTGCGTGCCCTGTTCGACCAGGTGGAGGTGGGAACACCGGTGGTTGTCAAACCCTGAACACCGAAGGGCGATTGCAGCGAATCAGGGAGCGACCGAAGAGATTCTGGAGATTGCCCAGGAAGGGTTTGATGTCTGGGTGCAAACACCTAATGTCTTGAAACTCGATCAACAGCGGCACCCTCCAGAACCGCCGATCTTCCTCCCATGTTCGAATCCACTCACGAACCCACCACTGACCAGCTGAACAGCACCTCTCTGAAGTGGGGCAACGACGGTGAGCTCTCCGAACTGGACCTGCAGCGGATTCTGGGCCTGCTCTCTCAGGTCGATCCGGTCGCCGAAGCCCTGATGGAGGGTCGCTCGGAAGCGGCCTGAAAGCGTCGCGCCTGGGCCCTGGCCATGCCGTCGCGGCTGGCCATTCCCCGCAACCGGTCCACGGCCAGTCCTCCGGGGGGCAGCCCATGGGGTAGGTGATCCCCGGCTCCTCCAGCCACCTCAAAGACCGGCAACTGACGCAGGCCATTGGGCCCCAGCTGATCCTCGAGGCGATCCAGGTTCACTCCGGAGGGCAACCAGACCAAGTCCGTGCGCAGGCAATCCTCAAGGCGCAGCGGCTGCGGGCGGCTGAGATCGGAGGCCAGGCCACGCTGCAGATCACCGATCGTCACCAGTCCCAGGGCCAGCCCGGCCCGCTCCACCAGCAGGCAATGGCCATGGCTGTCGATCAGCCGGGCCAGGGCGGCAGAGGCCGTCATGGCGGCCGGCAGCACCAGGGGGGCCTCCGGCTCGAAGGCCTCCTCCACCGGGATCGCCGCCAGCTGGCTGCGGCGGCGCTCCTCCAGGGGGTCAGGCCCCATCAGGCCGGGGTCCTGGATGCCCTGCCAGCGCTCCACCAGGGCGGCGCTGAGACCGGCGGCCGCCATCAGCGGCAGCACGATGCGGATGTCGCGGGTGAGCTCGAACAGCAGCAGCAGCGCCGTGAGCGGTGCCCGGGCACTGCCCGCCAGCACCGCCGCCATGCCCACCATGGCATAGGCGGGGGGTTCGGCCACCGGCAGATTCAGGCCGCCGCTGCCCAGGGCCTGGCCGTAACAGCTCCCCAGCACCGCCCCCAGGAACAGGGAAGGGGCGAAGCCGCCGCCCACGAAGCCGGTGGCGTTGCTGACGGTGGTGGCCACCAGCTTCACACCGATCAGGGCCACCAGGGTGAGCAGGGGGATGCCGCCGTCCCGACCCAGCAGGGCTTCGATCGTGTCGTAGCCGACCCCGAGCACCTGGGGGAACACCAGAGCCATCCCGCCAAGCGCCGCCCCACCCAGGGCCGTGGGCAGGCCGGGCGGCAGCCGCTGCACCACAGCCTGGACCCGCTCATCGCGGCCGGCGGCCAGCAGCCGGATCAGCAGCCAGGACATCAGGCTGGCCAGCAGGCCCAGTCCCAGATAGAGGGGGAGCTCCAACGGTGAGCGCACCTCGTAGGCGGGCAGGCGCAGGATCGGCGTGTCTCCGAGGCACAGCTGGGTGACAAGCGCCGAGGCCACCGCCGCCACCAGCACCGCCCGCAGACTTGGACGTCCCGGGATGGCGCTGTAACTCCCCTCGAAGGCGAAGAACACCCCGGCGATCGGCGCCTTGAACCCGGCCGCCAGACCCGCTGCCACCCCGGCCCCCACCAGCGCCTTCTGGGCCTGGGGGGAGAGGCGGCCCTTCAGGGCCACCCAGAGGCCAATGTTGCCGCCCCCCTCCACGCTGGGCCCCTCCGGGCCAAGGGAAGCGCCGCTGCCCAGGCTGAGGGACGCGGCCACCAGCCGCAGCAGGGGCAGGCGCGGCTCGCCCCCCTGGCGGCCGTCGGCGATCGCCATCAGGCTCGAGAGACCCGGACCGATGCTGCCGGCCACATGGCGCAGCAGACCCACCGCCAGACCGCCGAGGGTGGGCACCACCACCACGGGCCAGAGGGCCAGCCAGTCCGGCGGGGTGGGCAGGCTGATGGGCGGGGGTTCGGGCGGCGGGGGCGGTGCCGCCGCCAGCAGGCCGATGCCATCGAGACCGAGCTGCAGGAGGGCCCGCAGGGGGGTGCCGCTGTCGGGCGCCAGCGGCGGCAGGTCGATCGGCGGCAGGTTGGCGGGGGTGGCGGGCGAGGAGCGCCCGATGACCAGCAGGCCCTCCACGAAGGGGCCGAAGAGGAAGTTGTTGATGAAGCCCAACAGCTCGTGGAACGCCACCACGGCCAGGCCGGTCAGGGTGCCGACCAGGGCCGCCCAGGCCAGCAGGTTCCACTGGAACGGCAGGCCGCGCAGGTCGGCCTCGGGCCCAGGGGCCAGGTGGCCGTTGGCCTCAGCTTCCGGGGCGGACGGTGGCAAAGATCTCCTCCAGGATCTCCCCGGCCCCCTGGGACCGCAGGGTCTCCGCCAGCGCCAGGCCGATCGCTTCAGGATCGCTGGCCGGGCCGCGGCAGCTGTCGCGCAGCAGGCGCTGGCCGTCGATGCTGGCCACCATGCCGGTGAGCACCAGCTCGTCGTTCTCGAAGTGGGTGTTGACGCCGATGGGCACCTGACAGCCCCCCTCCAGGCTGCGCAGGAAGGAGCGCTCAGCCAGACAGCGACGGGCGGTGGGGAGATGCTCCAGCACGCCGATGGTGTCCAGAACGGCCTGGTCCCCGGCGCGGCACTCGATGCCCAGGGCCCCCTGACCCACCGCATGGAGGGAGATCGAGGGATCGATCAGCTCGTGGATGCGCTCGCCCAGGCCGAGCCGGGTCAGCCCGGCGGCCGCCAGGATCAGGCAGTCGTAGACGCCGGCGTCGAGCTTCTCCAGCCGGGTGATCACGTTGCCCCGCACGTCCTTGAACACCAGGTGGGGGTAATGGTGACGCAGCTGGGCCAGGCGGCGCAGGGAGCTGGTGCCCACCACGCTGCCCTCGGGCAGGGTGGCCAGGCTGAGCTCCCGGTGCTTTTCTTGCACCACCAGGGCATCGGCCGGGTCCTCCCGCTCGGTGATGCAGCCCAGGATCAGACCCTCCGGCAGGTTGGTGGGCAGGTCCTTGAGGCTGTGCACGGCGATGTCGGCCCGGTCGACCAGCATCTGGGCCTCCAGTTCCTTGGTGAACAGGCCCTTGTCGCCGATCTTGGCCAGGGCCACATCGAGGATCTTGTCCCCCTGGGTGGCCATCGCCTCGATCGTGATCGCCAGCTCGGGGTGGGCCCGGGAGAGTTCGTCCCGCACCCAGTGGGTCTGGACCATGGCCAGCTGGCTGCGGCGGGAGGCGATGCGCAGGGTGGAGCTGGCCATTGGACGCTTCGGGCGGCAGCGACGGCTGCCAGGCAACAGCCGCCCAGCCTAGGGACCGGCCTGTCCCTGTTTCCGGCCGGCGGGCGGAACGTGATCAGCTGATGGGATCAGGCGAACAGATCCAGCGGCAGGGGTCCCCAGGTGTCCTCGGCGGCCGGATCGGAGGCGTCGTGGCCGGTGATCAGGATCCCCTCGCCGAGGCCCTCCTCGTGGCGCAGATGGAGCAGTCCCGTGCGCTGGTTGCCCTTGAGAAACACCGGACCGGGCTGCCCCTCGCCGGGATCCCCTTGCTGCAGGGCCGACCAGCCCTGGACCGCCTCCAGCTGCCGCAGGGCCGTCAGGGCCGCCACCGCCGAGGGCGCCATGATCCCGATCGTGAACCACGCGCAGGCCCCCAACCGGGTGCTGAGCTCCTGGCGCAGCAGGGCCCCCGTCTCGGCGTCAAGGGAAGGGGCGGTGCGCAGGCCCCGCAGACCGGCCAGGCCGGAGGTGGGCAGGTCGGTCGTCAAGGGGATCGCAGCGATCGGGCCGTCCCACTCTGGAGGTCGGCGGGGGGCGGATCACGCCAGAAGGCCAGGCACACCGTCAGCCAGGCCAGCCCGACGGCGGCGCCCGCCAGCAGGTCCGTGGGCCAGTGGGCGCGCACGTAAAGGGTGCTGAGCCAGACCAGGCCCACCAGGGCGCAGGCCAGCATCGCCAGGGGGCGCCGCAGGCGGGGATGGTGGGACCCCAGGATCACCACCATGGCGAAGTAGAAGGCCACGGCCCCGGCGGCATGGCCGCTGGGAAAACTGTGCCCGTCGAGCGGCAGCAGGCTGCCCGGCGGCCGCTGGCGGCTGAACAGCGGCTTGAAGACGAGATCCACCAGGATCAGGATGCCTCCCGTGGCCATCACCAGCAGGCGCAGGTCTTTCCACCAGCGCCGCCGCAGCAGATGGAGCAGGGCCATCGCCACCAGGACGGCGGTGAAGCCGACGCCCGTCGCCCGATAGACCTGGGTCAGGACCCCACCCACCAGGCCGTGGAGATGGTTGCCCAGCCAGTCCAGGGCTGCCGCGTCCAGCAGGGCCAGGGGGCGGCCCGGGGCCACCGCCACGAACAGCCCCACCAGCACGATCAGGCAGCCGGGCAGAAGGATCCTGTCCCGGGGAAGCAGATGGAACCCCATCACGGCACCAGATGGTGTCGGGGCACCCGCCAGAGGGTCAGCTCGCCGGTACGGGCCAGCCGCTCAATGCCTTGCGGTGGCAGGGCCAGGGCCTCGAGATCGCGGCGATCACCCACCAGACGCACCGAGCGACTGCCCGGCGAGAGGGCGAGGGCGCCGGGGCCCTGCAGGGCGAGCTGGGTGATGTGGAGGCGATCGGAAACGAAGACGGCCTCCGGCTCGCCATAGAACAGCAGGCTGTAGCGCTTGGTGCCGACGATGAGCAACGGCTCGTTGGGCCTGGCGGCGGCCTGGGCGGTGCGGGCCATCTGTCGGAGGGGGACCTGACGCTCGCGGTCCAGCAGCGGAGCGAGCGGGGCGATCACCAGGCCGAGCACCGCCAGGAACCCGGCCAGGCTGGGCAGCCACAGCCAGTCGGTGGCCGCCGGCCGCAGCAGCAGCACCAGCAGGGCCAGGGCCGTCAGCCCCAGACACACCGAGAGCACCAGGGGAAGGCCTGAGCGGGACAGGGCGGCGCCGAACTCCGGGTAGGCGGGATCCCCCGCCACCCAGCCCGGGGCCAGGGCGGCCGCCACCGCCATGGCAGCCAGCAGCAGCACCTCGAGGGCTGCCGCGATCCGCACCCCCACCCGCCCTGAGGCCGCCGATGCTGGGGTTGTCGCCTCCGGCAGGGGGCGCCAGTGCAGCGCCACCAGCAGGCTCGCCGCCGGCAGGGCCGGCAGGATATAGCCGGGCAGCTTGGTGGCGGCGGCGGAGAAGAAAGCCACGACCAGCACCAGCCAAAGCAGCAGAAACAGCCCCAGGTCCCCCGGGGCGCCGCCGTCCCCGGAAGGGCCGGCCGCCGCCGTTCGCCAGCGGGAGGGCCGCCAGAAGCCCTGGGCCGCGATCGCCAGGGGCAGGAACAGCGACCAGGGCAGCACCAGCAGCACCAGCCAGGGCAGGTAGAACCAGGGGGGGCCGGGGTGGTCGTAGAGCACCGTCGTGAAGCGCTGCAGGTTGCTGAACCCCAGGAAGCCGCCGAGGAACTCGCCGCCGTTGACGGCCGCCGCCGCTGCGTACCACGGGGCGCTCACCCCGAGGAACAGGGCCACCATGGCCAGCAGGGGACGCCAGCGCAGCCAGGGTCGCCACTGGCCGGTGAGCAGCAGGAAGACCACCACCACCAGCCCCGGCAGCAGCAGACCCACCGGCCCCTTGGCCAGCACGGCGATGCCCGCGAACAGCGCCATGGCCACCCGGCCCAGGGGCGCCCGCCAGGGATCGGCCCGGTGGCGATGGGCCAGCAGGAAGCCGAACAGCGCCAGGCTGATGGCGCTGGAGAGGAACATGTCGGTAGTGGAGGTGCGTCCCCAGCCGATCCATCCCGGGGTCGTGGCGATCACCCCGGCCGCCACCACGGCCCTGAGCAGCCGGGGCCGTCCGGCCTCGCCCGCCGGGGACCAGGCCAGCATCAGGGCGAAGGCCGCCACCACCACGGCACTGGCGGCGAGGGCCACCGGCAGCCGGGCCGCCCATTCGCTGACCCCGAACAGCCGGAAGCTCAGCCCCACCATCCAGTAGCCCCAGACGGGGTAATCGAAGAAGCGTTCGCCGTTCCACCAGGGGGTGACCCAGTCACCCCGCTCCAGCATCTGGTGGCCCACCTCGACGAACAGGGCCTCGGTCTTGTCCATCAGGCCGACGCTGCCCAGGCCCTGGAAGAAGGCCAGCCAGCAGATGAGCAGCAGCCAGAGGCCACTGAGCACCCAGACCAGTTGCCTGTGGCTACGGGCGCGGACACCCTCCGGCCGGGCACCCCGGGCAGCAGACACCATGCTGGGTCGACGACGAGATCAAGGGGAAGTTAAGGCCAGGGCCCGCCGACCTGGACCGGGACTGGCCAGGAACGCCCCTAGGGCGTGTTCCAGACGAAGCGGGAGGACGCCGCATACTTCCAGACGAAGTCGACGGCGATGCCGGCCAGCAGGGCCAGCAGCGGTTGGGGGGTGACCTGCCGGTAGAACGCCGAGGACACCCCGACGTTGGCCGCCATCCCCAGGGAGGTGACCAGCAGGAAGCGGATCAGTCCGAACACGAGGGCGATGCCGCTGAGCTGCTGGGAGCGGAAGGTCAGCACATTGTTGATCAGGTAGTTGGAGCAGCCGGCGCTGACCACGGCCACCACCTGGGCCTGCTCGAAACTGAGGCCGAGCAGGTCCTGGGAGAAGGCGAACACCAGAAGGTGAATGCCGATGCCCGTGCCGCCCACCAGGGCAAAGCTGACGGCCCGCCGCGGCACCATGCGCAGCAGCAGGGTGTGCAGGATCGAGACACCCAGATCCCAGATCACCGCGAGGTTGAGCTTCGATTCGCCGGCACTGCGGGGCTGGAAACTCAGGGGCACCTCGCCCACCGCCAGATGGCCGTGGCTGAGGGCCAGCAGTTCGTAGAGAAACTTGAAGCCGTTGACATCCACCTGCCGCACATAGGGGAGACAACGCTCGGGTCGCAGGGCGAAGAAACCGCTCATGTAGTCGGTCAGATGGCGGTAGCGGGGCAGGCTGAACCGGGCCACGGTGTTCGCCCAGGTGGAGTTCCGCTCCCGCCGCTCACTCAGGCCCAGGATCCTGGCCTGGGGATGGAAGCGGCTGCCGACCATGAGATCGCCGCCACTCTCGATCAGGGCCGAGACGGCATGGGCCACCGAGGCGGGTTCATGCTGGCCATCGCTGTCCATGACCACCACCACATCGCCGGTGGCATCCAGGATTCCCTCCTTGATGGCGCTGGAAAGCCCAAAGCGCCCAACGCGGCGGATCAGTCTGACGCAACCGTGGCGGTGGGCCAGCATCCGCACTTTTTCCGATGTTCCATCACTGGAATCATCATCCACGAACAACAACTCGAGGTCGAAGCTGTCTCGCAAGGGGAGCAGTTCCTCCACGATGGGCTCCACATTGGAGCACTCGTTGAAGGTGGGCAGCACAACCGTCAGACGCAGGGACTCAGAGTGTTCCCTCATCGGAGTTCAAGCGAGCTGCCAAAGATGATGACCATGCACTCGCCAAGCTGTTTTTGATTCTCCAGAGGCAGATGGAGGCTACTTGATGTATTCCTTCAGGACGCCATTTCGGTTGGGATGGCGGAGTTTGCGCAGGGCCTTGGCTTCGATCTGACGGATGCGCTCGCGGGTGACATCGAAGATCTGGCCAATCTCTTCGAGGGTCTTCATGCGGCCGTCATCGAGGCCGTAGCGAAGGCGGAGCACGTCCCGCTCGCGGGGACTGAGGGTGGCCAGGACGCCCTCGAGATCCTCACGCAGCAGATTCTTGGCGACGTCCTGCTCCGGATTCTCAATATCGGCCTCGATGAAGTCGCCGAGCCTGGAATCCTCCTCCTTACCGATGGGAGTTTCTAGAGAGATCGGCAGCTGGGCGGATTTGGCGATGAAGCGCAGCTTCTCGATCGTCATCTCCATGCTCTCGGCGATCTCCTCCTCAGTGGGCTTACGCCCGAACTCCTGGGAGAGGGTCTTGGTGGTCTTCTTGATCCGAGAGATCGTCTCGTAGAGGTGAACGGGAAGGCGGATGGTGCGGCTCTGATCAGCGATCGCACGGGTGATGGCCTGACGGATCCACCAGGTGGCATAGGTGGAAAACTTGTATCCCTTCTCGTGGTCGAACTTCTCGGCAGCGCGGATCAGGCCGAGGCTGCCTTCCTGGATCAGATCCTGGAAGGACAGACCCCGGTTCATGTACTTTTTGGCGATCGAGACGACCAGTCGCAGGTTCGACTGGACCATCTTCTCCTTGGCCCGCCGACCCAGCATCAGTCGACGGCGGAACTTGATCAGCGGCATATCGAAGATCGCCGCCCATTCCTTGGTGTCAGGAAAGTGGCCCTTGTCGGCTTCGAACTCGGCGGCCTTCTCCTCAAGTTCGAGCAGATCGGCGATCTTGCGGGCCAGCTCGATCTCCTCATCGGGCCGCAGCAGGCGGATGCGGCCGATCTCCTGGAGATAGACGCGAATCGAATCCTCCGTATACACGCCCTTCGGGCCCACCTTGATACTGGCCAGGGCCTTGGCGCCCTTGGCGTCCTTGCGGAGGTCGCCGCCGGTCTCGGGCAGATCCCCATCCCCGTCGCCGCCATCGTCGAGGACGACCGCCGGGGGCTTCTCGGCCGAGGATTTGGCGGCTGCGGGTTTGGCGGTGGCCCGGGAGCCCGCCTTGGCCGCAGGCTTGGCAGCCCCGTCCTTGGGGGCGGCCGTTCGGGCACGGGCCGCGGTCTTCCTGGCCGTCGCCGCCGAGGGGTCGATGGGCAGCAGGTCGCCGTTGGCGGAGACGGTGGCCAGGATCTCAGGAACGGCGGCTTTGGCCTTGGCGGCGACTGGGCTCATGGAAACGACGCGAAAGGGGAGTGGGTGACGGGGGAATGAAGCGGGCGAGGGAAACGCGGGCGGGACAAGGGGCCCGGGAACGGTCAGGAGCGTGATCCCATCAGCCGGTTGCGGTGCTCCGGATCGATGACTCCGGCCCCCATCCTCCACGGTCCCGGTGCGGAGCCGGACGGGAGGGCAAGGAGAGCAACAGGACGTCGCGGGATGGGAGGACTCCCCTCACGTAGCCCTTGCCGATGGATGGTGGATGGATCGCTCCAGGAGCGTGAATGGGATGGTGGAAGTCGGCCAGAGCCGGTGCAGGGCTGTCACGGGTGGTCTCAGACCGGAGGAATGAACAGGGACTGAATCCCTGGATCCTCAGCGGGTCTTCCCTGTGGACGGAACTCTGCGCGGTTCCGACGGCAGCCTTTTGGGCCACCCAACCCCGTCATCCTAGGAATGGCATGAGATCTTTGCAAGATTGCCAGCCAGCTCCTCACCCTCCCCACCCGGGCACGCCCCTCCAGGCTGGCTGGAGGTCTGGCTGGAGGCCGGCCGGGAGGGGCGGACCTTCACCTATGCCAACCCCTCAGGCCTGGCCATCGGGGTGGGGGATCTGGTGCGGGTCCGTCTGCAGGGGCGGCCCCACACGGGTCTGGTGGTGGCGACAGCCGCGGCCTGTCCGGCCGCCATGGAGGGACGCTCGATCCTGCCGTTGGACGCGGTGCTGGAGAGCGCTGCGATCGATCCGCTCTGGCAGGCCCTGCTGGAGGTCGTGGCCCGGCAGTGCCACACCGGCCTGTTCCGCACCCTCAAGAGCGCCCTGCCGCCGGGCTGGCTGGGGCAGGCCCGCCGCCCCCCCGGCCAGGGGCGGGTCCTCTGGACGGTGCGGCCCAACCTGGCCCCGGCCGGTGAGGCCGTCACCCCCCGCCAGCAGGAGCTGCTGGACCACCTGGCCAGCCACGGGGGGGGGCGGCTGCTGCGCGATCTTGTGCAGGAGGCCGGCTTCGGCCGCTCCCTGATCGGCACGATGGAGCGCCGGGGCCTGATCCTGAGGGAGGCCGTCCGCGGCCCGTCGAAGTCCGGCGGCGCCCCGGGCCTGGCCGGCGGCGGGGCGGGCGCTGGCTCGCCCCGCCTGGAGAGCGCCCAGCCCCCCAGTCCGGCCCAGGCCGCGGCGATGGCGGCCATCGCCGACGCACCTCCGGGCCAGAGCCTGCTGCTCTGGGGGGTGACCGGCTCCGGCAAGACCGAGGTCTACCTGCAGGCCGCGGCCCGGGCGCTGGCGGCGGGGCGCAGCGTGCTGATCTTGGCGCCGGAGATCGGCCTCATCCCCCAGCTGCTGGACCGCTGCCGTCGCCGCTTCGGTCCCGCGGTGATCGAGTACCACAGCGGCATGGGCGACGGGGAGCGGGTCGTCGCCTGGCGGCGTTGCCTCGAGGCCGCCCGGCGGCGCGAGCCCTGCCTGGCCGTGGGCACCCGATCCGCCATCTTCCTGCCGCTGGGCCAGCTGGGCCTGATCGTGCTCGACGAGGAACACGATGCCTCCTACAAGCAGGAGAGCCCGATGCCCTGCTACCACGCCCGGGAGGTGGCCCGGCTGCGGGCCCGCCAGACGGGGGCCCGGCTGGTGCTCGGCAGTGCCACCCCCTCCCTCGAGACCTGGTGGCGCTGCCAGCCGCGCCCCCATGGCCAGCCCGCCGACACCCGCCTGCTGGCGCTGCCGGAGCGGATCGGCCGCCGGCCCCTGCCACCGGTGCGGCTGGTGGACATGCGCCAGGAGCTGGTGGACGGCCACCGGCGCCTGATCAGCCGCCCCCTGATGGCCCGGCTGGAGACCCTGAAAGAGCGCGGCGAACAGGCCGTCGTGCTGGTGCCCCGGCGTGGCTACCGCTCGTTCCTGAGCTGCCGCAGCTGCGGCGAGGTGGTGCTCTGCCCCCATTGCGACGTGGCCCTCACCGTCCACCGCGGCCCCCGCGCCGGCGGCCGTGAGGGGCGGGAGTGGCTGCGCTGCCACTGGTGCGACCACCGCCAGGAGATGGGGGATCGCTGCGGCCACTGCGGTTCCACCGCCTTCAAGCCCTTCGGCGCCGGCACCCAGCGGGTGATGGAGCAGCTGGCGACGGAACTGGAGGGACTGCGCCTGATCCGCTTCGACCGGGACACCACCCGGGGCCGGGATGGCCACCGCCGCCTGCTGGAGCGCTTCGCGGCCGGCGAGGCGGACGTGCTGGTGGGGACCCAGATGCTCGCCAAGGGCATGGACCTGCCCCGGGTGACGCTGGCGGCGGTGCTGGCGGCCGACGGCCTGCTGCACCGGCCCGACCTGCGCGCCGCGGAGCAGTGCCTGCAGCTGCTGCTGCAGCTCGCCGGCCGCGCCGGCAGGGGCGAACGTCCCGGCGAGGTCCTCGTGCAGACCTACAGCCCAGACCACCCCGTGATCCGTCACCTGGTGGATGGCCGCTACGCCGCTTTCCTGGCCGAGGAACTGGAGCTGCGGCGCCAGGGGGGCATGGTGCCCTTCGGCCGGGCCTGCCTGCTGCGGCTGGCCGGTCCCACCGCCAGCGGCACGGCCACGGCCGCCGCCGCCCTGGCCGAACGGATCCGTCCCGCCGTGGAGGCGGCCGGCTGGGTCGTGATCGGGCCGGCCCCCGCTCCGGTGGCCCGGGCGGCGGGTCGGAGCCGCTGGCAACTGCTGCTGCACGGCAGCCCGATGGCCGCAGATGGTGCGGCGGATGGAGCGCCGCAAGGGGACACGACGCTGCCCCTTCCCCCCGAAGCCGATCTGCGCCGCGCCCTGCCCCCAGGGGTGAGCCTGACCATCGATCCCGACCCCCTGGAACTCTGAGATCGCCGCCGGCGGCCACGGCCGGGGGACGGGCCGTAGGGTTCAGGCCGGCAGTTCCGGCAGGCCGAAGCCCAGCCGCCGCCGGATCGCCTGCAGACCCAGCACCAGCGGCAGGGCCAGGCCCACCGCCGTCGCCCCCAGCCCAAGACCGCTCCAGCGCCAGCAGCGCAGTTCCAGGACATTGACCTGGCCGCTCTGGAGGGGCCAGAGCAGACGGCGGCGGTCGCCGGCGTCCCCGGGAGGGGCCGCGGCGATCGCGGCGGGGCTCGCCCGCAGCACTGCCGCCGGCCGCACCGGGTCAAGCACGACCGCCAGATCAAGTCCCGAGATCGCTTCGAGGGCCTGAAGATCGAGCTCGAGCAGCAGGTGCTGGCGGACGCCCAGCAGCCAGTTGCGTTCCTCCCAGACCACCACCGGCGCCGCGAGGGGGACGCCGCTCAGCCGGCCCGCCACTTCCAGACTTCCCGCCAGCGCTCCGAGGGCCTCCAGGCCGGGCAGCACGGGGGTCGAGACCAGCCAGTCGCCGCCCCCGCCGGAGGGGCGGAACGGCCCGGGGGCGGAGATCCCGGCGGCGTGCCCCTCCAGTGCCGCGAGGAAGCGCCGCTGCCAGGGGCTCTCGGTGCCGGTGTCGCTGCGCAGCTGGTGGCTGACCTGGAGCCGCCCGGGTCCCTCGAAGCGCAGCTCGGTGCGCACCTCCATGCAGCCCCCCAGAAGGGCGGCCAGCAGCAGAAGCACCACCGCCACCACCACCGCGAAGCCCACCGGGGCGCGGGTGGGCCCCACCGGCGGGGGCGGCGGCGGCTCCGGGCGGCGGCGGGAGCGGCGGCTGACGCCGCCGCCGACCCCTTCGAGGGGGGTGGTGCCGGCAAGATCCGGCAGGGTCAGCGACCAGTTGCTGGGACGGCGCAGCTCCGGGGCCTCCAGCACCAGCAGCAGGGCCTTGGCCTGGGCCCGCAGGGTCGCATCGCGGCAGCGCACCAGGCCGCGGCAGCAGGCCGCCGCCTGGTCGGTGCGCCCCTGGCCCATCAGGGCGGTGGCCATCAGCAGCCGCAGCTCGGCGCCGGCGGCCGTGAGGGGGGAGCGTTCCTCCTGGAGGGGCTCGAGCAGCCGCAGCACCTGGCCGTACTCACCGCGATCCAGCGCCCGGCGGGCCTCGGCGAGGGGATCCTCCTCAACCATGCACCAGGCCGGGGCTGCCCACCACCATGGTGCCGATGCCGGCGTTGGTGAACACCTCCAGCAGCAGGGAATGGGCCACCCGGCCATCGACGATGTGGGCCGCCTTCACCCCCTGGGCCAGGGCCCGGATGCAGCACTCGGTCTTGGGGGTCATCCCCCCCTCCACCACCCCGTCGGCGATCAGCCCGCGGGCCTCCGAGAGGCTGAGCTGGCGGATCAGGCTGGCGGGGGCGTGGCGGTCGCGCAGGATGCCGGGGGTGTCGGTCAGCAGGATCAGCTTCTCCGCCTGCAGGGCCGCGGCCAACTCGCCGGCCACCGTGTCGGCATTGATGTTGTGGGCCAGGCCATCGACGTTGGGGGCGACGCTGGAGATCACAGGGATGTAGCCGGCGGCGAGCAGGGGGGTGAGCACCGAGGGATCCACCCGGGCCACGTCGCCCACCATGCCGAGGGTGCCGTCGCCCATGGTGCGGGCCAGCACCAGGCCGCCATCGCTGCCGGAGAGGCCCACGGCCCGGCCGCCCACCCGGTTGAGGCCGTTGACGATCTGCTTGTTGACCCGCCCCACCAGCACCATCTCCACCACGTCCATGGTGTCGGGGCTGGTGACCCGCAGGCCGTCCTGGAAGCGGGGCTCGATCGCGAGTTTGCCCAGCCACTGGTTGATCTCCGGGCCGCCGCCGTGCACCACCACCGGCTGGACGCCGACGCAGGCGAGCAGGGCGAGGTCCCGGAAGACCGCCTCACGCAGGTCCTCGCGGACCATGGCGGCTCCGCCGTACTTGATCACGATGCGGCGGCCGGCGAAGCGCTGGATGTAGGGCAAGGCTTCGCTGAGCACAGACACCCGCAGGGTGTCTTCCGGGCTGATGTGCCGATCGGGACTCAAGGGACGGGGGCGGCGAGGGACGGGTCGGAGGTGGCGGGAGCCGGCAGCAGGCTCAGATGCAGGCGTCCGGGGCCGGCCTGCTGAAGGTCAGCCGTCAGGCCGGGACCGAAGAAACGGCCCAGGCGCTCCCGCCGATCCTGCCAGCGCTCGTAGGCCACCCCATGGCACTCGATGGTGAGCCGCAGGCCGTAGCCGCCGCCGGCCTCCAGCTCCTCGACGGCCACCAGCTGGGGTGGGGCGTCCTCGTCCCAGAGCTTGAGGGCTTCCAGGGAACTCTCCAGGTGGGCCTTCTGGCCGTAGCGCCAGCGGGTGACGTCGGCCAGCAGCTTGCGCAGGGGTTCGTTGCCGGGCTGCTGGCGCAGGTCGCGCAGCCGGGCTGCGGGCGTGAGCCGCTCGGCGGGCGGCAGCTCGGAGGACTTCAGGGCCAGGCCCCCCAGCAGGATCGGCACGCCGTAGAAGACACCGGCCAAGCTGATGTTGGGGCTGTCGGTGGCGTAGGCGATCGATCCGATCACGGTGAGAACCGCACCGGCCACGGTCACCAGGCTACCGGGGGAAAGAAACGCTTGCATCGCCCCATTCTCCGTCAGCGGGGGGCAGGATGGCGATCCAAGGCTCCGCCCCGACGCCCCATGGCCAGCCCCCAAGCCAGCTCGCAAGACGGCTTCACCGCCAGCCCCGTGGGGGCATCCGCCGACGTCGACACCCCCTGGAGCCTGCCTGAGCCCCCCTCCACCGCCGAGCTGCTCACCCAGCTGGGGGAGGACCGGCTCTGGCTGCTGCGCCAGCTGGACAGCGGCCGCTGGAGCGAATGGCGGCTGGATCTGGCGGCCCTGGAGCGGGAACTGGGTCAGCTGATCGACCAGGCCGGCGAACGGCTCTGATCAGAAGGGGATCTCGTCATCGTCCCCCAGGGGGACCAGCGGAGAGGTGTCCCAGACGGGGGCGGCGGGCTCAGCGGGGGCTGCAGCGGCCGAGCGGGAGGGGGCCGGAGCGGGAGCCCGCCGTGGGGCGGGGGTGGCGGCGCCACCGGCCCCGGCGGGGCGCGGGGTCGGCAGGGGGGCCACACCGCGTGCCGGCGCAGGCGCCGGTACCGTGGCGCCGCCCGTGCCGGGGCTGAGCGGATGCAGACGTGCCAGGGTGAACTCGGCCCGCTTCTCCTTGACCCCGTCCTGGCGGGTAACGGTGTTCATGCGCAGCCGGCCCTCGAGCACGCAGCGCTGGCCCACCTGCACCCTGTTCTGCAGATCCTGGGCCAGGTTGCCCCAGCCCACCACCTTGAGCTGGCCCGGGGGATCATCGGGCCGCAGACCCTCGATCTGGACGGCCATTTCGGCCACCGGCGTCTGGTTGTCCTGGGTGTAACGCACCTGGGGCGCCTCCAGGACCTCCACCTCCAGCAAGCAGTGATTCACGCCCGGACCAACGGATGGAAGGACCCATCCTGATGCATCCGCCCCACGGGATCCAGGTCGATGCGCCCGGTCGTGCCGGCGGCTGTGGTGGCGGCCGGATCTGGCTGGTGGCCGGCACGGGGGAGGGGCCGCCCCTGGCCCGGGAGCTCCTGGCCAGGGGATGGGGCCTGAAGGTCTCGCTGGTGAGCCGGGCCGCCGCCCTGGCCTATGGCGCCCATCCCCGCCTGGAGCTGGCCGTGGGGGCGATCGGGGGGAGCGACGGGCCTGCGGCCGGGGTCGCCGCCGAACTGGCCGACGCCGGGCAGCGGGGCGCCCCCTACGCCTGGGTGATCGATGCGACCCACCCCTTCGCCACGCGGATCAGCGCCGCCCTGGCCGACGGCTGCGCGGCCCGCTCCCAGCCCCTGCTGCGGCTGCTGCGGCCCGACCTGAACGCCCCCGGCGCCCAGCCCCTGGACGATCTGGCCGGCCTCGGGCGCCTGTGCCGGCCGGGGGAACGGCTGCTGCTGGCCATCGGCGCCCGCCGCCTGGCCGAGGCCGTGGCGGCCTCGCCGGGGGTGCTGCATCACGCCCGCCTGCTGCCCCAGGGCGACGCCCTGGCGACGGCCCTGGCCGCCGGACTGCCGCCGCAGCGGCTGGCCCCCCTGCGGCCCGGGGGTGACGGCCGCATCGAGCGCGCCCTCTGCCGCCAGTGGCAGATCGACACCGTGCTCTGCCGCCGCTCCGGGGGCGCCAACGAAGAGCGCTGGCACCGGATCTGCGCCGCCCTGGGTGTGCGCCTGCTGCTCCTGGAGCGGCCCGGGGAGCCCGGCCGGGTGGAGGCCCTGCCACTGGAGCAGTTGCTGCAGCGGCTGGACGAAAGTGGGCGGGACGGCTGAAGTCAGCCCCTGCGCCCGCCCTCGCCCCCGCCCATGCCCCCTCCCACTCCCCTCAGCCTGGTGCTCACCACCGAAGCCGACCGGGAGCGGGCCGAGTCCCTGGCCCGGGAGCTGCTGGAGCGGGGCTTGGTGGCCTGCGCCAGCCTGCACCCGGTGGTGTCGCACTACCGCTGGCAGGGCCGGCTGGAGCGGAGCGAGGAGGTGCAGCTGCTGCTCAAGACGACCCCCGCTCAGCTGGAGGAGCTGTGCCGCGCCCTGGGGGAGCTGCACAGCTACGACACTCCCGAATGGATCCATTGGACGGCCGCCAGCGATGGCCCCTACGGCCGCTGGCTGCTGGAGCAGCTGCCGCTCAGCCCAGGTGGCGGGCCACCAGCTCCTGCAGGGACGCCTGGGGACGGGGACCCAGCTGGGTGACCACCTGGCCGGCACAGAGCGAACCGAGCCGTCCGCAGCGCTCCAGGCTCTCGCCCCGGGTGTGGCCGTAGAGGAACCCGGCGGCGTAGAGGTCACCGGCGCCGGTGGTGTCCACCAGGGGGCCGAGGTGGAAGGGCGCGATCGCCAGGGTCGTGTCGCCGCTGAGCAGCAGCGAGCCCTGCTCACTGCGGGTGAGGGCCGCCACCTTGCAGCGGCCGCGGACCTGGTCGGCCGCCGCCTCGAAGCTGTCGGCGCCGTAGAGGGCGGTGATCTCCATCTCGTTGGCGAACAGCACGTCGACATGGCCGTCGACCAGCTCCAGGAAACTCTCCCGGTGGCGCTCGACGCAGAAGGCATCCGAGAGGGAGAGGGCCACCTCGCCACCGCTGGCGCGCATCACCTCGGCGGCGGCGATGAAGGCGCGCTTGGCCTCCTCGCTGTCCCAGAGGTAGCCCTCCAGATACAGCACCTTCGCCTGGCGCACCATCTCCAGATCAAGGTCGGCGGGATCCAGCCCCACCGAGGCCCCCAAATAGGTGCACATGGTGCGCTGGGCATCGGGGGTGACCAGGATCAGGCAGCGGGCGGTGGAGGGACCGCTGGCGGCGGGGGGGGTCTCGAAGCTGGCCCCCACGGCCCGGATGTCGTGGGCGAAGATCGCCCCGAGCTGGTCGTCCCGGACCCGGCCGATGAAGCCCGCCTGGCCGCCCATCTGGGCGATGCCCGCCAGAGTGTTGGCGGCCGAACCGCCGGAAGTCTCGAGGCCGGCGCCGACGCTGGCATAGAGCCGTTCGGCCTGCGCCTCATCCACCAGGGCCATGGTGCCCTTGGTGAGGCCGTGGGTCTCGAGGAAGGCGTCGTCGGCCTGGACGAGCACATCGACGATGGCGTTGCCGATGCCGACCACGTCGAAGCGCTTGGCGGTGCTGGTCAAGGGGATCCGGGAGGGGGGTGAGGAGAGAGCTGAAGATCGGAGAGGCCGTAGGGCTCCGGCTCAGACGCTGAGCAGGGCCCGCTTGGGACCGTGGATCGGATCCTCGACGACGATCGTCTGGTCACGCTGGGCGCCCAGGGAGACGATGGCGATCGGCACCTCCATCAGCTCGGCCAGGAAGCGCAGGTAGGCCATGGCGGTGGGGGGCAGCTCCTCCAGGCTGCGGCAGTCGGCGGTGGAGCACTGCCAGCCCGGCAGGCTGCGGAAGACGGGCCGGCAGCGGGCGAATTCGTCGGAGCTGCTGGGGAAGTAGTCGATGCGGCGGCCGTCGAGCTCGTAGGCCACGCAGACCTGGATCTCGTCCAGCTCATCGAGGACATCCAGCTTGGTGATCGCCAGGCAGTCGAGGCCGTTCACCTGCACCGCATAGCGGCCGATCACCCCGTCGAACCAGCCGCAGCGGCGGCGCCGGCCGGTGGTGGTGCCGAACTCGCCGCCCCGGTCGCAGAGGTGGTCGTTGAGGCTGCCCTCCAACTCGGTGGGGAAGGGGCCTTCGCCCACCCGGGTGGTGTAGGCCTTGGCCACGCCGATCACCCGGTCGATCAGGGTGGGGCCGACGCCGGCACCGATGCAGGCACCGCCCGACACCGGGTTGGAGGAGGTGACGTAGGGGTAGGTGCCGTGGTCGAGGTCGAGCAGGGTGCCCTGGGCCCCCTCGAACAGGATGTTCTTGCGGGCTCGGGCCGCCTCGTGGATGGTGCGGGTGCAGTCCACCACGTGGGGGGCCAGGCGGCGACCGTAGGCGGCGTACTCCTCGATCACCGCCTCCGGATCCAGGGCCGGAATCCCGTAGACCTTCTCGAGCAGGTCGTTCTTCTCGGCCAGGGGCCCCAGCAGGCGATCGCGCAGGCAGTCGGCGTCGAGCAGGTCGATCACCCGGATACCGTTGCGCTCGGATTTGTCGGCATAGGTGGGCCCGATGCCGCGGCCGGTGGTGCCGATGCGGCGGTCGCCGCGGCGCTGCTCCATCGCCAGGTCGAGCAGGCGGTGGTAGGGCATCGTCACGTGGGCCGTGGAGGCCAGCTTCAGCCCGGAGACGTCGATCTCCAGCTCCAGCAGGGTGTCGATCTCACCCAGCATGACCTTGGGGTCCACCACCGTGCCCGACCCGATCAGGCAGATGGTGTCCGGGTAGAGGATCCCGGACGGGATCAGATGCAGCTTGAGGACCCGGTCCTCGACGACGATGGTGTGCCCGGCGTTGACCCCGCCCTGGTAGCGGACCACGACATCGGCGGAGCGACTCAGCAGATCGGTGATCTTGCCTTTCCCTTCGTCACCCCATTGCGCACCGATGACGACAACATTGGCCAAGGAAACAGCGGCCCGGAGCCGCTTCTAAGCACAAGGGGAGAGCTTCTCAGATCGAGGCCCCCTACGTCAAAGAATCAGGCGCCACGCACCGCCGACGCTTCAGCTTTCTTGAGCTCCTTCTCCAGGCGGCTGCGCAGGGGATCGGGCAGGGGGCGGTTGGCGTAGCCGGCGTAGTGGGCCGCCAGGGCGTTGACGGCGGTCTGCATGGTGGTGAAGGAGGCCAGGCCGTGGATGTCCTGGCGGGGGCGGTACAGGGCGGTGTAGCCGTTGATCAGCTGGCGGGCCTGCACCTCCGCCTCCTGGCGGGCGGGGTCGTCCTGGGGCAGGGCGATGGTGGTCAGCAGGGTCTGGGCCACGCTGACGGTGTCATCGACGTAGTTGCCGCTGAGGCCGCCGGGGGCCTGGCTGCAGCCGCTCAGTCCGAGGCAGAGACACAGGCCGAGGGCCAGCAGGGGACGGAGCAGGCTGCGGCGCAGGAAGGCGACCAAGGGAGGAACGGCGTCTGGCGAAATCCTACGGGGATGCACCCTGGAGCCCGACCCGCTCCACGAGCTGCTCCAGAGCGGCGTCCGCCGACAGGTCCCGCTTGCCAGTGCCACCGCTGCGGTCCACCAGTTCCACCGTCCGCTCCCCGGCGCCACGGCCCACCACCAGCCGCCAGGGGATGCCGATCAGATCGGCGTCCTTGAACTTCACACCGGCCCGCTCGGGCCGATCGTCCAGCAACACATCGATCCCGGCCGCGAGCAGGCGGCCGTAGAGCTCCTCGGCCAGGGCCACCTGCACCGGATCCTGGCTGCTGGCGATGACGATGATCACTGCGTAGGGAGCGATCGCCACGGGCCAGCGGATGCCGTCGGCATCGTGGTTCTGCTCCACGGCGGCCTGGGCCAGACGCGAGACACCGATGCCATAGCAGCCCATCCACAGGGCTTCGTCCTCGCCGGCCTCATTGGTGAAGCGGGCCTCCAGGGCCTCGGAATACTTCCGGCCCAGCTGGAAGATGTGGCCGACCTCGATGCCCCGGGCCGCCTCCAGCCGCTGGGAGGGGTCGTGGAGGCAGCGCTCCCCCGGCTGGGCCGCGCGCAGATCCACCACTTCGGGGAGCGGGCAAAGCTCGCCCCAGCGGGCCCCCACCAGGTGCGCGTCGACGCGGTTGGCGCCGCAGACGAAGGCCTCCAGCTCGGCGGCGGAGGGGTCGGCCAGACGCAGCAGGGGGGCGGCCGCCGCCGGGGGATCCGCCTGGCGCAGGAGGGGTTCCGGCAGATGGGGGCCCAGGAAGCCGAAGGGCACGGGCGACTCGAGATGACCGGCCAGCAACGGCACGACCTCCAGCAGGGAGCCGGCGTCAGGGCAGCGGGCCGTCACCGCGTTGGCCAGCTTGACCTCGTTGAGCAGCTGGTCGCCCCGCAGGCAAACCAGCACCCCACGGGGGGGTGCGGCGGCGAAGCGGGCCAGCAGCAGCAACACCTTCAGCGTCTGGGTGGGATCGAAGCCGTGGGCCGTGCAGAGGTCCTCGATGCTCGTCTGGTCCGGGGTGGCCAGGGTCCGGCAGGGGCCCGCCGGCAGGGGAACGGCGGGCACCGGCAGGGAGACCGCCCGCTCCTGGTTGGCGGCGTAGCGGCCGTCGGGACTGGCCAGGATCAGGTCTTCGCCGGCCTCGGCGGTGACCATGAACTCCTGGCTGGCGGAACCGCCGATGGCGCCGCTGTCGGCCTCAACCGCCACCGCCCGCAGGCCGCAGCGCTCGAAGATGCGCCGGTAGGCCCCGTCCATGGCGGCGTAGGTGCGCCGCAGACAGGCCTCGTCGGCATGGAAGGAATAGGCGTCCTTCATGATGAATTCCCGCCCCCGCATCAGGCCGAAACGGGGGCGGATCTCATCGCGGAACTTGGTCTGGATCTGGTAGAGGCAGACCGGCAGCTGGCGGTAGGAGCGCAGCAGGTCGGCCGCCAGTTCGGTGACCACCTCCTCATGGGTGGGGCCGAGGCCGAGGGAGCGCTCCTGGCGGTCGATCAGATGGAACATGATCCCCTCCCCGGCGGTGTAGCCGTCCCAACGGCCGCTGCGGCGCCAGAGATCGGCGGGCTGCAGCTGGGGCAGCAAGGTTTCGAGTGCGTCCACGGCGGCCATCTCCTGGCGGACGATGGCGGAGATCTTCTGGAGCACCCGCCAGAGCAGGGGCAGGTAGGCGAAGATCCCGGGCGCCAGGCGGCGCATGTAGCCCGCGCGGAGCAACAGCTTGTGGGAGGTGATCTCGGCTTCGGCCGGGTCGTCGCGAAGCGTCACCAGCATCAGGCGGGAGACGCGCATGGAGAAAGTCCTGTTCGGCGCTGGACGCTATCACCGCCGGCCCGGCGTGCCCGCGGCCTGCCGCCGGGAGCGAGTCGCCGCAACGAGCCTGCCCCTGATGGCGGCGGGCCACCGACGAAAAACTCTGCTATGGTCTGCCGTTAGTCCAGTGCGTCCAACGCCAGTCTCATGCTTGCTCACCCTGCACCGGTCGGCTCTCCCGCGGGCGGTTCCACCGCTTCGCCGGCCGCGCCGCTGGCCCTGCAGGGGGAATCCCGCACCGACACCGAAACCCTGATCGGCATCGATGAGGTTCAGCGCTCCCTGAACCGCTCCCGCGCCTCGGTGTACCGCTACACCAACACCGATCCCCGCAATCTCAACCCCCCCTTCAACCCCCGCAAGCTCAATCCCGAATACCGCAGCGACCAGAAGGAGCCCCTGGTCTTCCACCCCCACGAAGTGGCCCGCTTCGCCCGCGACGTGCTGCGCATCAAGGAGGTGACCGTCGAGGTGCTCAACTCGCCCTCCACCGCCACCCAGCAGTTGCTGGCGTCGATCCTGGAGGAGCTGCGGGCGATCCGCGCCCGCCTCGACGGGGCCGAGGTCCCTCCCGCCGACCTGCACCTGCACAGGCACTCCCAGTCCCGACCGGCGGCCTGAGTCAGGTCACCCTGGCGTTCTGCCGTCGCCGGAAGCTGATCGAGCCGATCGGTGGCACAATCATTCCAAACAACCTTTGTTCTCCGTCCAGTGCACCGGGTCTCTCCGCTGCACGAACGCATGGATCACGTCCGACCCGTCCGTCCCCAGTCCCGTTCCGGTTCCCATCGCGGAACCACCGCCGCCCTCGCCTCCCCGGGCACCGGAATGCCGGGTCCCATCCCAGCCGGCCTCGGCCCCGTCCCCGATGGCGGTGAAGCTGAATCCAACGGAGACCCGGACAGTCCGGGCCCCCGAACGCCCCTTCCCCGTCCCTCCGCCTCCGGAGGCCCCACCCGCAGCGGCAAAAGCCCCGGGAGAGGCCTTGAGGATTCGGCAGCCCTGTTCTTCGACCAGCCCGTCGGTGCCCTCGGCGGTGTTCTGCTGGGTCTGCTGACCCTGCTGGTGCCCCTGGCCGGAGTGGTCATGGACCGACCGCTGCTTCCCGGCCAGCAGGAATCGGGGGATCGTCGCCTCAGGCCCGTCGCTGTAGCAGAAAGCCCTGGAAGTCCAGGGCCTGAAAGAACGGCGCCGGATCGCTGAGACCGGCCGCCTCCGCCAGGGCCGTGAGACGGGCGATGCCGATGGGATGGAAGCCCTGGATCTGGGCGGTGAGATCCACCGCCTCGCCATCCACCCCGCTGGCCCGCTGGAAGCAGCGCCAGGCCTCCGCCACCTGACCCGAGAGGGGGGAGCGCTCCGGACGCATCAGGTCAACCAGGACCAGCTGCCCCTGGGGCCGGAGGCTGCGGGCCAGGGCGGAAAGGAAGGCCAGCTTGGTGCCGTCGTCGGGCAGGGACTGGAGCACCAGCACCGACAGGGCGCCATCGAAGCGGGCCTCGGCTCCCAGCTGCTCCACCGTGGCGTGGTGCCAGTCGATCCGGCCCCGGTTCTGCAGGCGCTGCCGTGCCACCGCCAGCATCTCCGCCGAGGGATCGATGGCCGTGAGCTGCCAGTCCGGCCGCTGGGCGTCAGCCTCCAGCAGCTCGGCCCCCGTGCCGCATCCAGCCACCAGCACGGCGGCGTCCTGGCGCGAGGCCAGGGGAGAGGAGGAGAGCAGCGCCACCGAGAGGCGGGCGAGGCTGGCGTAGCCGGGGATCAGCTGTTGCACCACCAGGTCGTAGGTGCCTTGCCGGGCCGGGGCGGGGTCGGAGGAGAGCAAGGTGTGCGGGCAACCCGGCCATCGTAGGCAGCCCCTCCCGAGCCTCCCGATCCTTTCTCAAGGCAACGAAACGGGGATCGAAAGGACGTGGTGTGACCTAAGTTGGGCGGCGCCCCTCACCCCTGATCGACCGTGCCCACCATCCGTTTCGAAAAGGAAGGCCAGCAGGTTGGTTGCATCGAAGGGGCCAATCTCCGCAAGGCGGCCCTCGACGCCGGCGTCAATCCCTACACGGGCCTCAACAACCTCAACAACTGCGGTGGCCTCGGCCAGTGCGGCACCTGTGTCGTTGAGGTGGTGGAGGGCGCCCGCAACCTCTCCCCCCGCAGCGACGTGGAGGAGGTCTACCTGGCGGATCGGCCCGCGAGCTACCGCCTCAGCTGCCGCACCACCGTCAACGGTGACGTGACCATCCGCACCAAGCCCGATGCCGGAGTGGGCAAGGGGTCCAACAGCCTGGTCGGGGCCCTCAAGGCGCTGGTCGGCCGCAAGTAGGCACCATGGCCGACGACCAGGCCGAGCTCGTCGTTTATCAGTACGCCGGCTGCGGCACCTGTCGCAAGGCGCTGGCCTGGCTGAGGGAACGCCAGATTCCCTTCAACCTCATCGACATCACCACCAGGCCGCCGTCCGTGGCCCTGCTGGCCGAGGCCCACCAACAGCTCGGGGGTTTCGGCAGGCTGTTCAACACCAGTGGCCAGAGCTACCGGGCCCTGGGTGCCGCCACCGTGAAGGCGATGGACAGGGAGTCGGCCCTGGCCGCCCTGGCGGCCGATGGGCGCCTGGTCAAGCGTCCCTTCCTGGTGACGCCGGCCGGGCGCATCCTCACCGGATTCCGTCCAGAGGAATGGGAGGGGCTGCTGGGCTAAGGGGCATCGGTCCGCTCCTGGGGCCCCTGGGAGCCCTTCACCATGATCTGATCGAGCTCTTCGATCAGCCCCTCGATGCCGGCCCTGCTGATCTGGCTGAGGTAGTTGCCCTTGAACTCCTCAAGGAAGGTGCACAGCAGCTGCTGGGAGCGTTCCAGGGCCGGACCGCTTTCCAGGGCCTCGGCGAGCTCCTCCCAGAAACGGTCGATGCAGCGCTGCAGCAGCTCCAGCTGCTGGTCGTCGCGGCGGCTGAGCCGCTCACCGGTGGTGCGGGTGAGGTCGAGCAGGCTCTCGACCATGCCCCCGGCGAGCTGGCGGCTGAGCCCCTTCTCCACCTGCAGCAGGGGCTGAAGCTGGCGCAGGCCCGGCGGCACGATGGCGTTCTGCAGGCTCTGCTGCAGGGCATGGCCGAGCACCCCCTGGAGCTCAGGGGCCAGGCGCGGGGCCACCCGCACCAGCAGCAGGGGGCCCCAGATCCGCACCAGTTCCACCAGCTCCCGCTCGTCGTTGCTGACCACCATCTGATGGCTGCGCAGCGCCCGGATCCGCATCGGCCAGCGGCGCGAGCGGATCAGCTGCTGAAGGCCGTCGATCAGCTGCAGGGCCAGCACCTCGAACAGCTCCACCGCCAGCAGGGCCACCACCGCCCGGCTGATCACCGCCCGCAGCGGTTCGATGCTGATCAGGCCGCTGGTGTGGAGCCGCTCCATCACCGGCACCACCCGCAGCCAGCGCCAGAACGGCAGCAGCAGGGGCAGGTCGATCCAGCGCCGCAGCAGGGCCCGGCCCCAGCTCAGGCCCGGCAGGCGGCGGCGCAGCCGGATGGCCCGCAGCAGGATGTCGAGGGCGAAGACGCTCTGGAACAGGAGCAGGTCGTACCGCCAGAAGTGGTCGGTGGGGCGACCGTTCTCGTCGATCGATCGCCAGTAGGTGGTAGCCACCAGGGGCAGCACCTGCTGGCGCCAGAACAGGCGCTCCTGCGACCAGGGATGGGCATCGATCCAGGCCGGGCTCAGCAGCACCGCCGCCGCCTGCTTGGCCGAGTCCCGGTCGGCCCGCTGGCGCAGTCGGTTCTTGATCTTCTCCAGGGTGCCGGAGGTGCCCGAGGCCTGCATCGGGTTGGAATCGATCATCTCGGCGGTGAGCCGCGCCTGTTCCGCCAGCAGCTGGCGCTGGATCGGAGTGACGGCTCCCGTCGGACCCTGGCCCAGGGCCGCATCCAGGCGGTCGAACTGGCGCAGGTAGGCCTGGGTCTCCCGGTGGGGCTCGATCCCCTTGATCGGATCCACCCAGGGGGTGATGTCGGGAATGAAGGTGAGCGGCACCGCCAGGGGCACCGACGGCAGCGGGTAGAGGTTGCGCTGCAGCCAGAAGGTGCGCAGGGGGATGTAGCTGATGTCGAAGGCGACCCAGAGCAGGTTGAGGGCGGCCCAGAGCGCCACGAAGCGATCCCAGCGCCGCTCCAGCCGACTCGAGGGCGCGGTCAGGGTCTGGTGCCAGCGTGGGCGTGCCATCGGGGACGCAGCGGGCGGGTGCGTGCCTAATCTGCCTGCCGACCATGGAACCTGCCGCACGAACCCCTTGAGCCCCTCGGATCCACCGGCCGACCACGGCGCCCACGACGAGCCGACGCCCCCCCCGGGGCCGCGCCGTCGCCACGAGGAGCAGGAGGAGAGCCCCTGGGCCTTCTGGCGCAGCGTCCTGATCACCCTGGCGGTGGCCCTGGGCATCCGCCAGTTCCTGCTGGAGGCCCGCTACATCCCCTCCGGCTCGATGCTTCCGGGGCTGCAGCTCCAGGACCGGCTGCTGGTGGAGAAGCTGTCCTTCCGCCAGCGCCCCCCGAGGCGCGGCGAGGTGGTGGTGTTCCGCTCCCCTTACCACTTCGATCCGATCCTCACCGGTCCGACCAAGCCGGGGGCGCTGCGCTGCCTGCTGGTCAACCTTCCCCTGATCGGTTCCCTGCCCGGGATCCAGCAGCCGGCCTGCGATGCCTACATCAAGCGGGTGATCGGCCTGCCCGGCGAGCGGGTGGTGGCCGACCCCCGCGGTCGGGTCAGCATCAACGGCCGCCCCCTCGACGAGCCCTACGTGAGGAACTACTGCCCGGTCGATCGCCAGGGGGTCGGCCCCTGCCGCACCATCGACGTCGTGGTGCCCCCCGGCCATCTGGTGGTGATGGGCGACAACCGGGCCAACAGCTGGGATGCCCGCTTCTGGCCGGGCGGGCCACTGCTGCCCGAAAGCGAACTGATCGGCCGGGCCTTCTGGCGCTTCTTCCCGTTCAGCTCGGCCGGTCCGCTGCCAGAGCCCAACGCGCCGGATCGCTGAGACCGCTGGCGAGGATCCGTCCCTGCAGCGCCCGCCCCCGGCAGGGCCGGTTGGCCGCCAGGGAGCCGGTGGGAGCGTCCTCCCAGCGCCAGGGGCGGCGGGGGTCGAACAGCAACCACTGGCCCGTGCCGGCCGCCAGGGCCGGCTCCGGCAGGTCGAGGAAGCGGGCCGGGCCCCAGCAGAGCGCCTGCCAGAGCTGCTCAGGCCGCCAGCCCCGGCGTCCCACCAGTTCCTCCCACAGCAGCGGCAGCACCAGGCCGTGACCCGCCACGCCAGGGCGGCGCTGGTCGAGGGGCAGCAGTTCCTCCTCCGCATCCAGGGCGATGTGGTGCACCGCGACGGCGGCGATCACCCCTTCGGCCAGGGCCTCGATCAGGGCGTGCCGGTCGTCCGGTCCCCCCAGGGACGGCTCCACCAGCCAGCCCTCATCGCCGGGATGGAGGCCGCCGCTGTCGGCGACCAGATGCCACCAGCCCACCGATGTCAGTGGCGGACGGCCATGGCGCCGCAACCGAGCCACCGCCTCGGCGGTGGAGACATTCATCAGCCGCAGGCCAGCGCCGGGCAGGTCGTCGGCCAGGGAGAGGAGGGTCTCCAGGGGGAGGGTCTCGCTGCCGGGGGGATCAAGGGGCCAGCCTGCCCGCAGGGCCTCCACCCGCTCCCGCACGAACCCCCGCCGGGCCAGGGAACCGTCCCGTGGCGGCAACAGCACCGGCCGGTCCCCCATCTCCCCGAGCCGCAGGCCGCGCTCCAGCAGATCAAGCGGCGGCAGGGCCGCCCCGGCCGCCAGGCCGCAGGCGCCGGCGGCCAGCTGGTCGCCGTGGGGGGCCAGGTCCCGGTCGAGGCCCTCGACGCTGAAGCTGCCCCAGCGGAGCAGCCGCATCGGCTCCGGCCAGCTCCACGCCAGCCGTTCGGGCCGGTCGCGCCAGCTGGAGGCCCAGGGCAGCAGGGCCACGGTGCCGTACCCGCCCGTGGCGGCGGCCTCCCCGAGGCTGGCCAGGGTTTCGGCCCGCCCCTGCAGGGGGTCCTCCAGCACGCTGTGGGGATCCACCAGGGCCGGTGCCAGCCAGCAGCCCTCAGCGTCGAACGTGGCGCCGCCCTCCCCGGAGACCACGCCCGGCTCCGGATCGATCGCCCGCAGCATCCCGTCCTCCAGCAGCACATCGGCCCGCCGCGGCGGCCGCCCCGGGGCCTCCAGCAGAGTCACCCCGCGGATCAGCAGCTGACGGACCATGGCAGGGGCCTCGGTGGGGTGGGCCGGCTAGAGGGCGCCGGCGGCCGTGCGGTCGATCACGCCCCCCAGATGGGCGGTGAGATTCAGGGCGCTGACCACCGGCGGCGCCGTCGCCCCCCGGGGATAGTCGATCACGGTCACGCCGCCGTTCCCCTGCTTGATGGCCCAGATGTCGGCGGGGGAGAGGCCGAGCAGGGCACAGAGGATGGTCTTGTTGACCGCATCATGGGCGACCACCAGGGCCGTTTCCTGCGGATCCAGTCCGGCGACGATCCGCTTCCAGGCCTCCAGCGACCGGTCCCAGACCTCACCGATGGTCTCCCCTTCCGGCATCTGCACGGTCTCGGGGGTGCGCTTCCAGGCGGCGAGGAGGTCGGGCCAGCCGGCGGCGATCTCGCTTTCCAGCCGACCCTCCCAGAGGCCGTGGCCGATCTCCCGCAGCCCCCGGGTGGTGGTGAGCGGCACGCCGGGATGGGAGCCCAGGATCACCTCGGCGGTGCGCAGGGGGCGGGCCATGTCGCTGCTGTAGGCCCGCTGCAGCGGGATCAGGGCCAGGAAGGCCCGCGCCGCCTCCGCCTGGGCCAGGCCATGGGCATTGAGGGGGATGTCGATCTGGCCCTGGAAACGCCCCTCCCGGTTCCAGTCGGTCTCGCCGTGGCGCACCAGCAGCAAACGACACCCCGGTCCGGACGGCGGCAGGGCGGTGCCCAGGTGGGCGGTGCCGTTGAGGGATTCCAGCTGCACCGCCGGGCGCCCGTCCTCGCCGCGGACCAGGTTGAGCACCGAAATCGAGGCGTTGTCGAGCCTGAGGCGAAGGAAGCCGCTTGCGGGCAGGCCGAGCAGGTGCAGCACCAGGCAGCGCAGGATGGCGTTGTGGGCCACCACCAGCACGGTGTCGTCATCGTCGTGGCGGGCCAGCAGGCCATCGGCGAAACGGCCCGCCTGATCCAGCAGCTCGGGCACCGGCAGAAAACGGCTGCCGTCGGCACGGCGCAGCTCCATGGTCTCGGGGGCCTCACGCCAGCGACGCTCCTGTTCCGGATCCACGGCCCGCACCTCGCTGCGCAGCAGTCCGCTCCAGGGCGCCAGGTCGATCTCCAGCAGATCGTCGTCGTAGACGGGGGCCAGCGGCGAGCCGTGGCAGGCCAGCAGGGCGGCCGTGGTGGCGCTGGCCCGCTGCAGCGGCGAGCTGTAGACGGCGGTGAACGCGAGCTCCGCCAGGGCCTCCCCGGTGCGACGGGCCTGGAGCTGCCCCTCCTCGGTGAGGTTGGAGAGGTCGTCACGGCCCTGGATGCGGTGCTCCAGGTTGAAGCTGCTCAGCCCATGGCGGACCAGCACGATGCGAAGGGGCAAGGTGCTTGTGGCGCAGGCGAGGCCATCGTATGGGACGGGCCGTGGCCGGGCGCAGGGGAGAATCAGCACCCATCGCCGCCGAGGTGGTCCGGTTGAACGGAACCCCTTCCCGATCTGGACCGCCCGCCTCCCCCCCGGGCTGGAAGAGCCTGCTGGCCCTGCTCAGCCTGGTGCTGTGCGCCCTGCTCTGGGTGGGCGGGCTGATCGACAGCCTCGAGCGGCCGTCGGTGGTCGATTCCCTGAGCCTGCGGCAGCTCGAGCTGGCCGCCCTGGCGGCCGAGGCCGTTCCCGAGGGACTGCGGCCGTTGCTGACCGGGGAAGACCCGCGCCGGGAGCTGGGCGATGAACTCCGGCGCCAGATGGAGGCGGCCGATGAACCGCCCCTGGCCCTGCGCCGCCTCGAACGGGCCCTGCTGGAGCGGGACGCCGGAACCCCGGCGGCCCTGGACGACGACACCGGCCTGCGGCAGCTGGCTACCCAGGTGGACGCCGTGCGGCGTCCCCTGATCCAGGCGCTGCTCGACGGGCAATCCGTGGCCGCGGAGCGGCGGCAGCAGCTGCTCGCCCCCTGGTCGCCCCCCCTGATGGTGCAGCAGCTGGTCTGTGAACAGCTGCCGGGGGACCCGGGGGCCTGTCCAGCGGAGGAGAGGTCCCTGCGGCTGCTGCTCATGCTGCTGGCGGTGACCACCCTGCCGGCCCTGTTTCTTCTCGGTGGGGCCGCCCTGCTGTTGCGGCAGGGCTGGCTGGCCTGGCGCGGCCGGCTTGCCGCCGCGCCGCCGCTGGTGGGACCGCCCCTGAGCCCGGTCGATGTGACCCTGCTGATCGCTGGCGGCTTCGTGGTGCTCGGCGAAGTCGTCGTACCGATGCTGGTGCAGCCGCCGTTGCAGATCGCCCTGCAGCGGCTGGACGCCCCGAGGGCCCTCAGCCAGGGCATCGAGGTGCTGGTGCTCTACGCCGCCCTGATGGCCGCCCCGCTGCTGCTGCTGGCCCTGATGCTGCCCCGCCGGGGGGTCCCGCCGGCGGGGGGCTGGCTGCAGTGGAGATGGCGGCCGGCCAGGTCCGCCCTCACCGGTGCCCTGGCCAGCCTGCTGATGGTGCTGCCGGTGGTGACGGCCTCGAGTTGGGCGATCGACCGGATCTGGGCCGACCCTGGGGGCAGCAATCCCCTCCTCGACCTCGTCCTGACCAGCGCCGACCCGTTGGCGCTCGCCTGTTTCGCCGTCACCGCCCTGGTGGTGGCGCCCCTGTTCGAGGAGGTCCTGTTCCGGGGGGTGCTGCTGCCGGTGGCAGGCCAGAGGCTCGGGGGAGCCGGCGCGGTGGTGCTGAGTGCTTCCGTGTTCGCGATCGCCCACCTGAGCCTGGCGGAACTGGCCCCGCTGTTCGTGCTCGGCCTGGGCCTGGGCTGGCTGCGCTGGCGCAGCGGTCGACTGGGAAGCGCCGTGCTGATGCACGCCCTCTGGAACGGGATGACCTTCATGAATCTCCTCTTTCTCGCTGACTGACACCGCTTGCTGCGGTCCCCGATGGGTGGTTCACTTGCGCAGTGCCTATCAGGTCCCTTGGCCGCCTCCCCCGCCCCACGCAGCCAGACGCCGCTGCCGAAACCGAGGCCCTTGCAGAGGCCCCTGCAGCTGATTGAGGGATCCCTCTCGGCGCGCAGGATCGAACGCCAGGCCCCCTGGCTGGCCGGACTGCATCGGATCAGCAGCGGAGCCTTGGTGGGGCTTGGCTTCTCGATGCTCGGCCTGAGCGCCCTCACCCTGCACTGGCAGAACCAGTGGGCCTACAGCTTCGCCAAGCTGGAAGCCTCCAAGACCCTCGAGCACCGCATGCAGGAGTCATCCGCCCTGCTCGAGCAGCATCACCTCAGCCTGGTGCGGCGCCCCGGCCTGCTGGAGCCCACCAGCAGCGCCAAGCTCATCCATTTGCCTGAACCCCGCAGCAGCCGCCCCCGTGCCCCCCTGCCGCTGCTGGCCGGCTTTCAGTTGCGGGCCATCCCGGCCGGCTACTGATGCCCCCCGCCTCCCGTTCCGGGCCTGGCGAGAGCCGGCCCCAGGCGACCGCCGCCGGGGGCGGTCGCCGCCCCAGGGGAGCGGCGACCCGCCGGGTTGTGGAGATTCAGCCGATCCCCACCGGCCGCATGCTCACGGTCTATCTCCTGCTCTGTGCCGCCCTGGTGGGGCTGGCCGGACGGCTGGCCTGGCTTCAGGTGGTGCAGGCACCCCAGCTCCAGGCCCGGGCCAGGGCGATCCAGACCCACGCGATCACCCCCATCGGCAAACGGCGCACCATCGTCGACCGGATGGGACGGCTGGTGGCCCTCGATGAGGAGCGCTACACCCTGTGGGCCCACCCGCGCTATTTCAACCTTCCCGGCGACGAGCCCCAGCAGATCCGTCCTCCCGCCGATGTGGTCAGGGAGCTTTCCAAGGTGCTGGCCAAGCCGCCGGGCGTCCTGCTGCAGACCATCGGCAGCCGCCGCAGCGGCGTCAAGCTCGCCACCGGCCTGGACCCGGAAACGGCGAACCGGGTCAAGGAGCTCGGCATCAGCGGCCTTGATCTCGAGGCCTATCCCCAGCGCGTCTACCCCCAGGGGTCCCTGTTCGCGAACGTGGTGGGCTTCCTCAACCTCGAAAGGGTCGCCCAGGCTGGTCTGGAGCAGAGCCGGGACCGGGACCTGCGCCGCCAGGAGGTGACCCTGAGCATGCGCCGCGGCGCCGACGGCACCCCCCTGCCCGACGGCCTCCAGGCCGGATCGCTCTACGGCGACGACCTGCGGCTCCAGCTCACCCTCGATGCCCGCCTGCAGCAGGTGGCCCAGCAGGCGCTGACCAAACAGGTGAAGCAGTGGCGAGCCAAGCAGGGCGCGGCTCTCGTGATGAATGCCCGCAACGGAGAAATCCTGGCCCTGGCCTCCACCCCCACCTACGACCCCAACCGCTTCTGGAGCTACAGCCCCGCCCTGTTCCGCGAGTGGTCGGTGCAGGATCTCTACGAGCCAGGCTCCACCTTCAAGCCCATCAACCTGGCCCTGGCCCTGCAGGAGAAGGCGATCCGCCCCGGCGACAAGGTGAACGACGTGGGGCAGCTGACGATCGGAGGCTGGCCGATCTTCAACCATGACCGCCGCGCCAACGGCCTGATCGACTTCCCCACGGTGCTGCAGGTGTCCAGCAACGTGGCGATGGTGAAGGCCATGGCCCAGGTGAAGCGCGATCGCTTCTGGCACTGGCTGCGGGCCTTCGGCATCGACGAGATGCCGGACACCGATCTGCCCGGGGCCGTGGCCGGTCAGCTCAAGAGCCGCAGCGAGTTCACCTCGGCGCCGATCGAGCCGGCGGTCGCCGCCTTCGGCCAGGGCTTCTCCCTGACCCCCCTCAAGCTGCTGCAGCTGCACGGGATGCTCGCCAATGGCGGCCGGCTGGTGAGCCCCCACATCACCCGCGGGCTCCGCTCCGGCGATGCCCTGGCCAGCGCCACCGCACCCACGGGCGTCCAGCTGCTCGATCCGGCCGTCACCCGCACCGTCGTCAAGTGGATGGAATCGGTGGTGGAGAACGGCAAGGGGATGAAAATTCCTGGCTACCGGATCGCCGGCAAGACGGGCACGGCCCAGAAGGCCCGCAACGGGGTGTACATCCCGGGGGCCCGGATCTGCAGCTTCGTGGCGATCCTGCCGGCGGAGGATCCCAGCTACGTGGTGCTGGTGGTGGTCGACGAGCCCCAGGGGGGGAATGCCTACGGCTCCACCGTGGCCCTGCCGGTGGCCCGACAGATTGCCGAGGCCCTGCTGGTGATCGAGAAGGTGCCCCCCACCGAGCCCACCACCCGGGTCACCGCCAAGGCCAGCCGCTCCTGAGCCGCCCTGTCCTCATTCCCACAACCCCCGTGCCTCGCCGCGGGGGGCCATGGCTAGCGTCGGGGCCAGCAGACATCGCGCCCGACACCGTTCCACGATGGCCAACCTTCTCGAACAACTGGCCGCCATGACCGTGGTCGTGGCCGACACCGGAGACATCGACGCGATCCGTCAGTTCACGCCGCGGGATGCCACCACCAATCCCTCCCTGATCCTGGCCGCCGCCCAGATTCCCACCTACCAGGAGCTGATCGACCGGTCCCTGCACGAATCCAGGGAGGTGATCGGTGCTGAGGCCCCCGCCGAGGACGTCGTGCGCGAGGCCATCGACGAGATCAGCGTCACCTTCGGCAAGGAGATCCTGAAGATCGTCCCGGGGCGGGTCTCCACCGAGGTGGATGCGCGCCTCAGCTACGACACCGAGGCCACCATCACCAAAGCCCGCAAGCTGATCGGCCTCTACGCCCAGGCGGGCATCGGCACCGACCGGGTGCTGATCAAGATCGCCTCCACCTGGGAGGGGATCAAGGCGGCGGAGGTGCTTGAGCGCGAGGGCATCCACTGCAACCTGACCTTGCTGTTCGGCTTCGCCCAGGCCGTGGCCTGCGCCGAGGCGGGCATCACCCTGATCTCCCCCTTCGTGGGGCGCATCCTCGACTGGTACAAGAAATCCACCGGCCGCGACAGCTATCCCGGGGCGGAGGATCCCGGCGTGCTCTCGGTGACGCGGATCTTCAACTACTTCAAAACCCACGGCTACGGCACCGAGGTGATGGGGGCCAGCTTCCGGAACATCGACGAGATCGTCGAACTGGCGGGCTGCGACCTGCTGACCATCTCCCCGGCCCTGATGGACCAGCTGCGCCAGAGCGACGGTCTGCTGGAACGCCGCCTCGATGCCGCCCATCCGGGCGCCAGCGAAGAGCGGATCCACATCGACGAAGCCACCTTCCGCACGATGATGGCGTCCGATGCCATGGCCAGCGAGAAGCTGGATGAGGGCATCCGGGGCTTCTCCAAGGCGATCGAGACCCTCGAAGGCCAGCTGGCCCATCGCCTGGCCGTGATCGAGGGCGGGGCGGCCTTCACCCACGCGGTGCACGAGATCTTCCTGCTCAACGACCTCGATGGCGACGGCTGCATCACCCGGGAGGAATGGCTGGGCAGCGATGCCGTCTTCGATGCCCTCGACACCGATAACGACGGCCGTCTCGCCCCCGAGGATGTGCGTGGCGGCCTGGGCGCGCCGCTGGCGATCAGCCGCTGAAACCCGGGCCACCCGGCAGCGGCCCCGGCCTTGAACGGTTGTTCACCTTGATGGGCAAGGATGGTTTCCCTCCCTGTTCGCGCATGGCCCACACCGTCCACGCCCTCGACACCATGCGCGCCCTCGCCGACAAGGGTGAGGTGAGGGACGTCGAGGCCGGTTCCGTCATCTTCCGCGCGGGCGAACCCGGCGACTGCATGTTCGGCCTGCTGGAGGGGACGGTGCGGCTGAGCTGGAACGCCGATGCCGGCCACGAGGACATCCAGGCCGGCGACGTCTTCGGGGCCGGGGCCCTGGTCACCCAGGACCACCGCCGCTATGGCCATGCCACGGCCCTCACCCCCTGCCGGCTGCTGGTGATGAACCGCGAGAAGTTCCTGTTCGCCGTCCAGGAGGCGCCCATGTTCGCCATCGAGCTGCTGGGCTCCATCGACCAGCGCCTGCGGGACCTCAAGGGGGTGACCCGCAACTGAGCCCGGTCAGGCCCTGGCAACGATCCTGGGCGCTCAGCCCCGCTGGAACAGCAGCCGGCGGATGACCCGCTGGGCGATCTCGCCGTAGCCCATCTCCCCGGAGAGGATCTGGGCGATCCGCTGGGGCGCGGTGGGCCGCTTGATGCCGAGCTGGTAGCCCACCCGCGGCACCCGGTAGAAGACCTGGGCGATGCGTTTGCCCCAGGCCATCGAATCGCCCCAGGCCTCGCGCATGCGCAGGCTGTAGTGCTCCAGGGCGGGACCGTCGCCATCCAGCCAGCGGTCGAGGGCCGCGGCCGCTTCACAGCCGCTCAGGAGGGACGGACGCAGGCCCTCGGCCAGGAACGGGTCACAGAGCGAGGCGGCGTCACCGACCGCGACCAGGCCCTGTCCATGCAGGGGGTGGTGGCCGTTCCAGAGGCGCAGCTGGCCGCGGCGCCTCTCCCCCGCCGACTCCGGCAGCCCCAGGCTGGGCAGCAGGGCGGAGAGCACCGCCCCGCTGTCGGCCTCCTGCTGGCCGACGAAGGTGCCCACCCCGATGCTGTAGCCGCCCCGGCGGGGAAACACCCAGCAGAAGCCGTGGTGCACCAGGCCGAACTCAAACCGCGCCATGTCGGCGGGGTCGGGATCCGCCGCCACCTCCACCGACACGGTGGCCGCGAAGCGGGGCCGGGCCGGCCCCAGGCCCAGGGGCGCCGCGAAGCGGGAGCCGGAGCCATCGGCGATCACCACGGCCCGGGCCCGCAGCCGCAGATCCCCAGGACCGGCGACCTCCCAGAGGCCATCGCCAGTGCGCTCGATCCACTCGGCCCGGCAGCCATGGCGCAGGTCGCCGCCGGCCTCGACCACCTGCTGCCCCAGGAAGGCATCAAGGACGCTGCGGCGCACGATCCAGAACGGGGCCTCCCCGGGAAGCTCGGCCGTCACCGGATCCTCCAGGCACCAGGTGAACCGCACCCGACGGATCACCTGGTCGACGGCGGGGGCCAGATCGAAGGGGAACCAGCGCTGCACCGAGGCGGCCATGCCACCGCCGCAGGGCTTGGAACGTCCCTGCTCCTGGGCCTCCAGCAGGATCACCCGGCGTCCCCGGGCGGCCAGGTGGAACGCCGCCGCGCCGCCGGCGGGGCCGGCCCCGACGACGATCACGTCGGCATCGGCAGGGCTGCTCACACCTTGAGGATGTCGGCTTCCTTGTCCGCCAGGTGCTTCTCCAGCTCAGCGATGTAGCGATCGGTCAGCTTCTGGACCTTCTCCTGCTCGTCATGGCTCTGGTCCTCGGAGAATTCGCCGTCCTTCTCCTGCTTCTTGATCCGCTCGATCCCCTCGCGCCGCAGGTTGCGCAGGCCCACCTTGCCCTCCTCGGCGTACTTTGCCGCGAGCTTGCAGAGCTCCTTGCGGCGGTCCTCGGTGAGGGGCGGGATGTTGATGCGGATCACCCGGCCGTCGTTGTTGGGGGTGAGGCCCAGATCGCTCATGGCGATGGCCTTCTCGATCAGCGCCATCGAACCCTTGTCGAAGGGCTGGATCTGGATCGTCTGGGCGTCAGGGGTGGAGATCGTCGCCAGCGACTTGAGCGGCGTTTCGGAGCCGTAGTACTCGACGGTCAGCTTGTCGAGCAGGGAGGGGTTGGCCCGACCGGTGCGGATGGTGTTGAAGGTGCGCTGGGTGGCTTCCACCGACTTGCGCATGCTGGCTTCGAGATCCATGGCAGGGGAAGGGTGGTGGGGAGGGGACGTCAGCGGGGGGGCGCTGGCACGATGCTGGTGCCGATGGGCTCACCGGCGACCGCCCGCCCGATGTTGCCCGAGCCGAACAGGTCGAAGACCACGATCGGAATCGCATTGTCCTTGCACAGCGCGATGGCGGTGCTGTCCATCACCTCCAGCTCGCCGCTCAGCACGTCGAGGAAGGTGAGGGTCTCGTAGCGGACCGCATCGCTGTGCTTGGCGGGATCCTTGTCGTAGACCCCGTCCACCTTGGTGGCCTTGAAGATCACGTCGGCGTTGATCTCGGCCGCCCGCAGGGCAGCGGTGGTGTCGGTGGTGAAGAAGGGATTGCCGCAGCCGGCGCCGAAAATCACCACCCGTCCTTTTTCCAGGTGACGGATGGCCCGGCGGCGGATGTAGGGCTCGGCCACCTCCTGCATGGAGATGGCGCTCTGGACGCGGGTGGGCACCCCGGCCCGCTCGAGGCCGTCCTGCAGGGTGATGGCGTTCATCACCGTCGCCAGCATGCCGACATAGTCGGCCGTGGCCCGGTCCATGCCCGCCGCCGACCCCTTCAGGCCCCGGAAGATGTTGCCACCGCCGACGACGATCGCCAGCTGGGTGCCACCGGAGACCACCTCGACCACATCCTTGGCGATCGATTGAACGATGGCGGGATCGATCCCATAGCCCTGGTCACCCATCAGCGCTTCACCGCTGAGTTTGAGGAGAACGCGCCTGTAGGCCATCGACTCGTGCGATCGGCCGAACAGTAGCAACCCCTCCCTCGCCGCCACCAGGTTGCCGGCGCCGGCGACACCCGCTTCACTGCCCCAAAGGAGCACCGCCATGGCCATCGACCCGCCCGGATCTCCCGCCCCCCGCGGCCCCCGCGGCAGCGATGTGATGGCCCGGCTCACGCTCTCGGCCCTGGACCGGGCCAGCGGCAGCCCCGGGTTCTGGCGCGAGCCGGAGGTGCACCGGGCCCTGCTGGTCAGCGGGCTGTCGGTGCTGGTCTGCAGCCTGGCCCGCCTTCAGAACGATCTCAGTACTCGATGCCCGCCTGGGCCTTGACCCCCTGCTCCCGGAAGGGGTGGCGCACCACCTTCATCTCCGTCACCAGATCGGCCCGCTCCAGCAGGGCCGGCGGGGCGCCGCGGCCGGTGAGGGCCACATGGGTGAGGGGCGGCCGCAGGGCCAGCCCCTCCAGCACCCGCTCGGGCTCGAGATAGCCCAGCTTGAGGGCCACGTTGATCTCGTCGAGCACCACCAGCTGGCGCTCGCCATCGGCGAGGTAGGCGCAGGAGCGCTCCCAGGCGCTCTGCACCAGCTGGCGGTCACGCTCCCGGTCCTGGGTCTCCCAGGTGAAGCCCTCCCCCAGGGCGTGCCAGTGGAGGTCGTCGCCGAAACGTTCCAGGGCCCGGGCCTCACCCGGCTGCCAGCCGCCCTTGATGAACTGCACCACCGCCACCTTGCCGCCGTGGCCCAGGGTCCGCAGCACCAGGCCCAGGGCCGCCGTGGTCTTGCCCTTGCCCTCGCCGGTGAAGACGAGCACCAGCCCCTTCTCCAGGTTGCGCTCGCCCACCCGCTGCTGCTGCACCTCGCGGCGGCGCTGCATGCGGCGGCGGTAGGCCTCCTGGTCCACCTCGGGGGCCAGGTCGCCCCCCGGGCCCAGCTCCTCGGCCTGGCGATCCAGGGCCAGGGTGTCGTCCGCCGTGGCGGCAGGGGTCGGGGAGGCGTGCGCCGTCATGGGGAGCGGTGTCCGTTTGGGGCACTCTGGCGGAGCCGTGCCAGGGCCGTGTCGACCGCCTGCTGCTGGTCCCGCCGGGTGATCCAATGGTGGTAGGTGCGGGTGTGGATCGCCACCGAGTGGCCCATCATCCGGGCGGCCACCGTGTCCGGCAGGCCGATGTGGATCGTCCGCACGGCCCAGGCGTGGCGCAGGTCGTAGGGGGTGATCGGCAGCCCATAGCGGCGGAACTGCTCCGCCACCCGCCGGCCCACCTGCTGCAGGGTGGTGCGGCGCAGGTCGGTGCAGACCCGGGGCAGCTCCGCGCCACCCTCCCCCAGGCCCTCCAGACCGAAGCGCTCCACCCAGTCGGGTTGGAACGGCCACACCTGGTGCTCCCCGGTCTTGCTGGTGGGCAGCACCCGCAGCACCCGGTCGCCCCCCGGCGCCAGGGCGGAGAGGTCGCAGAAGAACACCTCGTGGTTGCGCAGGCCGTAGGTGGCCATCAGGCCGTAGGCCAGGCGCCAGCGGGGGTTGGGGATGGCCGCCACCAGCTCCAGGATGCGCGCGTCGCTGGGCAGGCCCCGGAAGCGGGCCACGTGCAGCCCGTAGCCGCCACTGCGCTCGCTCCAGTCGGCCGGCAGGGGCAGCTGCAGGTGGCGGGCCAGGGCCCCCAGGGCGAGACCGCACTGCTGGCGGCTGCGGCTGGCCAGGGGATAGCTCTCCAGCACCCGCTCCAGCAGGGGCACATCGACGGCCACCGTCGCCTCACCCGACGCGGCGGCCAGCGTCGCCAGGCGCCGCAGATAGGGCCGGTAGGCGCCGCTCCAGGTGCTGCGGCTGCCGGCGGGCCGGCGGCGGCGGCGGGGATCGGCGAAGAAAGCGACTTCGAAGCCCGCCAGCAGCGGGGTGAGTCCCGCGGCCCCGGCGGGGCCGCCAGCTGAGGCCAGGGGTGCCGGAGCAGGGGATGGCTGCCCAGCGGGGACGGCGTCTGCGGAAGGGGCGGCCGCGGCCGGCCGACGGCGCCAGTGCTCCCAGGAGAAGCGACCCCGCTCGATGGCCTCCCGCACCCGGGCCAGCTGGTCGAGGGCGGCGGCCACCCCCTCCGCCGTGGCCGGCAGCCCCAGGCTGATCCGCTGCACCGGCCGTGCCGCCGTGCCCTTCGGACAGGGCAGGGGCCCGCGCAGGCCGAGCCGCTGCTGGCGGATCTCCAGCCGCAGGCCGGTGCCCGAGGCCGCCAGCTGCCGGTTCCGCTGCCGCACCAGTTCTGTCAGATCGGCGGCCGGGGGGATGGTGGGGCGATCGGGGAGCTGGGCCGGACGCTACCCCTGCCGTCCCGGCGCCGCCAGGGTGGGCCTCGGTGACCCGCCGGGCAGCCGCCGGTGGGGAGGCGGGGTTACGCTCTGCCTTTCTGATCGAAGGCATGGCCAGGGTCGGCGTGCTGCTGCTGAACCTCGGCGGTCCGGAGCGGATCGAGGACGTCGGGCCATTCCTCTACAACCTCTTCTCCGATCCGGAGATCATCCGCCTGCCGACGCCGGCGCTGCAGAAACCCCTGGCCTGGCTGATCAGCACCCTGCGCAGCGGCAAGTCCAAGGAGGCCTACCGCTCCATCGGCGGCGGCTCCCCCCTGCGCCGCATCACCGAGCAGCAGGCCCGGGAACTGCAGAGCCGCCTGCGCCAGCAGGGTGTCGACGCCACCAGCTACGTGGCGATGCGCTATTGGCACCCCTTCACCGAATCGGCGGTGGGCGACATCAAGGCCGACGGGGTGGAGGAGGTGGTGGTGCTGCCCCTCTATCCCCACTTCTCGATCAGCACCAGCGGCTCCAGCTTCCGGGAGTTGCAGCGCCTCCGCCAGGCCGACCCGGCCTTCCGCCGGCTGCCGATCCGCTGCATCCGCAGCTGGTACGACCATCCCGGCTACATCAATGCCATGGCCGGGCTGATCGCCCGGGAGATCGGCAACTGCGAGGCACCCGATTCGGCCCACATCTTCTTCAGTGCCCACGGGGTGCCCAAGAGCTACGTGGAGGAGGCCGGCGACCCTTATCAAAAGGAGATCGAGGCCTGCGCCGCCCTGGTGATGGAGCGCCTCGAACAGCTGCTGGGCCACCCCAACCCCTCCACCCTCGCCTATCAGAGCCGGGTCGGGCCGGTGGAATGGCTCAAGCCCTACACCGAGGATGCCCTGCGGGAACTCGGGGAGCAGGGCGTCCAGGAGCTGGTGGTGGTGCCGATCAGCTTCGTCAGCGAGCACATCGAGACCCTCGAGGAGATCGACATCGAGTATCGGGAGATCGCCACCGAGGCCGGTATCAGCCATTTCCGCCGCGTGCCGGCCCTCGACACCGACGCCACCTTCATCCAGGGCCTCGCCGATCTGGTGCACGAAGCCATGGCGGGCCCGGAGGTGAACCTCGACATGGCGGCCCAGCTGCCCAAGAAGGTGAAGCTCTATCCCCAGGACAAGTGGGCCTGGGGCTGGAACAACAGCTCCGAGGTCTGGAATGGCCGGCTGGCGATGGTCGGATTCTCCGCTTTTCTGCTGGAATTGCTCACCGGTCACGGTCCCCTGCATGCCCTTGGACTGCTCTGATCGCCCCAGGCGCCCCGGCCTGCGGAGCCGTTCGCTGGTGATCGCCGCCACCCTGGGACTGAGCAGCCAGACCCTGCCCGTCGAGGCCCGCAACGCCAGCCTCTGGGGCCGGGGGGTGTTTCCGGTGGCGAGCTTCGCTGGCTACACCAGTGGTTTCGGCATGCGTTCCCATCCCCTCAGCGGCGACGTCCGTCCCCACTACGGCATCGACATCGCCGCGCCCCTGGGATCACCGATCCGCAGCTGGTGGGCCGGAACGGTGAGCGAGGTGATCGTCGACGGCGGCTGCGGCAACGGACTGGTGATCCGCTCGGGCAGCTACGAGCACATCTACTGCCACCTCGGGGGTCAGGCCGGCCATGGTGTCTACCGCAGCGGTGGCGTCCTGCTGCGGGTGGGGCAGCGGGTCGCCACCGGCCAGGTCATTGGCCACATCGGCCTCACGGGCAGCACCACCGGCCCCCACCTCCACTGGGGCCTGCGTTACCGGGGCGCCTGGATGGATCCGGCCCGCGTGTTGCGGGCCATGGCGGAGAGCCGGCGTCGGCGCAACCCAAACCCCCTCCAGCGACCTAACCTTGGTGTCTTCCGCTGATGGTTCCGAGACCCCTGCCCGGACGCCTGGCTCCCGGGCCCACCGCTCTCCCATCCTGACGATTCCCTCCCCTTCGCCCGACCCCAGCCGCCGCCGTGACGCTCACGCCCCTTCCTTCCGCCATCGCCGCCGCCGGGACCAGCAGCCCCAGTGCCCCCAACACTGAGGCGTCCCAGCCATCGTCGACGCCGATGCGGGTGAGCGGGGCCTACGCCCTGATGGATGCCCTGCACCGCCATGGCGTGCGCCACATCTTCGGCTATCCGGGCGGCGCGATTCTCCCCATCTACGACGAGCTCCACAAGGCGGAGGCCCGGGGATGGCTGAAGCACATCCTGGTGCGCCACGAGCAGGGCGGCACCCACGCCGCCGACGCCTACGCCCGCGCCACCGGCCGGGTGGGCGTCTGCTTCGGCACTTCCGGGCCCGGCGCCACCAACCTGGTCACCGGCATCGCCACCGCCCAGATGGACTCGGTGCCGATGGTGGTCATCACCGGCCAGGTCCCCCGGGCTGCCATCGGCACCGATGCCTTCCAGGAAACCGACATCTTCGGCATCACCCTGCCGATCGTGAAGCACTCCTGGGTGGTGCGCGACCCCGCCGACATCGGCCGCATCGTGGCGGAGGCCTTCCTGATCGCCGCCAGCGGCAGGCCGGGGCCAGTGCTGATCGATGTCCCCAAGGATGTGGGGGCCGAGGAGTTCGACTACACCCCCGTGGCACCGGGATCGGCGATCCCTTCGGGCTTCAAGCGTTCGCCGGCCCCCAGACCGGAGGCCATCCATGGCGCCCTGGCCCTGATCCGCCAGGCCCGGCGGCCCCTGCTCTACGTCGGGGGCGGCGCCATCGCTTCCGACGCCCACGCCGAGGTGCACCAGCTGGCCGAACGCTTCCGGCTGCCGGTCACCACCACCTTGATGGGCAAGGGGGCCTTCGACGAGAACCATCCCCTGGCCGTCGGCATGCTCGGCATGCACGGCACCGCCTACGCCAACTTCGCCGTCACCGAGTGCGACCTGCTGATCGCCGTCGGGGCCCGCTTCGATGACCGGGTCACCGGCCGTCTCGACAGCTTCGCCCCCCGGGCCCAGGTGATCCACATCGACATCGATGCGGCCGAAGTGGGCAAGAACCGGGTGCCGGAGGTGCCCGTCGTCTCCGACGTCAAGCAGGCCCTCGAGGCCCTGCTGCAGGCCTCGATCGGTGAGGGCTCCAACCGCCGCACTGATGCGTGGCTGGAGCGCATCGACACCTGGAAGCACCACTACCCCCTGGTGATCCCCCAGCCCACCGGTGAGATCGCCCCCCAGGAGGTGGTCATCGCCTTGCGGGAGCTGGCGCCCGAGGCCTACTACACCACCGATGTGGGCCAGCACCAGATGTGGGCAGCCCAGTTTCTGCGCAACGGACCCCGCCGCTGGATCAGCAGTGCCGGCCTGGGCACCATGGGCTTCGGCATGCCCGCCGCCATGGGCGTCCAGACCGCCTTCCCCGACGAGACGGTGATCTGCGTGGCCGGTGATGCCAGCATCCTGATGAATATCCAGGAGCTGGGCACCCTCAGCCAGTACCAGCTGCCGGTGAAGGTGGTGGTGCTCAACAACGGCTGGCAAGGGATGGTGCGCCAGTGGCAGGAAAGCTTCTACGAGGAGCGCTACTCCAGTTCCGAGATGACGGGCGGCATGCCCGATTTCCCCGCCCTCGCCGAGGCCTTCGGCGTCAAGGGCATCGGCATCACCGACCGGGCCCAGCTCCGGTCCGGTTTGGCCGAGGCCCTGGCCCATCCGGGTCCGGTGTTCGTCGATGTCCGCGTGCGCCGCAACGAGAACTGCTACCCGATGGTGCCCCCGGGCGCCAGCAACGCCCAGATGGTGGGCCTGCCCAGCCATCCCGAACTGGCCATCGACACCATCCGCCAATGCAACGCATGCGGCAGCACCACCGCCAGCGCCCACCTGTTCTGCCCCAGTTGCGGCGCCAAACTCTGACCCTGCTCGCGCTCCTACTGGCCCTGGTGATCGCCGGGCCCGGGGCGGCGGCGGCGGCGGAGGTGTTCCAGGTGCGCAGCGGCACCCTGCTCCAGGTGGGTGACGGCAACCGCAGCTACCCCGTCGAACTGGCCTGCATGGAATTGGCGCCAGGCCAGGAGACGGAGGCGGTCGCCTGGCTGCGGCAGGCCCTGCCCCGCCGCACCAGGGTGAATCTGCGCCCCATGGGCCAGCGGGACGGGACCCTGCTGGCCCGGGTGAGCCTGCTGGCCGGCGGCGACGACATCGCCAGCGGCCTGATCGATGCCGGCCTGGCGCGGCCGGAGGCCTGCCCGTGAGCCTCAACCGCACCGCCAAAGGCATCGTGCTGGTGCCCACCCTGCTGCTGGGGGCCGCCTTCCTGGCCGCCGGCACCTGGGTGGACGGCCCGGCCGCCGCCAACCGGGGCCTGGCCCTCACCCTCGGCGCCGTCCTGATGGGAGCCGGTCTGCTGGCCCAGCTGCTGCCCGAACCCGGCCCGCCCCCCACCGATTCCGACCCCGAACCCTGAGCGCCGGCGGCGACACCAACGCGACGACCAAAGATCACAGCCCGGCGCCGGCACGGGTGGGCGGGCCCAGAGTTGGAGCAGTCAGGGCGAAGGGGATGCGGGACTCCGATCGGCTGGTCGTGCCGCTGGCCAGGGTCGGCCTCGACGCCATCGCCGAGGTGGGCGGCAAGAACGCTTCCCTGGGGGAGATGATTCAGCGCCTGGGGCCCTCCGGTGTCCGAGTGCCGGGAGGCTTCGCCACCACGGCCGCCGCCTACCGGCTGTTCATCGCCGCCAACGGGCTCCGGCCGGTGCTGGCCGAGCTGCTCGACGGGCTGGATGCGGACGATCTGGCAGCCCTCCAGGCGGCCGGCCAGGGGGCCCGGGAGCGGCTGGGCCAGGCGGAACTGCCGCCACCGCTGGCGCAGGCGATCCTGGCCGCCTACCGGGAGCAGTGCGGGGAGCTGGCCTTCGGAGGCGGCCCGGCCGTGGTGGCGGTGCGCTCCAGCGCCACCGCCGAGGATCTGCCGGAGGCCAGCTTCGCCGGGCAGCAGGAGACCTTTCTGCACGTCGAGGGGGAGGCGGCGCTGCTGGAGGCCTGCCGGCGCTGCTACGCGTCGCTGTTCACCGATCGGGCCATCGTCTACCGGCAGCAGCACGGCTTCGACCACCTGGAGGTGGCCCTCTCGATCGGGGTGCAGCGCATGGTGCGCTCCGATCTGGCCAGTTCCGGGGTGATGTTCAGCATCGACACCGAAACCGGCTTCCGCGACGCCGTGCTGCTGACGGCGGCCTACGGGCTGGGGGAGAACGTCGTGCAGGGCGCCGTGAACCCGGATGAGTGGCTGATCTTCAAGCCCACCCTGGAGCAGGGGTTCGCCCCGATCCTGAGCCGGCGGCTGGGGAGCAAGGCTCTGCGGATGGTCTATGCCGACCCTGGCGTCGGCGATGGCCGGGCGGTGCGCAACGAAGCCGTGTCCCCGGAGGACAGCCGGCGCTTCGCCCTCAGCGACGCGGAGGCGCTGACGCTGGCGCGCTGGGCCTGCGTGATCGAGCGCCACTACGGCGAACGCCGCGGGGTGCCCACCCCGATGGACATCGAGTGGGCCAAGGACGGCCTCAGCGGCGAGCTGTTCATCCTCCAGGCCCGGCCGGAAACGGTGGAATCCCGCCGGGGCGGAGCGGTGCTGCGCAGCTGGCACCTGGAGCCGCACACGGCCGAAGTGATCACCAGCGGCCGGGCCATCGGCGCCTCGGTGAACAGCGGCCGGGCCCGGGTGATCAGCGATCCCAGCGAGATCGCCCGGTTCATGGACGGCGACCTGCTGGTCACCCGCCGCACGGACCCTGACTGGGAGCCGATCCTGCGCAAGGCCAGCGGGGTGGTCACCGACCAGGGGGGCCGCACCTGCCACGCGGCGATCATCGCCCGGGAGATGGGCCTGACGGCGATCGTCGGCACCGGCGACGGCACCGGCCGGATCGCCGACGGCGACACCGTCACCCTGAGCTGCTGCGAAGGGGACGTGGGCCACGTCTACCGGGGGGCGGTGCCGTTCCGGGTGGAGGAGCAGGCCATCGGCGACCTGCCGGCCACCCGCACCCGGATCCTGATGAACGTGGGCAACCCGGAAGAGGCCTTCCACCTGGCCTCGATCCCCTGCGACGGCGTGGGCCTGGCCCGGCTGGAATTCATCATCGCCAACCACATCCGGGTGCACCCGATGGCCCTGCTGCAGCCCGAGCGGGTGACGGCGGCGGCCGACCGGGCGGCCATCGCCGCGCTGGTGGCGGGGTACGACGCGCCGGCCGACTACTACGTGGACCTGCTCAGCCAGGGCATGGCCCGGATCGCCGCCGCCTTCCATCCCCGGCCGGTGATCCTGCGCTTCTCCGACTTCAAGAGCAACGAGTACGCCCGCCTGCTGGGCGGGGCGGCCTTCGAGCCGGCGGAGGAGAACCCGATGATCGGCTGGCGCGGGGCCTCGCGCTATTACGCCCCCGCCTTCCGCGCCGCCTTCGCGCTGGAGTGCCGGGCCCTGCGCCGGGTGCGGGAGTTGATGGGGCTGGCCAACGTGATCCCGATGGTCCCCTTCTGCCGCACCCCCGAGGAGGGGGACCGGGTGCTGGAGGTGATGGCCGATGAGGGGCTGGTGCGGGGGAGGGACGGCCTGGAGGTGTACGTGATGTGCGAACTGCCGAGCAACGTGATCGGCGCCGAGGCCTTCGCCGAGCGCTTCGACGGCTTCTCGATCGGCTCCAACGACCTCACCCAGCTCACTCTGGGGCTCGACCGGGACTCGGCCCTGGTGGCGGACCTGTTCGACGAGCGGCATCCCACGGTCAAGGAGATGATCCGGCTGGCGATCCGCACGGCCCGCCGCTGCGGCCGCAAGATCGGCATCTGCGGACAGGCCCCCAGCGACTATCCCGACTTCGCCCGCTTCCTGGTGGAGGAGGGGATCGACTCGATCAGCCTCAACCCCGATGCGGTGGTACCCACCCGCATCGCCATCGCCGCCCTGGAGGCCGAGCTGGACGCTGCAGCCTCAGCAGGCGGCCTCACCCCAGCGGCCCGGGGCTGAGGCCGCCGCGGGGCCGGAAGGATGGAACAGGAGGCGCCAGAGCAGCAGGCCATGGGCACCGCAGCGCACCACGCAGAGCGCCGCCAGACCCATGCAGAGAGGGCAGTGAGCCAGACCCATCCGAAATCCGGCCCCAGGCGCGATCAGGTTCCACCATGGCACCTTCCGAAGCGGATCGGCAGGGGACGCCACAAGCGTTGGCGCCAATCCCGCCGTGCCCTAGAACGCCAGCAGCCCTCCACCTGCCACGGCCGTGCTGCGCCTCAGCGAGCTGAAACTGCCGCTCGATCACAGCGCCGCCGACCTGGAGGCGGCCATCACCCGCCGGCTGAGGCTCGTCCCCGGTGAGCTGCGCGGCCATCACCTGGTGAAGCGCAGCGTCGATGCCCGGCGGCGCGGCGCCATCGCCCTGGTGTACTGCCTCGACCTGGAACTCGAGGCCGGCGCCAGGCGCCGCCTGCTGCGCCGCTACGCCGGCGACCCCCATCTGCGTCCGACCCCGGACAACCGCTACCGCCCGGTGGCCCGGGCCGAGGGAGCCGCCGCGGAGCTGCGCCCGGTGGTGGTGGGCGCCGGCCCCTGCGGCTACTTCGCCGCCCTGCTGCTGGCCCAGATGGGCTGGCGCCCGCTGCTGCTGGAGCGCGGCAAGGCGGTCAAGGAGCGCACCGCGGACACCTTCGGCTTCTGGCAGGGCCGCCGCCGCTTCGATCCCGGCTCCAATGCCCAGTTCGGCGAGGGCGGGGCCGGCACCTTCTCCGACGGCAAGCTCTACAGCCAGGTGAGCGAGAACCCCGCCTACATCCGCAAGGTGCTGGAGGAGCTGGTGGCGGCCGGGGCCGATCCGGAGATCCTCACCCTGCACCACCCCCACATCGGCACCTTCAAGCTGGCCACGGTGGTGCGGGGGCTGCGGGCCCGGATCGAGGCGCTGGGGGGCGAGGTCCGTTTCGGTCAGCACGTGGTCGCGCTGCTCCTGGGGGACGGACCCGAGCGGCGCCTGGCGGGCGTGCGGCTGGCCGACGGCACCGCCATCGCCTGCGACCATCTGGTGCTGGCCCCGGGCCACAGCGCCAGGGACACCTTCGCGATGCTGCATCACCTCGGTGTGGCCATGGAGCCGAAGCCCTTTGCGGTCGGGGTGCGGATCGAGCATCCCCAGGCCCTGGTCGACCGGGCCCGCTGGGGGGAGGCGGCCGGCCATCCGCGGCTGGGCCCCGCCGAGTACAAGCTGGTGCACCACTGCAACGGCGAAGCCAACGCCGGCCGCAGCGTCTACAGCTTCTGCATGTGCCCCGGCGGCCTGGTGGTGGGGGCCACCTCCGAAGAGGGCTGCGTCGTCACCAACGGCATGAGCCAGCACTCCCGGCGGGAGCGCAATGCCAACAGCGGCCTGGTGGTGCCGATCACCCCGGAGGATCTGGCGCCCTACGCCCGGGAGGGGGAGGAGGCCCTGGCCGGGATCGCCTTCCAGCGCCACTGGGAGCGGCAGGCCTTCAGCGCCGGCGGCGGCGACTACCGGGCACCGGCCCAGTGGCTGGAGGATTTCCTGGAGCACAGGCCCAGCCGGGAGCCCCCCCCGGAGGCGGTGGTGGGCTCCTACCAGCCCGGCCTGCGCTTCGGCAGCCTGGACGGTTGCCTGCCGGACTATGTGCTCGATGCGATCCGGGAGGCCCTGCCGGTCTTCGCCCGCCGCATCCCCGGCTACGCCATGGCGGGGGCCCTGCTGACCGGCGTCGAGACCCGCACCTCCTCGCCCCTGCGGCTGCAGCGCCACCCCACCGGCCTCGAGAGCCTCAACACACCGGGGCTCTTCCCGGCGGGGGAGGGGGCCGGCCATGCCGGCGGCATCCTGTCGGCGGCGATCGACGGCATCAAGGTGGCCGAGGCGGTGGCGCTCAGCCTTGCGACACCACACCGCTCCACTGCACCGCCCTGACCCCGTCGCGGCGCCAGGAGTGGAACAGGGCCGGTTCGGCCACGGTGCAGAGCGGGCAGTGGCCGATCCGCTCCGGGGCGATCCCCTGGCGTTCCAGCTGCAGTGCCGTGGCCCGTCGGATGTCCAGCCGATCGCGGCCGGGGGCGGGATCCGTCAGCAGGGCACCGCAGCGCTCCAGATCGGCCAGGGCCTGCTCCTGCGGCGGGGCGCCGTCCTCGGCCGCCAGGGCGGCGGCCACCTGCAGGGTCACGGAGCGTTCCACCTGGTAGCGGAAGCCGGCCACGGCCGGACCCAGCGCCACCACAAGCCGGTCACGGCTGGCGCCGCGCGCCACCAGCGCCTCGATCGCCGCCGGCACGATCCTGGCCGCGACCCCGCGCCAGCCCGCGTGGCAGGCCGCCACCCGGCCGCTGGCGGGGTCGGCGATCAGCACGGGGGTGCAGTCGGCCCCGCACACCCAGAGGCTCTGGCCGCCCCGGTCGCTGCGCAGTCCGTCCGCCTCCGGCCAGGGCTCCCGCTCGGCTGCGGAAGCAGGCAGCACCGCACCGCCATGCACCTGGCGGGTCCGGTGCACGCTGACGCCGGCGCTGAGGGCGCCAGCCAGCTCCTCCGGCGGCCGGCCCTGCCACTGGCGGGTGAAGAAGCCGTGCTCGAACGCCGCCAGCAGGTCGCACTGGAGGTAGTGGCCGCCATAGGTGCCCACCCAGGTCCAGCCGGGGAGGTCGTTGAAGCCGGCATCGGGCCGATCGAAGGGGGGCTCGAGCGCCTCAGCCATGCGCCTCAGCCCTCGGGCAGGTCGCGCAGCAGCCAGAAGCCCTCGAGGGTGGAAGCCTCCTCGCTGGCCTGGATGGCGATGAACTGGAGGCCGCCGGCCCTCTCGCGGGCCTCCGCAAAGGCCTGCTGGGCCAGCCGCGCCTCCTCTTCCGGCAGTCGCGCCAGGATCCAGCGATCCTCGAGGCCGGCCTCCAGCACCAGCTGGCCGGCGCTGACCTCAAGCCGGGTCGGCTCCAGACCGGACAGCCAGCCGGCGATGGCCAGGGCCCGCCGGCGGCTGAAGAGCCGGATCCCGGGCACCGGTGTGGCGGGATCGATGTCGGACGGCAGGGCCACCAGGCCGGGGAAAGCGATCTCCCAGCCGCCGGCCTCGGCCAGGGTGGCGGCGCTCAGGGTGGCCCAGCTCCAGCTGTCGCCCCGGGCTGCCTCCGGCAGGGGCAGGGCCACCGGCGGAATGGGCTGGGGAGGCGGGGCGAGGGGGCCGGCCATGTAGCCCGGCTCCAGGGGGTAGACGCTGGCCTGCCGCTCCCGCAGCCACTCGACCAGGCCATAGCAGCGCCGGCTCGGCACCAGCTCCAGGCCGAGGCCTTCAGCGGCCCGCTGCACCATGGCCCGCATCGAGCCGCGCCAGCAGCGCAGCCGCCGCGGCGGGCCGTAGCCCTGCTCGGCGGCCGCCGCCAGGGCCGCCTCGATCGCCCCGCGCAGCCACTGGGAGTTGACGCTGGCGGCCGGACAGGCCATCGACCAGCGAAAGGGGGCCGGCGCTGGCTGCAGACCCGCCGTCGAGCAGATCAGCACCTCCCAGCGCTTCTTGCCATCAACCTCCAGGATCGGCCTGGAGTAGTAATCGAGCTCCCAGTCCGGGCCGGGGGCCTGCACCGCTACCGCTGCGCTCATCCTGCGTCCTGTTCCTGCTGGCGCAGCAGCGAGCGGGCCCGGTGGGCCCGGTCCTCGGCCTCGGCCATCACGATGTCCTTGGCGATCAGCAGCTCGCCGGGGGGACCTTCGAGCAGGGCGGTGTTGAGGGCGATGCGGCCCCGGGCGGGATCGACGGCGGTGATCAGGGCCTTGAGGTGCTCACCCTGCTGAAAGGCCTCGCGCAGATCCCGCAGGGCACCGCCGGTGATCGAGGACTGGTGCAGCAGGCCGCTGACACCGCCCAGGTCGACGAAGAAGCCATAGGGCTTGATCGACACCACCTGGCCTTCCACCAGCTGCCCCACCTCCAGGGTGGCGAAGCGGGCGGCTGTGGCGGCCCGCTTCTCCGAGAGCACCAGCTTGCGGGTCTCGGCGTTGACCTCCAGGAAGGCAACGCCCAGGGTCTGGCCGACGAGGGCCTCGTGGTTCTCCCCCTCGTTGAGCTGGGAGCGGGGGATGAAGCCCCGCAGGCCCTCCAGGTCGCAGGTGACACCGCCGCGGTTGAAGCCGTTCACCTTGACCTGCACCACCTTGCCCTCCTTCTCCAACTGGCGCACCTTCTCCCAGCTCTGGCGCAGGGCCAGGGCGCGGGCGCTGATCGTCACCATGCCGTCAGCGTTCTGCTCGCGGGTGACGAGCACCTCGATCGGCAGTCCCTTCGGGAAGCGCTCCTTGAGGTTGGTGATCACCCCAAGGCCGCACTCGCTCTTGGGCATGAAGCCGGGGGCCTTGCCGCCGATGTCGACATACACACCGTCGCTCTCCATGCCGATCACCACCCCCTGGACCACCTCACCGGTGGTGCCGACCGGGGCGTTCTCATCGAGGGCGGCGAGGAAGGCCTCCTCATCGAAGTCGAAGTCATCCACGGTGCGGGCCTGGCGAGGGGGCTCACCAGGGGCGGCCTCGGAGGCGGCGGGGCCCCGACCGGCTGACCGGGCCGAGCCGCCGCGCCGATCCGGGGCCGGTCCGAGCAGATCGGCCATGGTCAGGCCCTCGATGCCCTCCAGATCGAAGCGGTCGCCGTCCTCGGCGGGGGGCGAGGGGGGCCGTACCGGCGCGGCGACCTGTCCGGAGGCCGCCGACGGGGCGACGGACGGGCCGGGGGCGGCCGGGGCGAGGGGGGGCTCGGGCGCCACCTCATCCTCCTTCTTGATCATCAACACCTGGGGGGGCTTGCGCAGCGGCGCCGGGGCCGACCCGGAAGGCCTCGCCGGCGGCGTGGGGCGCTGGGCGGGGTTCCGGGGCTGACGCGGCGCGGGGTTGCCGGTTCCTGCCATGGAGGTCCTCAGCGAAGCACGGGGCTCCACACTGTACGAATCACCCTTCGGAGGCCGGTCCTCCCCCGCCGATGCCCCCCAGCACCGAACGACGCCTCGCCAGCCTCAGCTGGACGACGGTGCGTGAGCAGGCGGCCCGTCCGGGCAGCACCGTGCTCTGGCCCCTCGGCGCCGTCGAACAGCACGGTCCGCTGCTGCCCCTCGGCACCGATGCCCTGTTCGCGGAACGGGTGGCCGAAGCAGTGCTGGACCGGCTTGCTCCCGACCTGCCGATCTGGCGCCTGCCGCTGCAGAGCCTGGGCTTCTCACCGGAGCACCTGGGTTTCCCGGGAACCCTCAGCCTGCCGGCCGGGCTGCTGATCGACCTGGTGCGCGCCGTCGGCCGGGGGGTCGCGGCGGCAGGCTTCCGGCGGCTGGTGCTGTTCAACGCCCACGGCGGCCAGATCGGCCTGCTGGAGGCGGCGGCCCGGGAGCTGCGGGTGCTGGAACCCGACCTGGCGGTGCTGCCCTGCTTCCTGTGGCGCGGCGCCGATGGACTGGCAGCGCTGATTCCCGAGCCGGAGCGCAGCAACGGCCTTCACGCCGGCCTGGCCGAGACGAGCCTGATGCTGTGTCTCGAACCGGCCTTCGCCGGCCCCCTCCCCGCCGCCGACGGCCCCGGTGAAACCCTGGCACCGCCCGCCGGCTGGAGCCTGGAAGGGGCCTGCCCCAGCGCCTGGCGCACGCAGGAGATCAGTGCCAGCGGCGTGATCGGTGATCCCTCCGGCGCCAGCGAGGAGCTGGGCCGCCAGCTGTTCGGGCTCCTGGTGGAGAGCTGGGAGCAGCGGCTGGAGGCCCTGCTGCGCAGCGACTGGCCGCCGACATCCGGCAGAGCGTGACTAAAGTTGTGAGATTGCTTATCCCCGTGGTTCCCATGCCCACCCTCGCAACCACCACGTCCGTCGATTCCTCCCTGGATCCGGTGGGCCCGATCGAGGGGAGCGACCTGCCCGACTTCAGCACCGCCGCCTACAAGGACGCTTACAGCCGCATCAACGCGATCGTCATCGAAGGCGAGCAGGAAGCCCACGACAACTACATGTCCCTCGGCACCCTGCTGCCCGACCAGGCCGAGGAACTGGCCCGGCTGGCCCGTATGGAGCTGAAGCACATGAAGGGCTTCACCGCCTGCGGCAACAACCTCGGCGTCACCGCTGACATGCCCTTCGCCCAGGAGTTCTTCTCCCCCCTGCGCAACAACTTCCAGGCGGCCCTCCAGGAGGGCAAGGTGGTCACCTGCCTGCTGATCCAGGCCCTGCTGATCGAAGCCTTCGCCATCTCGGCTTATCACATCTATATCCCTGTGGCCGATCCGTTCGCCCGCAAGATCACCGAGGGGGTCGTCAAGGACGAGTACACCCACCTCAACTACGGCCAGGAGTGGCTCAAGGCCCATCTCGAGGAGTCCCGCGCCGAGTTGGAGCAGGCCAACCGCGACAACCTCCCCCACGTGCGCCGCATGTTGGATCGGGTGGCCGCCGATGCCGCTGTGCTGCACATGGAGAAGGAAGACCTGATCGAGGATTTCCTGATCGCCTACCAGGACGCCCTCACCGACATCGGCTTCACCCCCAGGGAAATCGCCCGGATGGCCGCCGCGGCCCTGGTGGGCTGAGCCGCCCCCCTTCCCCACCCCTGGGGAGGATGTAGCGTCGGCGACATCCGGCCCCGTCCCTGCCGCCGCTTTCTCCTTTCTGCATGTTCGGCCTGATCGGTCATTCCACCAGCTTCGCGGCGGCCCGCAACCTGGCGCGGAGCCTGGGATTCGAGGAGTACGCCGAGGGGGATCTGGACATGTGGTGCAGTGCTCCCCCCCAGCTGGTGGAGAGGATCAGTGTCACCAGCCCCACGGGCAAGCGCATCGAAGGGGCCTACATCGATTCGGTGTTCGTGCCCGAGATGCTGAGTCGCTTCAAGACGGCCAAGCGCAAGGTGCTCAACGCCATGGAGCTGGCCCAGAAGACCGGCATCGACATCACCGCCCTCGGAGGCTTCACCTCGATCATCTTCGAGGACTTCAAGCTGTTGCGGGAGCAGCAGGTGCGGGCCACCACCCTGGACTGGACGCGGTTCACCACCGGCAACACCCACACCGCCTGGGTCCTCTGCCGTCAGGTGGAGGAAAACGCCCCGAAGCTGGGCATCGACCTGCACCTGGCGAAAGTGGCTGTCGTCGGTGCCACCGGTGACATCGGCAGCGCCGTCTGCCGCTGGCTCTCCCAGCGCACCGGCGTGCAGGAGCTGCTGCTGGTGGCCCGTCGGCCCCAGCCCCTGGCTGATCTCCAGCAGGAGTTGGGCGGTGGTCGGATCCTGCCCCTCGAGGAGGCCCTGTCCGAAGCCGACGTGGTGGTCTGGGTCGCCAGCCTGGCCCAGGCCAGCAGCATCGACCCCAGCCGGCTGCCCCGTCCCTGCCTGATGGTCGACGGCGGCTACCCCAAGAACCTGGACACCAGGGCCGCCGGCGACGGCATCCACGTGCTCAAGGGCGGCATCGTCGAATTCGGCTCCGACATCGGCTGGCAGATGATGGAAGCCGCTGAAATGGCCAGACCCCAGCGCCAGATGTTCGCCTGCTTCGCCGAAGCGATGCTGCTGGAGTTCGAAGGGCTGCACACCAACTTCAGCTGGGGCCGCAACAACATCACCCTCGAGAAGATGGACCTGATCGGCGCCGCCTCCCTTCGCCACGGTTTCCAGGCCCTCGGCCTGGACGTGCCGGCAGCAGTCCCCAGCCTCTCCATCCCCTGATCCCCCCGCCTGAGCCCCCTATGGCCCGCCGCGTCCTGCTGGAGTTCGAGAAACCGCTGGTGGAGCTCGAGGAGCAGATCGAGCAGATCCGGCAGCTGGCGCGTGATTCCGAGGTGGACGTGAGTCAGCAGCTGCTGCAGCTGGAGACCCTCGCCACGCGGCGGCGGGAGGAGATCTTCAGCTCCCTGTCCCCGGCCCAGAAGATCCAGGTGGCCCGCCACCCCCAGCGGCCCAGCACCCTCGATTACATCCAGGTCATCACCGACGAGTGGATCGAGCTGCACGGCGACCGCCGCGGCAACGACGATCGCGCGCTCGTCGGCGGCGTGGGTCGCATCGGCGACCAGCCCGTGGTGCTGCTCGGCCATCAGAAGGGTCGCGACATGAAGGAGAACGTGGCGCGCAACTTCGGCATGGCCTCCCCGGGCGGCTACCGCAAGGCGCTGCGGCTGATGGAGCATGCCGATCGCTTCCGCCTGCCGATCCTCAGCTTCATCGACACCCCCGGGGCCTACGCCGGCGTCAAGGCCGAGGAGGAGGGCCAGGGTGAGGCGATCGCCGTGAACCTGCGCGAGATGTTCCGGCTGCGGGTGCCGATCATCGCCGTGGTGATCGGGGAAGGGGGCTCCGGCGGCGCCCTCGGCATCGGCGTGGCCGACCGCCTGCTGATGTTCGAGCACAGCGTGTACACCGTGGCCAGCCCCGAGGCCTGCGCCTCGATCCTCTGGCGAGACGCCGGGAAGGCCCCCGCCGCCGCCGAGGCCCTGCGCATCACCGGCGCCGATCTGCTGCAGCTCGGCCTGGTGGATGCCCTGCTGAAGGAGCCCTCCGGGGGCAACCACTGGGCGCCGGTCCAGGCGGCGGAAACACTGCGCCAGGCGCTGCTCAGCCACCTTGCGGAGCTGCAGACCTGCAGCGAATCCGCCCTGCTGGAGGCCCGCTACGCCAAATACCGTCGCATGGGACAGGTCCTGGAGGGGGCGACGCCAGACCACGCCCACGCGCCGTAGGGTTTGCCTCCCTGCCGCTCCGCCCTTTGCCCGTCGCTCTGATCACCGGTTCCTCCCGCGGCATCGGCGCCGCCAGCGCGCGCCGTTTCGCCGCCGAGGGCTACGACCTGCTGCTGGTGGCCCGCAGCCTGGCCGACCTCGACGGGCTCGCCACCGAGCTGCGGGCCCTGGGCCGCCGCGTCGAGACTCTGTCCCTCGACCTGAGCCGGACGGAGGCCATCGCCCCCGCCCTGGCCGAACTGCTCAGCCGTGGCCTGCTGCCTTCGGTGGTGATCAACAACGCCGGGGCCGCCTGGACCGGTCCCCTGGCGGCGATGCCGATCGAGCGCTGGCAATGGCTGCTGCAACTCAACCTCACCAGCGTCTTCCAGGTCTGCCAGGCGGTGCTGCCCGCCCTGCGCCAGGCGGGTGGCGGACGGATCATCAACGTCAGCAGCCACGCCGCCCGCAACGCCTTTCCCGAGTGGGGGGCCTACTGCGTCAGCAAGGCGGCCCTGGCCTCCTTCAGCCGCTGCCTCGAGGCGGAGGAGCGTTCCGCCGGCATCGCCGTGAGCACCCTCACCCTGGGGGCGGTGAATACACCCCTCTGGGACAGTGAAACCGTCCACAGTTCCTTCGACCGACGTGCCATGCTTTCAACCGAGCAGGTGGCCGAATCCCTGCTCTACCTTGCGCGGCAACCCCACAGCCAGACGGTTGAGGACCTCACCCTGATGCCGGCCGCCGGAGCCTTCTAACCCCCCTTATGACATCCACCCTCCCCAGCGGCCTCAGCGCCCGTCAGGCCGCTCCGGTCACCACCCCCATCCCCGTCAGCCTGCGAATCCGCGAACGGCTGCAGAAGGAAGGAATCCCGTTTCTGGCCAACGACAACATCTCCGACCATCTGCGCGAGGGTGAGCTCGACCAGCTGGAGATCGAGGTGGCCGGCAAGGTGCGCGACCTGCTGCGCAGCCTGGTGATCGATATCGAGAACGACCACAACACCGAGGAGACGGCCGAGCGGGTCGCCAAGATGTACCTCCACGAGGTGTTCAAGGGCCGTTACCACGAGCAGCCGAAGATCGCCAGCTTCCCCAACGTGAAGCAGCTCGATGAGATCTACACCGTGGGGCCCATCTCCATCCGTTCCGCCTGTTCCCACCACCTGGTGCCGATCCTCGGCAACTGCTGGATCGGCATCAAACCCGGTGAGCGGGTGATCGGCCTGTCGAAGTTCTCCCGCGTCGCCGACTGGGTCTTCTCCCGTCCCCATATTCAGGAGGAGGCGGTGATCATCCTCGCCAACGAGATCGAGCGGCTCTGCCAGCCCCTCGGACTGGCGATCCTGGTCAAGGCCCAGCATTACTGCATGAAATGGCGCGGGGTGAAAGAACCCCAGACCAGCATGGTCAACTCAGTCGTGCGCGGTGATTTCCGCCACGACCCGAGCCTGAAGCAGGAGTTCTTCGAGCTCGTGCGCCAGCAGGAGGCCCTGCTCAGCACCTGAGCCGTCTCAGTTCCCCGGCCGGGGAGCAATCGGCCCCACCACCTGGGAAACGCTGCGCTGGCTCCCCCCGGGGGTGGGCACCGCCACCACCACCATCACCCGGGAGGCCACATCGTCGGGCGTGAGCGCGTAGGTGGGGCCGCTGGCTCCCTGGATCAGCTGCCACTGAAGCTGCCCGGGAGACAGCCGGTACCAGTGAAAGGCACTGGGGGGAAGGGAGGCCAGCCCTTCGGCGGCCGCCGTCGCCTGCAGCAGGGCCCCCTGCATGGCCTCGCCCTGGAGCAGGAGCTGATCGAGTCCGGCGATCCGCTGCTCCACTGCCCCCTCGATGCGCTGATCGCCGGCGATCTGCTGGCGCAGCAGCTGGATCTGCTGCTGGGGATCGGCCGTCACCCCGGGAACACACTGAAGCGTGCCGTCCACCAGCTGGCAGCCCACCAGGTCCTGGGCCCGGAGCACGGGAGCCCCTGGCAGTGAGGCCAGCAGCAGGGCCAGGGGGAGGACGACACGGGCTCGCGAAGGACAGCGGAGGAAGGCCAAGTGCGGGGTCAGGAATCGGGCTGCACCGATCCTGCACCCGGCACGGCCAAACGCCAATCAACCGCTGCCGGATCCACGCACCGCCGCCACCAGGGCCGCGACCCGCCCCAGGTCCTTGACCCCGGGGCGTTCCTCCAGGGCGCTGGAGGCATCCAGCCCATCGGGACGCAGCCGGCCCAGCAGCTCGGCCACCGTCCCGGGCCCGACGCCCCCAGCCAGCCACCAGGGCATGGGCGGGCGGAAGTCCTCCAGCCACGCGATCGGAATCCGGTGCCCGGTCCCCCCCAGCTGGCCAGGCTGCCAGGCATCCAGCAGCAGGGCCTCCACCACACCTGCGTAGGCGGCCGCCCGCTCCAGGTCTTCGGGCGTCCTCACCCGCAGGGCCTTCCAGAGGCGCACCCCCAGTCTCCGGCCCAGTTCGCGGCAGCGCTCGACGCTCTCGTCGCCATGGAGCTGCACCACCGCATGGCCCCTGCCCGCCGCCAGCTCCTCCAGCTGGTCGTCCCCCGGATCGGCCGTCACCAGCACGCCGAAGCAATCTTCGGGGCCGGCAGCCCTGGAGGGGCGACCGGCGGCCATGGCGGCGAACAGGCCGAACCGCTGCTCCGGCGGCACGTAGCGGGGCGAGCCTGGAACGGCGATGACTCCGATCGCATCGGCCCCCAAGGCCGCGATGGCGGTGGCCTGCGCCGGCTCCCGGAGCCCGCAGATCTTGAGCAGCGGAGTGGTGACCGGAATCGGAGCGGCTGGTCTGTCTTTCTAGGATGGGCAGTACAACTCCGGCCGCGGCCGGATCTCCGAGCGGACGGTGCCCGTGGGTGAAGGCTGGCAACTGCTGACGATCCGCGGCATCCCCCTGCGCATCCACCCGAGCTGGTTCGTCATCCTGCTGCTCGCCACCCTGGCCTTCCAGCAGCAGTACGCGCTCAGCCTGGGCGGCCAGCTTGCGCCGGCGGCGCTCTGGGCCGTGGCCCTGGTCACGGCCCTGGCCCTGTTCGTCTCCGTGCTGCTGCACGAACTCGGCCATTCCCTTGTGGCCCTGCGCCAGGGGGTCAAGGTGAAGAGCATCACCCTGTTCCTGCTGGGCGGTGTGGCCAGCGTCGAGCGGGAATGCTCCACCGCCCGCGGCGCCCTGATGGTGGCGGCAGCGGGACCGGCAGTGAGCCTGGTGCTGGGGTTCGGCCTGCTGGCCTCCACCCATACCGCCAGCCATGTCGCCCCGGTACTGGGCCAGATGGTGGAACGGCTCGGTGCCCTCAACCTGATCCTGGGCCTGTTCAACCTGCTGCCCGGCCTGCCCCTCGATGGTGGGCTGATCGTCAAGGCCCTGGTCTGGCAGTTCTCCGGCAGCCAGCGGCGGGGGGTCGAGGTGGCCAATGCCTGCGGCCGCTTTCTGTCCCTGTTCGCCGTCGGCATGGGCACGGTGCTGCTGCTGCGGGGGGGTGGCATCGCCGGCGCCTGGCTGATCCTGCTTGGCTGGTTCGGCCTTGGGGCGGCCCGCAACCAGAAGCAGATGCTGGTCGTCCAGCAGGCCCTCAAGGACCTCAAGGTCCGGGATGTGGCCCAGCGCCGCTTCCGGGTGCTGGAGGCCGACACCACCCTCCGGGAGCTGAGTCGGCTGCGCCTCGGCGCGGCCCCACCGATCGCCGAGGCCGGCGACGGGGCTCCTCCCCCAGCCGAGCGGGAAACCAACGGCCCAGCGGAGTGGCTGCTGGTTTGCGACCGAGGTCGCTGGCAGGGGTTCATCGATGACGAACCCCTGCAGTCCCTGCCAGTCCAGTGCTGGGACAGGGAGCGGGTGGGGGACCACCTCCAGCCCCTCTCCAGCCTGCCCTCCATCCCCGAATCCGCCCCGCTCTGGCAGGCCGCCCTCCAGCTGGACGACGGCAACCATCAGCGGCTGCTGGTGCTCAGTCCGGCTGGACTTCCCTGCGGCACCGTGGAGCGCCCCGAACTGGGGGACGCGGTGCTCAAGAAGCTGGGACTGCGACTCCCCGCCAACCTGCTCACCGTCGCCCGCCGGGAGAATGGGTACCCCCTGGGCATGGCCCTCGGCCAGGTGGCCCGCGGCATGGTCAGTTCGGGAGAGGTCTCTCCACTGACGGACTCGGTGAGCCGGTAGCCGACGCGATCATCCGATAACGGACGCGCAGGGGTTCGATCGAGGCCAGCTCCTCCCCACCCAGGGGGGCCAGGGGCGGCCGTGAAGACGACAGGGGTTCAACGCCGGGATCCGGTACGGAGGGCCAAGGCAGAAAGCGCGCCGCCGAGCCGAGCAGATGCTCCTCCAGGTCGTTCCCCGCCAGCGGCAGGGGAGCGAGGTCCGGCGGATCGCCGCCGAAGACCGCCCGCCAGAGATGGGGGCAGGGGTCCAGTTGGATCGAACCGTGCTGCAGCAGATGGCCGCCGCGCCAGAGCTGGGCGCTGCCCACCCGCTTGGCACCGCTGGGGTGGACCAGGTCGGCGACGGTGCTGGTGGCGAAGCAGCTGCTGCGCTGCAGGCTGGCCGCCTGGCGGCCGCACTGCAGCGGCAGATCCATGGCGGCGAAGGCCTCCACCAGCCAGGTGAGGGCCCGGCCATAGACCTCCGATCGGGTTCCCTGCGGCCGGGGCCACACCAGGGCGTAGGTGAGGTCGGCGCCATGGAGCACGGCCCGGCCGCCGCTGGGGCGGCGCACCAGGTCGATGCGCCCCTGGCGCCGCAGGTCCCACCAGTGGGGCTCCAGCCGCCGCTGATGCCAGCCCAGTGAGAGGGTGGGCCGTGACCAGCGGTAGAGCCGGAACGCCGGCGTCGGCGGCCCCTCCAGCAGCCAAGCGTCAATGGCCATCTGCCAGTCCCCGTCCAGGCACGTGGAACGGACCCAGCGCATCGGAGCCTCCGGCGGCGTGGACGGGACAGGTGGCCCTGTCATGATGACCCCCTGGTCAGCCGAAGGCCCCGACCCTGATCTGGAGTCTGCTGCCGCTGCTGCCCCTGGGACTGGTGGCCGGCCTGCTCTCCGGACTGCTGGGCATCGGCGGTGGGCTGATCTTCTCCCCCCTGCTGCTGCTGCTGGGGCTGACGCCCCACCAGGCCCTGGCCACCAGCACCCTGGCGATCGTTCCCACCACGCTCGGCGGCAGCATCGCCCATGTGCGCAGCGGCCGGCTCGCCTGGCCGGGGGCGGTGGCGATCATCGCCGGGGCCGCCCTCAGCGCCGGGCTGTTCAGCCGCCTGGGCCAGGGGCTGGCCGGCTGGCAGCTGATGGGCCTGCAGACCCTGCTCTATGCCCTGCTCACCGGGCTCATCCGGCCCCGCAGCCCGTTGGAGCAGGGGATGCCGGAGTCGCGCCCGCTGGAACTGGCCCTCTCCATGGCCCTGGTGGGCGTCCTGGCGGGGGTGGCGGCCGGGCTGCTGGGGGTGGGCGGCGGCCTGGTGATGGTGCCGGTGATGGTGGGGGTGCTGCGGATGCCGGTCCACGCGGCAATCCGCTACAGCACCCTGGCGGTGCTGGCCTCCGCCTGCAGCGCCTCGCTGGCCTTCCTGGCCGATGGCCGGGCGAATCCCCTCATCGGCCTGGTGCTGGGGGGCACCGCGGCGGTGGCGGCCCAGTGGTCGGCCTCCCGGCTCGAGCGGGTCCGGGAGGAACGGCTGGTCTGGATGCTGCGCGCCATCACTTTGGTGCTGGCGGTGGACAGCGGCCGCCGCGCCCTCGGTCTCTGGTTGGAGGCTCAGGGCAGCACACTCCAGAAGCCGGGGTCGAGCTCGTAGCCCAGCACGGCGGCCATCTGGCCCAGGCTGGCGCGGCACTCGATCCCCCCGGAGGCCGCCCAGTGGTCGAGCAGGAACAGGCGCTGGGTGATCCACAGCTCCAGGCTCTCGGGCGCGAAGCGGATTCCCTCGGTGGGGCTGAAGCCATGGGGAAGCAGCATGGCCACATGGCGGGTGAGCTGGCCGCCGCTGCGCTCCAGCACCAGGGGCAGCCAGGGATGGAGCGCATCGGCCCGCAGGCTCCACAGCCGCAGTTCCGGGATCTCCGAAAGTTCGCGCGGATCCTCCGCCTCCCGGGGCCAGTCGAAGTCGAGGACCAGGCCGCCGGCCGCGGTCAGCAGCGCGGCCGGCGCCAGCGACGCCAGGCCCGCCAGGGGGGAGAGGTCGAGGCCGAGCACCTGGGCGGCGGACACCTTCAGGGGCTCGGGGCAGGGTTGGGGCGCCATCAAGAGCTGTGACAGGGCAGGGCCGGAGGCTGGACCGTAGCTCGCGATGGCCGAAGAATGGGTCGGTCAAACTCCATTCACCGTCAAGGATATGGTCACTCCGATCAACCAGGCCGAAGTGCTGATCGCCCTCATCGTGGCGGCCCATGCCGGGGTGCTGGCCGTCCGTCTCTGCTTCAGCCTCTACAAAGCCTGAAGCTGCAGCGCCGCTCCCTTGGCAAGGCCCGGGCAGGCTGCTACAAGCGGAGGGCTCGCAGCCTTCCCTCAGGTGCGCCAGACCCAGCCCCAGCCTTCCCGGCGCCAGCCCCCCGCTGCACGCAGCTCCACGGGCCGTCCACGGCGTTCCCGGTCTCTTCAGGTGGCCGGGGATGGCGCGGTCGGTCCGTTCCCGTTGCACCCGATTCCCGGCCTGCAGGGCCAGGTGGCGGCCGCCGGCTCCGGCATCGAGTCCGTCCGTGCCGGCGGCGAAGCCGGCGGCTACAGCCGTGAAAGCCAGCTCCTCTCCCTGTCCGCCGAGCGGCAGGAGCTGGTCTGCAGCCTGATCGGCCTGGCGGTCAAGCTGGGACTGGTCGCCCTCACCGGCGTCAGCCTGTTCCGCCTCGCCGGCGCCTACCAGCAGCGCATGGAGAGCCAGGGGGAGATCGCCGCCGTGCTGGAGCTGGAGAACGCCAAGCTGGTCAAGGCCCGGGAACGCTTCGATGCCCTGTTCATGGTGGAGGGGGAGCAGCGCCTGATCCGGGAGCAGAGCCAGTGGATCGCCCCAAATCGCCTGCGGGTGATCTGGCAGTCGAGCCGTCCGTTTCCAACTGTTGAATCCGCCGCGTCCGGATCCGGAAACCAGGGATCCCGTCCGTAGGTTGGGGCCCCCTTCGCCCGCGGATCAGCAACGCCATGGTGACCCCATCCGGTGACACCGCCCTTTCCCCCGCCAGCAGCGGCGTTCCCGGAACGGCCCTGGTCACCGGCGCCTCCTCCGGTGTCGGTCTGTTCGCCGCCAAGGCCCTCGTGGATCGGGGCTGGCATGTGGTGATGGCCTGCCGGGACACCGACAAGGCCCGGCGGGCCCAGGCAGCCCTGGGCATCGCCGATGCTGCGGTGACCCACCTGAAGGTGGATCTGGCGGATCTCGACAGCGTGCGCGCCCTGGTGGACGCCTTCGGTGCCACCGGCCGCTCCCTTGATGCCCTGGTCTGCAATGCGGCGGTCTACCTGCCGCGGCTGAAGCATCCGGAGCGCTCGCCCCAGGGCTACGAGATCTCGATGGCCACCAACCACTTCGGCCACTTCCTGCTGATCCACCTGCTGATGGAGGACCTCAAGCGTTCCTCCCACCCATCGCGGCGCCTCGTGATCCTGGGCACCGTCACCGCCAATTCCAAGGAGCTGGGGGGCAAGATCCCCATCCCCGCGCCCGCCGATCTCGGCGACCTGTCGGGCTTCGCCGCCGGCTTCAAGGCGCCGATCGCCATGGCCAGCGGCAAGAGCTTCAAGCCAGGCAAGGCCTACAAGGACAGCAAGCTCTGCAACATGATCACCACCCAGGAGCTGCACCGCCGGCTGCACGACAGCACCGGCATCGTGTTCACCTCCCTCTATCCGGGCTGTGTGGCCGACACGCCCCTGTTCCGCCACACGCCGCGGGCCTTCCAGACGATCTTCCCCTGGTTCCAGAAGAACATCACCGGCGGTTACGTGAGCCAGGCCCTGGCGGGCGAACGGGTGGCCCAGGTGGCGGCGGATCCGGAGTTCGCCGTCTCCGGGGTGCACTGGAGCTGGGGGAACCGGCAGACGAAGGGGGGCAAGCAGTTCAGCCAGGAGCTCTCGGAGAAGGCCAGCAACCCGGTGACGGCCCAGCGGATGTGGGACCTCTCCATCCAGCTGGTGGGGCTGACCTGAGGATGGCCCGCACGCTGCGCTGGGGAGTTGGGCTGCTGCTGGTCGTCAGCCTGTCCATCGGTGCCTTCCTCTTCCTGCCCTTCCGCTCCTGGCTGCCGGGCGGGACGGTGGCCGATGTGCCGCTGAGCCAGGTGGTGAACGGTGCTGCCTTCAACCGCCTGTTTCCGGAGCCGGAGGAAGGAGACCAGTTGGTCTTCACCCAGGAAAAGCGTGGCTTCAGCGAAGCCAGGCTCAAGCGTGGTGGCCAGTTGAAGGCCCTGCTGGCCATCTCCGATGTCACCACAGCTCCGGAGGCCCGCAACAAGTTCCAAGCCAGCCCGAGCCGCCTGCAGGGCTGGCCGCTGGTGGAACAGGGTCCGCAGGCCACCGCCCTGCTGGTGGCCGACCGCTTCCAGGTCAAGGTGATCGGCCAGGGGGAGGGACTGGACCCCGAGCAGCGTCAGGAGCTGCTGGGGCGATTCAACCTCCAGGGCCTGGCGGCACTGCAGCCAGCGACCGGGCCACGGGCCGCTCTACCCGGCGGCAACCCGTCCGCCGGTCGCCAGAGCCTTGAGCGCCTTGCCAGCCCCGGGCCCGCGGCATGAGCGCTGTTCTCGAGCGCCTCGAGCGTCTGCCCCGGCGCAACCTGACGGTGCTGGCCCTCAAGGGCCTCAGCACCCTGGTGCCCGGCGGCTGGCCCAACATCACCCGGGCCGACGCGCTGATCGCCGACGTGCTGGGCAGCACCGATCCGGAGCTGATCCGCCAGGTGCGGGCGCGGGCCGACCTGCTGAGTCGGGCGCGCCACGAGGGCTATGGCCGTGCCCTGAGCCTGTACGACGCCGTCAACCGCTCCCAGAAGGCGGCCGGTGGCCTGAGGCTGCTGGCCAACATCGGCGGCGCCCTGCCGCTGGTGAAGCGGGTCGCCGATCTCACCCCCACCAGCGACACCCTGCAGGCGGCGGATCTGAGCCTGAAGGTGGCCGCCGAGATGCTGGCCTTCACCCAGGTGAACGGCCTGCCCGGCGACAGCTTCGGCGACTTCGCCGCCGCCCTGGGCGACTACGCCGGGGAGGCCCGGGTGAGGATGGCCGCCCTCATCTGCTTCGATGCCCTGCTGCCCCTGGGCGACCAGGCCTTGTCGCGGCTGGATGACCTGCTGGGAGGCGTTGACAGGCGGGACCTGCACCAGCTGCCCGCCTATGCCGGCATGGCCCGACTGCTGCCGGGACGTGGTGATGGGGCCCATCTCAGCTTCCTGCGCCGGAGCATCGAACCGTGGCTGGGCTGGGCCGGCGGCTTCACCAGCCAGCTGGGTCTCACCGGCCAGAAGGCGGTTCAGGCCCTGGAGGGAACCCTGGGCCCCTGGCAGGGAAGCTTCAAGCAGATGGCCACCTTCCTCGACGCCTTCACCGACACCTACCAGCACACGGGGGTGCAGGCGGTGGCCCGTCGACTGGTGGAGCGGGCCGCCGCGGAGATCTGACGGGCCCGCCGGGGTCCGTCAGCTGGCCCTCAGTCGAAGCCGAGCAGATCGAAGATCTCCCGGTCCTTGAGGGATTCGGCCTCCAGGGGCTCCACATCGCTGAGCATCTTGCGGGCCAGGCTGAGGTACTCCTCCTGAACGGCCTCCACTTCCGGCGTGCTTTCCATCTCGAAGATGGTGCACTTCTTGAGCCGTGACTTGCGGATCGCGTCCACGGTGCGGAAATGGGCCATGGTGCGCAGGCCGGTGCGCTCATTGAACTTGTCGATCTCGTCGGTCTGCTCGGAGCGGTTGGCGATCACTCCGCCGAGGCGCACCTTGTAGTTCTTGGCCTTCGCATTGATCGCCTGCATGATCCGATTCATGGCGAAGATCGAATCAAAATCGTTGGCGGTCACGATCAGGCAGTAGTGGGCGTGCTGGAGGGGGGCCGCGAAGCCGCCGCAGACCACGTCACCGAGCACATCGAAGATCACCACGTCGGTGTCCTCGAGCAGGTGGTGCTCCTTGAGCAGCTTGACCGTCTGTCCGGTCACGTAGCCGCCGCAGCCGGTGCCGGCCGGGGGGCCACCCGATTCCACGCACATCACACCGTTGTAGCCCTCGAAGACGAAGTCCTCGGGACGCAACTCCTCGGTGTGGAAATCGACGGTTTCGAGAATATCGATCACCGTCGGCACCATCTTCTTGGTGAGGGTGAAGGTGGAGTCGTGCTTCGGATCACAACCGATCTGCAGCACCCGTTTGCCCAGCTTGGAGAAGGCGGCCGAGAGATTGGAGGAGGTGGTGGATTTGCCGATGCCGCCCTTGCCGTAGACGGCGATCACCAGGGCCCCCTCCTCGATGTTCATCGACGCGTCCTGATGCACCTGCAGGCTGCCCTCGCCATCTTCGCGGGGGTTGGTGCTCGGGGGAGACGTGAGTGTGGTGGTCATAGGAAAAACAAGGGGAAGCCGGACAACCGGCGGATCACGCGTCAGAAACAGCCTGCTCAGATCGGATCCCGGCTGTCAGGGGATCACGCAAACCGAAACATCGCCAGAGAGTCCCTCAACGGCAGAAGAGGGGCCTCAACGGCTGAAGTGGGCCTTGGCGTCGTACAGGGCTTCGGCATCGATTCGCTCCAGGCCCCGTTCGCGGGCGAAGGCTTCGGTGTTCTTGCGCACCTTGCCCCGCACGAAGAAGGGAATCTTGGCGAGCTCGGCCTCACCATCGGCCGTCCAGAGGCTTTCGAGGGCCTCCCGGACGGCGGCACCGGCGGTGGTGGTGCCCGGAGCCGGGGCGGCGGTGGCGACGGACGCCGGGACCGGCACCTGGGTCGGGGCCGTGGCCGTGGGGGCCTCATTGTCGGCGCCCGAGGCCGCCGCCGGGGCGCCGTCACCGAGGTGGCTGCGGTGGCCATCGACGAACTCGAAGTCGTGGCGGAACATGCCGATCAGGTGCTCCTCCAGGCCCATCATCAGCGGGTGCACCCAGGAGTCGAAGATCACGTTGGCCCCCTCCCAGCCCATCTGGGGGGAGTAGCGGGCCGGCACGTCCTGGACGTGCAGGGGGGCGCTGATCACGGCACAGGGCAGCCCCAGCCGCTTGGCGCTGTGGCGCTCCATCTGGGTGCCCAGCACCAGCTCCGCCGCCGCCTCGGCCATGGCCTTCTCCACCACCAGGTAGTCGTCGGTGATCAGGGCCTCCAGGCCCAGCTCGGCGGCGGCGGCCCGCACCTCCCGGGCCTGCTCGCGGCTGTAGCTGCCCAGGCCCACCACCTGGAAGCCCAGCTCCTTGGAGGCGATCCGGGCGGCGGCGATGGCGTGGGTGGCATCGGCGAAGATGAACACCCGCTTGCCGGTGAGGTAGGTGGAATCCACCGATTTGGAGTACCAGGGCAGCCGCGAGCGGCGCTCGGCCTCGCTCGGCTGACCCTCCAGCTCCTGCAGCTCGGCCGGCAGCGCCAGGTCGAGAACACCGTGCAGCTCCCGCAGGAAGGCGGCAGTGGCGCCGATGCCGATCGGCACCGTGCGCACCACCGGGGTGCCGAAGCTGCGCTCCAGCCAGCTGCACACCGGGCCCGCCACCTCGGGGTAGAGGCAGACATTGGCGTCAGCCGTGGGGATGCGCTCCAGGTCGGCGGGCCGGGCCCCCAGGGGGGCCACCACCGCCACATCGATGCCGTGCTCGGCCAGCAGCCGGGTGATCTCCAGCACGTCGTCCCGGCAGCGGAAGCCCAGCAGGCTCGGGCCCAGCAGGTTGACCCGGGGGCGGCGACCCTCCTCGCGCCAGCGGGACGGGGACGGCTTGGGGGTGCCCGGAGCCGGCAGCTGGGGCTTGAGCAGGGTGCGCACCAGCTGGTAGAAGGTCTCGGCGGCGCCCCAGTTCTCCTTCTTGGAGTAGGCGGGCAGCTCCAGGTTCACCATCGGCACCCCCAGGTTCATGCCGGCGGCCAGGGCGCCGGGCTGGTCCTGGATGAGCTCGGCGGTGCAGCTCTCGCCCACCAGCAGCGCCTCGGGCTGGAAGCGCTCGACGGCCTGGCGGATCGAGCGCTGCACCAGCTCGGCGGTGTCACCGCCCAGATCCCTGGCCTGGAAGGTGGTGTAGGTGACGGGGGGCCGCAGTCCCCGCCGCTCGATCATCGTGAACAACAGGTCGGCGTAGGTGTCGCCCTGGGGGGCATGGAGCACGTAGTGCACCCCCTCCATGGAGGTGGCGATGCGCATGGCACCCACGTGGGGGGGGCCTTCGTAGGTCCAGAGGGTCAGTTCCATGGGGGTTTCAGGAGAGCTGCAGCACGGCCCGGCGCCGCAGGGGGCGGGCAAAGAGTTCGGCCAGTTCACCGGCCTGGTCGCAGCCGTGGATCGGGCTGAACACCAGCTCGATCGACCACTTGGTGGCGATGCCCTCGGCCTCGAGGGGATTGGCCAGCCCCAGGCCGCAGAGCACCAGGTCGGGGCGGGCGGCCCGTACCCGTTCCAGCTGCAGGTCGACGTCCTGGCCCTCGCTGAGCTGGGTGTCGGGGGGGAGCAGGGCCAGGTCAGCGGCCATCAGCTGGCGATCCAGGTAGGGGGTGCCCACCTCCACCAGCTCCATGCCGCATTCCCGGCTCAGGAAGCGGGCCAGGGGGATCTCCATCTGGGAGTCCGGCAGCAGGAACAGCCGCTTGCCGGCGAGCACCTGCCGGTGGGGCTCCAGGGCGCGGCGCCCCCGCTCGACGAGCGGGTCGAGCACCGCGTTGAAGCGCTCGGCGGGCACGGCGAAGGCATGGGCGGCGGCGGCCATCCAGTCGCGACTGCCCTCCACGCCGAAGGGATACGGGGCGCTCAGCAGGGTGGCGCCCCGGTGCTGCAGCGCCCGGGCGGTGGCACTCAGGAAGGGCTGGGCGAGCAGCACCCGCGTCCCCTTGCCCACGGGAGGCAGGTCGGTGGAGCGCCGCGGCGGCAGGCTGCGCACCGTGGTGATGCCCAGCCGCTCGAAGATCAACCGGAAGCGATCCTCCACGGCATCGGCCAGGGTGCCCACGATCAGCAGCTGCTCCTCCTCGGAGGAGGGCAGCAGGGGCAGCATGGCCAGCAGGGCATTGTCCTCCCCCTGGGTGAAGGTGGTCTCGATGCCGCTGCCGGAGTAGTTCAGCACCCGCACCCGTCCGAGCAGCTGGGTGTTGAGGCGTTCGGCCGCCTTGGCCAGGTCGAGCTTGATCACCTCGCTGGGGCAGGAGCCCACCAGGAAAAGGGTGCGGATCTCGGGCCGACGCTCCAGCAGATCCTTCACCAGACGGTCGAGTTCCTCGTTGGCATCCGCCAGACCCGCCAGGTCCCGCTCCCCCAGGATCGCCGTGCCGAAGCGGGGTTCGGCAAAGATCATCACGCCGGCCGCCGACTGGATCAGGTGGGCGCAGGTGCGGGAGCCCACCACCAGGAAGAAGGCGTCGGGCATGCGGCGGTGCAGCCAGACGATGGACGTGAGGCCGCAGAACACTTCCCGCTGGCCGCTCTCCTTGAGGATGTCCGGGGGTGACGGCTGAACCGGTGGAGCGGATACACCCATGGAGGGGATCGCCAGGTATGGAGCCTCCATGGGTTAGCGGGGACGGCGGGGTCCCCGCCCGACTGCGTTACATCTTTTCGGGATCGTGTGCGGGTTCCCGCGCTCAAAGACGGCGCCGGAATCCCTCGCCGAACCCGATGCTGCGCTCCTCGCGGTCGCTGTCGGCGCTGCGGCTGAGCTTCCACACGTTGCGCCCCAGCCGGCGGGCGGTGAGTCCGCCCCGCTCGACCAGCGCGGCCCCCGGCCGGGCCCCCATCAGCTGGGTGACCTCGGCGGTGCTGAGGGGAGCGGCGGTGCGGATGGCCAGGTCGGTGATCTCGAGCCGCTGGCGCAGCGCCGTCAGGTCGACCGGGTGATCCGCGTCGGCGTCGTCCTTCCAGTCAGCGAAGCCGTCTCCGAGGCCGCCGCCCATGCGCCGCATCAGGCCGAGTCCGATGAAGGCGAGGGCCTGCTCCGGCCGCACCCCCTCATCGAGCGCCCGGGTGATCCATTCGGACACGGTGTCCTGATCGAGGGGATGGCGCAAGGGCTGGGTCTCGCTGGCCACGCCGGGTGCGGAGGAAGCGTCGGCGGCGGTGGAAGGGGTGGTGGTGGCGGTGCGCCGGGTGGCCATGGTCGCGCCTGGAAAGGTTGAACTGGAAGGTATCGGTTGCCTTCGGAGTCGCAAGTATCCGGACCTGCTGAATCACGATGGAAAGACGGTCTCCATTCGTGTCTCCATCCCTGCGCGACGCGGAGCCGGCTCACCTTCTCCATGGACCGTTCGCTGCATCGACCCAGTCCTCAGACTCCCCCCCAGCGGATCGAGACGGCAGCCCTCCCGGACGATCCCGTCGAAATTGCCCCGGGGGTGTGGTGGGTGGGAGTTCGGCTGGATAAGGACCATTTCCAGTGCCACACCTATTTCATCCCCAACGGTTCGGACGGCGTCCTGATCGATCCGGGTTCGCCGCTCACGATCGACGGCACCCTGGCCAAGCTGCGATCGATCACCGATCTCGGCGCGATCCGCTGGCTCGTCTGTCACCACCCCGACCCTGACATCTGCGCCGCCCTGCCCAGGCTGGGCGACATCCTGACGCACCCCGACGTACAGGTGGTCACCGAATGGCGCGCCAACGCCCTGATCCGCCACTACGCCCATCGTTTCTCCACCTATCTGGTCGAGAAGCACGGCTGGTGTCTGCCCCTGGAAGGGGGGCGACGGCTGGAATTCCAGCTCACGCCGTATCTCCATTTCCCTGGCGCGATGGTGTCCTATGACACGTTCAGCCACACCCTCTTTTCTTCGGACCTGTTCGGCGGCTTCGTCCCCGACAGCAGCGTGCTGGAGTCCAGCGATGCGACCTACATCATCAAGAACGCCCAGCCTTTTCATCAGCACTACATGCCCAGCCGGGAGCTGCTCAGCGCCGGCCTGGCCCGCATCCGCTCCCGCTGGCCACGGATCGACCTGATCGCCCCCCAGCACGGCCACATCATTGCCGCCTCGATCGTCAATGAGATGTTCACCGCCATGGCCGCCACCGAATGCGGTGTGTATTGCCTGGCTGACGCTGACGTGGACCTGAAACGGCTCCTCCGCATCGCCGAGGCCCGGCGCCAGCTGAGCGATGCCCTCATGCACCAGAGCAGCCCCCTGGGCATGGTCCGCGCCATGGCCACCATCCTCGAATCCTCCGGCCAGCCTGGAGAGTGCGAGCTGTCCGTGAACATGCCCATCGACGGCTGGACCACCTGGAATGCCTTCACAGACCATCCCGAGCTGCGGGAGCCGCCCGCCGACTGGCACCACATCTGCCTTCTCGGCCATCCCGCCATGGTGCTGGCCCTGAAGGGCGAGGGGGGGCGGCACACGTTCGATCCCGACATGGAACGGATGCTGCGAGAGTTCACCGAATCGATGCGCCCCTGGGTGGACCATCTGCTGGAGGACCAGCGCAAGGCCGTCGAGGTGGCCACCCTCAACCTGGCGGCCCTCACAGATCCGCTCACGGGGCTGGCCAACCGGCGGGCCCTGGCTGAGGCGACGTTGCCGGCCAGCTATTCCCTGATCGAGCTGGATCTTGACCATTTCAAGGATGTGAACGACACCTTCGGCCACGAAGCCGGCGACCGGGTGCTCAAGCAGTTGGCCCGGGTGCTGAACGCGTCGGTGCGGGAGCAGGACCACACCTACCGCCTCGGTGGTGAGGAGTTCCTGGTGCTGTTGCCGGAGGCCGACCGGGAGACGGCCCTGCTGGTGGCCGAACGGATCCGCCTCTCGGTGCGGCAGCTCAATCTGGAGGGGGAGGCCCCCGGGGGGCGCCTCACGGTCAGCCTGGGGGTCAGCACCAAAAATTCCTCCCAGCCGTGCGATTTCTCCCGGCTGATGGAGCAGGCCGATCGGGCCCTCTATGCGGCCAAAGGCTCCGGCCGCGATCGGGTCTGCATGGCCGATGGAACCAGCCGGGGCGGCCCCTAGACCAGGCGCCCACCGCCGGCGCTCCGCCCGGGAGTACCCTCCCCTTCTGGACTGCCCCTGGCGGCGGCCAGAGATCCCGGCGCTTCAACCACCCCGAGGATCGAAACGACCGTTTGTTCCGGGGGTTGGCGCCTCGCGCCGTGATGGATTCGCAGAGTGCCCGTTCCTTCCTTCGCGACGACCGGTCGGACGCCCGCAGGAAGGCGGCGAGCCTGCGGATCACGGGAACCGATGTGAGCGGTGAGGCCTCCGGGGCCAGCTGCGTGATCACCACCGACAGCGAAGGCCGGCGGCTGGCCCGCCAGTCGAGCCACGTGCAGTCGATCGAACTGCGCACCTACGTCTTCCTGGATTCCCTCCAGCCCCAGCTGGCGTCGTACATGGGCACGGTGTCCCATGGCTTCCTGCCGATCCCCGGTGATGCCTGCCTCTGGCTGGAGGTCTCCCCGGGCATGGCGGTGCACCGGGTCACCGACATCGCCCTCAAGGCCAGCACGGTGCGGCTCGGCCAGATGGTGGTGGAACGGGCCTTCGGCTCCCTGGCCCTCTACCACCGCGACCAGAGCAACGTGCTCCACTCCGGCGACGTGGTCCTGGAGGCCATCGGCAGCCGGGTGGAGCTGCGCAGCCGCTGCGAGGTCACCTGGACCGAGATCATCCGGGCGATCACCCCCGACCACGCCGTGCTGATCAACCGCCAGAACCGCCGCGGCTCGATGATCCAGGCGGGGATGAGCATGTTCATCCTCGAGACCGAACCGGCGGGCTACGTGCTGATCGCCGCCAACGAGGCCGAGAAGAGCTCCAACATCACCGTGGTGGACGTCAAGGCGGTGGGGGCCTTCGGCCGCCTCACCCTGGCGGGCAAGGAGGGGGACGTGGAGGAGGCCGCCGCCGCCGCCATGCGCGCCGTGGCCCAGATCAACGCCGGTTCCCGCAGCTGAGCGTCAGCGGCCCGGCACCCGGCCGGCTCAGGCCAGCCCCAGCAGCCGCTTGAGTCCCGGGGCCATCGCCCGGGCGGCCTTGCCGCGGCTGCCGAGCCGGCTCCTGAGGTGCTCGCCCATCGCGGCATAGCTGCAGCCCGCCTCCCGCACATGGAAGAGCGGGTCGTAGCCGCCGCCATGGCCGGAGGGCTCCCGCAGGATCAGCCCCCGGCAGACCCCCTCCGACTCCAGCACCACCGCGCCGGTGGGGTCGGCCAGGGCCATGGCGCTGACGAAGGTGCCGCCCCGGTAGAGGGAATCGCCGAGCTCGTGCAGCAGCCGGTGGATCTTCTCGTGGTCGGTGGGGGCGTAGCGCGCCGAAAACAGGCCGGGGCGGCCATCGAGGGCATCCACCTCCAGGCCGGAATCGTCGGCCAGCGACCAGCAGCCCGTGAGCGCGGCCACCGTGGAAGCCTTGAGGCGCGCATTCTCGGCGTAGGTGAGCCCCGTCTCCTCGATCTCCAGGTCCCTGGGCTGCTGACGCACGTCCAGGCCCACCTCCGGACCGACCCCCGCGAGCATGGCCGTGATCTCGGCCACCTTGTGGGGGTTGCCGCTGGCGATCACCAGGACCGGTGGAGAGGGGGAAAGGGACAAGCCGGGCCCACGGGGGGCCCCATTGTGGTGCAGAGCGGTAGGGAAGGGGTGGGGCAGGACGGGTTGAACATTCCACCCCCGGAAAACTCCAGGGTTCCTGCCCCGGGCGGACGATAGGGAATTCGCTCGCGATCGGACGAACCGGAGGAGCAACGTTGCGCGACCGGTGACGGCCTGGGGCCGGATTCGCCCCTAGGTTGCCTCCACCCTTTGGGCGCCGGAGGGCGATGCAGTCGAGCCTGGTCCTACAGAACCTTCTCTCCGCGCCGGTTCTCTTCTTCTTTCTGGGCATCCTGGGGGTGCTGGTGGGCTCCGACCTGGAGATCCCCTCGCCGCTGCCCAAGCTGTTCTCCCTCTATCTGCTGCTGGCGATCGGCTTCAAGGGGGGCATGGAGCTGGCCCACAGCGGTCTGGGCCCCCAGGTGCTGCTGACGGTCGGGGCGGCGGTGGCGATGTCGCTGCTGGTGCCGCTGACCAGCTTCCTGTTCCTGCGGCTGCGGCTCGACGGCTACAACGCCGCCGCCATCGCCGCCTCCTACGGCTCGATCAGCGCCGTCACCTTCATCACCGCCGAGAACTTCCTCAATGTCGTCGAGGTGAACTTCGACGGCTTCATGGTGGCGGCCCTGGCCCTGATGGAATCGCCGGCGATCGTGGTGGGGGTGATCCTGGCCCGGCTCTCGGCCCCTGCCGAGGATGCGGAGATGGCCGGAGATCAGCAGAACGGCGGCGGCAGTCTGCGCTGGCGGGAGATTCTCCAGGAGGCCTTTCTGAATGGCTCGGTGTACCTGCTGATCGGCAGCCTGGTGATCGGTTATGTGGTGGCGGCCTTCAGTCCGGCGGGTCTGGCGAAGATGGATCCCTTCACCGAGAAACTCTTCTACGGAGCCCTCTGTTTCTTCCTGCTCGACATGGGCATCGTGGCGGCCCAGCGGCTGCGGGACCTCAAGCAGGCGGGGGCGTTCCTGATCGGCTTCTCCCTGCTGGCCCCTCCCCTGCATGCCCTGCTGGGGCTGCTGGTGAGCCTCCTGCTGGGGCTGGGACAGGGCAACACCCTGCTGTTCATGGTGCTCTGCGCCAGCGCCTCCTACATCGCCGTGCCGGCGGCGATGCGCATGACCGTCCCGCAGGCGAACCCCAGCCTCTACATCTCCACCGCCCTGGGTCTCACCTTCCCCTTCAATGTGGTGATCGGGATTCCGCTCTACATGGCGCTGACCCGCCACTTCATTCCGGCCGGCTGAATCCACCACCCGCCGACCCCTGCCGACCCGTCGCCCCATTCCCATGAAGCGCATCGATCTCTTTCTCAGTGAACGGGAACTGAACCGTGTCTGCCGCACCATCACCGCCGCCGGAGCGACGGGCTATTCGGTGATGCGGCACGTGACCGGCATGGGCCCCTCGGGTGAGATCTCCGAAGCGATGGACTTCAGCGGGCTGGGGGCCAATGCCCACGTGATCGTGTTCGTGGAGGACGAGCTGCTGGGGGCCGTGGGCACCGCTCTGCGGCCCCTGCTGAAGCGCTATGGCGGGGTCGGGTTCGTCTCCAGCGCCGAGCCGCTCTGAGCCTCCGGGACGGGCTGGGGGCACGCAGGGGCGGCGCGCCGCGCGGCGGCGATCAAGCAAAGCTTGCTTTTTATGTTGCACTGATCAGCTGCCCTTATCAGCCGATCCGAAAACCTTGATGGCCGCCCGGCTCCCAATCGCTTGACGGAGGGTTTGACGGAGGAGCAAGGTTGCACACGAACATTCCACCCCCCTCCTCCAGGAGCAGGTAATGGCAAACGAAACCATGGGCATCGCCCTCGGCATGATCGAGACACGCGGTCTGGTGCCCGCCATCGAAGCGGCGGACGCCATGACCAAAGCCGCCGAGGTGCGCCTCATCGGTCGCGAATTCGTCGGTGGCGGCTACGTGACCGTCCTGGTGCGGGGTGAAACCGGTGCCGTGAACGCCGCCGTCCGTGCCGGCGCCGATGCCTGCGAGCGGGTGGGCGACGGCCTGGTGGCCGCCCACATCATCGCCCGTCCCCACCGTGAGGTGGAGCCGGCGCTGAACAGCAGCTTCGGCCTGGGATCGAAGGACTGAGCGGTCGACTGACCCTCTGAGTTTTCCATCCGAACCCATCCGAACAATCCCATGAGCAAGAAGTACGACGCCGGGGTCAAGGAGTACCGCGACACTTACTGGACTCCCGATTACGTCCCCCTCGACACCGACCTGCTGGCCTGCTTCAAGTGCACCGGCCAGGAAGGTGTGCCCAAGGAAGAGGTGGCGGCCGCCGTGGCCGCCGAGTCCTCCACCGGCACCTGGTCCACCGTGTGGTCCGAGCTCCTCACCGATCTCGATTTCTACAAGGGCCGCTGCTACCGCATCGAAGACGTCCCTGGTGACAAGGAGTCCTTCTACGCGTTCATCGCCTACCCCCTCGACCTGTTCGAGGAAGGCTCCGTGACCAACGTGCTCACCTCCCTGGTGGGCAACGTGTTCGGCTTCAAGGCCCTGCGCCACCTGCGCCTGGAAGACATCCGCTTCCCGATGGCCTTCATCAAGACCTGCCCCGGCCCGCCGAACGGCATCTGCGTCGAACGCGACCGGATGAACAAGTACGGCCGTCCCCTGCTGGGTTGCACCATCAAGCCGAAGCTGGGCCTGTCCGGCAAGAACTACGGCCGGGTGGTCTACGAATGCCTCCGCGGCGGCCTCGACTTCACCAAGGACGACGAGAACATCAACTCCCAGCCCTTCCAGCGCTGGCAGAACCGTTTCGAGTTCGTGGCCGAAGCCGTCCAGCTCGCCCAGGAAGAAACCGGCGAGAAGAAGGGGCACTACCTCAACTGCACCGCCGCCACTCCTGAGGAGATGTACGAGCGGGCCGAGTTCGCCAAGGAACTCGGGCAGCCGATCATCATGCACGACTACATCACCGGTGGCTTCACCGCCAACACCGGTCTGTCGAAGTGGTGCCGCAAGAACGGCATGCTGCTCCACATCCACCGCGCCATGCACGCGGTGATCGACCGCCATCCCAAGCACGGCATCCACTTCCGGGTGCTGGCCAAGTGCCTGCGCCTCTCCGGCGGCGACCAGCTGCACACCGGCACCGTGGTGGGCAAGCTCGAGGGTGACCGTCAGACCACCCTGGGCTTCATCGACCAGCTGCGCGAGTCCTTCATCCCCGAAGACCGCACCCGCGGCAACTTCTTCGATCAGGACTGGGGTTCGATGCCCGGCGTCTTCGCCGTGGCCTCCGGCGGCATCCACGTGTGGCACATGCCCGCCCTGGTCGCCATCTTCGGTGACGACTCCGTGCTCCAGTTCGGTGGTGGCACCCACGGTCACCCCTGGGGTTCGGCCGCCGGCGCCGCCGCCAACCGGGTGGCCCTCGAAGCCTGCGTCAAGGCCCGCAACGCCGGCCGCGAGATCGAGAAGGAAGGCCGCGACATCCTCACGGAAGCCGCCAAGCACAGCCCCGAGCTGGCCATCGCCCTCGAGACCTGGAAGGAAATCAAGTTCGAGTTCGACACCGTCGACAAGCTCGACGTCGGCTGATCCGACACCCCGGCCCCACGCCCTGCCTCCGCTGACCGAGGGTGCTCCCACCCACGGTCAGCGGGACCGGGTTCCCCAACCCATTCCCCACAAGGATCCCCATGCCCTTCAAGAGCACCGTGGGTGACTATCAAACAGTCGCCACCCTGGAGACCTTCGGCTTCCTCCCGCCGATGACCCAGGACGAGATCTACGACCAGATCGCCTACATCATTGCCCAGGGCTGGAGCCCCCTGGTCGAGCACGTCCACCCCAGCCGCTCCATGGCCACCTACTGGTCGTACTGGAAGCTGCCCTTCTTCGGTGAGAAGGATCTCGGTGTGATCGTCAACGAACTGGAGTCCTGCCACCGGGCCTACCCCGACCACCACGTGCGCCTCGTCGGTTACGACGCCTACACCCAGAGCCAGGGCGCCTGCTTCGTCGTGTTCGAAGGCCGCTGATCCAGCGACCACAGCGGATCCCGGCCGGCGGTCGGGATCCATCACTTTTGATCATCCATTCACGGGGCGGACATGGCCAGAACCACCAGTCGGGAAGCAGCTCTGGAGCGCCGCAAGGCCCTCACCAACGGCGGCAAGAAAGCCTCCGCCCAGTTCATGTCCTCCCCGGGACGGGTGCGCACGGCCGCTGACGCCCAACGCACCCGCACCGAGGCCGTGAGTGCCGCCCCGGCCACCCCGGCCCCGGCTCCGGCCGCCTCCCCCTCCCGCCGCGGCGCCGCCCCGCGTCGGGGCGTTTCCGCTTCTTTTTCCTCCGCCTCGGTCTCCGGCCATCGCAGCAACGCCAAGCCGTTGGCGAACCCCAGCCGCAACCTGGTGCTGGAGCGCCGTGAGGCCCTCTCCCGCCGTGGCAAGCGGGCCGACACCTCCAGCGACCGTACCCGTCAGGAGGTGATGCGCTCCACCAGGTCCAGCGCCGCCGCCACCCCCGCCGTGGTCGCCAGCCCGGCCGCCGCCGCTGCCCCCGCCCCCGCGTCCTCCGGTCTGGGGGCCTCACTGGCCAACCGCAGCGCCCGCACCGGGGAGCGCCGCAACGGCACCCCCAAGCGCACCGCCCAGCACAACCCCAGCCGGGCCATCGTCATGGCTCGGCGCGAAGCCCTCTCCAAGCGGGGCAAGTCCGCCAGCGCCCCCACCAGCTCCGTCGCCGCCTCGGTGGCCCGCCAGTCCAACCCGGACATGAGCAGCCGTGAGCTGGCCCAGAAGGTGCGGGAGCTCAAATGCAAGGTCGGCTCCGCCGGCAGTTCCCGCAGCGGCGGCTCCCGCCCCACCGGCCCCCGTCGCGGCCAGGCCAAGATCGATGCCGCCGCCGATGCCCACTGGAAAGTGGGGGTGAGCGAGACGGTCCGGGGCCAGGTGGTCACCGGCACCCAGGCCAACCGCTCCCTCAAGACCACCGGCAACGAGGCCAGCACCTGCCGTCCCGTCACCGGCACCGAGTACCTGGGGGCGGAGATCTTCCGCACCTTCTGCCAAAGCGATCCCACCCCCCTGCAGCCCGCCAAGGTGCGCGTCAGCGCCACCAGCCACGGCAACCGGGTGACGGGCAACGAGGTCGGCCGTTCCGAGAAGGTCACCGGCGACGAGCCCGGCACCTGCAAGAACGTCACCGGCACCGAGTACATCTCCGCCAACCAGAGCGCCGCCTGGTGCGGCACCACCTCCCCCTCCCCCCGCAAGGTGGGCCTGACCCGCACGACGGCGGGCCGGCCGGTCTCCGGCGTGATCGTGGAACGCTCCGAGCGGGTCACCGGCAACGAGCCCGGCGCCCATCGCCAGCTCACCGGCACCCAGTACGTCGGGGACCAATCTGAGGTGCCCGGCCGCGCCCCCGCCAAGGTCAGCAGCCTGCACACCCTGCGGGGCACCGGCATCACCGGCACCCATGTGGGCCGCAGCGAGCACGTCACCGGCGACGAACCGGGTTCCTGCCGCCTGGTCACCGGCGACGAATACATCGGCACCCAGCAGTACGAACAGTTCTGCGGCACCAAACCGGCTCCGGAAGCCGCGAAGGTGGGCTTCAGCGTCACCAACAAGGCGCTGGTGGTCAGCGGCACCCGCACCGGCCGCTCCGAGAAGGTCACCGGCGATGAGCCCGGCACCTGCAAGGCCGTCACCGGCACCCCCTACGCCGGCATGGAGCAGGCCGGCGCCTGGTGCTCCTCCGACCGCCTGAGCGAGATCCGCCAGCGCACCCCGGTGCGCATGGGCACCGTGATGACCGGGATTCAGCCCGGCATCGGCGGCGTCATGACCGGCGCCGAGCGCGGCGCCTGCGAGGACATCACCGGCACCCCCTACATCGGCGGCGACCAGCTGAACGAGGCCTGCGGGGCCGCCACCAGCCAGGACGCCGATTTCCCCCAGCCCCTGACCGCCCAGCCCTGGCAGCAGTTCAGCGTCCAGTCGCCGGCCCGGGCCGCCCAGAGTGCCCGCCAGCGCCCCGGTGGCGTCACCGGCAACAGCTACGAGCAGGGCAACCGCATCACCGGCCCCTTCGACATGGCCGCCGACAAGGTGACCGGCACCGAGCAGTTCCGCTTCGACCGTCCCGGCCAGGAGCGGGTGCGCCTGCGCCAGCCGGCGGCGGCAGCTCCGGTGACCGTTGATGAGGACGCCCGTCCCACCTCCCGGGTCACCGGTGAGGGCATCTCCGCCGGCCTCAACATCACCGGCGACGACTGGGACCGGGGCAAGCACGTCACCGGCACCGAAGGGGCCTCGGCCCGCCGCCGCAACCCGAGCCGTGTCGGCCCGATGTCGGCCATGCCCGGCTTCCAGAACAAGCGCAACGAGACCCTGCCCGAGCCCACCAACAAGATCACCGGATCCAGTGGCAGCACCAGCGCCGGTTCCCTGATCACGGTCTCCGGCGGAGCCCGCGGCTGAACCCCTGATGCCCCGCCGCCCGGCCCCCACGATCCGTCCCCTCGCTCCGAGAGCCCCCCGGCGCCGTCCCGATGCCCCCTCCGGCGCCGATCTCTCCCGGCGGCTGGCGGCGGTGCGGCTCGGCCAGGCAGCCTCCGGCAGCTCCCATCCACTCACCGACCACGCGGCCAACGCCGCCCTCGAGAGCTACGACCGCGGCGTCAAGGACGCCTTCGACCGGATCGTGCCCGTGCTCAAGCGGCTCTCCGCCCTGCAGCACGAGGATGACTTCGTCGAGCGGGCCCAGGCCCTGGCCCAGTCGGAGCTGGGCTTCAGCCTGCCCCTGCCGATCCTGGAGAAGGCCTGGGTCAGCCAGCTCGACATGCGCAGCCTGTTCGCCTGGTGCGTCTTCGAGACCTACGAACAGACCAGCGACGGCTTCTTCCGGGACGATCCGCTGCACGGCCAGCCCGGCAGCGCCGCCGCCGAGGACTTCAACGCCTTCCTGCTCTCCTGCGGCTTCCACCTGCTGGATGTGACCCCCTGCGCCGATGGTCGCCTGGCCCATGCCATCGCTTTCGCCCTGCGGCTGCCCTTCAGCTCGGTGCGGCGCCGTCCCCACGCCGGGGCCCTGTTCGACGTCGAGAACACGGTCAACCGCTGGGTCAAGACCGAACACCGCCGCTACCGGGAGGGCGTCCCCAACCCCGCCCACGAGGACACCCGCTACCTGAAGGTGGTGCTCTACCACTTCAGTTCCCTCGACCCCACCCACGAAGGCTGTGCCGCCCACGGCAGTGACGACGCCCTGGCGGCCAGCTGCGGACGCCAGCGGCTGATGGAGTTCCAGCAGGCCGTGGAGAACAGCTTCTGCTGCGGCGCCTCCGTCGACCTGCTGCTGCTGGGCATCGACACTGACACCGACGCCATCCGGGTCCACGTGCCGGGCATGGACGGCAGCACCCGCCTGGATCAATGGCTCGATGCCGCCACGGTGTACGAGGCCACCCGCCATCTGCATCCCGAGGAGGCCCGGCGCCGGATCGCCGAACTGGCCGAGGCCGCGGCGGCTTCCGCCCCCGATCCCGGCATGGTGCGCCTGATCGCCCGGCTGCTGGAGCACAACATCTCCCAGATCGACTACGTGCGCCAGTACCACGACGGCCACTACGCCGATGCCGGCCATGCCGAGCGGTTCATCGGCGTGGGCATCGGCTTCAAGGAGATCCACCTGCGCAACCTCACCTACTTCGCCTACATGGACACGGTCGAGGAGGGCGCCCCCGACATGGACGTGGGCGTGAAGATCTTCAAGGGCCTCAACGTGTCCCGGGGCCTGCCGGTGCCCGTGGTGGTGCGCTTCGACTACAACGGCAAGGTGCCCGGTGCCCGGGAGCGGGCCGTGCGCCACGCCCAACGGGTGCAGGAGGCGATCGAGAACCGGTACCCGGACCTCTTCGCCCAGGGCCTGCTCCATGCCCTGCTCACCGTGCGCGATCAGGAGCGTCACACGCCCGCCGAGGCGGTAGGTTCCACGATCAGCCTCACCACCGCAGGAGGGCACTGAGCATGTTGATCTGCAAGGTGGTCAAACCGCTGGTCTCGACCAACCGCATCCCCGATTTCGAGCACAAGCACCTGCAGGTGGTCCAGGACGGCAGCACCCAGAAGGTGGCCGTCGACGCCGTGGGCTGCATCCCGGGCGACTGGGTGATCTGTGTGGGCAGTTCCGCCGCCCGCGAAGCGGCGGGCAGCAAGTCCTATCCCAGCGACCTCACGATCGTGGGGATCATCGACCACTGGGATCCCGACGCCGGCAAGGCCACCCCGCCACCGAGCGGCACCCCCAGCGGTGCGCCGGCGCCCCAGGGAGGCAAGGCCTGATGGAGATCATGCAGGTCACCGGATCGCTGGTCTGCACCCAGAGGGTGCCCGGCCTCGAGCACTGGAACCTGCGGGTGCTGCGCAGCACCAAGGGCAAGCTCAGCGTCGCCGTCGATCCAGTCGGGGCCTCCCCCGGCAACTGGGTCTTCACCGCCAGCGGTTCGGCCGCCCGCTTCGCCTGCGGCAACCCCGAAACGCACACCGATCTCACCATCGGCGGCATCATCGACTTCTGGGAGCCGGACGGGTAGGCGCCCCTCCCATCGCCTCCACGACCGTTCCTCCTCTCCCCGCCCGTCCCATGGCCAGCCGCACGCCCCGATCCGGTCCCGCCGCCACCCCCACCCCGGCCCCGGTCCCGGCCCCCCCACCGGGAACGCCGGCGGCCGCTCCAGCCGCGGCGGCCGGGGCGGCGGCCGCTGGCGGCACCCCGCCGGCTCTGCCACCGGCGGCGCTGGCCAAGCCGGCAGACCCCAAGCCAGCGGCCGCCACCCGGGCCCCGCGGGCAGCCCGCTCCAGCCCGGCGACCCGGCAGCCGCGCCGGACCACCGCCAAGGCCGCCACGCCGACCAGCCAGCGCTCCAGCGCCTCAAGCCCCAGCCGCCGCGGCAGCGGCGGTGCCGGCACCCCCCCCCAGACCCCCCCCCCCCCGACCCCCCCCCCTGCCCCCCCCCCCCCCCCCCCCCCCCCC
>NZ_JAYGHX010000007.1:0-71405 GCF_034931325.1 Cyanobium gracile UHCC 0139 | reverse complement strand
CACCCCCCCCAAGACCCCCACTCCCCGTACCCCCTCCATGGCCCCCACCATCCACGGCATCGCCCTCGGTCTGATCGAAACCCGGGGCCTGGTGCCGGCGATCGAGGCGGCGGACGCTATGACCAAGGCGGCGGAAGTCACCCTGATCGCCCGGGAGTTCGTCGGCGGCGGCTACGTCACCGTGATGGTGCGCGGTGAGACCGGCGCCGTGAACGCCGCCGTGCGGGCCGGCGCCGACGCCTGCGAGCGGGTGGGCGACGGCCTGGTGGCCGCCCACATCATCGCCCGTCCCCACAGCGAGGTGGAGCCGGCCCTGGCGGCCTCCGGCGTCGGCCGCAGGGGCTGATCCCCATGGACGCCGCCCATCCGCGCGTCCTCGGCTACCTGGGCCGCGCGTTGAGTCTGGAGCTGTCCGCCGTGCAGCAGTACATGACCCAGGCCTCCCTCGTGGAGCTCTGGGGCGACGCCGCCGCCGCCGAACGTTTCCGGCAGGAGACCGTCGAGGAGATGAAACACGCTGAACGGCTGGTGCAGCGCATGCTGCAGCTGGGGGTGGCCCCCGCCGCCTCCCAGCTGCGGCCGGTCGCCCACGCCGCCGACCTGGAGGGTCTGCTGCGGCTGAACGCCGTGCTCGAGGAGGACCTGATCCAGCACTACGGCGAAGCGATGCGCTTCTGCCTGCTGATCGGCGATGGCAACAATGCGTCCTTCTTCCGTGCCCTGCGGGACGAAGAACAGCAGCATGGGGAGGATCTGGCGGCCTGGATCGGCAGCCTTGCCGCCGTCCCGTCCAGGGCCCTGCAACGGGCCACCTTCTGAGGTTCCTCCCTCCCTTGCCGGACACCCTTCCCCTGTCGATCCAGCTCAGCTGGCTGATTCCCCTCTACGGGTTCAGCGGCATGCTGCTGTCGCTGCCCTGGGCGGCGGGCTGGATCAAACGCAACGGCCCCCGTCCGGCCGCCTATCTCAACCTGCTGGTCACCCTGCTGGCGGTGCTGCACGGCAGCCTGGTGCTGGGGGCCGTGCTGGCCCTCGGCCCCCAGCACGTGGACATCGCCTGGTTCTCGGCCGCCGATCTTGATCTGCGCATCGGCTTCGACCTGTCCCTCACCAACCTGGCAGCGCTGGAGCTGGTGACCGGCCTGAGCCTGGTGGGCCAGGTGTTCGCCCTGGGCTACCTCGACAAGGAGTGGTCCCTGGCCCGGTTCTACGCCCTGGTGGGCTTCTTCGAGGGGGCCATGGCCGGGGTGGTGCTGAGCAGCAACCTGTTCATGAGCTATTTCCTGCTGGAGATGCTCACGCTCTCCACCTACCTGCTGGTGGGCTTCTGGTATGCCCAGCCCCTGGTGGTGACCGCCGCCCGCGATGCCTTCCTCACCAAGCGGGTGGGGGATGTGCTGCTGCTGATGGGGGTGGTGACCCTGTCGACCTGGGCCGGATCGCTGGAGTTCAACGACCTCTACGCCTGGTCGGCCAACGGGACCCTGCCGGCCCTGGGAGCCACCCTGCTGGGCCTGGCCCTCATCGCCGGGCCGATGGGCAAGTGCGCCCAGTTCCCGATGCATCTCTGGCTGGATGAGGCGATGGAGGGTCCGAATCCGGCCTCGATCCTGCGTAATTCCGTCGTCGTCACCTGCGGCGCCGTGGTGCTCCTGAAAGTGATGCCGCTGCTGATGATCTCCCCGGTGGCCATCGACGTGCTGCTGGCGGTGGGAACCATCAGTGCCGTCGGCGGCGCCCTCGTGGCCATCTCCCAGGTCGATCTCAAGCGGGCCTGCTCCTACTCCACCACCTCCTACCTGGGGCTGGTGTTCATTGCCATCGCCCTGCAGCAGCCCTTCATCGCCCTGCTGCTGCTCTTCTCCCATGCCCTGGCCAAGGCCGTGCTGTTCATGAGCGTCGGCAGCGTCATCGCCACCACCAACTGCCAGGACCTCACCGAACTGGGCGGCCTCGGCTCCCGCATGCCCGCCACGACCACCGGCTTCCTGGTGGGGGCCGCGGGCCTCACCGGCCTGCTGCCCCTCGGCTGCTTCTGGAGCTTCGGCCTGATGGTGGAGGGGCTGGGGTCCCGGGCCCCGTTCTTCGCCGCCGTGGTGCTGCTCACCAACGGCCTGACGGCCCTCAACCTCACCCGGGTCTACCGCCAGGTGTTCCTGGGCGCGCCCCACCCCAAGACCCGGCGGGCGCCGGAGGTGAACTGGCTGATGGCCCTGCCCATGGTCACCGTCGCCGTGCTGGTTCTGGTCACGCCCCTGGCCATGGCCCGCATCGACCGGGTTCCCGGCATCAGCGCTTTCTCGAGCGGCACCGCCCTGGCCCTGGTGGGCAGCGGCCTGGCGGGTCTGCTGGTGGGCAGCCTGGTGCCCTTGGACACCTTCTGGTCCCGCTCGGTGCTGCGGCCCCTGCGGGTTCTGCAGGACCTGCTCGCCTTCGACTTCTATACGGACCGCATCTACCGGGCCACGATCGTGGCCTTCGTGGCCGGCCTGGCCCGGATCACCAACGGCTTCGACCAGCTGGTGGTCAACGGCATGGTCAACCGCATCGCCGCCGTCTCGATGGGCTCGGCCCAGGGCCTCAAGCTGGGGGTGAGCGGCCGGCTGCAGACCTACGTCTTCACCGTGGTGGCCGCGATCGTGCTGCTGGTCGGCAGCCTCTCCTGGCTGGGGGGCTGAGCGGACGATGCTGAGCGCCCTGCTGCTGATTCCGTTCGCCGGCGCCCTCGGCCTGCTCTGCTGGCCGGGTGAACTGGCCACCGAGCGCATCCGCCGCGCCGCCCTGGCCCTGCTGGGCCTGCAGCTGCTCTGGAGCGTGCGGGTGCTGCTGGCCTTCGACCCCGGCCAGGCGGGCCTGCAGCTGCAGGAATCGTTCGCCTGGGTGGACAGCATCGGCCTCGACTACCGCCTGGGCGTCGACGGTCTGGCCATGCCCCTGGTGCTGGTCAACGCCGGCCTCACCCTGGTGTCGGGGATCTGCACCCGGGACCTCAGCCAGCGCCCCCGGCTCTACTTCGCCCTGCTGCTGGTGATCAGCGGGGCCGTGAACGGGGCATTTCTGTCCGAGAACCTGCTGCTGTTCTTCCTCTTCTATGAGCTGGAGCTGATTCCCCTCTGGCTGCTGATCTCCATCTGGGGCGGCGCCAACCGCAGCTACGCCGCCACGAAGTTCCTGATCTTCACGGCCGTCTCCGGGGTGCTCATCCTGGGTGCCTTCCTCGGCCTCTCCCTGTTCACCGGCCAGGCCGATTTCAGCATCAATCCCGTCACCACCGCCCAGCTCGGCATGGGCACCCAGCTGGCGCTGCTGGGGGCACTGCTGATCGGCTTCGCCATCAAGATCCCCCTGGTGCCGTTCCACACCTGGCTGCCCGACGCCCACACCGAGGCCTCCACCCCCGTGTCGGTGCTGCTGGCGGGCGTGCTGCTGAAACTGGGCACCTACGGCCTGCTGCGCTTCTGCCTGGGGATGTTCCCCGAGGCCTGGGCCCTGCTCGCCCCCTGGCTGGCGGGCTGGGCGGCGGTGTCGGTGCTGTACGGCTCCCTGGCGGCCATCGCCCAGCGCGACATGAAGCGGATGGTGGCCTACAGCTCCGTGGGCCACATGGGCTACATCCTGCTGGCGGCGGCGGGCGCCACCCCGCTCAGCCTGCTGGGGGCCGTCTTCCAGATGGTCAGCCACGGGCTGATCTCCGCCCTGCTGTTCCTGCTGGTGGGCATCGTCTACCGCAAGACCCGCACCCGGGACCTGGAGGTGCTGCGCGGCCTGCTCAACCCCGAGCGGGGCCTGCCCTTCACCGGCACCCTGATGATCCTCGGGGTGATGGCCAGCGCCGGCATGCCCGGCATGGCGGGCTTCATCTCGGAATTCCTGGTGTTCCGGGGCAGCCTGGCCGCCTTCCCGGTGGCCACCCTGCTGTGCATGGTGGGCTCGGGTCTGACGGCCGTTTACTTCCTGCTGCTGGTCAACCGGGCCTTCTTCGGCCGCCTGGCGGTGACCCCGCCCAGCGGCGATCCGGTGGCGGACTCCCGCCTGGAGGTGCGGCTGCCGGCGGTGGCCCTGCGGGAAACCCTGCCCGCCCTGGCCCTGGCCAGCGGCGTGGTGGCCCTGGGCGTGCTGCCTTTCGGCCTGGGCCGCCTCAGCGAGCAGGCCACCACCGCCATGGCCCAGCTGCCGGCCCTGCTCGCGACCCTCCAGGGGGCCGGACCGCTGTCATGAGACCGATCCCACGCTCCCCCAAGCCGCCCCTCACCCACGCCGGGGGCCGTCCCAGCCGCAGCGATCTGGTGGAAACGCTGCTGGCAGGACACACCCTGCTGGCCGAGTCCCCCGATCATCTGGCGCAGGTGGTGGACGTGCTGGAGAGCTACGGCGAGGTGCTCGATGCCTACAGCATCAATCTCGTTTACCAGGCCGAGCAGCAGTTCCTGAACCCCTTCCCGGTGTTCCGCTTCCTCGATGGCGACCTCAGCCCGGCGAAGATCTGGCGCCACCTGCTGCACGATCGGATCAACTACGAGTACGCGGAGTACTGCCAGAAGTCGATGCTCTGGCACGGCACCGGCGGCCTCGATGCCTATCTCGACAGTGAGGCGTTCGCCGCCAGCTGCGCCGCCATCGTCGCCCGCAAGACCCGGCGCGATCCCCTGCTGGCGGTGCTCAACCCGCTCTTCCCCCAGTTCCTCACCGAACTGATCCGCTCGGCCGCCACCACCCATGCCCTGGGCCAGTTCTGGCGGGTGATGAGCGATCTGTTCCTCGATCTGGCCCGGGCCGAGCGGGACGGGCGCGTGGACTCGATCGCCGCGGTGGTGACCTTCATCAAGGAGGGTCTGGTGGCGGCGGCCGGGGCGCCGATCACCTACGCGGTGGAGATCGGCGGCAGCTCCTTCTGGGTGCTTCCCCCCGAGGCCGGTCTCACCTTCCTGGGGGATGTGGCCGTGCCTTACGTGGAGGCGGTGTTCCTGCGCGGCACCCCGTTCCTGGGCACGGTGTCCTTCAACGCCCAGGCCCAGCAGATCTCCCCCGACCAGGCCCAGTTCATGTACGGCGCCCTCTACGCCGACCCGCTGCCCACCATGGGCTCGGGCATCCCCCCCAGCCTGCTGATGCAGGACATGTACCGCCACCTGCCCGAACGGCTGCGCAACCGCTACCTGGCCGGCATCCGCGGCGACGGCGACATGCGGGTGAAGATCTGCATGAGTTTCCAGAAGGCGATGTTCTGCGTCACCAACGCCGCCATCGCCGGCACCTTCCCCCACCCGCTCACGACCCAGGCGCCGGCGGAACAGGCGGCCAACCGGGCCCATGCCGCCGCCTGGGCCGCCCGCCTCTGCGTGGCCCGCACCGACTGCCTCGACGATCCGGGCTGATCTAGGGTCGGACCCATGGATCAGCCCTGGACCCGTCGGCCCCGACCCGATCGGCTCGAGCGCCGCATCGAGTTCGACGACTACGAAAGCACCCGCGTCTTCCTGGAACGCCTGAACGGCCTCTCCGAGCAGGAGGGCCGCTTCCCCGACATCAGCTTCGGGCGCACCTACGTGAACCTCACCGTGCGCGCCGAAGCCGACGAGGACCCCATCGGCGAACCGGAGGAAACCTTCGCGCAGGCCATCGATGGTCTCCTCTGAAGGCGCCGCATCCGACGAGGGGGACGGGAGCGCGCCGCCGGAGACGCGGCTGGTGGATCTGCGGGCGGCCTACGACGCCGCCGGCATCAAGGAGGTGCTCGACCAGCTCGACCGGGAACTGATCGGCCTGCGGCCGGTGAAGGCCCGCATCCGGGAGATCGCCGCCCTGCTGGTGATCAACCGGGCCCGCACCCAGGTGGGCCTCGACACGGCCCCCCCCAGCCTGCACATGTCGTTCACCGGCCGGCCCGGCACCGGCAAGACGACGGTGGCGGAGCGGATGTCGAAGATCCTGCACGGCCTCGGCTACGTCCGCAAGGGCCATGTGGTGACGGCCACCCGCGACGATCTGGTGGGCCAGTACATCGGCCACACCGCCCCCAAAACCCGGGAGATGCTCAAAAAAGCGATGGGCGGCGTGCTGTTCATCGATGAGGCCTATTACCTCTACCGGCCGGAGAACGAGCGGGACTACGGCGCCGAGGCGATCGAGATTCTGCTGCAGGTGATGGAGAACAACCGCAACGATCTGGTGGTGATCTTCGCCGGCTACAAGGAGCGGATGGACGTCTTTTACCAGAGCAACCCGGGCCTGTCCTCGCGGGTGGCCAACCACATCGACTTCCCCGACTACTCCGCCAGCGAACTTCTGGCGATCGCCCAGCTGATCCTGGCGGCGGAGAACTACCGCTTCAGCCCCGAGGCCGCCGCCGCCTTCGCCGAGTACATCCAGCGCCGCATGCAGCTGCCCTTCTTCGCCAATGCCCGCTCGATCCGCAACGCCATCGACCGGGCCCGCATGCGCCAGGCCAACCGCCTGTTCAGCGGCATGGGGCGGGCCCTGACCAAGACCGACCTGATGACGATCGAGGCCGAGGACATCACTGCCAGCCGGGTGTTCCACGGGGAAGTGGAGGGGCTCGATCCGGCCCGGCCCCTCACCGGCGCGGGCTGAACCTCAGCGGCGCTGGCGGCAAGCGATCTGCAGCAGGTCCCGCACCTGCTGCACCCGCCGCGCCAGGGCGGGATCGCTGCTGAGCTTCTTCTCCACCTGCTCCACCGCATACATCACGGTGGAGTGATCCTTGCCGCCGAAGGCTTCGCCGATGCGCGGCAGCGACAGGTTCGTGTTCTGGCGCATCAGGTACATGCCCACCTGCCGTGACTGGCTCACGGCCCGCTTGCGGCTGGGGCTGAGCATCTCCTCGATGCGCACCTCGAACACCTCGGCCACCTTCTCCAGCACCTGCTGGGGGGTGACCGCCACCTCGTTACCGACCGGATCGAGCATCGGCGCCAGCGATTCCACCGTCATTGGCAGGCCCGTGATCGAGGCGAAGGCCACGGCCCGGGTGAGGGCGCCTTCGAGTTCGCGGATGTTGGAGGTGAAGCGGCCGGCGATGTACTGGATCAGCTCCCGGGGCAGGGCCACCTGCTCCGCCTCCGCCTTCTTGTGCAGGATCGCCATCCGGGTCTCCAGATCGGGGATCTGGATGTCGGCGATCAGGCCCATCGAGAAGCGGGAGATCAACCGCTCCTGGAGCCTGGGGATCTGGCTGGGGGGCCGGTCGCTGGCGATCACGATCTGGCGGCCCGCCTCGTGCAGGGCGTTGAAGGTGTGGAAGAACTCCTCCTGGGTGTATTCCTTCCCCTCGATGAACTGGATGTCGTCCACCAGGATCAGGTCGGCGGCCCGGTAGCGATCCCGGAAGGCCTGCATGCCGTCCTTGCGGATGGCCTGGATCAGGTCATTGGTGAAGGTCTCGGTGCTCACATAGAACACCCGCGCCTCCGGGTCGATCTCCAGCCGGTAGTGGCCGATGGCCTGCATCAGGTGGGTCTTGCCCAGCCCCACACCGCCGCAGATGAACAGGGGGTTGAACTCCCGGCCCGGGGCTTCGGCCACCGCCAGGGAGGCGGCATGGGCCATGCGGCTGTTGGCCCCCACCACGAAGCGGTTGAACACATAGCGGGTGTTCAGGCCCGCCCCGTGACGCAGGGGGCCGGGCAGCGGCCGGGCAGCGGCGGCCGGGGGCGTCGGCGGCGGTGGCGAGCCGGCGCCGCCGTTCTCAGCCACCAGCTCGGGGGGGGCTCCCAGGGGCTCGGCATCGGGGGCCACTTCCACCTCCACCCGCACCTGCCGGCCGGCGTGCTCACTGGCCACCGCGGCGATCATCACCAGGTAGTTCTTGCGCAGCCAGCCGCAGGCGAAGCTGTTGGGGGCCTCCAGGCGCAGCAGTCCGTCGGCGTAGTCACGGCAACGGGCCTGACGGATCCAGGTCTCGTAGGTGGGCTTGCTGAGCCTGCCCTGAAGATCCTGGCTCACCCGGTGCCACAGCTGATCACCCTGCTGCACCAGGAGCCCACGACGCGATGGCCGAATATAGGCATCCCAGGCCCGGAGGTTCGTCTTAAATGAATCCCTCAGTGCCGACCGCCCACCTCCGATGGTCCAGCCCCGTTTCCTGTCACGCCTCACCCTGCTGGCGGCCGCGGCAGGCCTGCTGACCTCCTGCACCGGCACCCGTCTGGCCCTGCCCGGGGTGCGCCAGCCCGAGCAGCCCCCCATCAGCGATGCGGCGCCGGGGCCCTCCCTTCAGCCCAGCAGCTCGGTGATCGTCGATGCCGTCGAGAAGGCCGGTCCGGCGGTCGTGCGCATCGACACGGTCAAACGCACCGTGAACCCCCTGGGGGGCATCTTCGGCCGCGGTCCGGCCATCCAGCAGCAGCAGGGCCAGGGATCGGGCTTCATCACCCGCTCCGACGGGGTGCTGCTCACTAACGCCCACGTGGTCGAGGGCGCCAGCGAGGTGAGCGTCACCCTCCCCGACGGCCGCAGCTTCACCGGCAAGGTGCTGGGGGCCGACCCCCTCACCGACGTGGCGGTGGTGAAGGTGGTGGCCTCCAAGCTGCCGGTCGCCACCCTGGGCGACTCCAACAAGGTTCGGCCAGGCGAATGGGCGATCGCCATCGGCAACCCCCTGGGCCTCGACAACACGGTGACGGCGGGGATCATCAGCGCCATCCAGCGCACCAACGCCGTGGGTGAGGGCCAGCGCGTGCCCTACATCCAGACCGACGCGGCCGTGAACCCCGGCAACAGCGGCGGCCCTCTGATCAATGACCGGGGCCAGGTGATCGGCATCAACACCGCCATCCGCCAGGCACCGGGGGCCGGCCTGAGCTTCGCGATCCCGATCAACACGGCCCGCCAGATCGCCGCCCAGATCCTCGAGCGTGGCTATGCCAGCCACCCCTACATCGGGGTGCGGCTGCAGGCCCTGACCCCCCAGCTGGCCAAGGAGATCAACGCCACCACCAACGAGTGCCGCCTGCCGGAAGTGAACGGGGTGGTGGTGGTCGAGGTGATGGACAACAGCCCGGCGGCCCGGGGCGGTCTGAAGCCCTGCGACCTGATCGAGAAGGTGGGCGAGAAGGCGGTGAAGAACGCCTCGGAGGTGCAGCTGGCCGTCGACCGGGGCAGGGTGGGCGAGCCGCTGACGATCACCGTCCAGCGCAACGGTTCCCGTCAGAACCTCACCGTGCGTCCCGCCGAACTGCCGCGCGAGGGTTGAGACCACCGCAGGGCCTGGGGATCGGCCCCCCCCAGCTGGTGATGCTGGCCCGCTGGCCGGCTCCGGGTCGCTGCAAGAGCCGCCTCGTTCCCGGCGTGGGGACGGGGCGGGCAGCAGCGATCCAGGCGCGCCTCACCCGGCACGGGCTGGCCGCCGCCGCCGAAGCCCGCCGGGCGATGGCCGCGGCCGGCGGCGATGGACGCCCCGGCGCCGGGCTGCGGCTGGTGCTGGCGACGAGCGGCCTGGGCCCCGGGGCCGCGGGGCGCTGGGGACGCCGGCTCGGTGTCGACCGGGTGGTGGACCAGGGACCGGGCAGCCTCGGCCTACGGATGCAGCGCCAGATGGGTCGCGGCTGGCGGGAGGGGGCCGCCGCGGTGGTGCTGATCGGCAGTGACCTGCCGGAGCTGGCGGCCGACGACCTGCTGGCCGCGTTCCGGGCGCTGGAGCACCACGCCCTGGTGCTGGGTCCCGCCGGAGACGGGGGCTACTGGCTGATCGGCCGGCGCCGGGCGACACCCCAGGTGTTCAGCGGTATCGAATGGGGCAGCGACCGGGTGCTGGAGCAGACCCTCCAGCTGGCCCGGAAGGCGGGGCTGAGCACGGCGCTGCTGGCGGAGCGCCACGATCTCGACCGCCCCGCCGATCTGGACCGCTGGCGATGAGCCCGCCCCTGAGCGTCGTGATCGCCGCCCGCGACGAGGCCCATGGCCTGCCGGCGCTGCTCGCCGACCTGGCCACGGCGCCGGACCTGGTCCGGGAGGTGCTGGTGGTGGATGGCGGCAGCACCGATGCCACACCGCAGCTGGCCGCCCTGGCCGGGGCGCTGGTGCTGCGGCAGGGGGGAGGCCGCGGCAGGCAGCTGGCCGGCGGGGTGGCCCGCAGCACGGCCCCGTGGCTGCTGCTGCTGCATGCAGACGTGCGCCTTCCGCCGGGATGGGCCCCGGCCCTGGCCGCCGCGATCGGCGGTGGTGCGTGCACCGCCTGGGCCTTCCGGCTGCGGATCGCCGGCGCCGATCCGGCCCTGCGCCTGGTGGAGCTGGCGGTGGACCTCCGCAGTCGCTGGCGCCACCTGCCCTACGGCGACCAGGGACTGCTTCTGGCCAGGTGCCTGTATGACGCCGCTGGCGGGATCGCCCCGCTGCCCCTGATGGAGGACCTGGAGTTCCTGCAGCGGCTGCGGCCCCTGGCCAGGATCGCGATCCTGGCCCCGGCCCTGCGGGTGAACGGCCGGCGCTGGCGCCGGCTGGGGGTCTGGCAGACCATGCTGGCCAATGCCCGCCTGCGCCGCGACTGGCGCCGCGGCACACCGGTGGAGCAGCTGGCGGCCCGTTACTACGGCCGCGCCCCTCAGGGGGCGTACCAGAAGGCGCAGCGGCGCTGCAGCGGCTCCAGCTCCCAGCCCTGAGCGGCATAGAACCCCACCACGTCGGGGTCGGCGAACAGACTCACCCGGTCGATTCCCATGGCCCGCAGCTGTTCGAGCACATAATCCATCAGCTCCTTGCCCAGCCCGGCTCCCTGGTAGCGGGGATGGACCGCCACATCCCAGACGGTGGCCTCCACCACCCCGTCCCCGGTGCAGCGGGCGAAGCCCACCAGCCGCGGCAGGCGGGCGTCGTGCCGCCAGAGCCCCACCTGAAGGAGGCTGTGCTGGAGGGCCTTGCGCACGCGCCGCAAGGGACGGCGGCTCCAGCCCACCGCATCGCAGAGCGCCTCCAGCTCGATCAGGTCGATCGGTCGGGTCTGGCTGAGCACCAGCTCCAGGCTGGGGTTGGGGCAGGCACAGAGGCGGTGGCCGGGTCCGTAGAGGTCGGTCATCAGCGGAAGGGTCCCGGGCACGGCGAGAGGGCTACGCGTTCTGAAGATCCTGACGGATGCCGACAGGACTGCGGCAGGGTGGGGGATTGACGCGGCAACCGTCCTGAGCGTCCCTTCCACCGGCTCCGATCGGACCCAGGCGGCTCCGGCCCCGGCGACGTCGCCGGCTCCGGCGGCGGCGGAGACCGTGTCGCCCCTGCTGGTGGGCGTGCACGGCTGGTTGCTGGCGGGGCGTCTGTGGCACCCGCTGCGGCGGGAACTGGCGCCCCGCTGGTCGCTCTGGTGCCCTGATCTGCCCGGCTTCGGAGGCAGCCACCGGCCCCGGGGCCTGCAGGCCAGCCTGGCCAGCTACGGGCGCTGGCTGGCGGAGGCCGTCCAGCGGGAAGCCGCCGGGCGGCCGGTGGTGCTCCTGGGTCACTCGCTGGGGGGCAGCGTCGTGCTCCATGCGGCGCCCCTGCTGGGGGAGCAGCTGAGGGGCCTGGTGCAGATCGCGGTGGGGGGCGGTGTGTTCCAGCCCCGCCCCTTCGCCCGGGTGCGCCGCGGCGGGGCCGCCTTCCTTCGCTGGCGTCCGTCCTGGCTGGCCCGGCTGCCCGGCACGGACGCGATCCGCAGTCCGCTGCTGGCCGACGGCCGCGCCGCCCGAGGCCTGCTGGCCTGCAGCACCAACCGGGGCGCGGTGCACCAGCTGCCGAGGCTGGCTGCCGGGCTCACGGTGCCCAGCCTCTGGATCGCCGGCAGCCGCGACCAGGTGATGGAGCCCCGCTACGTGCGCCATCTGGCTGGCTACAGCCCCGACCACCAGCTGGCGATCCTCCCTGGGCTGGGTCACCTGCCGATGCTCGAGCGCCCCCGCGAGCTGGCGGCCCTGATCGACACCTGGCTGGCGGACGACCTGGCCCTGACAGCCCAGCCGCCCGGCGGGCCTCAGAGCGTGGCCAGTCCCTTCTCCTGCAGCTCCGCCAGCTGCGCGTAGAGCCCGCCGACGGCCCGGAGCTCGCGATGGTTGCCCTCCTCGATCAGGCGGCCGCGGCGCAGCACCAGGATCCGGTCGGCGGCCTCGACGGTGGCCAGGCGGTGGGCGATGACGATGGCGGTGCGGCCGCTGAGCAGGGTGTCGAGGTCCCGCTGCAGGGTGGCCTCCGTGGAGGGATCCATGAAGGCCGTGGCCTCGTCCATCACCAGCACCGACGGGTCGCGGATCGCCACCCGCGCCACCGCCAGCAACTGGCGCTCGCCGGAGGAGAGGTTGCCGCCCCGCTCCCGCAGCTCTGAGGCCAGGCCATCGCCCAGCCTGGCCAGCAGGGGGCCGAGGCCGAGGTCACCGCAGAGGCGTTCCAGATCCGCATCGCTGATGGCCGCATCGAGGCGCAGGTTCTCCGCCACGTTGCCGCTGAACAGGAACGTGTCCTGCAGCACCACCCCCAGGCGGCGGCGCAGGGTGGCGATCGGCAGCTCGCGGATGTCGACCCCGTCGAGACGGATGGTGCCCTGCTGCGGTTCGTAGAGCCGGCAGAGAAGACGGATCACGGTGGTCTTGCCGGATCCGGTGGGGCCCACGATCGCCACATGCTCGCCGGGGGCGATGCGGAAGGAGAGATCGGTGAGGATCGGGTCGTCGGGGCGGTAGGCGAAGGAGACGTTCTCGAACTCCACCTCTCCGGGGCTGAAGCGTTCCGCCCCCGACACCATGGCGGCGGCGCTGCGCTGACTGGTGGGCAGATCGGCGATCTCGATCGGCTGCTCCAGCAGCTCGCCGATGCGCTCCACCGCCGTGAGGCCCCCCTGGATCTGGGTGAAGCGCTCCGCCAGCTGGCGCAGGGGGTCGAACACCCGCTGGGAGAAGAGGATGAAGGTGGTGAGGGTGCCCAGGCCCATGGCGCCGCCGGTGACCATGGCGCCGCCGAGGGCCAGCACCAGCGCCACCGCCGCCAGGGCCACCCACTCGATGAATGCGGAGATGGCGCTGTCGTAGAAGATCGTGCCCGTCACCGCCCGGCGGTAGGCGTCGGTGGTGTGGGAGAAGCGCTCGCCGTTGACGGCCTCACGGCGGAACATCTGCACCACCTCCAGGCCCTGGAGGTTTTCCTGGAGGTCAGCGTTGAGCTGGCCCAGCTCCTCGCGCACCCGATAGTTGGCCTTGCGGTAGCGGCCCTGCAGCCAGAGCACCCCGAGGGTCACGGGCACCTGGCTGACGAGCAGTAGCAGGCCCAGGCGCCACTCGATGGAGAGCATGGTGAGGCCGATCACCAGCAGGGTGACCAGATCAGAAAGCACCCCCACCGCCCCGCTCCCGAACACCTCGGCCAGGGCATCCACGTCGCTGGTGAGGCGGGTGAGCAGCTTGCCCACCGGCGTGCGGTCATGGAAGCGCAGCGACAGGGCCATCGCATGGCGGAACAGATCGTCGCGGATGCGCGCGGTGAGGCGCTGGCCCACCACCTGCACGTTGTAGGTCTGGGTGCCCTGGAGGGAGAGGCGCAGCAGCACCGCCGCCAGCAGCATCGCCACCAGCACCCGCAGGGCCGTCGGCTCCGGCAGGGGGGTCAACCAGGGCAGCACCTCCTCGCCCCGGAGCTTGGAGATCACCTGGCCCACCAGCAGCGGCTGCACCGAGGCCGCCAGGGCCAGGGGAATCAGCAGCAGCAGCGACAGCAGCAGCCGCTTGCGATCCCGGCCGAGATAGGGCAGCAGGCGCCGCAGCCGCTGGCGGTCGAGGCTGCTCATCGGGACGGCACCGTGGCGGTCCTCTGGGCGGTGGCGACGCGCTCCACGAGACCCTGGAGGGTGCCGTCATCCAGCCGCAGGGCCAGGGGGTGCCCGATCAGCCGGGCCGTGCTGCTGAACAGATCCTCGATCGCCACCAGCCCGTTGTCCCGGAGGGTGCGGCCGGTGGCCACCAGATCGACGATCGCCTCGGACATCCCCGTGATCGGCCCCAGCTCCACCGAGCCGGTGAGATGGATCAGCTCCACCGGCAGGTCCAGCTGCTCGAAGAAGGCTTCGGCGCAACGGGTGAACTTGCTCGCCACGCGGCAGTGGGCTGGCAGGTCCGCGGCCCGGCGGTAGCCGCTGCTCGCCTTCACCGCCACGGCCATGCGGCAGCCGCCGAAGCCCAGATCCACCAGCTGGGCCACGGGCAGCTGGTGCTCGCGCAGCACGTCGTACCCCACCACCCCGAGCTGGGCCTGGCCATAGGCCACATAGACCGGCACATCGGCGTTACGCACCAGCAGGGCCCGGGCCGTGCCGCAGCGGCTGGGCACCATCAGCAGGCGGTTGTCCTCCTCCAGCAGGGCGGAGAAGTCCAGGCCGGCCGCCTGGAAGCGGCGCACCGAGTCCTTGAGCAGGGCACCCTTGGCGAGGGCGACTGTGATCGGGGACCGCTGGTTGGCGGTGATCATGGAAGCCAGCAGCAACCTGGACTGTAACGATGCCGGATCACGCCGAAGCCCCCGTCGCACCCGGCCCCCCGGCGCCCCTGCAGGTGGCACTGCTGCCGGTACTGCGGGACAACTACCTGTTCCTGCTTCACGACGGCCGGCGGGCGGTGCTGGTGGATCCGGCGCTGGCGGAGCCGGCGATCGCCTGGCTGAAGCAGCGGCAGCTTGAGCTGGTGGCGGTGCTGCACACCCACCACCACAGCGATCACATCGGCGGTACCCCCGCCCTGCTGCGGGAATGGCCCCGGGCCGAGGTGGTGGCCGCCCGCGACGACCGGGAGCGGATCCCCTTCCAGACCCGGGGGGTGGCGGACGGCGATCGCTTCAGCCTGCTGGGTCAGCCGGTGGAGGTGCTGGCGGTGCCGGGCCACACCCGCGCCCACATCGCCTTCCATCTGCCCCTGCAGGGGGAGCTGTTCTGCGGCGACACCCTGTTCGCCGGTGGCTGCGGCCGGCTGTTCGAGGGAACCCCCGAGCAGATGCACCGCTCCCTGCAGCGGCTGGCCGCCCTTCCGGAGGCCACCCGGGTGTGGTGCGCCCATGAGTACACCGAGGCCAACCTGCGCTGGGCGGCGGCGCAGCGGCCGGAGGACGGGGCCATCGCCGAACGGCTGGCCGCGGTGCGGCGCACCCGCTCCGACGACGGTGCCACGATCCCCAGCAGCATCGGCGAGGAGCGCCGCACCAACCTGTTCATGCGGGCGGCGGATCCCCGCGAACTGGCCGACCTGCGCCGCAGCAAGAATGACTGGGCGGGGTGAGCAGGACGGCTCAAGATGCCGATCCCAGCGGTGGCCACCGTCAGCTGCTGCCGCAGCGCCGGCCCGGCCCCGACCTCAGAGGGGGGAACTGGGGCTTGCGGCGTTGCGGCCCGGCGGCAGCGTGACCAGCGGCCGGCCACCGGGAAACAGCAGCGCCGACTCGCCCGGGCGGAACCGCAGCCAGCCCCGGCATCCATGGGGATGGTCGGCCTCCAGGGGCGCTCGCCAGCGCAGCCGCTGGTCACCGAGTTGCACCTGGTAGAGCCACTCCCGGCCCAGGAACTCCCGGCCGGAGATCCAGGCGGACCCCTCCCCCCCTGGCAGGAACTCCAGGGCCTGGGGGCGGACCATCACCTCGACGGCCCCGGATCCCCCAGAACCGTGCTCGCCCCCGGAGAGCGGCTCGAGTTCGCCGAGGGCGGTCTGCAGCCGCCGGCCCCGCCAGCCGGCCGGCAACAGGTTGGACTGGAGCACGAACTGGCCGACGAAGGCGGTGGCGGGCTGGTCGACAAGCTCCCGCGGCGGGGCGCACTGGTGCAGCACCCCGTCACGGAGCACCCCCACCCGGTCACAGATCGCCAGCGCCTCCTCCGGGTCATGGGTCACCATCAGGCCGCTGGCGCCGCAGCGGGCCAGCACCGCCGGAAGCTCGCTGCGCAACCGCAGCCGCACCTCCACGTCCAGGTTGGAGAAGGGCTCGTCGAGCAACACCACCGAGGGGGACGGGGCCAGGGCGCGGGCCATGGCCAGGCGCTGGCGCTGGCCGCCGGACAGTTCGTGGGGGTAGCGGCGCTCCAGCCCGCCCAGGCCCAGCAGATCGAGCAGCCAGGCCACCCGGGCGGTGTCCTGGCCGCGGCGCAGGCCGAAACAGGCGTTGCGCCAGGCATCGAGATGGGGAAACAGGGCATCGTCCTGGAAGACCATGCCGACGCCCCGTCGCTCGGGGGGCAGCAGGCGGTCCGGACCCGCCACCTGCTGGCCGCCGATGCTGATGCGGCCCCGGCCGGGGCGCTCGAAGCCGGCGATCAGGCGCAGCAGGGTGGTCTTGCCGCAACCGGAGGGGCCCAGGAGACCCACCAGCTCGCCGGCGCCGAGGACAAGGTCAATCCCCTGGAGGGTCCAGGCGGTGACGTCGCGGCCCGGGTAGCGGTACCAGAGGTCCTCGATGCAGACGTGGGCGCCGGGGCCGGCATCCCCGGAGTTCGAGGCCGTGGCGGCAGCAGCGGGTGAAAGGGCAGCTGCCGCGGTGGCGGAAGTGGCGGACGGCTTGGCGATGGTGTTCGAGTGAGCAATAGGATCCCAGTCCCGCATTTTTACCCGTCATGAGTACCAGCGCCGGCGGGGGTGACCAAAGGCACAGCCCCCTGTCTCATCCGGTCAACACCCCGGCCGCCCCCGCACCGGTCGGCCCCTACAACCAGGCTGTTCTTGCCGGCGGCGTCCTCTACTGCTCCGGCCAGATCGCCCTCGACCCGCTGAGCGGGGTGCTGGTGGGGGATGGCGACGTCGAGGCCGAGACCCGCCAGGTTCTGAGCAATCTTCAGGCGGTGCTCGCCGCCGCCGGCTGCCGCCCGGATCAGGTGGTGCGCACCACGGTGTATCTGGTCGACCTCGCCGATTTCACCCGGGTCAACGCCCTCTACGCCGGTGTGTTCAGCGAGGGCGTCGCCCCGGCCCGGGCCTGTGTGCAGGTGGCGGCCCTGCCCAGGGGGGCCCGGGTGGAGATCGACGCCATCGCCCTGGTCGCCTGAGCCGGTTCTCACCGGAGGCTCACGCCCTTCCGCTGGCTGGGGGGGACGGACTGAGGCAACCTGGAGCAATGGAAACCCCCTTCGGCACCTGGTTTCACGAGGTGGTGGTGATGACACCGGGCCGCTTCGAGGAGGCCGTCGAGGCGGTGTTGGCAGTGCAGCAGTTCAAGACCGTGGTGCTCCATCTCAGTGCCATGGCCCCGGAGGAGGCCCAGCGCACCATCGACTTCGTCTCCGGTGGCGTCTTCGCGCTGGACGGTCAGTCGGAGCGGCTTGGGGACACGGTGTTCCTGTTCGCGCCGGCCCTGGTGACCATCAGCCGGGACGGGGACGAACGGGCCTGATCCTTGGGGAACGGCCCCCCCGCCCTTGTGGCGCCAGCGCCCGGGCAGTAACACGGGCCTTGGTCCCGTGCTGTCCATGAAGCGTTCCTCCGGCCACGTCCCGCTGGTCCTCGCCTGGGCCCTGGGTCTGGTCCTGACCGGTCCGGCACCATCGGCCCAGGCTGCCCAGGCCGTGGCGGCCGGAGGCGGCCGGATGGTGCTGGTGCGCACCGACCGCCAGCTGCCCGTCACCGGCGATCCGATCTGGGAACTCCAGCTGCTGCTCCCGGGCCAGCCGCCGCGGGCCTACGAGGCCCTGGTGGGCCGTGTGCGGCGCCAGGAGAGCGACCGCCACCGGCTGGGCAGCAAGGCCCCATTGCCACGGGGCCGCTACGCCGTGACCGAGATCACCCCCGTCGCGCCGACGGATGACGTGGAGCTCGGCCGTTTCCTCTGGATCGGCCTGGAACCCGCTTTTCCCACCGCCCGAAGGGGCCTGGGAATCCATCACGACCCCAGCGCCGGCCGGGGGCGGCGCAGCGGCACCGATGGCTGCATCGGCCTGATCCACGGCAACGATCTGCTGGTGTTGGGCGATCTGCTGCGCCGGAGCGGCACCACGGAGCTGGTGGTCAAAGACTGAGCCGGAGGCGCCAGCGGCGATGGTGGGCGTCCGTCAGGAGCGGCCGGCCAGGGCCTCCTTCAGCCGGGGCTCCAGGTCCCTGCGCTGGGCCGGATCCCCCACCAGCATCAGGGTGCCGGTGCCGGGCCACCAGTTGAGGCGCAGGTTCGATTCGCCATCCTCGATGACGAGCATCTCGAAGGCCCCTTCGTGCACCCAGTGACCGAAACAGCCCAGCCCTTCGACCAGCGACTGGAGTTCCTCCAGGGTTCCGTTGAAGGTCACAGTTCCGCGGTGGAGATATCGAAGTTTACGGGCAGTTCCTCCTCGCGAGGCAGGCGCTGCCAGCCCGGTAGCCAGGCGGCGCGGTCGCGCAGCTCGGCCGTGGGCACCAGCAGCCGGAAGCCGGGATCCAGCACCGCCTGGAGCTCCACGCTGCGCTCCCGGCCCCGGCCCCGCTGGCCCAGCACGGCGAAATGGCGATAGCCGCCGCAGCCGGCGGCCCTGGCGGGCTGGCAGGTCCAGGCGGCGGAGAGCTTCATGGGACGGGATGCGGAACGGCCCTCAGCGGGCCTGGTCTGGGGTGGACTCCTCCTGCACCGGGTTGCGCAGCACGCCGATGCCCTCGATCTCCACCTCGACCGTATCGCCGCGGCGCAGCCAGCGGGGCGGATCGGCCGCCATGCCGACGCCGCTGGGGGTGCCGGTGAGGATCACGGTGCCGGCAGCCAGGGTGGTGCTGGCGCTCAGGAATTCGATGATCGCCGCCACCGGAAAGATCATGTCGGCGGTGCTGGCCGCCTGCACCGTTTCGCCATTGAGGCGGGTCTGCAGGCGCAGGGCCTGGGGATCGGGGATCGCCGCGGTGGTCACCAGGCAGGGGCCCAGGGGCGCGAAGGTGTCGAAGCTCTTGCCGCGGCACCACTGGCCGCCGCCGAGCTGGGACTGCTTCTGCCAGTCGCGGGCGCTGACGTCGTTGGCGCAGGTGTAGCCCAGCACCACCCCCAGGGCCTCGGAGCGCGGCACGTTGCGGCAGGTGCGGCCGATCACCACCGCCAGTTCCCCCTCGTAGTCCACCTGGTGGCTGGGCGCGGTGGTGGGCAGGAGGATCGGCGCCTCGGGATGCTGCACCGCCCCCGGCACCTTCATGAACAGCACCGGCCAGGTGGGGATCGCGGCGCCGGTCTCGGCGGCATGGCGGCGGTAGTTGAGACCGATGCACAGAATGGCCCGCGGCTCCAGGGGGGCCAGGACCCTGTGGGCCGTGGCCCGCTCGCCCGTGGGCTCCAGAGCGCCGAACAGGTCGCCCGCCAGGCGCTCCAGGCTGCCGTCGGGATGGCGACAGGCGAGGTGGATGGCGCCGGCGGCATCCACGTAGCGCACGATCTTCATAGGGGTTTCGTGGGGGGCTGCCTGGGGGGCTGCACGGAGGATCTGCCGGGGGGCGAAGAGGCCTCCGCAGCGACCACTCTCCTCCGGCAGCCCATGGATGATGGGGGCACCAGCGGAACCAGGAGCACGCCGTGGTCGCCGAACCCCGTCGCCAGCGGAGCACCACCCTCCGGGGCGCCGAACTGCTCAATGATCCGCTGCTTAACAAGGGCACCGCCTTCAGCCGGGCGGAGCGGCGGGACCTGGGGCTGGAGGCCCTGCTGCCCTGGCAGGTGGAGACCATCGAAGCTCAGGTGGAGCGCTGCCGCCTGGCCTTCGGTGCCATGGGCAGCGACCTGGAGCGCTACGCCTATCTCCAGACCCTGAGGGAGCGGAACGTCACCCTCTTCCACCGCTTCCTCGCCGACCACATCGAACTGGCGATGCCGATCGTCTACACCCCCACGGTGGGGCAGGCGATCCAGCACTTCAGCCACACCTACCGCAGCCCCAGCCAGGGGATCTACCTGGCGGCGCCGCAGCAGGAGCAACTCGAGGAGCTGCTGGCCCAAGCCTGCGGCGGCTCCGCCGGCCAGGCGCCGGCCCTGCTTCTGGTCACCGACGCCCAGGGGATCCTCGGCATCGGCGACCAGGGGGTGGGGGGCATCCAGATCTGCCAGGGAAAGCTGGCGGTGTATACCCTCTGCGCCGGGCTCGATCCGGCCCGGGGCCTGCCGGTGATGCTCGACGTGGGCACCGACCGGCCCGAACTGCTGGCCGACCCCTGTTACCCCGGCCTGCGCCGGCCCCGCCTGCAGGGGGAGGCCTACACCGCCTTCCTCGACCGCTTCATCGCCGCCGTGCAGGCGGTCTGCCCCGGCGCCCTGGTGCACTGGGAGGACTTCGGGGCCGCCCATGCCCGCCCCGTGCTGGAGGCCTACCGGCACCGGGTGCCGAGCTTCAACGACGACATCCAGGGCACCAGCAGCGTGGCGGCGGCGGCGATCCTGGCCGGCCTGCGGGGCCTGGGGCAGCGCCTGGCCGACCAGCAGATCGTCATCTTCGGGGCGGGCAGCGCCGGCTGCGGCATCGCCGAACGGCTCTGGCGCCTGCTAAAGCGCCAGGGACTCGCGGCCGCCGAGGCCGCCGACCGCCTCTGGCTGATCGACCGCGACGGACTGATCCACGGCGGAACCCCGGGCCTCTCCGGTGGCGCCCGCCCGTTCGCCAAGGGGCCGGAGCTGCTGGCGGCACGGTTCGGGACGGCGTCGCCGGCCGAGGGTCCGGGCCCGGGCCTGCTGGCGGTGATCGAGGCGGTGCGGCCAGGGGTGCTGATCGGCACCTCCACCGCCGCCGGGGCCTTTGATCAGGCGGTGGTGGAGGCCCTCTGCGCCGACGGCGGGCGGCCGATCGTCCTGCCCCTCTCCAATCCCACTCCGCTGGCGGAGATCACCCCGGAGAACCTGCTGCGATGGAGCCGGGGCCGGGCCCTGGTGGCCACCGGCAGCCCCTTCCCGCCGGTGGTCGGCACGGGCAGCGGCGGCGAGCCGATCGAACGGGTGATCGGCCAGTGCAACAACTGCTTCGTGTTCCCGGGCCTGGGCTACGGCGCCGTGGCGGTGGGCGCCACTGAGGTGAGCGACACCATGATCGACGCCAGCATCGAGGCCCTGGCCGGGGTGATCCCGGCCGCGACCGATCCCGACGCCCCCCTGATGCCACCCCTGGCGGCCGTCCAGGCGGTGTCCCGGGCCGTGGCCGAAGCGGTGGCGATCCAGGCGGTGCAGGAAGGGCTGGCCCGCCAGGCCGCCACCCCCGAGGCCGCCCTCTCGCGCCTGGACGCCTGCCGATGGAGCCCGGAGTACGCCGAATTGCAGGGCTGAGGAGAATCACAAAACGCAGATTAAGGCGAGATAGCGTTACCTTATTTCGCATCATTTCTACCTGGTCCATGCCCAACAAAAAGATCGATGGGCGCCAACTTTCTATTGGTGACCGGCTTGGCTACCTCTTGGCAGTCACAAGTTTTCTCTACCTCTTGTTTTCCCTGGTCATCTACGCCCTTCCCGCGCTTCAGGAATGGCAAAGCCTGGCGTTCGCACCCATCCGGCATCTGGCCATGGTCACCCCGCCGTTCGCCGACCTCGCCATGCTCACCCACAGCGCCCACTGTGATGGCAGCTTGGACGACTTCTTCAAAGGTGTCGTGAACTGCGATCCCTACGGACGACGATTCACCTATCCTCCGATGGCGCTGTGGATGTTCAAGGGCTTTGGCGTCTCAAGCGCCAGCCTGGGGTGGCTGGGGTTGGCGCTAGGTCTGGCCGTGACCCTGGTCACCGCCGACTTCTTCTTCGCCCTGATCCCCTCCGCCCTTGTGGCAGGGATTCTCTTGTCACTTGCCTACTTGTCACTGCCCTTCCAACTGGCACTTGAGAGGGCAAACAACGATCTGATCATCTTCCTGCTCTTGGGCCTGCTGGCCCGTGCGATGGCGGGAGAAAAACGGAGATCCGCAGCGGCCGCCGCCGGCCTCGCCTTCCTGGCCGTGGCCACCAAAGTCCTTCCCCTGTTTGGAATCATCGCCACCCAGCTGCTCGAACCATGGTCGGGGATCAGGCAAGTAACATCGGCGCGCAACCTGCGCTGGGCCTTTCTGGGGGCCGTGCTCGGGCTGTCGCTGGTTCTGCCCTGGATCGTATGGATCCTAAAGAATTCACCCCGTCCCGGTGGAGCCCTGCTCAGCCATGGGCTGATCGCCGGCCTTTCATTGTCAAGCAGCGTCGCCAGTCTCCCCTCTTTCGGCTGGCTGGCGATGAAGCTTGCTTTCCTTGTAGCGGGGGCGGTGGGCGCCTGGCGCCAGGGAGTACCTCAGCACCTGCGGACCTTCCTCGCCAGAGGAGTCTCCCAGGTCGATTCCCGACGGATCGCCGTAACCCTCTGCCTGTTCACATCGACCTGGATCGGCACCTATCTGTTCACCAGATCCTTCGACTACAAGTTCATCTTCTTGTTGCCCGCCGTTGGTGTCAGTGGGGCCTTCCTCTGCCACGGGACCAACGATGGCGGCCGTCGCGGCTGGATCACCCTGGTCCTGGTTCCGATCCTGTGCGTCTGGTTCATCCCCTATCTCGGCATCATCTTCCGCCTGCCCATGGGGGAATGGCTCGAACTGGCCAACGACAACGTGTTGCTTCCGGTCCTGGCGGGTGCCCTGGCCACCGGCCTGCTCGGTTGCGGGTCATGGCACGGGCGATCCCCTGCCGGGCCGGCGGTCCGCTGGGGCACAGGGATCAATAAGTCCTGTGTCACCCCCTCGCACAGGCGACGGCCCTCGCCTTAGCACCTTGGGCACCAACCCCCCGCGCGATGGGCTTCTTCGTCCAGCTCACCGACGCCATCGCCGCCCGTCAGTCGCTGCTGGTCACCGGCCTCGACCCCAACCCGGAGATGCTGCAGGCCTGGGCCCATCGCCGCGGCATGGGCGGCCGCTCGTTTCTGTCCCAGGCGCGCCATTGGATCAAGGCGGTGGTGGAGGCCACCGCTGACCACGTCTGCGCCTACAAGCCCAGCCTCGGCTTCTACCAGGCCCTCGGTCCGGTGGGCCTGGAACTGCTGCGGGAGGTGCGGGAGCTGGTGCCGCTCGACATCCCCCTGATCATCGACACCAAGCACGGGGACCTGAACAGCTCCTCGGCCCTGGCCCACTACCTGTTCCGCGAACTGGGTGCCGATGGCGTCACGCTCTCCCCCCTGGCCGGCCAGGACATCGCCGCCCCGTTCCTGCTGTATCCCGACAAGGCGGTGGTGATCACCTGCCACAGCTCCAATGCGGCCGCCCGGGTGCTGCAGCACCACCCCGATGAGAGCGATCCCCTCTACCTGCGCATCGTGCGGGAATGCCAGCTCTGGGCCACCCCCGACCAGCTGCTGCTGGAGGTGGGCACCAGTGACCCGGCGATCCTGGCCCGGGTGCGCCAGGAGGCCCCGGAACGGTTCCTGATCCTGCGCAGCCTCTGGGGCGAGGAGGATCGCCTCGACGCCCTGCTGGAGGCCGGGCTGAGTCCGGCCGCCGACGGCCTGCTGATGCCCCTGCCCCAGAACCTGCTGGTGGAGGACGACATCGCCGTGCGCGCCGCCGCCCTCAAACAGCGGATCAGCGAGCGGCGGGACCGCTGGCTGGAGCGGCGGGCACCGGACCAGGGCGAGGCCTGCAGCCTGTGGCTGCCGGAGCGTCGCCCGGACGGCAGCGCCGATGCCGTGGCCGGCGCGGACGCGGATGGCTCCGGCGACCCCCTGGCCAGCCTGATCCTCGACCTGTTCGACATCGGCTGCCTGCTGTTCGGCGACTACGTGCAGGCCTCGGGAGCCGTTTTCAACTACTACGTGGACCTGCGCCAGATCATCTCCGATCCCAACCTGTTCCACCGGGTGCTGCATGCCTACGCCGGCCAGCTCGGGGAGCTGGTCTTCGACCGCATCGCCGGCATTCCCTACGGCTCCCTGCCCACCGCCACCGGGCTGTCGCTGCAGCTGCACAAACCCCTGCTCTATCCCCGCAAGGAGGTGAAGGCCCACGGGGCCCGCCGCCTGATCGAAGGGGATTTCGAGGAGGGCGACCGGGTGGTGGTGGTGGACGACATCCTGATCACCGGCAACAGTGTGCTCGAGGGCATCGCCAAGCTGGAAAGCTCCGGCCTGGAGGTGGAGGATGTGGTCGTCTTCATCGACCACGGCGGCCGGGCCGACACCAGCGCCCGCGAGCGGCTGGCCCGGGCGGGCTACCGCTGCCACGCCGTGCTCGACATCGCCCGCATCACCGCTGTGCTGCAGGCGGCCGGACGGCTCAGCGATGGCCAGGCCGCCACCCTCGGCCATGCCCCCCCGGCGAGGACCGTGGACGTCGAGGGGATGCTGGCCAGCTCGTAGAGTGGCTCTGCACCCCTGCAAAACCCGGGTGCCCCCTTCCGCCATGCCCCAGGTCCAGGGTCAGCCCCCCACGATCGGAGAGCTGGAGGCGAAGTACTCCCTTTACTGCAAGGCGATGCGGCTGCTGCTCAAGGAGGGCCGCACCATGGAGGCGATTCAGCGCACAGTCTGCTGGAGCCGGCTGGAGCAGCTGCACATCTGCCTGCCGAGTCGCTACAAGTCCCCCGATTACCTCTACGCCGTTCTGAAGCGCGACCTGCGCTGATCGCGGGCCGACGCCCAAACCTGCCAGGATCGGGCGGCGATCAGGGTCGGTGCCCACCCAGGCGTTTCCGTGAAGTCGATCTCCGACCCCTTCCTGCGCCGGCCGGTGCTGACGCTGGTGCTCAGCCTGCTGGTGCTTCTCGGCGGCCTGATCAGCCTTCCCGGCCTCAAGGTCGAGAACCTTCCGCCGATCGCCCCGGGCCGGGTGTCGGTGAGCGCCAGCTATCCGGGAGCCAGTCCGGAGGTGGTGGAGCAGGGGGTGACCACCCTGCTGGAGAAACAGTTCAACGGCCTGGAGCGGCTGGATTCGATCCGCTCCACCAGTTCCGCCAACGGCAGCAGCATCTCCCTCAGCTTCGAGGGGGGGAATCCCGAGCTCAACCAGATCAACACCCAGAACGAGGCAGCGGTGGTCAGCCGCCAGCTCCCCGCCCAGGTGGCGCGCTTCGGGGTGCAGGTGCGGCGCACCTCCGACGACCTGCTGATGGTGCTGAGCTTCAGTGCCAACCGTGACCGCTACGACAACGTCTTTCTGAGCGGCTGGGTGGATCAGGTGATCCGCGACCGTCTGCAGCGGGTGCCAGGCGTTGGGGAGGTACGGCTGTTCGGCGGCAGCTCACTCGCCTTCCGGCTGTGGCTGGATCCGCTCCGGCTGGAAGAACGGGATCTCACGATCAGCGAAGTGCGCGATGCCCTGGAGGAGCAGAACGTGCTGGCCGCCCTCGGCCAGGCCGGGGTGGCCCCCTCCCCCGACGACCAGCTGGTCACCCTGCCCCTGCGCATGGAGGGGCGCCTGCGCAGCCCCCAGGAGTTCGAGGCCCTGGTGGTCGACCGCAGCGCCAACGGCGGCGTCACCCTGCTGAAGGATGTGGGCCGGGTGACCCTGGGCAGCGAGAACTACGAATCGATCGCCACCGACCTGAAGGGCCAGACGGCGGTGGCCATGGGGATCTTCCAGCGGGACGGCAGCAATGCCCTGGAGGTGAGCCAGGGCATCAACGAGGCCCTCGAGCAACTGGGTCCCCGCTTCCCACCGGGGGTCGACCTGCAGGTGATCGTCGACGAGGCGGCCTCCATCCGCACCAGCATCGACCGCACCACGGCGAGCCTGCGGGATGCGGTGCTGCTGGTGTTCCTGGTGCTGCTGCTGGGGCTCGGCAACAGCCGTCTCGCCCTGATCAGCGCCTCGGCGGTGCCGGTGGCCCTGATCGGTTCGCTGGCCGTGCTGCGCCTCAGCGGCGATTCGATCAACACCCTCACCCTGTTCGGCATGGTGCTGGCCAGCGGCCTGGTGGTGGACGATGCCATCGTGGTCAGCGAGGACATCGGCCGCCGCCTCGAGAACGGCCGCCCGCCCCTGGAGGCCGCCCGCGAAGCCATGGCGGAGTTGGGGGGCGCCGTGATCGCCACCTCCCTGGTGCTGATCGTGGTGTTCCTGCCCGTGCTCACCCTGCAGGGCAGCCTGGGCCGCCTCTACGCCCCGATCGCCCTGACGATCGGCGGCACGATCGTTTTTTCCACCTTCAACGCCCTCACCTTCACCCCGGTGGCCGCCAGCCGCCTGCTGCACGCCGATCGCCGGGAGCCGGGCTGGCTGCTGCGCTGGATCGATCCGCCCCGGCGGGCCCTGGAGCGGCTGGAAGGCCCCTACGACCGCCTGCTGTCCCGCGTGCTCGGCTGGCGGCGGCGGGTGGTGGTCGGATTGCTGCTCGGTCTGCTCCTCACCGGGCTGGCGCTGCAGCAGCGACCGACAGCCTTCATCCCCCAGGAGGACAGCGGCCAGCTGAGGGGGGTGGTGCTGCTCCAGGACGGCATCGCCCTGCCCCGCACCCAGCAGGTGATGGAGCAGGTGCGGGCGGTGGTGGCGGAGGAACCCCTGATGCGGTTCGCCAACTTCTACGCCGGCCGTTCCTTCGGAGACAGCTCCCCCAACAAGGGCATCTTCTTCCTGCGCCTGTTGCCGATCGAGCAACGGGGCGGCGCTGACCAGAGCGCCGCCGCCGTGGTCGATCGGCTCAACAGACAGCTGCGCGAGACGATCAGCGATGCCACCGTGATCGTGAGCGAATCCCCCACCGTGCGGGGCTTCAGCAGCGAGAGCGGGCTGGAGTTCGACCTGCTCGACACCAGCGGCGGCCGCCTGAGCCTGGGGGAATTCCAGCAGGAGGCCGAGGCCTTCATCGCGGCAGCCCGTGACACCGGCGCCTTCGAGCAGGTGGGTACCCGCTTCAGCGCCGACGCCCCCCTGCTGCGGCTGATCCCCGACCGGCTGCGCATGGCTTCGCTCCAGGTGGACCTCGATGAGCTGGTGAGCGTGCTCGGCGCCAGCTTCGGCAGCGACTACGTCAACGACAGCTTCGAAGGGGACCAGGTGCGCAAGGTGATCGTCCAGCTCGAGGGCGACGCCCGGCGGGGCGCCGATGACGTGCTCGCCCTGCAGGTGCGCAACCGGGATGGCCAGCTGATTCCGGTGGCCCAGGTCGTGCGTCTGGAGGCGGGCACCGGCCCCACCACGATCAACCACACCCGTTTGGTGCGCTCGATCAGCATCCGGGCCCAACCCGGTCCGGGGGTGAGCAGCGGCCAGGCCATTGCCCTGCTGGAGCAGCTGCAGCGGGACAGGGCCAGCACCGCCACCGACCTCGAGTGGGCGGGCCTGGCTCGGGAGGAGGCCAGGGCCGGTGGCGGCAATCTGCAGGTCTTCGCCCTGGCGGTGCTGGTGATGTTCCTGGTCCTGGCCGGTCTGTACGAGAACTTCGCCGATCCCTTCATCATCCTGGCGACGGTGCCGATGGGCGTGCTCGGCGGGGTGGCGGGTCTGGCCCTGCGGGACCTGCCCCTGGATGTCTACGGCCAGATGGGCCTGCTGGTGCTGGTGAGCCTGGCGGCGAAGAACGCGATCCTGATCGTCGAATTCGCCAACCAGCGGCTGGCTGAGGGGATGCCCCTCGACGAGGCCGTGCATGGTGCCGCCGTCGCCCGTCTGCGGCCGATCCTGCTCACCGCCTTCTCCTCCCTGGCGGGCTTCCTGCCCCTGCTGTTCGCCACCGGCGCCGGCGCCGCCAGCCGCACCAGCATCGGCACGGTGGTGTTCTTCGGGCTGCTGGTGGCCACGGTGCTCACCCTCTTCCTGGTCCCCACCCTCTACCGGATCGTCAAGGGATGGGAGCTGAGCCTGGGCGCCGGCCATGGCCGCCGGGCCGAGCCTTCCTAGGGATCCGGCCGCCAGGCGCCAGCCACGAACCGCTCCGGCTTCAGCCCCTGCTGGCGCAGCAGGGCGATCAGCCCCCGCTCCCCAAGCAGGTGCATCAGCCCCACCACCACCAGCGTGTCGTCGGGGCGACGCAGGAACCCCCTCACCGGAGCCACCCAAGCCGCATTGCGCCGGAGCACGAGCCGCTCGTGCAGATCCGGCCGCTGGCGATAATCCCCGAGCAGCAGGGCCTCGAGGCGCTGCAGGTCGCCGGCCCGCCAGGCCCCCTCGAGGGCGTCCAGCCGGGGCCCGACCCCATCCAATTCCTTCAGGGTGACCTCCAGCAGCTGCACCTGATCGGTCCGGGGCAGCCCATCGAACAGTTCGAACTGTTCGGCCGGTGTCTCCAGACCATCGATGGGCTTGCGGTCGGCGGCGGCGCTGGCCTGGAGCTGGCCCTCCACCCCGCTCTCGGGGGAGTAGCCCCGTTGCAGGAACTCAGCGGAGGCCAGCAGCAGGGCCACGGCCCAGGGCTCGAAACGATCGATCACCGCCTCCGGCAGCCCCAGTCCTGCCAGGCGCGGCTGGAGGGTTCGCCAGGAGGCCGCCGGCAGGCCATCGCGCAGGGAGCGGCCGTCGGGATCGAGGGCCCGGGTCACCAGCTCACCGGCCAGAACCGCCGGGCTGATGCCATCCATGTCGAGCTCCATGGCCAGCCGCTCCGCCTCCCCGTAGGCCAGGCCATAGGACGGGGGGAGCCCGGCCCGGTCGCGCCGCAGCTGGTGCAGGGAGCCGGCGATGAACACGGTGCCGGCGCCATCCCGCACCCTCCAGAGGGTGCCGACGTCCGCCGCCGCCGCTGAAGCGGACGCCAACCCAGGAAAGGCGGCCACCGCGGGAACGGCCGCCAGGACGAGGGCCGCCAGGGCCAGGGCACGGCGCCGCACCGACCGGAGCCTCGACGGGCGCAGGGGAGGCGGCATCGGTGGCGGTATCCACGGGGCCATTGACGCTAGCGACGCCGCTTCGCCCGACCCCGGGCTGGCCATGCTGAAGGTGGCCCCCCGCCGCCGGTCCGTGCTGCTCGCCGCCTCCCAGCCGATCTGGTCGCTGCCGCTGGAAGGCGTCCACCAGGCCCTGCAGACCACACCGGAGGGCCTCGGCAGCGAGGAGGCCGAACGGCGCCTGGCCCATTTCGGCCCCAACCGCCTCCCGCCCGCCCGGCGCAGGCCCCTGGCCCTGCGCTTCCTGGACCAGATGGTCCATTTCATGGCCCTGCTGCTGTGGGTCGCCGGGGGGCTGGCCTTCGCCGCCGGGACCCCCCAGCTGGGCTGGGCCATCTGGGGGGTGGTCCTGATCAACGGCGTCTTCTCCTTCTGGCAGGAGTTCCAGGCCGAGCGCACCCTGGCGGCGCTCACCCGCGCCCTGCCCAGCCAGGTGCAGGTGTGGCGCAACGGCCAGCTGGGCTTTCTGGCGGCGGAGCAGCTGGTGGCGGGTGACCGTATCCGGCTCGAAGAGGGGGATCGGATCCCGGCCGACTGTCGGTTGAGCGAGGCCCATGGGCTCTATCTGGATCTGTCGGTGCTCACCGGCGAATCCCTGCCGGTGGCGCGCCGGAGCGGGGCCATCGAAGGCAGCCAGCGCCAGGTGAAGGTCAGCACCGGTGAGCGGATCAACCTGGTGATGGCCGGCAGCACCGTGGCCTCAGGACGGGGGGAGGCGTTCGTCTACGCCACGGGCGCGGAGACGGAATTCGGGCAGGTGGCGCGCCTGGCGGCCGGCACCACGCGCGGCGCCAGCACCCTGGAGGTGCAGGTCAGCAAAATCGTCCACACGATCTGCACCATCGCCGTGACCATGGGCGTGGTCGCTTTCGGCCTCAGCGTCCTGCTGGTCGGGATGGCCCCGCTGGAGAGCGTGGTGTTCGCCACGGGGATCATCGTGGCCAACGTTCCCGAAGGGCTGCTGCCCACCGTCACCCTGGCCCTGGCCATGGCGGTGCAGCGGATGGCCAGCCGCCAGGCTCTGGTGCGCCGACTCTCGGCGGTGGAAGCCCTGGGCTCGGTGAGTGTGATCTGCTCCGACAAGACGGGCACCCTCACCGGCAACCGCATGGCGGTGGAGAGCACCTGGCTGCCGTTGCCCGCCGGGGGGCTGGAGCGGCTGTTGCTGCGCGCCGCCTGCCTCTGCTCCAACGCCCGCCTCGATGCACCGGTGGCGGGGGCCGGTGGCGCCGCCGCACCGCGGTTGGGGGTGGGGGATCCCACCGAAACGGCGATGCTGGTGGCCGCCGCGGAAGCCGGGCTGGTGCCGGAGGCGTTGCCGGGCCGGCATCCACGGCGCCGGGAGGTTCCCTTCGATTCCCTCCGCCGCCGCATGACCGTGCTGGTGGACTGGGGCGACCATGCCGACGATCTGCCGATCGTCACGGGGGGCTCCCTGCTGATCACCAAGGGGGCCCCCCTGGAGGTTCTGGAGCAGTGCAGCAGCTGGCTGTCCTCCAGTGGCGACGCCCCCTTGCCCGCCGAGCTGCGCCAGCAGGTGGTGGCCGCCAACGATGGGCTGGCCGCCAGGGGCTTTCGCGTCATCGCCGTGGCGCTCCGCCGCGGCGACGGGGGCTGCGGCGACGCGCCGGCGGAGGCCCTGGAGAGTGCCCAGATGTTCCTCGGTCTGCTCGGTCTCTACGACCCCCCCCGTCCGGAGGTGCCCGACGCGATCCGCCGGTGCCGGGACGCCGGCATCAAGGTGACGATGGTCACCGGCGACTACGGCCTGACGGCCCAGGCGATCGCCCAGCAGATCGGTCTGCTCGACCCCCCTGGGTCCCCGGGCCGACCGACGGCGCAGCAGCAGGCCAGCGCGGACCCGGTGCGGGTGATCGAGGGCTCCACCCTGGCCCAGATCAGCGACGTGCACCTGCGCCAGCTGCTCAAGTACCGCCGCCGGCTGGTGTTCGCCCGCATGGCGCCGGAGCAGAAGCTGCGGCTGGTGCAGGCCTACCGCGCCCTCGGGGAGGTGGTGGCCGTCACCGGCGATGGCGTCAACGATGCCCCGGCCCTGCGCGCCGCCGATGTGGGGCTGGCGATGGGGATCAGCGGCACGGATGTGGCCCGTGAGGCCGCCGACATCGTGCTGCTCGACGACAACTTCGCCACGATCGTGGAAGCCGTCCGCTACGGCCGCTCGGTGGTGACCAACATCGGCCGCTTCATCACCTACGTGCTGGCCTCGAACGTGCCGGAGGTGCTGCCCTTCCTGGCGATGGTGATCGCCGGGATTCCCGCCGCCCTCACGGTGCTGCAGATCCTGGCCGTCGACCTGGGCACCGACCTGCTGCCGGCCCTGGGCCTGGGGGCCGACCCACCCGAACCGGGGTTGATGCGCCTGCCCCCGCGCCCCAGGGGCCTGCCGCTGCTCAACCGGGCCGTGATGGTGCGCGCCTATCTGGTGCTGGGGGTGGTGGAGGGCCTGGTGGCCATGGCGGGGTACCTGCTGACCTGGCGAGCCAACGGCGTGGGCTGGAGCCAGCTGCGGATCCTGGCGCCCCAGCTCCTGCATCACACCGCCGACGCCGGCGTGGTGGCGATCCAGCAGCAGGCCACCACCGTCACCTTCTGCCTGATCGTGGCCGGCCAGATGGGCACCCTGCTGGCCTGCCGCAGTGAACGCCGTCCCGCCTGGGCCACGCTCGCCATCCCCAATCCCTTGCTGTGGCTGGGATGGGTCAGTGAACCGCTGCTGGCCAGTGCCCTGGTGCTGCTGGCTCCAGTGGCGGCCGTGTTTGGAATGGCTCCGTTCCCCCTGGCCTGGCTGGGGCCGATGGCCCTGGCCCCAGTGCTGGTGATCCTGGTGGATGCCCTCGACAAACGCTGGCGCCACGCTGGGCAGGTGCCGCCAGGGTTCAGCAGATCCGTGGCAGCAGTTCCCCGCTGAGGGGCACCAGCACCCGCTCGCTGCCGAAGGGGGTGCGCAGCAGTACCCGGCCACGGGGGCGGCCGGCTGTGTGGCCTGCCGCCGCCACTTGGCCGATCCAGGCCCCCCCGGCCGGCGCCAGTACCTCCAGGGCCCGCTGCCGATCGGCCTCGGGCACCACCGCCAGGAAGCGGCCCTCGTTGGCCAGGTGCAGCGGGTCGAACCCCAGCAGCTCACAGGTGCGCCGCACGGGCTCGGCCACCGGGATGCGCTCCTCCTCCACCAGCAGCTCCAGCCCCCCGGGGGCGGCCAGCTCCTGCAGGGCACTGGCCAGGCCGCCCCGGGTGAGGTCCCGCAGGCAGTGGAGCCGCACCCCGGCCGCCAGCAGCGCCTCCACCGCCGGCCACAGGGGCATGCAGTCCGTGGCCAGGGGGGGCTGCAGATCCAGGCCATGGCGGGCGGCCAGGATCGCCACCCCGTGGCGGCCCAGGTCGCCGCTCACCAGCAGCTGGTCGCCGGGGGCGATCGCCAGCGGATCGATCGGCTCGTCCACCTGCAGCAGGCCGATGCCGCTGGTGTTGAGGAAGGCCCCGTCCCCCTTGCCCCGCTCCACCACCTTGGTGTCGCCGGTGACGATGGTCACCCCGCAGCGCCGGGACGCCTCCCCCAGCGACGCCACGATCCGGCGCAGCAGGGCCAGCTCCAGCCCCTCCTCCAGGATCAGGCCCAGGCTCAGCACCAGGGGCCGCGCGCCTGCCATCGCCAGGTCGTTGGCGGTGCCCGTCACCGCCAGGGTGCCGATGTCGCCCCCCTCGAACTCCAGGGGCTGCACCACGTAGCTGTCGGTGGTGAAGGCGAGCCGGCCGTGGGGCAGGGACAGGCGGGCGGCATCGTGCAGCACCTGGTCGGGGTCGGCGTAGAGGCGGCGCAGCTCGGCGTCGATCAGCTGCTGCATCAGGGTGCCGCCGCCGCCGTGGGCCAGCTGGATGCGGGGGGTGGCGGGCGTAGCCGGCTCAGCCACGGCGGCCGTAACGGTGGTAGGCGGCGCAGGCCCCCTCGGAGGACACCATCGGTGCCCCCAGCGGGTGCTCGGGGGTGCAGGTGGTGCCGAAGGCCGGGCAGTCCATGGGCCGGGCGCGCCCCTGCAGGATGCGGCCGCTGATGCAGACCCCCTCCGCGCCGGCCTCGGCCCCGGGATCCGCCCCCTCCTCGGGCCCACCGGGCAGGCCGGGGAACCGGGCCCTGGCCTCCAGGTGGCGGAACGGCGCCCTCAGCCCCAGGCCGCCCCCCGGGATCACGCCGAAGCCCCGCCAGGGCCGGTCCACCGGCTCGAACACCGATTCCAGCAGGCCCCGGGCCTCCGGATTGCCCTGCTGGCGCACCACCCGGCCGTAGGCATTGGCCACCCGGGCCTCACCCCGCTCCAGCTGCCGCACGCAGGCCACCAGGCCCCGCATCAGATCCAAGGGCTCGAAGCCGCTGACCACCACCGGCACCCGCTGCCGATCCGCCAGGTCCTCCAGTTCGGTGGTGCCCATCACCGCGCACACGTGCCCCGCCGCCAGAAATCCCTGCACCTGGTTGCCCTCGGCCGCCAGGATCGCCGCCATGGCGGGGGGCACCCGCACGTGGGCCGCCAGCAGGGAGAGGTTGGCCGCCCCGGCGGCCATCGCCTGGCGCACCAGCAAAGCGGTGGCCGGGGCCGTGGTCTCGAAGCCCACCGCCAGGAACACCACCTGGCGATCCGGGTGGCGCCGGGCCAGGGCCAGGGCCTCCAACGGGGAGGTGAGCAGGCGCACATCGCCACCCTCGGCCCGCACCCCCAGCAGATCCCCCGGCCCCCCGTCAGCAGCGGCGCCCGGCACCCGCAGCATGTCGCCGTAGGAGCAGAGGATCACCTCGGGCCGGCGGGCCAGGGCCCGGGCGGCATCGATCGTGGCGGCGGGGGTGACGCAGACCGGACAGCCGGGCCCGTGGATCAACCGCAGCCCGGGGGGGAGCAGCTGGTCGAGCCCCCAGCGCACGATGGCGTGGGTCTGGCCGCCGCACACCTCCATCAGGGTCCAGGGGCGGGTGGTGATCGCGGCGAGCTCGGCCGCCAGCTCCCGCACGGCGGCCACTTCCGCCGTCGCCGCCAGCGGAGCACTCACCAGGGACCGGGCGCCGCCGCGGCATCGGCGGGCAGGAAGGTCTGGACGGCGCGCATGTACTGGGAGCGCTCGTACTCGCTCGGATCGGGGCAGCGCTGCTGGCTCATGCAGCCGATCAGCTCCCGGGCCGTGGCGTGCTCGTGCTCCAGCAGCCACTGGCTGAGCTCCTCCTCCAGCCCCGTGAGGCGGCCGGGGCCGTGGCGCAGCAGGGCGGCGACCACCTGGGTGATGGCGGCACCGGCCATCAGCAGGCGCACCACGTCGGTGCCGCGGTGCACGCCGCCGGTGGCCGCCAGATCCAGCGGGTGGCGGCCGTGCAGCAGGGCGATCCAGCGCAGGGGCAGCCGCAGGTCGTGGGGGGTGGACAGCAGCAGGTTGGGCCGCACCTCCAGTTCTTCGATGTCGATGTCGGGCTGGTAGAAGCGGTTGAACAGCACCAGCCCATCGGCACCGGCGGCGGCCAGCCGCTTGGCCATGGCGCCGAAGTTGGTGAAGAAGGGGCTGAGCTTCACCGCCAGGGGCAGCGTCACCTCGGCGCGCACCTCGGCGACGATCTCCAGCACCTGGTTCTCGATCGCCGCGCTGGAGAGGTCCGGATCGGTGGGAACGGCATAGATGTTCAGCTCCAGGGCACTGGCGCCGGCCGACTCCATCCGCCGCGCCACCTGCACCCACTGGCCGGGGTGGGCGCCGTTGAGGCTGGCGATCACCGGCACCGACAGCCGGGAGCGGGCCTGCTCCAGGTGGCGCAGGTAGAGGTCGTGGCCCACATGGAAGATCGAGGGCTCGGGGAAGTAGCTGAGCGCCTCGCCGTAGCTGTCGGCGCCCTGCAGGGTCACCCGGTGCAGCTCCAGCTGGTCGCGCTCGATCTGCTCTTCGAACAGCGAATGCAGCACCACGGCCGCGGCGCCGGCCTCCTCCTGCCGCAGCAGCTGGTCAATGTCCTCGCTGAGGGGCGCCGCGGCCCCCACCACCAGCGGGCTGCGCAGCTCCAGGCCCAGATAGGTGACGGACAGATCGGGATGGGTCATGGCGGTGCCTCGCTCGGGGTGCCGGCGAGGGCCCGGTAGATGGCCAGGCGCCGCCCCACCTCCAGCTCTGCCTGGCGCGCCAGCGCCCGGGCCCGCTCCGGCTGGCTGAAGGAGAGCATGCGGAAACGGTTCTCCGTGGCCATCGCCTCCGCCAGGGGTCGCTTCTGGCCCCGGCTGTCGATCTGCAGCGGGTGCTCGCCCCGGTCGGTGCGGCGCGGGTCGTAGCGGTAGAGCAGCCAGCGGCCGGAGTCCACCGCCGCCTTCTGCTGTTCCATGCCCCGGGCCATGTCGATGCCGTGGGCGATGCAGTGCGAGTAGGCCAGGATCAGCGACGGCCCCGGATAACTTTCCGCCTCCAGGAACGCCCGCACCGTGTGCTCATCGCGGGCCCCCATGGCCACGCTGGCCACGTAGACCGTGCCGTAGCTCATCATCATCAGCCCGAGATCCTTCTTGGGCGCGGCCTTGCCGCCGGCGGCGTACTTGGCCACCGCCGCCCGGGGGGTGGCCTTCGACATCTGGCCGCCGGTGTTGGAGTACACCTCGGTGTCGAGCACCAGGGCATTGACGTCCCGGCCGCTGGCGAGCACGTGGTCGAGGCCGCCGAAGCCGATGTCGTAGGCCCAGCCGTCACCCCCCACCAGCCAGACGCTCTTCTTGACCAGGGCATCGGCCAGATCCAGCAGCCGGGCGGCCTGTGCATCCCGAGGGGTGGTGGCCCGGGGGGCCTCCGGTGCCACGGCGTGGAGCAGGCGCTTGAGCTCCTCCACCCGTTGCCGCTGGGCGACGATGCCGGCCTCGTCGTGCTGGTCGCCGTCGCGGATCGCCGCCACCAGGGCCCCGGGGAGCAGGGGGTCGGCCCGCTCCGGCGCCGGCCCCAGCCGCTCCAGCAGCTCCAGGGCCATCTGGCGCTGCTGGTCGATCGCCACCCGCATGCCCAGGCCGAACTCGGCGTTGTCCTCGAACAGGGAATTGCTCCAGGCCGGGCCGCGCCCCTCGGCGTTGGTGCTCCAGGGGGTGGTGGGCAGGTTGCCGCCATAGATGGAGGAGCAGCCCGTGGCGTTGGCCACCAGCATGCGGTCGCCGAACAGCTGGCTGGCCAGCTTGAGGTAGGGGGTTTCGCCGCAGCCGCCGCAGGCGCCGGAGAACTCGAACAGGGGTTGCTGCAACTGCTGCTGACCGATCTTGTGCAGGTTGAGGTCGCCGCGGGCCATCTCGGGCAGCCCCAGGAAAAAGTCCCAGTGGCCGCGGCCGGCCTCCCGCAGGGGGCGCTGGGGGGCCATGTTGATCGCCTTGCGCTTCGGCTCGGTGCGGTCCCGGGCCGGACAGACCTCCACGCACAGGGCGCAACCGGTGCAGTCCTCGACGGCCACCTGGATCGTGAAGCTGCGGCCCTGGAAGTCGGGATCGCGGGCGGGGGCCTGGCGGAATCCCTCGGGGGCAGCGGCCAGGGCCTCCGGCGCCACCGCCTTGGCCCGGATCACCGCATGGGGACACACCATGACGCACTTGCCGCACTGCACGCAGAGGTCGCTCTCCCACACCGGCACCGACTCGGCGATGTTGCGCTTCTCCCACTGGGCCGTGCCCGTGGGCCAGGTGCCGTCGCAGGGCAGGGCGCTGACGGGCAGGGCATCGCCGCGCCGCTCCATCAGGGGGCCGATCACCTCCCGCACGAACAGCGGAGCGTCGGCGAGCCGGTCGGCCACAGGGGCCGGTGGCGGGAGGTCGTCCTCGGCCGACAGACAGCGCCAGTCAAGCGGCTGCAGGTGCTCAAGGGTGGCGTCGAGGGCACGCAGGTTGATCGCCACCACCGCCTCCCCCTTGCGGCCGTAGGTCTTGCGCACGGAGGCACGGATCTGCTCGATCGCCTCCTGCCGCGGCAGCACGCCGCTGACGGCGAAGAAGCAGGCCTGCATCACCGTGTTGATGTGGTTGCCCATGCCGGCCTCCCGCGCCACCCGGTAGGCGTTGATCAGCCACACCGTCAGGCCCCGCTCGCGGATGCCGCAGCGCAGTGAGGCCGGCATCCGCCGCCAGCTCTCTTCGATCGGGAAGGGGCTGTTGAGCAGCAGCACCCCACCGGCGTCCAGGCCGGCCAGCAGGTCGAAGCGGTCGACGAAATCCCACTGGTGGCAAGCCACCAGGGTGGGGCGCTCGATCAGGTAGGGGGCGCGGATCGGTCGGGGGCCGAAGCGCAGGTGCGACACCGTGACCGAGCCGGATTTCTTGGAGTCGTAGACGAAGTAGGCCTGGGCGTACAGGTCGGTCTGCTCGCCGATGATCTTGATCGTGGCCTTGTTGCCCCCCACGGTGCCGTCCGAGCCCAGGCCGTAGAACACGGCGCGCACCTCGTCGGCCCCGTCGACGTGGAAGTCCGCGGCAATGGGCAGCGAGCGGTGGGTGACGTCGTCATCGATGCCGACGGTGAAGTGGTTGCGGGGCTGGCTCAGCAGGAGGTTGTCGAACACCGCCTTGACCATCGCCGGGGTGAACTCCTTGGAAGAGAGGCCGTAGCGGCCGCCCACCACCTGCGGCAGGGGCCGATCACCGTGGCAGGAGCGCCACTCCTCGCTGAGGGCCGCCACCGCATCGAGGTAGAGGGGTTCACCGCCGGCCCCCGGCTCCTTGCAGCGGTCGAGCACCGCCAGGGATTGCACCGTCGGCGGCAGGGCGGCGGCGAACAGGGAGGCCACGAAGGGCCGGAACAGGCGCACCTTGAGCACCCCCACCCTTTCGCCCGCGGCGTTCAGGGCTTGAACGGTCTCCTCTGCGGTGTCGCAGCCGGAGCCCATCAGCACCACCACCCGCTCGGCATCGGCGGCGCCCACGTACTCGTAGGGGCCGTAATGGCGGCCGGTGAGGCCGGCGAAGCGCTCCATCGCCTCCACCAGGTGGCCGGGGAGGGCGTCGTAGAAGCGGTTCACCGACTCCCGCGCCTGGAAGTAGACATCCGGGTTCTGGGCCGTGCCCCGCAGCACCGGATGGTCCGGGGAGAGGGCCCGCTGGCGGTGGGCCGCCACCGCCTCCATCGGCATCAGGGCGTGGAGCACCGCGTCGTCGATGGGCTCGATCTTCTGGATCTCGTGGGAGGTGCGGAAGCCGTCGAACATGTGCAGGAACGGCAGCCGCCCCTTCAGGCTCGCCCGGGTGGCGATGGCGGCGAAGTCGCCCGCCTCCTGCACCGAGGCCGAGCAGAGGATGGCGCAGCCCGTGCCGCGGCAGGCCATCACGTCGCTGTGGTCGCCGAAGATCGAGAGGCCCTGGGCCGCCAGGGAGCGGGCCGCCACGTGCAGCACGGCGGGGGTGAGTTCGCCCGCCAGCTTGTAGAGGTTGGGCACCATCAGCAGCAGCCCCTGAGAGGCCGTGAAGGTGGTGGTCAGCACCCCCGCCTGCAGGGCGCCGTGGACGGTGCCGGCGGCGCCGGCCTCGCTCTGCAGCTCCACCACCGCCGGCACCGTGCCCCAGAGGTTGGGGCGGCCTTCGGTGTTCCAGGCGTCGGCCCACTCCCCCATCGGCGAAGCGGGCGTGATCGGGTAGATGGCGATCGCCTCGTTGAGGCGGTAGGCCACCAGGGCCACGGCCTCGTTGCCGTCGACGGTGATGGTCATGCGGGGTCGTCCTCGACGAGGCTCAGGGCCAGGCCCACATGCACCAGCACCCGATCGCCGACGGCCGCCTCGGGCAGGCAGGCCAGGCTCACCTGCTGGCGCACCCCCCCGAAATCCACCTCGGCCATGCGCCAGAGCCCATCGTCGGCCCCCGTGGGGGGTCCCGGCCCGGGCTCGCCCGCAGGCGGCTGGCTCCGGATCGAGAGGATGCGGGCGGGCACGGCCAGGCACATGGGCGGATCACGGCGCGTGGTCTCTCCACCTGGTTGTAGGCGCGCCGGCCGGATCTGCCCACGGCCCCGCCGCCGCCCAGAGCTGGCCGAGGGCCAGCCCGCCGTCATTGCAGGGCACGCGCTCCGGCCAGAACGGCCGCAACGCCCGGGCCCGCAGGGCGCCGATCGCCCCCTCCAGCAGCAGCCGGTTCTGGAAGCAGCCCCCGGCCAGGGCCACGGGCGCACCTTCGGCTGCCGTGGCGATGGCGGCCGTTCCGGCCAGGGCGACCACCAGGGCCTGGTGGAAACGGGCGGCGCAGAGGCTCGCCGGGGTGCCAGCCGCGATCGCCGCCAGCAGGGTCAGCAGCAGTGGTTCCCAGTCGAGCCAACCCAGGGTCGGCCCATCGGCGCCCGAGGCCGCGACGGCCCCTGGCTGCACCAAGGGGAAGGGCCAGTCGCCGGGGTCGCCCGCCGGGGAGTCAGCGGAAGCGGCTGGAGCGGCGGAGGCCGCCCCCTGCAGCCGCAGTCCCCCCTCGCCCTCGTGACTCTGCACCTGCACCAGGTCCAGCAGGGAGGCAACCGCATCGAAAAGCCGCCCCACGCTGGTGGTCAGGGGGCTGTTGCAGCCGCCGGCGATGGCCTGCAGCAGCAGGCGGCGGTCGGCGGCCTCGAAGGCGGCCAGGGTGTGGCGGGCTCCGGGGTGCCCCAGGGCCCCGGGCCCGGCGGCGGCCAGGAGCCCCAGGGCCGCCCGGCGGGGTTCCGCCATGGCCCGCTCACCGCCTGGCAGGGGAAAGGGCCGCAGGGCCACCAGCCGCTCGCAGGGGAGGCCCCCGGGTCCGCCCAGCAGCAGCAGCTCCCCGCCCCAGAGCCGGGCAGAGCCGCCAGCCGCCAACTCCGTAGCCGCCGGCTCCCCAGTCGCCGATTCGGGCGGCGGGGCGTATCCCAGCCCATCCCAGGTGAAGGCCAGCAGCGGCGTCTCCAGACCATGCTCCGCCAGCACCACCAGGCCGTGGGCCCGGTGGTGCTGCACCGGGCGCCGCGGCCACGGCTGGGCCGCGGCGAGCTGGTGGCTGAGGTAACCGGGATGGGCATCGCAGGCGATGGCCCCCACCCCATCGCCCCAGCGCCGCTCGATGGCCTCCAGTCCCGCGGCCAGGCGGGAGAGCAGGCGACCTTCGGCCAGGTCCCCCAGGTGGGGGGAGAGCCACACCCGTCCCTCCAGGGCCAGGGCGGGTGCGCTCTTGAGGTCACTGCCCAGGGCCACCAGGCCGCCGGACCGAGCGCCCGGCATCGGTCCGAGGACCAGGGGCTCGGGGGCATGGCCGCGGGCCCGGCGCAGCAGGGCGGGCCGGCCATCGATCAACTGCAGCACCGAATCGTCCAGGGGCCGGGCGATGGCACGGTCGTGCACGAGGAAGGCATCGGCGATCGGCTCGCCAGCCCCGACCCCCAGCCGCCCCACCGCCTCAGCAGGATCGATGCAGAGCGGTTCACCGCTGGGGTTGCCGCTGGTGGCCACCAGGGGCCGGCCGAAGGCGCGCGCCAGGAGATCGTGTAGCGGCGACGCCGGCAGCATCGCCCCCAGGCACGGGCTGCCCGGGGCCACGCCCGGCAGGGCGTCGGGCGCCCCCAGGCGGCGCCGCAACAGCACGATCGGAGCGGCGGGATCCGCCAGGGCCAGGCGCTCGGCGGCGTCGATGGCGCAGAAGGGGGCGAGGGCCTCAACCTCGGCCACCAGCAGGGCGAAGGGCTTGGCGGGCCGTCGCTTGCGCCGCCGCAGCCGGGCCACCGCCTCGGTGTCGGTGGCGGCCACCAGCAGCTGGAACCCGCCCACCCCCTGCAGGGCCAGGACCTTTCCGGCCGCCAGGAGCCCGCAGCAGGCCCTGATCAAGGCGGCGGGGCTGCCGTCGCCGGCGGCGGAGCCCGCCACGGGCGCCCCGGAGGCATCGAGGAGCGCAAGTCGCGGCCCGCACGCGGGGCAGGCGATGGTCTCGGCGTGGAAGCGGCGGTCGGAGGGATCCTCGAACTCCCGGCGGCAGGCCGGGCACAGGGCGAACGGCGCCAGGGTCGTGTGGGCCCGGGCCCAGGGCTCGGCCGTGGCGATGCTGAAGCGGGGACCGCAGTCGCAGCAGCTGATGAAGGGGTAGCCGAAGCGGCGATCGGCGGGATCGGCCAGTTCCGCCAGGCAGGCGCGGCAGGGGGCCCGGTCGGCCACCAGCGACGACGCGATCAGATCGATGCGGAGCGGCCTGGCCTGGCCGGCCATGATCCGCACCCCCGCCTGGAACGGGCCCACCGCCGGGCCGGCGGCCGCCGACCAGACCGGATCGAGGGGCTCAAGCCGGGCCCCGGGGGGCAGCTGCTGCGGCAGGCGCCGCAGGAACGTCTCCAGGGAGCGGCGGTCCCCCTCCAGCCGCAGGCGCACCGCCCCCGGGCCGTTTTCCACCTCGCCCCGCAGATCAAGATCCCGGGCGAGGCGGTGCACCAGGGGCCGGAAGCCCACCCCCTGCACCACGCCACGGCACTCCAGGTGCAGCTGGGCACGCTCCGCCAGCGGTGGCATGGTCAGCCGGCCACGGCCACCCGCTCCAGGCCCAGGGCCACCAGCAGCTCGGCGATGCCCTCTCCGGTGCGGGCGGAGACCTCCACGATCCGGGCACGGGGGGCCACCCGGGCGATGTGACGGCGGGCCTGGGCCCCATCGAAGCCGCAGGCCCCGACCAGGTCGCTCTTGCTGATCACCACCACGTCGGCGGAATGGAAGATGGCCGGGTATTTCAGGGGCTTGTCCTCCCCTTCGGTGACCGACAGCAGCACCAGCCGCTGACTCTCGCCGAGATCGAAGGCGGCCGGGCAGACCAGGTTGCCGACGTTCTCAATCACCAGCAGCTCCAGGCCGGCCAGGGGGTGGCCGAGGTGGTCGAGCTCATGCAGGGCCCGGTGCACCATCGCCGCCTCCAGGTGGCAGGCCTGGCCGGTGGTGATCTGCAGGGCCGGCACCCCGGCGGCCCGCAGGCGACGGGCGTCGTTGTCGGTGGCCAGATCTCCCACGATCACCGCCATCGGATGGCGCGCCGACGACGACGTCGGGGCCAGTTCCAGGGCCAGGCGCTCCAGCAGGGCGGTCTTACCGGAGCCGGGGGAGGAGAGCAGGTTGATCACCCGGACACCGGCGGCGGCGAAATGCTCCCGGTTGGCCGCCGCCTGGGCATCGTTGTGCACCAGCAGGCGGTGGCCCAGCTCCAGGTGCCGGGGGGCCTCGATGGCGGGGGCGACCGGTTGGCCGCAATTGCAGTCGACGCACATCGCAGGTTCGACCCCAGACAGGAGAGCGGCACGGAAAAGCCCCGCCGGGGCCCGGCCTCGCCCGAAGGCTAGGCACGGAGTTCCGACGGGGCCGGGGCCCTCGCCACCACCGTGTTCACCAGAGACCGCGGATGGGCGCGGGGGCGGGCTCGGGCTGGAAGATCGGCGCCGGAGCCGGTGCGGGCTGCATGATCGGTTCCGGCTCCGGGGTTGGGATGGGAGCCGCCGCCAGTGGGCGGGCGCCGAAGCGGTAGCGGAAGCCGATCTTGCCGCCGAAGCTGTTGAAGGCGTCGAAGGTCAGATTCTCGGAGGAATACCCACCAGCACCTTGATAGACGCCCTCAAGGTAGACATCGGAGTTGTAGCTCATGGCGTAGCTGACACCCACCTTGGCCTGCCAACCGAACAGCCCCTTGTTGACGCTGTTGGTGGGGAAACCGTTGAGGGTGAAACTCGGGGTGCTGAGGTTGGTGTACCCGATGCCACCGCCGATGTAGGGCGTCCAGCGGCTGTTGGTCTCGATGTCGTAGTAGAGGCTGGCCAGCACATCATTCTTGTTGATGATGCCGGAGACGTTGTTGGTGAAGGGCACGATGCCGAAGGCACCGAAGCCGATCGGATTGGCGGCACCGACGGCGTTGAGGCTGGCCCGGCTATAGCCGTAGGTGAGCTCGGCGCGCAGGGCGCCGAAGTCATAACCAACGCCCACATCACCGGAGAAGCCCCCGCCGAGGTCGAGCTTGGTGGAGTTGTTGTTTCCGAAGTTGAACAGCAGCGGTGTGAAGAAGGGTGAAACGAGCGTGCCCGTGCTGTTCACCGTCTGGTCGCTGGGGGTCTGGGCACCGGCACCGATCGTTAGGTACCAGCCCTTGGCGGAATAGACCTCCTTCACCACCGGCTGGGGATAGGTCTGGGCGATCAGGGCGGCGTCAACCGTGGCGGCCTGGGGGGCCGCGGAGGGAGCGTCCTCGCTCGCCGGGACCGTGCCCATCAGGGGGGGATCCTGGGTGGGGACTTCCGCGAGGGGAGCCTCCGCCGGGATGGGCTCGGAGATGGACTCCGGCACAGCACCGGAGTGACCATCGACGGGTCGGACTTCCGCCATCACGGCGCCGCCAAACAGAAGACCGCCGGTGGCGGCGACGCCCACGCTGCGCTGAACGATTCTGGTGATCAATGTCATGGTGGTTACGCCTCTCTTTCCTATGCCACTCAACGCGAGCAGAAAGCGGAAATCGTCATTCATGGACAGCAAAAGGCCTGGCACAGAGTGATAAAAAAACGAAATCTTGCGCAAAATTGCATTTCATTTCCAAGCGGCTCCAGCGGCAAGTCCCCGTCCCTGCCCTGCCCATGGCCATGGGCTCGGCAGCCTCTGGGCGGCGCCTCAGGCGATGTCCATCGAGGCCAGTTGCAGTTCCCTGCCCCGCAGCAGCTCCCGGCTGATGCGGCCGCAGCGGGGGCATGCACAGCAGCCATCGCGAGCCGCGAAGGGCTGCTCGCAGGCAGCGCAGAAACAGGCAGCCTCCACCGCCTCGATCTCCAGCCGGGAACCGGCGGCGATCGTGTCCGCCATCACCACCTCGTGGGCCAGGCGCAGGGCCTCGATCTCCACCCCCGCCAGGCTGCCCACCCGCAGGGTGATGGCGTCGATGCGGCCGGCCCCATGCAGGGCGGCCTGCTCCAGGACCTGCTCCCGCACCGCATCCATCAGGCTGAGTTCATGCATGGGGCGCCGCCGCCTCCCGCAACCAGCCCCGCAGCAGCCGGCGCGCCCGGGGCAGCTGGCGCTGCAGCTCCGGCGAGAAACGCTCGCCCCAGGAGAAGTCGAAGGCCGGCACCAGCAGCTCGTGGGCCGGCACGCAGCGATCGAACAGCTGCTCAGCCAGAGCCAGCAGCCGGGCGGGCGCCACCCGGTGGGTGTCGCGCTCCCAGCCGCCTGAGGCCACCAGGGGCCGAAGCAGGCAGCGGCTCCCTGGCGGTGCCAGCCAGGCATCGACAAACAGCAGCCGCTCGGCGGCCGCCACCGCCTCGGCCAGTTCGGGGGTGAGCTGGTGGCGCTGCAGGCCGAGGCCCTCCACCAGGTGCCAGCCCACCCCGTCATCGCCCCGCAGGGGGTTGCCGATGCCGATCAGCAGAGCACCTCCGGTGCCGAGGCCGGCGCCGCTCATCCCCGCAGGCGTTCCGCCAGCACCGTGCCGTCGGCGGCCAGCAGCTGCAGGCGCAGCGGCATCTGGCCGGCGGCATGGGTGGAGCAGGAGAGGCAGGGGTCGAAGCAGCGGATGCCCGCCTCCACCCGGTTGAGCATCGCCTCGGGAATCTCGGCGTCAGCGGCCACCGGATCGGGGATGTACTCCTGGGCGATCTGGTGCACCGTGCGGTTCATCGCCAGGTTGTTCTGGCCGGTGGCGATGATCAGGTTGACGCTGGTGAGCAGGCCGTCGTCATCCACCTTGTAGTGGTGGAACAGGGTGCCCCGGGGTGCCTCACTCACTCCCACCGCCTCGTTGCGGTTGAGGGAGGCCCGCAGCCGGATGCGGCCGTGCATCAGCTCGGGATCCTGCACCAGCACCTCGATCGCCTCCAGGCAGGCGACGATCTCCACCAGCCGGGCGTGGTGGTAAGCGAAGCTCGAGGTGACGGGCTGGCCGCTGCGCTGGCGCAGTTCCGCCAGCTCCCGATCGGCCCAGGGGGTGCCGACGCTGTCGCAGACGTTGAGCCGCGCCAGGGGACCCACCCGGTAGATGCCGTCCGGATAACCCAGGGGCTTGTAGTAGGGGAACTTGAGGTAGCTCCAGGGTTCCACCGCCTCGCCGAGGAACTCGGCGTAGTCGTCCTCGCTGAGCTGGTCGGCCACGATCGCCCCATTCGCATCGCGGAAGCGGATGCGCCCCTCGATGTGCTCCCAGAGCCCCTGCGGCGTCACCAGGCCCATGAACAGGCTGGGGAAGTCACCGAAGACCCGCTGCTCCTTCTGCAGGGGGCCATCGAGCAGCTTCTTGTAGAGCTCCAAGGCCAGGGTCACGGTGGCGCGGGCTTCCGGCAGGCGATCCAGGATCCAGTCCTTAGCCTCCTGGCTCAGGGGGGAGCGCACGCCGCCGGGCACCGCCCAGGCGGAGTGGATCTTGCGGCCACCCAGCAGCTCCAGGATCTGCTGGCCGAACTGGCGCAGGCGGATGCCGGCACGGGCCAGGTCGGGGTCGGCGGCCATCAGGCCGAAGACATTGCGCTTGGCCGGGTCGCTCTCCCAGCCCAGCAGGAAATCGGGGCTGCTGAGGTGGAAGAAGGAGAGGGCGTGGGACTGGGTGAGCTGGGCCAGGTTGAGCAGCCGCCGCAGCTTGTCGGCCGCCGGGGGGATCGAAATCGCCAGCAGCTTGTCGCCGGTCTTGGCGGCCGCCAGCAGGTGGCTCACCGGGCAGATGCCACAGATGCGGGCCGTGATGCCCGCCATCTCGGTGAAGGGGCGGCCCTCGCAGAACTTCTCGAAGCCCCGGTACTCCACCACGTGAAAGCGGGTGTCGGTGAGGTGACCGGCGTCGTCGAGGTGGAGGGTGATCTTGGCGTGGCCCTCGATGCGGGTGACCGGATCGATGAGAACGGTGCGGGTCATGGGGAGGTCCTCATCCGAAGCGAAGCATGGCCGTGCCTTCCATCGCGGGCCGCTCACCGGCCAGCAACGGGGTGATCGCCTCGCGGATGCGCTCGGCGGAGGGGGGGCAGCCCGGCAGGTAGAGATCCACCGGAATGACCCCATGCAGGGGCAGCACCCGGGGCAGCAGTTCGGGGACGATGCCGGGGGCGAAGGGCAGCTGGCCCGTGGCGTCGGCCAGCTCCAGGTAGCCTCGCTCCAGCACCGCCTTGGCGCCGTCGTGGCCGGCGTCGAGCAGGTTCCGCAGGCCCGGCACGTTGGCGGTCACGGCGCAGTCGCCGAAGGAGATCACCAGGCCCGTGCGCTCCCGCACCTGCAGGGCCAGCTCCAGGTTGTCGACGTTGGCCACCGCCCCCTCCACCAGGGCGATGTCGACGTTCTCCGGGTAGATCTTGACGTCGGTGCCGACCGGCGAGAACACCACATCCACCTTCTCGGCCAGGTCGAAGAGGAATTCGTCGAGATCCAGAAACGACATGTGGCAGCCGGAGCAGCCCGCCATCCAGACGGTGGCGAGGCGGAGCTTGGCGGCGGGCGGGGTGGGGGGCATGGGGTGGGGGGTCACTGGTTGTGCCAGCGGCGCTGGTCGCGGGCCGTGCGCAGCAGGGCGGGCAGGCTGGCGTCGGGCTGCTTCTCGGCGGTGGTGTCGGTGTTGCGGAACAGGGCACCGGTGGGGCACACCTCGACGCATTTGCCGCAGGAGGTGCAGGCCTGCACCTGGCCCCAGGGTTCATCAAGGCCGGCGACGATGTGGCACTGGCCGCCGCGGCTTCCGATGTCCCACACGTGCGCCCCCTCGATCTCGTCGCACACCCGCACGCAGCGGGTGCAGAGGATGCAGCGGTTGTGGTCGAGGGTGAACTGGGGGTGGGAAGCGTCCACCGACCGCTGGGGGTACTGGTAGGGGAAGCGGGAATGGTCCATGCCCACGGTCACGGCCATGTCCTGCAGTTCGCAGTGGGTGTTGGCCACGCAGACGGCGCAGACGTGGTTGCCCTCGGCGAAGAACAGCTCCACCGCCATGCGTCGGACCTCCCTGAGCTGGGGGGTGTGGGTGTGCACCACCATGCCCTCGGCGGCGGCGGTGCTGCAGGCGGGCAGCAACTTGGTCGACCCCTCCACCTCCACCAGGCACAGCCGGCAGGAGGAGACCGGGTTGAGGCCATCGAGGTGGCAGAGGGTGGGGACGTCGACCGCGGCGGCCCGGGTGGCCTCCAGCAGGCTGGCCCCCGCCGGCACCGCCACGTCCTGGCCGTTGACGTTGAGGGTGATGACGGCCATCAGCGACCCCTCCCGGTGGCGAGGGCGTCCGCAGGCTGCCGGCAGGCGGCCTCGTATTCATGGCGGAACCAACGCAGGGTGCTGAGCACCGGATTGGGGGCCGACTGGCCCAGGCCGCAGAGGCTGGTGACCTTCACCATCTGACAGAGGGCATCGAGGCGGTCCATGTCCTCGGGATTGGCCCGGCGCTCGACGAAGCGATCGAGCAGCTGGGCCAGCTGCACGGTGCCGGCGCGGCAGGGGATGCACTTGCCGCAGCTCTCATTGACGCTGAAGCCCATGAAGTGGCGTGCCACCTCGGGCATGGAGGTGCTGGAACCCATGACCACCATGCCGCCGGAGCCCATCATCGAACCCAGCTCCAGCAGGCTTTCGTAGTCAACGGGAGTGTCGAGCCGTTCCGCCGGGATGCAGCCCCCCGAAGGCCCGCCCGTCTGTACCGCCTTGATCGGCGAGCCATCGGGCACGCCGCCGCCGATCACCTCCACGACGGTGCGCAGGGGGGTGCCCATGGGCACCTCCACCAGGCCGGTGTTGACCACCGCCCCGGAGAGGGCGAACACCTTGGTGCCCTTGCTGTGCTCGGTGCCCATGGCGGCGTACCAGTCGCCGCCCTCCCGCAGGATCGCCGGCACGGCGGTGAAGGTCTCGACGTTGTTGATCAGGGTGGGCGCCCCCCAGAGGCCCGACTGGGCCGGGAAGGGGGGCCGGGGCTGGGGCATGCCCCGCTGACCCTGGATCGAGAGCAGCAGGGCCGTCTCCTCGCCGCAGACGTAGGCGCCGGCCCCCACCCGCACCTCCAGCCGCAGGTTGAAGGTGGTGCCGTGGATGTGGTTGCCCAGCAGGTGGCGGCTGCGGGCCTGCTGCAGGGCCAGCCGCAGCCGCTCGATCGCCAGGGGGTATTCCGCCCGCACGTAGACGAAGCCCCGCTCGGCGCCGACGGCGTAGGCGGCGATCGCCATCCCCTCGATCAGCCGGTGCGGATCGCTCTCCAGCACGCTGCGGTCCATGAAGGCGCCCGGGTCCCCCTCGTCGGCGTTGCAGACCACGTAGCGGGGACCGGGGGGCTGGAGGGCCACCGTGTCCCACTTCAGGCCTGTCGGGTAGCCGGCGCCGCCCCGACCGCGCAGGCCGCTGCGGCGCACCTCGTCGCGCACCTGCTCGGGGCTGAGCTCCTGCAGGACGCGCTGCAGCTGGGCGTAGGTGCCGAAGGCGATCGCGTCGTCGATGGACTCGGGATTCACCTGCCCGCAGCCCTCGAGCACCACGGGCCGTTGCAGGGCGAAAAAGGGACCATCCAGATCGATCCGATGGGCCGCCAGGGCGTCCGCCGTGGTCGCCGGTACCGTCTCCTCCTCACCGCCGGCGGCGAGGGCGTCGGCGATGAGGGCCCCAGCCTGCCCGGGCGAAAGCCCGCCGAACAGCCGGGTGCGGCCAGGCCGGTCGCAAGCCACCAGGGGACCGCTGCCGCACTGGCGCAGGCACCCCACCGGCTTGATCGTCAGCTGGGAGGGATCGAGGCCGGCGGCGTCACGGGCACCCTCCAGCGCGGTGCGCAGGGCCTGGCTGCCGGCGGATCGGCAGCCGCTGGCGTCGCAGCAGCGCACCTGCACAGGGGAGGGCATGGGGGACTGGAAGCGCCTCTCCTTCTGATAGCCAGGAAATGGCGCGGGCGCCGTTCAGCGGCCCTTGGCAAGGCTCCTGGCAAGGGTGTCCACCGATGTGGGCAGGGGGGTGTTGGCCGGGATGACGCCATTGGCGTAGAGCACCTGGCGGATCTGCTCCAGCAGCGGGGGCAGGTTGTTCTGCCGGGGGTCGAGCAGCTCGTACTGCTCCTGGGCCCCGGGATAGCGGATCCCCGCCAGCACGGCGGTGCCGGCGTCGGAATCGAGACCGAGATACTGGGCGACCTCATCGCGGACGGCGGCTGGACGTTGCCGCTCCTCCGCCCGCACGGCCTGCCAGCCCTGGACCAGGGCCAGCACGGCATCGGGGTGCAGGCGCAGAAGCTCGGGTTCGACCGCGAGCACATCGAGGATCTCGTTGGGGAGCTGGCGGCTGGTGAACAGCGTGTTCAGCGGCAGGGCGCGCAGCAGAATCTCGCTGCGGGGTGGGTAACTCACCACCGCCGCCACCGTCCCCTGGCGCAGGGACGCCTCCCACGAGGCGGCGGGCAGGAACCTGAGCTGGGACGGCACCGGAGGGGCCAGATCCTGGGACTCGAAGGCCCGGGCCAGCAGGTAACGGGAGAGGCTGCTGCGGTCGAGGGCGATCGGCCGGCCGACCAGGCTTTTGAGATCCTTCACCTCCGGGAGGGCCAGCACCTGATCGCCACCGCGGGATTCATCGATCACGTAGACGATCACCGGACAGCGCTCCGGGGCCACCCCACAGATGGTGACCACATCGATGGCTGTGGTGGCGATCGCCTGGGCCGCCCCCGCGACGTAGGCCTGCACCGCGCGGTCGTTGTCGGCGAAATTGCGCAGGTCCAGCCTGAGCCTGCGGGGGTCGTAGTGCTGCCGGGCCTGGGCCAGGGCGAAGTAGGCGTAGCCCGGCCAGGGATTGATGGCCAGCACGAACCGGGGTGGCTGGTGTGGGCAGCCGATCAGCAGCGCCAGCACCAGGGCCGCCAGAGCGGCCAGCGCGCCGTTCCGGTGCCGCTGGCCCGTGCGACGTCTCCCCGGTGGAAGGGCAAAGCCAGAGGCAGCCCCCATGGGTGGGCCTGAAATGTGAAAAAAGTATTATGGGTGATCAGAGCGAACCGTTGACGACCCGCCCGGCCCCGCCGCCGTTTCCCCCCCTGCTGCCTTCTCCGCCGCCAGATGAGCGCCAGCCCCGGGAGTGGAGCTCCCCGGTGGCTGCCGTGCTGGCCATCGGAGTCCTGGGCACCGCCCTGCTGACCTGGAGCAGCGTTCATCAGGCCACCCACGCCCACGGCAGCCGGGAACAGCCCGCGGCCGATCTCGTCGTCGCCGCCCTGCACCGGAAACTGGCGAGCACCGAATCGGTGCTGCGGGGTCTCGTCGGCCTTCAGATGGCGTCCCAGGAAGTCACCCTCGGCGAACTGCAGCGGTTCGTCGGTGCCCTCGAGAGTGATGGCCGCACCCTGGAGGGAATCAGCACCCTGGGCTTTGCGGCGAACGCCTCCGGGCAGGCGCCGATCCAGCTGATCGCGCCGATGGATCCGGGCAGCCGCGCCCTGCTGGGGTCGGATCTCTGGTCGTGGGTGCAGGGCTCCGGCGAGGAGCTGGGCCAGGAGCCCGCACCTGCGGAGGGGTGGCTGATCCCCGGCCGTCCCCAGCCAGGGGAGCCGGCCTTCCTGGTACAGATGCTGCCCTTCGGCAGCCCAACAGGCAGGGCCGCTGCGGGGTCACCAGCTGCCTCGCGCTGGGCCTTCGCCATCCTGCCGCTTCGGGATGTCATGCGGGCGGCCCTGAACCACCCGTTGATTCGGATGGACGAGCCCGTGGACCTGCAGCTGTACCTCGGCGATCGCGCCGACCCCGCCCAGCTCCTCTACGACTCCCGCAACCTCCCTGCGGCCGGCGTCCTGCCCCATGCCCGCTCCCACCGATTCGACGTCGGGGGCCAGCGGTGGCTGCTGCTGGTGCACCCCCTGCATGACGCCGCCCCCTGGCTGCCCTCCTGGGGGGCGGTGCTGCTGCTGGGTCTGGCCACCAGCCTGCTGGCCGCCCTGCTGAGCCGGGAGCTGCAGCGGCGGCGCCGTCTGACCGAACAGGAGGGCCGCAGCCTGGGGGAGCTGCGGAGCCAGCTGGAGGAGAGCCTCCAGTGGCTCCGCCTCCATCGCCGGGCCGGCTCCCTGATCCAGGAAGGGCTCGTGATCACCGACGGCGGCGGGGCGATCCTGGCCTGCAACGAGGCCTACGTCGCCATCACCGGCTACCCGGAGGAGGAGCTGGTCGGACGCAATCCCCGGATCATGAACTCCGGCTACCAGTCGACAGGGTTCTATGCCGCCCTGTGGGAGCACCTGCTCGCCAACGACCGCTGGGAAGGGGAGGTCTGGAACCGACGACGCACCGGTGAGGTCTATCCCGCCTGGATGCGGATGGGGGTGGTGCGAAACGGCGCCGGTGACCCCAGCCACTACATCGCCGCCCTCGCCGATATGACCGTGCTTCGGGAGAAGGACCGGCAGCTCGAGTATCTCGGCTTCCACGACCCCCTGACCCGACTGCCCAACCTGCAGATGGCCGAACTGCGTCTGGGTCAGCTGTGCCAGCAGTCCCAGCCCCTGATGGTGATCTGGATCGAACTGGACGGCATCAAGCGCATCGAGGAAAGCTTCGGCCCGGCCAAGGGGGATCAGCTGGTGCAGGTCGTGGTCGATCGGCTGGGCCGCTTCGTGGGACCCGCGGACGTCATGGCCCAGGTCGGCAGAAACGAGTTCCTGATCGTGCACGCGCTGGAGCCGGCCGACCCCACGGCCCTGGAGACGGCCCGCACCCTCACGGCCGCCCTCACGGATTCCATGGCTCCGGGGGGAGGGCTGGAGCTCACCCTGTCGGCGTGGGCGGGCGTGAGCTGCTTCCCATCGGACTCCAGGGAGCCGGAGAATCTGCTGCTGTTCGCCGCCACGGCCCTCGGTCAGGCCAGACGCAGGGGGCCGCAGACGGTGCTGCGGTACTCGGCCGAGATGACAGTCCGCAGCCGGCACCGCCTGGCGATCGAAGCCCATCTGCAGCGGGCCGTGGAAGCGGGCCAGCTGGAGCTGCTCTACCAGCCCCAGGTGAATGGCCAGGGGGAACTGCTGGGGGCCGAGGCCCTGCTGCGCTGGCGCAGTCCGAAGTTCGGTTCCGTGTCACCGCTGGAGTTCCTCCCGATCGCCGAAGCCAGCGACCTGATCCACAGGATCGGGGAATGGGCGCTGCAGGAGGCCTGCCGCCAGTGGCAGCTGTGGGTGCAGGCCGGCTTCGAGCCGGGCCGACTGGCGGTGAACCTCTCCAGCCGCCAGTTCCAGGATCCACGCCAGACCGTGCCGCAACTGGTGCAGGCGTGCCTGAGCCGCACAGGGCTGGCCGTTGCCCGACTGGAGCTGGAGATCACCGAGAGCTGCCTGATGCCGGCCCTCGGCACCCGGGAACAACTTCTAACCTTGGAAAGCATGGGTGTGGAACTGGCGATCGACGATTTCGGCACCGGTTTCTCCTCTCTGAGCACGCTCCACAGATTTCCGATTCACAAGCTCAAGATCGACCGTTCCTTCGTGGATGGGGTCGACAGCAACCCCACCTCCCAGTCGATCGTGCGCGCCACCCTGGCCATGGCCGAGGGCCTGGGGGTGCACGTTCTGGCCGAGGGGTGGAGAGGCCCGAGGAACTGGGCTATCTGCTCCGCTGCGGCTGCCCCGCCTTCCAGGGCTATCTGTTCAGCCATCCCCTGTCCGCCGAGGCGTTCGAGGACCTGCTGCGCAAGGGAAGAAGGCTCGGCCCGGTGGCGGGCGGTGAGCCGGCGGCGGTCCCCCTGCCATGAGTCAGTCCCGCCCCACCATGACGGTGCGTCAGGGCCTGCTGCTGGCCCTGCTGGCCGGCCTGGCGGTGCTCGGCAACGTGAGCGCGCTGCCGCTGTTCTTCGGCATCCAGGTCCTGCTCGGATCGATCGTCCCCACCCTGGTCCTGCTGTGGCGGCGGGGCTGGTGGAGCGTGGCGATCGCGGTGCTGGCCAGCCTCTACACCTGGAAGCTCTGGGGCCATCCCTGGGCCATCGTGATCTTCAGCGCCGAGGCCCTCTGGCAGGCGGTGTTCGTCAATCGCCTCAACGGCCCGCCGGAGAACGACATCAAGGGCCGGATCATCCTGGCCGAGATCACCTTCTGGCTCCTGATGGGCGCACCGATGGTGTTCTTCTTCTACGGCGTCGTGCTGCAGATCGATCCGGCGAATGTGGCCGTGACGGCCGCCAAGCAGGCGGTCAACGGCCTGGCCAACACGGTGGTGGCCTTCCTGCTGTTCGTTCTGCTGCAGGTGTGGCGCAACAGGAAGGGCCAGGGACTGCTGCCCCTGCGGGGCATCGTGTTCTCCGTGGTGCTGGCGTCCTTCACGTTGCCGTCGCTGGCCCTCACCTTCCTCTCGGGCAACCTGCTGCAGGGTGCGGCCCAGGAGTCGGTGCTCGACAACCTGCGCACCGTCGCCGAGACCGCGGCGCGGATGGATCCCCGCCAGCTCGGCGAACCCACCCGCGGACTGCCGGCCAGTCCGGGTGCGACGGCCTTCCTGCTCATCGGAAGGGAGGGCGAGAGGATCAGCTCCAATCCTGGATTGTTCCTGCGGCTGGAGAACAACTTCCAGCCGGCCCCGCAGGAGTTGATCCAGCCGGATGGGCTTCAGATCCTGGTGCCAAGGGGTCAACGCCCCGCCCTCAAGGTGTGGATCCAGGGGTACTGGAGCACGACCCTGACCTCTGGCCGCCATCGGGTGCAGGTGGTGCAGCCCGCCCGACCGGTGGTGCTGAAGCTGCAGGCCCAGAGCACCAGCCTGCTGACCACATCGCTGTGGCTGATGCTGCTGGGGGTGCTGCTGAGCGAGGTGACGGCCACCCTGGTGGAGGGTCAGATGCAGCTGCTGCGCGCCTCGGTGCCGGAGGTCGCCGACGACGGCCCCGGTCTCGCCGGCGATGTCGCGCCTGACGGGGGTTCGGGGGACAGCAGCGTCATCGCCGAGGTCCAGGGCCTGGTAGGCCGCCTCCAGGAGCACCTGCGCAGGGAAGCCCGCCTGAGCCAGGATCTCGCCGCCATGAGCGAACGGTTCCGGCAGAGCAGCGAACAACTGCGTCGGCTCTCGAGCACCGACCTGCTGACCGGGGCCCGAAACCGCTCCGAGCTGGAACGCAGCCTGCGGCTGATCAGCCAGCGGGCCTCCGACTACACCGTGCCCCTCTCCTGCCTGGCCTTCGCGGTGCAGGGCCTGCGGCCGATCAACACCGTTCTCGGCCGGCAGAAAGGTGATGAGGTTCTGCAGCGACTGATCGCCAATGTGAAGCGGCTGCTGCATGCCAACGACGAACTGTTCCGCATCGGAGGCAGTGAATTCCTTTTGCTGCTCTGGGATCAGCCACTTGAATCGGCCCGCACCACAGCGGAACAGATCCGCAGAATCGTCACCGAGACGGTCCTGCCGGCGGGGAACGGCCCGTCCAACGGGCTGGCGATGAATGCCGGGGTGAGCCTGCTGGATTCCTCAGACAGCAGGGGGCAGGCGATGCTCTCGCGGGTGGAGCTGGCCCTGAACCAGTCCCGCGAGCTGGGGGCTAATCAGGTCGTGGTGCGCTGAGGCAGGCCAGCGGCCTCCAGCCGGGCCTCCAGTTCCTCGGGCTCATCCACCGGCAGCCGGGTCACCAGTTCACCGTCCACCACCAGCACGGGAGCCTGACCGCAGGCTCCCAGACAGCTGACGTGCTGCAGAGCCCAGACGCCGTCCCCCACCGGATCATCGAGGCGGACCCCAAGGCGTTGCTCGATGCGCGCCGCCACCTGCCCCCCTCCCTTGACGTAGCAGGCGGTGCCGAGGCAGATGGCGCAACGGTGGGCGGTGGGGGGCTCCAGCCGGAACAGGTGGTAGAAACTGGCCACGCCGTGGACGCGGCTGAGCGGCAGCCGCATGGCGACAGCCACCACCCGCAGGGCCTCCGGCGAGAGATAGCCGTGGAGCTCCTGCACCTGGTGCAGCACCTCGATCAGGGCATCGGCGCGGGCCCCGTGGCGACGGACCACCTGGGTGATGCGCGGGTCATCGGTGGCTGTTGCTGCGGCTGCGATGGAGCTGGTCATGCCGGAGATCTCCCACCCCCTCTTGCTAGCCACCGGCTGAGCGATGGTCAGCACGGGCAGGGACAAAAGCCTGACGGACGCGATCGGCCGCAATACCTATAATCATTCTTGATGTGGACGCCGGCCGATGACTCTCCTCCTCCGACAGGCCCAGCTACAGGCGGCGATGTTGGGCATGGCCCTGCTGTTCGCATCGGCAACGCTGGCCTGTGAGAAGCATCTCAAGGGGCATCAGCACAGCGCCGAAACCCAGACGGAAGGCCTCAGCCGCTGAAGCCATCAACCACCGACAGTCGGTGGGATCAGCGACTCCGTGATTGTGAGTTTCCTTCGTCAGTCACCACAATTTGATTTCGCACCAACGTCGCTATCGATCACGATTGGTCGTCCTGGCTGTTGCCTTGATCGGCCTGTTCCTCGTGGATCTGCTCCTCTCGAGGCGCCTGGGAATCACGTTGTATCCGTACTACTGGATCCCCGTCGTTCTCTCTGCCCTGTTCGCCACGCCCCGCCAGGTGGGCTGGTTCACCAGCCTGGCGATCGTCCTGACCATCGTCTGGTCGCTCCTCGCTCCCCAGGCCACCACCCTCAAGCTGCTGCTGCGGCTGGCCGGTCTGATCGGGATGGCTTGGGTCTCGATGCACCTGGCCAAGGAACTGCGTGCGCAGGAGCGCAGCAACCGGGAGCTGAAGGACCACTACCAGCTGCTGGCCGAAAACGCCCCCGACGTTGTCCTCAGCAGTGATCGGCAGGGGCGGATCTCCTGGGTGTCCCCCTCGGTGCATCAGCTGCTGGGCCACCACGCCCGCGACCTCAAGGATCGGACCATCGCCGACCTGGTGCTGGAGCCGGACCACGCCCGTCTGGATCAGGCCATCGGCCAGGTCCTTCAAGGGGAGAACAGCGGCTGCGATCTGCGCTTCCGAGCCGCCGACGGCCACGGCCGCTGGATCTCCATGGCCCTGCGGCCGATGGCCGGCGCCGATGGCGTGGTGACAGGCATGGTGGGCAGCTGGCGCGACATCCAGGGCGAAGTGGACGCCCGCCTGGCGGAGGAGCGCACCAAGGCGGCCCTGGCCGCCTCGGAGGAGCGGCTGCGGCTCACGATGGAGAACACCTCCACCGGCATCGCCCTGCTCGACGCCGAGGGCCATGTGCTCTCCATCAACCCCGCCGCTGGCGGGATGCTCGGACGGGACCCGAGCGACCTGGAGGGGCTCACCTGGCCCTCGTTCTCACCGCCGGAGGACCGGGACGGCGAAGCCCCGCTGATGGCGGAGCTGCTGGACGGCCGGCGCCGTTGCTATCGCCTGCGCAAGCGGATCCTCCAGGGGGAGAGCCCCCCCCTCTGGGTGGACTGCAGCGTCTCCTGCTCCCGCCATGCCAACGGCAGCCTGGCCTTCGTGATCGCCCAGTTCAACGACGTGACCGAGATGGTGCAGGCGGAAGCCGCCCTGGCCACCTCGGAGCAGCGCTACCGACTGCTGGCGGAGAACTCCAGCGATGTGGTGCTGCTGATCAAGGAGGGACAGGTCAGCTGGATCTCCCCCTCCCTCACCTGCATGCTGGGCTGGCAGCCGGAGGACTGGATCGGCCATCCGCTCAGTCGCTTCATCCCTCCCGACGACCATCCGGTACTGGACCAGGACCTGCAGAGCCTCGCCGCAGGCCGGACGGTGGTGCGCCGGCTGCAGGCCCTGGCCCACGACCGCAGCCATCGCTGGGTGGAACTGCATGCCAGTCCCCACCGGGATTCCATGGGCCAGCTCGACGGCATCGTCGGCTCGTTCCGCACGGTGGACCAGGAGGTGGCCGCCGAACGGGAACTGGCCCGCCGGGCCTGCACCGATGAACTGACGGGCCTGGTGAACCGCCATGAGGCCCTCGAGCGCATCACCGCCATCGCCGGGCGGGTGGTGCGCAAGGGGGAGGCCACCGCCGTGCTGTTCTGCGATCTCGACAACTTCAAGGAGATCAACGACACCTTTGGCCATGTGCCCGGCGACGAACTGCTCCGGACGGTGGCCGCCCGGATCCGTACGGGCCTGCGCAGCGGCGACATGGCCGCCCGCATCGGCGGCGACGAGATGGTGGTGGTGCTGCAGGGGGTGCGGGGGCTGAGCGATGCGGTCACCCTCGCCGAGAAGCTCCGCCGGGCCGTGGCCGAGCCGATCGTCACCAGTGCCGGCAGCCTGTCGATCACCCTCAGCATCGGGGTGACCATGGTCCGGCCGGGCGAGAACCCCGACGAGATCATCTCCAGAGCTGACAACGCCATGTACCGGGCCAAGCAGACCGGCCGCAACCAGGTGGTGCCCTTCAGCGAGCAGACGGACAGCGCCGATGGCCGCAGCGTCTCCTGGCAGCCCGCTCTCTGAGGAGTGCCAGGGCGGAATGGCCTTGCAACGACCGGCGACACTGGGTGGCGAGCGAACGGAGACCACCGCCATGCAGATCGCAGGGATCGACCATGTGGTGCTGCGCTGCAAGGATCTCGAACGGATGGAGCGCTTCTACACCGAGGTGCTGGGCTGCGCTGTAGCGCGACGCAATGACGCCCTGGGCATGATCCACCTGAGGGCTGGCAATGCCCTGATCGATCTGGCGGCGGTCAGCGGCGAACTGGGTCGCCGGGGAGGGACAGCACCGGCGAAGGACGGCCACAACCTGGATCACTTCTGCCTGCGGATCGAACCCTTCGACGAAGGCGCCCTGCGGGCCCATCTGGGACGTCAGGGCATCGATGCCGGCCCCCTGCATCACACCTACGGGGCCGAAGGTGTGGGGCCGGCCCTCTACCTGGAGGACCCAGAAGGGAACAGCATTGAGTTGAAGGGCCCGCCGCCAATCTGAACCCGGGGCCCGGAAGGAAGGGCCCCGGTCTGGTTCAACCGCGCCAGGTGGGCAGGCCACCGTGGGCCAGGGTGCCACGCTGGCGCCAGAGTGCCGCCGAACTGACGTCGATGCCGTGACGTAGCGCCAGATCAGCTGCTTTCTGCGGCGAATCGGATGCACTCAGTGCGGCGGCAAAATCCGGATCACAACGGGCCAGTTCCTTCACCCGGTGGAGGGCCTCGGTGGCGTTGGCATGGGACTGAACAGTCGCCTCGGTACGAGGCATTTCACAGGTGGATTCGTGGGTATATTTGCGAACTGGCATGGGATCTCCTCCGCTCTTTCCTTGACCATAGTCGGTCGGAATCGTGAGCGAGATAAGTGGAAACACCCATCCCATCCCTTCATGATGCTGGAGAGGATGATCGGAAATAGGACGATCCCTTTCCACTACTGGCGGCATCGCCATAGATTCTCGTGGCAGGGAAGTACTCCGACTCCAATTGCACAGTTGCTGCCACATCTTCCCCGGCAGTTTCTGCGATGAAAGACAGCATGAGGTCGATGCCCGAGGAGATGCCGGCCGCGGTCCAGATGGTGCCGGAGCGGGTGAAGCGCTCCTCCACCACCTCCACGTCGCCGAGGGCCCGCAGACGCTCGAGGGAGGCCCAGTGGGTGGTGGCCCGCCGGCCGCTGAGCAAGCCGGCGGCGTGCAGCAGGAAGGCGCCGGTACAGACGGACAGCACCGCACGGCAGCTGGCCGCCTGGCGCCGGATGAAGCCGATCAGCTCGGCATTGGCCACCTCGGTGCGGGTGCCCTGGCCGCCCGGGACCAGCAGCACATCCAGCGGTGGAGCCGACGCGAAGCTGGCGTGGGGCAGCAGCAGCATCCCCTTGGCGCAGGTGATCGGACCTTCCTCCTGGGCGATCAGCAGGCACTGACTGGGGCCGCTCCGCTGGCGTGCCCAGAGCGTGGCCATCTCCCACGGACCGACGGCGTCGAGCTCCTCCACCCCGGGGAACAGCAGGATGCCGAAACGGCCCGCCCCGGCAGCGGAGGACAGGGCTGGATCCATCGTCAACCCCGCCCGCGGGCGCTGATCAACGGCAGCTGTGGCTCTTCACCAGGAGGCGATGCTGAACAGCAACTGCAGCAGGGCGAAACCCGCCAGACAGGTGGCGGCCAGCAGGGGTGCGACATGTACCAACTTCGGGATCCCACGATGTCTCCGGTCTAGGCCGGGTGTCCTCAGGGGGAAAGCCCGACCATCCGGCGCGTGTGGAGAGCCACAGACACAGTTGGAGATGAACTTTTGTCCTGGGCGACGGGTCGGAAGCCCCGCAGGCGCCCCGGCACCTGGGCCGCGACCACCACCCCGGTCGGCGCACTGGCCAGGCCCGCCTCCCGCAGCCGCTGCACGGTCCACCAGTTGCAGTTGCGGCTCCAGAGATAGGCGGCGTGAGCAGGGAAGAACCGGCCCCGCTGGCCGGGACGGGGCGGCAGGGGAGCCAGGCGCTCGCCGTCGCGATCGCGCCGGGCGGAGCGCTCCAGGGCGCTCAGCAGGGCCCGCAGGGTGATGGCCTCCACCTGCCGGTGCTGCACGGCCACCGTGCCCGCCAGCCGCGGCGGATCGGGATGGCCGGCCAGGAAGAGCACCGATTCGGTGGGCAGCAACAGGGCAGCGACCACGGCCTGGGGGCTGCGCTCTCCCCCGTGGAAGTAGCGCCGGTCACCCCAGGCGACCTCCAGAAACGGGGCCGCCTCGGCTCCCGGAGGACCGAGCCGCCAGCCGGGGGGCTGCTGCACCACGATTGAGGTGTGGTGCCCCCAGTCCGCCACCAGCACTGTGTAGCTCCCCGGCGGAGGCTGGGGCAGCCGCACCTGGGCGGCGCGGGGCTCGGGCACCACGACGGACTGCAGCAGGGGCCGTCCCACCAGCTCCAGCAGCACGGGAAGGAACGGCATGGGGGCAGGGGGACTTGAACCCCCACAGCCTTGCGGCCTGCGGATTTTAAGTCCGCTGCGTCTACCAGTTTCGCCATGCCCCCGCGGGGAGATCCTAGATTCGCCCCACTTCGCGACATCCCCGGTGGCCCTGAGCAGCCTGCCGCTCGACACCCTGCTGGTGATCGGCGCCTACCTGGCCATCGCGGGCGCCTACCTGCTGGTGGTGCCCCTGGCGCTCTACTGGTGGATGCACAAGCGCTGGTATGTGATGGGGAAGATCGAGCGCACCGCCATCTACGGGATGGTGTTCCTGTTCTTCCCGGGGCTGATCCTTTTCGCCCCCTTCCTCAACCTGCGCATGGCGGGCCAGGGCGAGGCCTGATCGGTGACCCGCGCACAGGCGATCCTGCTGGGCCTGGTGGTCTTCGCCATCGGCGGGGGTGGTTACTGGGTGTTCCGCTCCAGCGGCCTGGAGGGCTTCTCCCCCGGCATCGCCGCGTCGGCGCTGCTGATGCTGGTGGTGCTCGGCTGGACCGCCAGCTACCTGCTGCGGGTGGTGGGCGGCAAGATGACCTACATGAAACAGCGGCGCCGCTACCGCGCCGCCTACGACGCCATCACCGACGACGAACTGCAGCGCAAGTTCGAAGCCCTCAGCCCCGAGGAGCAGGCGAAGCTGCTGGCCGAAGTGGGGCAGCTTCAGGCCGATGCGGAGATGTGAGGGCCCTGGCCGGCCCACGGACGACCCCATAGGCTCAGAAGCACCGTCCTGCCTTCCGGCCCGATGAGCGTCGCCGCCACCGCCGGCCCCAGCACCGCCCCCACCCTGATCCAGGAACGCTTCACCGCCCTACGGGCCCAGGAGACGTGCGCCCTGATGCCCTTCCTGATGGCGGGCGATCCCGATCTCACGGTCACCGCCGCCAGCCTGCTGGCCCTGCAGGCCGCCGGTGCCGACCTGATCGAGCTGGGCATCCCCTACAGCGATCCCCTCGCCGATGGCCCGGTGATCCAGGCCGCCGCCAGCCGCGCCCTGGCGTCCGGCACCACGCCCGGTCGGGTGCTGGAGATGCTCACCTCCCTGCGGGGCCGGCTCCGCGTTCCGGTGGTGCTGTTCACCTACAGCAACCCCCTGCTCAACCGGGGCATGGAGACCTTCTGCCGCGCGGCGGCCGCCGCCGGTGCCGCCGGGCTGGTGGTGCCCGATCTGCCGCTGGAGGAGGCCCGGAAGCTCTCCGCCATCGCCGCCGGCCACGGCCTGGATCTGGTGCTGCTGGTGGCGCCCAACACCCCGGCCGAACGCATGGCCCGCATCCATGCCGCCAGCCGCGGCTTCACCTACCTGGTGAGCGTCACCGGGGTGACAGGGGTGCGTACCAGCCTGGAAGACCGGGTGGGTCCGCTGGTGGGGCGGCTGCGGGAACTGGGCCCCACACCGGTGGCCGTGGGCTTCGGCATCGCCACCGGCGAGCAGGCCTTCCAGGTGCGCCGCTGGGGCGCCGATGGCGCCATCGTGGGCAGCGCCCTGGTCCGGCGCATGGCCGAAGCCCACGGGAGCGGCGCCGATGTGGCCGCCGAGGCCGGCGCCTTCGTCGCCAGCCTGCGCACGGCCCTCGACCAGCCGCTCTGAGCCTGCCTCAGAGGGCAGGCGCACAGGCGCCCAGGGCCAGGGCCAGCAGCAGGGCGGCGATCAGCGACGGGACAGGCATGGCCATGGGGCATCTCCCCCCATGATGGGCCGATGGACGTCGACGCCCTGGCCTTTTCGCCCGCCTGCCTGCGCAACCAGGAGCCGATCCTGGCGTTGTTGCGCCACTGGCTGCCCCCCGGCGCGCGGGTGCTGGAGGTGGGCTCGGGCAGCGGCCAGCACGCCATCCACATGGCGCGCCATCTGCCCGGGGTCCGCTGGCAGCCGAGCGAGCGCCAGGAGGCCCTGGCCGGCCTGGGTGCACGCATCGCCCTGGAGGGCGGGGACGGACTGGCCCCGGGGGCGCAGGTGGCGGCCCCGCTGGTGCTGGAGGTGACCCAGCCCCACTGGCCCGCGGGCCCCTTCGAGGCGGTGTTCACGGCCAACACGCTGCACATCATGCCGGCGGCGGCGGTGCCCCACCTGCTGGCCGGCGGCGCCAGGGTGCTGGCCGAGGACGGCCTGTTGCTGGTCTATGGCCCCTTCCGTTACGGCGAGCGCCACACCGCCGCCAGCAACGAGGCCTTCGATGCCCACCTGCGCCAGCTGGATCCGGCGATGGGGGTGCGCGACGCCGAGGTGATCGAGCGCGAGGCCGCCAGCCTGGGGCTGCAGCTGCAGGCCGATGCGGCGATGCCCGCCAACAACCGGCTGCTGGTGTTTCAGAAGCACGGCGAGGGGCGCGGGGGATGAAAGGCTGAGGGGCGTTCACCCCGACCCGGCGGCCGCCGCCGTTCGCCCATGAAATTCGTCCTCTGGGGCACCTACTGCACCGATGTGCTCGAGCGCCGCACCCCCTACCGGGAGGAGCACCTGGCCGGACTGAAACGCCAGAAGGAAGAGGGCCTGCTGCTCACCCTGGGGCCCACAGCTGACACCCGTTTCGTGTTCGGGATCTACGAGGCCGACGACCAGGAGACGGTGGAGAGCCTCGTCAAGGGGGACATCTACTGGCGGCAGGGCATCTGGACCGCCGTGGAGATCCACCCCTGGATCCAGGCCTTCTGAACCGGCAACGACTCAGGCGCGGGGCCAGCCGTCCAGGGCCTGCTGCCACACCCAGGCCGCCACCGCCTCCGGCCCGCCCTCACCCAGGACCTTGGCATAGCCGCCCATCTGTCCGATCCCACCAGCGGCGATCGCGGCGATCGCTTCCGGGGAGGCGATGCCGTTGCGCTCCAGGGCCGCCATCTTGAGCGTCTTGCCGCGGCGGATGACGTTGCCCCCCTGGAGGTGGCAGCCGGCGCAGTGGGCCCCGAACAATGAGCCCCCTGCATCGAGGGCGCTCAGCTTGAGGACGCTGCCGTCGCCGGCATCGGCCTCAGGCCCGATGGACTCAACCAGCGCCGGCGCCGAGGCATGGACGACGCCAGGGAAGCCGAGAGCGGCCGGCGGCACGATCAGGCCCAGCAGCAGCAGCAGGGCCACCAGGAATGACACCAGGCGACGCCAGGGAATCAATCCTCTTCGTCGGCGCTGCCGGCGGGGATCAGTCGGATCTGCTTGCGACCGAGCTTGATCTCGAACTCATCGCCGGGCTTGAGATCCAGCATGGCGGTGTAGGCCTTGCCAATGAGGAGATTGCCGTTGCCCTGCACCGTGGCCACGTAACTGAGCTTGCGCCCCCCCTTGCCCACCTTGCCGGCAGCACCGAACTCGACCCCTTTGGCCTCCAGAAGGGCCTCGTAGAAGGCGGTGAAGTTCAGGCGCTCAGCGCCATCCTTCTTGGTAGAAACATAGCCACAGGCGCGCACGATCTCGGACTTGCCGACATCGCCGAGCTCCTTGACCTTGGCCAGCAATTCCGATCCAGTCAGCATGGTATGTAGGTGGAGGCAGGTGTGAGGTTAGACGTAAAACCTACACCAGCGCGATCAGCCTTCCGCCGATAGCGGCCACGATCAATGCACAACCACCTCCTCAATGCTGCCGATCCGTCCACTCCGGCCCGATGATTGCCATCAGCTGATCGCCGTCTATCACGAAGCGGTCATCAGCCAGGCCGGGAACCTCTACAGCCCGTCGCAGATCGAGGCCTGGTCGCAACAGGCCGGTCGCCATGATGACTTCCGGTCGTCATTGCTACGCGGCCATGGGTTGGTGAGCACCACCCACCACGACGACACGATCATCGAGGCGTTTGCCCTTCTCGATCCCGCCGACCGGCTCGCCCTGCTCTACTGCCGGGGACGATCGAGTCGCCAGGGCCGGGCCAGCGCGCTGCTGGAGGCCCTGGAGCAACACGCCCGCTCCCAGGGGGTGGCTCGCCTGCGCACCGAGGCCAGCCAGCTCTCGCGGCCGCTGCTGGAGCGGCGCGGCTGGGTGGTGGACGGGGAGGAGACGGTGACACTCGGCGGGGTCGCCTTCCTGCGCTGGCGGATGGGCAAGGATCTGCTCTGACGCCAGCCCTTCCCCTCCCATGGCCGAAGCCCAGCTGCAGCAGTTCCTGGAGAAGGTCCGCCAGCTCAACGCCTTCGTGGCCCTGAGCGAGGCCGACCCTGCCCTGCGCCAGGCCCTGCGGGACTGCGGCGACCACCACCAGGTGGTGGCCCTGGCCCGCTCCCGGGGCTTCGAGATCGGTCGACGCTGGGGGGAGCCGCCACCGGAGGACGGGCTTGAGGAGGGCGCCAGGGATGGCCGGGCCTCCCTGGTGCGAGGCCCCTGCCCCGCCGACGGGGAGGAGGTCACCGCCGTGCTGGTGGAGACACCGCAGTTGCGGCTGGAGCGGATCCACTCGTGCAACGCCAGCAGTCCTGAGGGCTTCTGGTACGACCAGTCGGAGCATGAGTGGGTGGTGCTGCTGCAGGGGAGTGCCCGGCTCCAGTTCGCCGATGAGGCCGAACCCCGCGCCCTCGCCTGCGGTGATGCCCTGCTGATCAGTGCGGGCCGTCGGCACCGGCTGCTGGCGACTGACCCGCCGCCTGGAACGATCTGGCTGGCCCTGTTCTGGCCTGCGCCTGCCGCTCCTTGACCTCCCGTTCATTGACCTGGCGCACCATCCAGAATGCCGCCGCCAGACACACCACCGCGATCCCGAGCCCCACCACCAGCATGGGCTTGTTCTCCGCGTTCGGCGGCAGCACGATCACCTTCCGGGCCACGGCGGTGATCGCCGTGAGCAGCACCAGCTCGATCTGCACCACGTGGCGGCGCAGGTAGGAGGTGATGTTCTGCAGCACCTCGATGGCGATCAGCAGGTTGAGCAAATCGCCCAGCACGGCAATGAGGCCTTCTCCCACCCAGCGCCGGGCCGGATCGAGCAGCTGCATGATGACCTCACCAGTGAACTTGAGCGCCGCCACCGCCAGCACCAGGAACAGCACCGCGGCCAGCAACTTGGCCACCAGGCGCTCGCCCCGGTCGATCAGGTGCAGGAAGGAGGTGTCCTGGAAGATCCGCTGCAGACGTCGCATCAGTTCTTGAACGGCTGGAAGTTCGGCTGGGCTGGCGTGTCACTGGGCGGATTCTCGATCACCGTGTCGCAGGTGACGGAGCCATCCGCTCCGGTGACGCAGTTGGTGGGCTTGATCTGGGTTTCCGGGCCCACACTGCCACCACGTTTGAGCATGAAGGACTCCACCTGGGCCTGGGCCGCGGCAGTGAAGCAGAGACCGCTGACCAGGGATGCGGCGGCTCGCAGGGACCAGGGAAGGGCGCGGTGGAGCTTGGCGGAGGCGTTCATGGCGGTGGGCGTCGGCAGGGGCCGCAGGATCGTTCAGCCCCCACTCTGGGGGCTGCTCGCCTGGCCCGCCAGAGCGGAGCGTCCGGCTGCTCAGGCTCCGCCGTCCAACCGGATTTCCTGCAGCAGTAAGTCGAGCTGTCCCATGGAATCCTCCAGCAGGCCGTCGTCTGCGGCGGGGTCGGCCCCGGCGCCGGCCTCCTCGGAGAGCCAGCCGGCCTCAATGGCGCAGAGCCGCTCCGCCAGCCCGGCGGCCCCCTGGTGGCTCCAGGTGCGGTGTAGCTCGGCCATCAGGACGGGCATGCGGATCGAACCCGCCCTCAGGGCCCGACGCAGGTCGGACTGGGTGCGACCGCTGAGGCGCAACCAGTCCTTGAGGAGGCTCTGGAGCTCGTCGAGCTGCTCCGGGCTGAGGGTGGGGGCGGAGGCAGGCATCGCCGGACGCTACCCCTACCGGCGGGAAAGGGGAAACCAGCGGTCGAGCCGGCCCTGGGCCCGGGAGCGGATCGCCGGGGTGCGATGGGTGCTGCAGAGCCCAAGCAAGGCGGTGAGGGCCACCATGTCGTCGCTGAAGCCCGCCGCCGGAATGAAATCGGGGATCACATCGAGGGGCAGCAGCAGATAGGTGAGGGCCGCCAGGACCGTCAGCCGCACCTGGGGCGGGGTGGCGCCATCGAGGAGCAGTTCCAGGCACTCGAAGGCGGGACGGGCAATGGTGCGGCCGGCGCGGCGCAGCAGCCGCACCAACAGGGCCTCATCCACCACCGAACTTTCCAGCACCTCCGCATCGACGGGGTCATGACCGGCACCAGCCTGGTGAGGGGCGGCCTGGTCAGCGAAGGCAGTGGCCGAAGGGGCACCAGCCATGGCGATCTGCTCGAGGAAGGGAACACGCCACAGGAGGGGCGTCAGGCCATTCTGTGGGCGCTGGCGCCGGAAGGACGAGGGGCGGATCCCCCACCCTTCACTCCTCGACCAGGCCGCTCTCGATGCCGGTCTTGCGGAGCTTGCGCAGGGCGCGCTGCACCACCTGGCGGCAGTACTCACGGCTGCACTCCAGCTGGCGGGCCACCTCGGCCAGGGTGCGCCACTCGTGGCTGCCGTCGAGCCCGAAGCGCAGCATCACCACCGTGCGTTCCTTGGGGGTGAGGTTGGACTTCTCCAGGAGCGTCCAGACTGACTCGGTGCGTTCGGCCTGCTCGGCCCGCTCCATCGGCGCCGGCTCGTTGCTGGGCAGCACGTCGACCAGCTCGGAGGGATCGGCCTTGGAGCGCACGGCCCCCTGGAGGCTCACGGTGACGCTGCGCAGCTCGCAGCCCAGCAGATCCTCCACCTCGGCCACGGGCAGCCCCATGGCGGTGGCCAGCTCGGCGGCGTTGGGGGAGGAACCGTGGGACTGGAGGTGGCGCGCCTTGGCGGCCCGTAGCCGGGTGAGTTTCTCGTTGACGTTGACCGGAATGCGGATCGTGCGGCTCTGGGTGGAGAGGGCCCGGTTGAGGCCCTGGCGAATCCACCAGTAGGCATAGGTGCTGAAACGGTGACCACGGGTGGGGTCGAACTTCTCGACCGCGCGGGTCAGACCGATCGTTCCTTCCTGGATGAGATCAAGCAGATCGAGACCCTTGCCTTGATAACGCTTGGCGAGATTGACGACGAGCCGCAGATTGGCTGTCACCATTTGCTGTTTTGCGCGCTCCCCGGTGCGCAGCGTGCGCTTCTCAAGATCGTCGAAATCGCAGGCAGGGCCGCTGCCACCGGCCTGGGCGCAACGCTCGTTGAGGCTCACCATCGCCTGCACTTTTCGCCCGAGCGTGAGCTCCTGCTCAGGGGTGAGCAGCTGATGGCGGCCAATCTCGCCGAGAAAGGCACTGAGGGAACTCGCCATGGAGCATCCGAATCGCTGTGTTGAACCTAGGGTTGTTTCTGGATGTTCCTGAAACGAACAGAAAGCCTTCAGTGTTCCGTTGCGGCTTCCACATACGGCCCCTGAACGCGCCGCCTGTTTCCAGAATTTCTGCTGATTTGCTCCTTCCAGTGCCATCCAGGGTTCCCGGCGTCAGGGAGCCAGCCGCTACCGTCCGGGACGATCACCTGACACCAGCCGATGGCCGGGCTTCTCTCCATCCCCTCCGAGGTGCTCTCCAGCGCCGGAGTGGCCTACGTCCACTACCTGAGCTTCATGGTCTGCTTCGGGGCCCTGGTGCTGGAGCGGCGCCTGATCCGGCCCGACCCTGACCGCAAGGACGCGATCCTGATGGTGATCACGGACGTGACCTACGGCCTGGCCGCCCTGGGGGTGCTGCTCAGCGGCATCCTGCGGGTTCTCTACTTCGGCCAGGGCTCCAGCTTCTACACCGAGAACCCCCTGTTCTGGTGGAAGGTGGGCACGTACCTGGCGGTGGGCGCCCTCTCCCTGTACCCCACCATCACCTACATCCTCTGGGCCATCCCCCTGCGCAAGGGGGAGCTGCCGAAGGTGAGCGAGGCCCTGGCCAACCGCCTGCGCTGGGTGCTCAACATCGAGCTGGCGGGCTTCGCCGCCATTCCCCTGATGGCCGCCCTGATGGCCCGCGGCGTCGGACTGGCGGGCTGATGGCCCGGCCCTGGCCGCTCGGGCTGGTGCTGGGCGGGGCTGTGGCCGCCCTGGTGCTGCCGGCGCTGGCGGGGCCCCTTCCGCCGGCCGGCCCCAGCTGTCCCCCCAGCCTGGCCACGCGGCCCATGGGGGAGACCCCGCCAACGGCCGCGCCTGTCGCGCCCGCTGCAGCCCCTGCCACCGCCACGGATTATCGCCAGTGGCTGCGGCCGACACCCTTCGGCTGGGCGCGACTGGATCACTGGTGCGTCTGGGTGGAGCCAGCGGCCCCTTCGGGTCCGGCCCAGATGTGGGACGAGCGCTGGCTGGGTGCGGTGGAGCGGGCCCTGGGCACCTGGGGGCAGGAGCTGGCGATCACCCAGGTGGCGGATCCGGCGGCGGCCCAGGTGCGGATCCTGCGGCGCCGGCCGCCCCTGCTCAGGCAGGCCACCGGCCGCACCCGGGCCAGCCATGGCCGGGCCGAGCTGGCGGTGGTGGCGGTGGATCGGGGTACGGGCTGGTCCCTGGAGCCCCAGGTGCGGGTGCTGATCAGCCCGGGACAGCGACCCGAGGCCACCGAGGCCACGGCCCTGCACGAGCTGGGCCATGCCTTCGGGCTGTGGGGCCACAGCGACGATCCGGCCGATGCGATGGCGGCGGTGCCGGGCCCCCGACCGGTGCTGGCGCTCAGCCCGCGGGATCGGGCCACAGTTCGGTGGCTCTACCAGCAGCCCACCGACTTCGGCCGGCCCCTGCCGGCAGCAGCGGTGCCCGCTCAGCCCGGCGGAGCGTCCTCAGGGGGTGCGGGCCGCTGAGCAGGGTGCCGGTGGTGGTAAGGCACGAAGCCGAGGCCGTAGATCTGCTCGAGCCGGGAGGGGCTGAGGGCGTGGTCGGGGGTGCCGTGGCAGCGGAGGCTGCGGTTGAGGCAGAGGACGCCGTCGCAGGTGCGGCGCACCATCTCCAGATCGTGGGAGACCTGCAGGATCGTCCAGCCCTCGCTGCGGCGCAGCTGGTAGAGGAGGGTGTGGAACTGTTCGGCGGCGCGGGCATCGAGGCCGGCCTGGGCCTCATCGAGCACCAGCAGGCGGCGGGGGCGCACCACGCAGGAGGCCAGCAGCACCCGCTTGAGCTGGCCGCCGGAGAGCTCCGACAGCAGCCGGTCGGCCAGATCGGCGCAGAGGGTCTTGCGCAGGGCCTCGCGAACGGCGCTGCGGCGGGCCTCACGGCCCAGCCAGGGCAGGGCCAGGCCCGGGGGATCCCAGCCGAGGCCAACGAACTCGGCCACCGTGAGCGGGAAGCGGCCGCGGGGGATCAGGGTCTGGGGCAGGTAGGCGAGCCGGGCGCGCAGTTCGCGCGGCAGCTGGCCGTGGCTGCCGAGGCTGCAGCCCAGGAAGCGCACCTGGCCGGCCTGGCGGGGCAGGATGCCGAGGATGGCCTGCACCAGGGTGCTCTTGCCGGCGCCGTTGGGGCCGACCAGGGCCGTGTCGGATTCAGCCACCAGCTGGAAGCTGACGTCATCAACGGCCGTGACTCCCTCGCGCCGCACGCTCAGGTGGCTGACTTCGAGAACCATTTCGGCCATGGCTGCAGCCTACCCAGAAGCCCCACCGCCGGCCGCCGCCGCCGAGAATGGGGCCTCAACGCTGCGCCCCTCCCCCTGCCATGACCTGCCTCGCCGTGACCGGAGCTTCAGGCAAGACGGGTTGGCGGGTGGTGGAAGAGGCCCTGGGCCGGGGCTGGCGGGTGAAGGCGATCCTGCGGCCCGGCTCCGAGGTGCCGTCGGGGCTGGCCGGTGCGGAGCTGGTGCGGCTGGAGCTGGGTGATGCGGAGGCCCTGGCGGCGGCGCTGGAGGGCTGCGACGCCCTGGTGATCGCCACCGGGGCGCGGCCGTCGGTGGATCTGGCCGGGCCGCTGAAGGTGGATGCCCTGGCGATGCGGCCCCAGATCAGCGCCTGCAAGGCCGCCGGTGTGACGCGGGTGGTGCTGGTGAGCTCCCTGTGCAGCGGCCGCTGGCTGCACCCGCTCAACCTGTTCGGCCTGATCCTGGTGTGGAAGGGGGTGGGGGAACGCTGGCTGGCGGCCAGCGGCCTGGAGTGGACGGTGGTGCGCCCCGGTGGGCTGAAGGAAACAGAAGATGGGATCGAGGCCGAGGGGATCCGCTACAGCGGACCCGACCAGCAGGAGAGCGACAGCATTCCGCGGCGGCTGGTGGCGCGGGTGTGCCTGGATGCGGTGGAGAGCCCGGCGGCGATCGGCCGCATCATCGAAGTGACCAGCAGCCCCGAGCAACCGGCCGTGCCGCTGGCGGAGTGGCTGGCGAGCAGCGCCGCCTGAGGGCGGCTGTAGGGTCGCCGGGGCGGTGGCGGCTGGATGCGCAAACCCACTCTCCTGCTGGTGTTGACGGTGCTGATCACCGCCGGAGCCAGCTTTGCGGCGGCCAACCTGCTGCTGCGCCACGCCAGCCCCACAGGCCCGCGCGTGGCTGCGGCGTTGCCGCCCCTGCCGGGGGGCGTGGCCCTGGGGGATCCGACGCCGAAGTTTGTGGGGGAAACGCGGGTGCTGGCGATGGAGGCGATCGACGCCACCGCCTGGGCACCGATGAACCAGGCGCTGGTGCAACTGGCGCGCCGCTTCCTCGACTACCCCTTCAAGGGGTTCTCCCTCGATGGCGGCCCGAAGGAACAGCTGGTGCTCGATCTCAGCACCTTCGACTGCTTCCTGTTCGTGGAGCAGCTGCTGGCGCTGAGCAACAGCCGCAAGGTGGACACCCTGGACGAAGGGATGGAGCGCTTCGGCGCGCACGTGCGGCGACTGCGCTATGTGGATGGGGAGGTGGACTACTGCAGGCGGCAGCACTACTTCAGCCGCTGGGCCGAGGCGGCCGAGCGCAACGGCTATGTGGTGAACCTCACCCCGTTCCTGCCGGGGGCCAGCAGCCGCACGGTGGCGCTCAACTTCATGAGCAACCACGCGAGCAGCTACAAGCCGATGCAGCTGGCCCGCAACAAGCAATGCATCACGGAGCTGGAGAAGGACCTGGTGCTTGAGCAGGCCTACATCCCCCTGGCGGCGCTGCCGGGGGTGCTGCCCTCACTGCGCAACGGCGACATCTTCGCGCTGGTGACGAAAGTGCCGGGACTGGATGTGACCCACGTGGGCTTCCTGGAGAAGCGCGACGGGGTGGTGAACGCGATCCACGCGGCGGAGGGGGCGGGGGTGATCCGCAGTGAGAACTTCGAGACGTACGCCGGCAAGGTGCAGGATGTGATCGGGGTGGCGATTTATCGGCCGAGGCCGAATGATGGGGAGAAGAAGAGTGCTACTGAATCGGGGGGATAAGTGAAAGTATATCCGATTCAGCGAAGGTAACACCATTGGAGAATCGGAATGACTCGATTAAATTGGCAGGAGACAAGAAGTAGTTGGCGACAACCAATTGATCCTTGGTTGAGAACTTCATCTCAAGGTGCATGTCTTGACGACGGACGGAATAGAGCTCAGTTGATTTCAGATTGGAGAAGGTGACAATATCCCTGTTTAAGGGATTTTGATCAAAGTCAGCAATGGTCTTCGTGGATCCGCTCCGTGCAATCACATAGGTGTCATCCCCCACTCCTCCATTCAGGCTGTCGCTACCGGTACCGGAAACCAGGCGGTCGCGGCCAGGACCGCCAAAAAGAGCATCGTGACCTGCACCTCCATCAAGAATGTCATCACCATCTCCTCCGTAAAGCGCGTCGTTCCCGTTCCCCCCAATCAAGACATCATTGAGAACGCCACCATGCAAAAGGTCGTGCCCGTCAAGTCCTTTGATCCTGTTCACCATATCATTATAGCCGCCTAGAGTGTCGCTACCGGAGGTTGCTCCACCCACCACGACACGACCCCGAATCTGCCTCTCGTCCCAGACGACTCCGTTCGAAAACTCAAACGCTTCGATGCGATAGGGCTCTGATACAAAGTAGTTTTCAACTGTCAGCTTGCCTCCACCGGAATATCTAAGACTAAGGTGATTGTCGTGCCGTTCAACCGAAGAAACATCTTGTGAGCGTATATTCTG
>NZ_JAYGHX010000006.1:2579-225038 GCF_034931325.1 Cyanobium gracile UHCC 0139 | reverse complement strand
CCCCGGGGATGGCAGCATTCCCCAAGCCCCCTCGCACGTGCGCAGAGCCATGGCCGGTGACGGCGAACCGATCAGCGAAGCCGAGGCCCTGGAGCAGCTGCGCCAGACGGACGACCAATCCCGTCAGTACTACGCGGCCTGGTGGCTGGGGCGCATGCGCAGCCAGCACCCGGAGGCGGTTCCCCTGCTGCTCGCCGCCCTCAGCCAGCGCCAGCCCCGGGATCCGGGGGCCGGCGTCGAGCACAACGCCGTGGCCCGCAATGCGGCCCGGGCCCTGGGCAAGGTCGCTGACGCGCGGGCCATCCCCGAGCTGCTGGCGGTGCTCGACGACGCCGACGACGGCCTGCGGGAGGCCGCGGCCCGGTCCCTCGGCGAGCTCCGGGCGACCGCCGCGGTGCCCCTGCTGATCCGCCGGCTGGCCAGCGGCCCCGCCGTCGCCGGTGCCTGCCGCAGCGACAGCCCCCGGCTGCAGGAACCCTGCGAAGCGATGCTGGAGGCCCTGGGGGCGATCGGAGAGGCCCAGGAGGAGGTGCTGGAGGTGATCCGACCCTTCACCGCCCACGAACGTCCCCTGGTCCGCAGCGCTGCCTGCCGCGCCCTGCTGCAGCTCACCGGCGAAACGCGCTGGGCCGACGAGCTGCTCGGACTGCTGCAGCATCCCCAGCTGCAGGTGCGCCGCGCGGCCCTGATGGATCTGGGGGCGGTGGGATGGCGGCCCGCCCTGGAGCCGATCCGGCGCACCTTCGCAGAGAACAGCCTCAAGCTGATTGCCCTGCGGGGGCTGGTGGAGCATGGCCGCAGCAGCCGCAGTGGCAGCGAAGCGGACAGCGATGATGAGGCCCTCCTGATGGCGATGGACGCCCTGCTGTGATGACGGCCGCAAGCGGAGATTCCCAGTGCGCGGCCGATCGGATCCGGGCCTTCGAGCAGGCCGGCAGCGCCGAGGAGCTGGTGGCGGCCACCCGCCGCCTGACCGACTGCGACGACCCCCTGGCCACCGTGCCCCAGCTGGTGCAGGTGCTGGGGTTCAACAATCCCGGTGCCGCCGTCGCCGCCGTTGACGGTCTGATCGCACTCGGCCCGGCGGCCGTGGGTCCCCTGCTGGCCAATCTGGATGCCCACAACTATGGGGCCAGGGCCTGGGCCGTCCGGGCGCTGGCGGGCATCGGCGACCCGCGCGGCCTGGACGTGCTCGAGGACGCCCTGGCCACCGACGTCGGGCCCAGCGTGCGCCGGGCCGCCGCCAGGGGCCTCGGGGCCCTGCGGCTGGAGCGCCTCGCCGAGCAGGAGCGGGAAAGGATCCGCGAGCGCTGCCTGGTGGCCCTCGAAGCGGGGAGCAACGACGGGGAATGGGTCGTGCGCTATGCCGTGGCCGTGGGCTTCGAGGGCCTGGCCCTGCCCCTCCCCCCGCCCGATCCCCACCGCCGACGGGCCGTGGCGGGCCTCAGTCAGCTGCTGCAGCCCGAGCAGGAGGAGACTCTGGTGGTGCGCCTGCGGGCCGCCGTCGCCATGAAGCGACTGGACAGCCGATGACCTCCCCTGATCCCACCGCCGGGACGAACCGTCCCGAAACCGGCCGCCCCACCGGCATCCTGTTCGTCTGCCTCGGCAACATCTGCCGCTCCCCGGCCGCCGAGGGGGTCTTCCTGAACCTGATCGCCCGCCAGGGGCTGGAGCAGGCCTTCACGGTGGACTCCGCCGGCACCGGGGACTGGCACGTGGGCCGCCCCGCCGACGCCCGCATGCGCAGCGCTGCGGCCCGCCGGGGCATCGTCCTGCCCAGCCGGGCGCGCCAGATCACGGCAGCCGACCTGGGCCGCTTCGACCACGTGCTGACGATGGACCGGCAGAACCTGGAGGCGGTGCGGGGCCTGGCCGTGCGGGGGGAGGCCGCCGCCCACATCGGCCCGCTCACCCGGTACTGCCGCCGCTACAGCGTCGAGGAGGTGCCCGATCCCTACTACGGCGGCGAGGAGGGCTTCGATCGGGTGCTGGACCTTCTGGAGGACGCCTGCGGGGGCCTGCTGGAGGCCCTGAGGGCCGATCAGGGCCCCGGTCAGGGGCGCCGCTAGGGCGTCGTCGTCTCGTCCAGCGGGGAGGGGCCCCGCCAGGCGTCCTCCGGCACCCGCTCGCGGAACAGGTCGACCAGCCGTTGGATCACCGCATCAATGGCCAGGCCATCGGTGACCAGTTCCACGGCGTCGTCCGCCTGGCGCAGGGGGGCTTCGGCGCGGCTGGAATCACGGTGATCCCGCTCGGCGATCTGGGCCTCCAGTTCCGCCAGGGCCGGCACGGCGAAGCCGCGCTGGGCCAGATCCGCCGCCCGGCGGCGGGCCCGCTCCGCCACCGTGGCGGTGAGGAACACCTTGCAGTCGGCCTCCGGGAAGACGGCGGTGCCGATGTCGCGGCCCTCCGCCACCAGGCCGCCCCGCCGGCCCATGGCCTGCTGCTGGCGGGTGAGGGCCGCCCGCACGCAGGCGTGGGCCGCCACGGTGGAGACCTGGGCGGTGACCTCCGGTCCCCGGATCGCCTCGCTCACCTCATGGCCGTTGACCCGCACCCGTTGCTCTCCGGCGGCATCGCTCTCCAGCCGCAGATCGAGGTCGGCGAGCAGCGGGGCGATGGCGTCGGCATCGGCCGGGTCCACGCCCCGGTGCAGCACCCACCAGGTCAGGGCGCGGTACATGGCGCCCGTGTCGAGGTAGAGAAGGCCCAGGCGGCGGGCGAAGGCCCGGGTGACCGTGCTTTTGCCCGCCCCGGCGGGGCCATCGATGGCGACGATCGGCGGGCGGTTCATCAGAAAGATGTGATCGATCAGGCGGGTGCTCCCGCAGCGGACGGCGGCGGCCAGCAGGGAGATCCCGGCGGCGCCGGACACTGGAGCCAGGGTAGAGGGATGGACGAGCTGCACGTATTCGACGCCCAGCCCCGCCGCCTCCAGCTCCCCGGTCACCGTGGCAGTGAGGGCCGCGGCGCTGCCGGTGCCGCCTCGCCAGAGCGCCAGCGCCGCCCCCAGGGCCGCGGGCAGGGCGGCCGCCTGGCCGCGTTCGGCGGTGCTGAGGTAGCGATGGCGGGAGCTGCAGGCGAGCCCATCCGCCTCCCGCACCGTGGCACAGCCCTGGACCACCACCGGCAGGGCCAGGTCAGCGACGACACGGCGCAGGATCGTGAGCTGCTGCCAGTCCTTCTCGCCGAGCAGGAGCCGATCGGGGCGCACCAGGGCCAGCAGGCGACAGACGACGGTGGCGACCCCCTCGAAGTGGCCAGGGCGTCCGGGGCCGCACAGGGACCGGCGCAGCCCGGCCGGGGGAACCACCCCGGTGAGCTCCGACTCCCCGGCGGGAAACAGTTCCGCCACGGAAGGGGCGAAGAGGGCATCGGCGCCGGCCGCCGCCCCCAGGGCGGCATCGGCGGCCAGATCACGGGGATAGCGGGCGAAATCTTCGGCCGGCCCGAACTGGAGCGGATTGACGAAGACGCTGAGCAGCACCGCTGGCCGGCTGCCTTGGACGGCCAGTGACGCCCGCCTCAGCAGCTGCTGATGGCCCCCATGCAGGCTGCCCATGGTGGGCACGAAATGGAGCGGCCGCCCGGCCTGGCCGCGGCGCCAGTCGCTCAGGTCGGCCAGGGTCTGAAGCAGTCGCACCGGCACAAAGGAAAAGCCCACCCGCCAGATTGGCGGATGGGCTGATGGACAACGTTCCGACCGCGGCCGGAGCGAGGACTCAGGGAAGGACTTCCAGCTTCACGTCAGCGATGCCACTGGCGGTGAGACCAAGCTGCTGGGCGGCGCCGTGGGCCAGATCGATCACCCGCCGGCCATGGAAAGGACCGCGATCGTTGATGCGCACCACGGTGGAACGGCCGTTCCAGAGATTGGTGACACGCACCATGGTGCCGAAGGGCAGGGTGCGGTGGGCGGCTGTGAGGGTGCCGGGGCGGAGTACCTCACCACTGGCGGTGCGGTTGCCGAAGAAGCCGGGGCCGTACCAGCTGGCCTGGCCGGTGGTGACCCGACCGGCGGAGGCGATCAGATTGCTGGCCGTGGGCACGGTGCGGATCTCGTCGACGAAGCGCTCCCAGTTGGTGGGGAAGTCGGCGGGGCGAATGGCAACGGAACTCCCTGGCGCCTGCGTGGCAGTAAGGGAGCCGGCCTGGGCCGGGGCGATGCTGCTGGTGAAGAGGAGGGCGGCGGTGCCCAGGAGTTGAGTGACTCGCATGACAGGCGGAATGCACCGGCGGAGCAGGCGGACGGGGAAAGGTCTTCCTCGATGACTGCATTCGGACGTTGACGACAACCGGAACCGGAAGCGGTGTTGGCTGAGGTGAACGGGACCGAATTGGCCTGGCGAATTCCTTACAGAAAATGACGACCCCGGAAAACTATCCGAAGTCCGCAGGGCCCCAACAGACCGCTGCAGCGCCCCTGGATCGATCAGTTTTCTTCATCTTTGCCACCCTTCCAGGCGTCCACTGGCCTGACTGGCCCATCGGCGCTATCGAAACATCAGTGGATTTGATGACTTTCATAAGCCCCGGCGATGGGATCGTGGGCCAATCCTGGGATCGTCCACGTTCAGGGGCCGACCGGCGCCTCCCAACCTCCCCTCGGCCCCGTGCCGATGCAGGATCGGTGCAGCGCTGACCCTTTCCCCATGGACTACCGCTCTGCCGGCGTGGACGTGGCCGCCGGCCGCGCCTTCGTGGAACGCATCCGGGACAGCGTCGAGACGACCCGACGGCCGGAGGTCCTGGGTGGACTGGGCGGATTCGGCGGGCTCTGCCGACTGCCGGCCGGGATGAAGCGTCCCCTGTTGGTGGCGGGGACCGACGGGGTGGGCACCAAGCTCGAACTGGCCCAGGCCCACGGTGCCCACCACGGGGTGGGCATCGATCTGGTGGCCATGTGCGTCAACGACGTGATCACCAGCGGCGCCGAGCCCCTCTTCTTCCTTGATTACATCGCTACCGGCAAGCTCGGCCCGGAGGCCATGGCCGAGGTGGTGGAAGGCATCGCCGACGGCTGCCGCCAGAGCGGCTGCGCCCTGCTGGGGGGCGAAACCGCGGAGATGCCGGGCTTCTACGGAGCCGGCCGCTATGACCTGGCCGGGTTCTGCGTGGCGGTGGTGGAAGAAGAGGAGAGGATCGACGGCGCCCGGGTGAGCGCCGGCGATCGGATCGTGGCGGTGGCCAGCAGCGGTGTCCACAGCAATGGCTTCAGCCTGGTGCGGCGCATCCTTGAGGCCGAGTCCGTCGACGCCGGCACGCCGTTGCCCGCCACCGGGCAAGGACTGATCGACGCCCTGCTCACCCCCACCCTTCTCTATGCCGCCCTGGTGAAGGACCTGCGCCGCTCCGGGCTGCCCCTCCACGCCATGGCCCATATCACCGGCGGCGGCCTGCCGGAGAACCTGCCCCGCTGCCTGCCGCCGGGGGTCCACGCCGTGGTGGACCCCGGCAGCTGGGAGCGTCCACCCCTGTTCCGCTGGCTCCAGGAGAAGGGACAGGTGCCCGAGTCCGACCTGTGGAACACGTTCAATCTCGGGGTCGGCTTCTGTCTTGTGGTGCCACCTGCGGCCGTGCCCGCCATCCTCGACCTCTGCCGTTTCTCGGGCCACCAGGCCTGGGAACTGGGCGGCGTCGCGGCGGGCGACCCGGGCGAGACCCCCCTGGCCGGATTGCCACACTGAGGCGCCTCCGGCCAGGATGCACCGCTTTTCCTAAGGTCGTCAGCGTCTTTGCCGACACGACCAGGCTCCCTCCCGCTCCGAAGAGTTCGTTGCCCGATGTTCGATACGTCCAGACGCATCACCCGCCGCCGCAGTTCCGCCGGCCCGATCCCGCCCCAGCGCCCCCAGCAGCCCCGTCCCCGTCTGCGGGACGGTGGGCCCCCTGTCCAGCGGGAATCCACGGGCGGCCAGCGCCCCACCTTCCTGACCCTGCGGGACCACGGCAAGGTCTATGTGGCCGACCTGCCACGCCTCTCCGACGGCCAGCTCACCCATATCCATAAGGAGGCTCAGGACGTCCTCGACAGCCTCAACCGCCGTCTTCAGGAACTGGAGGCCCAGACCTTCCTGAGCGAGGCCGACCAGGACACCCGGATCCGGGCGACCACCAAGCGCGACATCACCCAGCGGTTTCTCAATTCGATCGCCCAGGAGCAGGAACTGCGGCGTTCCAACCCAGCCCTGAGGGCAGCGGCGGGCGAATCCCTGGCTCGCGCCTTCCTCGAACTGGCCCGCCATCGGCTGCCCGGCTCCACCTTCGACTCCCTGCTGCAGGAGGCCCTCAGCGCCTGCGGCCCCGGCGAGGACGGCGCCCTCAGCGGCGAAACGGCTGATCCCCAGGTGGTCCGGCTGCTACAGCGGGCCGACGCCCCCCAGCCGCGGCCAGCGGCCCTGCCGGTGGTGCTGAGTCCCGACCCGGCCGACGCGCTCAGCGCCTGAGGGCCTCAGGCACTCTGGAACGGATTGGCCGGCATGCGCGCCTCGCCGCGCAGCGCCACCCGGTCCAGATCCTGCCGCTCCTCCTCCGCAAGGCACCAGGCGGCGGCGGCCGCCGCCGCTTCGGCCTGATCGGGCCGGCGCATCCCCACCAGGGGGAGGGCTCCATGGGCCCGGCACCAGTTGATCGCCACGGCCGCCATCGGGGCCTCGTGGGCACGGGCGATCCGCTCCATGGTCTGCAGCAGGGGCTGGATGCGGGGCCCCAGTCTTCGGAACAGCAGGCCCCGCGGTCCCGCCGGAAGCGCAGCCCGGGATTCCCCTGGAGGCTGGGCCAGCAACCCCAGGGCGAGAGGGCTGTAGGCGAGGAGCTCGATGCCGAGCTCCCGGCAGACCGATGCCACGCCGTGCGCCCCGATGGCGTCGGGGGCCAGCAGGGACAGCTGCACCTGCAGGCTGGCGAGACGCAGGCCGCGGCGGGCCAGCTGGTCGTGCACCCGGCGCAGGCGGCGCGGGCCCAGGTTGGAGATCCCCAGGCTGCCCACCCGGCCCTCGGCCACCAGATCCGCCAGTCCCTCCAGCAGAGGGCCCTCCTGCCAGGGGGCGTAGCGGGCCGTGCTCCAGTGCAGCTGCACCCTGTCCAGATGGCCCCTCAGGCGCCCAAGGGACGCCTCGAAGGCCGCGTCGAACCCTCGGCGACCCAGGCGCCAGGGGAACGGGGCCAGCTTGGTGGCCACCGTCAGCCGCTGCCGCCGGGCCGGTGGCAGGGCCGCGACGAAATCGCCCAGGAGCGACTCGCTGCGTCCCCCGTAGCGGCCGGTGCCGTAGGAATCGGCCGTATCGAAGAACGTCAGACCCAGGTCCACCGCGCGGTGGAAGCAGGCGGCCAGGGTGTCGTCCTGGGCGGGGTCGTACCCCCAGAGGAACTGGTTGCCCCAGGCCCAGGTGCCGACCCCGACCCCGGGGACGACCGACGGCGGCGGATCGGGCAGGATGGCGGCAGGGTCAGCCATGGCGATCACGAAGGTGCCGGTCCGTTGCCATGATCGACCCGACTCTCCTCCCGGGGACCCGCGATGACCATTCCTCCGGGCGTCGGGCCGGGATCCGCCCCGAGCCAGTCCCCATCCGTGCCGCCTGCCGCCGCGGCCAGGACCCCAGACCCCGCCGCCGATCCGGTGCTCTGCCAGCACTGCGGCCGGACCGCCGGCAACGGAATCAGCTGCCAGGGCATCTGCGTCGCCGACTCGGGCTATTGAAGCTCCGGCCAGGCCCGTCGTCCCTGGCGGGGCTGATCCTGCTGCTGGCCCTGGGCGTGCGCTGGGCGCCCCTGGGGGCCCAGGAACGGCCCGGCGACGATTTCGGCCGCTGGGAAAGGACCCTGCGCCGCTGCAGTGTCGTCACCCCCTCGGGCGCGGGGCCGGTGCCGCCACCGGCCAGCTGCCGCCTGCTGCGGCTGGACCAGCAGATGGAGGGCCTGCTCAGTGTGCGATTCCTGCAGCCCGGTGGGGACAGCTCCTTCCTCGATCGCCAGCTCGTTTTCGCCGGGGTGCTGGCCGAAGGCTCCCCAGCCATGGCCTGTGAGCGGAGCCGCTGCGAGCCGCGCTGGCCGGTGCAGCTGCGGATCAGCGCCGTGGGGCAGGCGGGATTCGGTGACGGGGAGGCCGCGCTCGGACTGACCAGAGCTGAGCTGGCCAGCGGACAGTGCCTGCTTGACGATCGCGCCTTTCGCTGCGAAGCCACCGGCCCGGACGGGCGGCAGTGGCGGGTGGACGCCGCCCCCTGAGCGGGCCGGGAGCGGGAGGGCGAGGGGCGACGGGGAAGCGCGGATGACGATCGGCAACGAAGGCCACAGACAGGACCACCACTCTTCAGATTCTCTTTATGATTGATCCGTTCGGCAGATGGTCATGCCCCCATCCACGTCCCTGCTGGCCCTGGTGGGCGTTGTGGGCTTCGCCATCATCTCGTTGCTCATGGGCGTTCTCCCCTGAGCAGGAACGACGGACCGATCGAATGCCGCCGCTAGGGTGCCGACGATCCGCCCGCCGGCATGTCGACCAAGGACGCCTTCACCCGCATCTACCAACGTGACACCTGGGGGGGAGGGTCGGGACAGGGATCCAGACCGGAGTTCAACGGCGAATACATCGCCACCCTGCAGCGCTTCCTGCAACTCAACGACATCAGCAGCGTCGTTGATTTCGGATGTGGCGACTGGCAGTTCTCCCGCCTGATCCACTGGGGGGACATCACCTACACAGGGGTCGACATCGTCGATTCGGTGGTGGCCGCCAACCATGAGCGCCATGCCAGCGACACGGTTCACTTCCAGCTGTTCGACGACCTCGACAGCCTCCCCCCGGCCGATCTGATCCTGGTCAAGGACGTGCTGCAGCATCTCCCCAACCAACTGGTGCGCGACTATCTGGACCATTTCAAGAGCAAGTACCGCTGGCTGATCGTCACCAACGATGATCTGCCCCAGTCCAGGCTCAACCAGGAGATCGATGCCGGGGCGTGGCGTCCCCTGCGCCTGGATCTTCCGCCCTTCAGCGAACACTGTTCCACCCTGGCCCAATGGGTGGTACTGACGGAGTCCTCCATGAGTCTGCACAGGAAGCGAACCGATCTCATCCTCGGGGAGGGGCCGCGCCGGCCACTCAGCCGGGAGGAAGATCAGACGGGTTGAAGACAGCGGCGGGCCCCGGATGGCAGCGGCCCGTTCACCAGGACGCGTTCACCAGTTGCCGACCCGCTTGAGCGCGGTGTAGTACTCGATGACGGCATCCTCAAGAATGGCCCTGGGTGTGGAAGGAAGCTGAATTCTTTCGCGATAGGCCTGGATCTTTTCAATCATCTCCAGACATTCCTCGCTGAGCAGCGCCACGAACGGATCCGGCTCTTCCGGGGAGTTGGCTGCCACCGCAGTCCTCTTCGGCATGTCCGGTGCAGTCTGCCACCGATGGGCGGTCACCGTGCCGAAGCCCCCGCTGTACAGGGGAGCGGCCGAGAGACCCCCGGTTGTTGCAGAGGCGGCACCCAGATTCGAACTGGGGATAAAGGATTTGCAATCCTCTGCCTTACCACTTGGCCATGCCGCCTGCCGGGGAGCAAACTCCCCGCAGCGGATCGTATCAGCCATGGCATGTCCTCCCCCCGTCTGCTGGTTCTGAGCAACGGCCATGGGGAGGATCTGATCGCCCTGCGGCTGATCGAGGCCCTCAGGCGGCAGGCCCCCGGCCTGGAGGTGGCGGTGCTGCCGCTGGTGGGGGTCGGCCAGGCCTACGCCGGCGCCGAGGCGGCCGGCGAGCTGCGGCGGGTCGGCCCGCGGCAGCCGCTGCCCAGCGGCGGCTTCAGCAACCAGAGCCTGACGGGACTTCTGAGGGACCTGGCGGCCGGGCTGCCGCTGCTCAGCTGGCAGCAGTGGCGGATCGTGCGCCGCTGGGGCCGGCAAGGTCTGCCGATCCTGGCGGTGGGCGACCTGCTGCCCCTGCTGCTGGCCTGGGCCGGGGGCGGCCCCTACGGCTTCCTCGGCACCCCGAAGAGCGACCACGCCTGGGCCTCGCCGGCTCCGGCCGGCTGGGGCCGCTCCCCCCTGGCCGATGGCTACCACCGGGCCAAGGGCAGCGAATGGGATCCCTGGGAGTGGGCCCTGATGGGCCACCGCCGCTGCCATCTGGTGGCGGTGCGCGATCGCCTCACCGCCCGGGGGCTGCGGCGCCATGGAGTGCGGGCCGTCGCCGCGGGCAATCCGATGATGGATGGCTTCGCCCCCGCCCCGCCGTTTCCCGACTGGCTGCAGGGTCGGCGCCGCCTGCTGCTGCTCCCCGGCAGCCGGCTGCCTGAAGCCACCGGCAACCTGCGCGCCCTGCTGGCGGCCCTGCCGCCGGCCGAAGGGTCCCCAGCGATCAGCGTGCTGCTGGCCACCGGCTCCCGTCCCGATGCCGCCGAACTGGCCGCCCCCCTGACGGCGGCGGGCTTCATCCCCGGCAGGCCGCCGGAGGGCTCGGGGGCTGCGGCCCTCTGGCGGCGTGGCCCCCTGGAGCTGCTGGTGGGTCCGGGCCGGTTCGCGGCCTGGGCGCCGCTGGCGGAACTGGGACTGGCCACCGCCGGCACCGCCACCGAACAGCTGGTGGGGCTGGGGGTGCCGGCCCTGTCGCTGCCCGGGCCGGGGCCCCAGTTCAAAGCCGGCTTCGCCCGCCGCCAGAGCCGCCTGCTGGGGGGAGCGGTGCAGCCGTGCCACGGGCCAGCCGAGCTGCGGGTCCGGCTGCTCGCCCTGCTCGACGACGACGGCGAGCGGGAGCGGCTGGGCCGGATCGGCCGCCGTCGCATGGGAGGGGCCGGTGGCAGTGCCCGGCTGGCGGCCCTGATCCAGGAGCGCCTGCTGCCGGGGTAGGGGGATGATGGGGCCGACTGCCCCCTTGTCCCCCGCCCCGATGCCCGGCATCCCCGACCGCAGCTTCAACGCCGCCTGCGGTCATCTGGCCACGAAGCTGGGCATCAGCCTGGCGGCAGCCCGCCGGCGGGTGGAGATCCTGGCGGCCAAGGAAGGGCTCCGGGACACGGCCGCCAAGCTTGCCCTGGCGCAGCGGCTGCTGGAGGAAACCAGGGCCAGCGGCCTCGACCGGGGTCAGCTTTTCGACGGCCAGCTGCGCTCGGTCGGGGAGGACGACCTGTTCATGATCGAGGACTGAGCGCCACCACAGACGGGCCGCCCAGCGCGTCCGGGCTCAGTGCTCGAACACCTGGTTGAACCGCTGCCGGTCGAGGGCGGAGAAGACGGGCACGCAGGCGAAGCAGCGGCGGGCCAGCTCCCAGCGCTCCTCTCGCCGCAGCATCACCTCCAGCCGGTCCCGGGCGGCCAGCAGCCAGCGCACGTCACCGGCGGCATAGGCCAGCTGGGTGTCGCTGAGCTCCTCCACCCGGCCCCAGTCGGAACTCTGGGCCTGCTTGTCGAGCTCCACCCCCACCAGCTCGTTGACCACGTCCTTGAGGCCATGGCGCGGGGCGTAGGTGCGGGCCAGGCGGCTGGCCACCTTGGTGCAGAAGACGGGGTCCACAGCGATGCCGAGGTTCTCCGCCAGAGCCGCCACGTCGAAGCGGGCGAAGTGGAACACCTTCTCGATGGCCGGGTTCTCGCACAGGGCCTTCAGCCGCGGCGCCTCCGTCTGCCCCCGGGCCACCCGGATGCAGCAGACGTTGTCATGGTCGTCGCAGATCTGCACCAGGCAGAGGCGGTCACGCCCATGGATCAGCCCCATGGCCTCGGTGTCGATCGCCAGGGCCCGGGCCTGGCCGAACAGCTCCCCCCAGGCGGCGTCGAGGTCGTGGTCGAAGACGGCGAAACGGGCCGGCGGACCGGGGCTGGCACTGCCGCTGGAAGGGGTCTGGGCCATGGGGGAGCAGGGGGTTGGCGGCCATCGTCGCCCACGGCGGCCGCTGAGCGGGCCACTCAGGCCAGAATGCGAGCCCGAAAGGCCGCGCCGCCATGCCCACCCTGGGTTCCACCCTCCTGCTCACCCTGCTGATGGCCATCGGCCTGGTCTTCTTTCTGAGGGCCGCCAGCAAGGACCGCACCACGGTGGTGGACGTGCACTCCCCGCAGCCGCCCGTGCAGGTGCTCGAGGGCCTCTCCGACTGGCTCACCGCCCGGGGCTGGCGGACCGAGGCCGGCGATCCCGAGCGCCAGCTGCTGCGCTTCCGCGGCCAGGTGCGCTCCAGCCTGCCCCTCGCCCTGCTGCTCTCGCTGCTGGGCAGCGTCGGGGCCGCCTGCCTGGGCCTGGTGCTGCGCCAGGTGCTGCCCTCCCTCGGCTGGTGGCCCCTGCTGCTGGCCCTGGTGGGGCCCCTGGCCGGGGTGATCTACCGACGCCGGGCCGCCCGGCCCGAAAGCCTGGAGCTGCGGCTGATCAGCGGCGACAGCGACGGCGGCAGCACCCTGCGCCTGCGGGCCCACCGGGACGAACTGATCGCCATCGAGCGGGAACTCGGCCCCGGGCTCCAGCTGGCCAGCGACGGCTCCCTGCTCTCCTCGCCGATCTGAACCCATGGGTTCCCCTCTCCCGACCTGGCTGCTGGGGCCCGCCCTGCTGGTCGGCAGCCTCGGCCAGCTCGCACCGCTCGCCCATGCCGCCGACGCGGCCCTGCCGGCCAGCCGGATCCAGGCGCCGGCACTGGCCGGCTTCGATCCGATCACCGGTCCCCGCAGCCGCCTGGGCCGGGACTGGATCGGCATCCGCCCCGTCGATCCGGACACCCCCATCCTGGTGCTGGCGGGCCATGCCGATTCCCAGGGGATGAACGGCGCCGGTACCAGCGGCGCCGCCGTGGCTGCGGGGGCGCCGCCGATGTTTCCCGGCATCAGCGACGAGCTCTACTGGAACATGGTCGTCGCCGAGGCGGTGGTGACCCTGGGCCGGCAGCGGGGGCTGCGCATCAGCTCCTACCGCCCCCCCTTCCGCACGATCCCTGATGGCAACCACCCCAGCACCAACTGGAGCGTGGGCCGTCAGCACGCCGCCAGCGGCGGCTACGCCCTGGAGATCCACTTCGACGCCTGGGGCCCCGACGGCATCGGATCGGGGTTGATCCCACCCCTGCACCGCCCCTTCAGCTCCCTCGACGAAAGCCTGGCCGCGGCCTTCGGCGGGTTCCCCATGGCCTTCCGCGGCGGCCTCGGTGGGCCCAGGCGCGGCATCGCCCTGTTGGAGGTGGGCAAGCTGGAGGGCCAGCTGGAGCGGTCGCTCCGCAACCCAGCCACCCGTTCCGACACGGTGCTGGCCATCGCCGAGCGGATCGTGACCGCCCTCGAGGTGGGGCTGGGCCGCAGCCCGGCCACCGCCATGCCGCTCAGCCCACCGCCTGGTGGGGTCGGCAGCGCTCCTCCAGGGAAGGGTCTTCAAGCCAGTTCTGCGGACGAGTGAACAGGTCGGTCAGCAGGGCCTCGCGGCTGCCTTCAGCGGCCGTGTACCCGTACTCCCAACGCACCAGGGGCGGCAGTGACATCAGGATCGATTCGGTGCGGCCGTTGGTCTGCAGGCCGAAGATCGTGCCCCGGTCGAAGACCAGGTTGAACTCCACGTAGCGGCCGCGGCGGTAGAGCTGGAACTGGCGCTCCCCATCGCCCCAGGGCAAGCCCTGGCGTCGCTCCACGATCGGCACGTAGCTCGGCAGGAAGGCGTGGCCGCAGGCCGAAGCCAGGGCGAAGAGCTGCTCCCAGTTCTGGTGGAGCGGCCCGACGGCCGCGCTGGCCGCCGCCGCCGGCCCCTCGGGGTCACCCCCCTTGTAGAGCACCCCGCCGGGGTCCTGGTAGTCGTAGAAGATGCCACCCACGCCGCGGGTCTCGCCCCGGTGCTTCAGGAAGAAGTACTCGTCGCACCAGGGCTTGAACACCGTGTAGTAAGCCGGATCCACCCCGTCGCAGGCTCCCTTGAGGGTGCGGTGGAAATGCCGGGCGTCCTCCAGGAACGGGTAATAGGGAGTGAGGTCGGCGCCGCCGCCGAACCACCACACCGGCCCCGCCTCGAAATAGCGGTAGTTGAGATGCACCGTGGGCACGTAGGGGTTGCGGGGGTGCAGCACCATCGAGGTGCCGGTGGCGAACCAACGGTGGCCCTCCGCCTCGGGGCGCTGGGACAGGATCGAGGGCGGCAGCCGCTCGCCCTCCACCTCGGAGAAGTTGACGCCGCCCTGCTCGAACACGCGGCCGTCCTTCATCACCCGTGAGCGGCCGCCGCCGCCCTCGGGTCGCTCCCAGCTCTGCTCCTCGAAGTCAGCCCCTCCATCGAGGCTGGCGAGACCCGCGCAGATCGAATCCTGCAGGCCCGTCAGCAGGGCCTTGGCGCGGCTGCGGGAATCGGCAGGTGGCATCTCCATGGAACGGCAGCGCGGCGGACGCGGAACATCCGCACACCTTTTCAGCCCGTCGGGGGGTCCCACAAGGGTTCGAGAGCGTCTGTCACGGGCTGGGCAAGGGGCCGCCCCTAGGATCGCCCCCAATCCGACCCTGCCGCCGCCGCATGGCCAGCGCCGACACCCTCCTCGAGGCCCTGCAGCCGCTCCGCGACGCCGGCAGTGGCCGCAGCCTGCTGGAGCTGGGCTGGATCAGCGACCTGAGGCAGCAGGGCGGCCGGGCGGTGTTCCGCCTCGCCCTGCCCGGATTCGCCAACAGCCAGCGGGAGCGCATCGCCGCCGAGGCCCGCAGCGCCCTGCTGGCCGTGGAGGGCATCAACGACGTGCAGATCGAACTGGCCCAGCCCGCCGCCGCCCCGTCATCAGGCCCGATCGGCGCCGCCGGCCACGGCCCCGGCGGGGCCCAGCTGCCGGAACGGCAGGGCATCCCCGGCGTGCGTCAGGTGATCGCCGTCAGCAGCGGCAAGGGGGGCGTGGGCAAGAGCACCGTGGCGGTGAACCTGGCCTGTGCCCTGGCGGCCTCCGGCCTGCGGGTGGGCCTGCTCGATGCCGACATCTACGGGCCCAATGCCCCCACCATGCTGGGCGTGGCCGACCGCAGCCCCCAGGTATCGGGCAGCGGCAACGACCAGGTGCTGGAGCCGATCGAGACCTGCGGCATCGTGATGGTGTCGATGGGCCTGCTGATCCAGGAGAACCAGCCGGTGGTCTGGCGCGGGCCGATGTTGAACGGAATCATCCGCCAGTTCCTCTATCAGGTGAACTGGGGCGAACGGGACGTGCTGGTGGTGGATCTCCCCCCCGGCACCGGCGACGCCCAGCTCACCCTGGCCCAGGCCGTGCCGATGGCCGGTGCGGTGATCGTCACCACCCCCCAGCTGGTGTCGCTCCAGGATGCCCGCCGCGGCCTGGCGATGTTCCTGCAGATGGGCGTGCCGGTGCTCGGGGTGGTGGAGAACATGACCGCCTTCATCCCTCCGGATCTGCCCGATCGCCGCTACGCCCTGTTCGGCAGCGGCGGCGGCCAGCGGCTGGCCGACGAGGCCGGCGTGCCCCTGCTGGCCCAGCTGCCCATGGAGATGCCCGTGCTCGAGGGCGGGGAGCGGGGCTTGCCGGTGGTGCTGTCGGCACCGGACTCGGCCAGCGCCCGCGCCTTCACCGAGCTGGCCGAGCGCCTGAGCGCCAGCTGCGCCCTCAGCCCGGCGCTCGCCTGAAGCGATGGCGGTTCTCAGCCCCCGGCGCGGTGGGTTCGCCGCCAAGGGGGCCAAGCGGCGCGGCCCCGGCTTCGATCCCCTCCTCTGGGGTATCCCCATCGCCCTGACGCTGCTGGCGGGCGTCCTGATCGCCAGCACCCAGCGCCAGCAGGCCACCACCGACTGGTACCAGCACTGGATCACCGCGGCGGTGGGCCTGGTGATGGCCCTGCTGCTGGCCCGGGTGCCTCTGGAGCGCATCGCCCGCTTCCAGTGGCCGATCTACATCCTGATGGTGGCGAGCCTGGTCGCGGTGCGGATCATCGGGGTCAGCGCCCTCGGGGCCCAGAGCTGGATCAACATCGGCGGCTTCTACGTGCAGCCGTCGGAGTTCGCCAAGGTGGCGGCGATCCTGCTGCTGGCGGGGGTGCTCTCCAAGTACCCGGTGGAGCGACCGATCGATCTGCTGCGGCCCGTGGCCATGATCAGCGTGCCGTGGCTGCTGGTGTTCGTGCAGCCCGATCTCGGCACGTCGCTGGTCTTCGGGGCGGTGCTGCTGGTGATGCTGTTCTGGTCGGGCATGCCCGCCACCTGGCTGCTGCTGCTGCTCTCGCCCCTGTTCACGGCGATCATGGCCGGCACCATGCCCTGGCTGCTGCTGGGCTGGATCCCCCTGATGGGCTGGGTCGCGTGGCGCTCCCTGCCCTGGAAGGCGGTGGGACTCTCCCTGGTGCTGGCCGTCCAGGGGCTGTTCGCCGTGGGGACACCCTGGCTCTGGGAGCACGGGCTGCGCCCGCACCAGCGGGCCCGGCTCACCCTGTTCCTCGATCCGGCCCAGGATCCCCTGGGGGGCGGCTACCACCTGCTGCAGAGCACCGTGGGCATCGGTTCCGGCCAGCTCTGGGGCACCGGCCTGATGAACGGCTCCCTCACCAAGCTGCGGTTCATCCCCGAGCAGCACACCGATTTCATCTTCAGCGCCCTGGGCGAGGAGACCGGCTTCATCGGCTCGATGCTGGTGGTGGTGGGCTTCGTGGTGCTGATCTGGCGCCTGCTGCAGATCGCGAGCCGGGCCGGCAGTGACTACGAATCGCTCGTGGTGGTGGGCATCGGCGCCATGCTGATGTTCCAGGTGGTGGTGAACGTCAACATGACCATCGGACTGGGACCGATCACCGGCATTCCGCTGCCGTTCCTGAGCTACGGCCGTTCGGCCATGCTCGTCAACTGCATCAGCCTCGGACTCTGCGCCTCCGTGGCCCGTCGCAGCCGCAGCCAGCGACGGTGGTGGTGAGCCTGGGGGACCTGCGCAGCCTGCTGGCCGCCGGTGTCCCGGCCGGGCGAGGGGATGAGGACAGCGTGCGGCGCCAATGGTGGGCCGCCCTGGCCACGGTGCAGGCGGACCTGCTCGGGGCCGCCCCTCCCCAGCCGGGGGTGTGGCTGGCGGCCCCCCTGCCGGCCCTGTACGAACCCTCCCTGCTGGAGTGGCTGGACGGCTGGGTCTGGACCCCCGCCGAGGTGGGCAACCTGATGCCCCCGGGGCTGCCGCTGCTGCCGGGGATGGCACCCCTGACAGACCCCCACGGCAGGCCCCCCCGGGGAACGGCCGGCCGGCCGGGGGGCTTCCACCGCCTCAGCCTGCGGGAGGAGGACGGCACCGATCCGCTGCTGGTGCTGATCACCCCGGTGCTGCAGGTGGCCCTGGCCCTCGACGGCCCACCGCAGGAGCGCCGGCTGGTGGTGCGCTTCGACGCCCCGACGCTGTCGGCCGCCCTGGAGCTGCTCGATCGGCGCCTGGCCCAGGACGATGCGGCCGCGGGCCTCGGCCTGCGCCGCCGCCTGCAGTTGCTGGGCCCGCTCAGCAACGATCCCGATCTGGGCACCCGCTTCTGGCCCCTGCTGGCCCAGCGTCTGGCCTCCATGGCCCCCAGCGTCACCCTTCAGCCGCTGGTGCATGGCGAGAAACGCAGCGAAGGCAGCGATGCCGTGAGCAGCGAACTGGCCCTGCTCGAGGCCCTCACCCACGAGGTGCGGACCCCGCTGGCCACGATCCGCACCCTGATCCGCTCGCTGCTGCGCCGCACCGACCTGCCGGCGGTGGTGCGGCAGCGGCTGGAGCAGATCGACGGGGAGTGCAGCGAACAGATCGACCGCTTCGGCCTCATCTTCCTGGCGGCGGAACTGCAGCGCCAGCCGGGCAGCGGCCAGCCGCTGAGCGACAGCGAACTGGCCCGCACGGACCTGAGCCGGCTGCTCTACCAGCTGGAGGAGCTCTGGCAACGGCAGCTGGAGCGCCGCGACCTGCGGCTGGTGCTTGAGATCGCCGCCGACCTGCCGCATGTGATGAGCGACCCCAGCCGGCTGGAGACCATGCTCGGCGGCCTGATGGACCGGTTCAGCCGCAGCCTGCCCAGCGGCAGCGAAGTGCGGCTGCGGCTGCTGCCGGCGGGCTCGCGGCTGAAGCTCCAGCTCAGCAGCGACGACCCCGAGAGCCGCGAGGCCGATGGGCTGGCGGCCGCCGTGCCGATGCCGGTGGGTCCGGTGCTGAGCTGGAACCCGGAGACCGGCAGCCTGCAGCTCAGCCGCCAGGCCACCCAGAGGCTCTTCCACCGCCTGGGGGGCCGGCTCACCGAACGGGGCGGCAGCAATCTGACCGTGTTCTTCCCGGCCGCCGAGCGCGGCGGCTGAGGCGGCAGCGGCCGGGTTTGTTGACGGGTGTGAAGAGTCCGCCGGGGGCGCCCGGAAGCCCAAAAACACGGTGCTAGTTTCCGCCTGAAACGGTCTGCGAGCCATGCCTGATACGGCCCTCCACGGTCAACTTCCGAAGTCCATCGGCAGCACCGGTGGCCTGCTCAACTCGGCGGAGACCGAGGAGAAGTACGCCATCACCTGGAGCAGCACCAAGGCCCAGGCGTTCGAGCTCCCCACCGGCGGCGCCGCGGAGATGCACGAAGGCGACAACCTGATGTACTTCGCCCGCAAGGAGCAGTGCCTGGCCCTCGGCACCCAGCTGCGCACCAAGTTCAAGCCCCGGATCGAGGACTACAAGATCTACCGGATCTACCCGGGCGGCGACACCGAATTCCTGCACCCCAAGGACGGCGTCTTCCCCGAGAAGGTCAACGAAGGCCGTCCCATGGTGGGCCACACCCCCCGCAGCATCGGCGCCAACCCCAACCCCGCCAGCCTCAAGTTCAGCGGCAAGGCCACCCACGAAGCCTGAGCCTGGCCGGCCAGCACCTATAACGGCGGGGCCGGGAGCCCCGTTTTTTTTGCCTGCCTGTCGCCGTGATGCCCGGTTCTGATCGCAGCGCCTTCCTCGCCCGGATCGCCGGTGGGGAGGCAGGTGCTGACTTGGCCGTCAATCTCCTGCCCCTCTGGAAGCGCTGGCCCGCCGACCTGGAGACCCCCCTGACCACCTGGCTGAAGGTGGGGGCGGGCGGCAGCCATGGCGTGCTGCTGGAATCGGTGGAGGGGGGTGAGCAGCTGGGCCGCTGGAGCTTCGTCGTCAGCGACCCGCTCTGGACCCTCACCTGCCGCGGCGAGCAGGGGGAGAGGCGTTGGCGCGATGGCCGCAGCGAACAGCTCCAGGGCAACCCCTTCACCCTGCTGCGGGAGGCACTGGCCCCCCTGCGGCCCGGCCCGGTGGAAGGCCTGCCGACCGTGGCCCAGCTGTTCGGCTTCTGGGGCTACGAGCTGATCCGCTGGATCGAGCCCAGCGTTCCTGTCCACGACGCCCCGGCCGGGGCTCCGCCGGACGGCTGCTGGATGCTGGCCGACAGCCTGCTGGTGTTCGACCAGGTGAAGCGCCAGATCACGGCGGTGGCCTACGTGGACCTTTCCGCAGGAGCCGATCCCGGCGAGGCCTATGACCGGGCCGCGGCCCGCATCGAGGCCCTCGAGGCCCGCATGCACGCCCCGTTGCCGCCGCTCGTCAAACCGCTGGCCTGGCACGAGGCGAGCGGCGCCGAGCTGGCCACCCGCAGCAACCGCGACCAGGACGAGTTTCAGGGCGCCGTGGCGACCGCGGCCGAGCACATCGCCGCCGGCGACGTGTTCCAGCTGGTGCTGAGCCAGCGGTTTGAAGCCAGGGTGGCCCACGACCCCTTCGATCTGTACCGCAGCCTGCGGATGGTCAACCCCTCGCCTTACATGGCGTTCTTCAACTTCGGCGACTGGCACCTGATCGGCTCCAGCCCCGAAGTGATGGTGAAGGCGGAGCCCTGTGCCGATGGGGTGAAGGCCTCCCTGCGGCCCATCGCCGGCACCCGCCCCCGTGGCGCGGATGACGCACAGGATGGGGCCCTGGCCGAGGAGCTGCTGGCCGATCCGAAGGAGCGGGCGGAGCACGTGATGCTGGTGGATCTGGGCCGCAACGACCTGGGGCGGGTCTGCCGGGCCGGGACGGTGCAGGTCACCGAACTGATGGTGATCGAGAAGTACTCCCACGTGATGCACATCGTCAGCGAGGTGGAGGGGCTGCTGACCGAGGATCACGACATCTGGGACCTGCTGATGGCTTCCTTCCCGGCGGGCACCGTGAGCGGCGCCCCCAAGATCCGCGCCATGCAGCTCATCCACGCCCTCGAGCCGGAGGCCCGCGGTCCCTACTCGGGCGTCTACGGGGCGGTGGATCTGGCCGGGGCCCTCAACACGGCGATCACGATCCGAACGATGGTGGTGCTCCCCCACCCCGATGGCGGCTGGCGGGTGCAGGTGCAGGCCGGTGCCGGGATCGTGGCCGACTCCCGCCCGGAGGCGGAGTACCAGGAAACCCGCAACAAGGCGCGCGGCATGCTCAAGGCCCTCGCCTGCCTGGAGCCGGCCGTGGCCGACGGGGCCGACGCGACGCCATGAGCGCCCCGCTGCTGCTGAAGGGCTTCGAAGTGGAGATGTACACCGGCCGGGCCGACGGCACGGTGGTGGGCTGCTCCGCCGATGCGGCCGGCGCACTGGCGGGGTTCATGACCGAACCGGACCACCGCAACCTCGAGTACGTCACCCCGCCCGAGGCCTCGTACACCGCCCAGCTGGAACTGCTGCTGGAACCGCGCCGTCGCCTGCGCCGCTGGCTCCAGCCCCGCCAGCTCACCCTGCTGCCCGGCAGCACCCTGAGCCTGGGGGACAGCCACCGCTTCGAGCGTTCGGACCCCGACAACCCCTACCACGCCTACATCGAGGCCACCTACGGCACCCGGGTGGTGACCGCCAGCGTCCACATCAACCTGGGCCTGACGGCGATGGACGCCCTGTTCGCGGGCCTGCGGCTGCTGCGCTGCGAAGCCTCCCTGCTGCTCGCCCTCAGCGCCAGCTCCCCCTTCCTCGACGGAGAGGTCACCGGGGCCCACTCCCAGCGCTGGCTGCAGTTCCCGATCACGCCGCCCCTGGTGCCCCTGTTCCGGGACCACCGCCACTACATCGACTGGATGGAGGAGCAGCTGGCCGCCGGGGCGATGCGCAACGTCCGCCACCTCTGGACGTCGGTGCGGCCCAACGGCGACGACCGCCCCCATGGCCTCAACCGCCTCGAGATCCGCATCTGCGATCTGATCGACGACCCGATGCTGCTGCTGGCGGTCACCGCCTTCACCGAACTGCGCCTGCAGCTGCTGCTGCAGGATCCAGCCGGCCAGGATCCCCTAGCCACCAGTCGGTTCGGGGCCGCCGAGCTGGAGGCCATCGCCGATGCCAACGACCGGGCGGCGGCCCGCTCCAGCCTCCAGGCCCGGCTGGTGCACTGGCGCACCGGCGAGACCCTAGAGGCCCGCACCTGGATCGCCGCCGAACTGGAGGCGATGGCGCCGCTGGCGGCCGAGCTGGGGCTGACGCGCTGGCTGGCGCCGCTCCACGACCTGCTCGCCGGCGGCAACCAGGCGATGCGATGGCTGGCGCGCCATGGGCGCGGGGAAAGCATCGGTGCCATCATCGGCAGCGAGGCCGTGGCTCTCGAACGGCGGGAGAGGGCCCTGGACGCATGGCTGGCGACAGAAGCAGCGCAGGTTCCTGGAGGATCATGAACAGCACCCCCGCGCCCACCGCCCCCATGCGGCTACTCCTGACCGAGCCTTCGGTCGTTCCCGCCGAGGCCTCACCCGGGGTGATCCGACTGCTCACCGAGCGGCTGGAGCTGGTGGAGGATCTCTGGCAGACAGTGCTGCGCAGTGAATGCCCACCCGAACAGGTGGAGCGGCTGCTGCGGCTCAAGGAACTGAGCGGTCCGGTGGCGCCGGGCCTCGATCCGGAGGCCCCCTCCGCCGTCGACACCGACGGCATCGTCGCCCTGATCAAGGCCATGGACCTGGCCGAGGGCATCGCCGCGGCCCGGGCCTTCTCCCTCTACTTCCAGCTGGTCAACATCCTCGAGCAGCACATCGAGGAGGACAGCTACCTCGAGAGCATCAAGCGGGCCCCCGCCCCCGCCAGCAACGACCCGTTCCTGCCGCCCCTGGCCAGCCAGAGCGATCCGGCCACCTTCCGCCAGCTGTTCGAGCGCCTGCGGGCTCTGAACGTGCCGCCGGGCCAGCTGGAGGGCCTGCTGCGGGAACTGGACATCCGGCTGGTGTTCACCGCCCACCCCACCGAGATCGTGCGCCACACCGTGCGCCACAAGCAGCGGCGGGTGGCGGCCCTGATCCAGAAGCTCCAAGTGAACGGCCAGGGCAACCCGGACGACAACGACCGGCTGCGCCAGCAGCTTGAGGAGGAGATCCGGCTGTGGTGGCGCACCGACGAACTGCACCAGTTCAAGCCGTCGGTGATCGATGAGGTCGACTACGCCCTCCACTACTTCCAGCAGGTGCTGTTCGACGCCCTGCCCCAGCTGCGCCAGCGCATCCGCGCCGCCCTGGCGGCCAGCTACCCCGATGTGCAGCCCCCCCGCGACGCCTTCTGCACCTTCGGCTCCTGGGTGGGATCCGACCGGGACGGCAACCCCTCGGTCACCCCGGACGTGACCTGGCGCACGGCCTGCTTCCAGCGGCAGCTGATGCTGGCCCGCTACATCCAGGCGGTGTCGGTCCTGCGTGACCAGCTCAGCATCTCCATGCAGTGGAGCCAGGTGAGCCCCGCCCTGCTGGAATCCCTGGAGATGGACCGGCTGCGCTTTCCGGAGATCTACGAGGAACGCGCCGCCCGCTACCGGCTCGAGCCCTACCGGCTGAAGCTGAGCTACACCCTCGAGCGGCTGCGCCTCACCCAGCAGCGCAACCAGCAGCTGGCCGAGGCGGGCTGGGAATCCCCCTGCGATGGCTCCTCCGGCTACGAGGCCGGACTGAGCAGCCTGATGGAGCCCGCCCCCCCCCAGGAGCTGCACTACGCCTCGGTGGAAGAATTCCGCACCGACCTGGAGCTGATCAAGGAAAGCCTCGATGCCACCGGCCTGAGCTGCGAGGCCCTGCAGGACCTGCTCAGCCAGGTGCACATCTTCGCGTTCTCCCTGGCCAGCCTGGACATCCGCCAGGAGAGCACCCGCCACAGCGACGCCATCGACGAGCTCAGCCGCTACCTGCTGCTGCCGGTGCCCTACGGCGAGATGGACGAGGAGCAGCGGGTGGAGTGGCTGCTGAGCGAACTCAAGACCCGCCGGCCCCTGCTGCCGCCGGCGGCCCGCTGGAGCGCCTCCACCGCCGAGACCTTCGCCGTGTTCCGGATGCTGCAGCGGCTGCAGCAGGAGTTCGGCCGGCGCATCTGCCGTACCTACGTGATCTCCATGAGTCACACGGTGTCGGACCTGCTGGAGGTGGTGCTGCTGGCCAAGGAGGCGGGGCTGGTGGATCCGATGGCCCAGAAGTCGGCCCTGCTGGTGATCCCCCTGTTCGAAACGGTCGAGGACCTGCAGGGGGCCCCGGCCGTGATGGGACGCCTGTTCGCCGATCCCTTCTACCGTCAGCTGCTGATCAGCAACAGCGACGGCGAGCAGCCCCTCCAGGAGGTGATGCTGGGCTACTCCGACAGCAACAAGGATTCCGGCTTCCTCTCCAGCAACTGGGAAATCCACCGGGCCCAGATCGCCCTGCAGTCGCTGGCCGATGCCCACGATGTCGCCCTGCGCATCTTCCATGGCCGCGGCGGCTCGGTGGGCCGGGGCGGCGGCCCCGCCTACCAGGCGATCCTGGCCCAGCCCAGCGGCACCCTCAAGGGGCGCATCAAGATCACCGAGCAGGGGGAAGTGCTGGCCTCCAAGTACTCCCTGCCGGAACTGGCCCTCTACAACCTGGAGACCGTCACCACCGCCGTGCTCCAGAACAGCATGGTCAGCACCCCGGTGGACGACACCCCCACCTGGAACGTGCTGATGGAGCGGCTGGCGGCCCGCTCCCGCGACCACTACCGGGCCCTGGTGCACGACAACCCCGACCTGGTGGCCTTCTTCCAGCAGGTGACACCGATCGAGGAAATCAGCAAGCTGCAGATCTCCAGCCGGCCGGCACGGCGCAAGAGCGGCGCCAAGGATCTCTCCAGCCTGCGGGCCATCCCCTGGGTGTTCGGCTGGACCCAGAGCCGCTTCCTGCTGCCCAGCTGGTACGGCGTGGGGACGGCCCTGCAGGCCGAGCTCGATGCCGACGGCGAGCAGATGGAGCTGCTGCAGCTGCTCTACCAGCGCTGGCCCTTCTTCCGCATGCTGATCTCCAAGGTGGAGATGACCCTCTCCAAGGTCGACCTGGAGCTGGCCGGCCATTACGTGACCGCCCTGGGACGCCCCCAGAACCGGGAGGTGTTCGCGCAGATCTTCGAGGCGATCGCCAGCGAGTTCGCCCTCACCCATTCCCTGGTGCTGCGCATCAGCAACCACAGCCGGCTCCTCGACGGCGACCCCGCCCTGCAGCTGTCGGTCGACCTGCGCAACCGCACGATCATCCCCCTCGGTTACCTGCAGGTGGCGCTGCTGCGCCGGCTGCGAGAGCAGAAACGGCAACCGCCGATGAGCGAAGGGCCCGGCGACGGCTCTGGAGGCGGCGGCGATGGCCGCACCTACAGCCGCAGCGAGCTTCTGCGCGGCGCCCTGCTCACCATCAACGGCATCGCCGCCGGCATGCGCAACACGGGCTGATTCCCTGGACTCTCTGTTGATCCCCTTCCGCAGCCAGCCGCCGACTCCACGCCTGCGGGAGGGCTACGCCCTGCTGCAGCAGCACGACCCCGACCCGGCCGGCCTCAACCACCTGCTGGTGGCCTGCGGGGATGGCCCCCGCAGCCCGGAGCGCTGGCAGCGGGTGCTGGCCCGCAGCACCTGGCATCTGGTGGTGCTCAACCCCAGCGGCCAGCTGGTGGGCTTCGTGCGCGCCACCAGTGACCAGGCCCTCAATGCCAACCTCTGGGACCTGGTGGCCGATCCGGCCGACCCCTGGCGGGATGAGGTCATCGGCGCCCTGGTGCAGACCGCTCTGGCCCGCCTGCGGCGGGAACTGAGCGGCTGCAGCATCTCCCTGTCCGCACCGCCCGAAGCGGTGACGGCTCTCACCCGGGCCGGGTTCGTGGTCGATCCCGGAGGAATCCGGGCGATGGGTCTCGACCTGCGGAGCGGCCGAGAGGATTGACTGGGCTGACGAGCATGGAGGGACTCGAACCCCCGACATTCAGAACCGGAATCTGACGCTCTATCCAACTGAGCTACATGCCCTGCCACGGTGCTTCCAGCCCCCTGGGGGACCTTGGCCGCCGATGGGGGTACCTTAGCGGCTGACCGCCCCAGAACCATCCGGCTGCACCGCCTGGACCTCCGGCATTTCCGCAACATCGACGGCCTGCAGCTGACGCTGGAGGCGCCCCGACTGCTCGTCATCGGCAGCAACGGCCAGGGCAAGTCGAACCTGCTGGAGGGGGTGGAACTGCTCACCAGCCTGCGCTCCCACCGCTGCAGCGTCGACCGGGATCTGATCGGCCACGGCCACCCCTGGAGCCGGCTGGGGGCCCTCACCGATGAGGCGGACAGCCTGCAGCTGGAGCTGCGGCGCAGCGGCGGACGCCAGGCCTTCCGCAACGGCAAGCGGCTGGAGCGGCAGCTCGACCTGATCGGCCCCCTGCGCTGCGTTGGCTTCAGCGCCCTCGACCTCGACCTGGTGCGGGGAGAGCCCGCCCTGCGGCGCCAGTGGCTGGACCGGGTGGTGCTGCAGCTGGAGCCGGTCTACGGCGCCCTGCTGAGCCGCTATGGGCGGCTGCTGCGGCAGCGCAGCCAGCTGCTGCGCCGCGGCCTGGGCGCCGGAACGCGACAGGAGCTGCTGGAGGCCTTCGATCAGCAGATGGCCCTGGTCGGCGCCCGCCTGCACCGCCGCCGCCAGCGGGCCCTGCGGCGCCTGGAGCCGCTGGCGGCGGCCTGGCAGCAGCGCATCGGCGGGGCCGGCGAACCGCTCCGGCTCGACTACATCAGCGGCACCGTGCTGGCCGAGGCCAGCGACGAGGAGGGCCCCTGGCGCCAGGCCCTGGAGGAGCAGCTGCGTCAGCAGCGGCCCGAGGAGGAGCGGCTGGGCCAGTGCCAGGTGGGTCCACACCGGGACGAGGTGGCCCTGCTGATCGGCGGCCAGGCCGCGCGGCGCTACGGCTCCGCCGGCCAGCAGCGCACCCTGGTGCTGGCCCTGAAGCTGGGGGAACTGGAGCTGGTGGGCCAGGTGGTGGGTCAGCCGCCGCTGCTGCTGCTCGACGACGTGCTGGCCGAACTCGACCCGGGGCGCCAGCAGTTGCTGCTCGAGGCGGTGGGGGACGGCCACCAGTGCCTGGTGAGCGCCACCCACCTGGAGGCCTTCAGCACGGGCTGGCGGGCCCGCAGCCAGGTGGTGGAACTGCGCAGCGGTGCGCTGGTGGCCTGAGGCCCGAACTCCCTGCTGCCGCAGGCAGCCTGGCGAACCTCGGTTCCGCGCTCCGGCACGTATGGTGAGGCCTGTTTGACAGGATTCGATGAACCAGACCCTTTCCAGCCTGCATCCCAACCCGGGATGGAAGCCAGCCGCCTCCCCGACCCACCCGATTGCACGCCCCGTCTCCGCCCCTGGCGACATCACCGACGCGGTAGGGAAACACTGCATCCTCGAGCTCTACGACTGCGACTGCGCACGGCTCGATGACGAAGCTTTCCTCAGGGACACCATCACGACAGCAGCCAGACGTGCCGGTGCGACCCTGCTCAACCTGATCACCCACCGCTTCGAACCCCAGGGCGTCACGGGGCTGGCCCTGCTGGCGGAATCCCACATCTCCATTCACACCTGGCCCGAATCGGGCTATGCAGCCGTGGACGTGTTCACCTGCGGTGACCACACCATGCCAGAGAGGGCCTGCCAGGTGCTGTGGGAGGAGCTGGGGGCCGGCCGCCACAAGCTCACCAGCTTCCGCCGCGAGACGCCCGAGGCCCTGGTCGACAGTCAGAGGGAGCCCCACCTCGCCAGCGCCTGAGCGCCGGTGAGCCACCACCAGCCGCCGGGGACCCTCTCCCCGGTGGTTTTTCTGCATGCCTTCAATGCGGCTCCGATGCCAGGGCGCGGTTGAGCTTGCCGCTCACCAGCCCCTCGAGGTCGAGGGCCACGGCGCTGAATCCCATCGCCCTGAACGCCCCCACCAGCTCGGGGCGCAGCTCACCCTGGGCCAGTCGCTCCAGCGCCGCCGTCAATCCGGCCGCGGGAATCTCGATGCGGGCGGTCTCGCCCTGGCTGCGCACCCGCAGCTCGGGAAAGCCGCGCTGGCGCAACCAGTCCTCGGCGGCGGCCACCCGGGCCAGGCGCGTGGCGCTGATCGGTTCGCCGTAGGGAAAGCGGGAGGCGAGACAGGGCTGGGACGGCTTGTCCCACCAGGGCAGGCCGAGGGCCCGGGAGAGCTGGCGCACCCCCGCCTTGTCGATGCCGGCCTCCGCCAGCGGTGAGCGCACCCCGAACTCCCGGGCAGCGCGGATCCCGGGCCGGTGATCGCCCAGGTCGTCGCGGTTGACGCCATCCAGGACCTGGGCGCCCCGGGCGGCGGCGGCGATCGGGGCCAGCAGCCGATGCAGCTCCCGCTTGCAGGCGTAGCAGCGATCCTCGGGGTTGCTGGTGTAGGCGGGGTCGGCCAGCTCCGCGGTGGGCACCTCCCGGTGGCGCAGGCCCAGCCAGCGGGCCTGGTCGCTGGCCTCCCGGCGCAGATGGGGCGCCAGGGCCGGTGAGACGCCCGTGACCGCCAGGGCCCGCTCCCCCAGCCGGTCGCCGGCCAGGGCGGCCACCAGGGCGCTGTCGACACCGCCGGAGTAGGCCACCACCACCTGGGGAAAGGCGTCGAGCTGGCGGCAGAGGGCCTCCAGGCCCCGCTCCAGCGGGGCCGGCAGGGCTTCGAGCAGGCTGAGGCGGCGGATGGCGGGCATGGCGTCGATCCTGGCAAGGCTCGATAGCATCCGGGCCAGGTCCGCCAGCCGATGCACCCCCCCGCCGCCCGCCGATGACCCCCGCCGCCCGCAGCACCCAGACCCCGCAGCGCGGCACCGGGCGAGGCATCGGCATCCGCACCGCCGCCGGCAGCGATGAGCGCGCCCATGGGCAGCTGCACGTCTACGACGGGGAGGGGAAGGGCAAGAGCCAGGCGGCCCTGGGGGTGGTGCTGCGCACCATCGGGCTGGGCATCTGCGAGCAGAAGCGCACCCGCGTGCTGCTGCTGCGATTCCTCAAGGGGCCCGGCCGCGCCTACGACGAGGACAGTGCCATCGAGGCCCTGCAGCAGGGCTTCCCCCATCTGATCGACCAGGTGCGCACCGGCCGCGGCGACCACTTCAGCGCCGAGGAGGCCACCCGCTTCGACCACCAGGAGGCCCAGCGGGGCTGGGACATCGCCAAGGGGGCGATCGCCAGCAACCTCTATTCGGTGGTGGTGCTCGACGAACTCAACCCCGTGCTCGACCTGGGCCTGCTCGACACCGAGGAGGTGGTGCGCACCCTGGCCACCAAGCCGGCGGGGATGGAGATCATCTGCACGGGCCGGGGGGCCCCGCGCCAGCTGGTGCAGCTGGCCGATCTGCACTCGGAGATGCGGGCCCACAGCGGCCCCCAGCAGGGTCTGGAGGGTCTGGAGATCTACACCGGGGAAGGCAAGGGGAAATCCACCAGCGCCCTGGGCAAGGGGCTGCAGGCCATCGGCCGGGGCATCAGCCAGGACAAGAGCCACCGGGTGCTGATCCTGCAGTGGCTCAAGGGCGGGGCGGGCTACACCGAGGACGCGGCGATCGCCGCCCTGCGGGAGAGCTACCCCCATCTGGTGGATCACCTGCGCTCGGGCCGCGACGCCATCGTCTGGCGCGGCCAGCAGCAGCCGATCGACTACGTGGAGGCGGAACGGGCCTGGGAGATCGCCCGGGCCGCGATCGCCAGCGGCCTCTACAAGACCGTGATCCTCGACGAACTCAACCCCACCGTGGATCTGGAGCTGCTGCCGGTGGAGCCGATCGTCCAGACCCTGCTGCGCAAGCCCACCGAGACCGAGGTGATCATCACCGGCCGCTGCAAGAGCCGTCCCGCCTACTTCGACCTCGCCAGCGTCCACTCGGAGATGGTGTGCCACAAGCACTACGCCGAACGGGGCGTCGATCTCAAGCGCGGCGTCGACTACTGAACCTGCCGGTCAGGGGTTCCTGGGCCCATCGACCCGGTCGAGACCCAGCACATCGTCCTCCAGCATCACCACCTCTTCCGAGGCGATGAAGCGCCCCAGCAACAGGCCCACCAGCAAGGCCACATAGAGGGTGCTGGCGACACTGAGCAGGATCACGAAGCGCTCCCCCACCGCATTCGCCGGCAACACGTCGCCATAGCCGACACCGGCGATGGTGACGAAGCTGAAGTAGGTGAGCCGGTCGAGCAGCAACTGGTGGCTGGCCGACGCCCCGAGGTTGAAGCTGCCGGGCACGAGCACCTGGGTGGCGGTGGCCAGCACGCCGCCGGTGAGCCCCAGGTGCAGATAGCCGGCCGCGGCCCCGGCCATCACCTGGCCATTGACGCGGGGCACCCGGGCCAGCAGGCCCACAAGACGCATCGAGGTGGCCAGGAAGAACAGGCTCAGGAGCACCATCTCCGCGACCCGGAACAGACCGCCGTGCCAGGTCCCGGTGAGCACCGGCAACCAGAGTCCGAGACCGCCCACCACCCCGATCCAGCGGAAGCCCTCCTGGCGCAGCCGGGCGTAGGACACCACACCGATCACGGGCAGGGTGAGGATCGACTGCAGGATCAGCAGATTGAAAACCAGTGCCAGAAGGACCTGACCCGGCAATCCCCGCGTGGCCGTGATGGGCATCACCAGGATCGGCAGCAGGGCCGTCAGCAGGAGCGGCAGGAACCGCTTCTCCAGGCCGATCAGGCGCCGGGCTTCCTGGCGACGGCGCTCCCGCCACCGCTGCCTGGCCAGGGAGGAGGACTCAGTAGCGCGGAACGTCAGGATCCACCTCCTGGCTCCAGGCGTCGATGCCGCCCTCCACGTTGACCCCCTCGATGCCGTGGCGGCCGAGGGCGATCAGAGCCTTGGCGGAACGTCCCCCCAGCTTGCAGTGGACGTAGAGGCGCTTGCCACTGGCCAGTCGCCGCACCTCCTCGATGGCCTCGCCGCTTTCAATGCGGTCGAGGGGCACCAGCAGGGCGCCGGGGATCACCGCGATCTCCGCTTCCGGGGGATTGCGCACATCGAGCAGGAGCAGGTCGTCCTGGGGGCCATCGAGCAGCGTCTTCAGCTCGCCCACGCTGATGCTGGCCACGCTGCCCGCCTCCTCCTGGCCGGGGGCCGAGCCACCCACACCGCAGAACTCCTGATAGTCGATCAGCCCCTCGATCACGGGACGCTCCGGATTGGGGCGCAGCTTCAGCTCCCGGAAGCTCATCTTGAGGGCATCGAACAGCAGCAGGCGGCCGCTGAGGCTGGTGCCGATGCCGGTGATCAGTTTGACCGCCTCGGTGGCCTGGATCACGCCGATGATCCCTGGCAGCACCCCCACCACACCGCCTTCAGCGCAGGAGGGGACCATCCCCGGCGGCGGCGGTTCGGGGAAGAGGTCCCGGTAGTTGGGGCCACCCTGGTAGTTGAACACCGTGGCCTGACCCTCGAAACGGAAGATGGAGCCGTAGACGTTCGGCTTGTTCAGCAGGACGCAGGCGTCGTTGACCAGGTAGCGGGTGGGAAAGTTGTCGGTGCCGTCGCAGACGATGTCGTAGGGGGTGATGATCTCGAGGGCGTTCTCACTGGTGAGCGCCGTTTCGTAGAGATCCACCTGGCAATGGGGGTTGATCTCGTGGATCCGGGCTTTGGCGGATTCGATCTTGGGCTTGCCCACCCAGCTGGTGCCGTGGATCACCTGGCGCTGCAGGTTGCTGTGGTCCACCACGTCGAAGTCGACGATGCCCAGGCGGCCGACACCGGCGGCGGCCAGATACAGGAGCAGGGGCGAGCCGAGGCCGCCGGTGCCGACGCAGAGCACCGAGGCTGCCTTGAGCCGCTTCTGCCCCTCCATGCCGATCTCCGGCAGGATCAGGTGGCGGGAGAAGCGCACCACCTCATCGGGGCTCAGCTGGACGGCGCTGGTGTCGGGAGGAAGCATGGCAGCGAAGGCCCACGTCGCTCGAATCGTCCATTCTCCACGCCAGCGGCCGGGGAGGCCCGTGCTCCGGCAGCCACCAGCAGGCCAGTGAACGCGGCTCACCCCCTGTGTCCGCCGACCTGGCGGGGCCCTCGTCCTGCCCCAGGATCAGCATCAGGGTGGGGGCAAAGGCCAGCGAAAGATCCAGCGCCGAGGGCACGGGCATCGAAAGCGGGTGGCTGTGGGCCGAGCCCAGGACCGTGAGCCCCCGGGCCCTCGCCCATTTCTGCGCCTGCAGCTGCTCGCGGGGATCGAGGGCAAAGCGGCGGCGGCGCTCCGGCGACGGCTCCCAGACGTTGAGACAGGGCCAGACCTGTTCGACGCGCCAGGGGTCGCGCCGACCCAGCAGCAGGGCGCAGCCCTCCTCGGGGGCGACCGCGAGCAGGACGGCCTCCAGCACCGTCAGCGCCTGCCGACCGAGGCCCAGCTCCTCTGGCGTCTGATGGTTCACACCGGTACGTTATGCATCATTCCGTCAGGAGACCTCTCCTTCCATGATCGACAGCACGACCGAGGTGAAGGAGACCATGCAGGACGACACCACCACCACCAGCGCCGCCGACGTGGATTTCAGCGAGCGCTACAGCGACGTGATCGGCAAGGTCAACGAAACCCTCGACAAGGTCGACTGGAGCCAGGTGGGCCGGATCGGCAAGGCCTCCGGCGTGCTGCTGGCCGTGATCGTGGCCCAGATCCTGATCAAGGGTGTGCTCGACACCATCAATCTGCTGCCGATCGTCCCGGGCCTGCTGGAACTGCTCGGCCTGGTGGTGGTGGGCAACTGGAGCTGGCAGAACCTGACCACCGGAGAGAAGCGCTCCGCCGTCATGGCGAAGCTCCAGTCCCTGCGCAAGGAATACCTCAGCTGAGCGGCTGGACCCTCAGCAACTCCGGGGGCGTGGCGACGTCCCCGGGCACCGTTTCACCCCCACCCCTCCCCCTCGCCCAGGTCCAGCAGGGCATCGAGGCAGGCCTGGCTCTGACCCACGTAGCTGCCGCCGAAGAGGTTGGCGTGGTTAAGCAGGTGGTACAGGTTGTAGAGCTCGCGCCGCGACCTGTGCCCTGACGGCAGAGGCCAGGTGTTCTGGTACCCCTCGAAGAACGCCTCAGGGAAGCCGCCGAACAGGCGCGCCATCGCCAGGTCCACCTCCCGATCGCCCCGGTGGACCGCCGGATCGAAGATCACCCCCTGGCCATCACGGGTGATGGCGGCGTTACCGCTCCAGAGATCACCGTGGACCAGGCAGGGCGCAGGGCGGTGCGCGCCCAGCCACTGGCCTGTGTGCTCCAGCAGCGGGGCCGCCCGCCGCAGGGGGTGGCCACCGCTGGCCAGATGCTCCAGCTGGGGGGCCAGCCGTCGTTCCACGAAGAACCGGGCCCAGTCCTCCTCCCAGCCATTGCGCTGCGGGAAGGAGCCGATGACGTTGTCCCGGGGCCAGCCGAAGGCCTCCCCGGGCCGATCCTCCGCCACGCAGGTGCGGGTGAGGCTGTGGCGGTGCAGTTCAGCCAGCGCTGCACCCAGGCGGCGCCACAGTGGCCCATGGGCTGCGGAACGTCCCTGCGCCAGATCGAGCCAGGGGAGCACCAGCACAGCCGATGATCCGGCCAAGCCACAGGCCAGGGGCACAGGCACCCGTGGGCCCGCCTCCCCCGCTGCCGCCGCCAGGGCCCGCAACCCCTCGGCCTCGGCCTCCAGGATCGGCAGGGAAGCGGCCCCGTTGGTCTTGGCGAACAGCCGGCGGCCATCGGCCAGATCCAGACGCCAGGCGCTGTGGATACAGCCGCCGCCGACCGGGGCACGGCCCACCAGCTCCGTTCCGAGCCGTTCGGCCAGCCAGGCGGCAAAGGAATCAGGGAGAGGCATGGGGCCATGCGATGACTCGCGCCAGCCTGTCCCAACGGACCGATCGCGACCGACAGGGGGAGCCAAAAAAAACGTCCCTGCCTGGCGGCAAGGACGGAACGGCGAAGGGAGGCAAGGACCTCAGGCCACCGCAGCTGGCTTTCTGATCCGTGCCCTGAGCTTGCGGCTGAAGCCGAAGGCGGCTGCGGCGCCCAGGACCGGGAGAGGTCCGGGTACGGAGTCCGGCGGTGCCTGCCTCGCCCTCTGGATGAAGGAGTTGTTGACAACGGAGACGACCGTTTGACCCTCGGCAAAGAACACGTCCTCGATGTTGAGCATCGAAACGCCGGGCGCAAACAAATAGGTGGCTGGAGGAACGCCGTTGATGGCCACCAGTGATGTGGAACCGCCGCCCCAATTGACGTTCTTCGTCACTGTGCACCCACCCAGCTCGGGGAAGGCGCAACCGGCACCCAGGCCTACGGCCTGGAACTCAAAGGCCAGAGGATCGGCAATCGCAATGGTGTAGGCGATGGACCCGTACTGTGTCGGCGGACTGATCGTTGTTCCAAAATCGTAAATCAGACCTGCCGCATCAAAGCGAATCTCCGTATCCGCACCAACGCCACTGCAGATGATGTTGGAGATGATCTTGTCGCCGACCGACAGGTCGGAGGCGATCCCGCAGGTGGTGATGGCAGCGGCCTTGGCGGGAGTGGCTGACAGGGCGGCAGCGAAGACCGTGCCAACAGCGGCTGCGAGCAGCAACCTGGCTGGAGCGGCGTTGAACAGAGCACCATTAAAGGTGCCACATACAGAAGAATGTCGCATCATCGTCATGATTCCGGGGTACAGGGCGTCGAGCGAACGCTATAGGCAATGCTCAAGTTGTCACAGATTCCATTCAGTCAATGCGGCAGATGACTTCGGACAAAGAACAATTGTGTTGTGCATTTCTGCAGCGGTTGAGCAACATCCATGCATCGCGTGAGCGATGCCGAGATATCAGAAGACAAGCCACAGCCATGGCGGAGGTCCACAGGACGTGCTGCCACTCTCCAGGCACCTGACCGGCTCACAGTTGAGGGGCCGCAGATCTGCTGCCGACCTGCATCCGGGACGGCCGTGCGGCGCCCACCATGGGCACAAACCCTGCGGTGGCCCGGCCGGCAATGGGGACCCACGGCCCCGAGCCCCAGCCTGCCAACATCCCTTCTGAGCCTTCGGTGCAGCCTTGAATCCCAGCGACAGGGCCCGGGCCGATGTGGTGGTGGTGGGCGCCGGCATCGCCGGCCTGACGGCGACGGCCCTGCTGGCGAAACAGGGGCTGCAGGTGGAGCTGCTCGAAGCCCATCACCAGAGTGGCGGCTGCGCCGGCACCTTCCGTCGCGGTCCCTATGTGTTCGACGTGGGGGCCACCCAGGTGGCTGGGCTGGAGCAGGGCGACGGCACCCCGGCCGGCATCCATGCCCGTCTGTTCCGCCATCTGGGGGTGGAACCGCCGGCGGCCGTGCCCCTGGATCCGGGCTGCGTGGTGGATCTGGACGACGGCCGCGAGCCGGTGTCGATCTGGCGTGATCCGCAGCGCTGGCGGCGGGAACGGTTGCGGCAATTCCCCGGCAGTGAACGATTCTGGGCCCTCTGCGACGCCCTTCACCGGGCCAACTGGGCCTTCGCATCGCGGGATCCGGTGCTGCCGCCGCGTTCCTGGTGGGACCTGGGCCAACTGCTGGGGGCCCTGGGGGCAGGGAATCTGGCCAGTGGCCTGCTCACCACCTCCACCATCGCCGACCTGCTGTGGCTGACCGGCTGCGGCACGGACAGGCGGCTGCGGCGCTTCCTCGATCTTCAGCTGAGGCTCTACTCCCAGGAACCGGCGGATCGCACCGCCGCCCTCTACGGGGCCACCGTGCTGGCGATGGTGCAGGAACCACTTGGTCTCTGGCACCTGGAGGGATCGATGCAGGCCCTCAGCGAAGCCCTGGAGAACGCCATCGCGGGGCACGGCGGTCGGCTGCGGCTGCGGCACCGGGTGGAGCGGCTGCAGCCGCCGGAGCAGACCGGGGGCGACTGGCGGATCACGGGCCGGCGCGCCGGGGGACCTCCCGGGGACAGGCGCCACCGGGGGGAGGCGTTCCATCTGAGCGCCCCTGAGGTGGTCATCAGCCTGCCCCCCCAGACCCTGCCGGCTTTGCTGGGGGATGACCTGCCCAGCGGTTTTCGCCGACGGCTCGCGGCCCTGGGCGAACCCAGCGGCGCCCTGGTGTTCTACGGAGCCGTCGAGCGGGACAGGCTGCCGCCGGGGTGCCCCAGCCACCTGCAGCTGGAGGCCGATGACCCCGGCTCCCTGTTCGTTTCGGTCAGCCAGGAGGGGGATGGCCGGGCGCCCGCCGGCCGCGCCACGGTGATCGCCAGCGTGTTCACCCCGGCCCGTCCCTGGTTCGGCGGCGAGGAGGCCGCCTATCAGGCCCATAAGCAGCGGGCGATGGCCGCCATCCAGAGCGGCCTGGAGCGACTGCTGGGGGTGGGAACCGCCGACTGGCTGCACGGCGAGCTGGCCACCCCCCGGGGCTTCGCCGGCTGGACCGGCAGGCCCTGGGGCTACGTGGGGGGCCTGGGGCAGCACCCCAGTCGCTTCGGGCCCTTCGGCCTGGCCAGCCGCACCCCCCTGGCGGGGCTGTGGCTGTGCGGCGATGCCATCCACCCCGGCGAGGGAACTGCGGGGGTGAGCCTTTCCGCCCTGATGGCCTGCCGCCAGCTGCTGGCCCGACGGGGGGTGGACCTGCGGCCCTGACCCCCCCGGTACGTCAGCTCAGTTGACGCTGACGCGGACCACCCGGCCACCGAGACGCTGCACCCGCTGCAGGGCCTCGTTCATGCGGCTGTAGGGCACCCGCATCACGTAGGAACCGCTGCGCACCACGGCGTTGTTCACCAGCCCGGTGGCGGTGATGGTGGCCACCCGGCCACTGGGGGAGCTGGTGCCACGCACGCCGGCCGACACCACCAGGGCCTCCTCCCGGTGACCGCGACCGGGATCGGTGCTCTGGCCGCTGCGGGAGATCGGACCATCGACGCTGGCACCGCCCTGGGCCAGATTCGCCTGGAAGAAGGATTCACCGCTGAAGCGGGGACGGAGGACCGTCACCGTCACGGCCCGATCCTGATGCAGGGCCCGACCGAGTTTGAAGCGGGTGCCGGCGCTGTCGCCCTTCACGGACGCCGCCGCCCCGCCGGCCAGCTGCATCAACCAGGAGAACTGCTGCCCCTGGTGGCCGGCGGAGTAGTCCCAGCCGTGAAGATAGGGCACCACGTCGGAACCGAAGCGCTCCTGGTACTCGGGGCTGTCGATGTAGGAATCGATCTCGGCGTCGTAGCCCTGCTCCTGCAGGATCGTGAAGTGGTGCAGCATTTCGGCCTTGTTATGGGGAGCCCGGCCGAGGAGATGCTTGTGGTTGAGTTCGATGAAGCGATAGGGATTGCAGTTCTCGAAGAAGCGGGAGCGGTACAGACCGCTCCTGGCAAGAGTACGCACGAATTCCTGCACGGTGAGGTAACCGTTGCGGAACAGGGATTCGGCACCGGCGAGGCGCTCGCTCTGCATCACATACTGCTGGCCCAGCACCTGCTGATACACCAGGCGGATGATGGCGTCGCGATCCTGCTGGGAGGCTTTTGACCAGTTCTCCTTGTTGCGGTCATCCGCGAAACGCTCAATACCAAGGGACGGGGCTTGGACCAGGGCCATGGTGGAAACAGGGCAAAGGGCAGAGGGAGGAGCATCGCCGCGGGCGGCCCACCTGGCGGATTCAGGCAGGAACCGGTGCGGGCGCACAGAAGGTGGTTCCCCGGAAGGCCGTGCCCGCCGACGATGTCAAGCTGCGATTCTCAGCGGATTCCCGGGAAATCAGGCCGAATCGTTACAGCGCTCAGTGCCTGGGGAAGGATCCATACATTCCTTCACCACGAAGGTTTACACCTTCAGCCCGAAAGATTGCGAAAGAAAAAGATTGCCAAAGGCAAAACCTCCTCAGGAGGCAATCCGGCCCGAATCGCTACGGCGACGTTGGAGTTGGCGCAGGGAACGCCGGTCCCGGTCACGGTTGAGGCTGGAGCGGGAAATGATCGGCAGCTGAAGGGAAGGTGCGGGGCTCGCCGCGTCCTCGCAGAGACTGGCCCAGACGGTTTCGAGCGCGGCCAGCTCATCGGCCGGAGACCAGCCCGCAGCGGAGGAGCGCCCTTCACCAGACGGGAGGGACTGGCGCCTGGGCTGTGGGAGCTCGATCGTCACCATTCTTCCCACGACCTATGAACCCTTGTACTACATCCGGCCGCAACGTCCAGAGGGGAGGCAACACAGGCTGACGAAAGAAATTGTGAAGGCAAGGCCACCGGCGCGGCGGAAAAATCCGGCCATGACTGTCCTTGCGCCCGTGGGTCACTCATCGCTGGGCAACAACACCAGGGTATGCAGCCGATCGGTGCCCAGGTCATGGGTCAGGATCCACACCTGGAGTCCCCGGCCAAGATCGAAAACGCTGCGCAGCGACCCTTGCTGACGGTAGGCAGCGATGGTGTTGTCGCGGGCGTCGCGGGCATCCACCACGCCCCAGTCGCCCCTGCGGTGTCGGGCCACCAGACGCTGCAGGGTCTCGGCATCCACCCACTCCCGCACATCCGGACTCACGTCCACCGGGCCGATGGCGAGGCGGGCAGCCATGACGAGTCGCTTCTCCTCCGTCGACCTTAGGGCGGATGGGGGAGGTCTCAGCGCAGGTGGTCGAGCTCGCCGCGGCCGTGCCGATCGGCCAGGGCGTCGTAGCCGCCGATGGGCTGGCCATCGATGAACACCTGGGGCATGGAGGCCAGGCCACTGCGCCCAGCGACGGCCGCCCGCGCCTGCTCGTCATCGGCGAGCTGCACCACATGGGGGATGCCGAGGGTGCGCAGCATGCGCAGGGCCCGGGCCGAATAGGGGCAGCCGCTGCGCACGGCGATCTCCACCCTGGGGTGGGCCGGAGCCGCGGGGGCGGTGGGCCGGGCCGCTGCAGCCGGCAGGGCCTCAGCGGCCGACGGCGGATCCTGGGGCGCTCCGGCCACCGGAAGGAAACCCACCAGCAGGTCGGCGCCCCGGAGCACCAGGCTGCCGTGCTCAAGGTGTCCGCCCCACACCTGGCAGTCACCGTCGGAGAGGCTCAGGTGCAGGTGCACCCCCTGGGGCGCCACGGTGCCCTGCAGGGTGATGATCTCCAGGTGGCCCTGCAGCACGGTGGGTTCCTCCAGGCCCGGGCACTGGAAGGCCGCCTGGGAAAGGTCACCCACCACGCCGAGCACGAACCCGGAGGCGCCGGCTTCGATCGCCAGCTGCTCGAGGCTGGCGCGCAGGTCACTGCCCGGGCCGAGATGCAGCGGCAGGGGGTGCATGGCGGGATGGGGCGTGGCAGGGGGTCAAGGTAAGTCCTGGGCTTCCGGCGCCTCGGCCACCAGGCGGCAGCGCAGCAGGGCCAGGGCCTCATCGGGCAAGCCCAGGAAGCGGTCCAGCCAGGGGTCACCGCTGGGGGCGATGGTGGCCACGCCCACCAGCAGCGCCCGGCCGTCACCGTCGAGGGGCTCGCCGCTCGCCGTGTGGCGGCGGCCCTGCACCGGGCCGGTGCCGAGCGTGGTGACGACGATCAGGTCGGGGGCGCGGTAGAGGCTGCCGATGGCGAAGCGGAAGCGGGCGGCGAACTCCAGCGCCATCGCCCCGGTGGCGCCGTCGAGGCGACCCTCGAGTCGCTCGGGGTGGATCGTGATCCCCAGGCCGGGGGGCAACGGCAGACCGAGGAAGCGGGTGGTGCGCCAGTCAAGCGGCGGGATGCTCAGGCCGTCGGGAGCAAAGTGGAGGGTGCCGGTGCCGATGCCGGTGCCTGCGGGATCCGCCGCAGCGGACGCGCCCACCCCGCCACCGCCGCGGGCGTCGTAGCGGAAGCGGGGATAGGCCCCGATCGCCAGGCCGCAGCCCGCCAGGGTCTGGAGCGACAGCTCAGCCATCGAGCTGGATCTCCGCCTGGGTGGGGTAGGGGATCTGGATCCCTTCGGCGGCGAACAGGGCCAGCAGGGCCCGGTTGAGGCGGGCCACCTCATCCTTGAACGCCGGATAGGTGGGCTGGGAGGAGCGGTAGTCGTAGGTGAAGTCGTAGCTGAAGTCGCTGATGGCCATCAGGCGACAGGCCCGGAAGGCCGCAAGGGGTTCGTGCTCGAACAGCGAAGCGATCAGGTCCGGGATGCGCTGCAGCTGCTCCGGGCTCGTGTCGTAGGCCACGCCGATCACCATGCGGGAGCGGATGACCTGATCGAGGATCTGCCGCAATCGCAGCAGGACCGCTTCCCGCAGGGTGAGGTAATCGGTCCAGTTGGGGGCGTGGATCTGCCCGCAGCAGCGCAGCAGCAGCTCTCCATCGTCCGTCGCCTGGTCGAGGAACACCTGGGCGGCGGACAAGCCCGGCAGATCGGTGAGGTACAGGCGGCCGTAATGCACCAGGTCGTCCAGCTGGTCGGGGGTGAGCTCGACCGGCAGGGGCAGGTGCAGCTCGAAGACATGCAGCACCACATCCGGTGCCTGACCCGCGCGCAGGGAGTAGTTGACGATCGTCTCCTCATCGACGACCGAATTGGGGATGGTGATGCGGCTCTCGTGGGTCTGCAGCTCCAGGGACCGCAGGCCGATCTTGGTGACATAGCCGAGGTTGCTGCCGATGCGGCAGAACTCCCCCACCCGCAGCGGACGGTCGGTCTGGATCGACAGACCGGCGAACAGGTTGCCCAGCAGCTTCGAGGCACCGAGGCCGATGGCCAGGCCGGGCACGGCGGAAAAGGCCAGCACGGTGGAGGCCGGCAAGCCCAGCAGGATCAGCAGCCGGTACATCAGGGAGATGCCGATGACGGCGCCCAGCACTCGGCAGACGGGCATCACCAGATTGCTGACCCGGCTCAGCTGCAGGGCGTTGCGCCGGCCACGCAGGATCGTGATCCACTCCGCCAGGCTGCGGCCGAGGGCCTCCATCAGAAAGAAGCTGAACAACCCGGCCCAGCAGAAGTAGAGCGTGTAGAGCAGGTACATCAGCACCTGCAGCGGCAGGCCGGTGACGTTGACGTAGTGATCAAGCAGCAGTTCCACCAGCCGGGTGACGGGCAGGGCAACGCCCGCCAGGAGCACCCGGTGCCAGGCGATGTTGTCGAGCCGCCAGATCGCCGCGGGGGTGAGGTTTCCCCTGGCGGAGCCCTCGGTCATCCGATAAGTGCCCAGCAGGGCCAGCACCAGCCGGAATTGAACGAAGGCGAACACCGCCATCACCAGCAGCCCCAGCACGATCTGGAACAGGGTCTGGTCCCAGAGATGGGCCTCCAGCACATTGCGGCGCAACCCCTCGGGAATGGCCAGGTACCACTTGGGCGGCAGGATATGGCCGGGCCTGAGGCTGAAGGTGTCGTAGATCGCCGGCGTCAGCAGGCTGGAGGGGCCCGCGGCGGGGGATCGCTGATGCTTGATCTCCTCGTAGAGGCCGGGGATCTGGGCCACCGTGAAGGCGGAGAACCGGTAGCCGCGATCACGCCCATCCTCCGGCCCGTCATCCGTCAGGGTGATGGAGGTGCCGGGGATGGTCCAGCTGGCACTGGGGTTCACCCGTGACTCGTTCAGGGCCTTCATCCCGGCCGCATCAGGAATCTCGAACGGCTTGCGGCTGTGGGTGAAGACGTAATCGAGGATCACCTTGAGCTTGAGGGCATATTCATCGGCGAAATCCGCCCGGATGCTCTGGGGAATCTCCGACACGTCCAGGGCCTTCACCGCCTCCTCGAAGTAGCTGTTGATCAGCGCCAGTTCGTTGCGCACGGCTCTCGACCAGAACAGCCCGGGGGTGGCGGCCGCCTCGGCCTCGATCCGGGCGATGTCGCGGCTCACCTGGGCCATCACCACGTAGAAGTTGAGCAGGGTGGCCCGCGGGCTGTCCCCCACCACCTGGTTGAGGGGCGCATCGGTCCATTGCTGCTTGAGCTCCAGCAGCTGGCCGTGGAACGGCTGGCTCTCCAGGGGCACGTAGGTGTTCCGGCCCATCGCAGTGGGTGCGGTCTCCGGGCCGGCGGAGAAACCCGCCGGGGACAGACCCATCAGCGGCAGCAGGCAGGCGATCAGGAACGCCAGCAGCGGCCTGAGCTGGCAGGGCAGACGGGGCAGACGGATCGGACGGGGCACCCGGAAGCCGCGGCACATGCCCCGCATGATGACGGCTCAGCCCGCCGGCAGCACCTGGCGGTAGCCGTTCGCCTCGCACACCCGCAGGGGGGTGGCGAACAGGGCGCTGAGGGGGGCGTCCTGCAGCAGCGCCTCGGTGGGGCCGTCGCCCACCACCCGGCCCTCGCGCAGCAGCACGCAACGGCGGATCTCGGGCAGGACCGCCTCGATCTGGTGGGTCACCAGCAGCAGGGTGGTGCCGGACCCGGCCAGCTCGCGCAGGATCGCCAGCAGCTGGTGTTTCGCCTTCAGATCGAGGCCGTTGGTGGGTTCATCCAGCACCAGCACCTCGGGCCGGTGCACCAGGGCCCTGGCCAGCAGCAGGCGCCGGCGCTGGCCCTCGGAGAGCTGGCCATAGGGGCGCTCGGCCAGGTCGGCCAGCCCCAGCTGCACCATCAGTGCCGTCACACGTCGCCGCTGGGCCCCGGTGGCCACCTGACTGCGGCCGATGCCCACCGAACCGAAGAAACCGGAGAGCACCACATCGGCGGCGGGCACCCGGCCCCCGTAGGCGGCCTGCAGATCCTGGGACACCAGGCCGATGCGGCCCCGCAGCTCCCAGAGGTTCACCGTCGTGCTGCCGAAGAGGCGCAGGCAGGAACCGGGCTTCACCACGGGGTAGAGCTCGCGGCTGAGCAGCTTCACCAGCGAACTCTTGCCGGAGCCGTTGGGGCCCAGCACCACCGTGTGCTCACCGCGGTGCAGCCGCAGGGAGAAATCCTCGAAGACGCGGCGGGGCCCCAGCCAGACCTCGACGGCCTCCAGCTCCAGGTAGGCCGAGGGGGAGCTGCTCATGGGGGGGTGGTCATGGGGCCACGCTCAGGCCGGGGTCAGGGGCTGGGACTGGGACCGGGCCTCCATGGCGCCGTCGGCCGGGGGCCGGCCCCAGCCGAGCTTGCGTTCCAGCTTGCGGATCATCTTGCCGGCCAGATCCAGGCCGGTGGCGGTCTCGATCCCCTCGAGGCCCGGGCTGGAGTTCACCTCCAGCAGCAGGGGGCCGCGGTGGGAACGCAGGATGTCGACGCCGGCCACATCCAGGCCCAGGGCCTTGCAGGCCTTGACGGCCATCTGCTTCTCCGCCGCATCGAGCTGCACCGTCCGGGCCGTTCCCCCCTGGTGGAGGTTGGCCCGGAATTCGCCTTCGGCGGCCCGACGTTCGATGGCGGCCACCACCTTGCCGCCAACGACGAAGCAGCGCAGGTCCGTTCCGCCGGCCTCCTTGATGAACTCCTGAACCAGCAGGTTGGCGTCGAGGCTCTGGAGGGCATTGATGACGCTCTCGGCCGCCTTCTGGGTTTCGGCCAGCACCACGCCCTTGCCCTGGGCACCCTCCAGCAGCTTCACGATCAGGGGGGCGCCACCCACCATGCGGATCAGATCCACCGTGTCGAGCGGGGAATCGGCGAACCCCGTGACGGGGGTGTTGAGCCCGGCGCGCACGAATTCCTGCGAGGCGAAGAGCTTGTCGCGGGAGGCGGTGATCGCCTGGGCACTGTTGAGGGACGGCACCCCCATCGACTCGAACTGGCGGGTCACGGCGCAGCCATAGAAGGTGACGCTGGGGCGGATGCGGGGGATGACGGCATCCACGGTGCCGAGCACGTCGCCACCGCGGTAATGGACCTCCGGGTTGCGGGGATCCAGGCGGATGTAGCACTGGCGGATGTTGAGGAACTGCATGTGGTGGCCCCGTTCCTCGCCGGCCTCGATCAGGCGACGGTTGCTGTAGAGGTCGGGATTGCTGGCCAGCAGCACGATCCGCAGGCCGTCGTCGCGCTTGCGGACATGGGCATAGAGGGCCCGGCTCTCCTCGGCGCTGAGGCTGCGCAGGTGGTGGCTGCCCTCCGGGTCCACCAGGATCCGGCCCACCATGGCCTGGCGGCCGAGCAGCATCCGGTAGCCCATGGCATCACGGTTGGCGAGCGTGAGTTCCACCTCCCAGCTCTGCTCACCGAGCACCAGGCGCTCCCGGATCACGTAGCGGTTCTCCGAGACACCGCTGGTGTTGCGCACCTCCCGCCGGGCCACCACGGGGGCCTCATGGCGCACCACCACGGCCCGGTCGCCCTGGAGGGGATGGACCTCGAAGCTCACCCAGGGGCGCCCGTCGCGCTCGAAGGGAACGATATTGGTGGCGTGCAGGGCGGAGGTGGCCGCCCCGGAATCCACCCGGGCCTTGATCGCCGGCAGCCCGGCGTCCGGGAAGCTGCACCACTCCTCGCTGCCCACGATGATCTTGCCGTCGACGCTGTCCATGGATCCGGATCAAGTGGCGTGGGCGAGCCCACGAACCGCCATGCTCGCCGGACTGCTTGCCCTTGTCATCAGGACATGGGGCGGCGGTGTTCAGCGGTTGTCGACGGGATCAGGTGAGAGCTGGCGGAGCAATTGTTCGAACTTCTCCCGCTTGTTGAGGGTGGTGCCGTAATCGCCGAACAGAATATTGAGCGGCGGCATCGTTCTGGATCCCGTGACACAGGCATGGCGGTGCTGGAACACGAAGCGCGGCCAATGCGTGACCACAGGCGAAGAAGGGTCCAGATTGTGCTTGGCCGCCATGTGCTCGACGCTCTTTCTGACCCAGTCACTGGACCAGCGCAGCTGGAAGAACGCCAGGTCGGAGGGAAGCAACTGCTCGGGGGAAGGGGGGATGTAACTCACCCGGCTGGCTGGCTCAAAAAACATGGAACCTCCGGTGCTGGAGACGGTGATCGAAAAATCCGTCTCTTCGGCCATGCTCAGCAACTTCTCGTCGAGGGGGCCGTTCTGGGCGAAGAAATCGGCCCGAACCAGAACACAGTGGAACTCATTCAGTTCGGTGGGACCCGCCACCAGGGGCTTGTTCACCTTGGCCAGGGGCAGATGGTTCCAGGGGCGCCGCTCGGTCAGCCAGCGGCGGCCCTGCTCCATCGACTTCCAGACGAGCTCACCACCAGCATGATGAACGACGCTGAAGGCTTCGTCTTCGAACGTCAGCGGGCAGACAGCGGTGCAGCCGTGCTGGTCAGCGCAGGCGACCAGCGCCTGTAGCCAGCCGCGGCTGACGATGACATCGTTATCAACGAAGACAAGATACTTTGTCTTGACGAAGGGAAGTGCCAGGTTGCGGGCGGTGTTTGGTGAGAGATAGTGCTCGGTGCGAATCAGCTGGAAATTCCTTTCTTCGGCTTGAGCCTGAAGTGCCCTGCCCAGGTCGGGGGGAGAGTTGCCATCGATGTAAATCAGCTCGAATGGAACGTCCGTGTTCTCAACGATCGAATCCAGTGATCTCAGTGCGTAACCGAATCGTTCGCGAGGTACGACCACCACCGTGACGTTGCTCTGAACCATGGTTTCGGAACGCTCTTGACAACTTTTACACCAATTGGCTGGGAGTTGTCGGTTCAGGCAGGCTGGGGGCTGTGTGCGGGCGATGGTCATGGCGGAGGCTCCGTATCTGGTGGTGCTGGCCCTGCTGGAGCAGGAGGGGAAGCGGGCCCTGCCCCTGAACGGCAAGTCGTTGGCCGCGGCGGCGGCCGAAGCGGCGGAACCCGGCGACGACGGCCGCACCCTGGTGCTGGAACTGCTGCTGCGCCTGTGGCAGCGCAGTGAGGAAGGCGCCCTGCGGCGGGCGGCCGGGGACGGCAGCCTGGTGCTGGTGGAGCTGCCGCTGGAGGCCCTGCAGGAGCAGCTGCCGCGGCTGAAGGCGCGCTGGGTCGGCGGCGGTGCCACCGCCGATTTCCATTCCGGGCTGGCCGCCCTGGCGATCCGGGGCTGGCGTGTGGCGATCGCCCGTTATGAGCCGGTGCGCTTCAGCGCCTGGCCCTGAGGCGCGCCCTGCGGCGGAGCCGGAGCTGGTGGGGGAACAGGTGCAGCGCAAAGCTCGTCCATGAGGCGGAAATAGGACACGGCATCCCGGCGGGCCATGACCCGGGCTTCCGCTTCCCGCTGCCAGCGGCCGTCGCCGTAGAGCCGGGCAAGGTCACGCTGGTCGCGCCGGCTCAGGCCCCGGCGCAGCTCCTCCTCGCCCAGATGGGACCGTCCCCGCAGACAGCGGGACTGGACCGCGTGCCAGCCCTCGTGCAGCAGGGTGTCGTTCAGGTTGCCCCGGGGGCAGACCACGATCCGCCGGCTCTCACGCAGATAAAGCCCGTAGAGACCGCGCTCGGCGCAGCGGGGATGGCTGCCGAGCACGCGGAAGCCACGCTGCTCGAAGGCCTCCACCAGCTGCTGGTAGGGCCAGTTGTCCGCGCGGGCCGGGGGCATGACCAGCGCCAGCACCAGGCTCGCGGCGGCGGGCTTCAGCCAGGCCATGGAGGCGGAGACGGGCACGGGAGGGGCTTGAACGTAAGGCGGCGACACAGCAGTCTGGTGAGCTGTCCTAAGGCGCTCGGGCCATGACCACCACCACCGCCCCGCCGCCCGACGACAGGCTGGCCGGGCTTCAGCGGGAGTTCGAGCACGACGCCAGCTTCAACCTGGTGTTCGTGGTGCTCACCGTCGGCGCCACCTTGCTCGCCACCCTGGGCCTGCTGGCCAACAGCCCCGCGGTGGTGATCGGCGCCATGGTCGTGGCTCCCTGGATCATGCCGCTGCAGGCGATGGCCTTCGAGATCCTGCGGGGGCAGCTGCCGATGTTCCTGCGGGCCCTGCGCACCCTGCTGGTGGGGGTGGTGATCTGCGTGCTGCTGGCGATGGCGGTGGGCCATCTGGTGGCGTTCCCCAGCTTCGGCAGCGAGGTGATGAACCGCACCAGCCCCAACCTGCTGGATCTGGGGGTGGCCCTGGTGGCCGGGGCGGTCGCGATGTTCGTCAAGCTCCGAAAGGATGCGATCTCGGCCCTGGCCGGCCTGGCGATCGCCGTGGCCTTGGTGCCACCCATGTGTGTGGTGGGGATCCTGCTGGCCTCCGCCAACTGGTCCCAGGCCTACGGGGCGCTGCTGCTGTTCACCACCAACCTGCTGGGGATCATGGTGGGGGCGATGGCGGCCCTGGGGACCCTCGAGAGGGTGTACCGGCGCCGGTTGTTCAACAGCCGGATCGGCCTCACCAGCGTGGCTCTCACCGCCCTGCTGGTGATTCCCCTGGGCAGCAGCTTCTTCCGCCTGGTGAACGAGACCCGGCAAGAGAACAAGGCCCAGCAGCTGGAGGCGGCCATCGAGCAGCGGCTGCGCAGCAGCACGATCACCCTCGGCGGTGATCCCGCCATCGACATGGTGGGCCTCAGCATCGACTGGCAGCAGAACCCGCCGCTGATCCGGGCCCGGGTGCGGGTGACTGATCCGGAACTCCCCACGCCCAAGCAGGTCGCCGCTGTGCAGGAGTTCATCAACCGAAACCAGGCGCCCCTGCGCTTCCGGCTCGTGATGCAACGCACCGCGGTGGACCTGATCGGCCCGGAAACAGCCCCCAATCCCCCCGCCTTTGGGGTGCTGCCGGTGCCGCCCCCGCCCCTGCCGCCCCTGCCGCGGGAAGCGGAGGAGGAGGCAGAGGAACAGGTCGCCGAGTAGGGGAACACCAGGGCTGCCCAGCGTCGTCTCCCAGCAGGACCATAATGTTTTCATAATGACAATCTTCAGGACATCGCCTAGGAGTGGAAGCTGTCAGGAGGCTCTCCCATGCATCGCCGAATGCTTTCGATCTCGCTGTGCAGCAGGTCTGTTCGCCTTGCCGCACCAGCCTCCATCGCCCTGATTGGTCTGGTGGCCACAGCCTGCGGTGGTGGTGGCGGTGGCACCAAATCCTTGCCCTCCATCAGTGGCGCGGGAGCCACCTTCCCGGCCGCGGCCTACCAACGCTGGGGCGGTGATTATGCCTCGGAAACCGGTAACAAGATGAATTACCAATCGGTGGGTTCTGGCGCCGGTGTGCGCCAGTTCCTGGCCGGGTCGGTTGATTTCGGTGCGACTGACGAGCAGCTCTCCGATGAGGATTTCAACAAGGGTGCCGCTGGCCAGCGAGGCGCCGTTCAGATCCCCATGCTCGGCGGCACCGTGACCCCGGCCTACAACAATGCCGACTGTCCCGATCTGAAGCTCACGCAGGCCCAGCTCGCCGACATCTTCCTCGGCAAGATCACCAACTGGAAGCAGCTCGGCTGTCCTGACAGGCCCATCACGGTGGCCCACCGCTCGGACGGGTCCGGCACCACCTACGCGTTCACCAACTCCCTTGCCTGCTTCTCCCCGGAGTGGAAAGAGAAAGTTGGCAAGGGCAAGTCCGTGCAATGGCCCGTTGGCGTGGGTGGCAAGGGCAATGAAGGGGTGGCCGGGGTGATCAGCAACACCCCTGGGGCTCTTGGCTACCTGAACCAGGCCTACGTGCAAGGCACCATCAAACCCGCAGCGCTCCAGAACAAAGCGGGCAACTTCGTGCTTGCCAATGGTGAGAGCGGTGCTGCCGCCTTGAACGGCGTCACGCTTGATGAGCGACTGGGTGGGGAAGACTGCAACCCGGCCGGTGCGGACAGCTTCCCGATCGTTGCCTTCACCTGGATCCTGGCCTATCAGAGCGGACAGGGGAAAGAGAAGGCGGAGGCCGTGCGCACGTTCCTGACCTGGGCCCTGCAGGAGGGACCCCAATCCACAGCCGCCGAGCTGGGCTACGTGCCGATCAAGGGCGATGTGCTGAAACGGGCCCTGGCCGAGATCGAAAAGATCAAGGAGTGATGCCCATCCACGCCCCGCAAGGCTGCTGAAGAGCAGAAGGGGGGCTTCGCCCCCCTTTTTTCTGCACCCAGGCCAGGGGAAGGCCGGGGCTTGTCAGGGCGTGGGTTGCCGCCTCAGGGACCGGCCGCCAGTGGTTTCCAGGCCGCGATCAGCAGCTCCGCCGCCAGGGCGATCCGCAGGGGCGTAGGAGGATGGCCATCGATCCCGGGAACCGGGTGGGGACGCAGCGATGAAGTTCAAGGACTACTACGCCTGCTTGGGGATCGAGCGCGACGCCAGCGCCGAGGAGATCAAGAAGGCCTACCGCAAGCTGGCGCGCCAGTACCACCCTGATGTGGCCAAGGAGGAGGGCGCCGAGGAGCGGTTCAAGGAGATCAGCGAGGCCTACCAGACCCTCTCCGATCCGGAGAAACGTCAGGCCTACGACGATCTCGGCCGCCACCGAGCCGGCGAGGACATCACCCCCTCACCGGAATGGGACAGCCGCTTCTGGCGGGGTGGAGGGCCGCAGGAGGTGGACCTGGCCGACCTGTTCGAGCAGATGGGTTTCGGTGGTGGCGGCGGCGCCGGCGATCCCCGGCGACAGGGGGCAGGCTTCCCGATCCGCGGCCAGGACGTGGAGGTGGCCACCGAGCTGAGCCTGGAGCAGGCCGCCCACGGCACGGAGGTGTCGTTCTCGCTCAGCGTGCCGGTGCTGGGGGCCGATGGCCGCATCCAGAAGCAGAGCCGCAGCGGCCGGATCCGGGTGCCCCGCGGCGTGGTGGAAGGGGAGCGGCTGCGGGTGCCGGGCAAGGGCGGCGACGGCATCGCCGGCGGTGCCCCCGGCGATCTCTATCTGGAGGTGCGGCTGGCGCCCCATCCCCGCTTCAAGGCCGTGGGCCACGACCTCTACCTGGAGCTGCCGATCGCCCCCTGGGAGGCGGCCCTGGGGGCCGAGATCAAGGTGCCCAGCCTCGATGGGCCGGTGGCGGTGAGCCTGAAGCCGGGGATGCGCAGCGGCCAGAAGCTGCGCCTGGCCGGCAAGGGCCTGCCCCACCGGCGCGACGGGGCGGGCGATCTCTACGGTGTGATTCAGATCGTGCTGCCCGAAAAGATCGGCGAACGGGAGCAGGCGCTGTACCGCGACCTCGCCGAAGCCTCCGCCTTCCACCCCCGCCACCACCTCGAAGGACCTTCCACCGATGGCTGACGACCTGCTGATCCCCGACGACGACGAGGGGTGCACCGTGGCCCTCGAGGAGTTGCTGGCCGCCTCGGGGCTGGTCCACGACGAGGTGATCGAACTGGTGCAGTTCGGGGTGTTCCGCTGCGCCCAGCACGCGCCCGTGTGGACCTTCCACGTCCACACGGTGCGCCTGGCCCGCCGCGCCGCCCGCCTGCGCGACGACTTCGGCCTCAACGTCTCCGGGATGGCCCTGGCCCTCACCTACCTGGAGCGGATCGAGGCCCTCGAAGGGCGGCTACGGGAGCTGGAATCGCAGTTGCCGCGGTGAGGGTTCAGCTGGCGTAGTCGTCGTCGATCTCGCCACAGCGCTTCAGAACGGTGGTGATCACGGCCGGAGCAATGCGGAAATCGCTGCGATGCAGTTCTCCAAACACGGCCCGGGCTGAAGGGATCAGGCCCCGCAGACGGGCCATGCCAATCACTGCAGCGGTGCCCGCAACCTTCAGGCCAAGTTCCTGGGCCACCGCCCGGCCGGCCCGTTCGTCGATCAACAGCAGCACCGGTCCTGGCCTGGAGAGGGCCAGGCGGATGCTGGCCGCTTCGCCTTCGTCAAGGTCGGGCAACTCCGGACCCTGCTGGGGGTCCGGCGTGATCGTCAGCCAGCCGGCCTTGATCGCAGCGGTGATCAGCGCCTCCTGGGCGGTGAATCTGCCGGTGAGCACCTCATCGGCCACGGTGGCGGGGAGCAGCACGGTTCCGAACAGCTCCCGCAACCAGCCGATCCCGTTGACCTGGGCCAAGCCGATCAGGGGGCTGGCGTCGCTGATGACGATTGCAGCCACTGCTCCAGGGTGTCGAGATCTGCGCGGGTTTCGGCTTCCGTCAGACGGATCGCCGCGATGCCGAGTCGCGAGAGATGGACGATGAAGGTGGCGGTGTCCATGTCGGCCACGCGGGCGGCCCTGGCCAGGGAGAGCTCGCCTTCGCGGAAGAGGGCCGTGGCCAGGGCTGGCCTCACTCCCGGCGCCTGCAGGAGACCTTGCTGGTCGAGGCCCATCAGCAGCGCGTCGGGATGGTCGCGGTTCAGCACCACGACCATGTCGGTCTTGGCCTGGCGCAGGGCCTCAGACGGATTGTTCTTGAGGCCGCTGACGCTCACGGCACGCATGGCCATCGCTGCAGGGAAGAACGGATAGGACGATGTTATGGCCTTTTGCCGGGGGCTTGAGCTAAGGGCCGATTGTTGCGCCCAGCTACAACCCCACCTTGCGGCGGCCCCAGGCCATACCCGCCGCATAGCCGATCGCCGGCAGCAGCAGCCCGAGGTTCAGGGGGATCTGCACCAGCAGAACGATGCCCACCAGCCAGGGGACCAGCAGCAGGCAGCCGAAGGCCAGCTGGCTGAAGCGGGAGCGGCGCGCCAGGCGGCCCGAGCCCTGCACCAGACGGGGCACGCCCTTGCCCAGGCCGTAGCCCAGAAGCACGGTGACAACGGTGAGCAGGATCGCGCCCATGGTTGGAAGGAAGGCTCTCGGATTCTGGTGCCAGGGGGGGTCGCGGGCGTTACTCGCAGACAGGCACGTAGGGCACCGCGATCGTTTCGATCGCGCTCTTCGTGGCAAACGCACCAAGCACCTGCTTGTCTTTCTGATTCACCGTGACGAACCGCCCGGCGAAGGTCTCGTCGTAGACCGAGGTGGCGGAGAGGCCGGCGGCGCGGGCGCGCTTGAGCAGGTCGCCCACGGTGCCGCCGGGAATGGCGACGCCGAACGACGTCCGCACACCGGCCGAGAAGGCGAAGACCCGCAACGTGCCCTGTTCGAACTGGGCCGTGCCGACGATTCCCGCCGGCGCCTTGGGCCCTTTGAGCTTGTAGACGACAGGCAGCGGCGGCCCGCCGAGCTCACAACCGGGGCCCGGATCGGAGAGCCAGCCGGTGGCGACGGCTTCGGCTCGGCCCATGCCGAGACGCAACGGGCCGATCCCGTCGAGGCGGAGCACCGGGCTGGATCCGCGACCATCGGCCCATGCCGATCCGGCCGCCAGCAGCAGGATGGCCCCACTGGCCCCAAGCCGTGCAGCGCGACGCAGCGTGTGGCCGATCCGGCGTGTCATGGTCTGACTGTATGGGCACCAGCTCCGACCCCCGCCTGATCGACGGCCCCGACGACGCGCCGGCCACCGTGCTGCTGGCCCATGGGGCCGGGGCACCGATGGACAGCCCGTTCATGGCGGCGATCGCCGGCGGAATGGCCGCGGCGGGCTGGCGGGTGGTGCGCTTCGAGTTTGGCTACATGGCCCGGATGCGCGAGACGGGCCGCCGCCAGGGGCCCGAGCGGATGCCGGTGCTGCAGGAGGCGTTCCGCCAGCAGGTGCGGCTGGAGACAGGCGAGCGCCCGGAGCGGCCGCTGTTCATCGGCGGCAAGTCGATGGGCGGGCGGGTGGCCAGCCTGCTGGTGGAGGAACTGGCCGCCAGCGACGGGGTGCGGGGCTGCCTGTGCCTGGGCTATCCCTTCCATCCGCCCGGCAAGCCGCTGCAGCTGCGCACCGAGCACCTGGCCGCCCTGCGCACGCCCACCCTGATCCTGCAGGGGGAGCGGGACACGTTCGGGCGGCGGGAGGAGGTGGATACGTACAGCCTCTCGCCGGCTGTGCAGCTGGGCTGGATCCCCAGTGGGGATCACAGCTTCAAGCCCACACGCAGTTCGGGCCTCAGCGAGGCGGAGAACTGGGCGACGGCGGTGGACTGGAGCGATCGGTTCCTGCGGGAAGTGCTGGTGGGGTGAGCCTTTCGGCCAGGGAGAACGTCCTCGCGGCTCAGCTTGTTCGGCAGATCCTGAGCTGCCGGATCGCTTGCCTTGGTCGTCGTGGTTGAGAACGGGGCTCAGCCTGCGCTGTCATCAGGGCTTACCTGACAGCAGCGTTTCGATCAAACCCATCACGCGTTCTTCCAGCTGATCGATACGCCGCAACAGTCGAGCTTCCATTTGTGCCAGAGCTTCCTCGCTGACGCCGCCACGACCAGCTCCCGATGCCGACAGTGAGCGTGCAGGGGCGGGCCAGGCGCCATTCGCAAACACGGAGCTCAGATGGTCCCAGGTTTTCTTCTTGGTGGGAGCTGGGCCCAGGGCGGCCTCCAGATGGGCATGGGCCGCTGCGGCCGTGCGGAAGCGGGCCTTGAGGGCCGCCGGATGGCATTGCTCCTTCGGCAGCAAGGGCTGGGGGGACTCACTCAATACACCGATGGCCTCCGCCGGCGCCACTTCATCCACCAGCTGACGGATCGCGGCGTTCTGGTCGCCCACGGTGCGGAACAGATCGGCGTCGCCCTTGGCCATGCGCGCCATCAGCTCGCCGAAGCGATCGCTCAGTTCCCCCATCAGCCCTCTCTTCCTCCGCGCAGCAGGCGGCGCATGCGCTCGATCAGCCGTGTGATGCTGAAGATGCTCCAGTAGCCGGCCTCATCCTTAGCGGCATCGAGTTCCTGCAGCAGCCCATCGAGGGCCTGTTGTTTGTCTTCGAAGGCCTCCAGCTCCCGGTGCATGTCCTGGGCGATGCGGAGGGCCTCCGCCTTCTCCTGGCCCAGGGCCATCAACCGGCCCTCGTAGCTGCGCAGGGTCTCCAGAAACCGTTCGCGCGCCACCGTGAGCTCCCTGGAGCGGCGTTGCAGCTGGGCCCTCGAGCGTGTGAGGAAGGCGTGGCTGTTGCGCATCGCCTGGTAGTGGTGCTCGATCTGCTCCCGGCTCAGGGTGCTGAGATCGGCGGGGAAATCCTGGGTGGAGCGGATGCCTTTGCACTCCAGTGCGGCCTGAGCGACACCAGGCGCCACCGGTATCGATTCACTTTCCGGCACCAGGAGGCTCAGCTCCCCTTGCTCGCTGTTGGTCATCGGATCAGAGACGCGACCTCCAGCACAGCACTGGAAATAGATAGTTGGGGAGCACAGGCCTTGGGCCGGTCATGAATCGATTCACAGGTCTCCGATCGCGATGCCGGAATGGACTAGGTGTGTAGTCCCACCAGGTTGTTCAGCTGACGATGGGGTGTGAGGTCGCCAGGGTCGGGGTGTCACCGCTCCTCCCAAGACCTCACAACCCATGATTGGCCTCCCACTGGCCCGTCTGGCGCCGATCAGTCGGGAACGCCTGATTCGTCGGCCTCTCGATGGGGGCGTGCAGCTCAAGACCCTTGCGGCGCAAGCCGGGATCAGACTGCGCTGCGCCTGCAAGGGGCTGGCCCGGTACCGCTCGATCACGGCCTCGCGCTCTGGAGTCGACCGTTGAATCAGCAGGACCGTGGACTGGTGGTTTTCTGGCGATCAGATCAGGGTTTGAGGCGCTGATCAATACAGAGCACGAAGGAAGTACCGCTGGCGTGCTCCAACCTCGTGGCCACGGTGCGGCAGCGCTGGCCGGTGGCCAGGCTGATGTAGGTGTCGGTGATGTGCTCATGGAGACCCGTATCCATCAGGCTGAAGAAATACTCCTTGTTGGCGTGGTCGGTGCCCCGCGTGGCGGGTGTGAACAGGCGGTTCCTCGACGGGGGGAGACCCTGGCCTAGGTGCGTGTTGCTGATCTGCAGTCCGTCGCCATCGAGCACGTAGGCGGCTTCGATCATGGTGTTGGTGCCTACCCAGTTGGCAAGGGCGCCGTCGAATATTTGGGCAGGGATGTGACGTAGGGCTTCACACCCTGCGCGGGCCAGATTGATCAGATCGAGGCCCTCCACCTGGCGGGCCTGGATGGCGGCCACGGCTTTGACCCGTTGCCGGCGGGCGGCTTCCATCAGAACGGGGTGCAGGGCCGCCAGGTGCAGGTTGGCCGCTGGCTTGGGGCGGGCAAAGTGATAGCCCTGGAAGAACTCTGCTCCGAAGGCGGCGCAGGTGTCCAGTTCTGCCTTGGTTTCCACCCCTTCAGCCAGCACCAGAGTGCCGATGGTCTTTCCAAGTAAGATCAGCGACTTCATCATTTCCTGCTTGAAAAAGTCGCGGTCGACTCCGGCGATGAGACTGCGGTCGAGCTTGATGATGTGGGGCCGCAATTCGGCGATGCGTGGCAGGTTGCTGTGGCCGGATCCCAAGTCGTCAATGGCGATCAGGAAACCCAATTCGCGATGGCGCTCCACGAAGCGTTTCAGGGTCATCGTGTCCTGAACCTTGGTTTCGTTGAGCTCGATCACGATGTCGCTGGGTTCCAGACCCGTGGCCTCGGTGGCCTCGAGCAAGGCTCCCGAGCCTTCCACTCCCTCGTCGATCAATGACGTTTCAAAGTTGAGAAACAGAAAGGGGCGTAGGGACCGGGGCAAGTTGAGATCCCGGTAGGCCTCCATGGCCCGGAGGCGGCAGCGGCGATCCAGCTCCAGCAGCTTCCCGGCCTTGCGGGCCTTGGCGAACTTCTGTCCGACACCCATGAGCGCCGGGCGCGCGAGGGCCTCCAGGCCCACCACGGAGGTTTGCTTCAGGGAGACGATGGGTTGAAAGTGTATGGCTAGCTGATTCGATGGGAGGATCGCAGAGACCTCCCTCGTGGGCTCCTTAAGTTCAGCGTGAACCATTGAGCGTGAAAGACAGCGGACTACATTTGTAGCGAGCCAGCAGCATTGAACCCTAGGGAACATCTGAAAAACGTACTAAAATCAACCCAGATCCAACACTGAGGCTCGAACGGAAGGCCGTCCCCCTCCAGCTGGGCTTTTCGGAGCACGAGCAAACTCATGCCAAAAAGAGGACGCGTCGCCAGCGCTTCTTGGATGAGATGGAGGCCACGGTTCCCAGGGAAGCCTTCCTGGCTTTGATCGAGCCCTGCTGCCGGCCTACTTGCGGATCTCTAACGGCCGCAGGTGCCATATGGCCCTGGGTGGCCTCACCCCCCAACAGCGGCTTGCTCAGCTGCAGGCATGAACAACCTGGTGGGAAAGCACACCTAGGCCGTCGGCACCCAGTTCTCCACCTGCAGGCCGCTCACCTGGGCAAACTCCCAGGTGTTGTTGGTGATCAGCATGGCCTGCAGGCTCAGGGCATGGGCCGCGATCATCGTGTCGAGGGAGCCAATGGGAGTGCCCCGGCGCTCCAGCTCCGCCCGCAGCTCGGCCGCCACCACACTGCAGAGGCCAATCTCTCCGAGCCGGTAGCGCTTGAACCGCTCCATTACCGCTGCTGGTTTGGCGTTGATGATGGTAATGCAGATGTTGGTATCGAGCAGAATCATGGGCTGATCGCCTCCCGGATCTGCTCCTCCGGCTGCTCACGCGTGATCACAAAGCCCGGCTCGAAGGCCGCCAACCCGGCCTCCAGCGTTTGCCAGGGGTCATCGATCGGCAGCAACAGCACCCCATTACCGAAATGCTTCACCACCACCTCGCTGCCGCTGAAGCGGTACGCCTTCGGCAGCCGCACCGCCTGGCTGCGGCCCGATTGGAACAGACGTGCGGTGTCCATGGCAGGCCCTGATCCGGTAGTGACCCATGGTTGCCACCACGGCTGGTGAGATGCCCCGTCATCACCCGCCGCTGCCAGGATTCAACGCAACGCCAGCACGCCGTCATGCCCCTGCCCCAGCTGACGCCGCTGTTGGTGGCCGTGGCGCTCGCCCCTTGCCCAGTACCGGTGAAGACCCAGCTGGATGGCTTCTACCGCTGGCAGGTGGCGCGGCAAGACATACGTGGTCCGATCGAGATCAGGAGCCAGCAGAGCCGCTTCACCAATGGGCTGTACCAGAAGCTCAGGCGTGCCTATGGCCTCGATCCAGCCAGCGGCCGTTTCGTTGACTTCGATCTGTTCAGCGGCACCCAGGTATCGACCTTGGGCGCCAAGGTGCTGAGCTGCACCGCCACCCCCGGCGCAGGATTGGAAGCCCTGGTGGCTGTGCAGGCAGGCCTGCGCAACCGCCCCATTGAGGCGCCGCAGCTGTTGCGCTATCAGCTGGTGCGCGGCCCCACCGGCAGCTGGAAGATTGCCGACATCGTCTATCCCCATCCGACTGGGTTCCGCCTTTCCAGCTATCTGGCTGAGCTGCTGGGAGCCAAGCCCTGACGGCTGCAGGACCCCTGCGGATCACGTCGATGGACGGCCAAGCAGGACGGCCAAGGGCTTTCGGCTAGCCTGTACCTACATTGTCGTACACACCAGACAGAGGGTCATGGACGTGCTTCCCAGCCGGGTCTTCATGAACGGAAACAGCCAGGCTGTGCGCATCCCCGCCGAGTTTCGCCTCGCCACCGACCGGGTGCAGATCACCCGCAGCCCCAACGGCGATCTGATCATTCACCCCTGCCCTGCCCAGCGGGGCCAGGCCCTGCTCGACACGCTCGCCCGCTTCGAGCCCAGCTTCGTGGCCAGCCTGGAAGCGCAGCAGGCCAGTCCGATCCCGGTGCAGGAGCGGGAGAGCCTGTGATCTATCTGCTCGACACCAACATCCTCATCTACCTGATCAAGAACCGGCCGGCCCAGGTGGCTGAGCGCATCGATCAACTCGCCGATGGGGACAGCCTGGCGATGTCGTTCATCACCTGGGCCGAACTGCTGCGCGGGGCCGAGGGCAGCCAGCGCCGCGAGGCCACCCTCCAGCAGCTCGAGGCCCTGTCCCGGCAGGTACCCGTGCTCTACCCCGATGGCCCCGCCTTCTGCCGCCACTACGCCGCGCAGGCCGCCGCCCTCAACCGCCGGGCCACCCCCATCGGCGGCAACGATCTCTGGATTGCCGCCCATGCCCTGGCCCTCGGCGCCACCCTGGTGAGCCACAACGTGCGTGAATTCGCCCGCGTCGAGGGCCTGACCCTGGTGGATTGGGCGGCCGCTGCCTGATCGACGCCGGACACCGGCGGGGCCCACCCCTGATGCCAGGACCAGACTTCACAACCCATGCTCCGGAACGATGGCGCACCCGTCAGCCGCGCAGATCGCCCGCCTGGGCCGCCAAGGGGTGGCCATGTTCTTCGTGTTCATGCTCAGCGCCGAGCTGCCCAGCCAGATCTTCCACCTCGCCCAACACCTGAGCGGGCCGGGGCCGGACGCCATCGCGGAAACCCTCGAACACCTCGGGGTGCTGGTGGTCTACCTCCTGGCCCTGGTCTGCGCCCTGTTCCTTGGCCAGCAGCAACTGTGCCGGAGGCGGCTGCTGTCGTCCTATCCGCCGGACGAGCCCGTTCCCCTCGCCATGCATGTGCTCGGCCTGGTTTGGGGTCTGGTGGCGGTGGTCCTGCTGCGCTGAGCCAGAGACATGGACCACGAACAGATCATCCGCAACCTTGACGGCGCCACCAAGGCCCAGCTGGGGTGATGATGAACCCGGAGGCTGATCAGCCGTGAGCCGCAGCGCCGTCAACACCCCACTCAGATAAGCCCCCGTATCAATCCCGATCCGATGCGGCAACCGGGTCACCTTGAAGTCATGGCGAAACGTATGCCCATGCACCACGGTGTACGGCAACCCATGGGGCCGGCTCAGAAACGGCCGCCGGATCCAGATCAGATCGTCTGTGGCCTGGTGCTCGAGGCGGATGTCGGGGCGCACGCCCGCATGGACGAACAGATAGCGGCCGCGGATTGCTGTGTACGGCAGCTGCTCGAACCAGGCCTGGCGCTCGCGGGCCAGGGGCAGGAGGTCGGGGTTGGCGCCGTTGCACAGCCACAGCTCCACGTCCTCATCCGGCGCTCTCGGTGCCATCGCCTTCAGCAGCATCTGCTCGTGGTTGCCCCGCAGCACGGTCACCGCCGCCAGCCCGTAGGCGCCGGGGTTCTCCTGCAGCTGCCACACCCGCTCCAGCACCAGACGGTCGCCATCGGCTTCGGGGGCCCGATCGATCAGGTCCCCCAGGAAGATCAGCTCGGCACCTGAATCAAAGTGCGGGGTGAGTTCCTGCTCCAGCAGGGAGGCGCAGCCGTGCACATCCCCGATCGCCACCACCTCAGGTCTGTTCATCGTCGCTCTCCCACACATTGAGGCTGGAGCGCTGCGATTCGCGGCGGAGGTTCTTGCGGCTGCGATTGGGATCGCTCTTGAGCAGGGCCAGCTTGTCGCTGAGCAGGTTGAGCTCCCGGGTGAGCCTCGGGGTGGCAGGCATCGCCGAGAGGTCGCCGAACAGCTTGCCCAGGCTGGCGCTGGCGCTGAGGACATCCCCTCGATCCAGCTCAGTGATCACGCGCCGGCGTTCCCGGTTGGCCCGCAGCAGCGCCAGCTGTTCGGCCACCGCGTCATCGGGCTCCAGCTGCTTGAGCTCCTCGCTTTCCATCACCGGCAGGTGCAGGTGCTCGATCAGGCTCTGGCGGTCGCCGCTACCGGGGGCCTCCCAGGCCAGCCGCACGCTGAGGATCTCCTGATTCGGGCTCCAGGCGGGCAGCTCCAGCTGCAGGCCCACGTTGAGCTCCTGGCCGGCGCGCAGGTTGGGGAGCTGGTGGTTGCCAGCGCCGGTGGGCGTCAGGTCGTTGAGCAGGTCGACCACCTCAGCGCCGTGTTTGCCCCGCAGGCCCAGGCTCACCCGCCGCCCGAAGGTGCTGGTCAGCCCCTGGAGCTCGGAGGCGTAGAGGTCGGCCAGCTGGCTGGGGGTTTCGATGTGGGCCAGGGTGCCGTCCCCCGCCGCGGCCATCGCCCCCATCAGGTCCTCGTCGAAGTCATCGCCCAGGCCGAAGGCACTGGTGCTGATGCCGCGCTGGGTCAGGCCCGCCACCTTGGCGGCGATCTGGTCGGTGTCGGTGAGGCCATGGTTGGCCTGGCCATCGGAGAGCAGCAGCACCCGGTTCATCGCAGCGGGATCGAGGTGCTCGGCCACCTGGGTGGCCCCGGCTCGCCAGCCATCGAACAGGGCCGTGCTGCCGCCGCTGTGGATCGTGTTGATCGCGGCGATGAACGGCTGGGGATCGGCCACGGGCCTCAAGGGCACGACGATCTGCACCTCATTGTCGAAGCTGACGATGGCGAGCCGATCACGGCCGGTGAGTTCCCCGGCCAGGAAGCGGGCGGCCTTGCGGGCATAACTGAGCTTGGTGCCGCCCATCGAGCCGGAGCGGTCGATCACCAGGGCCAGGTTGAGCGGCGGTCGCTCGCGAAGGCTGGCTGCGGCGGGCAGCGGCGGCGGGGTGATCGTGAGCAGCAGATCAAGAGTCGACGGGCGATCGGAGGCCACCGCCGGCCGCAGGGGCCGGAAGCGCAGGGTGGGACGGGTCATGGTTGGGGGTAGCGGTGGGACGGGGGAACGGGGTCAGCGGGAGGCGTCGTCGAGCAGGGCGTTGAGGCGGTCCAGGAGGTGCTGGAGCCATTGCTGGCGCCGGGGGCCGGCAGGAGGCGGCAGCACGGAGTCGCGGACGTGCACTTCGATGCCGGGGGCGAGGGTGAAACGCAGCCAGCGGCTGCCGTTGTCGCTGGAGCGGGATCCGGTGGGAGTGCGGTCGGAACGGGAGCGGGAGGACAGGGGTTTGTTGAGCATCCCGAGAACGGAGCCCATCGCGGCAGCTTTTCGTGCGAAGGACAAAGAATCGCCTCCCGCAGCATCGGCGTCGTCGGACGTCCCCGAAAGATCCCGCAGGTAGCGCAGGGCCTCGTTGCCGGTGGCGACGGAGGGAGCGGCGGCCGCCGCCCCTTCCCCATCGAGCTGCTCCAGCTGTTGCTCCAGATCGGCGTCGGCCAGAACGCAGAAGGGAGCGATGGCGGAGAGACTCAAACCGCGCCGGGCCAGGGCGCGCACCAGCACCAGTTGCAACAAGTGCCGGTGGCCGTACACCGCGCTGCGCCCCTCCTTGCCGGGGCGATCGATCAACCCCTGGGTGGCATAGAGACGCACCGTGCGCGGCGAGATCTCCTCGTCCAGCAGCTTGCCGGCGACGAGGAGGAGTTCCTCGAGGCCGTAAAGGGCGTCAGCTGGGGCGAAGACCTTGACCATTCCCTAATTATCCACACTTGCAGTGCAGGTGTCAAGCGAGTAGGCTTCGTGCCCCATCGAACGCCTCGACATCGACCACCCCACCCCTGACCCCGCGCCCCTGCTGGAACACCTGCAGCACCTGGCCCGGCCCCGCCACGCCCGCTGGGATCCCATGGGCCTGATGGCGGTGCGCGCCTACCTGATCGAACAGCTGGGCGCCCTGGGGCCGGTGGAGGAGCACCACTTCCATGAGGGCATCGATGCGGGAACCAACCTGATCCTGCGGCTTCCCGGCCAGCGCCCGGAGCTCAATCCCCTGCTGGTGGCGGCCCACTACGACGGCCCCCTGCACTCGATCGACGCCGACGACAACGCCTCCGGCCTGGCGGCCCTGATCGAGCTGGCGGTGCACTGGAAGGCCCAGCCGCCCAGGCGGCCGGTGTGGATCGTGGCCTTCGATCAGGAGGAGTGGGGCATGCTCGGCAGCACGGCCCTGGCCAGGGAACTGCAGGCCGGTGGCCAGACGCTGAAGCTGATGGTGAGCCTGGAGATGCTCGCCTACACCACCGAAACCCAGAACTACCCCCATCCGGCGATGAAGGCGATCTACGGCGATCGGGGCGACTTCATCGCCGTGGTGGGCAACCTGGGCGCCGGCGCCATGCTGCCCGGCCTGGCCAGCCGGATGGGGAAGCACGTGGTCACCAAGGTGCTGCCGGTGCCCGATGCCGGCCGGGCGATTCCCGATGTGCGGCTCAGCGACCACAGCCCCTTCTGGGATGCGGGCTACGACGCCGTGATGGTGACCGACACCTCCTTCCTACGCAACCCGCACTACCACCAGATGAGCGACACGATCGACACGCTGGATCTGCCGTTTCTGGCGGCCGTCACGGAGGGGTTGAAGGAGGGGCTGGGGGGGCTGTGAGCCTGCCCCGATCGATCCGATTCAATGCGCCGGGCCCAGGCCCCGTCCCCCGCCACCGGCTTCCTCGGCCTGGCCGATGCGGGCGAACAGATCGGTGCTTTCGCGGTTGAGGTGCACCACCTCCACGGCGCTGCCGCCCAGCTTGAGCCGGCGGATCACCTGGTCGAGGGCGCTCACGCCGCTCTGGTCCCAGATATGGGCGTCGGCCATGTCGATCGTCACCCGGGCCGGGTGTTCGTGGATCTCGAACCCCGCCCGGAAATAGACACTGCTCACGAAGAACAGCTGGCCGCGGACCACATAGACGCGATGGTCGTCGCCCTCGAGGCGACTCTCCACGGCGATCACCTTGGCCACCTTGCGGCTGAACAGGATCCCGGCCAGGGCCACGCCGGCGAGCAGGCCGATGGCCAGGTTGTGGGTGATCACGGTGATTCCCACCGTGAGCAGCATCACGGCGGTGTCGCTCTTGGGAATCCGCCGGATCCCTGTGATCGAACCGATGTTGGCGGTGTTGATGGCGATCATCACCATCACGCCCACCAGGGTGGCCATCGGGATCTGGTTCACCCAGTCGCGAGCCAGCAGGATCATCGCCAGCAGACTCACCCCCGACGTCAACGTCGATAGCCGCGTACGGCCGCCGTAGCCCACGTTCATCACCGACTGCCCCACCAGGGCGCAGCCGGCCATGCCGCCGAACAGGGAACTGACGATGTTGCCGATCCCCTGGCCCCGGGCCTCGGTGTTCTTGTGGCTGGTCTGGTCAGTGAGGTCGTCGAGGATGTCCTGGGTCAGGAAGGTCTCCATCAGCCCCACCAGCGAGATCGCCAGCGCCGTGGGCAGGATCAGGCCCAGCGTGCCGAAGCTCAGGGGCACCTGGGGCAGGGCGAACTGCGGCAGGCCCGCAGGCAGCGTGCCCAGGCTCGCCACCGTGGGCAAATCGAGTCCGAGGCTGATCGAGATGCCGGTGGTGATCAGGATGGCGATCAGGGCCGACGGGACCACCCGGGTGAGGCGCGGCAGCAGATAGATGATCGCCAGGGTGAGCAGCATCAACGCCCAGACCGCCGGCAGCTGGGCGGCCTCGACCACCACGTTCTCCGGGTGAAAGACATCGAGCCCCAGCTGGGGCAGCTGGGCCAGCAGGATCAGGATCGCCAGGGCATTCACGAACCCCGCCATCACCGGCTGCGGCACGAAGCGCATCTGGTGGGCCAGCCGCAGGTATCCCCAGGCGATCTGGAACAGGCCGGTCAGCAGACCCGCCGCCAGCAGGTACTGCAGGCCGAGCCCGTCCCCCAGGGCGTCACCCTGCTGCACCAGGCCCGTCATCAGCAGGGCGGTGGAGCCGGTGGCGGAGGTGATCATCGCCGTGCGGCCCCCCACCACCGCCAGGGTCACCGCCAGCAGGAAGGCTCCGAACAGCCCCACGCTGGGGTCCACCCCGGCGATGCCGGAAAAGGCGATCGCCTCCGGGATCATCGCGAAGGCCACCACCAGGCCCGAAAGGATGTCGCGGTGGGGCTGGCCCCACCACTCCTTGATGGAGAAGGTCATGGGAAAGGAAGTGGACGACACAGACCCGTATCAGCACGGCAGGTCAACCGCGGCTGGAGCGGCAGACCGGCGGATACCGCAACAGCGGCCTACGGGGGTGTGATCGTCATGGGAAGGACCGTACCAGCCCGGACCAGGGGGGTTCCCGCCACCCACCTCAGCCCAGATACGGATCCAGGAAGCTCAGCGGCCGGGCCATGGTGGCCGAGAAGCCGAGGATGCCGGGGTCGCGGTGGCTGTAGAGCAGGGTGTCGTCGGCCTCCAGCAGATAGGTGCCGCCGCGCTGGGTGAGGAAGTCGTCGCGGGGGACGTAGGTGCGCCAGTGGCCCAGCACTTCGGCCATGTTGCGCAGCCGCACGGTGGCCAGCTCAAAGGGGCGCTGGAAGCCGCGGCCGCCGGCCCGTGCGAAGAACGACCCTTGGATCGGCGGCAGGGGGCCCGCCTGGATCGTCTCGTCGTCGGCGATGCGCTGGGGGGCGCTGCGATCGCCGGTGTAGCCGCGCAGCACCTCGGCCAGGGTGCCGGGGGAACCGAGGCCGGCGCACATCAGCAGCAGGTTGGGCCAGGGCCCGCCGGCCTGCTTCAACCCCTCGTAGAGCCCCAGGTCGCGGTGCAGGTCCGGCTGAGCATCCACCAGCAGCCGCTCGCTCGGGTAGCCGGTGAAGTCGCAGAAGCGTTCGCGGCCAGCCGCGTCGCCGATCCCGATTGCCAGCACGGCGATGCCGGCGGCCTGCAGCTGCGGCAGCACCGGCACCAGGGCCTGGGCGTACTCGAGGCTGTCGAAGTCGCCCAGCTGGCTGAGCAGCAGCACCAGCCGCCGCCGGCCGGGCCCCATGCCCTCCACCGCCGCCAGGCGCTCCAGCAGCAGGGCGGGGGCGGGCGGCCGGGTGGCGGCGGCGTCAGCGGAGGCGGTCACGGACAGGGCTGGGTCAGGGCGGGACCATGCTCGTCGATCCGCGCTGCTCGATTGATCCTTACCAGGTAAGACCCACCTTCAGGAGCCGGTGGCCATGCCAGCCGAAGACGCCGCCACCAGCTCGATCACCAGCAAGGGACAGGTCACCATCCCCAAGGCCTTGCGTCAGCAGCTCGGTCTGGCCCGAGGCGGTCGGGTCAGCTTCCAGCTGCTGGGCGATCACATCGAGGTGCGCTCCTGCAAGCCGGAGCAGCCGCTGCCGGCCGGTGGCTTCGGTCTGCTCAGGAGCCCTCGCCCGCCGGTGCCGGCGGACTTCGACCCGGCCAGCCTGCTGACGCCGTGATCGGCCTCGACGCCAACATGCTGACCCGCTATTTCGTGGAAGAGGACGGGGCCGATGCCGCCACTGAACGCCAGCGCCAGGCGGCCCGGCAGCTGATCGAATCGGGGCAGCCCCTGTTCCTGCCCAAGACCGTGGCCCTGGAACTGGAATGGGTGCTGCGGGGCTACTACGGCTTCGCGGCTGGGCAGGTGCTGCTGATGTTCGACCACCTGCTGGCCCACCCCGGCCTCAGCGCAGAAGATCGCCTGGCCCTGGAACAGGCCCTCGCCGGGCTGCGCAGCGGGCTCGACTTCGCCGATGCCCTGCAACACGCCAGCTGCCGTGGCTGCGACACGCTCGCCTCATTCGACGACCGGGGCTTCGGCCAGCGCATCCGCCACCTGAACCTGGCGCCCCGCGTCGTCGTTCCCAAGGCCCCTTAACGGGTGGCCCGCGCCAGGAACCCCTCGGCGGCGGCCTCGAGTGCCTCGCGCCGCTTGGGGTCCATCTTCTCCAGCAGCCGCACCATCATCGAAAGGCGGGGATTGGCCGCAAAGAAGGCACGGTGGCGGTCGATGAAGCGCCAGTAGAGGCCGTCCCAGACCTCGCACCAGGGGCCCTTTTTGTAGTCGCCCATTTTGAAGATGTAGTTGGAGCCGCCGATGTAGGGCTTGGTGGCGAACAGGCCGCCATCACTCATCTGGCCCATGCCGTAGACGTTCGGGCCCATCACCCACTCATAGGAATCCAGGTAGCGCTCCATGAACCAGCGGTGCACCTCACCGGGGTGGATCTCACACAGCAGCATCAGGTTGCTGATCACCATCAGCCGCTCGATGTGGTGGTTGTAGCCCAGGCGGTTCACCCGTTCGATCGCCGCATCCAGGGGCGGCAGGCCGCTGCTGCCGTCGTCCCAGCAGGGGGCGAGGCGGCGATGGTGGTCCCAGACGTTGGCGGCCGACTGGCGCTCACCATGCACCCGGTCGATGCCGCGCACGAACTCGCGCCAGCCGATCACCTGGCGCAGGAAGCCCTCCAGCGAGGCGATCGGCACCGGCTGGCCGCCCGACTCTCGGCACCGGGCGTGCTCCAGGGTGGCGGCGACCACCGCCGCAGGCGTCAGCAGGCCGATGTTGAGCAGGGGCGACAGCAGCGAGTGGTGCAGGGTGGCGTGCCGCTGGCTGAGGGCGTCTTCGAACGGCCCGAAGCCATCGAGGCGTTCCGCCAGGAAGCGCTGCAGCCAGTCCGCGGCTCCGGCCTGATCGAAGGGGATCCACAGGGGGCCCAGCTCGCCGGGGTGGTCGGGGAAATGGCGGGTGATCAGGGCGCGCACCGCCGGCTCGTGGGGGCTGGCCGCCACCGCCGGCAGCGGCGGCTCCACGTAGCCCTTGGGCAGCTTGCGGCGGTTCTCCACATCGAAGCTCCAGCGGCCGCCGGTGGGGCTGCCATCGGGCTCCAGCAGCAGCCCGAGGCGGCGGCGCTGGCGCTCGTAGAAGGTCTTCATGAACGGGCGGCGGCGGCCCTCGAACCAGCTCCGGCTGCCTGCCACCGATTCCAGGAACGCCGGTGAGGGCAGCACGGTGAGGCGCACGCCCTGCTCGTCGCAGAAGCGCTGCAGCCGCAACGCGAAGCTGCGGTCGGCCACCTCGGCCACCCGGAGCTCGCGGCCGTCCAGTTCGCCGTCCTGCGTCTCGCGGCCGCCGTTCAGCTCGACCGCCAGCCGCTGCCAGAACGGCACCCCCTCCGACTCCGGCAGCTCCCAGTAGCGCACCGCCACACCCCGCTCCAGCAGCGCGTCACGGAAGCTGCGCATGGCCACGAAGGTGTGCAGCAGCCGCAGGCGGTGGTACCGCCAGGTGCTGGCCACGGCCAGGTCCTCGATCATCAGCGCCCGCTGGCCGGGGACAAGCTGGAGGGGCGAGGGGCTGAGCCAGTCGGGGTGGAGCTGGTCGCCCAGGATCAGGGTCAGGGCCACAGGGTGAGGGTCACGAGGGTTGGGGCACCGGGGGGGCCCAGAGCCGGCGGTGGGTCTGCTCGGGGTCGTAGAGGCCCACCTGGCGCTCCAGATCGAAGCGGCGGGGGCTGCCGCCGAAGCTGCGCGGATCGGAGCCGACGCCGGCCAGGTAGGCCCAGTTGCCGGTGTTCAGGGCCGGGTGGGCGTCGATCAGGGCCCACTCGAAGAAGCGGGCACCCCAGGTCCAGGGCAACCGCAGCTCATTGACGAAGTGGGAGGCCACCCACTGACGGCCGCGGTTGGAGAGGTAGCCGGTGGTGAGCAGCTCGTTGAGCTGGGCGTCGATCAGGGGATGGCCGGCGTCGCCGCGGGTCCAGCGGGCGAAGCGCTTCCGATCTTCCACCCAGTCGGGCGGGCGCTGCTGAAGGCCGCCGGGGGCATGGAAAGCGTCGCCATGCTTCTGCTCCGACCAGAGGAAGAACTCCCGCCAGAGCAGTTCCTGCTTCATCCATTCCGAGCCCTCATCGGCGCCGTGGAGCTCCTGGTAGCGAAGAACCTCCCGCCAGATCCGCCGCACCGAAAGGGAGCCCACCCCGAGGAAGGGGGAGAACTTGGCGGAGAACTCGGTCCCCACCAGGCCGTTGCGGGTGGCTTTGTAGTCGCGCAGCCCGCTGGAGTCGAACAGGTAGTGCTGCAGCCGGGCCAGGGCCGTGGGTTCATCACCGGGAAAGGGGAAGGCGCTGCGGGGATCGCTGCCGGCCCCGGGCGCCGCCGGCGGGGGAACGGGCGGCACCAGCCAGGCGCGGGGGAAATCGTCCCAGCTGTCCCCCAGGCCGGCGAGATCCGGTGGGGGCAGCGGCGGTTCCGGGTCGCGTTCCAGGGCCCGGCGGAACGGGCTGAACACCCTGGGGAAACGGTCGGCCGCCACCGGCCAGGTGGCGAACAGGCGACTCTCCTCGGCGTGCAGCACCGCATCCGGCTGCACCTGGGGGCGGAGCTCGGCGAGGGCGGCCGCGGTGGTGAGCTGGGGGTGGTGGAGCAGGGCAACGCCCTGGGCCACCAGGCGGGCGTGCAGTGAAGCGAGGGCCTGGGCCTCCAGGCGCCGCTGGTGGGGGCCCCTCAGCCGCCGGGATTGGGGCCGGCAGGCCAGCACCAGCAGCCGCGCGCCGCTCTGGCGCGCCAGGGCCACGGCCCGGTGCAGGGCGGGCTGGTCATCAAGGCGCAGCTGGCCCTCCAGGGCCAGGGCGATGCTGGGGCCACCCGCCATGGTGCGTCGCCGGGGCGGCCAGCCTGGCAGGGGCGGGGCGGCCACCGCGAGGCTGGGCTCCATGACGGATTGCTGCAGGCCAGGACGGAGCGATTGCGCGTCTTAAGGATTGCTCTAGATTTTGCCTATGAGGGAGTTCCCCGTGCACCGATCCATCGGACTGCTGACCGCCACCGGCCTCACCGGCCTGGCCTTGGTGAGCCTGACCATGACCTTTCTGGGCTGAGCCGGCCCCCCCAGCGTCAGGGGGACGCCGACGGCAGGTAGCCCGTGCGGCGCAGGAAAGCCCGGAGCGCCTCGGGATAGCTGGCATAGCGCCGTTCCGGTTGCCGGCACTCACCCTTGTCGTTGTAGCCGGCCTCGCAGGAGGTCAGCCCCCAGTCGGAGCTCCGGTCGTAGAGGCCCAGCATCCGTTTCCAGCCGCTGTCGAATTCCCCCACCAGCGCCTTGGTGGCCACCCAGGCGGCCAGGAAACCATTGGCCTCGGTGCGCTGATCGGCGGGCTGCTTGAACCAGCTCTCCATCTCCTGCAACCGGCGCCGGTGCAGGGGCAACACCGCCGGCTGGTGGCTGATGTCGACAAAGCGTGGCCCCTCCAGCTGCCAGATCTGGCTGGGGGCGCTGCTGCCGGCGTAGCTGGCGAACTGGTAAAGGAACCGGTTGTCCACATCCACCAGCAGGAAGCGGCCGTTACCGAGCGGGTCGCTGGCACCGTTGGGGCCGCCATTCACCGGATCGCGGCGCACCTCGAACCAGCGGCGGCCATCGGGGCTGCTGGTGAGCACGCGGGTGTCGTTGCAGCAGTGGGCGCCGCCCGTGAACGTGGAGAGCAGCACCTCCGGGTAGGGGTTGGCGGGATCCATCTCCACCACCTGCAGCACCGAATCGATGCTGCCGGGGCCGATCCGAAGCGCCCCCATCAGCTGGCCCACCACCTTTCCGTCCACCCGGACGGTGGCCACCGGCTGGACCTCATCCATGCCATCGGGCTTGGGCTGGCGTCGGTTCTCCAGCACAGCCACCACGGGCCCATTGGCGATCACCGGACCGGGCGCCGGTGAGAGGGCCAGCAGCAGGGGCAGCAGCATCGGATCGATGCCTAAAGGCAGCCCTGGACCGAGATCCGGTAGCTGAAGCCCAGGGCGCCGGGGTCGCTGCTGGCCCCCACCTTGAAGTTCATCTGGCTGGCCTGCTTGCCCGGAATGGCGGGGAAGGGGCCGAACATGCGACCGGTGCCGATCGGCGGGTTCATGACTTCATTGATCACCTGCAGATTGCTGCCATCGCTGAACTTCATGAAGCCCTCAACGGGGTACTTGGCGTTGGCGTCGGAGGAGTTGGCCGTGAAGAAGAACTTGAAGCTGCTGTAGGGCTGGTTGACGATGAAGTCGGTGTTCCAGTTCTCCTTGCCGATCAGCTTGGCGGCGCCGACCCGCTTGGAGACGATCGGGGTGGTGCCATCGCCACCGATCGGCTGCAGGAAGGTGCAGCGCGGCTGGGCCTGGGCCGCCGGGCCGACACCGAAGACGAGCGAAGCGCTCAGCAGGGAGAGGGCCAGGACTTTCATGGCGAAGGATGGAGAGACATCAACCCTAGAACGCAGTGGCGAGCAGGGCCATCACCGGTCGAAGGCGAAGAGGCGCCGCCAATCGTTCTTGATGCTGATCACAATCCAGCCCTGCCGACGGGCTTCGTCGTGGAGTTCCTGGGTGAATCGGCCCACCCGCGTGTCCGGCAGCCCCAGAGCCGGGCCGTAGGCGTATTCGCGGTGGGCATCGTCATGGAGCACCAGCATCGCCAGCCGCGGGCCGGCACCGGCCTTGGTGTACTCCAGCATCTGCCGGTCGCCGGTGGAATTGCCGAAGGCGGCGATGGGTCGCCGGCCGATCATCAGCTGGATGCCTTCCGGCTTGCCGGCGTCGTTGTCGTTGAGCAGCAGCCGGGGCTCCTTGGTCAGGAAGGGCCGGCCCTGGCTGTCGTAGCCATAACGGGTGGCGCCGGCACTGCCGATCACCTGCTCGGGCGGGATGCCATACACCTCCTCGGCGTAGACCCGCACGAAGTCCTGGCCGCCGCCGGTGACGATGTAGGTCTTGTAATCGTTGGCGCGCAGGTAGCGCAGCAGCTCCTGCATCGGTTGGTAGGTGAGCGCGGTGTAAGGGCGCCGCCAGCGGGGATGGCGGGCTGTGGCCAGCCACTGACGCACATCGGCCTTGAAGGTCTCCAGGGGCATGCCGCTGAGGGCGGTGGCAGCCAGCCGCTCCAGGTTCTCCCGGGTGGTCACCGCCCCGGGCACCTTCTCGAGGATGAAGCGCACCTGCGGGTACACGGGCTGCTCCACCCAGAGGGTGCCGTCCTGGTCGAAGGTGGCGATGCGCTCGGCGGGCGGCACGAAGCCGGGGCTGGCGGGGTCCGTGGTCTGGCGGACGAAGCCGAGGATGCCGTCCCGGGCCGCCCCCGGATTCCAGGAGGGCAGCGGATCGGCCGGGCTGGCGGCTGGTCCGGCCCAGCCGGCCATGCCGGCCAGCATCGTGGCGGCGAGCAGGCCCCCCAGCAGCAACAGGAACCAGCGGCGGCGGCGGAGCAGGGTCACGGGGGGGCGGGCTCAGAACTTGCGCAGTTCGCGGCGGATCTTGAGCGGGTCGCCAGGGTGCTGCTGGTTGAGCAGCAGCAGCAGCGGCAGGCCGGCCAGCAGCAGGCCGATGGCGACCACGACCCCCAGAGAGACCGGCTGCCCGCCTTCCGGCGGCCTGGGCTTGCGGTTGAACCTGGCCATCGATGCGGGCGGCGGAGACGGCTGGCCCTTCAGTCTGCCGGGACCGGCCATTCCTGCCCGCAACGGCCGCTGATCCGCTCCCGTGATCCCGGTCCGCTGATCCCTGGCCCGCTCCCGGCGATGGGGTGAAAGGATTTGGCCCATCGCCCCAGCCGGTCCGCCATGGACGCTCCCACCCTGCTGCTCGCAACCGGAGGCCACCAGATCGAGGCGGCCGAGACCCTGATCGAGGTGGGCCGCTTCATCGTGATCCTGTTCGCCGCCAGGGCCCTGGCGGAGCTGATGGTGCGCTTCCGCCTGCCGGCCATCCTCGGCGAGCTGGTGGCGGGGGTGCTGATCGGCGTTTCCGGGCTGCACCTGATCCTGGCGCCGGAGCTGGGGGGCCAGCTCAACGCCCTCGCCGAGGGCAGCATCGCCGCCCTCGCCCACGTGGGCCCCGACCAGGTGCGGGAGATCTACGACCACGGGTTCAGCAATCTCCAGGCGGTGGCGAAGATCGGCCTGCTGGCTCTGCTGTTCCTCACCGGCCTGGAGAGCGAACTCGACGAGCTGATGGCGGTGGGGGGCCAGGCGATCACGGTGGCCCTCACCGGGGTGGTGCTGCCCTTCGCCCTGGGCACCTTCGGCCTGCAGTTCCTGTTCGGCGTGCCGCTGCTGCCGGCGATCTTCGCCGGTGCCGCCATGACCGCGACCAGCATCGGCATCACCGCCAGCGTGCTGGGGGAGCTGAAGTTCCTGCGCACCCGGGAGGGGCAGACGGTGATCGGCGCCGCCGTGCTCGACGACATCCTCGGCATCGTGATCCTGGCGGTGGTGGTGGCCCTGGCGGGCGGCGAAGGCTTCAGCCTCGGCCCGATCCTGAAGCTGATCGCCGCAGCCGGGGTGTTCGTGGTGGTGGCCCTGTTCCTGAGCCGCACCGCCGCCCCCCCCTTCGATTGGCTGCTCGATCGCCTCAAGGCCCCGGGCGAGGTGGTGGTAGCGGCCTTCCTGGTGATGTCGCTGGCCTGCTTCGCGGCCCAGGCCTTCGGGCTGGAGGCGGCCCTGGGGGCCTTCGCCGGTGGCCTGATCCTCAGCGGCTCGCGGCACCGGCACGCGATCGAGGAGGCGGTGAAGCCCCTGGTGGCCCTGTTCGCCACGGTGTTCTTCGTGCTGATCGGCAGCGGCATGGACCTCTCGGTGCTCAACCCCTTCAACGCCGCCAACCACGAGGGGCTGGTGATGGCGGGCTTCCTGCTGGCGGCCGCCGTGGTCAGCAAGGTGGCGGCCGGCTGGAGCTATCTCAGCAGCGGGCCCACCAACCGGCTGGCGGTGGGGCTGGGGATGATGCCCCGGGGCGAGGTGGGCCTGATCTTTCTGGGGCTGGGCACCCAGACCGGGGTGCTGGGGCCGTCGCTGGAGGCGGCGATTCTGCTGATGGTGATGGGCACCACCTTCCTGGCGCCGGTGCTGCTGCGGCTGGTGCTGGCCGACGCCGGTGAACCAGTCGAGGCGACAGTCTGAGGCCGCCGGGCCGTGGGACAGTGGCCCCAGCTCGCCCCCTGCCCGTGGCCAACGACAGTGATACCCCCCGGTCGGTGATCGTCGGCCTGCTCCTGGTGATCGGCTCCCTCGCCGGCCTGGCCCTGCTGGTGTGGGTCACGGTGGTGATGCTCGACCTCAAGCACCTCAACACCTCCGGCTTCACCCTGCCCTGAGGACATCCGGTTGGCGCCTGTGGCGGTACTCAGGGCAGTCACGTTCAGGGCCGCCATGCCTCATCCGCTCACTGCTCCCCTCACCGCTCTGGCTCTCACGCTCGGGGGAACCCACGCCTTGGCGCTGCCTGGACCGTTGGCGACCGGCACCTGGCCATCCGCCACGCTTGTCACCGAAAGGGTCGCCCAGGCACGGGCTGGCTCCCTCGCCCCCTCGCTGCAGGGCAAACCCGTCGTGGTCGACATCTATGCCAGTTGGTGCTCGAAGTGCCAGGCGATCGGCCCGACCCTGCGCTCCCTTCGGCAACAGCAGGCCGGCAAGGCCACGTTCCTGAAGTTCGACGTCTCCAATGCCACCCAGCTGACGAAATCGCGCGAAACAGCCCGTGCCCTCGGCCTTGGTCCGTTCCTGGAGGCCAACCGCAGCCAGCCCTCGCTGGTGGCCGTGATCGATCCTGCCAGCGGCGCCACGGTGCAGACGTTCCGTGCCAGCACCGATGAGCGCGCCTACATCGCGGCGATCAAGAAAGCCCAGTCGATGATCAAACCGTGAGCAGCTTTGCCCTCCGCAGGAAAGGCCTGGCCTTTCTCATGCTCGTGGGTGGGCTGGCCCTGCTGGGGGGGCTGGCGCTCCATTGGCTGCCCGTGATCGGCATGCGGATGGATCTGGCGATCCAGTCAGCGTCGCAGGCCTACGCCGATCGGCTCGAGGCCCTGCCCGCTGGGCCGGGCCTTCTGCTTCCCCTGTTCGCATTCTGCGGCGGGGTGTTGGCGAGCGTGTCGCCCTGTGTGCTGGCCATGCTGCCGCTGAACCTCAGCTACATCGGCACCCTCGGGCCCATCAGCCGACTCCAGGCCATCCGCAGGGTGGCGGGATTCGTCGCCGGCACCGTCGTGGTGCTGAGCCTGTTCGGGCTGATCGCCTCGTTCGCCTCAGCCATCGTGGTGGACCACCGCGGCCCGGTCCATCTGGTGGTGGGGCTGATCATCCTGCTGATGGGCCTGAACCTGGGCGGTTGGTTGCCGCTGACGCTGCCCCGCCTGCCCGAGCTGCCTGCTGCCGGCGGTCCGTTCCTGGTGGGGATGGGCTTTGCTCTGGTGAGCTCCCCCTGTGCCAGTCCGGTGCTGTTCTCGGTGCTTGCCGCAGCCGCGGTCACCGGCTCCACCGCGGTGTCCGTGCTGACGATGGTGAGCTATGCCCTGGGGTACACCGCTGTGATTGCCGCCTCCAGCCTCTGGGTCGGCCTGATGAGCGCCTCCCGGCGACTGCTCGACCACGCCGACACCCTCACCCGGGTGAGCAGCCTGGTGCTGTTGGCGGCGGGGATCTACACCATCGGCCAAGGGCTGATCACGACCTGGCGAACCTGAGCGCGCACAGCTGGGAGAATCGTCAGGCCTGCGTCCGGCCCCCCGGACCCCGCTGGCTCCATCGCACAGGGGAACGGAGGCGATGGCGGGTTTCCTGAAACTCAGCCTGGCCATGGGAATCGGCAGGCTTCATCGCGGCATCATTCTCTGGGCCGGGCTTCTCTTTTTCGTGATGGCCAGCGTGGCTGTGATCTGGCTGGAGAACAGCTGGGTGATCCGGTCCATGGGTGTGCTGGCCTCCGGAACCCTCGCCTCCGCCACCTGGCTCTCCGTGCTGGCAGGGAAGCCCTTCACCATGGCGTAGGCCCGTCAACAGGTCGATCAGTCTCTTGCGACAACGCCGGATCAGGGCTCAGCTTCACTGAGCCCTGAAGACACTCGAGTCCCCCCCTGCCCCTTCGGCAGCGAACAGGAGGCTCCACCAGGTGTGCCGTGGTGGGTGGGCCCGACGATCACGCTCCCGGGCCAGGGTTCGGCGATCCAGGCCATGGTGGGCTGCCATCCCTGGCTGGGAAGGGCAGGCCACGGGCATGGGCGGCGACCAGGCTGGCCATGAGGGCCTCGGCCTTGAGCGGCTTGGCGAGGACATCGTTCATGCCCGCCCGCAGGGCGGTCTCCCGGTCCTCGCCGCTGGTGAAGGCCGTGAGCGCGACGATCCAGGGCCAGTCCGGCCGCCCGCTGCAGGAGCGGATGCGGCGGGTGGCCTCCAGGCCATCGAGCCGGGGCATCTGTACATCCATCAGAATCAGGTCCGGCTTGAGCAGCTGCTGACACTCCAGCGCCTCCTGGCCATCGACGGCGGCGTGGGGCTCGTAGCCGAGCCGACGCAGCATCAGGTCGCAGAGCCGCCGGTTCACGGCGCTGTCGTCCACCAGCAGGATGCGCAGCGGATGGCGCGCCGCGAACTGGTCCACGGGCGGCAGGGACGGCTCGGGAGCGGGAGAAGCGTCAGGAGCGGCGGCGCTAGCGGCGTCCACCGCCTGCACGGGCAGGCGGAAGCGAAACACACTGCCCCGGGCGGGGGTGCTCTCCACCTCGATCGTGCCGCCGAGGGCCGCGACGAGCTGCCGACTGATGGCCAGCCCCAGGCCGGTGCCGGCCCGGGGGGCGTTGGCCGTGGTGCCCAGCTGGGAGAAGGGCTGGAACAGGCGCTCCAGCTGGTCGGCGGCGATGCCGACACCGGTGTCGGCGACGGCGAACTCCAGCAGGGTGGTTTCCTGCTGGGGTGGGTTCGGCCCAGCCCCCGCCCGCGCCGCCAGGTCTCCGGCCTCCACCGAGACCACGACGCTGCCGGCTTCGGTGAACTTGATGGCGTTGTCGATCAGGTTGAGGAGGATCTGGCGCAGGCGGATCGCGTCGGTGACGATGGCCTCAGGTAGCTCCGACGGCACCACCAGGACCAGATCGATCGACCTGGCCAGGGCGAGGCTGGAGCAGGCGGCGATGGTGTCCTGCAGCAGGGGACGCAGCAGGCAGGGGGCCAGCTCCAGCTCCAGGTGGCCGGACTCGATCTTGGTGAAGTCGAGGATGCCATTGAGCAGGGTGAGCAGGGATTCCCCGGAGCTGTGGACGATGTCGAGACACTCCCGCTGCTGCGGTGAGAGCTCCGTGGCCAGCACCAGCCCGGTCATGCCGATGACCCCGTTGAGCGGGGTGCGGATCTCGTGGCTGAGGGTGGCGAGAAAGGTGCTCTTGGCCCGTTCGGCGGAAGCCATGGCCCCGAAAGCCCTGGCACGGGCCTTGAGGGAGCGGCGATGGAAGTTGGCCGCCAGCACCGAGAACCCGGCACTGCCGAGAAGGCCGAGCAGATAGGAGAGCTGCAGCGGGAACTCCTTGCGTCGCAGCTGGGCCAGCGAGATGTCGATCCCCACGAAACCCACCAGCTCCCCATCGCGGTCGCGGATGGGGGCAAAGCCGCTCATGAAGGATCCGAAATGATCGGTGTAAGGCCTGGTGCTGACGGTGACCATGCCGGTACGGGCGGCACGCCGGGCATCATCGGAGGGATCGACGTAGAGGTCACCGACGCTGACGGCGCTGGCGGGGACGCCGGGGTTCTGGATGTAATAGGTGCTGTCGAGCGTGTAGCGAAGTCCTTCCGGCGTGACGATGAACACGTAGGCGTAAAAAATGTCGGGCACGAGCCTGCGGAGCCGCAGCAGGGGTGCGGTGGCGCGGCGGTAGTCCTGATCCCCCGTCTGCTCCGGCCTGGTGATCGCGGAGACGAGGGTCGGATCCATCGTGCTGGCGGCGACGCTCACCAGGTTGTGCAGGTTGTCGCGCACCTGGTTGCGAAGGAGTCGGGTGGCGTTCCAGTAACTGGCGCTGAGAGCCACCCCCGCGACGGCGAAGATCATGGCGGCCAGCAGCACACTCTCGCCGCGAATCCGCTGGCGGCTCCATCCGGCGCTGGGATCGCCGAACAGACGGGTGAACGGACCGGCCAGACGTCCTCCGCGCGAGCCAATCCTCTGGTCTACCCGGTCAGCATCCCGAGCGTTACCGACCCGGCGCCCATCGGGGCAGGGGTGAGGAGATGTGAACCGCGGCGGGGCCCCCGAAAGGCCTTGCCTACGTTCGATCAAAGGAGGGGATTCCCCATGCGCGCGAACGTGGCTCCCCGCGAGGCGGCACGGCTGGAGGCCCTGAACGATTACCGCATCCTGGACACGGAGAGCGAGCAGTCGTACGACGACATCACCTTCCTGGCCGCCCAGCTCTGCGAGGCGCCGATCGCCCTGATCAGCCTGGTGGATGCGGATCGTCAGTGGTTCAAGTCCCGGGTAGGTCTGGCGGCCAGCGAAACGAGCCGGGATGTGTCCTTCTGCGCCCACGCGATTCTCGGCGACCAGACCCTCGTGGTCCGGGATGCCCGTGAGGACGAACGCTTCCGGGACAATCCGCTGGTCTGCAGCGAACCCAACATCGTCTTCTACCTGGGGGTGCCCCTGTGCACACCGTCGGGGGCCAAGATCGGCACCCTCTGCGTCATCGATCAACGGCCCCGGGAACTCAGCGACCTGCAGATCCGCTCCCTCGAGACCCTGGCCCACCAGGTGGTGCTGCAGCTGGAACTGAAGCGGATCTCCGACCGGCTGGCCGCCGCCCTGGAGCGCATCGAGGTGATGGAGACCCTGATCCCGATCTGCTCCTACTGCAAGGGCATCCGCAACGATCAGGGCTACTGGCAGACCGTGGAATCCTTCATCAAGAGCCACGACAACGTCGAGTTCTCCCACGGCGTCTGCAATGCCTGCATGGCCAGGTACTTCCCCGAGGTGGCTCCGCTCCCGGAAGGCGCTTCAGCCGACGGCGCCCACGGCTGAGGCGCCCCTGGCGATCGCGGCCTCCCCGCGCTGATGGATGTCGCGGGCGTAGTCGGTCCAGGTGCCCTGGCCCCAGTAGCGGAAGCAGCTGGTCTCCAGCAGCAACACATGGAGCAGGGCCTCCTGGTAGGGCTCGCTCCGGGTCACGGCGGGATCCTCGGCCACCAGGGGATCGAACACCTGGTGGAAGCGGGCGCTGAGCTGGTTCATCGGTTCCAGCACGTTGGCGTAGCCCTCCACCCAGCTGAGGTCGTTGGTCCAGGAGGCGCCGGCCATGGAGAAGGAGGGGTCGCCCGCCTGGAGCTCGGCGATGGCCGCCTCCAGGGCCTGCGGGGTGGGGGTGGCGCCGACGCGCTGCCACAGCCGGTGCTGCCCCACCGCCTGGATGTCCGGGAAGGCAGAGTCGCCCACCCCGGCGGCCTCGAGCAGTTCGAGGAACTCGCTGCCGTTGATCGCCACCGTGCCGGCACTGCCGCTGCCCTGCTCGGCCAGGCGCCGATGGGCCTGGAGGAAGGCGGGCGGGAACTCGTTCATCATCACGCCGCCGTTCTCGCCATCGGCGATCTGGGCCACCAGCGCCGGCACCGACGTGCCGCCCAGGGGAATCCGGCCCAGCCCCAGGGCCTCGTAACAGGGCTGCATCTGGCCCACCAGCTTGGTGTCGGAGCCCTGGGTCTTGATCAGCGCCGTGATCGCCACCTCCTCGCCGCTGGAGCTGCGGGCCACCAGCCGGTTGGGGAGCAGCGTCTGCTCCCGGCTGAGGCGGCTGCCATCGGGGTTCTCGACGCTGTGCTCCTGCACCAGCAGCCAGCGGTAGCCGCAGTCGCGCAGGGCGCTCACGAAGGCGAAAAGGGTGTCGGGGTGGTTGGGCAGGTGCATCTCCGGGGGCGAGAAGCCCTTCACCCGCTGCAGGGCCTCGGCGCCGAAGAGGGCCGCGAAGTGGTGCTGCCAGGCCAGGATCTGCAGCTTCAGATCGGGGATCGGCGTGGAGGGGGCGACGGCATGGCTCCAGAACGTGCCGAGCCACTCCACATGGGGCACGACCGAGGGATCACAGGCCAGGAACGTCAGCGCCTCGAGGATGTCGGCGCGGCCCATCTGCTGGAACCCCCAGAGCAGATTGCCGGAGTAATCGAGCATGATCCGCGGGTTGGCCCCCTCGGCGATCAGCTGGGGGATCAGGTCGGCCAGGCGCCGGTAGCAGTGGGCGAAGGGTTCGGCGTTGTGGTTGTCGCCCTCGCCGGGGTGCTCGAGCATGTATTGGAGGTGCGAGATCAGCGCCCCGTCCGCCCCGGCGGGGATGGTGGGCTGGTGCATGTGCAGCGCACAGGCGAAGGCCGAGGTGATCGAGGCGAGCTGCAGGTTGCTTTGGGGCAGCGCCACGGTCCGGGGCTGCTCCACCAGGGCCAGGATCTCGGCTTCACGGCCGGCGATCGGCGGCAGGGGATGGGTCGGCATGGCGTTGCTGGGGTGCCCGCGCGCTGGGCAGGTCGTGAGGCTCAGTCTGGGGGCCAGGGGCGAAACGACATGGCCTGGGGGCACCGCCGCCACGGCCATCCCTGCGCCAGGCTGAAGCCATGGAGCCCACGGTGCCAGGAGACCCCCCCGCCATGACGGCCCCGGGCCGGCGCCGGCGGCGGCGGCGGCGCGTGGTCGTCGCCGCCACCAGCGCCGCCGCCATGGTCGCTGTTGCGGTCGGGCTGGCGCTGCACGGGCTCGGCGTGGGCCGCGGTGGGCCGGCCCCGGGCACCGCCGACAACGCGCTGGCGGCCGAGGTGGGGCGCCGTTATGGGGGCATGAAGCGTCTGCTGTTTCCCGGCCAGCCGGAGATCTCCGTGGCCGAGTGGCTGGCGCGGCCCATGGACCGGCCGGCGGTGCTGGTCGATGTGCGCGAGCCGCACGAACGGCGCGTCTCGATGCTGCCCGGGGCGATCACGAAGGAGGACTTCGAGCGCAACAGCGCCCGCTACCGCTCCTGGCTGGTGGTTCCGTACTGCACCATCGGCCTGCGTAGCGGCCTTTACACCCGGGAGCTCAGGGGCCGGGGCTTCGCGGTGCGCAACCTGGCCGGCAGCGCCCTGGCTTGGGCCCATGCCGGCCTGCCGTTCGAAACGAGCGGCAAGGCCACCCGCCGGGTGCATGTCTTCAACGCCGACTGGAACCTGCTGCCCCGCGGCTATGCGCCCGTCGTCACGAAGGCGCCGCCGGCCAGCGGCCCCTAGGGTTTGAAGATGTGAGGAGCCGAAAGATGCCGAAACCACCCCTCGCCCTGGCCGCTGCGCTTCTGGCCCTGCCGGTGCTGATTCCCGGGCCGGCCCTGGCCCAGAAGCGGATTCCCAAGCTGCCGGGTTACAACGAATGTCCGCTGGGGTATGTGAATGACCTCAAGCAGCACTGCAATTCGCCGATCTACTACGAGGTGCGGCCCACCAACGGCAAGCCCTGTCTTTCGGGCTGGATGAACATCGGGGCGGGCTACTGCAAGAAGAAGACACTGGGGATTTTCTGAGGCGCCAGGCTGGATGGGGGGTCACATCAAGGTGAGGCGGACAGGGATGGGCCGCTCTGCCTAGGATCGCTTCCCAGGTTTCCATGCCCGCCGATCCCATGACCGCACCGATCCAGGCCCTGGCTGCCCCCGGTGCCGGGCAACCGCTCCAACCCTTCGCCTACACCCCCGGCCCGCTGGGCAGCGAAGAGGTGGAGATCGCCGTGGAGAGCTGCGGCATCTGCCACAGCGATCTCTCCATGCTCGACAACGATTGGGGCATGACCGCCTATCCATTTGTTCCCGGCCATGAAGTGATCGGGCGGGTTGTCGCCCTCGGGGAGCACACGAAGCGCCTGAGCATCGGCGATCGGGTTGGGCTGGGCTGGTTTTCCGGCAGTTGCGGTGCCTGCGATCAATGCCTTTCCGGCAACCAGAACCTCTGCCTCAAAGCCGAGGCCACCATCGTCGGTCGTCACGGAGGCTTCGCCACACGGGTGCGGGCCAAATGGACCTGGGTGGCTCCTTTGCCGGAAGGCCTTGATGCTGAGAAGGCCGGCCCCCTGCTCTGCGGAGGGATCACCGTTTTCAACCCGATCGTGGAGCTCGGCATCCAACCCACCGACAGCGTGGCGGTGATCGGGATCGGCGGCCTGGGTCACATGGCCCTGAAGTTTCTGCGGGCCTGGGGATGCGACGTCACCGCCTTCACCACCAGCGACTCGAAACGGGAGGAAGCGCTCCAGCTGGGCGCCCATCGCACCTTGAACTCGCGCAACGCCGAAGAGCTGGCCGGGGCGGCGAGCAGCTTCGACTTCATCCTCAACACCACCAACGCCAACCTCGACTGGAACACCTACATCGCCGCCCTCAAACCCAAGGGCCGGCTGCACACCGTGGGGGCCGTCCCTGAACCGATCGCCCTGGCCGCTTTTCCGATGATTCTCGGGCAGAAGAGCCTTTCCGCCTCACCCCTGGGGAGCCCTTCCACCACCGACAAGATGCTGCAGTTCAGCTGTCGCCACAGCATCGCTCCCACCACGGAGTTCTTCCCCCTGTCGAAGGCGAATGAAGCCCTGGATCACCTCCGCTCCGGCAACGCCCGCTACCGCATCGTGCTGATCAACGACCTGGGGTGAGGCCCGCCGCCCAGCATCAAGAGATTGGAACGGTCAGAAGGAGTCTTCCGTCTGGCCGGCGAAGCGGCCGGCGTAGCTCTCGATGCCCTGCAGCTTCTGAAACACGAACTGGCAGATCGCGGTGCCGGGATGCACGGCAAGCGGAGCGGGACCGAAGTTGCTCATCTCCAGCACCTGCTGGCTGTCGATCCCCGGCCCCATGAAGGGGGCGCTGATGTGCACCATCAGGCCCAGCCGCGCGAAACGGCTGCGGCCCTCCAGCCAGCCGCAGAGGCCGGGGCCCAGACGCAGCCGCTCCTGGGTGATGCCCAGCACCGTTTCGCCCGGCATGATCAGAATGTGCTGGCCCGGGGGCACCACGATCTTTTCGGTGAGCGTCCGGTAGTCGGTGTGCTCGCGCACCTCGATCACCTCGTGCACCTTGCGGAACACCCGAAAGGTGGGGGCGAGGGTGAGGTCGAGGGAGGCGGGGCCCAGCCGCTCGGGAACGAAAGGCGTGACCCCGATCGCGCCCGCTTCGATCGCCTGCAGGATCGCCTCTCTGCCGAGAACGGACATGGGTTTCGCTGGGCACAGGCGAGCGTGGATTGTCTCAGGCGGGCGGCCGGGGCCCAGCGGCCAGGTCGTCGATGGACTGCTCCAGGAGATCGCGGCCGCTGTCGTACACGACGCGCGGCGCCGGCCGGCCGGCCTCGGTGGCGCCCAGTCGGCGGGCGGCGCCGCGGCGTCGCTTCAGCTGGGGATCGGCGTGGCGGGTCGCCTGGGCCCAGGCCTGGCGGCGCCGATTGCGGGCGGCGATGGCACGGTTGCGCCAGTGCTGCAGCGGCAGGCGGGCCAGGGGCAGGAGCAGCAGCAACAGGGCGTAGCCGATGGCGAATCGGGCCAGCCAGGCCACGGGGGGCAGCCAGGCGGGCGTGATCGCCAGCAGCCACGGCGCGAGCACCAGCAGCGCCCCGACGATCAGGCCATAGGCGGCCCGTTGCCCGACGCCGGCCCGGCTGAAGCGAAAGGCCCGCTCGCGCAGGGGCGGCACCGGCCCATCAACGCGGGCCGCTCTGGCGGGCAGGGAGGGGAAGCCATAGATCAGATCCCCGTCCTCGCTCACCTCGGGGCGGCCGTCGAAGCGCAGCAGCACCGGCAGCATGGCGGCATCGGCGAGGTCGCGGCGGCGGTCGGGATCGGCGGGGCAGTCGGGCAGATCGAGCAGCGGGGCGAGGTCCTCGGCGATCACCACGCCACCGCGCTGGCGCAGGACGGCGCCGATGCGGCGCCAGCGCTGCGGCTCGAGGCGGGCATTGGGATCGCCATCGCCGAACAGGATCGAGAACACGGCGCTGAGGAAGCCCAGGGCGGCCGGATCGGCGCCCTCGCCGGGCAGGTCCCAGAGCAGGCTCCACAGCTGCTGCGGCGTGACAGAGGAGGAACCCCCGCGCGCCGGGGCCCGGAGGCCGGAGGCGAGCAGATCCAGGATCGAGAGGGGCACCTGGGCCAGCCCCTGCAGCAACGCCAGGCCGGCATCGTCGCCGTCGTCGCTGGTGAACAGCCGCACGATCAGCAGCACCGACAGGATCACCACCACCAGGGTGGTGACCAGCAGCAGCACCACCCCGAAGCTGAGCCGGATCAGCCGGGCGGCCAGACGCAGGGCCGCCTGCAGCCGGGCCTGCAGGCGCCGGCGGCCGCTGAGGGCCAGCAGCCGCATGCGCAGCGCCGGAGGGAAGACGAACAGCAGGGTGCCGTCCTCGGCCACCTGCAGATGGCCGGACACCTCGGCCACCAGGGCCAGCAGCGCCGGCTCGACCTCCTGCAGGGACAGCCCGGTGCCGGCGGCCGCCTCGCCGACGCTGCAGCGGCGCCCGCGGTTGCCGATCCAGTCGAGCAGGGAGGCCTCAACCGGCATGCAGCCCCTCCGCCGCCAGCTGCCGCAGGGCCAGCCGGTCGGTCTTGCCCACGGGGGTGAGGGGCAACTGATTGAGCACACGGATCTCCTCCGGCGCCTTGTAGCCGACGCGGGCCCGGGCGAAGGCGATCAGTTCGGCTTCGCTGGGGGCGGGCTGGTCGTGGCGGAGGGTCAGGTAGGCCCGCACGTTCTCGCCGTGCACCGGGTCCTGGATGCCGATCACCCCCACCAGATCCACGGCCGGATGCTCCGAGAGCGCCTCCTCCACCTCCTGGGGGCAGATGTTGGAGCTGTCGTGGACGATGATCTGCTTGCGGCGGCCGCAGAACCAGAAGAAGCCGTCGGCGTCGACCCGCATCTCATCGCCGGTGTCCAGCCAGCCCTGCTGGATGGTGTCGGCGGTGGCCTGGGGGTTGTCCCAGTAGCCCGTCATCATCGAAGGCGCCTGGATCCAGAGGCGGCCCTGCTCGCCCGGGGCCATCTCGTTGCCGTCCTCATCGCGCAGGCTGGCGCTGAAGCCCGGGCAGAGCCGGCCGACGGAGCCGATCCGGTTCGGGCCCGACGGGGGTGCCAGGGTGGCGTAGCCGATCTCACTCATGCCGAAGCATTCGTCGATCCCGAAGCCGGCGGCCCGGCGGAACTCCTCCTGCAGCTGATGGGGCACCTTGTCGCCGCCGCTGATGCAGAGCCGCACCGAGCCCAGATCCGTCGGCTGGAGCTGGTCATTGCGCAGCAGCTCGAACAGGGCGGCGGGCAGCATCAGCAGCACCGAGGGCCGGTGGCGCCGCAGCAGGGTTTCCACGGTGGCCGCATCGATGCGGCTGGCGATCGCCGCGGAGGCGCCGGCGGCCAGGGCGGCCAGGACAAGGCCACAGGAGGCGAGGTGGGCCAGGGAGCTGCCGGCCAGCACCTCCTCGCCGGGCCGCAGTTCGACGGCCTGGATCAGGGAGGTGAGCACGGCGGCAAAGCTGGCCCGGGTGTGGGTCACACCCTTGGGCCGGCCAGTGCTGCCGGAGGTGAAGAAGAGAAAGCAGGGCTCGTGGGCGGCCAGATCGGGCCAGGGCTGGGCCTCAGCGCCGGCGGGTGCCGCGGCCAGCAGGGGCTCGAAACCGGTGGGATCGTCGATGCGATGGCAGCCCAGGGGCAGCCCGCCCGCCACGGCACTGGCCTGCACATCGGCCAGCCGTTCGCCGTGGAACACCAGGGCCGCGGCGCCGCTCACCGTCAGCGCATGGTCGATCTCCGGGGACACATAGCGGTAGTTGAGCGGCGTGAGCACCAGGCCGCTGCGCAGGCCGGCCAGGTAGTGGACGACCAGCTCCACCCGGTTGGGGATCAGGGAGGCGATCCGGTCGCCCCGCCGCAGGCCCAGCCGCTGGTAGGCCCGGGCCAGCCGCTCCGCCTGCCGCTCGAGCTCGGCCCAGCTGAGGCTGTGGACCAGATCCTGCAGCGCCGCTGCCGCCGGGTCGCGCCCCAGGCCGGCCTCCAGGAGGCGGTCCAGGTCGATCAGGGGGGCCAGGGGCAGGCCGTGGTGGGGCATGGAGCGCCGTAAGCCCGCCCACTCTGGCAGCGCTTCCTGGTCGGGGGACTGCATGGGGGCAGACCATCGCGGAAGGCAGACGCTTGAGGTTCGTGGTTCAGCGGTGGCTGAGGAATTCCTCCAGGGTCATGCCGGCACCACGATCTGCTGCAGGCCCACGAAGTCGCTTTCCAGGACCGGCTCGCCGTCCTCCAGGAGCATGGCGATCACCTCCTGGAGGTTGGCCTGCAGCTCATCGAGGGTCTCCCCCTGGCTGTGGGCGCCGGGGAAGCCCTGGACATAGCCCACAAGCATTCCTGTGTCCGCGCAGCGCTCGATGACGGCGGAGAACGTATGCACAGCCTCTGCTTCTTTCAGTGGATTCATCGTAGGCAACCCGCCAGGTCTGGCCGAGGGGGGTGATGGAGGGCATGGCATCGCGACAGGGCTTCTCCTCCGCAAGTGCCACCCCCTGTCACACCCGCCAGCGCCTGCGCGAGACCACCGCCGAGCAGATGCGCATGAGCCACATCGACCCACCGCTCATGCTGCAGGAACTGCTGGGCCTCTGATTTACCAGGCAACAGCCAGTCCCGCCCCGGCGCACGACGTGGCCCGGCGGATCCTGGCAAGCGAGAAGCTGAACGATGTCGAATCTCAGGGATTGGCCGTAGCCAATGAACGCACAGCGATCAGATCCTGATCACCAATTGCTCGGAGGCTGCTGCTTGAAAGCGTCAACAGCGATTGGGTGCGTCCCGATGCAGCGACAAACTCAACCTCGAGATTTGCCGGGTCGTGAATAGCTACGACAGCACCGAGATCGCCCAACTGCAGACCAGCCTCAGGAATGTCGTGGGTGAGAGCAACTGTCTGGTGCAAGACGAACATGACTTACTCCGGAAATGCGGTGACGAGCCTTGGCTGTCTGGAATGATCGGGGATCAGCCAGACCGTTCTGAATGGTCTGGATGCTCCGTTGGGGCCTTTCAACGTAGCACTGATGACTACTTTCATCCCATAGGCTCTGATCTCGATCCGCTGAACCGTCCCAGTCTGGCCATGGTGGAGCAGATCATCACGAAGTCGGGTCCAGGATTCAACGGTGTAGCCGAGTGAACTAAAGACGCTTGCCTTGAAGCGACCAACTGGATGCGTGTCTGAGAGCAGATAGTCGCAGATCTTGGCTTCGTCAACGATCGCGTTGTCTGCATGGGGGAGCATTCGTGGGCCAGGGTGATCGCCGGGGCTTCTCCTCCACAAGTGCCACCCCTGTCTCACCCAGCAGTGGTGCGTTCAGGTGCGCTGCTGCCAGCGCCGGGGATCCTGACGGCCGTGCAGGGCAATCACCAGGATTCAGCACCCTGCTCTCGGAAGTACACGGCATAGGGAAACCTCCGCAGCACGAGCCTGCGGGTCTGCCCGTGAATCAGGGGGAAGGATCGGGGATCGCGGCGGATGCGCTCCACCGCAGCAGCGAAGGCTTCAGCGAAGTCCCGAGCCAACGCCGGCTCAATCCGGTCGTACCAGCGCTGCGTTTCCAGCAGATCCACCACCGCCTCAGGTAGACGGCGGACTGAGGGCGGAGTCATCCGATGCCAAGCTGGCTCCGCACCTCATCCCAGGGCACAGCCGCTTCGGGGTCGTCGCGATGGTTCGCCCAGCGCCGGTCGAGTTCGGGGTAGAGGGCAGGGTTCACCGGCAGCGCCCCATCACGGGCCTGGTTATCAAGGCTGTCCCAGAGGGCGATCGCCAGGGCCAACCGCTCGCTCGGCGGCAGTTGCAGCAGGTCAGACATGGGCGCCATCGCCACCACACCCAGCGAGGGACTCACTGTAGGCACGGTCAAAAGGGGGCAAAGGAACTGGAGAGATGGATGCCATGGCGCATGAGCTACGTGGTGCCGATTCATCCGTTCTCCAACAGGTCTTGAACCGCATGGATCAGGCCGGGCAGCGACTGTTCACAGATGACAAGAATTTGTTCAACATCAAGATCAAAATACTGGTGAGCGATGACATCGCGGAAACCCATGGCCCCTTTCCAGTCGATATGGGGATAACGATTCTGTAGGAGGCCAGGATACAGGCGCTCCAAACGCTTCAAAGATTCACCGGCTGCGAGGAACTGCATACAGATCACATCCAGAGCATCTTCTCCTTCCTCCTGATCCAGCAACTCAGGATTGACGATCAGAGCCTGGGATTTGCGCTGGGCACGCTTGAGCGCGCTCAGGAGGCTCAACAGGACATCCTTCTGGTCCTCCGTCACGCCGTGAGCCCCTCCTGCTCAATACGCTTTCGGAGGGTTGGGGCCATACGCTCCCGCAGTCGCACCAGGTCGACGGGACACTGCATCAGCTCTTCCAGCTCCTGCTTCAAGTGCACCAGGGCGTAGGGCGTGAGAGGGTCCAGCTGGACCCAGACATCGAGATCGCTGTCTGGGCGGGCATCGCCGCGGGCAACGGAGCCAAACAAGCCAAGCTCCACCACATGAAAACGGCGGTGCCAGTCCAGCTGGCGCTGGCGGAGGCGGTTGAGCACCTCTTCGGCCGTGAGAGGGGTTGGCGGTGCTGTCCGGGTCATGGGTCCATTGTGCTGGCCCTCTGGGCAACGGTCCAATGCCACCCCAGCCAGGAAGCCCCTATGCCCCCGACCCCCTCCGCCACCTACGGGCGCCTGCGGCACTCCATCGCCAAGCGCATGCGCATGAGCCCCATCGACCAACCGCTGATGCTCCTGGAACTGCCCGGCCTCCGCAGCCCAGCCCCCGCGCAGGACGTGGCCCGGCGGATCCTGGAAAGCGCATGGTGGGCCGGGTTCACCTTCAACGGCATCACCGCCCATGGCGATGGCCACGACAGCCTGAGCGATGGCGAGCGCGACGCGCTGCTGGAGCTCTGCCGCCAGCGCCTCGATGCCTTCCGCGAGCAGCCCGATCAGTGGCTTAGTGAAATACCACGTTCGCCGATGCGCCCGGGGCCGCAGAGATCAGAAAGGCAAGGTGGCAGCCACATCCGAGAGACGGATCAGCAAGGTGTCGGGGTCGATGGGTGAGGGATCAAAGCCCATGTGGAGATAGAAGCTGCGGGCTTCCGCGGAGGCAGCATGAACCACGATGCCTCGCACGCCGATCTGTGTGCTGGCCTGCAGCACCCGCTCGAACGCATCGGCGAGCAGGGCGCGAGCGATGCCGTGTCCCTGGACACGGCGACAGACCGCCAACCGCGCCAACACCACCACGGGGATGGGATCAGGCCTATTGCGCCTGAAACGCCAAGGGGCTGAGGCCACGGCCACCGCGCCGGAGGCCAGAGCCACATAGGCCATGACGACATCGTCACCATGGCAGACCACGAAGGTGCGCGTCGCACCGCTTTGTTGGTTGGTCAGGGCACGCTGCTGGAGCCAGTGGTCGAGGCTGGAGTCGCCGCAGTCAAAGCTGACGGTGCTGTGGTGCTGCGCCAGCGGCTGGGGCGCCAGCAGATCCATCAGCGTTGCCAGGGCCGCGGTGCCGTCATGGTGCGCTGCTGGCGATCCGTGGGGCTGGGCGGAGCATCGAGCTGGCGGAGAAACTGGTCAAAGTGCTCGGGCGAAACGGCCTGCCAGGCCTGCTGCACCAGCAGTTCACGGGCGGCATTGCGGGCCGCCTGCAGAACGAAGTCGGTTCGGGTGAGGCCGGAGGTACGAACCGCGCGATCCATCAGCGCCTGATCGCATGGTGCCTATCGACAGGGGCATCACGTTGGGGCACATCTGACCGGCGCAAACCATGGCCTGGAGCGCGTAAAGCGCTGCGGCTGCTGGATCCCATTGGGGTGCGGCCTCATCCTTCTGGATAGACGTCACAGCTCGGGGTTCACGTAGACGTCCGCTGCTCCAGCCGCTCCGCCAGCCACACCTTGATGATCGACTGACGGGTGACACCGAGCCGGCTGGCCTCACGATCGAGCTGGTCGATCATCCACACGGGGATGTCGACATTGACGCGTTTCTGCTCCAGTCGACGGCGACGGGCACCGCCGAGGTCGAGGGCCTCGAGCACGGACTCGCCAGCATCAAAACGTTGATCGAAATCAGAACTGTTCATAGAGCTCCACCTCTTCGGGTCTGGACCGCCGAACGGAAATCAATCGGATGCGCCGGTCGCGATAGGTGATCACGTCCGACCAGTGCTTGAGGCCGATCCTGCCGATCACTAGAAATCTTGGCTCTCCGGTGGTGCGGGCCGGAACCTCCAGGAGCTCCGAATCGTTCCAGAGCTGCTGGGCAGCAAGGAAGTCAATGCCGTGCTTGGCAAGGTTGGAATCACTCTTGACCGGATCGAACGCGAACTCCATAGGGCGCTTATTCTATACCTTTTCGGCTCTCTGGGGCATCTCCGAATCAGAACGCCCCCGTCCTCGGGACAGGCTGTTGGATCCCGGTTCTCTCCCGTCTGCCTGCCGTCCACCCTTACAACGACGGGCCCTTTTCCACGCCACGGACGAGAGCACGGGTCGGAGACTGGGGCGGCACAGCCACGCCAGAGGGGATCCCAGCAGGGGCGATCGCCTGCCGGGCCGCCCAAAACCAAACCTGGCCCGGTCGCCCCGCAGCCGCCGGCATCGCTCCATGGCCTCCGGCCCCTCCGCTGCCTTCCTTCGCCTGCGCGTGTTCATCGCCGAACGCATGCGCATGAGCCCCATCGACCAACCGCTGATGCCCATGGAACTGCTGGGCCGCCGCAGCCCCGCCCCCGCGCAGGACGTGGCCCGGCGGATCCTGGAAAGCGCATGGTGGGCCGGGTGCTCATCCGAAAGATCGGCCACACAGCCCAGCCCTCAAAGATCCAGGCTGCCGATCAGCTCTTCGATCGAGCAGCCCAGCTGGCTGGCCAAATCCTTGAGGATCTGCCGCAAAGTGCCGACCCTCAGGGGCTTGTGGGCTGGAATGGTGAGGTGCTGCTGCTGGCCGTCAGAGCTTCGGCTCAGCCGCATGTGACTGCCTGTTTGACGCGTCAGCACGTAGCCATGGCGCCGCAGGCGCTCGGCCAGGAGCTGGCCGTTGACGTCCCGCGGAATCCTCACAGGGCCAGCAGTTCCTGCCTCACGTGATGGAGGCGGATCAGCGGCGGCGCCTGGCCCGGATCGAAGTGGCAGACGACGGCGTCGCGGATCTCCTGGTGGAGGTCCTCAAGCGTGTCGGCCTCGGTGTGGATGGCGGCAGCGGCTGCACTGGCCCGGTAGGAGCCGTCCTCGGCTTCCTCGACGACGAAGAGAATTTCCTGCATGGCGCCCTCCAGTGGCACCAGTCTTGCAGCGGTGGGCGGGATGCTGACTCTCTCTAGGCAAACGGACTGGGGCGGCACACCCACACCCGCAGCCGGGTCGGATGCAGCCGCCACGCGCCCACACCAGAAGGATTCCCAGCAGGGGAGCCAGCCTGACGGGCCGCCCAAAACCAAACCTGGCCCGGTCACCCGGCAGCCACCACCATCAACTCCATGGCTAACAGCCCCTGTGCGGCCTTCCTTCGCCTCCGCGCGTACATCGCCAAGCGCATGCGCATGAGCCCCTTCGACCAACCCCTGATGCTCATGGAACTGCTGGGCCGCCGCAGCCCCGCCCCAGCCCACAACGTGGCCCAGCGGATCCTGGGAAGCGCATGGTGGGCCGGGTTCAGCTTCAACGGCATCACCGCCTATGGCGATGGCCACGACAGCCTGATCGGCGGCGACGCGTTGAGCGATGGCGAGCGCGACGCGTTGCTGGAGCTCTGCCGCCAGCGCCTCGATGCCTTCCGCGAGCAGCGCGGCGAGGAGGTGTTTGCCCACCGCAGCCCGATCAGCGGCTCGGTGAATACAGGGCGGCTCCGACGCCATCAGCAACCTGCAGGCCCTCTGCTTCCGCTGCAACGCCAGCAAGCGCGACGGCTGTTTGCCTACGCAAGAGGGCGCACCGACTTCCGCGGTGTGCAGGCCAGCTACGGCCACCGCGAAGCGGGCTGCGTGCTCTGCGCGCTGGAGGGCAGCGGCCGGGTGCTGCTGGAGAACGAGCTGGCGCTCTGCATCGCCGATGCCTACCCGGTGAGCGGGGGGCACAGCTTGGTGATTCCACGGCGGCACGATGCAGACGGGATGACGCTGCACCAGCCGGAGTGGAACGCCGTGGTGGAGTTGCTCAGGAAGCGACGTGAGCGGCTCAGTTCACAGGACGAAGCGATTTCCGGCTGGAATGTGGGGTTGAACTCAGGCGAAGCGGCAGGGCAGTCAGTGTTTCATGCCCACTGGCATCTGATTCCGAGGCGAGAGGGGGATTGTGAACAGTCGCGGGGTGGGGTTCGGGGGGGGGGATTCGTCAACGACAGAGACCTGGAGAACGAGCTAGAAAGGGCCAGCAGCTCTGAACTTCGCACAACGGATTGGATTCATCATCGAGATTACATGACCTTAACTGCATCAATGCCCACTCTCCACCTTGAAGGCCTGCAAACCCAACAGTTGTCCTACCATTCCCCAAAGAGTGCCGTTAGGCCAGTCAGCCATAAAGCACAAGGCCAGGAATGATCGTAGCTTATTCCACCTCAGACCTTCGCAGAATAACTACCAGCAAGGAAGCCTGCGAAGCCACTCACGGAGTGGCCGTAGCAGAAGATATAATTGCGTCTATGGCCGAGCTGGCCGCGGCAGAGTCAATGGAAGAACTTCTTGTTACTATGATCTGGCAAGTCATTGACAAAGTGCGCGGTGAGGCGATAATGCGCGGGCCTTCTGGTGTCGAGATCCAAGTCGTGGAAAATCACGCTCGACCATGCGACGTCCGGCAAGGCAATATTGTAGATTGGTCATTCGTACGTCGTGTCAAGATTACTTCTATCCAAGTAAAATCATGATTAACTCATGCGCCGACTCCTGGGTGTCATGCCCAGGCAAGACCGTCAGCAGGATGCTTTGGTCACGCGGGATGAATCTTGATGACTTCCAAGCCAATATTGGATGGACAGAGACCCAGTGTGACATGCTCTTCAAAGGGACTCTCCACATAGACGAGGAGGTTGCAGCAGACCTAGCACGCACGATAGGACCCTCCAAGTCCTTTTGGATTCAGCGAGAGACTGGCTACCGCGAAGAGCAAACATCTGACTCTAACTGGTTAAAGCAGCTACCCGTTCGTGAACTGGTTCGCCTTGGCTGGATTGCAGATAAAAGTTTAGACGGAAATCGCCAGGCAGTACTAGATTTTTTTGGAGTCAGTTCTCCTACAGAGTGGTCTAATTACTGGCCTCCAGTTGTGCTTTCAACTAACTTCAAGCACACTTTTGCCTTTGAATCTGAGATTGCCTCAGTAGCTTCCTGGCTTCGGAGAGGCGAATTGTTAGCAGATCAAACCGACTGCCAAGAATGGTCTGACCAACTGGCACGCGAATCGATCTCTACAATTCGGAGGCTGACTCGGATCAAAGACACCAAACTAATGATATCCAAGCTGGCTTCCATCTGTGCAAGCTTCGGGGTTGCTGTCATCGTCGAAAAACCTCCACAAGGGTGCCGCGCGACTGGAGCAACTAGATGGCTATCGCCATCTCGAGCACTTCTCTTACTTAGTGGCCGCTACCAAACTGATGATCATTTCTGGTTTGCTTTCTTTCATGAGTTAGGTCATTTGATCCTGCATCGAAACCAAAAGACCCAGATTGAAATGACCGGCAGCTCCTCTAAGCTAGAGAATGAGGCAAATAAGTTTGCCCAGGATGCAATAATCCCATCCGATCGCTGGGCAGAACTAAGCAGTCTTCCGAAACATCTCAGGTCGATAGTTCGCTTTGCCGCTTCTATAGGAGTTTCGCGTAGCTTGGTCGTAGGCCAGCTACAGCACATTGGCAGAATCCATCATTCCGAACTTAACTGGATGAAGAAGAAGTTTAATATCTCTAATAATTCGCTAGAGTAGCTCTACCCACGAAAGCGTTTATATCTCAATGGGCTCTTCTGCCAATTACATATGCTATCCTCCATTTCTTGAGCTCCAACTCCGAGAGCACCAGCAAGCTCCATGAGCCATACGTCAATAACACGTGCCGATGCTTGGACCCCAAACATCATTCTGGCACCTCTTATGGGGCCGGTTGAGCCGCTAAGGTAAAGTGAGTTAGGCGATATGTCTACCAACCGTGTTTTGCCCAGCATGGCTAGATAATCAAACTTCGCTGTTCTGCCAAAGCGGTGCACTGAGTTTAGTGCATTTTACAAGATCTGGAAGTGTGGCATTCTTCTAGTTGCGGAAATGGCTGATGTGGCAGCCATGAGCGCTGCGTGAGACCCGAATGGTCGAACCCATTCGACATAACTACCCATACATTTACCAATGTGGTGCTTACTCTCATATTTGCGATGATTACCAAAACCACCGGGAAGAGTGCCTGCAACATAATCAATCCAATCCTGAAACTCATTCAAGTTATCTGTGGTTTCATGCCAAGTCCAGCACCTCTGTCCAAGCCCACCGTAAACCGCTCTGGCTAGAGCCCATCCAGAGCTAGCTGAAAGGCCAAAGTGAGTAAAGATGTAGATAAGCCAAAATGCCTCTTCAGAGTCACCTGAACGCTGATGATAGATTGCTGCAAGGAGTGGATCAAACAAATGCGAAGAGGGATCAGCTCTGCTAGCGCTGATCTGACGCTGCGAACGAACAGATACATACATTACCCTTCGCTTACTGTCGATTAGCTGCCTGATATAGCATTCCAATGCTCCTTCTGGCTCCAGGCCAGGAAGCGCCCTCGTAAATTGGTGATACTCACTGAGGACACTGCGGATCGAGTTGACTTCAGCTTCCTGCATGACTCTCATTGGCCCTCAATCTCCTGAGAAAGCCAGCGACCAATGTTCCTTACAACTTCCTTAGTCACTCCGAAGCTACTCTGGAGATTGTGATTATAGCCTAGGACTACTACCTGCCTCCGAAGATCAATGCCCCCTATATGGTTCACAATGCCACGATACGCGAATCCTGGCACGTTGCCGCCACGGCTTCTTGAAAGCTCCCAGTTGGGCATTTGAGACTTCTTTAGAGTGTCTGGTATGAGTAATTGGAACTGTCGAATAACAGATTGGCCGTTTAGGATGAGAGTTCGCACCTGGGAGTCTCTGACAAGACGACCGATTGTAGAATTAGAGCTCTCCAAGAGTAGGCGCTTACTTTCTACTGGTAATGTCCCCCATTTCTCCCATGTGGCAAATGGCACGAGATCTAGATGACATGCAGGGAAGAGGTTACTATAGTAAGATACTCCACATGATGTCATGATGCAATCAAGCCGCTTAAACCACCTGTCATAAGGATTGATATCAAAGTACCGAGTACAGCGCTCTTCTATCCTCTGTATGTCATCAACACTCGCATCCGACCACGCATCAAGCCCTAGTGAGGTGAGGGTCTGAAAACGCCTCTTGGAGCCATCGAGTTCAGAGCCGTCCTGCCCGATGAATTCCCGATTGCTTGGATTGATGCCAAGAGAAGCCAAGGATGACTCAGCAATGCGGCCAAACACAGGAATTGGAGAGCTCCATGGGATTACATTGCAGTCCAGGATGCTTGGGCTACAGTGATCAAAAAATGCCAAAAGATGCCTAATCTCGTTAATCAACGGCATTTCCGACGGACGGCATCAATCTTTTTAAGCACAAAGTCACTATAGAAGGATGTTGGCGCTTGCTCCTTTATCAAGAAAAGGGCTTCTAACGTACGTTGAGGTGTTACAACTCGAGCTGTACACTTTCTCCACGCTGAGAAGGCTATGACAAGGAAACCAATATCTTGCCAATAGGCCGATAGCCCGGACAGTTTGCGGAGGAGTTCCTCCATCTCCATGCTTCCGCGTGCGCATGCTTCGATCTCAAGAAGGGCCTGAATGGAATCCCGATGATTCCCCAGAGGCATCTCAGGCATGGGGCATTCAGGCATAAAATGCTCTCCCAAGAAGACTTGGGCATCAGCGGTATCGTGTTCATAAAGATGAAGGCTCCCAGCCATATGTACATACTCACCCAGCGAGATGCCAAGTTCTGATGCGACCAATTCCTGTATCATTGTGAATGCGAAGATATCATGAGGCAAACCTAGGTAAACATCACTGGAGCGCATAAAGGCTACTAGATCCAACTTATCATCACGGATCAGGAACTGGAGAACGCATGTACAAGGAACATCGTTCAGGCGACTAACAGATGAAACATCTTTGCGGTCAAAAAGCTGTATGACGGCCCTTCGGGTCGAAGGATGATCGCGCAACATAGAAGTCACATGGGCTAACTGGCCACCCTCCGGCCCTCCGACAAGACGCGGTCCGTATGCTCCCGCTATGGTACCGTTTGCCTCGGCTTCTTTCCTATAGGCAGTGACGTAGTAAGCAATAAACTCCACATCATCGCGCCCAGATAGATACCACAATAGCTCACCGACTGCACTGAATATCGTTCCCCTCATATCACTCCAACTAATTCTACAACGAGGATTCTTGAGCCGAAGAGTAGAGCCTCGTAGCTCCCGGAATGATCCACGCGTGGCAGTACAGCCATCTCCAAGACTGGTTACTGCAGCTACAGCGCCCCGGAGAAGGTCGTCTAAGGTTGAAGCCTCGTATTCCATGGCTTGGGATTGCTATCTCAAGATTAATGGCATTGAACATTGTTGGCTCCCAAGGGAACTCATCTGGCTGGCAAGCCGCCTAGCCCGCCCCCGCTGGCCATAGGCTAACTGTCATTATCGATTTGGCAGTCCCTGTGTTTAAACGCCAGTTGTCGATGATGCTAGCTTGGCCTGTGGAAGCGAACTAGAGAATAATGGGACTCATGAAATCCTCATACATTGATACTTTGCCAGTCTAGCTGGTCTCTCCAAGAGACGGCAGAGCCTATTCTCACTCTTGGCGCCACACGGTAAGCGCGTTAATCCATTGGTTCCGATCTCATGCCTGACCAGCCAGGCCCCACTGGCCTCTATTGCCATCCCCTCAGTAATGCTTTATACCTTGTTTTGGCCAACCAGCCTTCAGCTTTACATCAGCTAGTTCCCCTCGACCCCGCCGAAGCCCCCCAACGCCTGGCCCGCTACCTGCGCCAGCTCAGCGAAACGGCCCTGGCTTCGCTCTCCGAAGCCCAAAGGCAGCAACACCAGCTGGCCCTGGTGAACCGGATCGTGGCCCTGCTCCACCAACAGGCACCATCCGCCATCCACCCCGGCGACCAGCTCCACCCCAGCGCCCGCTTGCTCCAGGAGCTGCGCGCTGCTCCCCTTCCGCCCGGTCAGGCTCCCATCACCAGGCCGCTCATCCCTCTGGCCGACGGCACCCTGCTTGTGAACGCCCCCAGCGAACCCAGCGTGGGGATGGCGCTCCAGGCCGAAGTCCCCTCCGCCGATCGGATCGACCTGCTCTGCGCCTTCATCAAGTGGAGCGGCCTTCGTTTGCTGCAGCCCGTGCTCAGCGCCTACCTGCAGGCGGGCGGTGAGCTGCGGGTGCTCAGCACCGTGTATCTCGGCGCCACCGACCGTCGGGCCCTCGACTGGCTGGCTGAACACGGTGCCCAGGTGCGCGTCAGCACCGACACCCGCCGCACCCGGCTCCATGCCAAGGCCTGGCTGTTCCATCGCCGCACCGGTGCCAGCACCGCCTACATCGGCTCCTCAAACCTCTCCAGCGCCGCCCTGCTCGATGGCCTGGAGTGGAACGTGCGTCTGGCGGCGCTGGAAACGCCCGCAATGCTCAAGAAGTTCCAGGCCAACTTCGACGCCTATTGGGAAGAGGGCGAGTTCGAGCCCTACGCCGCCACACCCGACGACCAGGCCCGGCTCGACCATCAGCTCGCCGTCGCCCGTGGCGATGACTCCGCCACCCCCACCGCGCCGCTCGCCTGGTTCCACCTCCGGGCTTATGCCTACCAGCAAGAGATGCTCGATCAGCTGGAGGCCGAGCGCTCCCTGCATCAGCGCTTCCGCAACCTCGTGGTGGCCGCCACCGGCACCGGCAAGACCGTGCTCGCCGCCTTCGACGTGGCCCGCTTGCATCGCGACTTTCCCGAGCAGTTCCCCTTCCCCGAACCGCCGCGGCTGCTGTTCATCGCCCACCGCAAGGAGATCCTGCAGCAGGCCCTGCTCACCTTCCGACAGGTGCTGCGCGATGGCTCCTTCGGCGAGCTGCAGGTGGATGGCGAACGGCCCAGCGACGGGCGCCACGTGTTCGCCTCCGTGCAGTCCCTCGCCCAGCAAGATCCCGCCACCATCCAACCCACCGCCTACGACGTGGTGATCGTGGATGAGTTCCACCACGCCGCCGCCGCCAGCTACCGGCGATGGCTCGATCACCTCCGTCCCAAGCTGCTGCTCGGCCTCACCGCCACTCCCGAGCGCGCCGACGGGCTCGACATCCTCCAGTGGTTCGATGGCCGCATCGCCGCTGAGCTGCGCCTCTGGACGGCCCTCGACCAGGGCCTGCTCAGCCCCTTCCACTACTTCGGCATCGGCGACAACACCAACCTCGCCGCCCTCGCCTGGCGCCAGGGCGGTTACGTGCCCGCCGAGCTCTCGAGTCTCTACACCGGCGATCACCACCGCGTGGCCCTGATCCTGCGCCAGCTCCACGACAAGCTCGCCGATCCCCAGCGCATGCGCGCCCTCGGCTTTTGCGTGAGCGTGGAGCACGCCCGCTTCTTGGCGTCCCAGTTCAACGCCGCCGGCCTCGCCGCCGAAGCCCTCAGCGCCGACTCCCCCCGCGAGCAACGCCAGGACGCCCTGCGCCGCCTGGCCGTAGGCGAGCTGCGCATCCTCTTCGCCGTCGACCTGTTCAACGAAGGGCTCGACATCCCCTCCATCGACACCGTGCTGCTGCTGCGGCCCACCGAGAGCGCGGTGGTGTTCCTGCAGCAGCTGGGCCGGGGCCTGCGCCTCTCCCCCGACACCGGCAAGAGCTGCCTCACCGTGCTCGATTTCATCGGGCAGCAGCACCGCCGCTTCCGCTTCGACCAGCGCTTCCGCGCCCTGCTCGGCGGCAGCCGCCGTCAGCTGGAATCCCAGCTCGATCAGGGCTTTCCGTTCCTGCCGCCCGGCTGCCGTCTGGTGCTCGATCGTGTCTCCCAACAGGCGGTGCTGGCCAGCCTGCGCGCCAGCATCCCAAGGCAGAAAGCCCCGCTGCTCGGCGAACTGCGCGCCCTGGCCTCGGAGGGTCTGATCGGCCCCGGCTCAGGCCTGGCGGACTGGCTGGAGGCGCTGGCCATGGAGCCGGCCGACTTCTATGCGGTGCGCGGCGCCGGCTTCACCAGCCTGCGGCGCGAGCTGGGCTGGCTCCCTGGCGACCCCCATCCCCTGGAGGAGTCGCTCACCCGCGCCATCGGCGCCGGGCTGCTCCACCTCGACGATCCCGATCGCCTGCGCATCACCGCCGCCGCCCTCTCCGACCCCACACTCCCCGATCCCGGGTTGATTGGCGACCGCGAGCGCCGCCAGTGGCTCATGCTCAGCGCCCAGCTGTGCGGCACCGGCAAACGCTGGCGGCCCCTGCCCGATGCCCTCGCCCTGCTCTGGCAGGCATCCGCCTGGCGCGACGAACTGCGCCAGCTGCTGGGCCTGCTGGCCGAGCGATCAGGCCGCCGCCTCCACCAGCTGCCCTGGGCCCTGCCTATCCCAGTGCGCGTGCACGGCCACTACAGCCGCGCCGAAATCGAAGCCGCTTTCGGGATCCTGCGCGACGACGCCCCCTGGATCCACCGCGAAGGCGTCCTCTGGCACGAACCCAGCCAGACCGATCTGCTGTTCGTGACCCTCAACAAGAGCGAAGCGCTCTTCTCCCCCTCCACCCGCTACCGCGACCTGGCCCTCGGCCCGTCCCTGTTCCACTGGGAGAGCCAGAGCACCACCACCGCCGCCTCCCCCACCGGCCAGCGCTACATCCACCACGAGGCGCGGGGTTCAAGGGTGCTGCTGTTCGTGCGGGAGCATCGGCGCGAGGGCGGTCGCGCCGGGGGTGTCACCGAGCCGTTTCGGTGTCTGGGGTTTGCCCGCTACGAAAGCCATGAGGGGGAGCGCCCGATGGCGATTCGCTGGCGGTTGGAGCGGCCGATACCGGCGGGGTGGATGCAGGGGATGGGGCTGGCGGTTTGAGGGAGGCCGCCAACCCCGAGCGCACCGGCGGCGAGGACATCCTCCATTGGTTTGACGGCCGCATCGCCGCCGAGCTGCGCCCTGAGCCTCCACGACGGCACCGACCTCTCGCGGATCGAGTGGCGCCGCAACGGCTACACCAGCGAAGCCCTCACCAACCTCTACACCGCCGATGACGCCCGCCTGCGCCTGATCCTGCGCGAACTGGCAGACAAGGTCACCAACCTGGATTCGATGCGGGCCCTGGGCTTCTGCGTGAGCGTGGAGCACGCCCATTGGATGGCCCGCAAGTTCGTGGCCGCCGGCCTGCGCGCCGCCGCCCTGGAGGCCTCCAGCCCCCGGGAGCAGCGCGCCGCGCAGATCCGCCGCCTGCGCTCCGGCGAGGTGCAGATCCTGTTCGCGGTGGATCTGTTCAACGAAGGCCTCGACATCCCCGAGATCGACACGGTGCTGTTCCTGCGGCCCACCGAGAGCGCCATCGTGTTCCTGCAGCAGCTCGGCCGCGGTCTGCGCCTCTGCCGGGGCAAGAGCTGCCTCACGGTGCTGGACTTCATCGGCCAAGCGCACCGGAGCTTCCGCTTCGACCTGCGCTACCGCGCCCTGCTCGGTGGCACGCACGACCAGCTGGAGCAGCAAATCAAAGACGGGTTTCCCTTCTTGCCGGCCGGCTGCAGCCTGCAGCTCGATCGGGTGTCGAGCGAGCGGGTGCTTTCAAATTTGCGCGAGTCGCTGCCCACGCGCCGACCCCAGCTGCTCGCCGAGGCCCGCCGCCTCGGGCGCTGTTCCTTGGCGGGGTTGCTGGAGGGGCTCGGGATGGAGCTGGGGGAGTTTTACAAGGTGGCGGGGTCGTGGGCGTTGCTGCAGCGGGAGATGGGGTGGGTGGCGGCGGGGGCGACCACCGGCGATGAGGAGCGGCTGGGGCGTGGAGTGGGGCGCCTCCTCCACCTTGACGACACTGACCGTCTCTCGTTCCTGCTCCAAGGCCTCGTCAGTCGCCAGCAACCCCAGGCGCAGAGCCTGAGCGAGCTGGACCGCCGGCGTTGGCGCATGCTGCTGCTCCAGCTCTGGGGAACGTCGCCGGATCGGCTTGGTCTGCAAGACGCGCTGGATCGCCTCTGGGCCTGTCCAGCCTTTCTCGATGAGCTGCGCGACCTGTTCGCCCTCCTGTTGGAGCGCACCGACCACCTCGCCCCTCCCCTGGTGTGGGATCAGCCCGTGCCCCTGGCTCTCCACGCCCGCTACAGCCGCGCCGAGATCTACGCCGCCTTTGGATTGATCACCGATACGCAGCAAACCACCGGCCAGTCGGGGGTGTTGTTCGATCGGACCACCCAATGCGACGTCTTCTTCATCACCCTGAAGAAGAGTGAGCGCCTGTTCTCCCCCACCACTCGCTACGACGACTACGCCATCTCCCCGCTGGAGTTCCACTGGGAGAGTCAGAGCAACACGCGGCAAGCCTCACCCACAGGCCAGCGCTACATCCACCACGTTGAGCGCGGCAGCCGGGTGCTGCTGTTTGTGCGGGAGGAGAGCAAACGCGGCGGGGTGACGCTGCCGTTCCTGTGTCTGGGCTTCGCGGATTACGTGAGTCACGAGGGCGAGCGGCCTATGGCGATCCGTTGGCGGTTGCAGCGGGCGATTCCGGCGGCGTTCGTGCCGGAGTTGGCGTTGGCGGTGTGAGAGCGCGGAGCTGATCAAGGCTTATCCCTTTGGCCCTCTGGTTCCTGCAGGCGCCTCATGGCCTCCCTGGCAAGAACAATCGCAATCCCTTGAAACTTGCCCAAGGCCAAGAGGTCGTCATCGCCAGAGACGATCAGATCGGCGAGGCCACCAACGGCCGCAGCCAGGACCTGATCGTCGTCGGGATCCCTACTGACGGGACCTCCCAGATCAGCAGGTTCCACGCGCTGAACCAGGGCGGCATAGCCATCAAACAGATCGGCAATCCTCACACCAAGCCGAAAAATGGGCTCTCTGAACTTCGGTCGCTGCAGCACGCCTTCCAACTCGGCGAGAAGAGGAACGGTACTGATCAGCTGAACCCGCCCAACAACGGCCGCATCCATGAGCTGCCCGGGAACTCCCTGCCAGATCAGGGCGGAGAGAGCCGTGTTGGTGTCAAGAACCAGCCGCAAGTCGTTGCCCCTTGCGGTAAGCGCTGATCTCCTCGTTGATCTCTTGCCGGGTCAGCACCTCCGGCGGGTCAGCAGCAAGAGCAGCCCTTGCGTCTTGCAGACGGGCAATGCGGTCTGAGGCCAGCTTGGCCCGCAGCAGGCGCTCGATCGCTTCTGGCGCCAGCAGACCAGCTCCGCTGGCTTCCGCCGCTAGCGCATCAGGGAGGGTGATCTCAATGGTGGTCAAGCGTGCACCCCAACCATGCTTGCCTCTGAGGGTAGCCGGCATCTCCACCCAGAGGTACAGCCCACAGGCCACGCCGCGAGCAGATCCGCCGCCTGCAGGGCAGCACGTGCCCCTGGCCGAGGCCCTCGTCCGGCTCTGGGCTGCCGCCGACCTCCGCGCCGAGCTGGTGGAGCTGTTCGCGCTGCTGCTCGAGCGCACCGACCACTTGGTGGCGCCGCTCGACTGGGGCCGCGCCGATCCGCCCCCCATCCCCCTGAAACTCCACGGCCGTTATGCCCGCGCCGAGGTGTTCGCCGCGTTTGGGTTGTTGAACGAGGCCCGCCCTTTCCCCGGCCGTGAGGGGGTGTTCTTTGACGAAGCCACCCAGTGCGATGTCTTCTTCATCACCCTCAAGAAGTCCGAACGCCTGTTCTCCCCCACCACCCGCTACAACGACGTCGCCATCTCCCCGTGGGAGTTCCACTGGGAGAGCCAGAGCCTCACCCGGGAAGCCTCATCCACGGGCCAGCGCTACATCCACCATGCCGAGCGTGGCAGCCGGGTGATGCTGTTCGTGCGGGAGGAAAGCAAGCGCGGCGGGGTGACGCTGCCGTTTCTGTGTCTGGGGTTTGCGGATTACGTGAGCCATGAGGGGGAGCGGCCGATGGCGATTCGCTGGCGGTTGCACAGGGCGATTCCGGCGGCGTTCGTGCCGGAGCTGGCGTTGGCGGTTTGAGGAGGCTGGGGGGCGTCGTGGAAGAGGCCAGCCCCAGGCCGCTTAGCCTGAACGCAAGACAGGAAGTGAGACCACCATGAGCTACCGCATCCGGCTGTTGGAAACCGAAGAAGGCTGGTCGGTGAGCTGTCTTGACCTGCCGGGCTGCCACTCCCAGGGGTCCAGCCGGGAGGAAGCACTGGCGAACATCCGCGAAGCGATTGCCCTCTGGCTGGAAGTGGAAGCTGAGGAGGGTGGCGTGCGCAGTGTGGAGACGTTGGAACTTGCGATTTAATGCCGCGCCTGCCGGGGATCAGTCAGAAGGAAGTGGTGAGGGTGTTTCTCAAGCTGGGGTATCGGATCGTCCGCGAGTCGGGTCATCTGATCCTGAGCAATGGTGAGCGGCGCCTGGTGATTCCCCCGTGATGCAGGGCAGACGCCTGAGCAGTTCCGCCAGCTGCTCTGAGGGCCGAAGAGGAGAGCCTCAGCGGTGCCCTCGCCCCCTGCGGCCACGACCACAAGGCGATCGGCGCGCACGGCCGCCACCGCGAAGGCGTGCTCAGGCACCAGAGCAGCGCCACCGACCTGCTGTTCATCACCCTGCGCAAAAGCGAAGCCCTCTTCTCCCCCTGCACTCGCTACCGCGATCTGGCCCTTGGCCCCTCCCTGCTCCCCTGGGAGAGCCATGAGGGCAAGCGGCCGATGGCGATCCGCTGGCGGCTGGAGCGGGAGATCCCGGTGATGGGGATGCGTGGCTGTTCCTCGCCATCCCTGGTTTGGCGGTTTGAGGGAAACCATGGCTCCGTTAGCCTGACTCCATGGAGACGGTTGCCCCGCTGCTGCCATTATTGGCCGATCGGCTGGAGCCCCTAAGGCGCCTGTGCAGCCGCTACGGCGTTGATCGGCTGGAAGTGTTCGGCTCGGCGGCGAAGGGTTTGTTTGACCCTGCCAGCAGTGACTTGGACTTCATCGTGAAGATGACGGGCCAAAGGGAGCCGGGCTACGCCCGACGCTTCTGTTCCTTCGCCGATGAACTGGAAGCCCTCTTCGGCCATCCAGTGGATCTGTTAACGGAATCCATGATCCACAATCCCTATTTCCGGAAGGATGTGGACGCCTCACGCCGGATACTCCTCGAACTCTGAAATGAGAAGGGAGGCGCTGAAACGCCTGCTTGACGCCCTTGAGGCTATCGAGGCGATTGAACGCTTTATCGAGAACTGCACGCTTGACCACTACCTTGACAATGAGCTGATCCAATCAGCGGTGGAGCGCAAATTCGAAATCATTGGCGAAGCTCTCAAGCGGGCCCTTGAGGCCGATCCGAGTGTGCTCACGATCATTCCCGATCTACGCCGCATCATTGGAACACGGAACAGAATCATCCATGTGTACGAAGCCGTGGATCAGCTGATTCTGTGGGACTCGATCCAGAATGACCTGCCTGGCCTGAAAAGCTCTCTATTGACTGTGTTGGATAAGGATCCTCCCATTCCTTAGAAACTTTTCAGACTGCCAGGGTTAAACTATCGAGGACTTCCCCATGGTCGAGGGCATCACGAACGGCAGAATCACCTTCTCGGGCGAGTAGCACTCCACCAACAGCTGCGTGAACGCCAACAGCGCCTCGCGGGTCACCTGAGGTATCGGGGTGGTGGTCATGGGCTTCATCACCGCGAAGGGGGGCTCGCTCGCCTGCCCAGCGCCACCGACCTGCTGTTCCTCGCCATCTCTGGCGTTGGCGGTTTAGCGTCATCCCAGGCCAGTCCTGAGCATTCACTGCCGGCCATGGACGTCAGTTCCGAAACGTTGATCAGCCGGTTGCGCCAGCACGCGCCCGTCTGGAGTGAGAGTTTTGGCGTGCGCAGCCTGAGGATCTTCGGCTCCTGGGCCCGTGGCACGGCAACACCGAGCAGCGATGTGAATCTGCTGGTGGCCTTCGACGGACCTGCCCCGGCCAGACGCTTCTATGGCCTCCAGCTGTTCCTGGAAGACCTGCTCCAGCAACCTGTCGACTGGTGACCGAGCAAGCACTTCGGCAGGAGCTCAGGCCTGCGGTGGAAGCGGATGCCATCACCCCCTGACGGCAGTCCAACATGCATGCAAAGCGCATGCGCTGCGAGTAACCTTGTATCACGACTGGCGCAGCCATGCCATCCCTGCAGATCCGCGACCTGCCTGAGCCGCTGCACCGGTTGCTGCAGCACCGCGCCCAGGTGCACAAGCGCAGTCTCAGCCAGCAGGCACTGGTGGATCTTGAGGCCATCGCCGGCGAGGATGGGCGAGAGCGTCGCCGCCTGGTGCTCGATCGCATCGCCCGGCGCGGGCCCCTGGCCACCGCGCTGGCCGGAGATCAGACGCCGGAAGCGCTGATCCGCGCCGACCGCGAGGGCTGATGGCCCTCGCCTGCGTTCTCGATGCCTCGGCTGCCGTGCGGCTGATCCTTGGGGATCCCGCCGCTGCTGCCGTGGCGGAGCAGATCCGCGAGGCGGCCGTGGTGTTGGCCCCGGAGCTGATGCTCACCGAGCTGGCCAACACCCTCTGGAAACTGCAAAAGGCTGGTCGCCTGGCTGATCTCGATCCCCAGCAGCTGCTGGCCGAGGCCCGCGATCTGGTGGATCGGGTGGAACCCAATCGCCACCTGCAGACCGAGGCCCTTGCCCTGGCCTGCCATCACGATCACCCCGTCTACGACTGTCTCTATCTGACGCTGGCCCGGCGGGAAGCCGCCACCTTGATCAGCCTGGATCGTCGCCTGCAGCAGCTGGCCGAGCGGGTGCTGCCCTGAGCGCCCTTCAGGACGAACAGCTGTAGTGCGACACCCCTCCGGCGTTGAAGAACTCCCTGGGCTTGAGGCGGTCGTAGGTCGCCGCCAGTTCCGCAGGAAGCGCGTCGTAGGGATGGCGGAACACCTCCTGCAGCTCCCTGACCAGGCCGTAATCACCTTGCGCCGCCTGTTCGTAGGCCGGGGCGATCAGCCATTCGCGCCAGGTGACGGCGGGATTCACGCGTTGCATTGCAGCGGCTGTCTCGCTGGGGTCGCCGCCTTCCGTGATGCGATCCCGCCAACGTTGCAGCCACTGCGTCCATTGCCCATCGAGCTCCTCTGAGCTGGGCTGGTAGAAACTCTCCTGCAGGGCAAAAACCTGCTCGGGGATATCCGACAGTCTGCGGAAGAAGATCGTGTAGTCGGCCTTGGAGGCCACCATCAACTGCAGCAGGTCCTGCACGAGCTCGGCGTCGTAGCGGATCAGGCCGAGCTTGCTGGCCCACATCGCGTCGAGCTCCTGGGCCATCGCTTCTGCGAAGCCGTCGCGGATCTCATCCAGCCTTGCCAGCGCCTCTGTGTTGCCCTCGAGCAGGGGCCGGAGAGCGGTCCAGAACATCTGGAAGTTGGCTTCTGCGGCCACCGGCTGGTTGAAGAAAGAGAAATGCTGGCCGCCACCGGTCCAGGGCTGGAAGCGGGGGTCGAACAGTTCGCAGAAGCCGAACGGGCCGTAGTCGAGGGTGTAGCCGCCGGCGGCGCAGTTGTCGCTGTTGAAATTGCCCTGGCAGTAGCCCACCCGCATCCAGTTCGCCACCAGAGACGTGAGCCGTCCGCGGAACAACCTCGCCAGTTCCACCACCTGATCAACGAAGTCCAGGGCCGGATCAATCTCCTGCCGGTAGTTGCGCTCGATCAGGTGCTGAACAATCAGCTCCAGCTCGTTGCGCGCCTCCGGATGGGCACCGCTGCGGGCGCGGCGGGCGAACAGCTCCAGCTGGCCGACCCGCAAAAAAGAAGGGGCCACCCGGGTGGTGATCGCCGCCGGGTTGTCCACCAGGACGTCGGGATCGAACGAGCGGGAGTTCGCCGAATACCAGGGCCGGCGCACGGTTTCCGATCCCGACACATAGAGCGTCAGCGAGCGGGAGGTGGGCACCCCCAGGGCATGCATCAACTCCTGCGCCAGAAACTCCCGCACGCTGGAGCGCAGCACGGCGCGGCCATCGGCGCCACGGCAGTAGGGCGTCGGGCCACCGCCCTTGAGCTGCATCTCCCAGCGCCGGCCGCCAAAGAGGCCTTCAAACACGGAAATCGCCCGGCCGTCGCCGTAGCCGTTGCCAGTGCCGAACGGGCACTGCTGGATGTATTCGCTGCCGTAGATCGAGAGGGCATAGCCCGTGGCCCAGCCATAGGGCCGCATCGGCGACCGGGCCGCCGTGATGTCGCCCGAGAACAGTCGGCGGAACGCTTCGTCATGGGCCAGCCCATCGCCCAGGCCCAGCTCGGCGAAGAGGGTGGGGCTGTTCGCCACGAGCTCCGGCGCCGGCAGCGGGGTGGGAGTCACCGGCACGTAATGGCCGGAGAACACCTGGCGGGGCCGGTGATCCTGGCCATCAGCGGTGGCCTGGGGATCCGCCCGCAGGGAATCCAGCAGCGAGTAGTCGGCCCGCTGGGCAAAGTCCGCGAACGAGGTGGTTGCCACTGCTGTCGGCACGGCTTGCTCGATGGCTGTCGGCACGGGTCTCTTACTGACGCTGGGGTCACCATCCTGGCGAGCAGCACCCGCACGGTGACGAATCACCCGTCAGCCGTCCCAGAGCTCCGCCAGATCCAGCCGCAGCCCGGGGAGTTCCGGCTCGCCTTCCAGCACCGCCAGCCCCTCCAGCCGCTGCGGTTCGCCACTGGCGTGCCACACCTCCACACCACGGCTTTCGGGCAACAGCAGCCAGCCCAGCCGGGCCCCGTTCACCTGGTAGGTCGCCATCTTGCGGCGCAGGTCGGGCAGCCGGTCGGATGGGCTGGCCAGCTCCACCACCAGATCCGGACAGAGGGGCGGAAAACCCTGGCGCGCTTCGCTGGAGAGGGCCTGCCAGCGCTCCAGCCGCACGGCGCTGGCATCCGGACTCAGCACGGAGCCATCGGGCAGCAGGAAACCGGTGGAGCTGTCGAACACGCACCAGCCGGGCTGGCGGCGGGCCCACAGACCCAGCTGGACCGCCAGCTGGTGGTTGCGCCGCCCGGTTTCGCCGCCTGCAGGGGTCATCTCGATCAAACGCCCGTCCGCCGCCAGCTCCAGCACCGCCTCCGGATTGGCCGCGCAGAGTTCGGCGAACTGGGCCGGCGTGAGCCGCAACGCGTCGCTGAGTTGGCGGGGCAGGGTGAGCATGGCCCTGCTGAGGCGCAAACAGATCCTTTGATCCTAGGCAGGGTTCAGGCGGCCCATCACCAGCCCCCCATACCGCCGCACCGCGTTGCGGTGATCCACGTCGGCCCTCAGGCCGATGAAGCCGTCCGGCCGCACCGCCAGCAGGGTCAGGGGCCCCAGGCCCAGGCTGGCTGCTTCCTCCAGACGCAGAGACACCACCGCCTCCACCAACGCCAGCGGCAGCGAGCCGGCGGCCCGGTCGGCCTCCAGCTCGGCCTGCAGGCTGGAGAGTGCTTCGGGGGACAACTCGGGGCCAGCCAGCAGCAGCAGCGTGTGGCCGCAGCGGTGGGTGAGCGCGTGCAGCAGGGACGCGCCGGCCCCGGGCGGCAGCGCGATCGTGGTGGGCAGGCGCTGTCCGGCGCCAATGGGCTGGCCCTCGCCACCGCCGATGATCGCCGAGCCGGCGTAGCTGACATTCATCTCGGTTTCCGCCACCACCTCCTGTTGGCGGGCCACCGGGTTGGCCAGCATGGCGGCGATCGCCCGGTCGCGGGTGGCGCGCTCTCCGCTCTCCTGCAGCCCGTGGGCCTGCTCGGTGGCATCGCCCGAGCGGCAGATCTGCTGGGCCACTGGACGCCGCTCCTGCTCGTAGCTGTCCAGAAGGGCGGAGTCCGCGGCGCCGTGGTGCACCAGGGCCAGCTTCCAGGCCAGGTTGGCGGCATCGTGCAACCCGCCGTTCATGCCGTGCCCCTCGGCCGGGGAGCACACGTGGGCGGCATCGCCGGCCAGGAACACCGGCCCGGCGCGGAAGCTGCTGGCCACCCGGCTGTGGCAGTGGAAGCGGCTGGGATTCTCCACGGCGCTGAAACGGGCCTGGGGCAGGTAGCGCCCCAGCACGGCGGCGGCCTCGGCCACCAGGTCCCCTTCCTCGGCGGCGGGCCGCAGGTACACCCGCCAGCGCTCGTCGGGCAGGGCCGTGAGGATCAGGGGCGAGGCGTCCAGATACGCCGCGTTGACCTCGTGGCTCTCAGCCCAGCCCTCCACCGCGGCATCGAACACGGCCCAGGGGCGACTGATGCCATGGCCCTCAAAGTCGAGTCCGCTCAGCGCGCGGGTGGTGCTGCGCAGGCCGTCGCAGCCCACCACCCAGCGGGCCTGCACGGCGTGCTCCTGCTCACCGCAGGCCACCGTGGCGCTCACCCCCTCGCCGTGGGGCGCCAGAGCCACCAGCCGGCAGGAGCGCTGCACCGCGCCGCCCTGGCTCTCGAGATGGTCGGTGAGGATCGATTCGGTCACCTCTTCGGAGAGGCCGAGGTTGAAGCCGTAGCGGCTGCCGCAGTCGGCCAGATCCAGTTCCCCCAGCCGCTGGCCATCGGCGTGGATCAGGATCCGGCGCTGCCGGCAGCCCGCTTCGAGAAACCGGTCCACCAGCCCCAGCGCCTCGAAGATCTCCAGGGAGAGGGGGTGGATCACCGTGGCCCGGTCCCAGTGCAGGGCTTCGGCGCGGGCGTCGATCAGCAGGTTGGGAACGCCGCGGCGCTGCAGTTCCCCCGCCAGCAGCAGGCCGGTGGGACCCGCCCCCACCACGAGCACGCAGGTCTGGCTGGGAAGGGATGACGGCATGGCGCCCGGGCGGGTCGAGCTAGTGAGGGCCAGCGCAGGGCACACTAAACGCACCACAGGGGCTCGGTCCTGGCCAACCCATTCCGCTCCCTGGCCGCCGCCACGACCGTCGGCCTGGCCGGGGGCCTGGCCCTCAGCACGGCAGCGGCGGCGGCGGCCCCCAACGGCACCTGGCTGTCCCAGCCCCAGATCTGGTATTACGCCTCCCGGCAGTCGCTGGACAGTGTGATGGCCGACATCCGGGGCAGCGACTTCAAGGTGGTGTTCCTCGATGTCCGCAAGGTGTCGGAGGCGATGCAGCGGGAGGCGGCCCAGGCGGCGCGGCGCCAGGGACTGCTGCCCGTGGTGTGGGTCCAGTCCCCCCAGTACCGGGGGTTGCGGATCGACCAACTGGTTCACGAAGCCCGCCATGGCGACGCGATCCAGGTGGATGACCACTTCTTCGCCAACTACTCCCTGCAGGACTTCTACCTGCTGCGTCGGCTGTATCCCAAGCCCATCTTCTGCAGCATCCAGCCATTTCAGGCCAGCCTGGTGCCCACGGCGGGCTGCAACCAGCTCGATGTGCAGTGCTACAGCGCCCCGCAGTTCCAGCCGTGCCTCAAGCTGGCCGACCGGCTCGGCGCCGTGGTGAGTCTTTCGAGCGAGAACACCCTCAAGTACCGGAGCCAGCTGGGTCAGCGCTCCTTCAACACCTTTCTCTGGCAGGGGCCCTGACGGGCGGGGCGTCCTGCGGCGCCAGGTGGGCGCCGATCGCACGGAAGATGTCATCGGCGGCATTGCAGTAGCCCCCGCTGGCATCGAAGGCCCCTTCGTCGAAGGTGACCGCCACCGCGATCGCGATCTTGCGTGACGGCAGGTAGGCCATCACCCCGGCCTGCCCGGAGAACAGCGGGTTCTGCAGCAGCCAGGGGCCCGAGAGGACGATCCCGATCCCATACGTGTAGAAATCGCCCAGGGTGGCGCAGGTCGCACAGCCCTCGATCGGCCGGCCGAAACCCCGCAGCGTCGGAGCGATCTGCAGCCTGTGGCTCTGGGGCGACAGCAGCTGTCCCGTCCCGATCGCCTCGGCGGAGGTGGCCATGTCGTGGATGGTGGTGAACTGCACCGCCCCGCGGGTGATCGTCCAGGACGGATTCCAGTAGGTCGACTCCTCGTAGAAGCGCGTCCCCGCCGGGATGCCGAGGCTCTGGCGCCGTTCCGACGAGAAGGCGTGCAGCACCGGCGGCGCGATCGCGGGCGTTCCGCCGGGGTCCCGCGTGTTGCGGAGCTTCAGGGGCCCGAAGATCCGCTCCTGCATCAGCACGGGCATCGTCTGGCCCGTGATGCGCTCCAGCGCCAGGCCGAGCAGGACGTAGTTCGTGTGCGCGTAGTTCCAGCTCGTGCCGGGCTCGTACCAGAGCGTCTTCAGGTCCGCGTAGGCGAGCAGGTCCTGCACCGAGAACTGCCGGAACGGGTTCTCGAGCAGCGTCTTCTCGAACGCGGCATTGCCGATCACGTAGTCGCGATAGCCGGAGGTCATCCGGGCGAGCTGGCCGAGGGTGACCCGCTCCGCATTCGGGATCTCCGGCAGCCACGTCGCGAGCTTGTCGTCGAGGCTCACCCTGTTCTCGTCGACCAGTTGCAGCAGCAGCGTCGCCACGTAGGAGATGGCGATCGCACCGTTGCGGACGTGCATGTCCTCCGTGGCGGGCACCCCCGTCATCGACTCGCCCATCGCCTCGGTGACCACCTGCTTGCCGTCGATCGTCACCCGCACGATCACCGCCCTCAGATGGTCGTCGGCCATGCGCTGGCGAACGATCCGCAGGATGGCGGCCGCCTGGGGTGGGACCGCCGGCGGGGCCCCGTCGGCGGTCCCGGCCTGGACGGGGCCCGCTCCGCCCAGGCAACCCGCCAGAAGGGCACCCAGGACCCGTCGTCCCTGTGGGGCGAACCAGCGACGATCCACACCGGCTCGCTCAGTAAGCGGCAACGCTACGCGCCCTGGCGCCTGCCGATCCCGGTGAGCTTCCTACCCTGCCCCTGGTTGCGACGTGCCATGCCCAGCCCCCATGGCCTGCGTCGCTGGGCCGCCCCGCTGCTGGTGGTTGGTGCGCTGAGCGGGGCGATGGCCACGCCCGCGGCAGCCGGCCCGCCGGCCACCCCTCTGACGCTCACCTTTGCCGGTCAGACCTACCGGCTGCGCTGGTCGTCCCAGCACCAGCACGAGTTCACCCCGGCGGGCCAGGAGGACCTGAGCCGGTGGACGGACATGGTCACCATCAACACCTACCCCGGGGTGAGTGACGGCGAGGGGCTGGCCGAGATGGCCAACCGGGCCCTTGGCAACTACCGGCGCCACGGGGCCACGGTGCTGCGCACGGCTTCCATTCCCCGCACCGCCGACCGGCCGGCCGAGCACCTGGTCTTGGCCCTCTTCCCCACCCGCGCCTTCAGCGAGGCCGTCTTCGCCCGCTGGCGCCTGACGGACGGTCGCGGCACTGCGGTGATCGTCAGCCACCGCCTCTATGGCCCGAAGACGGGGGACGCCATGGCGGCCTGGTTTCGGGCGAACGGGCCCGCCATGGAGCGTCGCCTGATGGCCCTCGATCCGATTCCCTCGCACCGGGTCCTCGAGCCGACCGGCCCCTGAGCACCCCTACGGCTCCGCCGGCGCTGGCTGCCCCTCCAGGAAGGCGATCACCTCATCGCACCAGCGGATCCACTCCTGCTCGAACAGGATGCCGCGCCGCAGGGTGAGGTAGCGGTACTGCTCCTGCAGCGGCAGGGCCGGATGGCTGTGGAACAGGGCCTCCTTCTCCCGATAGGAGGCGAGCTGGCCGGCATGGACGGCGCGGCGGCGGCGCACCTCCGCCAGCAGCTGGGCGGGCTCGGCGTAGGGGCCGCCGAGCACCTTCACCAGCAGGTCCTCCCGGATGGGGGTGGGCAGCGACGGCTCGGCGGCCCACTGGCTGAGCTCCCGCCGGCCCGCCTCGGTGATGGCGTACACCTTGCGGTCCGGCTTGCCCTGCTGGGGCACGACCTGGCAGCGGACCCAGCCGTTGGCCTCGATCCGGGCCAGCTCCCGGTAGATCTGCTGCTGGCTGGCGGTCCAGTAGCAGGCCATCGTCTCCTCGAACTGCTTGCTGATGTCGTAGCCGCTGGCCTCGCGCTCGCAGAGCACCGTGAGGATCGTGTGTGCCAGGGCCATGGCAGGAGGGGGAGGAGGCAGCGACTGGGGAATCGATCCTGGCCCAGCCGTCGCCGAACCCGGTTGACCTACTCAACATGTTGTGCATACACTTTGGCGCATACCCAATCTGTTGCATAGCTCTGTGCCTGGCGCAGGTCATGCCTGGCAGAGGGGGTCCCGCCGCCGCTGTCCCCCCATGGATTCCGCCACCGCGACGCCCCCAGCGACGCCGCCAGCGCTGCTGAGCGCCCTGCAACGGATCCGCCAGGGCGGGCCCGCCTCCTGGGGTCGGCCCCTCGCGATCGCCGCGGCCGGCGCCGGCCTCGCCGTTGCCGCCGTGGCGGTGACCCGGCCGCCCCGCCCGCCGCTCCAGCGTCCCCTGCCGGTGGCGGTGGTGATGGCCCAGCCCGTCAGCCGGTACCTCACCAGCCGCGACTACACCGGCGAGGTGGTGGCCGGCCGCAGCAGCAGCCTCGGCTTCGAGCTCCCCGGCACCCTTGAGCGGGTGCTGGTGGAAGAAGGCGACCGGGTGGTGGCCGGCCAGCCCCTGGCCCACCTCGACCGCCGCCGGCTCCGGGCCCAGCGCCAGCAGCTGCTGGCCCAGCGGGACGTGGCCCGGGCCGCCGTGGAGGAGGTGCGGCAGCAGCTCACCCTGGCCGAACTGCAGCGCGACCGCCGCCGGCAGCTCCATGCCCAGGGGGCGATCTCCCGCGAGGACCTCGACCAGCAGATCCACGGCAGCGCCGCCCTGCGCAGTCGGCTCGTCCAGGCCGAAGCCCAGGTGGACGACGCCGAGGCCCGCCTGCGCCAGATCGATGTCGACCTGGCCCGCAGCGTGCTGGTGGCCCCCTTCGACGGCACGGTGAGCCGGCGGCGGCTCGATGAGGGCGTGGTGGTGAGCGGCGGCCAGGCGCTGATCACCCTGGTGGAGTCCGCCCCCCTGGAGGTGCGGGTGGGGGTGCCCCCCGACGCCGCCCGGGGCCTGCGGCCGGGGCAGCGCCATCCGGTGCGCATCGGCGATCGGCGCCTGCAGGCCACCGTCAGCGCCCTGCTGCCGGAACTCGATGCCGGCAGCCGCACCGCGACGGTGGTGCTCCGGTTGCCGGCCGAGGATCTGCCGGTGGGGGCCACGGCCCGCCTCAGCCTGCGGCGCAGCGAGACCGGCGCCGGCTTCTGGCTGCCCACCACCGCCCTGGTGGCCGCCGAGCGGGGCCTCTGGTCGGTCTATGTGCTGGAGCCCGCCGACACCGCGCCTGAGCAGGGGCGGCGGGTGGTCCGGCGCCTGGTGGAGCCCCTGCACAGCGAGGGCGACCGCTCCCTCGTCCGCGGCACCCTGCGCCCCGGCGACCGGGTGATCGCCGCCGGCACCCACCGGGTCGTGCCGGGGGTCCGGGTGCAGGAGGCGCCCTGATGTTCGACATCTTTCACCGCAACCGCCAGCTGCAGCTGCTCACCCTGCTGCTGGTGGTGGTCTGGGGGCTGTCGGCCCTGCTCACCCTGCCGCGGCTGGAGGACCCCCTGATCACCCAGCGCAACGCCCTGGTGGTTACCGCCCTGCCGGGGGCCACCCCGGAGCGGGTCGAGTCCCTCGTCACCGAACCCCTTGAGGAGGCCCTGCTGGAGCTGGAGGAGGTGGACCACCTCGACTCCACCTCCTCCACCGGCACCTCGGTGATCGCCGTGAGTCTCAAGGAGTCGATCCGCCAGGTGGCGCCGGTGTGGGGGAAGGTGCGCAGCAAGATCGATGACGCCACCCCCGAGCTGCCGCCGGAGGCCACGGATCCCGAGTTCCGCGACGGCAACATCGGCGCCAGTGCCCTGATCGTCGGCCTCACCTGGGAGCTCGACAGCCCCCCCAACCTGGGCCTGCTGACCCGGCTGGCCGACGATCTGGCCAGCCGGCTGCGGGCCCTGCCCGGCACCGACCGGGTGGAGCTCAGCGGCGAACCCGACGAGGAGATCCGGGTGGCGATCGGCGCCCGGGAGCTGGCCCGGCTCGGCCTCACCCCGGCGGGCCTCTCCGAACGGATCGCCGCCAGCGACGCCAAGGAGGCCGCCGGCCAGGTGCGGGGCCTCCGCAGCGAGCTGCTGCTGGAGGTGGATGGCGCCCTCGATTCCCTGGAGCGCATCCGCGCCATCCCCCTGCGCACCGGCGACGACGGTGCCAGCGCCCGCCTGGGACAGGTGGCCGCCGTGAGCCGCGGGGTGCGCCAACCCGCCGCCCGCCTGGCCCTGGTCGGGGGCCGGCCAGCCGTGGTGGTGTCGGCCACGGTGGCCTCCGGCTCCCGGGTCGACCAGTGGGCCCGCCAGGCCCGCGCCCAGCTCGACGCGGTGCGCGCCACCCTGCCCGAGGGCCTGGGGCTGCACACCGTGCTCGACCAGAGCCGCTACGTGCAGGAGCGTCTCGACGGCGTGATCGGCAACCTGGTCACCGGCTCGCTGCTGGTGGTGGCCGTGTCGGTGCTGATGCTCGGCGGCCGGGCCGCCCTGGTGGTGGGGGTGGCCCTGCCCCTGTCGGCCCTGATGGTGTTCGGCTGGATGCGGGTGCTGGAGGTGCCCCTGCACCAGATGTCGGCCACCGGCCTGGTGATCGCCCTGGGCCTGCTGATCGACAACGCCATCGTCGTGGTCGACGAGGTGCAGCAGCGGCTGCGCTCCGGCGACAGCCCCGGCGCGGCGGTGCGCCACTCGGTGCGGTATCTGCTGGTGCCGCTGCTGGCCTCCACCCTCACCACCGTGCTGGCCTTCGTGCCCATCGCCACCTCGCCGGGGGCCACCGGGGAATTCATCGGCACCATCGGCCTCACCGTGATCCTGGCCCTGGGCAGCTCCCTGTTCCTTTCCCTCACGGTGATCCCGGCCCTCACCGCCCAGCTGCAGTCCTGGCAGCCCCTGGGGCCAGGCGTGCGCTGGTGGGAGCAGGGCATCTCCCCGTCGATGCTGGCCCACCCCTACCGCCGCTCTCTGCTCCGGACCCTGCGCCATCCCGGGCGGGGGGTGGCCCTGTCGCTGCTGCTGCCATTGCTGGGGTTTCTGGCCTTCGGCAGCCTCGACCAGCAGTTCTTCCCGCCCACCAACCGCGACCAGTTCCAGATCGAGCTGCGGCTTCCCCAGCAGAGCGCCCTGGGGCGCACCGAAGCCCTGGCGATGGCCGTGCGCCAGCGGATCCGTCAGGACCCCCACGTCGACGACGTGCACTGGTTCCTTGGAGAAAGCGCCCCACCCTTCTTCTATAACGTGATCGCCTCCGAGGAGAACGCCCCCCACTACGCCCAGGGCCTGGTGCAGCTGCGGGGGGCGGAGGGGGTGCGGACCACGATCCGCTCCCTCCAGCGGGCACTGGATCAGGACTTCCCCGAAGCCCAGATCCTGGTGAAGCAGCTGGAGCAGGGGCCCCCCTTCGAGGCGCCGATCGAGCTGCGGCTGGAGGGGGCCGATCTGGAGCAGCTGCGCCGCACCGGCGACGAGCTGCGCCGCCACCTGGCCCAGCTGGAGCCTGTGACCCACACCGCCGCCAGCCTGGGCGAGGCCGTGCCCCGTCTGGCCCTGGCGGTGGACGAGGAGCAGGCCCGCCGCAGCGGCCTCGACAACCGCGCCATCGCCCGCCAGCTCCAGGGCGGCCTCGAGGGAACCGTGGGCGGGTCGATCCTGGAGGGGGTCACCACCGTGCCGGTGCGGGTGCAGGTGGCCGAGGACCAGCGCGGCGATCTCCAGCAGGTGGCCTCGCTGGATCTGGTGGCGCCAGGCCGTGAGGCACCGATTCCCCTCGGGGCCCTGGCCGGGCTGCGGCTGGAGCCGGAGCTGGCGGCGATCGAACGCCGCGACGGGCAGCGGGTCAACACGGTGCAGGCCTTCCTGGAGGCGGGGGCCCTGCCCGATTCCGTGCTGGGGGACTTCCGCCGCCAGCTGGAGCGGGAGGGCTGGCAGCTCCCGGCCGGGCTCCGGCTGGCCTACGGCGGCGAGGCCGATGCCCGTGGCGATGCGGTCGCCAATCTCCTCTCCACGGTGGGGGTGCTGGCGATCCTGATGACCGCCACCCTGGTGCTCTCCTTCCGCTCCTTCCGGATGGCCGCCCTGATCGCCTCGGTGGCCCTGCTGTCGGTGGGGCTGGCGGCCCTGGCCCTGAGGCTCAGCGGATCGCCCTTCGGCTTCACCGCCATCCTCGGCACCCTCGGGCTGATCGGGCTGGCGGTGAACGACGCGATCGTGGTGCTCACCGCCATCCGCACCGATCCGCTGGCCCGCAGCGGCGACCCTGCCGCCACCGCCGCGGTGGTGCTGCACGCCACCCGCCATGTGCTGGCCACCACGATCACCACGGTGGTCGGCTTCCTGCCCCTGATGCTCGATCCCACCGGCTTCTGGCCGCCGCTGGCGATCGCGGTGGCCGGCGGCCTGGTGGGGGCCACGGCCCTGGCCCTGTACTACGTGCCGGCCGCCCACGGCCTGCTGGCCAGGGCCGCCAGGCCCACGGCCGGCCAGGCTTCCCGGCATCACCGTCCGAGCCCTGCGGCATGAGGCGGCTCACCGGGGTGCTCTCCGCAGCGGAGCCGGTGCCGTTCGCAGGCGATGCCACCGGCCGGGTGGGCGACTTCAACCCCCTCGGCCAGGGCGTCCGGCGCCTTGTCCCCTGAGGGGCCATCCTGGGCATCGGATCGCCCTCATGCCGCCATGCCGCCGACCCTGGGCCGTCGCCAGGTGCTGACGCTCTCCGGCCTGGCCCTGGGGGCGGGCCTCTGGCAGGCGAGCCGACCGGCCCGAGCCCTGGCCGAAGGCGGCACCCGCCTGGTGCTGATCAGCGACCTCAACGCCGCCTACGGCTCCACCACCTACATCGCCGAGGTGCATCGGGGCGTGGCCCTCATCCCCTCGCTGCGCCCGGATCTGGTGATCTGCGCCGGCGACATGGTGGCGGGCCAGAAGGCGGGGCTGGGGCGGGAGCGGCTGGCCGCCATGTGGGCGGGCTTCGACCGCAGCGTTCTGGGCCCGCTGCGGCGCGCCGGCCTGCCCTTCGCGCCGGCGATGGGCAACCACGACGCCTCCGGCGCCCGCTCCGGCGGCCGCTTTCTGTTCGAGGACGACCGCCGCGAGGCGGCCCGCTTCTGGAGGGCTCGCCGCGACGCCCTTGGGCTGACGTTCGTCGACAGCGGCGACTTCCCCTTCCACTACGCCATCCGCGAGAAGGACGCCTTCGTGCTGGTGTGGGACGCCTCCACCGCCCAGGTGCCGGCGGAGCAGCTGCGCTGGGCGGAGCGGGTTCTGGCGGGTCCCGCCGCCCGCTCCGCCGGCCGGCGCCTGGTGGTGGGCCACCTGCCGCTGCGGGCCGTGAGCCAGGGCCGCGACCGGCCGGGGGAGGTGCTGGCCCAGCCGGCGGCCCTGCAGCGGCTTCTGGAGCGCCAGGGCGTGGAGGCCTACGTGAGCGGCCATCAGCACGCCTACTTCCCCGCCCGCCTGGGACAGCTGGATCTGTTCCACCTCGGGGCCATGGGCAGCGGCCCCCGTCGGCTGCTGGGCCAGGCCAGCCCCCCCTTCCAGACCCTCACGGTCCTGGATCTGGTCGGCAGCCCCCCCCGGCTGGTGGACACCAGCTTCGATCTGCGCAGCCTGCGCCCCATCGACCCCCAGCGGCTGCCCCGCACCCTCAGCGATGCCGCCGGCCGGGTGCTGCCGCGACGGGCAGGCGCCTGAGCCGGCGGGGCCAGCGTCGGCGGATCTATCGTCGCCGCCATCGCAGGCCGACGTCATGAAGCTCCCGGAAGGCTGGCGGATCTACGCCCTGGTCCTCGGTCTGAACGTGCTGGCCCTCTCGCTCTGGTGGGTCGATCGCGACGCGGTGCCCCACCCCTCCGCCGGCGGCATGGGCGCCTGGATCGCCGCCCGCCTGGGGTCCTGAGCCACTCGTGATCACGATGCAAGCGAACCACCAACGCCGCCCCCGGGCCCTCCTGGCCGTCGTCGCCGCGCTGACGCTCCTGCCGGCGGCTCCCCAGGGCGCAGCCCTGGCCTCCACCGCGCCCGCCACCCGGCTGGAGAACACCGCCTGGGTGGTGGAACGGCTGGGGGAGCGCCCGCCCCTGGACGGCACCAGCCTCACGCTTCGCTTCGAGAACGGCCGGGTGGCCGGCAGCGACGGCTGCAATCGCTTCGGCGCCCCCGTGACCGTGCGGGGATCGGCCCTGCAGGTGTCGCCCCGGGGCATGAGCACCAAGATGGCCTGCCCACCGGCGGTGATGAACCAGGCGGAGGCCTTCCAGAGCGCCCTGCGCAACAGCCGGGGCTTCCGGCTCGGCGGCGAGCGACTGCGCCTGCTTGCCGCTGACGGCCGGCCCCTGCTGGTGCTGGCGCCCCAGTCGCAGCAGCTGGTGGGCAGCAGCTGGCGGGTGGCGGGCTTCAACAACGGCCGCCAGGCCCTGGTGAGCCCGATCCTGGGCACCTCGCTGTCGTTGCGCCTCCTCAAGGGCGGCCAGCTGGCCGGCTCGGCGGGCTGCAACCGCTTCACCGCCCCGGTGCGGCTGGACGGCACCCGCCTGCGCATCGGCACCCCGGTGGCGACCCGCCGAAGCTGTCCAGGCGCCGGGGTGATGGAGCAGGAGCGGCAGTTCCTGGCCGCCCTGCCCACCGCCGTCAGCCTGAGACTGGAGGGCGACGCTCTCGAGCTGCGCCGCAGCGACGGCGCCATCGCCCTCAGCCTGCGCCGCGTCCCGGGGTCCTGAGCACCACATATGGATCTCCCAAGGGTGGTGTTCTTCGGACGCACCGGGGCCGACGCCCTGGCCTTCTTCAACCTCGATCTGGCGGCCTGGCGCGGTCAGCGGGTGCTCGACTGCCCCGGCGGTCCCGGCTCGTTCACCGCCCTGGCCCGCGCCGCCGGGGTGGAGAGCGTGGCGGCGGACCCCCTCTACGACCTGTCGCTGGCGGAACTGGAACAGCGCTGCCGCGATGACGTCGCCTTCACCATGGAGCGCCTGGCCCGCAGTGCCTCACTGCGGCCGGACTTCGACCTCTCCCGGTTCCGCCAGGGCAAGTTGGAGGCCCTGGAGGCCTTCCTGGCCGACCGACGGGACCACCCGGAGGCCTATCGGGCGGCGGCGCTGCCCCACCTTCCCTTCGCGGCGGCCAGCTTCGATCTGGTGCTCTGCGGCCACCTGCTGTTCTGCTACGCACCGATCGCCGACGGCGGGCTCAGCGAACAACCCGACTTCGACCTCGACTGGCATCGCCGCGCCCTGGCCGAACTGCTGCGGGTGAGCCGGCGGGAGGTGCGCCTCTACCCGGCCCACACCATCGAGCGGTGCCCGAAGGTCCATCCCTGGGTGGAGCCCCTGCTGGCCTCGCTGCCCCCTGGCTGGCGGGGGCAGCTCGAAGACACCGCCTATGACGAAGGGTTCGAGGGCAAAACGCCGATGCTGCGACTGCGACGTGACGCCGCTTGATCACGAATCCAACACGTTAGATAGTGGCCGTTGATACAAAAAGCCGGGAATGTAACAGGTCGTGGCTTGATTTCACCGCTGGGGACACACTGAAAAAAAATTGCACCCGGAGTGAATCCCCATGACGTATCTGACCTGGAGGCGGGAGCTCGTGCGCTCCGCCATCGATCAGATGCTGGAGGCCACCGATCCCGACCGCGGCCCCTTCGGGGATGGGGGTGTTCTGTTCAACGCCATGATGCAGGAGCTGACCCAGAGCCTGCCGGCCCTGGAGATTGTGGCCGCTGCCGACGACATCCTCACCGCCCATCGGGGCTTCTGCGAGGGGCGCAGCTGTGAGGTGGCCCAGGCCCTCAAGGTGTGCCTCTCGATGCCCGCGGAGAAGCAGGGCCTTGAGCGCCGTCTGGTGCTCGATCGCGAACGGGTCGAGCACAACGCCTTCGGCCATGACGCCAACCTGCTGCTGGTCTGGGATGGACGACGCGGCAGCGCCATCGAAGAGCTGAGCGCCGCCGGCCTCAGTGATCGCTTCCCCTGCCAGGGCAGCGAGGCCCGCTGGAACACCGATGAGTTCGTGGCCCTGCTCGAGGCCCGTGCCCTCCAGTGCCGCCGCACCAGGGTGGCCCTGGAGATCGTGGCGGAGGATCCCGCCACCACCCCCTCAGCCGGCACCGTGGTGCTGGTGTTCCCCGCCGAGGCCGGCACCCGCCCGTGGGTGGCCACCGTGGCCGTGGCCCTGCGCTCCGAGGAACTGCCCGAGAGCGCCCCCCCCACCCTCGACGGCTATCAGGCCATGCGGGTGCTGGCGGGGCCCAGCAGGGCCTCGGCATAACGGTCGCAGGCCTCGCCCTCGGCCAGGAACAGGCGCGGGATCACCAGCTCGCATTCCAGCAGCAGCAGATCTCCCGCCCCATCGCGGATGCCGTCGATGCGGGCATAGGGCAGCACCCCGAAGCGGCGGCGCAGGTGCGCCTCGATCGACGCGGCCCACTGCCGCTCGGTCGCACTCGCCTCCCGCTGGGTGTTGGTGCCGCCGAAGCCCTCGTGGGCGATCCAGCCGCCGGCCGCCACGGTCTTGGCCACGGCGTGGGAGAAACGCCCGCCGAGCATCACGGCGCTGAACTCCCCGTCCCGGCAGACCGCCGGCAGGAACGACTGCAGACACACCTCCCCGTCCCGGGTCAGAGCGGCCAGCCAGGCATCGACCGCGCCGGCCGCTGCCGGCCGGCTGCCATCGGCCGCCGTGATCGCCAGGTGGGCGCCATCGCGTCGCACCCGGTAGGTGCGCCAGCCCAGGGAGCCGACCGCCGGCTTGAGCACCGCTTCCTGCCAGCCGGCGGCGTCCAGGAGTTCCGCCAGGGAGCCACACCAACCCTGGGGCAGCCACCGGCTGGGGATCAGGGCCACCCCCTCCCGCCCGAGCCGGGGCAGGTAGGCGTTCTTGGCATGGCCGGCCTCGATCACCGGCAGGGGGTTGGCCAGGGGCACCCCGAGGGCCTCCAGATGCTGCGCCAGGGCCCGGATCCGGGGCAGAAAGTCGCCGTGATGGTGGCTGCCGCGGCAGTCGCGCACGCTGACCAGATCGAAGCGACCCCAGTCAGGGGAGTCGGCCCCGCCAGCCACAGCCAGAGCGTCCGCAGCCAGCGGGGGCAGGGGCACCAGCTCGCTGGCAATGCCGCGCCGGGCGAGACGGGCCCGCAACGCCGGCGTCTCGTCGTGGATCCGCCCAAGGTGGAGGAGGGCGATCCGCTTCAGGTGGGCAGAATCCCCCACTCGCGCTTGACCTGCACGCTGGTGATCTCCCAGGCCTCCTCGGCCGCCACCACCGGTCCACGGGGCTCCTCAGGCGTCAGGCCGCGCCGGGCAAACTCGTTCTGCAGCAGCAGCTGGAACAGCACGCTCTGGGACACCAGCCCGCGCAGCCGATCCTCGCCGCCCACCCGCGCCATCAACACCGGATGGCCCTCGCAGTCACGCAGAGCCCTCAGCTGCTGCTGCAGCCAAACCCTCTCGTACTGGAGCATGGCATCGCTGCAGCGGGACAGGTTCTCCCGGTAGCAGCCGGCATGGCACTTGATCGCCCCCTCGGACAGGCCCGCCGCCGTGCCGGCGTCCTTCAGGAGCTGCATCGCTTCACTCAGGAAACTCACGCGCGTTCACCGCATCCTGTGGAACGCTAGAAACGCCGGCCGCCTCTGCCAACGGAGGACAAGCTGCGGCAATGAACCGTATCGGGAAGAAAGAAAAACCAAAGCCAGTGGCATTGGATACATAACGAAGGCCGATCCCGGCGAAGCCCTCAGAGCCACTGCTTGCGGCGGAAATAGAGGTAAAGGGAGATGCCGATCACGATCATCACACCCCACACCGAATAGTAACCGCCGCGCCACTCCAGCTCGGGCATTTCCTTGAAGTTCATGCCATAGACACCGGCAATGAAGGTGAGGGGAATAAAGATGGTGGAGATGATCGTCAGCACCTTCATCACCTCGTTCATCCGATGACTGAGGATCGAGAGGTAGGTGTCATGCATCCCCCCAAGAATGTCTCGGTGGGTCTCAACAAGATCGATGATCTGGATGCAGTGGTCGTAGAGATCGCGCCAGAACACCCGGCTCTCGGTCGTCAGCAGAGACGACTCGCTCTTGACAATCATGGCCACCTCTTCCCGGATCGGCCAGACAGCCTTGCGCAGGCTGAGGATGGCTCGCTTGAGCCCATGGATCTCCTTGATGTCACCGGGGCGGGGATCCTCCAGAAGTCGATCATCCACCTCTTCGATGATGTCGCCCATCCGTTCCACGGCCAGGAAGTAATGGTCGACAACGGCGTCCAGGAGCGAGTAGGCGAGGTAGTCGGCCTTCATCCAGCGGATCCGGCCGCCGGAGGAACGGATCCGGTCCCGCACCCCGTCGAAGACGTCACCGTCGTCCTCGAGGAAGGAAATCACGAAGTGGTCGCCGAGGATCACGCTGACATGCTCGATGTCAATGGTCTGGGTGTCTTCGTTGAAGGCGATCATCTTCAACACCATGAAGACGTACCCCGGAAATTCCTCCACCTTGGGGCGCTGGGTGGTGTTGGCGATGTCCTCCAGGGTCATCGGGTGCAGGCCGAAGCACTCGCCGAGACGCTCCACCAGGGCGACGTCATGGACGCCACTGACGTTCATCCAGGTGATGCTGCCCTTCGTCACCGCATCGGCACAGCCTTCCACCGAGGCATCCCGATGCTCCGACCAGCCATCCGCGCCGTAATGAATGACGTCAATCTGCACCCTGGCCAGCCGCTGCTCGCCCACGAACACCACGGTGCCGGGGGAGGCCCCGGGCCGGATGCGGCGGCTGCGGATCCCTCGGCCGCCCGCGCCACTGGAGCCTCGGATGCGCGGGGACGGTCGTGAAGGCCTCGTCTTCATCGCCGGGCCCGGAGGCATCGATGTGGCAGGGAGCCTATCGGCTTCCCCCGGTCAGAGGAAGTCGGGCCGCAGCCGCTGGCTGAGCTCCAGCCCCTGCTCCAGTCCGCCCCAGTCCTCCTCCCGCACCATCGCTTCCAGGCCGGCCAGGGCGCGCTTGTAGTGGCCCAGGGCCTCCAGCAGCGCTTCCCGGTTGGAACGGGCCATCAGCATCCCCAGCTCCGGGTTGCCGCCGCCGACGCGGGTCGTGTCGGCGAAGCCGCTGGAGGCCAGGGCCCGCACCAGACCGGCCCCGACCTCCGGCGTGGCGCAGGCTGCATCGCCCCCGGCAGCGGCCGCCTGCAGCAGGGCGGCTCCCGCCAGCACCGGCAGGTGGGAGATCAGCGCCACGGCCCGATCGTGGGCCTCGGCGTCGCAGCACAGCCAGCGCGCCCCGAGGGCCTCCGCCAGCTCCCGCACCGCCTCCAGCGCCCCTGCGTCGGTGTCCGGCTCCGGAGTCGCCACCCAGGGCCGCCCCCGGAACAGCCCCCTCTCCCCCGCCTCCACCCCGGCCCGGGCCGTGCCCGCCATCGGATGGGAGGCCACGAAGCGGGACGCCGCCGGGCCGCCGCCGCCCGCCAGCAGCAGCTGCCGCCAGCGCCGCAGCACCGGCCCCTTCACCGAGCCCACATCCGTGATCACCGCCGCGGCCGGAAGGGCCGCCAGCAGGGTGGGATCCGGCGCCAGCAGCCGGTCGAGGGGCAGGGCCAGCAGCACCAGGCCGCAGCCCGCCAGCACGGTCGGATCGGTGCTCACCACGCTGGCCAGCCCCCGCTCCCTGGCCCGCTCGGCGGTGGCCGGCCGGTGCACCAGGGCCCGCACCTGCGCCCCGGCCGCGATCAGATCGAGCCCCAGGGAGCCGCCAATCAGCCCCAGGCCCACCACCCCCACCGGTTTGCGCTGCCAGAGGGGTGTCATCGTCGCTGCGGATCGGCTGGGGCCAGCTTCCTACGATCCGGCGATGTTGGAAGCCCGCGCCCACCAGCACCTCAAGGCTCTCCTGCAGCGAGAGGGGGTGGAACGCTGGCCCCATCACCTCACCCTCAGCCGGCTGGTGGCCCGCAGCCTGCGCCGGGCCGACCACACCCTGGTGCGGCTGGCCCCCGGCACCGCCCCCAGCTGGTGGATCAGCCTGCTGGTGCCCCTGGCCCTCAGCGAGGTTCCCCTGGCCCTGGTGGTGACCCCGGCCCTGCGCCAGCGCCTGCTGCGGGTGGAGTGGCCCCGGCTGCGCAGCGTGGGACTGGAACTGGCCTGCTGGGAAGGGCCCGGTGCCCCCGCCGGCACCCCGCTCTGGCTGCTCGACCACCGCGAGCTGGTCGCGGCCTGGCGCAACGGCCAGCTGGGGGAACGGCAACTGGTGATCCCCGAGGCCGAGACGCTGGAGTCGGCCCTGCGCGAGGCCCTGGAGGTGGAGCTGGAGCCCCGCCACTGGGACCAGCTGCGCCGCGTCCAGCCGAGCGCCGAAGCCTGTCTGCTCAGCCTGCACGAACGGCTCAGCCGGCGGGTGCTGGCCCATCCCCGCTCCCCCCACCGTCTGGTGGCCCTGGCCGACGATGACGAGGCCCCCCTGCGCCACCTGCTGCGGCTGCTGGAGCCCTTGCCGGAGCCCTGGCCCCGCTGGCTGAGTGCCGGTGCGGGCTGGAGCAGCTGGGCCCGGGTGGATCCATCCCTGCTGCAGTGGAACCTGCTGCGGCAACCCCTCGAACCCCTGGGCGAACTGGCCGGGCTGCTGGTGGGGCGGGGGGCGGTGCTGATCGGGGAGCTGGCCACCGGCCGGGCGGCGGAGGGCCAGCCCGCCTCCGGTGCCGCCCTGGGGCTGAAGCCCGCGGTGGTGCTGGATCTGGCCGATCCCCCCCTGTCCGACCCCTTGCCCCTCTACGCCCCCCTGCGCCAGCCGCTGCCCAACAGTCCCCAGTACGCCGAGCACCTGCTGGAGCAGAGCCGGCGGCTGGTGCTGGGGCAGAGCGGCCTGTCGGTGATGCTGATCGACGATCCGGCCCTGTGCCTGGGCCTGGCCAGCGGCCTGGCCGCCGAGTTCGGCAGCCGCGTCTGTCACCAGAACCTGGCCCCGGAGAGCAACGGGGTGGTGTGCTGCAGCTGGGACTGGTGGCTGGAGCACCAGCCCCGCCTGCCCCTGCCCTGCCAGGTGGTGGTGGCCCTGCTGCCGATCGCCAGCCTGGAGGATCCACTCACGGCCGCCCGGGTCGGGGTGCTGCGCCAGCAGGGCCGCGACTGGTTCCGGGAGCTGCTGCTGCCGGAGGCCCTCAATCGGCTGCAGCGTGGTGTGGCCGGACTGCGTCGCAGCGGCGGTCGTCTGGCGGTGCTGGATGGCCGCCTGCGGGGGCGCAGCTGGGGGCGGCTGGTGTTCACCGCCCTCGAGCCCTGGGTGGCCCTGACCCGCCTGCGGCCCGACTCCTAGCCTGCTGCCAGTTGCCACCGAAAGCCTGATGGGGGAAGCCAAACGCCGGGCCGAGCAGGGTCTGCCGCCCCGGGACAAGCCACGCGCCAACAAGAGCAAAAGCGTCGATACATCGCCCCGCATCGCCCCCTGGCTGCCCCTGACCCGCGACCAGGCGTCCCGCTTCGTGGCGATCACCACCAAGGGGGCCTGGATCGGCATCGGCGCCCTGGCCCTGTTCTGGGTGACCGTGCGCTTCATCGGCCCCGCGGCCGGCTGGTGGACCCTGGCCGACGGCTGAGCGGGGGCCATGCGTGCGGGTCTCCCCACCAGCGCCACGGCGCCTGGCGAGAATCGGAAGAAATCCTTATGATCTGCGGATCGTGATGGGAACGACCCATGTTTCTCCGTCTGGCCGAGCAGTACCGCTCGGCCGTTGAGGATCTGATCCTGAGCCTTCAGGCCCTGGCAGTGTCCCTGCGGAAACAGGGGCATGTGGCCACCTGCTACACCTGCGGCGACGGCCGCGACGGCCATGGCGCCTCCTTCGTGGCCGACCTGGGCGACAACCACATGGTGCGGCTGCTGGTGTCCGATTTCGGCATCAGCTGGGTGGAGTCCCGCCACGGCCAGGAGCTGGTGAAGCTCGAAGGCGCCGACGCCATCCAGGAACTCCAGCGGGTGGTGCTGGTGCTGCAGCCCACGGCCGAGCCTGCCGGTGCGAGCACCAGGGCCCCCGGTGCGGCTCTGCCGGCCCAGCCCTGAAACAGGCACCCCGGTGACCCCGGGGACCTGGCCCATGGGCTCCCGGGATCAGCCGGCGGCGGGCAGCTCCTCCGCCTCGGAGCCTTCGGTACCGGTCGCAGGCTTGGCGGCCGCCAGCTTGGCCGCCGCCGCCAGGGGCTTCATCGAGTTGGCGGTGACCTCGGAACCCTCGGTGAGCTTCTGACGGGTGAGCGTCTCGATCACCTCCTTCGGCGCGGGGTTCTGCTCCAGCCAGGCGATCGTGTTGTCGCGGCCCTGGCCGATGTTGTCGCCCTCGTAGCTGTACCAGGCGCCCTTGCGGGTGACCACGCCCGTTTCCTCGGCCAGATCGAGCAGGCAGCCCAGGGTGCTGATGCCGCGGCCGAAGAGGATGTCGAACTCGGCGATCCGGAAGGGAGGGGCCACCTTGTTCTTGGCCACCTTCACCTTGGCCCGGATGCCGTACTCCTCGGTGCCGCGCTTGAGGGTCTGGATGCGGCGGATGTCGAGCCGCACCGAGGCATAGAACTTGAGGGCGTTGCCACCGGTGGTGGTTTCCGGGTTGCCGTAGGTGACGCCGATCTTCTGGCGCAGCTGGTTGAGGAAAATCACCGTGCAGCCGGATTTGCCGATGTTGCCGGTGATCTTGCGCATGGCCTGACTCATCAGGCGGGCCTGGCTGCCCACCGCCAGGTCGCCCATCTCCCCCTCGATCTCGGCCCGGGGCGTCAGCGCCGCCACCGAGTCGACGACGACGATGTCGACAGCGGCTGAGCGCACCAGCTGGTCGACGATCTCCAGGGCCATCTCGCCGGTGTCCGGCTGGGAGACCAGCAGGTTCTCGATGTCGACCCCGAGGGCGGCGGCATAGACCGGATCGAGGGCATGCTCCGCATCCACGAAGGCCGCCACGCCGCCGCGCTTCTGCACCTCGGCGATGGCATGGAGGGTGAGGGTGGTTTTGCCGGAGCTCTCGGGTCCGTAGACCTCGACCACCCGGCCCTTGGGATAGCCGCCCCCGAGGGCCAGATCGAGGGTGAGCGCCCCGGTGGGGACCGTTTCCACCCGCATGCGGGAGGCATCCCCCAGGCGCATGATCGAGCCCTTGCCGAAGTTGCGCTCGATCTGGGTGAGCACCAGACCCAGGGCCTTGTCGCGCTCCGCCGCGGCCCGGGGATCACCGCTGGGGGCGGCGGCGGACACGTAGGAGGTGGACGGCGAGGAGGAGGAAGACGCGGCGGCGGCGGCCGTGGCCCTGGAATCGGCAGGCATGGTGGGGGTAGGTGATGGAACGGGCCGCAGCAGGCAGGAGCCGTGCAGACAGGTGGTGGGAGAGGGGGCCGGAACCGGGCGCCATCCTGCGACCTCTGGACAACCAGTGCCACCCGGAGAGGCCGGCGTATCAATCCCGTGTAGTACGGGCGTACTCTAGCGTTTCATGGCCAGAGCGCCAGGGGGGCCGCAAAGCCGGCGGGCTCCAGCCAGCGGATCCCCAGGGGGGCCAGCCCCTCCCCGTCCCCGGGGCCCAGGTACCCCCACGACACCAGATAGCAGCGCACCGCCTCCAGCCCGGGGGTGCGCCGCACCAGCTCCAGGGTGGGGCGCCGATCCTCGACGAACCACAGGGGACGCTCAGCGGGGTCATGGCCGGCCAGCAGCCGCGCCAGCACCGACGGCTTGCTGCCCTGTTCATGGCCGTACAGGGCCAGGGGCGTGAGGCCGGCGGCGGCCAGCAGGCGGGAGGCGAAGGCTCCGCCCTTGGTGGTGAGCACGGCCCAGTCGGCCCCCTCCGCCGCCAGGCGGTCCAGGCGCTCCTCGACGCCGGGGTAGAAGCGGTGCAGGGCCAGCCAGGCGTCGGGGTCGGTGGCGATGGCCTCGGCCCGCAGACCCTCGAGCGCCTGTTGCAGCTGGGCGGTCGTCCAGCCCCAGCGCCGCAGGGCCGCCCCGAGAAAGGTGTCGTAATCGGCCAGGGCAGCGTCGAGATCGAGGTCGGGCCGTCCCAGCTCGGCGGCCATCAGCACCATCTCCCAGCCCTTGTGGATCAGGGGCCGCAGCAGGGCGAACCCCGGTGGTGCCTGCTCCGGGAGGTGCCAGGCGGCGGGAGCGACGCTTCCAGCGGGGGCGGCGCTGTGGGCGACGAGGGCCAGGGCCGCCCGCCGGGCCGACCACCAGTACTCGGCCATGCCGTCCACCAGCACGCCGTCAAAATCGAACACCAGCAAGGGGCGTTCAGGCACCGGCGGAAAAGGGAGAAGAAACTGGGCCGCTAGGATTCGAACCTAGGAATGTCGGGACCAAAACCCGATGCCTTACCGCTTGGCGACGGCCCAATCAAGCCCATGGGATGGGGCAGGCGTCGGTGCGAAACCGGCGCCTTGCTAGTTACCCACAGCGGCTGGTCCTTCGTCAACTCGCCGGCGTCCACCCCCCGGCGGCAGGCCCCTTCAGGCGGGGAAGACGCGCAGGCGCTGCTGCAGGCCGCGGCCGAAGACGGCACTGCGCAGCCGGTAGTGGTGCACCAGCTCGGCCTGCAGGGCCCGCACCGCTTCGCTGCGGGGCAGCAGCTCCACCGGCCGGCCTTCGGGGAGCACCACCTGCTCCACCGCCAGCCGGCATTCCTCCAGGGCCGCATGGGCATCGTCGAGGCGGGCCGGTGCCGCCGGTTCCTCCCCATCCGCCCCGCCGCCCCCCCGGCGCCGCTCCAGCAGACGCTCCATGGCCCGCTGCAACTGGTGGGGGGTGTCGGATTTGATCACCAGGATCGGCAGGCCAAGGTCGCGGGCCTGGCGGCGCAGCTCCGGGTCGCGCCCCAGCTGGCCGCGCACGCTCAGCACCGCATCCGCCTGCTCCGGGTCCTCCACCACCTGCACCGGCAGCTGGCGGCGGCGCACGGCCTCCTCCAGCTGCTGGGCCTCCAGCCCCACCCCGTAGACCCGCAGGGCTGGCACCGCCGGGGCCGAGGCGGCGGGGGCCGGTCGGGGGGCCGTCGGATCGGGCAGGGGCACCACCGCCAGGAGGGCAGGGCCGGGGCGCCGGGGAGGCGGAACGGCGGTGCCCCAGGCGGGCGGCGGGACGGGGCGAACGGGGCCGTCGTCGCGCAGCACCAGGCGGCCGTCGCCACCCAGCTCCCGCACCTGGGGGTGGGTGGGCTGGCCGCGCAGCAGCAGGTCCACGGTGCCGGCCACGTCGCGGTGGACGAGCCAGCGGTGGCGGCTGTGCATCTCCACCGCCAGGGGGAAGGTGGGCTCGGCCGCCCGTTCCAGCACGGTCTTCTGGGTGCGGCGGCGGCGGGCCTCCTCGTCCCCCAGGGTCACCGACTGGATCCCGCCCACCAGATCGCTGAGGGTGGGGTTGCGGATCAGGTTGGCCAGTTCGTTGCCATGGGCCGTGGCCACCAGCATCACGCCCCGTTCGGCGATGGTGCGGGCCGCCTGGGCCTCCAGTTCGGTGCCGATCTCATCGATCACGATGACCTCGGGCATGTGGTTCTCCACCGCCTCGATCATCACCTGGTGCTGCAGCTCCGGCCGCGCCACCTGCATCCGCCGGGCCCGGCCAATGGCGGGGTGGGGGATGTCACCGTCGCCGGCGATCTCGTTGCTGGTGTCGATCACCACCACCCGACGCTGCAGGTCGTCGGCCAGCACCCGGGCGATCTCCCGCAGGGCCGTGGTCTTGCCCACCCCGGGGCGGCCCATCAGCAGCAGCGACTGGCCCGTGTCCAGCAGGTCGCGCACCATCGCCACCGTGCCGAACACGGCCCGGCCCACCCGGCAGGTGAGCCCCACCACGTCGCCGGTGCGGTTGCGGATGGCGCTGATGCGGTGCAGGGTGCGCTCGATGCCGGCCCGGTTGTCGCCGCCGAAGGAGCCGAGGCGCTGCAGCACGGCCGCCAGATCGGAACGCTCGATCGCGTCGTTGCCCAGGGCCCGCACGCGGCCGGGGTAGCGGGCCTCGGGCACCCGGCCCAGGTCGAGCACCACCTCCAGCAGGCCCTCCCGCTGCTCCGGCCCCGCCAGGGCCCGCTGCACCACGGGCGGCAGCACGGCCAGCAGACGATCCAGGTCGTCGGTGACCCGCTGGGGGGAAAGGGACGGGGGGGGCGAAGGCTCCAGGGGGCGGCGGGGGGAGCTGCCCGTTCGTTCTAGCCGGGCCAGGGGCCCGCCAGACCCCGGGGGCCGCAGGCACCGCGGGCCAGCCAGGGGGCCACCAGCGCCTCGGCGATGGCCAGGGCCCGGGGCCAGAGCAGGGGCAGGTCCAGCAGCCGTCGCCCCTCGGCCTGGGCCTCCCGCAGCAAAGGCTGCAGCTGGCGGCGGGCCACCCCCCCAAAGGCCACCCCGGCCGCCCGGGGCCCGGCCGACGGGGAGCGGGCCAGCACCGCCAGGGTGTGGGCATTGGTGCCGCCGGCCAGCTGCAGGGGGCCCGGCGGCGCCAGCGGCCCCAGCCGCTCCAGCAGGCCCACCGCCGCATGGGCCGTGCCGGCCCCCACATCACCGCTCATCGGCCGCCCGTCCAGCTGCCAGAGCGGCCGGAAGCCGGCCCCGCGCAGCAGGCGGAACCGCGCCCAGAGCTCCGCCGACAGCTCTTCCACCGTGGCGCCTCCCTCCAGGGCCGCGCTCACCGCCACCCGCTGCAGCGGCACCCCGCTGGCGGCCAGCTGGGCCACCCGATCGCCGAAGGCCTCCAGCCGCCCCGGCCGGGTGTGCAGCTCCACCGCATCGGGGGCCAACTGCGCCAGCAGGCCCCCCACACCGGCCGCCTCCAGCACCTGGTTGCGCTCCTCGATCAGCCCCAGGGGACAGGCCGGCAGGCAGCGGCCGCAGCCGTAGCAGCGCTCCTCCACCACCCCCGTGCCGCCGATCGCCAGGGCGGGGCAGACCCGCTCGCAGGGCCGGGGGCAGGCGGGGGGGCAGCGGCCCGGGTCGAACCAGGCCTTGCGGAAGTGGGGGTCGAGGCCGTCACTGAGGCTGACCATCAGCCAGGGACGGGTCGCGCCCCTGGCCTCGGCCCAGGCCATGCCCCGCCGCGCCGCGGCCACCACCGCCGGATCGGCGGCCACATCGATGCAGTGGACCCCGGCCAGGGCATGGATGCCGGCCAGGTCCTCGATGGCGGCCAGATCCTGGTTGCTGGCCCCGCCGATCAGCTTCACCCAACGGCCGGCGGCCAGGGCCTGCTCGGGGTCCTGGCGGAGCAGCGGCGCGGGGCCCCGGAGTACGGCACCCATGGATGGCGGTGGGGGGAAGGATCGATCCTGCCACCGGCTCGCCCCTCAGCCGGCCTGGGAGGGCTCCGCCGCAACCTCGGGCTGGGCGAGCCCGAGGCGCTGCACCAGCCAGGGGGCGGTGAACCCCTGCAGGCCCACGGTGATCAGGATGGTCAGGAACACCAGACCCTTGAGGGTGGCCCCCCCAGGGACCTCGGCCCGGTCGAGCTCAAGGGCGAACAGGCTCACCACCGCCGCGGTGACGATGCCCCGCGGAGCGATCCAGCTGAGCAGGGCCTTCTCCTTCCAGTCGAGGCTGGGCAGGCCGAGGCCCGTCAGCTGGATCAGGGGCCAGCGCACCAGCATCAGGGCCAGCACGCAGCCCAGGCCGCCCAGGCCGAGGGGACTGAGCTCGGCCCAGGAGACATCGGCCGCCAGCAGGGGAAACAGCACCGTGATGGCCAGCATGGCCAGCTGGCGGATCAACTCGTCGAGCTGGGTGGCGGCTGCATCGAGGCGCAGCCCCACCACCACCCCGGCGCCCACCGCCGCCGGCAGGCCCGACTCCGGCAGCAGCGCCTCGCAGCCGCTGAACATCAGGAACAGCACCCCGAGGGTGAGCTGCAGCTCCAGACCATTGCCATTGGCGACGGGCACCCCCTCGGCCGCCCGGGACGCCGCGACGGCCCCCAGCCGTCGGAGGGCCTCCGAGAGCAGCAAGCCGGCCAGGCCGCCGAGGACCACCCCGCCCCCCAGGCGCAGGAGCAGGCGGGAGGCCACCTCCTGCCAGCTGCCCAGGTCCCCAAGGGTCACCTGGAGCAGCACCAGGCCGAGCACGGCACTGACCGGCTCGAGGATCAGGCCCTCGGCCTCCAGCAGCTGGCCCAGCTTCGGAGCCAGACGCAGCTGGCGCACCATCGGGGTGACCACCGTGGGTCCGGTGGCCAGGGCGATAGCGCCGTAGACCAGCGCGAGGGACCAGGGCAGGCCCGCCAGGACGTGGGCCAGCAGGGCCGCCAGGGGCAGCCCCAGCACCAGGCGCACCAGCACCAGCTGCAGCACCGACCGCTGCAGATCGCGGCCGGCCAGGCGCAGATTGAGCCCACCGTCGAAGAGCACCAGGCTCACGAGCAGACCGACCAGGGGCTCCAGGCCGGCGCCCAGGTTCTCGGGATGGACCAGGTCGAAACCGGCATGGCCCGTGAGCAGGCCGATCGCCAGCAGCAGCACCACCGCCGGCTGGCCGGTGAGCCAGGCCGTGGCCTGGGCCAGGGAGCCGGCGAAGAAGGCCGAACCCCAGATCAATCCGAGCCGCTCACTCAAGGCCCTGGAGTCCGAGGAACGGGCCCAGGCTATGGGGTGGACCCGGCTCAGGCCGGCACGAGCTGCTCGAGGGGCTGCCAGCGCAGGGCCCTGGCGCCGCCCATCTCCACCACCAGCTTCAGGCGCGGTTCGCGGCGGCAGAGCTCGCAGAGGGCAGCCAGCTCCGAGCTGCTCAGCACCTGGCCCTCCAGCAGCCAGAGGAGCACCGGCCCGTCGCCGGCCAGGGCAGGGCCCAGCTGGGGCATCACCCGCTGCACCTCACCCACGGCAGCCGCCCGGCCGACGCTGTGGTGGCCGAGGTGGGGGGGCCGGATGCCATGCAGCTGCATCAGGTAGGCCTCCGGATCCCCCAGCCCACGGGCGGAGGTGAGATGGGCCCGGTACCCGGCCGCCCGCAGCCGCCGCAGCAGCCGTGTCTCGGCACCGCCCTCCAGGGGAACGAACAGGGCGAGGGCACCGCAGCGCTCCAGCTCGGTGCGGAAACCACGGCCGGTCATCAGCAGAGGCATCGGGAGCGGCAGGCGAATCGGGGCTGAGTCTGACAGCCGGAGAGGGTCCCGCAGGTGGTGGTGCACACCATGGGGTACTGTTGTCTCTTGTGCCGAAGATCTGTGCCCGTCCGCTAGCCGGGCCTCCAGAGAACGGTACGGGGTCCGTCAGTGGTGACGAACCCTTCCCGGCTCGTACGACTCCTTCAGCGCTCGTCGCTGTCAGGACCGTCGGGATACTGCTCGAGGCCTCACCGCTTCCGGCAAGTCCCAGCCAGCTGATTCGCCTCGCTAGCTCCTGACCCTCGGGTCAATCTGCGATTCCACGAATTCAGCCCCCCGCCGTCCAGCGGGTCCACCACGGATGTCGGGCCTCGGCCCGGATCCCTGGCGACTCGCCGCGGCAGTCCAGCTGGTGTTGTTCTCCCTCCCATGTCCATCGGCATTCTCGGGAAGAAGCTGGGTATGTCCCAGTTCTTCGACGAAGAAGGCAAATCCATTCCGGTCACCCTGATCGAAGCGGGTCCCTGCCGCATCACCCAACTCAAGAGCGAAGCCACCGACGGCTACACCGCGGTGCAGCTCGGCTTCGGCGAGACGCGCGACAAGCTCGTCAACAAACCGGCCAAGGGCCACCTGGCCAAATCCGGCGAGGCGCCCCTGCGGCACCTCAAGGAGTACCGGCTGGAGGCCATCGACGGCCTCGAGCTCGGGGCCGCCGTCACCGTCGGTGACTTCGCCCCCGGCCAGAAGGTCGACGTCAGCGGTGACACGATCGGCCGCGGCTTCTCGGGCTACCAGAAGCGCCACGGCTTCAGCCGCGGCCCGATGAGCCACGGCTCCAAGAACCACCGCGAACCGGGTTCCACCGGCGCCGGCACCACCCCCGGCCGGGTCTACCCCGGCAAGCGGATGGCCGGCCGCTACGGCGGCAAGCAGATCACCACCCGCGGCCTCACCATCCTCAAGGTGGATGCAGACCGCAATCTGCTCGTGGTCAAGGGCTCGGTTCCCGGCAAGCCTGGCGCCCTGCTCGACATCCGCCCGGCCCGGCGGGTGGGCGTCCCCGCAGCGAACTGAGGAGAACACCCATGACTGACTGTGTGATCCGCGACTGGCAAGGCAAGGAGAGCGGCAAGGCTCCCCTCGACCTCAAGGTCGCCAAGGAAACATCCGCCAACGGCCTGCTGCACCGCGCCGTGGTCCGCCAGCTGGCCCACGCCCGTCAGGGCACCGCCAGCACCCTCACCCGGGCCGAAGTGGCCGGCGGCGGCCGCAAGCCCTACAAGCAGAAGGGCACCGGCCGGGCTCGCCAGGGCTCCATCCGCACCCCGCTGCGGCCCGGTGGTGGCGTGATCTTCGGACCCAAGCCCCGCAGCTACGCGGTGTCGATGAACCGCAAGGAGCGCCGCCTGGCCCTGCGCACCGCCCTGATGAGCCGCGTCGCGGACATCACCGTGGTGAAAGGCTTCGCCGAGGGGCTCGATACCCCGAAAACGAAGGAAATCACCGCCGCCCTGGCCCGCTTCGGCATCGACGCCGGCGCCAAGGTGCTGCTGATCCTCGACGGCGCCTCCGAGGCGGTCTCCCGCTCGGTGCGCAACCTCGAGAAGGTGAAGCTGATCGCCGCCGATCAGCTGAACGTGTTCGATCTGCTCCATGCCAACAAGCTGGTGCTCAGCGAAGAGGCACTGGCGAAGATTCAGGAGGTCTACGGCGATGTCTGAGCGTTTTGCAGGTCGGCTGGCGGACGTGATCCGTCGCCCGCTGATCACCGAGAAGGCCACCCGCGCCATCGAGATCAACCAGTACACCTTCGAGGTGGACCATCGGGCCGCCAAGCCCGACATCAAGGCGGCCGTCGAACACCTGTTCGATGTCAAGGTCGTCGGCGTCAGCACCATGAATCCCCCCCGCCGCACCCGTCGGGTGGGGCGCTTCGCCGGCAAACGCGCCCAGGTGAAGAAAGCGGTGGTGCGCCTTGCCGAAGGCAACGCCATCCAGTTGTTCCCTGAGTCCTGAGGGGTCTGAAACGTCATGGCAATCCGCAACTACAGGCCCAACACCCCCGGCACCCGAACGCTGGTCGTCACCGACTTCAGCGACATCACGGGCAAGAACCGGGAACGGGGCCTGGTGGTGTCCAAGCACCGCCACAAGGGCCGCAACAACCGCGGCGTCATCACCTGCCGCCACCGCGGCGGTGGCCACAAGCGCCTCTACCGCATCGTCGACTTCCGTCGCGACAAGCACGGGGTGAGCGCCAAGGTGGCCGCGATCCACTACGACCCGCACCGCAACGCCCGTCTGGCGCTGCTCTATTACACCGACGGCGAGAAGCGCTACATCCTTGCCCCCGCCAACGTGGCGGTGGGCCAGAGCGTCATCTCCGGCCCCGACGCCCCGATCGAGAACGGCAACGCCCTGCCGCTCTCGGCCATCCCCCTGGGCTCGAGCGTTCACAACGTGGAGCTCTACGCCGGGCGCGGCGGTCAGATGGTCCGCACCGCCGGGGCCAGCGCCCAGGTGGTGGCCAAGGAAGGGGACTACGTCGCCCTCAAGCTGCCCTCCACCGAGGTGCGGCTGGTGCGCCGGGAGTGCTACGCCACCCTCGGTGAGGTGGGCAACGCCGAGCAGCGCAACACCAGCCTGGGCAAGGCCGGCCGCAAGCGCTGGCTGGGCCGCCGTCCGGAAGTGCGCGGCAGCGTCATGAACCCCTGCGACCACCCCCACGGTGGTGGTGAGGGCCGGGCACCGATCGGCCGTTCCGGTCCGGTCACGCCCTGGGGCAAACCCGCCCTGGGCCTCAAGACCCGCAAGCGCAACAAGCCGAGCAACCGGTTCGTGCTGCGGAAACGACGCCGCACCTCCAAACGGAGCCGTGGCGGACGCGACTCCTGATGACCCACACCGCTCTGCTGTTCGCCTGATCCGCCATGGGACGCTCACTCAAGAAAGGCCCGTTCGTCGCCGACCACCTGCTCCGCAAGGTGGAGAAGCAGAACGCCGCCGACGACAAGACCGTGATCAAGACCTGGTCACGGGCCTCCACCATCCTGCCGATGATGATCGGCCACACCATTGCCGTTCACAACGGCAAGGCCCACGTGCCCGTCTACGTGACGGAGCAGATGGTGGGCCACAAGCTGGGCGAATTCGCCCCCACCCGCACGTTCCGCGGTCACATCAAAGACAAGAAGGGAGGCCGCTGATCCGATGGCAACCACCACACCCGACACCCAGGCCCTGGCGCACGGCCGCTTCATCCGCGGTTCCGTGTCCAAGGTGCGCCGGGTTCTCGATCAGATCCGGGGTCGCACCTACCGCGACGCCCTGATCATGCTCGAGTTCATGCCCTACCGCTCCACGGGCCCGATCACCAAGGTGCTCCGCTCCGCGGTCGCCAATGCCGAGCACAACCTCGGCCTCGATCCGGCCACCCTGGTCATCAGCCAGGCCAGCGCCGACATGGGACCCTCCCTGAAGCGGTTCCGGCCCCGGGCCCAGGGCCGCGCCTACGCCATCAAAAAGCAAACCTGCCACATCAGCATTGCTGTGGCAGCGCCCACCGCCTGACCCCCGAGGACACCGCCCGATGGGACACAAGATCCATCCAACCGGCCTGCGCCTGGGGATCACCCAGGACCACCGCTCCCGCTGGTACGCCCCAAGCAAGACCTACCCCGTCCTCCTTCAGGAGGACGACCGGATCCGGTCGTTCATCAACAAGAAGTACGCCGCCGCCGGCATCAGCGACGTGCTGATCGCCCGTAAGGCCGACCAGCTCGAAGTGGAACTCAAGACCGCCCGTCCGGGCGTTCTCGTGGGCCGCCAGGGCAGCGGCATCGAAGAGCTGCGCACCGGCATCCAGAAGACCCTCGGCGACGCCCACCGTCAGGTGCGCATCAACGTGGTCGAGGTGGAGCGGGTCGACGCCGACGCCTTCCTGCTGGCCGAGTACATCGCCCAGCAGCTGGAGAAGCGGGTGGCCTTCCGGCGCGTCATGCGCATGGCGGTGCAGCGCGCCCAGCGGGCCGGGGTGCTGGGTCTCAAGCTCCAGGTGAGCGGCCGCCTCAACGGCGCCGAAATCGCCCGGACGGAGTGGACCCGCGAGGGTCGCGTGCCCCTGCACACGCTCCGCGCCGACATCGACTACGCCACCAAGGTGGCCACCACCACCTACGGGGTGCTGGGCATCAAGGTCTGGGTGTTCAAAGGGGAGGTGCTTCCCGGTCAGCAGGACCAGCTGCCCGTGGGTGGAGCACCGAAACGCCGCGCCAACCGCCGGCCGCAACAGTTCGAAGACCGCTCCAACGAGGAGTGATCAGGAGGCCTGAACCATGCTGAGTCCAAAACGCGTCAAGTTCCGAAAGCAGCAGCGAGGCCGCATGCGCGGCATCGCCACGCGCGGCAACACCATCGCCTTCGGCGATTTCGCCCTGCAGGCCCAGGAGTGCGGGTGGATCACCTCCCGCCAGATCGAGGCCAGCCGCCGTGCCATGACCCGCTACGTCAAGCGGGGCGGGAAGATCTGGATCCGGATCTTCCCTGACAAGCCCGTCACCATGCGGCCGGCCGAAACCCGCATGGGGTCCGGTAAGGGCAACCCGGAATTCTGGGTGGCCGTGATCAAGCCGGGGCGCATTCTCTTCGAGATGGGCGGCCCGGAGATCACCCCCCAGATCGCCAAGGAAGCCATGCGTCTGGCCCAGTACAAACTGCCGGTCAAGACGAAGTTCCTCGCCCTGGCCGATCAGGAGGCAGCCGCCCCCGAACCCGCCCTCGCCGTCGAATCCTGACCATGGCCCGTCCCACCATCACCGATGTGCGGTCGCTCAGCGACACCCAGATCGGCGAACAGATCGACGGCGTCCGTCGCGAACTGTTCGACCTCCGCTTCCAGCAGGCCACCCGCCGTCTGGAGCACCCGCACCGCTTCAAGGAGGCCCGCATCAAGCTGGCCCACCTGCTGACGGTGCAGCAGGAGCGTCAAAGCTCCACCGTCGCCTCCTGATTCCCCCTCGATCCCCATGGCACTCAAGGAAAGGGTCGGCACCGTCGTCAGCGACAAGATGGACAAAACGGTGGTGGTGGCGGTGGAAAACCGCTTCCCCCACCCCATCTATCAGAAGACCGTCCGCCGTACCACCCGCTACAAAGCCCACGACGAAGCCAACAGCTGCCGCGTGGGTGACCGGGTCCGGATCACCGAGACCCGCCCCCTCAGCCGCACCAAACGTTGGGCCGTCGCTGAGGTTCTCTCCACCACCAGCGCCGGCTGAGGAACTCCCCATGATTCAGCAGGAAACCTTCCTCAACGTCGCTGACAACAGCGGCGCCAAGCGCATCCAGTGCATCCGGGTGCTCGGCACCAACCGTCGCTACGCCCACGTGGGCGATGTGATTGTGGCCGCCGTCAAGGACGCCATGCCCAACATGGGCGTCAAGAAGTCGGATGTGGTCAAGGCCGTAGTGGTGCGCACCCGGGCCACGCTGCGCCGTGACACCGGCAACGCCATCCGCTTCGACGACAACGCCGCGGTGATCCTGGGGAACGACAACAACCCCAAGGGCACCCGCGTCTTCGGCCCGGTCGCCCGGGAGCTGCGCGAGCGCAACTTCACCAAGATCGTGTCCCTCGCCCCGGAGGTGATCTGAGATGGCCACCGCAACCCCCAAGGCCCGGCCCGTTCAGCGCATCAAGATGCGCATCCGCAAGGGTGACACCGTCCAGGTGATCGCCGGCAAGGACAAGGGCAAGACCGGCGAGGTGCTGCGCACCCTGCCCAACGAGAACCGTGTCGTGGTGCAGGGCGTCAACCTGCGCACCCGCCACGTCAAGCCCACCCAGGAGGGCGAGACCGGCCGCATCGTCACCGAGGAAGCGTCCCTGCATGCCTCCAACGTGATGCTGTACTCCGCCGCCAACAAGGTGGCCAGCCGGGTGGAGATCGTCGTCCAGGAGGACGGCAGCAAGAAGCGCCGCCTCAAGAAGACCGGGGAGGTGCTCGACTGACCGCCCCCCACCGCGTCGCCGCCCCCATCCTCCGCGACGCCCCCCACGCTCCGCGTCCCTGCCTCCCTCCCCCGTCCGCCTTCTGACCACGTCCAGAAGCGCCCCCCCATCCCCCCGTCATGTCACTCAAACAGCGCTACCGGGAGACGATCCAGCCCAAGCTGCTGAAGGATCTCAACCTCTCCAACGTCCACGAGGTTCCCAAGGTGGTGAAGGTCACCGTCAACCGGGGCCTCGGTGAAGCCGCCCAGAACGCCAAGGCCCTCGAGGCCTCGATCACCGAACTGGCGACCATCACCGGTCAGAAGGTGGTGGTGACCCGCGCCAAGAAGGCCATCGCCGGCTTCAAGATCCGCCAGGGCATGCCGATCGGCGTGGCCGTCACCCTGCGGGGCGAGCGGATGTATGCCTTCCTCGAGCGTCTCATCCACCTGGCGCTGCCGCGCATCCGCGACTTCCGCGGTGTGAGCCCGAAGAGCTTCGACGGCCGGGGCAACTACACCCTGGGGATCCGGGAGCAGATCATCTTCCCCGAGATCTCCTTCGACAAGATCGATGCCATCCGGGGGATGGACGTCACGATCGTGACCAACGCCCGTAACGACGAAGAGGGCCGGGCCCTCCTCCGCGAAATGGGAATGCCGTTCCGCAATACCTGAGCCCCCTCCCGGACACGACCATGGCCAACCACGACCCGATCTCAGACATGCTCACCCGCCTTCGCAACGCGAGTGAGAAGCGCCACGAGCGCACCAGGATTCCCGCTTCCCGCCTCTCCCGCAGCATCGCCAACGTGCTCCACCAGGAAGGCTTCATCGGCGCCATCGCCGAGGAAGGCGAAGGTGTGCAGCGCCAGCTGGTGCTCGAGCTGAAGTACAGCGGCAAGCACCGCCAGCCCACCATCCGCTCCGTGCAGCGGGTGAGCAAGCCCGGCCTGCGCATCTACAAGAACACCCGCCAGCTGCCCAAGGTGCTGGGCGGCCTCGGCGTGGCGATCATCTCCACCTCCCGGGGTGTGATGAGCGACCGTGATGCCCGCAAGCAGGGCGTCGGCGGCGAAGTGCTCTGCTACGTCTACTGATCCCAGGAGTTGTTCCATGTCTCGTATCGGTAAAGCCCCGATCCCCATCCCCGACAAGGTCACCGTCAGCCTCGACGGCCTTTCGGTCACCGTGAAGGGTCCCAAGGGCGAACTCAGCCGCGTTCTTCCGGAGGGCGTCAGCGTCAGCCAGGACGGCGGCACCGTGGTGGTGAGTCCCACCAGCAGCCACCGCCGCTCCCGGGAGCGCCACGGCCTCAGCCGCACCCTCGTCGCCAACATGGTGGAAGGGGTCAGCCAGGGCTTCACCCGCAAGCTCGAGATCGTCGGTGTGGGCTACCGCGCCCAGGTCCAGGGGCGCAAGCTCGTGGTCAGCGCCGGCTACAGCCACCCGGTGGAGATGGTTCCCCCCGAAGGGGTCACCTTCTCGGTCGAGAACAACACCTCGGTCTTCGTCTCCGGCCCCGACAAGGAGCTGGTGGGCAACGAGGCGGCCAAGATCCGCGGCATCCGTCCGCCCGAGCCCTACAAGGGCAAAGGCATCAAGTACGAAGGTGAGCGGATTCTGCGCAAGGCCGGCAAGACCGGCAAGAAATGAGGTCTGCTCGAGCGTCATCCGTCTGATCCCCCATGTCTTCCCTCTCCCGCAAACAGCAGACCCAGAAGCGTCACCGCCGCCTGCGTCGTCTGCTCTCCGGCACCGCCGACCGTCCCAGGCTGGCCGTGTTCCGCTCCAACAACCACATCTACGCCCAGGTCATCGACGACGACGCCCAGAACACCCTCTGTGCCGCGTCCACCCTCGACAAGGACCTGCGCACCAGCGTCACCGCGGGCGCCAACTGCGATGCCTCCATCGCGGTGGGCCAGCTCGTCGCCCAGCGCGCCCTCGCCAAGGGCATCCAGCAGGTGGTCTTCGATCGCGGCGGCAACCTGTACCACGGCAGGGTCAAGGCCCTTGCTGACGCCGCCCGGGAAGCGGGCCTTCAGTTCTGATCCCTGCTCTCACCATGACCGAAACCAACGACCAGATCCAGACCGGCGCCGTGCCTGCGGCCTCCGACGTCCCCGCCGCTGCCGAAGGCCAGCAGGAGCAGCGCCGGGGCGGCGGTGGCGGTGGCCGCGGCGATGCCAAGGGTGACCGCCGCGGTGGCGGCGGCCGTGGCCGCGACAACCGCCGTGGCCAGGAACGCGACTCCGAATGGCAGGAGCGGGTGGTGCAGATCCGCCGCGTCTCCAAGACCGTCAAGGGCGGCAAGAAGATGAGCTTCCGGGCCATCGTCGTCGTCGGCAACGAACGCGGCCAGGTGGGCGTGGGCGTCGGCAAGGCCGGCGATGTCATCGGCGCCGTCCGCAAGGGCGTGGCCGACGGCAAGAAGCATCTGGTCAAGGTGCCCCTCACCCGCACCAGTTCGATCCCCACCCTCAGCAACGGCCGCGACGGCGCCGCCAGCGTGCTGATCCGGCCGGCCGCCCCCGGTACCGGGGTGATCGCGGGCGGTTCGATCCGCACCGTGCTCGAACTGGCCGGCATCAAGAACGTGCTGGCGAAACGGCTGGGCTCCAAGACCCCGCTCAACAACGCCCGCGCCGCCATGCAGGCCCTCGAAGGCCTGCGCACCCACAAGGAGACCGCCAAGGAGCGGGGCATCTCCCTCGAGCAGATCTACTCCTGAGGCCCGCCATGACGTCCTTCTCTCTCAACAGTCTCCAGCCCCAGACGGGCTCCCGCCGCCGCAAGCTGCGCAAGGGTCGCGGCATCGCCGCCGGCCAGGGCGCCAGCTGCGGTTTCGGCATGCGCGGCCAGAAGTCCCGCTCCGGCCGGCCCACCCGCCCCGGCTTCGAGGGTGGCCAGATGCCCCTCTACCGCCGGATCCCGAAGCTCAAGCACTTCCCGGTCATCAACCCCACCCACTACACCGTGATCAACGTGTCGCGGCTGGGTGAGCTGAAGGCCGGCAGCACGGTCAGCCTCGAGTCCCTCGAGCAGGCGGGCCTGGTCACCAGCCCCCGCTACCCGCTGAAGGTGCTCGGCAACGGCGAACTGACGGTGAAACTGACGGTCCAGGCCGCCGCCTTCACCGCCTCGGCCCGCGCCAAGATCGAAGCCGCCGGCGGCTCCTGCGAGATCATCGACTGAGGCCGGGCCCTGCCCTGCCCCCAGCCGCGAGCCGCCTGCCCGTAGCCTTGTGCTGCGGCAGGCGGCTCCGGTCGTAGCGACCCGTTCCCACCACTCCCGACATCACCATGCTCCTCAGCCGGGGGCGCAATCCGAGCGCCGCTGAAATCCTCGTCCAGCTGGTCCAGTCAAAGGGCCTGCGGGACCGGGTGCTCACCACCCTGGGCCTGCTGCTGCTGGTGCGACTCGGCATCTACATCCCGGTGCCCGGCATCGATCGGGTCGCCTTCCAGGACTTCATCCGTCAGGGGGGTCAGCTGATCGGCTTCCTCGACATCTTCACCGGCGGCGGCCTCTCCACCCTGGGCGTGTTCGCCCTGGGCATCCTGCCCTTCATCAACGCCTCGATCATCATCCAGCTGATGACGGCGGCCCTGCCCCAGCTCGAGGAGCTGCAGAAGAACGAGGGGGAGGCCGGGCGCCGCAAGCTGGCCCAGATCACCCGCTACGTGGCCCTGGGCTGGGGCATCCTCCAGAGCATCGTCTTCGCCCTGATCCTGCGGCAGTACGCCCTGCCCGGCCTGCCGGACTGGCTGTTCGTCGTCCAGACGAGCCTGGCCCTGGTGACCGGATCGATGGTGGTGATGTGGATCAGCGAGGTGATCACCGAACGGGGCATCGGCCAGGGGGCCTCCCTGGTGATCTTCATCAACATCGTCGCCACCCTGCCCAAGGCCCTCGGGTCCACCATCCAGCTGGCCCAGAGCGGCGACCGCGCCACGGTGGGTGGCATCGTCGTGCTGGTGCTGGTCTTCCTGGTGACGATCGTGGGCATCATCTTCCTGCAGGAGGGCAGCCGCCGCATCCCGATCGTCAGCGCCAAGCGCCAGGTGGGCGGGGCCAGCACCCTGGCCTCCCGCCAGAGCTACCTGCCCCTCAAGCTCAACGCCGGCGGGGTGATGCCGATCATCTTCGCCTCGGCGGTGGTCTTCCTGCCCCTGACGATCGCCAACCTCACCAAGAGCCCCTGGCTGATCCGGGTGGCGGGCTACCTCAACCCCACCAGCAGCACCCCCTGGCTCTACGCCCTGGTGTACTTCGCCCTGATCTGCGGCTTCGCCTTCTTCTACGCCTCCCTCACCGTCAACCCGGTGGACATCGCCACCAACCTGAAGCGCTCCGGCGTCGCCATCCCCGGGGTGCGGCCGGGCTCCGCCACGGCCGACTACCTCTCGGGCGTGTCCAACCGGCTCACCCTGCTGGGGGGCCTGTTCCTCGGCGCGATCGCGATCATCCCCTCGGCGGTGGAGGGGGCCACCCAGGTGCGCACCTTCCAGGGGCTCGGGGCCACCTCCCTGCTGATCCTGGTGGGCGTGGCGATCGATACCGCCAAGCAGGTTCAGACCTACGTGATCTCCCAGCGTTACGAAGGACTGGTCCGCCAATAGGCCCCTTCCCCCGTTTCCCTTCCCATGAAACAGCGACTCCTCTTCCTCGGTCCCCCCGGCGCCGGCAAGGGCACCCAGGCCGAGCTCCTGGCTGAACGTCACCAGCTGCTGCATCTCTCCACCGGCGACCTGCTGCGGGGGGAGGTCAAGGCCGGCACCGCCCTGGGCCAGGAGGCCGAGGCGGTGATGGCCCGCGGCGAGCTGGTGAGCGACGCCCTGGTGCTGGCGATCGTGCGCAGCCGCCTGGAGGGCCACACCGGCGGCTGGCTCCTGGACGGCTTCCCCCGCAACCTCGCCCAGGCCGAGGCGCTCGACGCCCTGCTGGCGGAGCTCGACCAGCGCATCGAACGGGTGCTGCTGCTGGAGCTGGAGGACGGCGTGCTGATCCAGCGCCTCCTCTCCCGGGGCCGGGCCGACGACAACGAGGCCGTGATCCGCAACCGCCTGGTGGTGTACCAGGAGCAGACCGCCCCCCTGATCGACCACTACCGCCAGCTGGGCCTGCTCTGCAGCGTGGAGGCCTCCGGCACCGTGGAGGCCATCGCAGGGAGGATCGTAGCCAGCTTGACGGACTGATGTGATAAGGTAGCTGTTTGCAAATTCGGAGAGCACAACGCCCATGAAGGTGCGTGCCTCAGTCAAGAAGATGTGCGACAAGTGCCGGGTGATCCGTCGCCACGGCCGGGTCATGGTGATCTGCACCAACCCGAAGCACAAGCAGCGTCAGGGTTGACCCCTCACGCCTTCACGGCGGCCGCCGTCGGCCGCCAACCCCTTTGCCCTCTGATCGTTTCCTGACGTGGCTCGGATCGCCGGTGTCGATATCCCTCGTGACAAGAGGGTTGAGATCTCACTCACTTACGTGTACGGGATCGGGCTCACCAGGGCCCGCAAGATTCTCGCCAAGTCGGGGGTCAACCCCGACATCCGGGTGAAGGACCTCAGCGACGGCGACGTGCAGAAGCTGCGCGGCGCTGCTGATTCCTTCGTCCTCGAGGGTGACCTGCGCCGCGAAGAGGGCATGGCCCTCAAGCGCCTGCAGGACATCGGCTGCCTGCGGGGTCGCCGTCACCGCATGGGCCTGCCCGTGCGCGGCCAGCGCACCCGCACCAACGCCCGCACTCGCCGCGGCGCCCGCAAGACCGTCGCCGGCAAGAAGAAGTGAGTTCCGGGCCTTCGGGCCCGCCCTCTCTTCCCTGTCTGCTCCACCTCCTGGCCCGTGGTCCCTTGCGGCAGCCATCGGGCTCCGGTCCCGCCGCCCTCCCCTTGGGGAGGTCGTCACCGGGGCTTCCCACAAGTCCTCCGATCACCTCCCCGCAGCTGCGGGGTCACCGCCATGGCCAAACCAGCCAAGAAAACCGGCCCCAAGAAGGCCAAGCGCAACGTGCCCAACGGGGTCGCTCACATCCAGAGCACCTTCAACAACACGATCGTCTCCATCACCGACACCGCCGGTGAAGTGGTGAGCTGGTCGTCGGCCGGCGCCAGCGGCTTCAAGGGAGCCCGCAAGGGCACCCCCTTCGCCGCCCAGACCGCCGCTGAAGCGGCCGCCCGTCGCGCCCTCGAGCAGGGCATGCGTCAGATCGAAGTGCTGGTGCGCGGCCCCGGCTCCGGCCGTGAAACCGCCATCCGTGCCCTCCAGGTGGCCGGTCTCGAGATCACCCTGATCCGCGACGTCACCCCCCTGCCCCACAACGGCTGCCGCCGGGCCAAGCGCCGCCGGGTCTGAGCCCCCGGAGTTTCTCCGGCCTCCGTCCCGCCTTCCCCGGGCCGCCCTCGCGGCCACCGTTCCCTTTTCACCTCCTCAGACCGTGTTGCACTACCAGATCGATCGGGTCGAGCACCAGGTCGCCGACGACCGTTCCCAGACGGGCGTCTTCCTGATCGGCCCCCTGGACCGGGGTCAGGCGACCACCCTCGGCAACGCCCTGCGGCGCGTGCTGATCGGTGGTCTCGAGGGAAGCGCCATCACGGCGGTGCGTCTCTCCGGGGTCAACCACGAGTACGCCACGGTGCCCGGGGTGCGCGAGGACGTGCTCGACATCCTGCTGAACTGCAAGTCGGTGCCGGTCAACAGCCGCAGCCGCGACCTGGAGATCGGCCGCCTCATGGTCAACGGCCCCGCCAGGGTCACCGCCTCGGATCTGCAGTTCTCCCCCCAGGTCCAGGTGATCGACGGCGACCGGGAGATCGCCACCGTGGCCGAGGGTCACAGCCTGGAGATGGAGGTTCACGTCGAGCGCGGCGTGGGCTACCGGCCGGTGGATCGCCACAACGAGGACACCTCCGCCATCGATCTCCTGCAGATCGATGCGGTGTTCATGCCCGTCCGTCGGGTCAACTACACCGTCGATGAGACCGCCGTTGGCGAAGGCGGTTCGGCCCATGAGCGCCTGCGCATCGAGATCGAGACCAACGGCAGCGTCACCCCCGACGACGCCATGGCCCAGGCGGCCAACCAGCTGATCAGCCTGTTCCAGCCCCTGGCCACCCTCACCATGACCGAGGAGCCCGGCCTGGAACCCGAGCCTTCGGCCGAGGCCCAGATTCCCCTGGAGGAGCTGAACCTCTCCGTGCGCGCCTACAACTGCCTCAAGCGCGCCCAGGTCAACTCCGTCTCCGACCTCATGGGCTTCAGCTACGAAGACCTGCTGGAGATCAAGAACTTCGGTTCCAAGTCCGCCGACGAGGTGATCGAGGCTCTCGAGAGGATCGGCATCTCCCTGCCCCAGAGCCGCACCAGCGGCTGAAAGGCGGTTCCCCCTTCCCCGTTTCGCCACCCGCCCCGTCCCCACCATGCGACACCAGTGCCGAGTCCCCCTGCTGGGACGCCCCGCCGACCAACGCAAGGCCATGCTGCGTGGTCTCACCACCCAGCTCATCCGTGAAGGTCGCGTCACCACCACCAAGGCCCGGGCCAAGGCCCTGCGTGATGAAGCCGAGCGCATGATCACCCTGGCCAAGGACGGCACCCTCGCCGCCCGCCGTCGCGCCATCGGCTACATCTACGACAAGCAGCTGGTGCACGCCCTGTTCGACAAGGCCCAGGACCGCTACGGCGATCGCCAGGGTGGCTACACCCGCATCATCCGCACGGTGCGTCGCCGGGGCGACAACGCCGAGATGGCCATCATCGAGCTGGTCTGAAACGGATCGCCCTCTCGCTGCAGTACGACGGAGCCTGCTTCCACGGCTGGCAGCGGCAGGCCCATCACTCCAGCGTCCAGGAATCCCTCGAGGTGGCCATCGAGGCCCTTGACCCGCACCGTCCCGTCCGAGCGGTGGCGGCGGGCCGCACCGATACCGGCGTCCATGCCGCCGCCCAGGTGGTGCACTTCGATGCCGACGGCCCCATCCCCGTGACCCGTTGGGCCAAGGCCCTCAACGGTCGCCTGCCGTCCACGATCCGGGTGAGGGCCGCCGCTGAGGTGCCCCCCGACTGGCACGCCTGCTTCAGTGCCACCTACCGGCGCTACCGGTACACGATCTTCAATGCCCGCACCCCCAACCTCTTCCTCGCCCCCTGGAGCTGGCATCGCTACCAGTGGCGCCTGGATGAGGCCCTGATGGGCCGTTGTCTGGAGGCCCTCCTGGGGGAGCACGATTTCTCCGCCTTCCAGCGGGCGGGCAGCCGCCGGGCCCATGCCCGCACCACCCTCCAGGAGGTCCAGGTGGATCGCCGCGGCGACCTGCTGGTCACCGAGGTGCAGGCCAGCGGCTTCCTCTACGGCATGGTGCGCCTGCTGATGGGCCAGCTGGTGGCGGTGGGGGAGGGCCGCCTGGCGGCCGCGGAGTTTCTGCACCGCTGGCGCAGCGGCGCCCGCCACGCTGTGAAGGAGGCCGCACCGCCCCAGGGCCTCTGCCTGCTGCGGGTGGGCTACCCGGAACCGGTCTTCCCTGAGGCCGCCTGGTATGATTGTCAACCGCGATTTCTGTTGGATTCGCGCGATCCTCCCGCCGATCCCTTCGGCGACGAACCGATCGGCTGAGAGCCCTGCAGGGAGCCCCATCCGGTGGCCCCAGGCAGATGGCACCTCTCCGAATTCGCCGGGTCCGGCGACACGGTAGGGTCGAATCTCCCTGTCCCGACCCATCCGGCTGCGATGGGCTCACCCCAAACCGGCCCGCCGGCGCGATGAACAAGACAACCCCACCCTCCATCGATTCGCTCGAGCGCCAGTGGTATCTGGTCGACGCAGCGGACCAGACCCTCGGCCGTCTCGCCAGTGAAGTGGCGCAGGTGCTGCGCGGCAAGAACAAGCCCACCTTCACGCCCCACCTCGACACGGGCGACTTCGTGGTGGTGATCAACGCCGACAAGGTGCGCGTCAGCGGCAACAAGGCCACCCAGAAGATCTACCGGCGCCACTCCGGCCGTCCCGGCGGCATGAAGACCGAAACCTTTGAGCACCTGCAGGCCCGCCTGCCGGAGCGGATCATCGAGAAGGCCATCAAGGGCATGCTTCCCCACAACGCCCTGGGCCGCCAGCTGTTCCGCAAGCTGAAGGTCTACAAGGGTGCCGAGCATCCCCACGCCGCCCAGCAGCCCCAGCCCCTCGCCCTCGATCCCGCCGCCGCCGCCCAATGACCAGCACCTCCAACCGCGTCGTCTACTGGGGCACCGGCCGTCGCAAGACCGCCGTCGCCCGTGTGCGGGTGGTGCCCGGCAGCGGCAGCGTCACCATCAACGGCCGCCCCGGCGACAACTACCTCAACTACAACCCCGTCTACCTGGCGGCGGTCAAGGCTCCCCTGCAGACCCTGGGTCTGGAAGCCCAGTACGACCTCCTGGTCAACGTGCGCGGCGGCGGCCTCACCGGCCAGGCCGATGCCATCAAGCAGGGTGCGGCCCGCGCCCTCTGCGATCTCTCCCCCGACAACCGCAAGCCCCTCAAGATCGAAGGCCACCTGAGCCGCGATCCCCGGGCCAAGGAGCGTCGCAAGTACGGCCTCAAGAAAGCCCGCAAGGCTCCCCAGTTCTCCAAGCGCTGATTTCCGTCATGCCGAAAGCCGACATCCATCCCACCTGGTATCCGGACGCCAAGGTGATCTGCAATGGAGAGGTGGTCATGACCACCGGCTCCACCCAGCCCGAGATCACGGTCGACGTGTGGAGCGGCAACCACCCCTTCTACACGGGCACCCAGAAGATCCTCGACACCGAGGGCCGGGTCGACCGCTTCATGCGCAAGTACGGCATGGGCAGTGCCGATTCCGCTTCGGGGGCCAAGAAGGCCGCCAAGGCCACCGAGCCCGACGCCACCCCGGTGGAAGAGCCGGCCGCCGCCGAGGCCTGAGCGGTCGCTCAGCTTCCCGGACCACACCACGGTCCGGTTCCGCCTTGGCCGGGTGCCTGACGCACCCGGCCCTTTTTGTTGCCGGTGCCGCCCCATGGATTCCGAGCTGCTGCAATCCCGGCTGGACACCGCCTGCCGCACCTTCCAGACCCTGGAGCGCCAGCTGGCGGATCCGGCGGTGGCCTCCGATCCTTCCCGGCTCCAGGCGATTGCCCGGGAACGGGCGCGGCTGGAGCCCCTGGTCAACGACTACCAGCGGCTGCGCAAGCTGGAGCAGGAACGGGAGGAGGCGCGCGCCCTGCTGCGGGCCCACCGCGACGATCCCGCCGCTGAGGAACTGGCGGCCCTGGCGGGCGAAGAGCTGGTGAGCCTCGAGAGCTTGATCGGAGCTCTCAATGAACGGCTCACCCTGGGCCTGCTGCCCTCGGATCCCCGCGACGAGCGCAGCGTGATGCTGGAGATCCGTGCCGGTGCCGGCGGCGATGAGGCCAGCCTCTGGGCGGGGGATCTGGCCCGCATGTACGAGCGCTATGCCCAGGGCCAGGGCTGGCAGGTGCAACCCGTCAGCGCCTCGGAGGCCGATCTCGGCGGCTACAAGGAGCTGATCCTCGCCATCCGCGGCGACGGGGTGTACAGCCGCCTGAAGTTCGAGGCGGGCGTGCATCGCGTCCAGCGGGTGCCGGCCACCGAATCCCAGGGGCGGGTGCACACCTCCACCGCCACCGTGGCGGTCATGCCCGAAGCCGACCCGGTGGAGGTACAGATCGACCCTGGGGATCTGGAGATCAGCACGGCCCGCTCCGGCGGCGCCGGCGGCCAGAACGTCAACAAGGTGGAGACGGCGGTCGACCTGCTGCACAAGCCCACCGGCATCCGGGTGTTCTGCACCCAGGAGCGCTCCCAGCTTCAGAACCGGGAACGGGCCATGGAGATCCTGCGGGCCAAGCTCTACGAGCGCCAGCTGGCCGAAGCCAACGCCGCCGAGCGTTCCGTGCGCCGCGCCCAGGTGGGCAGCGGCGACCGCAGCGAGAAGATCCGCACGTACAACGCCAAGGACAACCGGGTGACCGACCATCGTCTGGGGCGGAACTTCTCGCTCGAGCCCGTGCTGGCCGGCCAGATCGAGGACCTGATCGGGGCCTGCATCGCCGAGGAGCAGCGTCAGGGTCTGGAGGCCCTCGCCCTCGAGGCCACCGGGGCCGGCGGCTGAGGGGGCGGATGGGGCCGGCGACGACGGGGGGCGGATCAGGCGCCGATGACGTACTTGGCCCACTCCTGGTGCTGGCCGGAGCGGATGCGCCGGTTGGCCTCGAAGCTCAGGCTGCCCAGGGGCCGGCGGGGCTCCCGGGCCAGGGGCATCGCCGCCTCCCGCGGGGTGCGGTTGCCCTTGCGCACGTTGCAGGGCAGGCAGGCGGTGGTGACGTTCTCCCAGACGTCGGTGCCCCCCCGGCTGCGGGGCACCACGTGGTCGATGGAGAGCTGCTCACCGCTGTAGCCGCAGTACTGGCAGGCGTGGCCGTCGCGATGGAAGACATTGCGGCGGGTGAGGGGCAGGGGCTTGTAGGGCACCCGCACGAACTGGCGCAGCCGGATCACCGTGGGCAGGAAATGGTCCGGACGGATCGCCCGCTCGGGGTCGTGCTCAAGCCCCTCGGCCTTCCCCTTCAGCAGCATCACCATGGCGCGCCGCCAGGTGGTGATGTTCAGCGGTTCGTAGGACGCATTCAGAACGAGTACGTGGCCCATTCCCGTCCGCTGGATACGCGGCATGCTAACGGGATTCCCATGAATTCCATGGTTCATTCCCACCGGCGGCGCCCATGACCAGCTCTTCGCTCGCCACCGCCAGCGCAACGGAGGAAACCCAGCCGTCGCGGCAGCGGGCCTGGGTGGAGGTGAACACCGCGGCCATCCAGGCCAACGTGCGGGCTCTGCGGCGCCACATCGGTCCGGCCACCCAGCTGATGGCGGTGGTCAAGGCCGACGCCTACGGCCACGGTGCCCTTGCGGTGGCCCGCGCCTCCCTGGAGGCGGGGGCGGGCTGCTTCGGGGTCGCCACCCTGGGCGAAGGGGTGCAGCTGCGCCGCGCCGGCATCTCCGCTCCGGTGCTGGTGCTCGGCAACCTCACCCAGCCCGAGGAACTGCGCAGCTGCCTGCGCTGGCAGCTGATGCCGACCCTCAGCAGCATGCGGGAAGCCCTGCTCTGCCAGAACCTGGCCAGCGGCAGCGGCCGCCCTATGACCGTGCAGCTGAAGCTGGACACCGGCATGGCCCGCCTGGGCGCCGACTGGCAGGAAGGGCCGCGGCTGGTGGCGGCCCTGCAGGGCATGGAGGCGATCGAGCTGGCGGGGGTCTACTCCCATCTGGCCTGCGCCGATGCCGCCCCCGGAGAGGACGACGGCCTCAACGCGCTCCAGCAGCAGCGCTTCGAATCGGTCCTCACCAGTCTGGCCGAACAGGGCCTGGCGGCCGGTTGCCGTCACCTCGCCAATTCGGCGGCCACCCTGCGGGGGCACCGCCAGCACTACGACCTGGTCCGGGTGGGGCTGGCCCTTTACGGCCAGCCGCCGGCGGCCCACCTGGCCGGGGTGGTGCCCCTGCGGCCCGCCCTGCAGATCCACGCCCGCGTCACCCTGCTGCGGCAGGTGGGGGCGGGGGTCGGCGTCAGCTACGGCCACCGCTTCCGCACCAGCCGGCCCAGCCGGCTGGCGGTGGTGTCGATCGGCTACGCCGACGGGGTGCCGCGCCAGCTCTCCAACCGCATGGACGTCCTCTTCGAGGGCCGGCGCCTGCCCCAGGTGGGTGCCATCACCATGGACCAGCTCGTGATCGACGCCACCGACGCCCCGGGCATCGAAGTGGGCAGCATGGTCGCCTTGCTGGGCGAGCAGGAGGGGGAGACGATCAGCCCCCTCGACTGGAGCGAGCGCTGCGGCACCATCCCCTGGGAGATCCTCTGCGGCTTCAAGCACCGCCTGCCCCGCCTGGCCGTGCCCCCGGATCCGGGGGCACCCCTGCCGCCGGGGCCCGAGTCCGAGCCCTGATAAGCTCGCTGGGCCACTGGAGAGGTGGCTGAGTGGTTGAAAGCGGCTCCCTGCTAAGGAGTTACAGGAGGCAACTTCTGTCGAGGGTTCGAATCCCTCCCTCTCCGTTCCAGGCCCTTCCATGGGCCGCCCCCCGGCCCCTTCGCGGGGCCCCGTCGCCAGGTCCGCTCAGAGCCTGGCGACTCCGCTCCAGCCGAGATAGGCCGCGAACAGAACGCACAAGCCACCGTTGATCCGGCCCTGGTGGGCCAGCGTCCAGCCGCAGAGCTGCTCGAGGCGGGACCGCCCCCAGGCCCCCGTGAGCACCAGGACCAGCGGCGGCAGCAGCGACGGCGCCAGGGTCACCAGGCTCACCAGCACCACCAGCGCGGCCAGGGGGCCCGCCGCCAGGCCGGAACGGGCCAGGTCCTGCAGCGCCGGCAGATAGAGCACCAGCGAGGTGAGGTTGCCGGCCATCAGGGCGATCCCCAGCCCGAAGGACCGTGCCAGGGAGTGGCCCCCCCGGGCCGGGGACGCCGTTCCGCCCTCACGCTGCAGGGCCCGGGCGCCGATGGCGAGCAGCACGGCGGCCAGGACCAGCCGGAGGCCGGCGGACACCGGATCGGCGCCGGCGGCGCGGACCGGCAGGGATCCCCCCGAGCCCAGCCCCACCAGCGCCCAGCCCGCCACCACGACGGCATTGCCGGCGACGTAGGCCCAGCTCTGGCGCACGCCCGATCCCGGAGCGGTGAGGGTGCGCATCTGCCCCACCAGCAGCATCGGGCTCACCGCCGCCCCCAGAGCGAGGGGAACCACATCGAGGGGCGGGGAACTCACTGGGCGGAGCAGTCAGCGGGGCAGGGTCAGGCGTCCAGCAGGGCGGCGGCGATGGCCGGCAGCAGGGTCTCGTCGGTGGCCCGGACCCGCCCCTCGCTGAACACCACCAGCAGCATCGGCGCCCTCCCGTCCACCTCCACATAGGCGGCGTCATGGCGCGCCTGGCTCATCCAGCCGGCCTTGCTCCACAGCCGGGCCCCCTCGGGCAGGCCGGCCCCGAGGAAACCATCCACCTGGTTCTCGGGATCGGCGGCCCGGGCCAGGGGATCGAGGGAGCGGCGCAGCAGCGCCGTCATTCGCCGGCAGGCCGGCGGAGAGACCGCCGCACCGGCCATCACGGCGTGCAGCAGGCGGGCCGTGACATCGGTGCTGAGGCGGTTGCGGTTCTCCAGCTGGGCGCCGTAGAAGTCCCGTTCGCGGCCGTAGGGGCCCTCCGCCCAGGTCTTCTGGCAGGCGTTCACCCCCGCCACCTCGCTCCAGCCGAGGCGGGCCAGCCAGCCGTTGACCAGCTGGCGCTGGCGGCACCAGGCGGCATGGCGATCCGGCGGCAGGGACGGACCGCTGGTGGTGCCGCTGAGCAGATCCACCACCAGGCTGGTGGCATCGTTGCCCGAATCGCGCACCATGTCGGCCAGGGCGCGGCGCAGCTCCGGCCCGTCTTCGATCAGCTGGCGCTGCAGCCAGGCTTCGGCCGCCACCAGGTAGACCAGCTTCACGACGCTGGCGGGATAGCGGGGCGTCGGGCCCGCCCAGGAGGCGCCGGCCACCGTCCGGCCCCAGAACTCCTCCTGGCCCAGCCCCTCGGCCGCCCCCACCAGGGAGTCGCCGTAGCGGAGCCAGGTGACGGAGAGCTGCTCCCCCAGCCCCGGGCGTCCCTCCGCCTCCAGTCGGCCGATCAGCTGGCGGAGGGCCTCGCCCATGGCCGGATCCGGGCTGTAGAACGCCATCAGCGGCGGCACCTTGCGATGGCGACCTTAGGCACCCTGCCGGCGCCGGGCCGTATCTGGACCCTGACCCAGCCGCTGCCGGCCTACAGCCGCCCGCAGGGGCCGGGGCTGGCCACCGAAATTCACGCGGGCCGGAGCCTGAGGGTGCTGGGGGCGGCCCCCGCCGCCGCCGGCGCCGAGACCCGCCTGCGGGTCCGCCTGCACGAGGACGGCTACCCCTGCTGGGTGGACGCGGTGGCCCTCGAGCGCCACGGGCAGCCCGTACCCTCGCCACCGCCGCTGCCCCGCCTCGAACGCGACCGGATCGCCTCCCGCCTGGAAGCGGTACTGGCCTTCGCCGAGGCCGCACGGCACCGCCCCAACCGCTACCTCTGGGGGGGCACCCTGGGGCCCGACTTCGACTGCTCGGGGCTGGTGCAGACCGCCTTCGCCCAGGCCGGCATCTGGCTGCCCCGCGATGCCTACCTGCAGGAGCGCTTCTGCCGCCCGGTGGCCGTGGCCAGCGGTGTCACCAGCCTGCTGCTGCCGGGGGACCTGCTGTTCTTCGGCACCCTGCGGCGCTGCACCCACGTGGCCCTGCACCTCGGCGGCGGCCGCTACCTGCACAGCTCGGGGCGCCAGCACGGCCGTGACGGCATCGGCGTCGACGACCTGAACCCCCGCAACCGGGATCCGGTGGCCTGCCACTACCGGGCCGAGCTGCGGGGCGCGGGGCGGGTGATGCACAGCCACGACGGCAGCCCCCTGCCCCCCTGAGGTAAGTTCAGGCCACGAGTTTCGGGGAACGGTCATGGCGCGGGCAGCCCTGGCCCACAGTTCCGACCACCCCGCGGCCGAACGCTTCCCCGAACTCTCCGTGGTCGTCCCCCTCTACAACGAGGAGGAGAGCCTTCCCCATCTGGTGGAGAAACTCCTGGCGGCCCTGCGGCCGCTGGGGCGCAGCTTCGAGCTGGTCCTGGTGGATGACGGCTCGAAGGACGGCACCGCGGCGGTGCTGCGGGATCTGGCCGCTCGGGTGCCCGAGCTGGTGGCCGTGCTGCTGCGGCGCAACTACGGGCAGACGGCCGCCATGGCCGCCGGCTTCGACGCCAGCAGCGGCGGGGTGATCGTCACCCTGGACGGGGACCTCCAGAACGATCCCGCCGACATTCCGATGCTGCTGGCCCGGCTGGAGCAGGACGACCTGGACCTGGTGAGCGGCTGGCGGCAGCAGCGCCAGGACGGGGCCCTCGACCGGCTGCTGCCCTCCCTGCTGGCGAACCGCCTGATCGCCCGGGTCACCGGGGTGCGGCTGCACGACTACGGCTGCTCCCTGAAGGCCTACCGGCGGGAGGTGGTCAGCGACATGAACCTCTACGGGGAACTGCACCGCTTCCTGCCGGCCCTGGCCTTCATCGAAGGCGCCCGGATCGGTGAGGTGAGGGTGTCCCACCAGGCGCGCCGCTACGGCCGCAGCAACTACGGCATCGACCGCACCTTCCGGGTGCTGATGGACCTGCTGACGGTCTGGTTCATGAAGCGGTTCCTGACCCGGCCGATGCATGTGTTCGGCTTCGCCGGCCTCCTGGCCCTGTTGGTGGGGCTGGCCATCGCCGCCTGGCTGGTGGGCGAGAAACTGCTGGTGGGGGCCGACATCGGCAACCGCCCCCTGCTGCTGATGGCGGTGCTGGCGATTCTCAGCGGCGTGCAGCTGTTCAGCTTCGGGCTCCTGGCGGAACTGCAGATGCGCACGTATCACGAAAGCCAGGGCCGGCCGATCTACCGGGTGCGCGCCATCGTGCGGGGCGAGCCTGGCTGAACTTTTATGTCGCCCCCCGGGTCCCCGAGAAGCCGGACAGGGCATGGTCCTTACAGTACCGGCGGTTCCTATTGGCCCAAGCCATGACTGGTGAATTTGCCGTTGCCTGGATGCCGTCCGTGATGGTTCCCCTGGTGGGAATCCTCGGCGCGGCGGTGGCCATGGCCCTGCTGTTCAACGTGATCGAGGCGACCGACTGACGACGGGCCCAGGCCCCAGCGTCATTCGCCGCCCCATCGACGACCCCCGATCCGCCGCCCCCCCGATCCGCTTCCCATGACCGTGACCCCCGTGGCCGACCCGACCGTCGGCAATCTGGCCACCCCCGTCAACAGCAGCTATTTCACCAAGGCCTTCCTGAACGCCCTGCCGGCCTACCGCCCGTCCCTCTCGCCCAACCGTCGCGGTCTCGAGGTGGGCATGGCCCACGGCTACCTGCTCTACGGCCCCTTCGCCTACACCGGTCCCCTGCGCGCCACCGAGTTCGCCAGCACCGCCGGCCTGCTGGCCACCATCGGCCTGGTGTCGATTCTCACCATCTGCCTGTCGATCTACGGCACCGCCGGCAGCGGCCCCAACGTCCAGCCCCCCGACGCCACCATCGACAACCCCCCGGCCGACCTGTTCACCAAAGCCGGCTGGGCGGAATTCGCCAGCGGTTTCTGGCTGGGTGGCTGCGGCGGCGCCGCCTTCGCCTGGTTCCTCTGCAGCACCGCCATCCAGTCTCCGCTGGCCAACATCGCCGGTGGTGTCTGGAGCGCCGGCTGAGTTCAGCGACGGTCAGCCATCCCTGGGAGCGGATGCCAGGGATGGTCTGCCAAGCCTTTCCTTCCAACCCTGCCTCGGCAGGGTTTTTTCATGCTCCTGCTCTCGCCCCCGATCGCCGCTGCCGCCCGATGCCGATCCCTCAACCGAAGGGCATCAGCGGTGATCGAATCAGGCGCTCGCTGAACAGGGCAAGGTTCAGCACAAGGGTGAGCAGGGAACAGACCAGGAACGTGATCTTCAGGGAGCGTGGCGCCTGAGAGGATCCGGCGGCAGCGGCGGACAGCACCACCAGCGGAAGGAAGACCACGGCGAGATAGCGGGGACTGATGAATCTGAGCAGCAGCGGCGGCACCAGGGAAAAGAAGGCCGCCGCACCGAGAAACCGGAGGCTGAGTTGGGTGACGGCAGGGAAGGCCCGGAGGCGCAAGGCGCGAAAAAAGGGAATCAGCATCAATCCCATCGTCTGCAACACAGAAAACACTCCGTAGGCACCTGCCACCAGCAGGTAGTCAAGGTACTTCTTCGGATACCGAAGGATCACGTCGCTCACGGTGCGGGCACCCGGGAACACCGATCGCATCACATCCTGCCAACTGGTGATACTGCCCGCGAGCGTTTCTGAGCTGGGAGCGAACTGATGGGGGCTGAACATGAACACATAGGACGAGGCAAAGGTGCGCAGTCCCTTGACCGTCCTGACCATGTCAATGCCATAGAGCTTCAAGCCGGGAGCCATCAGCAACATCAGCCAGAAGGCCATCCCCACTGGGATCTGCCAGCGCATCCGGTTCTCCCGCACATCCCACCAGTACCAGACAGCACCCACCCCCAGGGAGCAGACGAGCAACTGGATCTTGGACACGCCGAAAAGGATCAGCAGGCCAGAGGAGATCAGCCGCGGCCATCCCTGCCGCACGGACAGCATGAACAGGGCGAAGAACGCCGCCGCGATGATGTCACTGGAGGGTTCAGCAAACTGAAGGGCGGAACTGGCAATGACGGAGAAGGCCAGCGCCTGGAAGATCCAATGGCGGATCAACAGCAGGCAAAGAGAATACGCAGATCCCAGAAACAGCAGGGTGGTGATGCACTTGGCGTGCCAATTGAGCGTCTCCGGGGCCGGAGAGACCACCAACTTATAGAGACCGATCAGCAGGCTGGCCGATACGCCGCCAGACCAGTTGAAGCGGGGATATTGAAAGACCCAGCCCGTCGGCAATCGATACAGACGAAGATCAGCCCGCGTCACAAACGATTGGTCCATGGGCCATTCGGACACCTGACCGCTCTGACTCAGGATGCCGACAAACGAGACAACGATGGCAATGATCAGGAGCAGCGGCAAACAGCTCTTTCTCAACAAGCCGGGAAGCTGTTGGAACGTTGTTTGCATTTGTACCCCACGACCAACCGAGCGTAGCAGGCAAAAAATGCCAGCCAGCCCAGCCTTTACCGCTCAGAGGCGATCGATTCAGACGATCTGACTGACGTTGAAGCCAATCACGTGGTCATCGAAATCCCGATGGCCATGAGGGGCCCGATGGAAGGGATTGCGGTGTGCGGGTTGTCAGCACTTCAAGGCGGATAGCCACCGGTGGCAACCCTCGACCCTCAGGCCAGCAACTGGATGTCGTCGCCGGCTCCGCCCACACTCAGCCCCCTGACCCCCTCCAGCAGCACGCCCTGCAGCGGGCGGCCCGAGAAGCTCACGAAGGTGCCGTTGCCGAACTCCGTCACCTGGGCCGTTCCCAGCCCACCGATCACCTGCAGCCGGTCCAGGCCTGCCTCGAAGCCCCTGACCCGGTCCACTCCGCCGTCCGCCAGGTCGTAGATGACCGTGTCAGCCGCTCCGTCACCGCCACCGCCGGGGGCCTGCAGGTCGATCAGGTCGCCGCCGCTCACCACCACCCGACGGCCGGATCCGCGGCCGGTGTAGCGGAAGCTGCCGTCGTCGCCGCCGCCAATCAGGGTGTCCTCGCCCAGGCCACCGATCAGGCGGTCGTTGCGGCGCGCCCCGATCAGGATGTCGTCCCCCTCGCCGCCATCGGCCTGCAGCCGCACGTTCCCTTCCGTCTCGATGCGGTCATCGCCCTCACCGCCGTTGGCGAAGGCCGTGCTGAACCGGCCGTCGTAGGTGGCGTTCCACTGGGAGCCGTTGCCCGCGGGCCGGCCATTGTCAGCCAGCAGCACGTCATCGAGATCGGAACTGCCCACCGCCGCGAAGCGGAGCACATCGTTGCCCTCCCCGCCCGACACCGTGGCCGTGTTGCTGCGGGCGGCCCCATCGCTGTGGAACAGCCAGGTGAGGGTGTCATCGCCGCCGCCGAAATCGATGGCACCCCGCTTGGCACCCACCACCTGCAGGTCGAAATCCAGGGATGGCGCCGTGGACAGATCCCAGCGCACATCCACGAAGTTGGCCACCAGCAGGTCGCTGCCCAGGGACGGGTTCCAGTAGTCGGCGCCGAGGGTGAGGTTCTTGAGGGAATTCCAGTAGCTGGTGTTCTCGATCCGTGCCCGGGGCTCGCTTTCCCCCGGAAGGGTGATCGGGGCGGTCTGGACGCTGCCCAGCGAGCCGGTGGCGAGGGGCCGGCCGCTGGGGACCGATCCCTGGGGGTTGCCGCCCACACCGTTCGTGATCGAGAAACCGGGGGCGTTGATCTCCGCCGCCTGCACGGCGGCCCCCTCGGCCAGGTCGGTCACCGTGATGGTGAAGGGCCTGTCGTAACGGGTGCCGTCGCCATCGGTGACCCGCAGGGTGAGGCCGAGGGTCGCGGCCGCCTCGAAGTCGAGCGGGGCGGTCGTCAGCAGACGATCCCCGTCGAGGCGGAAGAGGTCGCCAGGGTTGCCGTTGGGCGCGAAGGAGAAGCTGAAGGTGTCGCTCCCGTCCGGGTCGATGGCGGAAAGCTCACCCACCAGGGTGTCCGCCGGCAGGTTCTCCAGCACCGCCCCGCCCGTGAGGGTGATCACCGGGTCGATCACCGAATCACCGCGCACCGACAGGTTCTGCAGCCGCCTGTCGAGGGCCGCCGGGGTGTCGGCCGCCGTGAACGGGTTGGCCGGCGAGTGGTTGGCCGCCAGGAATTCGGCCAGGGCATCCTGCTCGGAGCCGTTGGCGGCGAAGGTGGCGACGCCGGTGCGGGGGGCGCCGGCCTCGGTGATGTTCACCCGGTTGGGGTTGGTGAGGCTGGCGAAGGGGTAGCCATCGCCGCCGCTGGCCAGGAAGTCCAGCGTCACCATGCGAATGCTGCGGGTCGGATCCCCCACCACGGAGCCATTGCGCACCACGACGTCAAGGTCGTTGCCGGCGTCGTCCTGGATCGCCAGGTTCACCACCCGGGAGCCGGCCGGCCTGCTGAGGTCATAGCTGAAGGCCAAGCCTCCCACCTGGGGGAAACGGCCCTGGTTGACGCCGGCGGCGATGCCGTGCTCGATCAGGGCCTTGAGTTCGCCGGGGGTGACGCTGACCAGGGACAGGCCGTTGTTGAAGCTCAGGGCGTTGGCGATGTCGTTGCGGGAGATGCCGCCCTCCGGCTTGACCACATTGCCCTGGGCATCGAACACCGCTGCGGTGGGCAGCAGATCGGGAACGCCGTCGACCGAGCCGGTGGGGATCACCGACTGACCGATGGAGTTGCGGATACCGCCACCGTTCTTGAGCGAGACCAGAACGGTGGAATCGATCTGGCGGGCATAGGCGAGGTTGGCGTCGGCGGTGAGGTTGCCGAAGTTGGTCTCCTCGCTGCGCACACCGGGGTTGCGGTTGCCATTGAGGAACACCTCACTGACGCCGAACCATTCCGACTCCTGGGAGACGATCACTGCCCGCAGGTTGTCGACCACCTCCTGCACCCGGGCATCGATGAAGGCCTCGGCGTTGAGGGCCGCCACGGCGTCGGCATCGGTGCGGAAGGCCCCGCTGATGGTGGGGTCGTAGCTCTCGGGAATGATCACGCCCTGGCCATCGAAATCGAGCACCAGGCGGCCGAGATACTTGTAGGTGCCATCGGTGTTCACCACGGCCACCGGCTTGCCATCGGCGTCGGTCTTGACGATCGGATAGGGGCCCTGGACGCTGTCGCCGGGGCGGGCCACGTCATCGCTGTCGAACAGACGGGTGTTGGAGCCACCGGCCACGATGATGTCCACGTGGCGCAGGCGCTCGGCCAGGGCCTGCTCGATGCTGATCTGCTGCATGTGGGCCAGCAGGATCACCTTGTTGAGGCCGGGATTGGCGGCGATCAGGGCGTCCACATCAGCCTGGATCTCGGCGGCGAGGGCGTCCAGCTCGGCATCCGTGGGGACACCGCTGAAGGGGGCCGGGGCCACACCCACGCCGCCCGGGCTGGAGATGGTGCGCAACCAAGGGGTGGTGGCCCCGACCACACCCACCGACTCGCCGTTGACATCGAAGACGACGCTGCTGGTGATGCTGTTGGGCTGGGGTGCCTGGCCTGCGGGCACCACCAGGGAGGCCAGGTTGGCGTCGGTGCTGAAGTCGAGGTTGCCGCTCAGGTAGGGGAAGGCCGTGCCGGGGTAACCGGCGGCCGCATTGGGCCCGACCAGGTCCCGCACCACGGCGGTGCCCTGGTCGAACTCGTGGTTGCCGAAGGCGATCGCCTGCACCCCCAGGGCGTTCTGGATCAGCACATCACCGCGACCCACGGCGCCGTAGGCCTGGGCGGAGGCTCCGTAGAACAGACCGGGGATCCAGGCGTCGCCGCTGGAGAGGGTGAGGGTGTTGACGAAGCCGGGGATGCCATCAAGGTCGATGTCCTGGGCCCGCAGGGCGTTGAGCACACCGGAGAGGCGGGGCGCATTGTCCAGGGCCGAGATGGCCCCCTCCTGGTCGGCCAGGTGGAACAGCTGCAGCTTGAAAGCACTGCCGGCTGGCAGGGGCGCAGCCGCGGTGATGCTCACCACATCATTGCCTTCGCTGCTGGCGATCAGGCCGGCCGGCTCCCCGGCGGCGCTGCGCAGGAAGGTGATGCCCTCGATCCGCTCGGCGCCGGGAAACACCACCGGGTCCACCGCCGCCACGTTGTAGGGATCGGTCACATCGAACACGGCGGCCACGCTCGTGGTGGTGCGCTCCAGGGCCACGAAGGCGTAAGTGCGGCCGGCCACGGTGGCGATCTCCACCATCTCGGGCTCGGTGCCCTTGTCGTCGTCGCGGTTGCTGGCCATCAAGCCGAGGCTGTCGGCCAACTCCTCCAGGGCGTCGCTGGAATCGAACACCACGTTGCCCTGCACGTCGTAGATGCGCAGGGAACGGGAGCCGATGCTGAACGGCTTGTCGATCAGGCCGTCGCCGTTGATGTCGCCGTAGTCGTTGAGCAGGTTGAGGCGGGTGCGGCTGACGCCGGTGGCGGCGGCGAAGGCGTCATTCAGCGCATCCACACCGGGATGGTCCCGGAAGGGGGTGCCATTGACCAGCGCGCCATCACTGGCACGGGTGAGGTCGAAGAAGATGTTGCCCTGATCCGGCTCGTATTCGCGCGAATCCCCCTCACCGACGGCCAGCAGGAAACTGCGCCCCTGGGGATCGGTGAAGGTGGCAATGCCGTCCGGCATCGTGAGGCTGTAGAGCGGCAATCCGCTCACGGGGCGGTATTGGTTACCGCCACCGCTGCTGCCGTCCACATCCCGGTCGGAACTGTCGAAGCCGGCGCCGTCGAAGCTCACCACGGTGAACGTGTTGCCGCTGGCGCCTTCGGTGCCGAAATCGTTGTCGTAGTTGATCACCAGCGCGCCGTCATCGCGGATGGTGAGGCCTTCCGGTTTGTCGAAGGCCAGGCTGCCGCCGATGGAGGGCAGGTTGAACAGCTCGATCTTGTGGGCCAGGCGGATGCCCGCGGCAGCCAGCACGTCGGCACTGGAGGTGCTGAAGATCGGGGCCGTGGCGGCGTTGCTGTCGTGATCGACGAGGGTGCGGCGATTGTCGAGCAGCTCGGGGCTGACCACGCCGATCGCCCCCAGCCAGCCGTCCGTGGCCTGGTCGGCGGCGCTGGTGAGCGGCAGGGTGTCGGTGGCACCGCGCAGATCCACCTCGTAGACATGCTTGAAGCCGGTGAGGCTGCGGCTGCTGTCGCGCTCCATCACCACGAACACGCCGCGGGCAGCGTCGAAGGCGACATCGCCGATCTTGTCCTGCCCGGTGCGGCCGCTGAGGAGGTAGAGGTGTTCCTTCACCGGGTTACCGGTGGCCGGATCGATCGCCAGGATGCGGGTGAGCTCGGAGCGGCTGCGGCCTTCGGTGACGCCGTCCCCGTTGGCATCCACATCCAGGGGGCTCTGCATGAAGGCATAGAGCAGGCCGTCGGTGGGGTTGAAGGCCATGCCTTCGATGCCACGGTTGCTCCAGCGGTTGCCGTAGATGGCCGGCAGGCTGTCGATCGTTTCAGCACCGATCGGGCTGGCGCCGCCCACGTTGTGCTGGGCGGCAAGCTGGGCCTTCTGGCCTGCGGGGATGTAGCGCTGGATCAGGTTGCCGCTGAGGGCATCAAAGATCGCGATCTGGCCGCGGTACTCATCGCCGACCGCGAACACCTCACGCGTGCTGCCGCCGATGCTGAGACTGAACCGCGAGACGGTTTCCGAATCGATGCCGAAGGGGTCGTAGGCCAGTGGGGCATTGGCGGCATCGATGGGCACGTCATCCTTGATCGCCAGCTGGGGCAGGCCGGTGAGGGGGGTGCCATCGGGGCGGTTGAGGCCAAGGCGGCCCAGCTCGGTGACGGCGCCAGTGGCACGATTCATGCCCAGCTTGTAGATGGTGGGCTGGAAGTCGGGATCGAGAAACTGACGCTGACCAGCGATCAGATCGCCGTTGGGACCGCGATCGGTGATGGAGAAATAGACATCCAGCTCCGTGCCGTTGACTGCTTCCTTGCCAGCGAAGAACAGGCCGGAAAGGCCACCGGCCAGCACACCCTCGGGTTGGTTGCTGGCTCCGGCGGCATACTCCAGCTCGTAACTGAAATTCTCGGCGCTGGCAACGCCGCGGGACCAATCCTTGATACCGGCGGAGAAGATGGTGGTAATCACCGGCGCGGAACCGCTCAGATCAACCACGGCGATGGCGTTGTTCTCCTGCAGGGAAATCCAGGCGGTGTTGCCATCGGCGCTGATGGCAATCGCCTCCGGCTCGATGTCCTGGGCCACACTGGTGGTGACGCCCAGACGGGTGCCGATGCGCACACCGCGGTTGATCAATTCCTCGCGGCGGTTTTCCCAGGCCTCAAAGCCCACGCTCTGCAGATCGGCGGCCGTGGGAGCCAGAGGCGTGGCCGCCAGGTAGCCGCTGGTATTGATCAGCGAGATCGAACCGACCGGATCAATGGTGTAGAGGGAATTCGGCTCGCCTTCGTTGGTCACCAGCAGCTTGGTGCCGTCGCTGCTGAACTTGACCATGTCGGGCAGGGCGCCCACGGTCACGGTGCTGAGATGAACAGGCAGGGCCGGATTGCTGAGATCGTAAAACTGCACGAAACCCGGATCCGTCTTGACGGCGTTCTGCACTGCAATGGCCAGCAGATCGCCGAACACCGCCGCGCTCTGCAGGGTTTCACCATTGCCGGTGGAGGTGGCCCGGGCCACGGTCTGGGGGTTGGCGGGATCACGGAGATCGGATACGACAATGGCCCCGGATCCGCCACCAACCGTATACAGATAGCCGCTGGCTGGGTTGTAGGCAGAGATTTCAGCGTTGGCCCCAAGACTCCCCAGAGAAATCACTCCATCTGTCGCCTGGATGAAGGGATCCAGTGCGGAAAAAGTGAGGGCCATTGAAATCAGCTGCATTCAGCTTAAACCTGACAGCAGCGGCCTCATGCCAGGTTAAGCTCTGACAAATTCGTGTTGAAGAGATGGGGCCAATCGCCGCCCCGTTACGTGACCAGGTATTCGGGACGACGTTGGTTTTCGTGGCTCCAGGGTCCGTTTGAAGCTCATTCCGTTGGGCACGATGGCAAGACCTATGGCGTCCTTCAGTGATCCGAGCGAAACAGTGTCAGGTCTTCGATCGTCAGCTCAATGGCGCGCTCAGACGCGTTGATTCGCGGGGCCTGGGAACTGAGTGGATGCCGAGGAGCCGTCGGCGATTTCCCTGCAGGAATCAGCCCTCTTGAACAGGCGCACAGGCGCTCCAGCCAACCCCATCCCTTTGCATTGCAGGTCTGACACCGCTGCACGGGGCATCGCTGCTGCACCGGCCCTCAGGCGCCAGGACGTGCGCTATGGCTTGGGGCTAGAACCTGACCGCCCCCCATGCCGCCTGTGCCCGCTCCAGCCCATGCCCGGCCAGGGGCCGATGTGGTGGAGGCCCTGCAGAGCGATGCCACGAGCGGCCTGAGCGAGGCGGAAGCCAGTCGGCGGCTCCATGGCCATGGCACCAATACGCTCACGATCCGTGGCGGCAAGCCCGGCTGGCTGAAGTTTGTCCTGCAGTTCAACAACCCCCTGTTGATCACCCTGCTGGTGGTGGGGGCGGTGAAGGCACTGCTGGGTCACCCCCGCGATGCTCTGGTGATCTGGAGCGTCACGGTGATCAATGCCGTGATCGGCTTCGTGCAGGAGAGCAAGGCCGAAAACGCCATCGCCGCCCTGGCGCGGTCGGTGCGCACCGAGGTGGAGGTGGTGCGCGCTGGCGCGCGCCAGCGCCTGGCCTCGGAGCAATTGGTGCCAGGTGATCTGGTGCAGCTGGAGGCTGGGGCGCGGGTGCCGGCCGACCTGCGGTTGCTGGAAGCCCGCCACCTGCAGACCGATGAATCGGCCCTCACCGGGGAATCGATGCCGGTGCACAAGGGCACCACCGCCGTCGAGGCGTCCGCCCCCCTGGCGGAGCGGATCGGCATGGCCTATGCGGGCAGCTTCGTGACGAAGGGTCAGGGACTGGGGCTGGTGGTGGCCACCGGGGATGACACCGAGGTGGGCAGCATCTCCAGCTCCCTGCAGGACCAGGTGGATCTCACCACCCCGCTCACCCGCAAGTTCGGCCGCTTCAGTCGCAGCTTGCTGCAGGTGATCCTGGTCATGGCCGGGCTCACGTTTCTGGTGGGGCTGGCGCGGGGGCGCGGCGTCGATGAGATGTTCGATGGGGCCGTGGCCCTGGCGGTGGGCGCGATCCCGGAAGAGTTGCCGGCGATCGTGACGATCACCCTGGCCATCGGCGTGAATCGCATGGCCAGGCGGAGGGCCATCATCCGCAAGCTGCCGGCCGTGGAAACCCTGGGCAGCACCACCGTCATCTGCTCCGACAAGACCGGCACCCTCACCCAGAACCGGATGACGGTGCAGCACCTCTACGGGGGCGGCCAATCGGTGGCGATCGAGGATCTCTGGCCGGGCCAGGGCCTGGCCGGCCCCACGAATGTGGCCCTGCAGGAAACCCTGCTGGCGGGCCTGCTCTGCAACGACGCCCGACCCAGCAACCGTGAGGGGCTGGTGGGGGATCCCACCGAAACGGCCCTGCTGGTGGCCGCTGACGCGGCCGGAATCGACCGCCAGGACGCTCTGGATCGCCATCCCCGCCGCGATGCCATTCCCTTTGCTTCGGAACATCAGTTCATGGCCACGCTGCACGGCAGCGATCGCATCCTGGTCAAAGGCTCGGTGGAGGCCGTCCTGGATCGCTGCAGCCGGCAGCTGGATTCCCTGGGCCACCCCGAACCCCTCGACCGAGAGGCCATCGAAGCGGCCGTCGGGGCGATGGCGGCCAGCGGAGAACGGGTGCTGGCCTTTGCCATTGGCCAGGCCGAGGCCTCCCAGCACCAGCTGCAGCACCAGCATGTGGCAGAGGATCTGGATTTCCTCGGTCTGCAGGGGATGCTGGATCCACCACGCCCCGAGGCGATCCGGGCCGTGGCGGCCTGCCAGGCGGCAGGCATCGCAGTGAAGATGATCACCGGCGATCACCTGGAAACCGCCCGGGCCATCGCCCGCGAGATGGGCATCGGGCGCGCTCCGGCCGGCGTGGCTGAGCCACTGGCGGCGATCGATGGCCGCCAGCTGGCCGAACTGGATGCGGATGGCATCGCCGAGTGCGTCGACCGGGTGGACGTGTTTGCCCGGGTGGCGCCGGCCCAGAAGTTGCAGTTGGTGCAGGCCCTCCAGGCCAATGGCGAGGTCGTGGCCATGACCGGCGACGGCGTCAACGACGCGCCCGCCCTCAAGCAGGCCGACATCGGCATCGCCATGGGCGCCGGCGGCACCGAGGTGGCACGCCAGGCCGCCGACGTGCTGCTCACCGACGACAACTTCGCCACGATCGAAGCGGCGGTAGAAGAGGGCCGCTCGGTCTACCTCAACCTGCGCAAGACCCTGGCCTTCGTACTGCCGGTGAATGGCGGCGCCTCGATGACGATCCTGCTGGGGGCTGTGCTTGGCACCGCCCTGCCGGTGACGGCTGTGCAGGTGCTCTGGCTCAACATGATCTGCTCGCTGACGATGTCGCTCGCCCTGGCCTTCGAGCCGATCGTCCCCTGGTTGATGCAACAGCCGCCCCGGCCACCGCAGCAGCCCCTGCTCACCGGCGGCCTGATCCGCCGGGTGCTGGTGGTGTCGTTGTTCAACTGGGGGGTGATCTTCGGGCTGTTCCTCTGGAGCACGCAGCGCTACGGCGACCTGGCCTTGGCCCGCACCATGGCCATCCAGGGTCTGGTGTTGGCCCATCTGGTCTATCTGGTGACCATCAGCCAGCTGCGCACCGCTCTGCTGGCCCTGCCACGACTGGGCTGGCGTGCCTTCACCCAGGCACCGGCGGTGCTGCTCGGCATCGCTGGCACGGTGGCGGTGCAATGGATCTTCAGCCAGACCGCGGTGATGCATCGCTTCTTCGGCACCGCCCCGCTCAACCTGGAGCAGCTGGCCATCTGCGCCTTGCCCCTTCTGCTGGTGCTGCCCGTGGCCTGGTTGGGGGAGCGGCTCGATCCCACCGATGGCAGGGTTCGTAAGCCCTTCAAGGGTTCTCCCACCGGCCTGGACATCCAGCCAAGACCATAAAAAACCCCCGGTATTGACCGGGGGTTGAGAGGTCCCTCGAAGATTCGAGAAGGGGCGTTGACGGGATTCGGGAGCCGGAGGCTCAGCCGAACTTGCCTGACGTGGACGCGATCAGGAAGGCCGCGTACGTGAGGATGTAGCCGATCGTGAAGTGGGCGAGACCCACCACACGGGCCTGAACGATCGAGAGAGCGACGGGCTTGTCGCGCCAGCCCACCAGGTTGGCGAGGGGCGTGCGCTGATGCGCCCAGACGATGGTTTCGATCAACTCCTGCCAGTAACCCCGCCAGGAGATCAGGAACATGAAGCCGGTGGCCCACACCAGGTGACCGAAGAGGAACATCCAGGCCCAGACGGCCAGGTTGTTGGATCCCATCGGGTTGTACCCGTTGATCAGCTGGGAGCTGTTGAGCCACAGGTAGTCACGGAACCAGCCCATCAGATAGGTGCTGGATTCGTTGAACTGGGCCACGTTGCCCTGCCAGATGGCGAGGTGCTTCCAGTGCCAGTAGAAGGTGACCCAACCCACGGTGTTCAGGGCCCAGAAGACAGCCAGGTAGAAGGCGTCCCAGGCCGAGATGTCGCAGGTGCCGCCACGGCCGGGGCCGTCGCAGGGGAAGGAATAGCCGAAGTCCTTTTTATCGGGCATCAGCTTGGAACCCCGGGCGTCCAGGGCACCCTTCACCAGGATCAGGGTGGTGGTGTGCAGACCCAGCGCGATGGCGTGGTGCACGAGGAAGTCGCCAGGGCCGATCTGCAGGAACAGGGAATTGCTTCCCGAGTTCACCGCATCCAGCCAGCCGGGCAGCCAGACAGCGCCGTTGTTGGGCCACGCCGTTGAGGCGATGCTGTCCGCATTGGCCAGCAGGATATCCATGCCGTAGAGGGCTTTGCCACTCGAGGCCTGGACGAACTGGGCGAACACCGGCTCGATCAGGATCTGCTTCTCGGGGGTGCCGAAGGCGACCACCACGTCGTTGTGGACGTAGAGACCCAGGGTGTGGAAGCCGAGGAACAGGGAGACCCAGCTCAGGTGGCTGATGAGGGCTTCCTTGTGCTCGAGCATCCGGGCCAGGACGTTGTCCTTGTTGGCTTCCGGGTCGTAGTCACGGATGAAGAAGATCGCACCGTGGGCGAAGGCACCGCACATCAGGAAGATGGCGATGTACTGGTGGTGCGTGTAGAGGGCCGCCTGGGTGGTGTAGTCCTTGGCGATGAACGCGTAGGACGGCAGCGCGTACATGTGCTGCGCCACCAGGCTGGTCACGACTCCCAGGGCAGCCAGGGCGAGGCCCAGCTGGAAGTGGAGGGAGTTGTTGACGGTGTCGTAGAGGCCCTTGTGGCCGGCACCCAGATCACCCGGGGTCCCCTTGGGGGGGTTGTGGGCGTCGAGGATCTCGCGGATCGAGTGGCCGATACCGAAGTTGGTCCGGTACATGTGGCCGGCGATCACGAAGATGCAGCCGATCGCCAGGTGGTGGTGGGCGATGTCCGTGAGCCACAGCGCTTCGGTCTGGGGGTGGAAGCCACCCAGGAAGGTGAGGATCGCGGTGCCTGCCCCCTCGGACGTCCCGAACACCTGGTTGGCGGTGTCGGGGTTCTGGGCATAGACACCCCAGTTGCCGGTGAAGAACGGAGCCAGACCGGCGGGGTGGGGCGAGACCGAGAGGAAGTTGTCCCAGCCGACGTGCTGACCCCGGGATTCGGGGATAGCGACGTGGACCAGGTGACCGGTCCAGGCGATGGAGCTGAAGCCGAACAGGACAGCCAGGTGATGGTTGAGCCGCGATTCAGCGTTCTTGAACCAGGCCAGGGACGGCAGGAACTTGGGCTGGAGATGGAGCCAGCCGGCAAACAGGGCCCATGCCGAGAGGATCAGCATGAAGATGGAACCCTGGTAGAGCTCCATGTTGGTCGTCATGCCGATCGTGTACCACCAGTGGTACAGACCGGAATAGGCGATGTTCACCGGAGAGGAGGCACCCGCCTGGGTGAAGGCGTCGATGGCGCCTTGCCCGAAGTGGGGATCCCAGATCGCGTGAGCGATGGGACGGACGTGCAGCGGATCGGCGACCCACTGCTCGAAGTTGCCCTGCCAGGCGATATGGAACAGGTTGCCCGAAACCCAGAGGCCGATGATCGCCAGGTGACCGAAGTGGGTGGAGAACAGCTTTTGGTAAAGCCGCTCCTCCGTCATTCCGTCATGGCTCTCGAAGTCGTGAGCCGTGGCGATGCCGTACCAGATACGGCGGGTTGTCGGGTCCTGTGCCAGACCCTGGCTGAACGAAGGAAATTTCGTTGCCATTGGGAAAGGTCAGGTGGAGGTCAGCCGACCGCGATGAGTCGGGACAGGAAGAAGGCCCAGGTGGTCGCGATACCGCCCAGCAGGTAATGGGCGACACCGACGGCACGGCCTTGGGTGATGGAGAGCGCCCGCGGTTGGATGGCGGGAGCCACCTTCAGCTTGTTGTGAGCCCAGACGATGGACTCGATCAGTTCCTGCCAGTAGCCGCGGCCGCTGAAGAGGAACATGAGGCTGAAGGCCCAGACGAAGTGGGCACCCAGGAACATCAGACCGTAGGCACTGGAGGACGAGCCGTAGCTGTTCAGCACCTGGGCGGCCTGAGCCCAGAGGAAGTCCCGGAGCCAGCCATTGATGGTGATGGCGCCTTGGGCGAAGTTGCCGTTGGTGATGTGCTGGACGCTGCCGTCTGCGTTGACGGTGCCCCACACGTCGCTCTGCATCTTCCAGCTGAAGTGGAAAATGACGATCGACAGGGAGTTGTACATCCAGAACAGGCCGAGGAACACGTGGTCCCAGGCCGACACCTGACAGGTACCGCCACGGCCGGGACCGTCGCAGGGGAAGCGGAAGCCCAGGTTCGCCTTGTCGGGGACGAGGCGGGAGCTGCGCGCATAGAGCACACCCTTCAGCAGGATCAGCACGGTGACGTGGATCGTGAAGGCGTGGATGTGGTGGACCATGAAGTCGGCCGTTCCCAGGGGGATCGGCGCAGCGGCCACCTTGCCGCCGACGGCGACGACAGCGCCGTTGAACACTTCACTCACACCGGCCAGCGCATTGGGAGCGGTGGTGCCGGCGGCAGCGGCGTGCAGGCCCTGGATCCATTGCGCGAAGACGGGCTTCAGCTGGATCGCGGTGTCGCTGAACATGTCCTGGGGACGTCCCAGGGCACTCATGGTGTCGTTGTGGATGTAGAGGCCGAAGCTGTGGAAGCCCAGGAAGATGCACACCCAGTTCAGGTGGCTGATCAGGGCGTCACGGGCTTTCAGCACCCGATCCAGCACGTTGTCGATGTTCTTGGCCGGGTCGTAGTCGCGGATGAGTGCGATGGCCGCATGGGCACCGGCTCCGACGATCAGGAAGCCGCCGATCCACATGTGGTGGGTGAACAGCGACAGCTGGGTCGGGTAGTCGATACCGATGTAGGGATACGGAGGCATCGCATACATGTGGTGCGCCACGATGATCGTGAGCGAACCGAACAGCGCCAGGTTCAGACCCAGCTGGGCGTGCCAGGAGGTGGTCAGGAATTCGTAGAGCCCATCGTGGCCTTTGGGCGCGGGGAACAGCAGGGGATCACCCTTCTGACCCTCGAGAATTTCCTTGATGCTGTGACCGATGCCCCAGTTGGTGCGGTACATGTGGCCAGCCACGATGAACAGCACCGCGATCGCCAGGTGGTGATGGGCGATGTCGGTCATCCAGAGGCTGCCGGTCACAGGATTCAGACCACCCTTGAAGGTGAGGAAATCGCTGTAGGCGGCCCAGTTGCCGGTGAAGAAAGCGGAGATACCCGCACCGAAACCAGGGAAGAGCTGGGCCAGCACGTCCTGGTTGATGAACTCGTGGGGGAGCGGGATGTCGGCGACCGACGCGATGGTCTTGCCGTTGAGCACCAGCGGGTTGCCGGCGTCGATGGCGTCCATCAGCTGGGTGGTGGGCAGCGACACGTGCAGCAGGTGACCTGTCCAGGACAGGGACCCGAGCCCGAGCAGGCCGGCCAGGTGGTGGTTGAGCATGGACTCAACGTTCTGGAACCACTCCAGCTTCGGCGCTGCCTTGTGGTAGTGGAAGACACCGGCGTTGAGCATGAGACCGGCCATCACCAGGGCACCGATGGCGGTGCAGAGGAGCTGGAACTCGTTGGTGAACCCCCAGGCTCTCCACACATGGAAGAGGCCGGAGGTGATCTGGATGCCGTGGAAGCCGGCACCCACATCGCCATTGAGAATTTCCTGGCCGAAGATCGGCCAGACCACCTGCGCACTGGGTTTGACGTGCAGGGGGTCGGCCAGCCAGCCGGTGTAGTTGGAGAAGCGGGCTCCGTGGTAGAAGGCGCCGCTCAGCCAGATGAAGATGACGGCCAGATGGCCGAAGTGAGCGCTGAAGATCTTCCGGGAGACCTCTTCAAGATCGCTCGTGTGGCTGTCGAAGTCGTGAGCGTTGGCGTGGAGGTTCCAAATCCAGGTGGTGGTTTTGGGACCTTTGGCGAGGGAGCGATCGAAGTGCCCGGGCTTGCCGAGAACATCGAAGTCGACGGGAACGGGGTTCCGGTCAACCATGTCCTTCGCCGTTTTCCCACGCTCTGGTGGGCTGATGGTCATCGAGACGTTCCTCGAGGGACGGGGTCGAGGTGGAGGTCCACCCCTTCGACGGACGCCGGGGGAAGGTCATGCGACCGTCCCGGCCCCATCGGTGGGCCCCATGGCCGGGAAGCCCCGACCATGGGCACCAGTCGCGGTGGGGGAGAGATCCCTTGCAGCGACTGGGGCTTTGGGCCCCGAAAGGGGACCGCTGGCGGAAGTATAGGGGTCGAAAACAAGGCGATTCGGTCGCCAGTTACAAAGGTTTAATCCCAGCGGTTCCAAGGCTGCGACTGAGGTCTGGCGACATGTTGTCAACAACGTAACAATCGGGAAAACGACGGGGTTTCTATAACCCCTTGCTGCATTTTGCAGCGATTTCAACAGTCGATCAGCCCTCCACGGGCCCCGACGCAGAATGGCGCCACGAACGACGGAGCGCGCGTGAGCGACAGGGAAGTGGGGCGTGGCGCCGCGGAACGGGCGGTCCGTAGGTACTTCTGCCGAGCCGGCCTGCTGGCGGCCGCCCTGCTGCTGGTGCTCACCCTGGCGCCTCCCGCCGCGCTTGCCTTCTCCCTGCCGGGTCGGCGGTCACCCGCCGCGGCCCCAGCCACCCCGGCCATGGGACGCTCCAGCCAGCAGGAGGTGGCCCCACCCCTGGCGGTGCAGCAGCTGCAGGAGGCCCTCGAGGCGCGACGCCCCCGGGTGGAGATCGTCTCCCCCGCCGACGGCGCCCTGGTGCCGGCCGGTCCCTGGACCCTGCAGCTGCGGGTGGAGGACTGGCCCCTGGTGGATGCCGGCCCCCTCGGTCTCGGCCCCCACCTGGTGGTGCAGCTGGATGGGGATGCCCCCCTGCCGCTGACCGCCACCTCCACCACGATGCGGCCGCTGGAACCGGGCAGCCATCGGCTCACGGTCTATGCCGCCAGGCCCTGGGGAGAGGCGGTGAAGGGCCCCGGTGCCCAGCGCCAGATCCGGGTGCACCGGGTGGCTGCCAACCCGCTCGGCCAGCCCGCCCCGGGCAGCCCCCAGCTGATCGCCGTCAGCCCCCGGGGGACAGCGGCCAGCACGCCGCTGCTGCTCGACTGGCTGCTGCTGGAGGCCCCCCTGCAGAACCTGCGCAGCGGCGATGCCAGCTGGCGGCTGCGGGTCAGCATCAACGGCGACAGCTTCCTGGTGGATCGCCAGACGCCCCTGTGGCTGGAGGGCTGGCGCACCGGCAGCAATGCGGTCCAGCTCGACCTGCTCGACGGCCTGGGCGAGCCCCTCAACCCTCCGTTCAACAGCCTGGTGGGCGAGGTGATCCTGGAGCCCGGTGGCGAGGCGCCCCGTTGGCAGAAGGGACGGCTGACCGCCGCCGAGCTGGCCATCCTGGTGGGTGAGGCCCCGCCGCCGCCCGCTCCGGAGCCGCCGCCCGCTCCGGAGGCCGAGCCGGAGCAGGCGGCAGAAACCGACGCCACCACGGCGCCGGAGGCCACGGCGATGGCGGAGCCGACGCCACCGCAGGAGACCGAGGAGCCGCAGATGCAGGAGCCCCTGGGGATGGAGCCGCAGCTGGAGCTGCAGTCGGAGCAGGAGCCCACCGGGCCGGAGGACGCTGCAGCTCCGGAGAGCGACCCGGACATCCCCGACCCGGCCGAGGGGCCGGCCCCGCAGGGGAGCCCGGTGGCGGCCCCGCTCGACGGGGGGGTGACCCCTTGAGCGACCCGACGCGGCGACACATCGGCCTGGGCTTCAGTCCCATGGCCACCGCGATGCTGCAGCGGCTTCGCCAGGCCGGCCTGGTCCACGTGGTACGGGACCCGGAGGAGGCGGAGGCCTCCGCCCCGTGGCTGGCGCGGCACTGGGGGACGGCCGACGCGGTGGTGGCCGTCGGGGCCTGCGGACTGGTGACCCGGCTGATCGCCCCGCTGGTCGGCGACAAGCAGAGCGATCCGGCCGTGCTGGTGGTGGACCCCCGGGGCCGTTTCGTGGTGCCCCTGCTGGGGGGCCATGGCGCCGGCGGCGACCGGCTCGCCGAGGAGATCGCCGCCCTCGTCGGAGGCCAGGCCGTGCTCACCGGTGCCGGCGCATCCCAGGGCCGGCTGCCCCTGGATGCCTTCGGCCAGGCCTGGGGCTGGCGCCGCGGCGCCGGCGACTGGCGGAGCCTGATGGTGGAGGCGGCCGGCGATTGCCGCCCCGTTCTGCGCCAGGAGGAGGGCACCACCCTGTGGGAGGAGCTGGAGGCCACCGGCAACTTCAAGACCGAAGGGGGCGAGGCCGATGGCAGCAAGGCCCATGGCGAGGCGGCCCTGGTGATCGGGCCCCGCAGCGGCGCGGGCTGCCGCTGGCATCCACCGAGCCTCTGGCTGGGCATCGGCTGCGAGCGGGACACGAGCCTGCCGGTGCTGGAACGGCTGGTAGCACAAGGCCTGGCGCAGCAGGGACTGGCCCCGGAGGCCGTGGCGGGTTTGGCCAGCATCGATCGCAAGGGGGATGAACCCGCCCTGCTGGCCCTGGCGGAGCAGCACGGCTGGCCCCTGCGCCTCTATGACGCCGCCACCCTGGCGGCGGTCACCGTGCCCCATCCCTCCGAGGCGGTGGCCCGGGAGATGGGCACGCCCAGCGTGGCCGAAGCCGCCGCCCTGCAGGCGGCATGGGAGGCGGCTTCGGAGGCGCCTCGCCTGCTGCTGGAGAAGCGGATCGGCCGTGCCGCCACTGGGGAGCGGGGTGCCGCCACCCTGGCGGTGGCCCTGGCCACGCGCCAGTGGGCCCCGCAGCGGGGCAGCCTGCATCTGGTGGGCAGCGGTCCGGGGCCGATCGACCTGCTCAGCGGCGATGCCCGCCGGGCCCTGGCCACGGCAACGGTGTGGGTGGGCTACGGGCTCTATCTCGATCTGCTGGAACCCCTGCGGCGCCCCGACCAGCTGCGCCGCGAGGGCCGGCTGACGGAGGAGCGGGCCCGTTGCGCCGAGGCCCTCGACCTGGCCCGCCAGGGTCTGGACGTGGCCCTGATCTCCTCCGGGGACAGCGGCATCTACGGCATGGCGGGTCTGGCGCTGGAGCTCTGGCTGCAGCTGCCGGTCCTCGACCGGCCGGCCTTCACGGTGCACCCGGGTCTGTCGGCCCTGCAACTGGCCGCCGCCCGCGCGGGTGCCCCGCTGATGCACGACTTCTGCACCATCAGCCTCAGCGACCGTCTCACCCCCTGGGAGGTGATCGAACGGCGGTTGAAGGGGGCCGCCAGCGGCGACTTCGTCGTGGCCCTCTACAACCCCCGTTCCCTCGGCAGACCGTGGCAGCTGGGCCGGGCCATCGAACTGCTGGGTGAAGGCCGGCCGGCCAGCACGCCGGTGCTGCTGGCCCGCCAGCTGGGGCGCGCCGAAGAGGCGCTCAGCCTCCACACCCTGGGCACCCTGCCCGAGGACAAGGTGGACATGCTGACCCTGGTGCTGGTGGGCAACAGCTCAACACGCATTCAGGACGGCCGCATGGTCACCCCCCGGGGCTATCCAGGAGCCGCCCTGGCCTGAGGGTGAAGAGAGAAAAAATCGGGATGACAGGATTGGATCGCCTTGTCATAGAGCCGGATCATGAAGTAGCACCTGAGGGTGATACCTGAGACGGATTAAGGCTCCTTCCATGAGAATAAACGAAGGAGGTTCTTCGTCAACCCTTTGCCCGCGATCAGGCGAGCACCGTTTCTGGCCTCCGCCTTGAACGCCGCCCAGTCACAAGGCTGATTGCTCCGAGCCCTGCAGCCCCGGAATCCCAAGGAAGCCGCCCATGGCCCTTGGCCTCCTTCCGCCGCGACATGGACCCCACCTACAAGGCCAAGCGGCCTTCCATCGCCCAGCGGCGCCAGCGCCACCGCGAGCAGGTCTGGGAGAACTCGGACCCCCCAGGGACCTGGCTGCTGCCCATGTCAGAGGAGTTGCAGGCCCAGGCACAGCCTCAGACTGTTCAGCGCTACATCAGAGACTGACGCAGGGGCCACACCCTGCTCGGCCTGCCACATCTTGCGCTGCTCACCGCAGCATGATCTCCACTCTCAACACGCCTTCGTTGGAACACCATCAGGCCGGGGAATTGCTTCACGGACGCACCGCTCGGGCTACTTCACTCAGGGAGGGGTCATCTGAGGGAGTAGCGAGAATCGCCTCGTGGCGGATCACGCCGAGGCGGGTCTGGCCGGCTTCGGTGTAGAAGGAGATCCGGTAGGGCAGAGCCATGTCGAACGCCATCGTGGTGCTGAGCACCTCGGCGGCCTGCTGGGAGTTGCACAACTCAAAGATGCGGCACTGTTCCGGGAACGGCAGGCCCTTGCTACGCAGGGTGTTGCCCAGATCATGGACGGCCAGCACGCCGAAGCCATGCTCCGCCAGCGCCTCCCACAGGGCCACACTGGCCTCATCGATAGATTTCGGTCTGACGAGGGTCAAGAACGGATCCATGGGAGATCTCAGGTGAGGTCAGGGCGTTCCGTGCCAGCTGCGGTACCACTGCGTCATCTGTTCGATCTCCTGGCTCTGGACCTTCACCATGGCCTGCTGCATCGCCTTCAGCTGCGGATGCTGGCTGTTGGTCTGGGCCATTGAGGCCATCATCACGCCCATGCGGTGGTGGGGAATCATCTGCTCGATGAAGGCACGATCGAATTTGGCGGAGTTCTTCAGGGCGGCCAGGCTGGTGCCCATCATTCCCATTCCGCTTCAGCAGCCCATGCCCATGCCAGGACCCATGCCACCACCCATGTCCATCCCCATACCCATGCCGCCGATGCCAATGGCTCCTCCGCTCGTCCAGCTGGGAACGTCCACGCCGAACCACTGCCGGAACCAGGTCCGCATCTGGGTGTTCTCCTGCGTCTGGCTGGCCTTGATGTTCTTCGCTAGGGCCTTGATCTCGGGTCGCTTCGCGCGGGTGAGGGCGAGATCTTCCATGGCGATGGCGCCGTCATGGTGAAGGATCGTCATCACGACGAAGTGCTGATCCATCGACTGGGTGCCCATCCGCCCCGGACCGCCCAGCCCCTTCCCATCCCGCTTCCTGCTGGGTCGCCGTCTGGGGAGTTCCAGATAGCGCTGGAGCCCTATTGCCCTTGCCCTCTGGCCCTCCGATCGTTCCTGTATCGGCAACCGAGAGGCTCCAGACGATGGACGGCACCCAACCTCAGCAGGCGTCTGGAGCGCGCTGACGATCCAGCCCCTGCTCCAACACTCTCGACGGATCTCTGACGTTCCAGGCGTGTCACGCCGTCGCCGTCCACTGCACCGCCTCACGTGCCCCAGACCCATCGGGTAGTCCCACTGGAACCCTGGCCCCGGTGCCATCGTCAGCCACTCCGCCTCCATTAACCCAACACCTTCAGAGCCCGGTGGCCTCGTCACCGGGCTCTTTCGAGTGGTCCAGTGCCTGCTCCATCGGCAGCGCAGCTGCTCAAGTCGCGCGGCGATACTGGATTCTCGTCACCTCCATGCCGTGCTGAGGACTGCCGGGCTGTTTCTGATCACCGCTGTTGCTGAGATCGTGGGCTGCTACCTCACCGACTTGGTACTGCGACACCAGCGCTCGGTTTGGCTGCTGATCCCAGCGGCCTTCTCGCTAGGGCTGTTCGCCTGGCTGCTTACCCTTCACCCCACAGCATCTGGGCGTGTGTACGCCTCCTATGGCGCCGTCTATGTGGCGATGGCCCTGGTCTGGCTGCAAATGGTGGACGGGGTTCCTCTCACCCTGCGAGACTTGATAGGTGGTGGCGTGATCCTCACAGGAATGACGATCCTGATGGGCTGAAGCCCGCGGCCGTAAGCCGGAAGACTTCTGAGCGTTGATCACAGCACCAGGCGCCGACCCTAAGGGTCAGTGAATTGTTGCAAGCCACCTGCAAGTCGACGTTAGAGACGAAGGTCTCCACACAGGGTCCCCTGCCGAAGGGATTTCTTGAGCGCTGCCAGCCGCGGCAGTAGGGGCGGCCCGGCGAACCGCTGCTGATCCAGCTGCAGCACCAAGGCCTGCTGGAGGTGGGCTACGCGCAGTGGGCCTCGTGCCGAGCTGGCTGAAGGATACCCGCGGCAAGAGTCGGCCGATCAATGCCCGCTGCGAAACGGTGAGCGAGAAGCCGTTCTTTCGTGGTCCCTGGCGCCATCACCGTTGCCTGCTGCCGGCCGATGGCTTCTACGGGTGGCGGCCGACGCCGGAAGGGGAGAGGGCCATGGCCCCAATGGGAAGAAACAGCCTTACTGGATCCACCGTCAGGACGGCGCCGCCTTCTGGTTGGGCGGCCTCTGGGACCACTGGATCGCTCCCGATGGCAGCGAACTCCAGACCTGCTGCATCCTCACTAACACCCCCCAATGCCCTGCCGCTTCCGATCCACGACCGCATGCCGGTGGTGATCCTGGATGGATGGGAAGAGGCCTAGTTGTTGCCGGAAGAAGCAGCCGAGCTGCGGGGGCTGGAGGCGCTGATGGGCCCCGTGGGATCCCGCCGGTTGAGAGGCGATTCCTGTCGACTGGTAGTGATCTGCAAACTCGCTTCGGTCATCGATTGATGAATAGGAGCCCATCTCTGAGGCACTCAATCCCCAAGCTTCTTTTCTAGCCACTGAGTCACCACTTAGACACCGATAAAACTCGGCAGATACGCGATCCACATGTTGGGGAGGTCCAGCTCTGAGTTGTTGATCAAAACAAGCCCACCATAACTAATCAGGCCTTAGATCAATGCTCTACGAAGTGGCCCAACAAGCTTCTTCAAGTGAGATGCAACAGCGGCACTCTTCTATGATATCTGCAGTAGCAATATTGACCGCTTTTTCAGGGCAGTAGCGTCCTTTGGGTTCAACTATGCAGAGCTTCTCGGCTAAGCCGCAGCGGCCTCGATGATCGCCGTGGTGGAGGTCTCCACCGCCCGGGCCACCTCCCGCAGGGAGGGATCGGCCGAGAGGCCCGCAAGCATCGCCTCGGGGCGGATCATCCCGAGGCGGGTCTGGCCGGCTTCGGTGTAGACGGAGATCCGGCAGGGCAGAGCCATGTTGAGCGCCATCGTGGTGCTGAGCACCGCGGCGGCCTGCTGGGGGTTGCACACCTCGAAGATGCGGCACTGCTCCGGGAACGGCAGGCCCTTGCTGCGCAGAGTGTTGCCCAGATCATGCACGGCCAGCACACCGAAGCCCTGGTTCACCACCGCCTCCTGGAGGGCGCTACTGGCCTCCTCGAAGGATTTCGGCGTGTCGCGAATGAAGAACGGATCCATGGCTGACATCAGGACGTTCCGTACCAGCTGCGATACCACTGCGCCATCTGTTCGATCTCCTGGCTCTGCACCCGAACCATGGCCTGCTGCAGCTCCCGCAGCTGCGGATGCTGGCTGTTGGATTGGGCCATCGAGGCCATCATCACGCCCATGCGGTGGTGCGGAATCATCTGCTCGATGAAGGCACGATCGAAATCAGGGGCGTTCTTCAGGGCGGCCAGGCTTGTACCCATCATTCCCATTCCGCCGCAGCAGCCCATCCCCCAGCCTGCGCCCGTGCCAGGACCCATGCCCATGCCCGTGCCAGGACCCCAGCCCGTGCCCGTGCCACGACCCCAGCCCATGCCCATCCCCATACCGCCCATGCCCATGGCTCCTCCGCTCGTCCAGCTGGGAACGTCCACGCCGAACCACTGCCGGTACCAGGTCCGCATCTGAGTGTTTTCACTCGTCTGACTGGCTTTGATGCTCTTGGCCAGCTCTTTGATCTCGGGTCGCTTCGCGCGGGTGAGGGCGAGATCTGCCATGGCAATCGCCCCGTCATGGTGAGGAATCATCATCACGATGAAATGCTGATCCATCGACTGGGAGCCCATCCGCCCCGGACCCATTTGACCAGCTCCCATTCCGCCTGCAGGGGCCGCCACCTGGGGAGCCTGAGACAGAGCAGGAGCTCCAAGCCAAAGGACGAGCGCCCCAAGTCCTGCTGTCGTCGCGAGTCGGTGCTGGATCATCAGCGTTGCTCCTTGGCGTCTGCCTGTCATCAGCATGGGGAGGGAGCAGGACGCTGGACACAACTCCGGGTCATTGCTTCACCTGGTCGCGGTCACACATGAAGATTGGGGCAGATCACTTCGTCGTCCTTGGCGGGATCGCTTTGCCAGCCGGCCAGCAGCTCCTTCAGTTCCGTTCTGAGTTGCCGCAGTTCCTTGATCTGGCCATCGATCCGCTCGATCTGCCGCCCCAGCTGGATCTCGATGTCGCCGCAGGGCAGATCACCGGCATCATGAACCGCCAGGCAGCCCTGGATCTCCTCCAGGCTGAGCCCAAGGGTCTTGAGGCGGCGGATGAACTCCAGACGGCGCAGGCTTTCCTCTGCAAAGAGGCGGTAGCCGCCTTCGCTGCGGCCGATCGCCGGCAGCAGGCCCAGGTCCTCGTAGTAGCGCAGGGTCTTGACCGGCAGGCCACTGCGCGACGCCAGCATGCCGATCTTCATTCCAGCAGTGATGCCGATGGACGCCATGACCTTGACTCTCCAGTTATGGGGAGACTCTAAGCTGCTCATCTGCTCTGCCTCGGGTCTCCCGTGAACCGCCTTTCCTTCTCATTCCTGCTTCTCTCAGGCATTGTCCTTGCTCCCATGGCCGCCAGCGCCCAGGACTACGACATGTTCCCGAGCAAAGCCGCTGCGGAACAGCGTGCCAAGGAGTTGAAGTGCAGCGGTGTCTTTGCGATGGGCAAGGACTGGATGCCATGTCAGAACTTCGATGCGTATCAGAAGGCCGTCTCCAAGGAGAAATGACCCGCTCTCGCGCCCGTTTCCTTGACCCCCGCAGCATCCACCCGATGAGCCAGCGCCACACCGGTCGCCTGTTGCCCTGCTACCGGTGGGCCCTTCTGGCGTCCTTGGCAGCGGCAGCCTTCTGCCCGCTTCTCACCATCCCACCGGCTGCGGCCCATATGAAGGGCATGTTCAAGACCAAGCAGGAAGCCGAAAAGCGCGCTGCTGAGCTCAAGTGCAAGGGTGCTTTTGCGATGGGCTCCCTGTGGATGCCTTGTGCCAATGAGCAGATGCTCCACAAAGCGCTTCAGAACGAATGAACCGCCGACACTTGCTACGACGGGTGCATCGCAGCCTCGTGCCCATGGCCGCTCTACCACTGCTGATCACGGCCCTGTCCGGTTCGCTCTATGGTGCCCTTTCGGCCCGCGACATCGAAGCCTTCTGGTTGATGAAGCTGCATACGGGCAACTTCGGGGTCATCAATCTTCAGCCCTATTACTCCACAGTTCTCGGAGTGCTCACCCTGTTCGTCGCTTGCTCAGGGATTGGTTTGTTGCAGGCTCCCTGGACTCGAAGGACGTCGGCATCGCCGCCGCCCAACTGAATCAGGCCGACCGAAGGGAATCAAGGAGACTCATGAAAGCTACACGAACAAGAAGGTTGCAGTTGTGAACTTGCGGCCGCTGTCAGAGGCTAAAAATTGCCATACGCTTCGGCATGTCCAGGCCCACGGTTAGGCCCGCCTTGGACAAAGCGAACCGTACCTGCTGAGCGCATTCAGAGAACAAACAGGGCGTCGTAGCGGTTATACTCCGGCTTGCGCAGGCCTTCGGTGGCCAGCATTCGTCGCAGTTCGATGATCTCGGCCCGCTGGGCCACGATCACGCCGTGAGCAAAGCGCCGAATCGTGCTGTTGGTGCTCTTGGCCAGGGCGTCGTGGGCCATGATCAGCGCCCCGCCGTGGTGCTCGAGCATCCCCTCCAGGAACCAGACCACCCGGTTGTCCTTGGTGGGTATCTCACCCATCATCCGCATACCATCGATCTGGGCCTGGCTCATGCGGGTGAGGCCGGCGAGGCTGTCGGGATCGCCGCCGCTGGCTAGGGCCACGGGATACACGGGCGCCTGGGGATACCAGGCCTTGCGCCAGAGCCCCATGGCCCGGATCTCGCCCGCCTGATCGCGCCAGATCGTCTTGCCGAGGGCTCCCACGCCAGGTGCACCGATGCCGAAGACGAATTCACTCATCCGCAGCGCGCCGGTGTGGTGCTGCACCATCCCATCGATGAAGCGCAGGTCGTAGGTGGCACCGGCGGGACCCACGTCATGGGCGTGGCCGGCATGGGCCGGGGCGGATCCGGCAGGGGCAGACATTCCAGGCCTGTTCATCATCCCTGGCATGCCTTGGTGCCCTTCATGATTCATGCCGCCTGGCATCTGGGCCAGGGCAGGAGCCGCCAGGCTGAGGGCAGAGGCGAGCCCAATCAAGGTGGCGGTGAAGCGTGGTGGGCGCATGGCGGCAGGGTCACAGCAACTCACCGTATGGTCTCCCCTTGGCGGGAGAGTCAAGGACCAGGGCCACAGCAAATCTGCGCCGGCCGATGCCAGCCCTCCAGGGCTTGACTCTCCTCCTGACTGGAGACCTTAAGGTAATGGCAAGCCTCATCGTCATTCCATGAACACCGATCACTTGTTTCGGTCTTCGCCTCTCTTTGGCTTGCTCGCCGGCATCAGCGCGCTCACAGCTGTCACCACAGGAGTTGGCTCAACCCTGCCAGTGGCGGCGGCCACCGCTCCGGTGCCCATCACCTCGTATCGCTCAGCCAGTTGTGGGTGCTGCAAGGGATGGATCCAGCACATGCGCGACAACGGCTTCCAGGTGCGAGATGTCGTCATCGCCGATTCCGACAGTGTCAAACGTCGACTGGGAGTCCCCAGTCAGCTGGCGTCCTGCCATTCCGCCCAGGTCGCTGGATATGTCCTCGAGGGCCACGTTCCGGCCGCCGATGTCAAGAGGTTGCTTCGGAGTCGCCCCCCGGTGGTGGGCCTTGCCGTACCGGGAATGGTGTTGGGTTCTCCTGGGATGGAATCGGCCAAAGCAACAGAGTCTTACAGCGTTCTGGCCTTCTCCTCCACCGGGCGAACCAGTGTTTTCTCGCGTCATTTCCCCTGAGGTCTCCCAAAGACCTTCTGCCGCAACCGGAGCACATGCCCCGCTTCTCCCAGCCCCATGCCATCGTGATGGGCTTGGGGCTGGGGGGCGTGATCAATTTCCAGCCCTTCGATCCCGATCGGATGGATATCCGAGATGGCCGCGACCAATCCCAGCGCCGCTGAAAAGACACGGTGCTGGTGCGCTCGGGGGAGAAGGTGCGCCTTCAGGTGAGCTTTCTCGATTTCGCAAGTCACACTCTCTCTCACTGCCACAAGCTCGATCAGGTTGATCCGTTCATGCGCCACGTCCTGACCCTGTCGCTGGCCTTTTGGTGGCTGGCGGCTCCGGCGATGGCGGCGGATATGGAGGTGTGTCGGAACCTGCTGGAGCAACGCCATGCCCTGGCCGAGCAGGCCATGAAGGCCGAAATCGCCCTGGTTCGCACCACCCGCGAACGGATCTGCCCGGTCCTCAGCCAGCAGGCCGATGGGGCCAATGCCAACGACCGCAATGAGACGACCATCGACTACCAGGCCCTGATCGAGTGCCGCCACAAGGCGGAAGAACAGCTGCTGCGCAGCCGGCGGGTTCTCTACGTCAACATCCAGCAGTTCAGGTTCTACACGGCGGCTGGAGCCAAGCTGGCCCGGCAAGCCGATGGGCTGATGCAGCCGTTGCGGGATCAGGAGTGTCCCCAGCTGCGTTGATCAACAGCCTGCGGCCACACAGCCCCAACCCACCCTTGACCCTGGAGTGACTACAGGCTGTTTGATGGGGCCTGGATGACCTGACCATGGCGGAACATTGCTGCAACAGCGGAACCAGTGGGCAGAAGGCCGGAGCCCCCATGGAGCCGCAGCCGGAGCCGGCAAGCGGCAGAGAAGCGCGGTTTCGGATCAGCGCCATGGATTGCGCCACCGAGGAAGCCGAGATCCGCCATGCCCTCGCAGGTGTCGACGGCATCCGCGGCCTGAGGTTCCTGCTGGCCGAGCGCGTTCTGGCGATCGATGCCGAAGCCGCAGGGCTCAACTCCGCCCTTGCTGCGATCCGCCGGCTGGGATTCAACCCGGAGCCGATCAGCTCCGATCACCGGCCTTCTGCCGCCCAGACCCGCGCCGAACGGCGCCTTGAACGGCTCCGCCTGGCGGGCTCCCTGGCACTGGCGCTCACGGCGGAGCTGCTGCATCTGGTCGTTCCCGCCTACCCGGGCCATGAGCTGGTGGAGATCGGGATCGCCATCACCGCGATCGCCCTGGCGGGCTTCTCCGTGTTTCGCAAGGGCCTGGCCGCCCTGCGCCAGGGCCGGCTCAACATCAATGCGTTGATGAGCGTAGCGGTCACGGGCGCCTTCCTGATCGGCCGCTTCCCGGAGGCCGCCATGGTGATGGCGCTCTATGCCGTGGCTGAGGCGATTGAAGCGCGGGCCGTGCAGCGGGCCCGCCAGGCGATCACCAGCCTGATGGCCCTGGCCCCCGATGAGGCGGAGATCCGCCAGAGCGATGGCCGCTGGCAACGCGTGGCCGCCAGTGCTGTGGCCATCGGAGATGTGGCGCGGGTCCGCCCGGGGGAACGGCTGCCGCTTGATGGCACGGTGCTCAGCGGCGAGAGTGCGATCAACCAGGCCCCGATCACCGGCGAAAGCCTGCCGGTTGACAAAGGCCCTGGTGATGAAGTGTTTGCGGGCACGATCAACCAGGGCGGCGCACTCGAGATCCAGGTGACGGCACCTGCCTCGCTCAGCACCCTGGCGCGCATCATCCAGGCCGTGGAGGAAGCCCAGGCCTCCCGTGCCCCGATCCAGCGCTTCGTCGATCGCTTCGCGGCCCGCTACACCCCGGCGGTTTTCGTGGTCGCCCTGGCCGTTGCCCTGCTGGCGCCGCCCGTGCTGGGGTTCACACCCATGCAGGGGATCTACAAGGCCCTGATACTGCTGGTGATCGCCTGCCCCTGCGCGCTGGTGATCGCCACCCCGGTCACGGTGGTGAGCGGCCTGGCCACCGCCGCCCGTCGCGGCATCATCATCAAGGGCGGCCTCTACATCGAAGAGGCCCGCAAGATCAAGGCGCTGGCCCTCGACAAGACCGGCACGATCACCCTGGGCAAGCCCAAGCTGGTGGCGTTCTCTCCACAGCAAGAAGGAGCAGACGCTGACGCGCTCAAACAGTGGGCCAGCAGCTTGGCGGAGCGCTCCGACCATCCGGTCTCGCGGGCGGTGGCCACAGGCCTTGATGGCGAGCGGCTGGCCGTGGAGGCCTTTGAGGCCCTGCCGGGGCGCGGGGTGCGCGGCGTGATCGCGGGGCGGCCGCTGATGCTGGCCAACCACCGCTGGATCGAGGAGCTGGGACTCTGCTCCAGCGCACTGGAAGCATCGATGCAGGTCCACGAGCGCCAGGGCCGCTCGCTCAGCCTGCTCGCGGATGACAGCGGCGTGCTCGCCCTGATCGCCGTCGCCGACACCGTTCGGCCCAGCTCGGCGGCGGCCATGGAAGCCCTGCGGGCCCTCGGCGTCACCCCGGTGATGCTCACGGGTGACAACGCAGCCACAGCCAGTGCGATTGCGGCCCTGGCCGGCATCGATGAGGTGAAGAGCAACCTGCTGCCGCAGGAGAAGCTCGAGGCGGTGGCCGCTCTGCAGGCCCGCTATGGATTCGCGGCCATGGCCGGCGATGGCATCAACGATGCCCCGGCTCTGGCCCAGGCGGACATCGGTTTCGCGATGGGGGCCGCGGGCACCCACATCGCCATCGAAGCGGCCGATGTGGTGATCATGAACGACGATCTGATGCGCGTACCGGAAACGATCGCCCTCTCTCGCCGCACCTTCACCATCCTGCGCCAGAACATCGCGCTGGCACTGGGAATCAAGGCCCTTTTCCTTGTGCTCACCGTGGCCGGAAATGCCACGATGTGGATGGCGGTCTTCGCGGACATGGGCACCAGCCTGATCGTGATCGCGAATGGCCTGCGGCTGCTTCGCACTCCCACGCTTGGCAAGGTCAAGGGCTGAGCGTGGTCGGGAACGATCAGATCTGAGCCTTATCGATTTCAGCCGAACGGTTCAACTCCATAAGGATGCCACAGGTCTTCACCTCATCCGGTTGCTGACAAAGCCCTCTGAGCTGCCGTAGCTGATCCTGGAGTTTGTGTAACTCATTCACGCGGGCATCGACCTCGGCGATCTTCTCGTCCAGCAGGGCATTCACCGTCAGACAGCTTCCGGCTGGAGCGTCCCGCGCCTCTATCAGGAGGCGCACCTCCTCCAGGCTCATGTCAAGGCTGCGGCAGTAGCAGATGAAGCGCAACTGCTCCACATCCCGCGGCGAATAGAGGCGATAGTTGCCATCGGTGCGCTGCGGCACCGGCAACAACTGCTCGCGTTCGTAATAGCGGATGGTTTCGATCTTGACCCCGGTGGACCGTGCCAGCTCGCCGATCTGCATGGATTCATCCCCCTGGGTTGGCAACTTGGGCGGACAAGCCTCCCTGGCGCAACGCTAGACCCTTGACCCTGAAGCCACTTCAGGCTTTTCAATGGCAGCATCTCCACCCTTCCCCCCCCCTTGTGAGCAGCGCCACACCATCCAAGCTCCTGTCCAGTCGTCGGGCCGCCCAGGAGCCAGGCCGGCCCTGGGGGCGCCTCACCATGGCCGTGCTCGCCACGATCGGCATGATCGACACCGGCTCGATCACCGCCAAGCGGTGGGGTTGGATCGGCAGCCTGTCCTGTCCTGGCGGTAGCGATGGCTGCGACAAGGTGCTCGGCAGCGCCTGGGGCACGCTGCTGGGCCAGCCACTATCTCTGTTTGGATTCCTGGCCTACGGCGCGGTGCTCCTGCTGGCCCTGATGCCGTTGCTGCGAGGGGGTCGGCGGGCCCCTGCCTCGGAGGGCAACTGGTGGGCTCTGTTCCTCGTCAGCTGCGGCATGGCCGTCTTCAGCCTGGTGCTGATGGGGCTCCTGGTCTTCGAGATCAAGGCCTTCTGCACCTTCTGTGTGGTGTCAGCCGCCCTCAGCCTCGCGCTGTTCCTGTTGAGCCTTGTTGGAGGTCGCTGGATCGACCTTGGCCAGCTGATCTTTCGCGGAGTGATGACAGCCCTCCTTGTCGGTCTGATGGGGCTGGGCTGGGCGGCCTCGGCGGACCAGCCTGTCGCTGCAAGCGGGCGCGCGGCCCCAGCTGTGGTCAGCGCCAGTTCGCCGGCCAAGATTGCCCTGGCGGAGCATCTGAGCAGCGTCGGTGCCCGGGTGTTCACGGCGTACTGGTGCCCCCACTGCCATGACCAGAAGGAGGCCTTCGGCAAGGAGGCTGCCGCCAAGCTCCAGGTGATCGAATGTGCCGAAGACGGTGCCAACACCCAGGCGCAGCTGTGCAAGCAGCAGGGGGTTCAGGGCTATCCCAGCTGGCAGATCAAGGGCGTTATGGATTCGGGCGTCAAGCCGCTGAACACCCTCGCCGATCTCAGTGGCTACACGGGTCCTCGCGACTTCTGAGCAGGCAATCACCCTGCCAGGCCAGCCATTCCCCGATAAGGGACCAACGCCACCCTCGCCCTAACCTCCAGCTCCGCTGGCATCGCTTCATGCCTGATGCACCGCTCGGCACCGCCGCCCGCATCGACACGCAGGCCGTGGAGGTGCCTGCCGGCCTGGGCACGCTGCGCACGTTCCTACGGGTGCTCGGACCCGGGTACCTGGTGGCCGTCGGCTACATGGATCCGGGCAACTGGGCCACCGATCTGGCGGCCGGTTCCCAGTTCGGCTATCGCCTGCTGTGGGTGATCGGGCTCTCCAGCCTGATGGCGATGGTGCTCCAGTCGCTCTGCTGCCGGCTGGGCATCGCCACGCGGCTGGATCTGGCCCAGGCCTGCAGCCAGCTCCTGCCGCGGTTCTGCCGGATTCCCCTTTGGCTGCTGGCCGAGGTGGCGATCATTGCCTGTGACCTGGCCGAGCTGGTGGGCAGCGCCATTGCCCTGCAGCTGCTTTTCGGTCTTCCCTTGCCCTGGGGGGTGGGCCTCACGGCCGCCGACACCCTGTTGCTGCTGGCGCTGCAGCGCTTCGGGATCCGCCGACTGGAGGCCCTGGTGATTGCCCTTGTGGCCCTTGTGGGCGGCTGCTTTGCGGTGGAGATGCTGCTGCTCCAACCCGACTGGGGCCAGGTGAGCCTGGGCTTTCTTCCCCAGGCCGCCAGCCTCAGGGACGGCCAGCAGTTGTTTCTGGCCGCCGGCATTCTCGGGGCCACGGTGATGCCCCACAACCTCTATCTGCATTCCTCACTGGTGCAGACCCGCCTCTGGGCCGGCGGCCGCGGGACGCAGCGCAGGGCGCTGGCCTTCAGCACCTGGGACACCCTGATCGCCCTCAGCCTGGCCTTTCTGATCAATGTCTCGATCCTGGTGCTGGCCGCCGGCAGCTTCTACGGACGGCTGCCACAGCCGGTCACGGACCTGAGCGAGGCCTACCGGTTGCTGACGCCGATGTTGGGCACCTCGCTGGCGAGCGTGTTGTTCGGCGTGGCCCTGCTGGCGGCGGGCCAGAGTTCGACGCTCACCGCCACCATGGCCGGCCAGATCGTCATGGAGGGGTTCCTGCAGATCCGGCTGCCGGACTGGAAACGGCGGCTGCTCACCCGAGGCCTGGCCCTGATCCCGGCGATGGCCACGGTGATCCTGTTCGGGGAACGGGCCACCACGAATCTGCTGGTGCTGAGCCAGGTGGTGCTGTCGCTGCAGTTGCCCTTCGCGGTGATCCCGCTGGTGTGGTTCTGCGGGCGGCGCGGTCTGATGGGGGAGCTCAGAGCGCCGCTCTGGCTTCAGGCAGCAGGCTGGCTGTGCGCCAGCGTGATTGTGATGATCAACCTCTCCTGGCTCAGCGCGGTGCTGCGGGGCGGCTGAACTGTTGACAGCAGCAGCCTCTGCGTGGGCCCATGACGAGCAAAAACCACTGGGAGTCGATCTACGCCACCAAGGCCCCTGAGTCGTTGAGCTGGTACGAAGCCCATGCCGATGCCTCACTCCGGCTGCTTCAGGCAGTCGGCCTACCACTGGATGCGGCGATCATCGATGTGGGCGGGGGTGCCTCCACGCTTGTGGATGAGCTCCTGAACCTTGGCTATCAACGGATCACGGTTCTGGACCTTTCCAGCGCTGCACTGGCCTTGACCAGAGAGCGGCTTGGCGCACGCGCTGCTGCGGTGCAGTGGCTGGAGGCCGAAATCCTCACGGCCACCCTGCCCGAGCATGCCTATGACGTCTGGCATGACCGGGCGGTGTTTCATTTCCTCACCAACCCCGCCGATCAGCAGGCCTATGTCAGGGCCGTGCTGCAGGCTCTCAAGCCTGGTGGCACTCTGCTGCTGGCAACCTTTGCCGACGATGGCCCCACCACTTGCAGTGGCTTGCCTGTGGTGCGTTACAGCCCTGGGAGGCTCCAGGAAACTTTGGGGACAGCATTCCGTTTGCTCGATCATGGGTGGTTGCGCCATCGCACACCAGGCGGCGCGGAGCAACACTTTCTGTCCTGTCGGTTCCAACTGACTTACCCATCGTTTGCATAGGAGCCTGTCCGGTTGCTGTGGTGATCCTGATGACCTCCCAGACGCGAGAACAGCGCCGCGGCTGGTTGGCGGGCCTCCTTGCTGCCGCCCTGTTCGGCTCCAGCGCTCCGCTGATCGGCAGCTTGAGCCACGGGACTTCCCCCGTCCTGGTGGCGGGTCTGCTGTACGCCGGTGCGGCATTGGTGCTGCTGCCCCTGGCCGTGGCCGAGGCCCCGACCAGCCGCCACGCTCCGATCCAGCGGCAGGATCTCCCCCTGTTGGGGCTGATCACCCTGCTGGGCGGCATCGCCGGACCGATCGCCCTGGTCAAGGGCCTGGCGCTGCTCAGCCCGGGGGCCTCGGCGCTGCTGCTCAACCTGGAGGCGGTGTTCACGGTGCTGATTGCCGTGGGGGTGGGTAAGGAGCACCTCGGTCGTGACGGCTGGGCGGCGGCCGCCCTGACGCTCACCGGAGCCCTGGTGCTCTCGGCGGGTCCGCTGGGCGGCAGCCAATGGCAGGGCGTGCTGTGGATCGCCCTGGCCTGCCTGTGCTGGGGCATCGACAACAACCTCTCCCAGCGCCTCAGCCTGCGCAACCCCCTGCAGATCTCCGCCGCCAAGGCCCTCGGGGCGGCCCTGCCGATGCTGGCCGTGGCCCAGCTGCAGGGGCACCCGGTTCCGTTCGTCTGGATGAGTGCCGCCCTGCTCGGCATCGGCAGCCTCGGCTATGGCGTGTCGATCTGGCTCGACATGGTGGCCCTGGCCTCCCTTGGCGCCGCCAGGGAAGCCGTGGTCTTCTCCACCGCTCCCTTCCTTGGTGCCCTGGTGGCAGTGGCCCTGCTGGGTTCACCGCTCAGTCCATCGCTGCTGTTGGCGGCGGCCGCCATGGCGCTCAGCACAGGCTTGCTGCTGCGATCCAGCCATGGCCACTGGCACCGCCATGCCGAACTTGATCACCAGCACCGTCACTTCCACGCCCCTGTCGACGGCGATGCGCATCACCTTCATCCCCACCAACCGGAGGATCTCGCGGATCTCGAGCCTGGCCAGCCCTTCTGGCACAGCCATCGCCACCGCCATGACCCGCTGGCCCACGAGCACCCCCACGTCAGCGACGTGCACCACCGCCATCAGCACTGAGCCGTCCGCTCTGCCTACGCCTCAGAACCGGATCAATGGCCAGCACCCCGCTAGTGATCTCCAGTCGCTGGTCGGTGCGCTCCCAGCGGGTCGGACGGAAGCTCAACACCTGACGGCCCGGCTGATCAACCACGCAGCGATCAGGTCGACGCCAGTCGGGGGAGTATGACGATTGCCACCTGGATTCGGGGCATTAAACCTCCTGCAGGATCCGCCGCACCGTGGTGGCGGAGAGGCCCACCATGGCCGCCACCTTGCGGTGGGGCAGCCCCTGGGCGGCCAGCTCCTTCACGTGCGCTGCCTGGGCTGGCTTGTAGGAGTGCTTGCGGCCGAACTTCACCCCAGCCGCCAGGGCTCGCAACCGGCCTTCCTCGGTCCGCTCCAGGAGCAGCTCCCGCTCGATCTCGGCTGCGGCCGCCAGGATGCCCACCACGAGCTTGGCCATCTTCCCGAGCCCCAGGGTGTCCACCCGGCCGTCGAGGGTGCGCACGTGACATGCCCGATCCAGCAGCTCAGCGACTCGGGAGACGCAATCTTCCATGGAACGGCCGATCCGATCGAGCTTCGGCACCACCAGCACGTCTCCAGGCCCGAGGGCGGCAAGGGCCGCCTGGAGCTGCACCCGATCCGAGAACGGCGCGGCACCACTGATGTGTTCGGAGTAGATCCGCTCGCTCGGCACGCCAGCAGCCGCGAGGGCATCGAGCTGGGCCGCCGTGTCCTGCTGGACGGTGGAGCAACGGGCGTATCCGATCAGGGCCATGGGGGCGGCTAGAGCTGCTCACATTCTGGTGCAGAGTTTCGGCGCATTCAGAGCCGAGTCTTATCGGTTCACATTCTGTTGCGCCGAATGTCTTGAGTTGTGGCGCACCGCTGCAGATGTCGGGCCCGTCGCCCAGGTGGTCGAGGTCGTGGAGGGCGTGGCCCAGCTCGGCGATGGGAGACTGGTGGCCGGACAGCCGGAGGCGCTGTGACGATCAGGGCCTCGGCAGACGTCGACAAACAGATCAAGGCCAGACGAACCAGGGCGGTGATGGCCCGGTTCCGGCGGCTGGCGTGGCGAAGCAAGATGGCCGGCGACGATCTCGGCCCATGGCTGGTCCGGCAGGCCAGGGACGACGGTCGCTGGGCGCGGGGGGTGGCCTATCGGCACCCGGCCATCCTGCAGAGGATCTGGACGGACGCGGCGGTCGGCGGCGCCCTCGGCGAGGCCTACGGCCAGCTCACGCCGGAAGAGCAGGGCATGGACGACCTGGACTTCGCGGAGCGGTGCGTCGAGCGCAGCCAGGACCGCTACAAGGCGGAGGTCGAGGCGGGCAGCGGCGGTGCGGGTGATCCTCGGCAGGCCCTGAGGCGCAGGCCTAGGCACAGGGTTCAGTGAGAGCCCCTTATCGCTTGCGGTGCCGGAATGTCACTTCACTCCCCCCATCGGTCAGACACTTACCCCCCACTTGACGCGGCTAAAGCCAGCAGTTCAGACCAGCCCGGTGCTGCTCAGCTCTCGGGCGATGGCGGCGATCTGATCCAACTCTGGTGGCGGCGCTGGGCCTGGTGGCAGGGCCCAGGTCGACGGCATCGGGGGAAGGGCAGATTGATCGGTGGGCGGTGAAGCTCGATGGGCTCAAGCTATCTGCGTTCCTCACACACCCACTGCGGGGAACTTTGGGGATGTAGTGGTGTTGGCGGCTGTGGCGAAGGGTGCTGATCTTGTCGACTCAGACCTCAAGGCCATCTCAGGGAACAGGAGGGGAAGGCAGGATGGGAGCCGAACACGATGGGTAGGGTGACTCCAACGCTGTCAACCCCCATGAATGGTGCCTCGGGATGCTTGAACTCCAGTCCTGGTGTGTCGGCCCTGGGTCGTAGTGGCGTCTTCCAATACCCGACTGCGTCCGATCAGACGAGACCAGACACTGCCCAGCTTGCAGGGATCTCCCCCGAGATCCTCGCGGCGAACACCTCCTTGGGCATGGCACCCGAGCAGGTCACCCGTATCGAGGAGAAGGTACGCGCAATGCGCGAGGAGACTCGCCCCGGCCAATCGGTCAGGCTCCGGCATATTGCCCTGGTCGAGGAGCATTCAGCCTCACTCCGTGCGGGTGGCTTGGCTTTCTACGGGGTTGGCTCGAAGAACGGTCAGGTCCTGGATCGAGCCGTGTTCTCCACGATGAGGCTGGAGAAGCCGATCCTCGACAAGAGCGGCAAGGAGCTTCGCTATCTCTCTGACGGGCTGACCGATACGGACCCGACCTACCTGCCTCTGGTCCCCCTGGAGTGGGCGCGCAAAATTCTCCCCGCTGGCACCGAGATAGACCCTCTCACCTACACCCCAGCTTTGTTCTGGCGTCTTGTGATCGAGGACCCAGAGATTCCGATCTTCATCGAGGAGGGAGCCAAGAAGGCGCTGGCGGCGATCAGTGCTGGGCAGGTCGCTATCGCCCTCGGAGGGATCACCTGTGGGTTCCAGAGGCGGAGTTCACGCTTGCGCTCAATGATCCGGCGCCTGTGCTGTCCCGATCGGAAGATCACGATCCGCTTCGATGCTGGAAAGGGCGAGGCTGAGCGGATCCACGCCGAACGCCTGGCGCGGGCGATCAATCGCGACACGAAGGCCACAGCAAGGGTCTGCCTCTGGGATGGGTCACTCGGGAAGGGGACCGACGATGTCGCCGACACGATCCAGGACCTCTACAGGGAACTCTCCGACCTGGATGACTCCGCCATCGCGGCTCTCCCTGACGATCTCCTTCAGCGTTGTCTCGCGCGTCTGCGCAGCGCTCCTCAGCCGCCAATACTGCTCGCTCAGCTCAGCGAGGCAAACAGCTTCGAGCCGAAGCCTCTGGATGCCCCGGTTCGGCTTACCCGCTCACCAGACCAGATCATCAGTGGCTGCTTCACCGGAGAAGCCGTGATCGAGGGGTTGCTCAAGACCCGCCTCGTGGCCCTCGCCGGCGCTACCGGGACCTCCAAGACGGAGGCCGTGGTCCAGGTGGTGGAGGCCTTGAGGAGGCAGGGTTGTGGCGTGGGAATGATCGCTCCCACCCATCGTGCAAGCCTGGCGGGGAAGTACGGGCCGGAGTTCGGGATCGTCCGCGTTCGGGGGTCCTCTGTGATCAGTACCTGGCCAGTTGTGGGGCCTGGAGTCACCTGTTGCTGCGAGTCAGCAACTTCTCCAGCGGCACTCCCGCGCATGCTCAAGGAACTCAAGAATGGAGACCTTCCCTTCGCCATTCTGCAACTGGACGAAGTCGATCAGTTCCTGCCCTACCTACTCTGCGGCGGCACTGAATCGCTCTTCGCATCCCGAGGTAGGGCACTCGACCACCTTCTCGAGCTGATGGCCCACCAGAAGGTCATGACCATTGCGGCTGATGCAGCGATCAGCGACATCACCCTGGACCTGCTGGAAGCGATCGCAGGCCGACGGTGTCATCTGATCAGCACGACCCATCAGTGGCCCAAGGATGTCGAGCTGATGGGGCACGGCGAAGCACTGGCCCTCGCTTACAACGAGATCGAGCGGGATCAGCCGGTCTGGATCGCACTTGCCTCGCTTAAGGAGGCAGCGCTGGTCGGGGAGGAGATCCGCCGCCGCAGGCCGGAGGCCCGTGTGTTGATGGTGACCGGGGAGACGAGCGGCGATCCTTCCATCACAGCCTTCATGAGGGACCCCGACGGCCAGGCTGAGTCGCTAGACGTGGTGCTCCACACCCAGGCCTTGACTTCAGGGGTCTCGCTCATTGGTGAGCGCTTCCAGTTGGTGGTGGTGCTACAGGACCATGCCATCGGACCGGCGGAGGCAGTGCAGATGCTCAACCGTTGCCGGAAAGCTCCTCGTCGGGTCCTGTCTCTGCGCCGAGCTGTACCTAACGCCGCTCAGACTCACAGGATCACCGCAGCGCGCGGGGTCGGAGCCCACTATGCCGAGCTGATGGAGCGGGCTGGAAAGGAGCGCTTCGTTGGCGATCTGCAGGCTTTGCCGCCCGCCGTCATGGGGGCACTGACCGCCTACGAAGCTCGTCAGTCGGCCGAGGCCTTTGCCTCAGAATCAGTCCTCCGGCGGATGCTGCTGGCCGAGGGCTACCGCATCGTCGAATCGGCCTCCAGCGCGTCAGCGGGGCCCCGGAAAGCGGCGAGTACCGATGGCCACAAGCCTTCCACCCTTGAAGAAGAGACGGGCCCTGGAGGCTTCTGGCCGGAGTATCAGATCCTCACTGGGGCCATGGCGTTGGAGGCCCACGAGGATCAGGTGGACACCGAACTGGAGGATGGGCTTCCCACTGACCGGATCAACGCGTCACTGGTCGAGAAGATCGGCCTGGCTCGCATGTTGCACCTGGACGGCCTACTGATGGCTCCCAGCTACACCGCCTCTTCACCGGAGGTGATGGCTGTATGGGAAGCGCTGAGCACCCTGGAGAAGGAGGACCGAGCCCGTCTGCTCAGGGCCAGGTTCTTCTCCAAGGGGGCCCAGATCCCCGGATGTGATCGCAAAGGGGTTCTGCCTCCGGTGGCGATGGCCACCATCGGGGGCTTGCTTCGCAAGGTCGGAGCCAAGCAGACGTCGCTAAGCCGTTGCGGACCTCGCGGGGCGAGGGTGAAGTGCTTCAAGGCGGAACCGAACCTGAACGCGAGCCGGTGATCGATCGGTGGTGTCCACTTTTTGCCCTCGCTCTATAGGAAGCGAGCGCGCTGTGGGAAAAAACCGGACACGGATCAAAGGGGTACCCGGCTGATAGATCGCGCACGGCATCGCGGCGGTAGCCAGTAACTTCGGGCTTCCTATCAGGAATCGGGAATTGCTGGATACCGGCTCCTACTCCCCCAGGACGGCGACGGCGTAGAGGGGGAAGCAGCAGAAAGCCCCCAGCCGGGAGGCCAGGGGCGACGGGGTCGACCGGTGCTGACGGTCAGGGGCGGGTCAGCCTGGCGCGGGCCAGCATCGCGGCAACGGTGGCGGCGGCGTTGGCGCGGTTGATCTCGCGGGCGAGACGGTCGACGTCGTAGGCGGCCTCCTCGGCTCTCATCCGGTCGCTGCGGCTGGCAGCCTTGGCGGCCTCGGCTTCGGCACGTCGGGCCAGGGCCTGGGCATCGAGGGGCGGCAGCTCCAGCAGCACCTCCCACGAATCGGGGTGGCCGGGCTCCACAGGGTCATGGGTCAGGGCGGAGTAGTGGCGCAGGGCCTCCAGCGCCTCCAGGCCGGGCACCGGCAGGGCCTCGCCTTGGACAACCACCAGCGGCCAGCCGATCTCAGGGTTTGGGCGTTCGGGGAAGGTGAAGGCGGTCCAAGCGGTGAGGGCTATGACGTCGTGGGCGGTGGCAGGTCGCGGACTCAGGGTGGCCGGGATCGCTCGGGGGTCGATCGCATCGTCGGGAAGGGCTGGAAAGGTGCAGGGCTCCAGGGCGTCGAAGGCCTCACGCATGGCACCCGCAACCGTGGCCACGTCCTCCTTGTCCACATCAAACGCATCGGGCCAGGACTCATCGCGGATGACCTCAAGCAGGTCCTCCGGGTAGTTCAGGGGCTCCAGCTCCAGGGACTCAGCCAAGGTGCCCAGCAATACGGCCGCGGCGGCCGGAGTCAAGTCGGGCACGCTGGCGGCCAGCACCTCAGCGGTTTCGGCGCACCCCAGATAGTCGAAGGCGTTACGGGCGGCAACCTCGGAGCAGGCGGCGACGATGGCCCGTAGGGCGGCGCTCGGGAGTTCCAGGGATTCCGGAAGGTGGGGCATGTCGTCGGGCGGGATCAGGTCGGCCCAGGGTGAACGGGTGGTGGTCATGGCGTCAAAGGAGGGAAGTGGTGGGTGATTGGGTCAGAGCAGCGCGGCAACCTCCTCCTCGATCAGCACAGTTCGCAACCGCTCGGTAGCCAGTCGCGAAAAGCAGATCCGCAGCATCAACTGTGGACATCGAGAGGCGCCGCAGTGGTGCTCGGCCGAGTCCCGAGTTCTTTCAAATACGCGAGGCTCTCATCGCTCGCAGCGGTGCTCGGTGGGAGCCCTCCTAGACCAGCCTGGTAAGAGGCGAGCTGTTCAGCCTGAGACACCCTCATGTCAGGGGGTATCTGCCCGTCATAGGTCTTGGTCACCACCACGGCAGAGCCAAAGGGTGTCCCTCCAGACCTCCCACGGCGCTCGACACCGACACCGAGATCGGACACCACCCTCTCCGCCCAGCCAGACCGGCCTGGATCCCTACTGGCCGTCAGCCCTAGCACCTGCTCCTGGAGGTCACTAACTCGCTCGACCAAGGCCTCAATCGCGCGGCGAGCTTCACGATCGACAGCCGCGCCGGATGCTGGCTGAGGCTTCACGACGTCGAACTGAAGAGGGTCAGGGCCGCCTGCCTGGAGCCAGCTCTCAATCAAGGCCACCAACACGCCCTGCATGGATCGCTGATGCCGGCCAGCAGCCTCCTGAATCCCAGCGTGCGCCTCGGGCGAAACCTTGAGAAGGATGCTTTTGACCGCCATGGCTATCAGACCGCTTGAACAACACTAGCAAACCGCTGGATACCTGCAAGTGCCTGACGTCGCTCGCCATGGCGCAGGTAGACCTCGGCGGCCATCCGCTCGCTGTGCGCCTGGGCCAGCGCAGCGGTCTTGCGGTCCAGGCCATCGGCTTGGGCTCGGATCGTCCACAGGTGCCGCAGATCCGTCCACGTCGGCAGGCAGGTGAACCCTGCCGCGGCCAGATCCTTGTGGACCAGCTTGAGCAGCCGCGAGGAATGGCGGGTGTTCCGCTCCGCCACTTCCTCGCTAGGAGACCGGTCCGTTGGGTCGATTCCAGGAACGCGCAACAGGGAGTGGTCCAGATCGGCGAGCCACCGACGGGGATGCACGGCGGCGACGAACTCCTTCTTGACCTTCGGCGAAAACCCCTGCAGCTCCATGGGTCGCTCCAGTCGCTCCCAGGTCTCCCAGTCGAAGAAGGGGACTTCGCTGGGACGGCAACCCGTGGCGGCGACCACCCGGCAGAACGCCTGAGCGACGGGGTCGCTGATCAGACCGAAGATCTCCTCGACATCGCTGTCGGTGGCCGCCTCCGTGAACGCGCGCTTGACCTTGGGGGTCTGGGCACGTCGATGCTTCGGCACGACCCAGGCCTGGCCGTTCAGCTCGATCGCCCACTGGCCGACGAAGAGCCGATCCGAGTAGTTGGCCGTATCCCGGCTCACGCCATCCCCCGCCCAGGCCAGGACGTTGGGGCTGTCGAGGGCCAGGCCTCTTAGGTCCAGCCACTCAAAGAGGGCCTGGCTATGGCGAAGCAGCTTTCGCTTGCGGGCGAACCCGCAGGAGCGACCACGGACGTGATCGACGAGAACCCGTCGTTGCCGGTCCAGGAGGGCATGGCAGGGCTGGAAGGCAGGACGACGCCGCTGGCGGGTGTCGCCGCCATCAAGCCAGGTGCGGACCAGCCCCAGGCCTGCGGCCAGGGCCAGTTGCCGCTCGATGGTGCTCAAGGGTCCTGGGCCCTTGCGGATCGGCACGCCGTCGACCCCGTGGATGGTGCGCGTGGTGTGCGTTCGGCGCCGGCTCCAGTCGCCGGCCAGCAGCAACTTGTGGCCCTGGCGGGCATTGCTCCACTCGAAGCGGAAGTGGCAAGGGGAGATGGACTGGCGCAACTCATGCGTGAGCCAGCCCAGCTCGCTGGAAGGGGTCGAGGCCATGTCGGGATTGGCACCTGAGCTAGGCACCTGAGCTATAGGATGAGTATAGCGACCCGCTATAGCCGTCCCGACTGACTTTGTGCCATGCGCACTAGCGGTTTGCTAGCGGTGCAGGCAGGTGTTGAATCGGGATGACAGGATTCGAACCTGCGGCCCCTTCGTCCCGAACGAAGTGCGCTACCAAGCTGCGCCACATCCCGATGGCCAGACTTTAGGGGATGGCCCGCGGCGGCCGGCCGCCCTGATCGCCGAGACCGTCCTCCCTACAGTCCGCACAGCCCAGCGATGCCCGTGACCGTCAGCGACCCCCGGCCCGCCCCCGTCAAGCCGCCCTGGTTGCGGGTCAAGGCGCCGCAGCGGGAGCGGATCGGAGCGGTGGCGGATCTGCTGGTCGACCTCAAGCTCAACACCGTCTGCCAGGAGGCCAGCTGCCCGAACATCGGCGAGTGCTTCGCCGGCGGTACCGCCACCTTCCTGATCATGGGGCCGGGCTGCACCCGGGCCTGCCCCTACTGCGACATCGATTTCGACCGCAGTGTGCGGGCGCTGGACCCCACCGAACCCGAGCGCCTCGGGGAAGCCGTGCGGCGTCTCGGGCTGAGCCATGTGGTGATCACCTCGGTCAACCGGGACGACCTGGCCGACGGCGGCGCCAGCCAGTTCGTGGCCTGCATCGAGGCGGTGCGACGCACATCCCCCCTCACCACGATCGAGATCCTGTTGCCCGATCTCTGCGGCGCCTGGGAAGCCCTGGCGGCGGTGATGGGGGCGGCGCCGGCGGTGCTCAACCACAACATCGAGACCGTGCCCCGGCTCTACCGGCAGGTGCGGCCCCAGGGGGTCTACGAACGTTCGCTGGACCTGCTGCGCCGGGTCCGGGAAGGCTGGCCGCGCACTTACACGAAATCGGGGCTGATGGTCGGCCTGGGGGAAAGCGACGACGAGGTCCGCGCCGTGTTGGCCGATCTGCGTGCCCACGCGGTGGACATCGTCACCATCGGCCAGTACCTCTCCCCTGGCCCGAAACATCTGCCGGTGCAGCGCTTCGTCTGCCCGGAGGTGTTCGAAAGCTTCCGCCGCCATGGGGAAGCCGACCTGGGCTTCCTCCAGGTGGTGAGCAGTCCGCTCACCCGCAGCAGCTACCACGCCGGAGAGGTGCGCCGCCTGATGCGAGAGCACCCCCGCTGAACACACCCACCGGGTCAGCGCTCCAGTGGCCCGGTTCCGATCAGGCTGCCACCGCTTCCCGTTCCGCCAGACCCACCGTGGCCTTCTCGCTGGGGGGGACCAGCACCCGGAAGCGAGCCTTCCAGGTGGGCCAGTCCGCCAGGATCGCCGCCGCCCTGGCGCTGCCGGTGGCCTGCAGATGGGCCTCCAGCAGGGGCAGCAGCAGGCCCTCCTGCTCGGGGGTGGTGAGGGGCACCAGCGCCACCGACTCGGGATTGAGGCGGGCCGCCAGACCTCCGGTCTCGTCGAGCAGGAAGGCCACGCCGCCGGTCATGCCGGCGGCCACGTTGCGGCCGGTGCTGCCCAGCACCACCACCACGCCGCCGGTCATGTACTCGCAGCAGTGGTCACCGACGCCCTCCACCACGGTGCGGGCGCCGCTGTTGCGCACGGCGAAGCGCTCGCCGGCCCGGCCGAGGGCGAACAGCTCCCCGCCCGTGGCGCCGTAGAGGCAGGTGTTGCCGAGGATCACCTGGGCGCCGGGGTCACGGACCGCGGCGGGGGGCACCACGGTGATCCGACCGCCGTTGATGCCCTTGCCCACATAGTCGTTGGCCTCGCCCACCAGGCGCAGGTCCATGCCCTGGAGCACGAAGGCACCGAAGCTCTGGCCGGCGGCACCGTGGAAGGTGAGGGCCAGGCCCCCCTGGAAGCCGGTGTTGCCGTGCAGGGCGGCGATCTCGCCGGCCAGACGAGCCCCCACGCTGCGGTCGGTGTTGACGATCGGCAGCTGGCGCACCACCTGGCCGTGGGTTTCGATCGCGGCGCGCACCTCCGCGTCGGCAAGCAGCCCGTCCTCAAGGACAGGGCCGTTGCCGTGGGCCTCATCGTCGTGCCGGAGCCAGCCGCGGTCGGCGGCGGCGGGGATCGGATCCAGCAGGCAGGAGAGATCCAGGGCGCTGGTCTTGGTGAGGGCAATGGGGCGGGGCGCCAGCAGATCGGTGCGGCCGATCAGGTCCTCGAGCCGGGCCACCCCCAGCACGCTCAGCAGCTGGCGCACCTCCTCGGCCACGAAGACGAAGAAGTTGACGACATGCTCGGGCAGGCCGGTGAAGCGCTTGCGCAGGGCCTCCTTCTGGGTGGCGACGCCCACCGGGCAATTGTTGGTATGGCAGACCCGGGCCATGATGCAGCCCTCGGCGATCATGGCCACCGAGCCGAAGCCGAATTCCTCGGCCCCCAGCAGGGCGGCGATCAGCACGTCCCAGCCGCTCTTGAGGCCGCCGTCGGCCCGCAGCAGCACCCGGTCCCGCAGGCCGTTTTCCAGCAGGCTGCGGTGCACCTCGGTGAGCCCCAACTCCCAGGGGCTGCCGGCGTGCTTGATCGAACTCAGCGGCGAGGCGCCGGTGCCGCCGTCGTGGCCGGAGATCTGGATCACGTCGGCGTTGGCCTTGGCCACGCCGGCGGCGATGGTGCCGATGCCGATCTCAGCCACCAGCTTCACCGAGACCCGGGCGGCGGGATTCACCTGGTGCAGGTCGTGAATCAGCTGGGCCAGATCTTCGATCGAATAGATGTCGTGGTGGGGCGGCGGTGAGATCAGTGGCACGCCCGCCTTGCTGTTGCGCAGCCAGGCGATGTAAGCGTCCACCTTGGGGCCGGGCAGCTGGCCGCCCTCGCCGGGCTTGGCGCCCTGGGCCACCTTGATCTCCAGCTGGCGGCCGCTGCGCAGGTAGGCCGGGGTGACGCCGAAGCGGCCCGAGGCGATCTGCTTGATGGCGGAGCAGGCGCTGTCGCCGTTGCGGAGCCCGCGCAGGGTGGGAAGGGTGGGCGAATGGCCCTCGCCGTCGACGTCGTCGAGGGGGTGGTAGCGGGCCGGGTCCTCACCGCCCTCACCGCAGTTGCTCTTGCCGCCGATGCGGTTCATCGCCACCGCCAGCACCTCGTGGGCCTCCCGGGAGAGGGCCCCCAGGCTCATGCCGCCGGTGCAGAAGCGGCTGCAGATGCTCTCCACGCTCTCCACCTGCTCGATCGGCAGGGGCGCCGGGGCCGGACGCAGCTCCAGCAGGTCGCGCAGGGCCGTGACCGGGCGGTTCTCGAGCAGGGTGCGGTAGGTGGTGAAGTGGTCGTAGCCGGGGCCCGCCGCCACCGCGGCGTGGAGGGCCTTGGACATCTCCGGGTTGTTGAGGTGGAACTCCCCACCGGTGCGGTATTGCACGAAGCCCATGAACTCCAGCTTGGTGCGGTTCAGTTCCGGGTAGGCCTTGGCATGGAACGCCAGGGTCTCGCTGGCCAGATCCTGGAGGCTGAGGCCGGCCACCCGGCTGGTGGTGCCGGTGAAGGCCAGATCGATCAGGTCGGCGCCGATGCCGATGGCCTCGAAGATCTGGGCACCGTGGTAGCTGGCCAGCAGGGAGATGCCGATCTTGGAGAGGATCTTGCGCAACCCCTCCTCCAGGGCCTTGCGCACGTTGGCCTGGGCCGTGTCGGCGTCGAGGCGGGGGAGCTTGCCCCGCTCGATCATCGACTGGGTGCGGGGGTGGGACAACCAGTGGCGGGTCGTCTCCCAGGTGAGCCACGGGCAGACCGCGCTGGCGCCGTAGCCGATCAGGCAGGCCAGGTGGTGGGTGCTCCAGCACTGGGCGGTGTCGACCACGAGGGAGCACTGCAGGCGCAGGCCGAGACGCAGGAGGTGATGGTGCACGGCGCCCACCCCCAGCAGGGGGGGAATCGCCGAGGTGCCGGCGCTGATGCCGCCGCCTGTGCGGTCGGAGAGCACCAGGATCTGGCTGCCGCTGCGCACGGCCGCCTCCGCCTCGAAGCAGAGCCGATGCAGCGCCTGCTCAAGCCCGTCTGGACCGCTGGCCACCGGCAGGAGCGTGGAGAGGGTGGTGAGGCCGAGGCCGTGGGAGCCGAGATCCTGCAGTTCGGCCTCGTTCAGCACCGGGGTGGTGAGGTGCAGCACGGCGGCGCCGGAGGCATCGGGCCGCAGCGCCGAACCGCGCCGGCCCAGGTGCATCTCCAGGCTCATGACCAGCTTCTCGCGCAGCGGGTCGATCGGGGGGTTGGTGACCTGGGCGAAGCGCTGCTTGAAGTAGTCGTAAAGGAGGTGGGGCTTCGAGGAGAGCACCGCCAGGGGGATGTCGTCCCCCATGCAATAGGTGGGCTCCTTGCCCTGGCCGGCCATGTCCTCGATCACCAGATCAAGGTCCTCGGCGGTGAAACCGAAGGCGGTCTGCTGCTGGAGGAGCTCCAGCTCACCCAGGGTGCGCTCCTGTTCCCACCCGCCGGGGGAGAGGCTGCGGCGATGGTCGAGCAGCCAGCCGGCATAGGGCAGCCGCGCCGCGGTTTCTTCCTTGACGTCCCAGTTGCGCAGCAGCCGGTGCTGCTCCAGGTCGACGGCCAGCATCTGGCCCGGGCCGAGGCGCCCCTTCTCGATGATCCGGGATTCCTCCAGCTCCACCACGCCCGTTTCCGAGCCCATCACCACGTAGCCGTCGCTGGTGATGCAGTAGCGGGCCGGCCGCAGGCCGTTGCGGTCGAGGGTGGCCCCCACCATGCGGCCATCGCTGAAGACCAGCAGGGCGGGACCATCCCAGGGCTCCTGAAGGCAGGCGCTGTACTCGTAGAAGGCCTTGATCGCCGGCCGCTCATCGAGTTCGGGCTGGTCGCGGAAGGCCTCCGGCACCAGGGTGAGCAGGCTGTCCGTGATCGGCCGGCCGCTGCGCACCATCAGCTCGAGGGTGGCGTCGAGGTTGGCCGAATCACTGAAGGCGGCGTTGACCAGGGGCCGCAGGTCGCGGGCGGCATCGCCCCAGACGGCTTCGAGGTGGGATTCGGCGGCCCTGGCCCAGTTGATGTTGCCCAGCAGGGTGTTGATCTCGCCGTTGTGGCCGAGCAGGCGCATCGGCTGGGCCAGGGGCCAGCGGGGCAGGGTGTTGGTGCTGAAGCGGCGGTGGTACACCGCGAAGGCGACGCTGAAGCGGTCGTCGCGGAGGTCGGTGTAGAAGGCGTCGAGCACCTCCGAGCGCACCATGCCCTTGTAGACGACGGTGCGGGCGCTGATCGAAGCAAAGTAGAGATCGGTGGTGTCGGCCCCCCACACCTCCCGCACCCGGTCGACGGCACGGCGCCGCAGGCGGAACAGCAGGGACTCGAGGGCGTCGACGTCGGCCATCACGCCGGGCACCGCATCGGGGGCGGCCAGCAGCCACTGCTCGATGGCCGGGGCGTTCTCCCGCGCCAGCGGACCGAGCACTTCGGGAACCACCGGGACCTGCCGCCAGCCCAGGCTCAGGAGCCCGAGGCGCTCGGCCTCCTCATCGCAGATTCGCCTGGCCTGGTCGCGGCGGGCGGGATCCGCCGGCAGAAACAGCATCCCCAGCCCCCGCACGACAGCCGTGGAGGCGGCCGCCGCCGGCCAGACGGCCTCCAGGTAGCCCCAGGGGATCGCGGTCAGCAAGCCGGCCCCGTCGCCGGAGTCGCCGTCACCGCCGCAGCCGCCCCGGTGCTCCATGCAGCGGAGGCCCCGCAAGGCCTGTTGGAGCACCCAGTGACTGGGAACGCCGTCGAGGTGAGCGAGGAAACCCACCCCGCAGGCATCCGTCTCGCCAGGGCCTGGAGTGGAGCTGTCGCGGTGGGGCCAGACGGGGACGGAGGAGGACATAGGCCGGGTTGGGGCTGCTGAAACGGGGCTGGAACGGGCTTGGAGGGAACAAGCCTAAGGACGCCGGCAGGCTGGGACTGCCGAGGAGCTGCCGTGTCACCCGTGCAGCAGCCGTGTCTGCGACGACAGGGCGAGCCATCGATCCTAGGCAGCCACCCCTCCCTGGAGCGGTGGGACTAACTTTTTGCCTCAAGGGGCAGGATTTTTGCCCCAAGAGGCAGGACGTCGACGATGGCCAGGACTCTCCCGATCACCCTGGCCCTGGTGGCCCTGATCGGAGCTCCGCCGGTCACCAGGGCGGCCCCGCCGCCGATGCCTCCGGCCCTGCCGGAACTGTCGGCCCCACGACCCAGCCGGCGCGGGCCGGTGCGTTCGGCTCCCACCGCAGAGGTCGGCGGCACCGTCCTGGCGCTCAACGGCCGCAGCCAGCAGGCCGCCTGGCGCTGGAGCGGCGATGACCCGCGGAGGCCGGTGGCCCTGTGGTTGCCGCTGGAGGTGCTCGAAGGCCAGCTGGGCTTCAGCAGCCGCTCCAGGCCCGATGGTGGACTGGCGCTGGAATGGTTCGGCCGGGAGATGGTGGTGCCCCCGGGCCAGCAGCGGTCGCTGGCGGACGAGGTGGCCGTCGACGTGGCCGTCCTCCTGCAGGACGCGGGCGTGGCGGTGGAGCGTCGCGGCGAGCGGCTGGATCTGCGCCTGCCGGCGCCGCGGCTGCTCCAGGTGCGCAGCTCGGAGCAGGGTGGCGTCCGGCGGGTGGTGCTCGACCTCGACGGGCCCACGCTCGTGCGCAGCAGCGAGGGGGGCCTGCAGCTGGCCCTGCTCAGCAGACCCGACCAGCTGGCCCAGCTCACCGCACGGGGACTGCGCAGTGGCGCCGTCGGGACGGACCTGAGCCTGGCGGTGCCGGGGGGCGGCGCCCCCCTGCGCACCTTCACCCTGGGGGATCCGGCCCGGGTGGTCATCGATCTGCCCCAGGGCGCCGGCAGTGTCGGCACGGCGCCGGAGGCGCCGGCCCCGATCGATCCGCGGCTGGTGGCGATGCTGGGGTCGCAGCTGCGTTGGGACCAGCAGGTGCGCACCGTGGGCGGCACCCGGGTCCTGGTCAACGCCGTCCGGCTCGATCCACGCAGCGGTCCCCTGGAGCTGCGCACCCTCAGCCGCCCCGACGGCATGGCGGGACTCAGCTCCCTGACGGCCCTGGCCCAGCGCCAGGACGCCCTGGTGGCGATCAACGGCGGCTTCTTCAACCGGGTGCGCCGGCTGCCCCTCGGCGCCCTGCGGGACCAGGGCCGCTGGCTGTCCGGGCCGATCCTCAACCGCGGCGTGGTGGGCTGGGAACCCCGCAGCCTGCCGCGCTTCGGCCGCCTGCGGCTGGAGGAATGGATCAGCGACGATCGCGGCCAGCGCGTGCCGCTGCTGACCGTGAACAGCGGCCTGGCCCAGCGGGGCCTGAGCCGCTACACGGCCGAATGGGGCCGGTTCTACCAGGCCCTGACCGGCTCCGAGACGGGCCTGCTGCTGGTCGGCGGCCAGGTGCAGCGTCGGGTCGGCAGCGCCGAGCTGGCGGCCGGGGTGCCGCTGCGGCCGGAGGACACCCTGGTGGTGGCCCGCGGCGGGGCCGACCTGCCCTGGAGCGAGGGAGATCGGCTGCGGATCGAGAGCCGGCCAAGCGATCCGGTGGGCAGCGCCTCCTCCGTGATGGGGGGCGGACCGCTGCTGCTCCAGAACGGCCGCATCGTGCTCAACGGCGGCGCCGAGGGGTTCGGGACCGCCTTCCTGCGCCAGGGGGCCCCCCGCACCGTGGTGGGCAGTGACGGCACCCTGCTGTGGTTGGTGACCCTCCAAGGTGCCGGGGGGAGCGCCGGGCCCACCCTCTCCGAGACCGCCTGGCTGCTGCAGCAGATGGGGCTGGTGGATGCCCTCAATCTCGACGGGGGCAGTTCCACCGGCCTGGTGATGGGCGGCAGCCACCGGGTCAAGGGACGCGGCGTGGCCGGCTCCGTGCACAACGGCCTGGGCCTGGTACCGATCGGTGGCGGCGAGGCGGCCACCAGCCTGGGGCCCGCCGGCCGGCCGCTGGCAGACTGAGCCCAATCGCCGCGTTGCCGTGCCCAGGGGCCACAGCCTCCGTCTCACCGCCGCCGCCGCCGCCGAGCTCTGCCGACAGGCGGCCGTGGCGGGCACCCCCGGGCTGATGCACCTGGAACTGCTGGAGGGCGCCTGTGAAGCCTGGGCCATCCGCCTGTGCCCCGGCCACCTGTCCGGCACCCCCGTGGCCCGGGCCGACGGCATCACCCTCTATTCCCCCGGGGACCAGCTGCCCCTGCTCCAGGGCCTCCAACTCGACTATCGGGGTGACCTCAGCGGCGGGGGGTTCCTGGTGCGCTCGGGACCGGGCGTGCGCAGCTGTGCCTGCGGGGCCGCCTTCAGCCGCGAGAACTGAGGGGGACGACGACGAAGTAAGGTGTCGGATTGTCGATACGGTCGGACGTCCGACCTGTCCAACCAGAAGTCCCCACCGAGCAGCACCCGGCCCTCGATGCCCACTATTCAGCAGCTGATCCGCACCGAGCGGCAGCGTCTCACCCGCAAGACGAAGTCGCCCGCCCTGCGCGCCTGCCCCGAACGGCGTGGCGTCTGCACCCGGGTGTACACCTCCACCCCGAAGAAGCCCAACTCGGCATTGAGGAAGGTGGCACGTGTGCGCCTCACCTCCGGTTTCGAGGTGACGGCCTACATCCCCGGCATCGGCCACAACCTTCAGGAGCACTCGGTGGTTCTGATCCGCGGCGGCCGCGTCAAGGATCTCCCCGGTGTCCGCTATCACATCATCCGCGGCACCCTCGACACCTCCGGGGTGAAGGACCGGCGTCAGTCCCGCTCCAAGTACGGCGCCAAGACACCGAAGGCCTGAGCCTCCGCGCCACCGGCTCTCCGCGGCCGACTCCCTCCTCTCCTGCTTTTTCTCCCTCCGTTCCATGTCCCGCCGCAACGCCGCCGAGAAGCGCCCGGTCCTGCCGGATCCCCAGTTCAACAGCCGTCTGGCCTCGATGATCGTGGCCCGGCTGATGAAGCACGGCAAGAAGTCCACGGCCCAGCGCATCCTTTCCGATGCCTTCACCCTGATCAACGAGCGCACCGGTGCCGATCCCCTCGACCTCTTCGAGACGGCGGTCCGCAATGCCACCCCCCTGGTGGAGGTGCGGGCCCGTCGGGTCGGCGGCGCCACCTATCAGGTGCCCATGGAAGTGCGTCAGGAGCGGGGCACCGCCATGGCGCTGCGCTGGCTGGTCAACTTCTCCCGTGCCCGCAACGGCCGGAGCATGGCCCAGAAACTGGCGGGCGAGCTGATGGACGCCGCCAACGAGGCGGGCAGTGCTGTCCGCAAGCGGGAGGAAACCCACAAGATGGCCGAGGCCAACAAGGCTTTCGCCCACTACCGCTACTGAGCGCCCAGGGAACCGGATTGCTGGGCTGATCCGGTTCCCCCAGACCTGAGCCATCACCGGTCTGTAGAGTTACGCCCGTTTTTTGTCGACCCACCCCCGGAGAACTTTCCCGTGGCCCGCGCCTACCCCCTGGAACGCGTCAGAAATATCGGAATCGCCGCTCACATCGACGCGGGCAAGACCACCACGACCGAACGGATTCTCTTCTATTCCGGCGTGGTCCACAAGATGGGCGAGGTCCACGATGGCGCCGCCGTCACCGACTGGATGGAGCAGGAGCGCGAGCGTGGCATCACCATCACCGCGGCCGCCATCTCCACCAGCTGGAAGGACAACCGCATCAACATCATCGACACCCCCGGCCACGTCGATTTCACGATCGAGGTGGAGCGCTCGATGCGCGTGCTCGATGGTGTGGTCGCCGTGTTCTGTGCCGTGGGCGGCGTCCAGCCCCAGTCGGAAACCGTCTGGCGGCAGGCCGACCGCTACAACGTGCCCCGGATCGTGTTCGTCAACAAGATGGACCGCACCGGCGCCAACTTCCTGAAGGTCTACGAGCAGATCAAGGATCGCCTCAAGGCCAACGCCGTGCCGATCCAGCTGCCGATCGGAGCCGAAGGTGACCTCAAGGGCATCATTGATCTGGTGCGCAACAAGGCGATCATCTACACCAATGATCTCGGCACCGACATCCTCGAAGAGGAGATCCCTGCCGACATGCAGGACGAGGCCGAGGAGTGGCGCCAGAAGCTGATGGAGTCGGTGGCCGAAACCGATGAAGAGCTGATCGAAGCCTTCCTCGAGAACGGTGAGCTCACCCAGGAACAGCTGATGCGTGGCATCCGCCTCGGGGTGTTGCAGCACGGCATGGTGCCGATCCTCTGCGGCTCCGCCTTCAAGAACAAGGGCGTCCAGCTGGTGCTCGACGCGGTGGTCGACTACCTGCCCGCCCCCGTGGACGTGCCCCCGATCCATGGCCTGCTGGCCGACGGCAGCGAAGCCACCCGCCCCTGCGACGACAACGCCCCCTTCAGCGCCCTGGCCTTCAAGGTCATGGCCGACCCCTACGGCAAGCTCACCTTTGTGCGCATGTACAGCGGGGTCCTGCAGAAGGGCAGCTACGTCCTCAATTCCACCAAGGACAAGAAGGAACGCATTTCCCGCCTGATCCTGCTGAAGGCCGACGAGCGCGAGGAGGTGGATGAACTGCGGGCCGGTGATCTTGGGGCCGTGCTCGGCCTCAAGGACACCACCACGGGCGACACCCTCTGCGTCGACTCCGATCCGATCATCCTGGAATCCCTGTTCATCCCCGAACCGGTGATCTCCGTGGCCGTGGAGCCCAAGACCAAGGGCGACATGGAGAAGCTCGGCAAGGCCCTGCAGTCCCTCTCCGAGGAGGACCCGACCTTCCGGGTGTCCACCGATCCTGAAACCAACCAGACGGTGATCGCCGGCATGGGCGAACTGCACCTGGAGATCCTTGTCGACCGCATGCTGCGGGAGTTCAAGGTGGAGGCCAACATCGGCGCCCCCCAGGTGTCCTACCGGGAAACCATCCGCGGCAGCGCCAAGGGTGAGGGCAAGTTCGCCCGCCAGACAGGCGGCAAGGGCCAGTACGGCCACGTGGTGATCGAAATGCAGCCCGGCGAGCCGGGCTCAGGGTTCGAGTTCGTCAACAAGATCGTTGGCGGCATCGTTCCCAAGGAGTACATCGGTCCGGCGGAAGCCGGCATGAAGGAAACCTGCCAGTCCGGTGTGATTGCCGGTTTCCCCATGATCGATGTCAAGGTCACCATGGTGGACGGCTCCTATCACGACGTCGACTCTTCGGAGATGGCGTTCAAGATCGCCGGTTCCATGGCCTTCAAGGACGGCGTCAAGAAGTGCAACCCCGTACTGCTTGAGCCGATGATGAAGGTTGAGGTCGAGGTCCCCGAGGATTTCCTCGGTTCGGTCATCGGCGACCTTTCCTCCCGCCGTGGTCAGGTCGAAGGGCAGTCCGTCGACGACGGGCAGTCCAAAGTCCAGGCCAAGGTGCCTCTGGCCGAAATGTTCGGCTACGCCACCCAGCTCCGATCCATGACCCAGGGTCGGGGTATTTTCTCGATGGAGTTCAGCCATTACGAGGAAGTTCCTCGCAATGTGGCGGAAGCCATCATTTCCAAGAATCAGGGCAATTCCTGATCTTTCTTTCCATCCAACCCACCCCCCCGATTCTTTCCTTCCATGGCACGCGAGAAGTTCGAGAGGAACAAGCCTCACGTCAACATCGGCACCATCGGTCACGTTGACCACGGCAAGACCACCCTCACCGCCGCCATCACCAACGTGCTGGCGTCCCAGGGCATGGCCAAGGCCCAGGCCTACGACGAGATCGATGGTGCCCCTGAGGAGAAGGAGCGGGGGATCACGATCAACACGGCCCACGTCGAGTACGAGACCGAAAACCGTCACTACGCCCACGTGGACTGCCCCGGCCACGCGGACTACGTCAAGAACATGATCACCGGTGCCGCCCAGATGGACGGCGCCATCCTCGTGGTGGCCGCCACCGACGGTCCCATGGCCCAGACCAAGGAGCACATCCTTCTGGCCAAGCAGGTGGGCGTGCCCGCCCTGGTGGTGTTCCTCAACAAGAAGGACATGGTCGACGACGAGGAGATCCTTGAGCTCGTCGAACTGGAGATGCGTGAGCTGCTGAGCAGCTACGACTTCCCCGGAGACGACATCCCTGTCATCGCCGGCTCCGCCCTCAAGGCCCTCGAGTACATCCAGGCCGGCAAGAAGGCCGTGCGTGGTGAAGATGAGTGGGTCGACAAGATCCTCGACCTCATGGATGCGGTCGATGAGTCCATCCCCGAGCCCGAGCGTGAGATCGACAAGCCTTTCCTGATGGCCGTCGAAGACGTGTTCTCGATCACCGGTCGGGGCACCGTCGCCACCGGTCGTATCGAGCGCGGCAAGGTGAAGGTGGGCGAGACCGTCCAGATCGTCGGCATCCGCGACACTCGGGAAACCACCGTCACCGGCGTGGAGATGTTCCGCAAGCTGCTCGACGAGGGCATGGCGGGCGACAACGTCGGCCTGTTGCTGCGCGGCATTCAGAAGGAGGACATCGAGCGCGGCATGGTGCTGGTGAAGCCCAACTCCATCAAGCCCCACACCAAGTTCGAGGGTGAGGTCTACGTCCTCAAGAAAGAGGAAGGCGGCCGCCACACCCCCTTCTTCGCCGGCTACCGCCCGCAGTTCTACATCCGCACCACCGACGTGACCGGCCAGATCACGGCCTTCACCGCCGATGACGGCTCCAACGTGGAGATGGTGATGCCCGGCGACCGCATCAAGATGAGCGCCGAGCTGATCTGCCCGGTCGCCATCGAGCAGGGCATGCGCTTCGCCATTCGCGAAGGCGGCCGCACCATCGGTGCCGGCGTGGTGTCCAAGATCGTTCTGTGAGGCTGATCTAGCCTTTCTCGGGGAGCCCCACCGTGGTGGGGCTCCCCCTTCCGGAACCGTTGGTTCCCCCGCACCTCGACAACCCGTTTCCGCGGCACTCCCGCCTCCCTTCGCCCGCGTTTCCCTTCCGATGACCGCCTCCATCCCCCAGCAGAAGATCCGCATCCGCCTGAAGGCCTTTGATCGCCGCATGCTGGATCTGTCCTGCGAAAAGATCATCGAAACCGCCGATCACACCGCTGCCACGGCCATCGGTCCCATCCCCCTGCCCACCAAGCGCAAGATCTATTGCGTGCTGCGCTCGCCTCACGTCGACAAGGATTCCCGTGAGCACTTCGAGACGCGCACCCACCGCCGCATCATCGATATCTACAGCCCCAGTTCCAAGACCATCGACGCCCTGATGAAGCTCGACCTGCCCAGTGGTGTGGATATCGAAGTCAAGCTCTGATGCCGATGGGGGCCATGGGCTTCGCCGGACTGGTCGCTCTCACTAGGATCGCGATACTTCCTGCGTTGCCCTGGTTGATCCTTCCGCCGCCATTCTCCGATCGCCCCTTCCCCCCTGCCGCCAGCGGCAACCTGCTCGCGTGACTGACCTGGCCGTCCGGGAGCTGCCCCTGTTCCCCCTCCCCGATGTGGTGCTCTTCCCCCAGGAGGTGCTGCCGCTCCACATCTTCGAGCCGCGCTACCGCATGATGCTGCGCACGGCGATGTCGGAGGACAGACGTTTCGGCGTGGTGCGCTGGGATCCCCAGAGCAAGAAGATGGCGGAGGTGGGCTGCTGCGCCGAGATCCTCCACTGCCAGGTGCAGGACGACGACCGCAGCAACATCGTCACCATGGGACAGCAGCGCTTCCGGGTGCTCGACATCGTGCGCGACACCCCGTTCCGCGTCGGCGTGGTCAGCTGGATCGAGGACACGGTGAGCGAGAGCCATGAGGAGCTCGAGACCCTCACCAGTGACGTGACCCGTGCCCTGCGCGACGTGGTCGATCTCACCGGCAAGCTGATCGGCAAGCCCTCCTCCCTGCCCGCCGATCTGCCCGATCTGCCGCGGGAGCTCTCCTTCTGGATCGGCGCCCATCTCGGCGGTCCGGTGGCCGACCACCAGCAGGCCCTGCTGGAGATCACCGACACCGGCGAACGCCTGCGCCAGGAATTCGAGCTGCTCGACCAGACCCGACGCCAGCTGGCGGCCCGCACCGTCCTCAAGGACACCTTCTCCAGTCTCGGCGACGGCGGCAGCGAGACCTGAGCCATGCCGAGCCTTCCTTCGGGCGGCACCCTGCTGCCCCTTCTCCTGACGGGAGGGACCCTGGCGGCGGTCCTGGCCGCCCTGCTGTGGCAGCGCCGCTCGCGGGCCTACCTGTCGCCAGCCAGCGTGGCCGCCGCCTACGACCGCTGGACGGACGACCGTCTGCTGGAGCGGCTCTGGGGCGAGCATGTGCACCTGGGCCACTACGGCGATCCCCCGGGTGCCCGTGATTTCCGCGCCGCCAAGGCCGCCTTCGTCCATGAGCTGGTGCGCTGGAGCGGCCTCGACCGTCTGCCCCCCGGCAGCCGGGTGCTGGACGTGGGCTGCGGCATCGGCGGCAGCGCCCGCATCCTGGCCCGCGACTACGGCTTCGAGGTGCTGGGCATCAGCATCAGTCCGGTCCAGATCGCCCGGGCCCGGGAGCTCACACCGGCCGACCTGCCGGGGTGCCGCTTCGCCGTGATGGATGCCCTGGCCCTGGAGCTGCCGGACGCGGGCTTTGATGCGGTCTGGAGCGTCGAGGCCGGCCCCCACATGCCCGACAAGCAGCGCTACGCCGATGAGATGCTGCGCGTGCTCAAACCGGGCGGCGCTCTGGCGGTGGCCGACTGGAACCGCCGCGACCCGCACGTCGCTCCCATGAACCGGCTGGAGCGCTGGGTGATGCGCCAGCTGCTCGATCAGTGGGCCCACCCGGAGTTCGCCAGCATCCCCTCCCTGAAGCGGAACCTGGAAACCAGCCCATGGAACCGGGGCCTGCCGATCAGCACCGCCGACTGGACGGTCGCCACCCTGCCCTCCTGGGTGGATTCGATCCTCGAAGGCATGCGGCGCCCCGGGGCGGTGCTGGGGCTGGGCCCCCGGGCCGTGCTCCAGGGGCTGCGGGAGACCCCGACGCTGCTGCTGATGGACTGGGCCTTCCGCAACGGCCTGATGCAGTTCGGCGTCTTCCGCGGTCCGGTGCCAGGAGCCGAGCCCCTGGTCCCGGCCCAGGCAGGTCCCGGCTGACTCAGTCGGCCGTTTCCTCGGCGGCGAGGTTGGTGAGGGGGTAGGCCCCGAAGAGGGCCAGGTGCTCGCACAGCGGGGTGAGGTCGGTGATCGCCCCATCCAGCGGTGCGGCGCCCTCGGGAAGTTCGAGGTCGACGAAGAAGATGTATTCGCCCATCTCCCGTTTGGAGGGACGGGACTCGATCCGGCTCATGTTCAGCCCCTGGCGGGCGAAGCAGCCCAGCGACTCCAGCAGGGCGCCGGGCTGGTTGGCATGGAGCGAGAACGCCAGGCTGGCATGGGGGCCCCGGTGGGAGCGCTCGCCGCGCCGCAGCAGCAGGAAGCGGGTGCAGTTGCCCGGCACATCGTTGATCGGGTGGGCCAGCACCTCCAGGCCGTGTTCGGCGGCCGCCTCCAGCGAGGCGATGGCGCCCCGGAAACGGCTGCCACGCACCAGCCGGGCCGCTTCGGCGGTGGAACTGGTGGGCAGCTGCAGAGCCTGGGGCAGGTGCTCCCCCAGCCACAGGCTGCACTGGGCCAGGGCCTGGGGATGGGAGAGCACCTCACTGATGGCGTCGAGGGGGCCGCTGCCCACCAGGGCGTGGCGGATGGGCAGCACCAGGGCCCTGGCCACCGCCAGGTCAGGGTGTTCCCAGAGGGCATCGAGGCAGCTGGTGACCCCCCCTTCGACGGAGTTCTCCACCGGCACCACCGCCAGATCGCAGTCGCCGTCGGCCAGGGCCCGGATCACGGCCCGGATGCCCTGCTGGGGGATGAACGCCACCGCGTCGAGGCCCTCAAGGGCCGCCAGTCGCTGCGCCGCCTGCTCACCGTAGGTGCCGACGGGACCGAGAAAGGCAAGACGCATGGCGGTGAGGCGCTCTGGGGTGATCGGTAGGATCATGGCCTGCCGGCCCGCAGGCCATGTCCCTGGCCTTCAGCGCCAGTCAGCAACTCGACCTCCCGGTGGCCAGCGAGGCGGATCGCCTGTCCGCCTATCTCGATGATGAGCAGCGGGTGGTGCAGGCCCTGCTCGACCCCACCCAGCTCGAACCCCTCGGTCCCGGCCGCTACCGCTACACCGTGAGCCAGGTGCGGGTGTTCCAGCTGAAGATCCAGCCGGTGGTCGAGCTGCAGGTGGTGCGGCGCCAGGGGCGGCTGGAGCTGGAGGCCCTCGACTGCCAGCTGGAGGGGCTCGGACTTGTGGAGGACTTCCGCCTGGGGCTCTGCTCCTGGCTCGCGGCGGCCGACGGCGGCCTCACCGGCGAAGCCAGCCTCTCGGTGACGGTGAGCCGCCCCACCCTGCTGCAGCTGATCCCGCCCAAGGTGCTGGAGGCCACGGGCCGCTCGGTGCTCGGCGGCATCCTGCTGGGCATCAGAACCCGGGTGAGTCAGCAGCTGCTGGGGGATTTCCAGCGCTGGTGCCGATCGACCTGAGAAAGCTGCGGCGGTGCAGGGGCGTGGCTCCCAGCCGCTGGAGCGCTTCCCGGTGCAGGCGGGTCCCGTAGCCGGCGTGGCGCTCCAGGCCGTAGCCGGGGTGACGCAGCGCCAGGCGCCGCAGCAGGGCATCCCGCTCCTGCTTGGCGAGCACGCTGGCGGCGGCGATCGCAGCGCAGCGGCCGTCACCGCCCACGAGGGTGGACTGGGGACCGGGCCATCCTCTCAGGGGCAGCACCCCATCCACCAGCAACAGCCGGGGGGGGCGGGTCAGCCGTTGCAGGGCCCGCAGCATCGCCCATTCGGTGGCCTGGCGCACCCCCCAGCGATCGATCTCGCCGGCGCTGGCCTGGCCCAGGGCCCAGTCCAGAGCATGGTGGCGAAGCAGCGGAACCAGGGCCTCGCGGCGCCGAGCGGTGAGCCTCTTGCTGTCATTCAGGCCGGCCACCGCCAGGGTCGCCAGGGCCGTGGCCGGCAGCACCACCGCCGCCGCAAACACCGGGCCGAACAGGCTGCCCCGGCCGACCTCGTCGACCCCGGCACATTCGCCGGGGTCGCGTCCCCCCCAGACGTCTGCGTCAGGGTGCCCGAAGGAGCCGGGGCCGGGGCGATCAGCCAGCGGCGGAGGAGCGCCGGCGGCGGCGACGGGGTTCACCCGCGTCGGCGGCCGCAGGATCGGCAGCGGGCACCGCGGCGGCGGCCACCGGGACCGGAGCCGCCGCCGGCGTGGACCGGCCGGAGGAGCGGCGGCTGGGGACAGCCACGGTCACCAACTCGGACGGGACCGCGCCCGGCAGGGGTTCGAAGGGGGCCGGGGTGATCTCGAGGATGGGGATCGCCTCCGACCCCTGGGACTCAGGGTCCCCGGAGACGACGGAGGTTTCGGCAGCTTCGGTGGATTCGGCCATGCCGTTGGTGTCAGCCATACCGTTGCGGCCCTCACCGCTGCGGCCGCGCCGCCGCCGCCGGGAGCCGCTGGCGGCCAGCTGCTGACGGGCTTCCTCGATGATGGCCTCGGGGTCGGCGTCGGGGCGCACCACGCGCACCATCAGGCTGTCGCCGCTGGGGACCGGATCGAGCAGCAACGCCGGACTCAGCCCCATCCAGCCGTAGACCAGCTCCTGCTCGGGATCCATCGGCACCGCCAGCACCTCGGGCTCCTGACGGCGCTGCGGGGCGTCGACGGCGGCACTCTCCTGGGCCGGTGGCAGAACGGTGCTGCCGTTGCCCCCGCCCTCGCCATAGCCGACCAGGGGGGGAGCCTCGGCCCCCTCGGAGCCGCGACCGCCGCGGCCGCCGCGCCGCCGCCGACTGCTGCCGCCGGATTCGCCGCCGCCGGTGGAGGGGCTGGCCACCTCGGCCCGGGCCGAGGCGGCCGATCGCACCAGGCCGGAGACCGTCGCCAGGGGCTGGAGGGTGTCCTTGCCGGGAAGCACCGCCACATGGCCCAGACCGCCACAGCTGGGGCAGGCCCGGCCGAACAGTTCGTAGATGTTCTGGCCCTGGCGTTTGCGGGTCAGCTCCACCAGGCCGAGTTCGGTGAGCTGGGCGATCTGGGGGCGGGCCGTGTCGTCGCGGCAGGCCTGGGTGAAGTGCTCCAGCAGCTGCAGTTGGTCGCGCCGAGACTCCATGTCGATGAAGTCGATGATCACGACGCCGCCGATGTTGCGCAGCTTCAGCTGGCGGGCGATCTCCACCGCCGCTTCGCAGTTGGTCCAGAGCACCGTCTCGCGGGCGTTGGCCGAGCGGGTGAAGGATCCGGAGTTGACGTCGATGACCGTGAGCGCCTCGGTGGGCTCGATGATCACGTAGCCGCCGGAGGGGAGATCCACCCGGGGCTTGAGGGCATCACGGATGGCGGCGTTGACCCGGTAGTGCTCCAGGATCTCGGTGGGTTCACCGTGGTGCTCCACCAGGAGGTTGGCCTGGTCGGCGCCGAGGAAGGCGTTGACCCGGGCCACCGCATCCGGGCTGTCGACGACCACCCGCAGCACATCGGGGCTGTAGAGGTCGCGCAGCACCCGATGGATGAAGTCCTCATCGCGGTTGAGGAGCACCGGAGGGGAGGCCGTCTCGGCCGCCTGCTGGATCGATTCCCACTGGCGCAGCAGCGCTTCGAGGTCGTCGATCAGCATCTCCTCGCTGACGTCCTCGGCCTCGGTGCGGATCAGCAGGCCGGCGCCGGGGGGCTTGATCAGCACGCCGAGGGCCCGTAACCGGTTGCGCTCGTTCTCGCCGTTGATGCGCCGGGAGATGTTGACCCCCTGGCCGTGGGGCTGGAGCACCAGGAACCGCCCCGGCAGGGACAGATTGCCAGTGAGGCGCGGCCCCTTGGTGCCCGTGGGCTCCTTCATCACCTGGACGAGCACCTTCTGGCGGGGCTCGAGCAGCTCGGTGATGCCGGCGCCCCCCTTCTTCAGTCGCAGGGGACCCAGATCGGTGATGTGGATGAAGCCGTTCTTCTCACTTTCGCCGATGTTGACGAAAGCGGCATCGATCCCGGGCAACACGTTCTCGACGGTTCCGAGGTAGACGTCACCGATCTGGTAGCGACCCTGGGCGACGATCAGTTCATCGACGCGTTCGTCGTTGAGCACTGCGGCGATCCGCAACTGCTCAGCGATGACGATCTGCTGGGGCATGGAAGAGATGGTGGGCTCAGTGGAGCCCTGCCGGGGGGGCAGGTGGGGAAAGAAATCGGGCGGCGACCATGACGGTCGCTCAGCCACTGGAGAGGTTCAGGCCGGACCCCGGAAACAAGGGAATCGGCTGGTTGCCTGGTCTGGCCCCCAGAAGCCAAGGGGCCCGGATGGGAGCAGTGACGTCGTCGGGCCGGCAGCGTGACGGAAGGAATGTCGTTCCTTCCCGATGCAAAGCAACGAAGACCGAACCAAGCAATGTTGACTGTGATAGCGCTTTCGCCGAGGAGCTTCTAGAAAGCGTCCCTGATGCAGAAGCGTCTGGGCGGAGGAGGAAGAAGGGAGGGAACCCCGCTATTCCTGTCTCCGTCTAGGGCGAACTTAGCATGCGTCCAGCCGGAGGCAACGGCGCTGGACCGGACCGAGCACCAGCGGCTGGCCGAGGCCGGTGGCCAGCCAGTGGCGCAGATGCTCCGGCCGCAGGCTGCGGCCCTGGGGATCCACGGCGGCCTCCAGATCCAGCACCTGGTCCGCGCCTGCCCCTGAGGGCCCATCGGCAGACACCAGGCGAAGGTTGAGCAGGTAGGGGCGGCACTCCCGCTCCCTTGGGCGCCCCTTCTTGTCCTGGTCCTGCCAGGGCAGGCTGGTGGCCTCCAGCAGCGCCGCCACCGCCGCGGCCCAGCGCTCCGGCGTCAGGGCCGCCTGGTCCGGGGCCGGCCGCAAGGTGAACCGCCATTCGGCAGAACGGATCTGCTGGGCCAGGCCGGGGGTCTCCAGGGGGACGGCCCGGACCGAGAGCAGCGCCAGCTCGGCGCTGAGTTCCGCCTGCAGGCGTTCCCGGGCCGTCTCGGCGTCGACCGGGGCGGCGAAGTCCAGGTCGAGCCACTCGTTCAGGCCCTCCACCCCCAGGGGCAAAGGGAGCGCCACCTGCAGCCGCGGCAGGGGATGGAAGCCGCCGGTGAAGCTCACCGGCAGGCCGCTGCGGCGCAGGGCCCGCTCCATCAGGCGCAGGGTGTCGAGATGGCTGATCAGCGCCAGGGAGCCGGTCTTGGCGAAGGCGAAGCGCAGCCGGCAGACCCGCTCGCTGGCCGGCGCCCGCGGCGGCAGCGGCAGCGGCACGGGGGGCGGCGGGATCACCACGTTGTGCCCCAGCTCCGGACCGCAGACCCCGCAGCTGCTGCAGCCCTCGAAGGAGCAGTCCGGCACCACGGCGGCCGCCAGGGCCCGACCCAGGTCCTCCGCCAGCCAGGCCTTGTCGACCCCGGAATCGATGTGGTCCCAGGGCAGGGGCTGGCGGCAGAAGGCCTCCAGGTCGCCGGTGGCAAAGGCCTCCGCCGCACTCCAGCCGCCCATCTCCAGGGCCCGATAGGAGCCCCCCAGGCCAGCCGCCTCGATGGCGCCGGTCCAGGCGGCATGGCTGCGCTCGGCCGATTCGAACCAGGCATCCAGCCCCGCCCCGGCCCGCCAGGCCGCCTCGATCACCGGCGCCAGCCGCCGGTCGCCGCGGCCGACGAAGTCCTCCACCGCCGACAGCCGCACGTCGGTGTAATTGGTCTTGATGCCCCTCAGCGGCCGCAGGGCGTCGCGCAGCAGCTGCTGCCGGCGCCGGAACTCCGCCGTCGACACGCTGTGCCACTGGAACGGCGTGTGGGGCTTGGGGGTGAAATTGCTGATCGTGAGGTTGAGCTGCAGCCGGCCCAGATCACGGCACTGCTGCTGCAGCCCCCGGCAGGTGTCGGCGATGCCGAGCACGTCGGCGTCGGTCTCACCCGGCAGGCCGATCATGAAATAGAGCTTCACCCGGTTGTAACCGTTCTCCATGGCGGTGCGGATGCCGCGCAGCAGTTCCGCATCCGTGAGGCCCTTGTTGACGATGTCCCGCAGGCGCTGGGTGCCGGCCTCGGGGGCGAAGGTGAGCCCGGCCCGGCGGGTGCCACCGAGGATGTGGGCGATGGAGTTGTCGAAGCGGTCGACCCGCTGGCTGGGCAGGGTGAGGCTGACGTTGTGCTCCGCCAGCCGGTTGCGCAGCTCCACCCCCACCGCCGGCAGGGAGAGGTAATCGCTGCAGCTGAGTGACAGCAGCGAGAAGTCGCTGTAGCCGGTGCGCAGCATCCCCTCCTCCACCGCCTCGATGACCGCCTCGGGCTCCACGTCCCGGGCCGGGCGCGTCAGCATCCCCGGCTGGCAGAAGCGGCAGCCGCGGGTGCAGCCGCGGCGGATCTCCACCGTGAGCCGGTCGTGGACTGTCTCGATGTGGGGCACCAGGCCCATGGCGTAGTGGGGCATGGGGGTGGCCGTGCGCCGCTGGATCCGGGGCGGCAGGCCGGGCTCCAGCGGCCGCAGGCTCACCCCGTCGGGCCCGGGGGCGTAGAGGGAGGGCACATAGACCCCGGGCACCTCGGCCAGGTCCCGCAGCAGGGCCCGACGGCCCAGGCCCGCGGCCCGCCCCTCGGCCACCACCAGGCCGATCTCGGGCAGCAGCTCCTCCCCATCCCCCAGGGCGAGGAAATCGAAGAAGGGCGCGAAGGGCTCGGGATTGCCCGTGGCGGTGGGGCCTCCGGCGAAGATCAGCGGCGGCGACGCCGGATCGTCGAGCGGGAGGTCGCCCCGGTCGGCGGCGCGGATCGGGATGCCCGCCAGATCCAGCATCTCCAGGATGTTGGTGCCGCCGAGCTCGTAGCTGAGGCTGAAGCCGAGGATGTCGAAGGCCGTCAGGGGCCGGTGGCTTTCCACCGCGAACAGGGGCGCCCCCCGCTCCCGCAGCCGGGCCGCCAGATCGGGCGCCGGCAGGTAGGCCCGATCGCACAGCTGGCCGGGGACGGCGTTGAGGATGGCGTAGAGCAGCACGTGGCCGAGGTTGCTGGCGCCGACCTCATAGACCTCCGGGTAGGTGAGCGCCCAGCGCACCCGGGCCATTGACCAGTCCCGGGGCTCCACCCCCCGCTCGTTGCCGAGGTAGCGGGCGGGCCGGGCGATGCCGCCGTCGACCAGCTCGGTGAAGGCGACGGGAGCGTCGGCGGTGGCGAAGGGCACGGCGGCGACCGGCGGGCTGCAGGCCGAGCGTAGGCAGGCCGGCCCGCGCCATAGGAAGATGCCGCCTGGCCCCGCTGCCCCGCCTTCCGCTTCCCCCCCATGGTCCAGGTCAACGACAGCTACCTCCGGCTCAAGGCGGGCTACCTGTTCCCCGAGATTGCCCGGCGCGTCAAGGCGTTCACGGAGGCCCATCCCGAGGCGGCCGTGATCCGCCTGGGCATCGGCGACGTCACCGAGCCCCTGCCGGCGGCCTGCCGGGAGGCGATGCAGCAGGCGATCGAGGCCATGGGCACCCGGGAGGGCTTCCACGGCTACGGCCCCGAGCAGGGCTACGGCTGGCTGCGGGAGGCGATCGCCCGCCACGACTTCCAGGCCCGCGGCTGCGAGGTGAGCGCCGAGGAGATCTTCATCTCCGACGGCTCCAAGTGCGACAGCAGCAACATCCTCGACATCCTCGGGGCCGGCAACCGCATCGCCGTCACCGATCCGGTCTATCCGGTGTACGTCGACAGCAACGTGATGGCGGGCCGCACCGGCGACGCCGACGGGGGCGGCCGCTACGGGGGCCTCACCTACCTGCCGATCACGGCGGCCAACGGCTTCGTGGCCCCCCTGCCGGAGCAGCCGGTCGACCTCATCTACCTCTGCTTCCCCAACAACCCCACCGGCGCGGTCGCCACCCGGGATCAGCTGAAGCAGTGGGTGGACTACGCCCTGGCCCACAACGCCCTGATCCTCTTCGACGCCGCCTACGAGGCGTTCATCTCCGATCCCCAGCTGCCCCACTCCATCTATGAGATCGAGGGGGCGCGCCGCTGCGCGATCGAGTTCCGCTCCTTCTCGAAGAACGCCGGCTTCACCGGCACCCGCTGTGCCTTCACGGTGGTGCCCCGGGGACTCAGCGGCACCACGACCGCCGGCGAGCCGGTCGAGCTGTGGGGCCTCTGGAACCGGCGCCAGAGCACCAAGTTCAATGGGGTGAGCTACATCGTGCAGCGGGGCGCTGAAGCCGTGTACTCCCCGGAAGGCCAGGAGCAGGTGCGGGCCCTGATCCGCTTCTACATGGAGAACGCGGCCATCATCCGCCGCGAACTGGAGGCCGCAGGTCTGCAGGTGTACGGGGGCCAGCAGGCCCCCTACGTGTGGATCAAGACCCCCGCCGGCCTGGATTCCTGGGGCTTCTTCGACCACCTGCTCAGCCAGGCCCACGTGGTGGGCACCCCCGGCAGCGGATTCGGGGCGGCGGGCGAAGGCTACTTCCGCCTCTCCGCCTTCAACTCCCGCGCCAACGTGGACGAGGCGATGCGCCGGATCCGGGCTCTTTAGAGTTGGCCACTGTCAGGACCGGAGCGGCCATGCCCATGACCATCCCGCCCTTCGCCAGCGGCTCCACCGCCCCGGCGGCCACCGAAACCCCGTCCCGCTCGCCGGGGGGGGCCGCCGTGATCGAGAAGGCGCCGGAGCGGGTGCGCAAGACCTCACCCCGCTACAAGGTGCTGCTTCACAACGACCCCGTGAACAGCATGGAGTACGTGGTGAACACCCTGCGCCAGGTGGTGCCGTCCCTCAGCGAGCAGGATGCCATTGCCGTCATGCTGGAAGCCCACAACACGGGGGTGGGCCTGGTGATCGTCTGCGATCTGGAGCCGGCGGAGTTCTACTGCGAAACCCTCAAGGCCAAGGGCCTGACGAGCACGATCGAGCCGGAGAGCTGAGTGATCCGCCGCTGGATCGGCACCTTGCTCTACGTGCCCGTGCTCTATGGCCTGGGCTGGTTGCTGGTGCGTCCCCTGGCCGTCCTCACTCCCGCCCTGCCGAGGGACCGACTGGATCTGCTCGGCACGGCGATGGCGCTGCTGTTGCTGCTGCTCAGCCTGCCGGCGTGGATCCGGCGGGTGTGGGGAGAACAGCAACCCTGGCGGCAGCTGGGGGTGGTGGCTAACCCGGCCAGGGTGACGCGGGCTTTCGTGCGGGGACTGCTCAAGGCCGCTCTGCTGCTGGCCCTCGTGGCGGGGATCCTGCTGATCAGCGGCCAGGCCGGCTGGCAAGGGCAGCTCAACGCCCTCCAGCTCCTCAATGCCCTGGCCCTGCTGCTGGGGGTGGGGTTCGCCGAGGAGCTGCTGTTCCGCGGCTGGCTCTGGGGAGAGCTGGAACGGCACCTCGGTCGGAGCCGGGCGCTGTGGGGCCAGGCCCTGGTGTTCAGCCTGGCCCACACCCGTTTCAACCTTGGGCCGGCCGGGGCCCTGGGGCTTCTTGGAGGATTGACGATGCTGGGCCTGGTGCTGGCGCTGCAGCGCCGGGCTGATGGCGGCCTGCTCTGGGGCGCCGTGGGATTGCATGGTGGCCTCGTGGGCGGCTGGTTCCTCCTGCAGGGGGGTGCCCTGACGCTCGCCCCCGAGACCTCCGCCTGGTTGGTGGGTCCGGGAGGAGCCCATCCGAATCCGATCGGTGGCGCGGTGGGCTGGCTCGGGCTGGGGATGCTGCTCTGGGTGCGGCGGCGCTGGTGGCAACGCGGAGGGATTCAGAACACCACGAGATCAGACTGAGTGAGTGATGGAGCGCCGGCCAGCGTGACGAACACCTGGCCGGAGAAGGCCAGTTCCCCAGTGGTGTCGTCGTAGGTGATGGCATGACCAAGGGGGGCTGAAGTCAGCCCCGCGAAAACGTCGTCATCAAGCCAGATCATGTCGACACCAGGGGTGAAATCAGTGATGACATCGTTGTTGGTGGTGGGATTGGGCTCTGCGGCGAACACAAAGGCATCAACCCCGTCACCACCGGTGAGGATGTCGTTGCCAAGGTCCCCGCTGATCCAGTCTCGTTGCCCCGTCCCCGACCCATCCAGCTGATCATCGGCATGACCTCCAACAAGAAACCGATCAAACAAGTAGGTGTCGGCGCGGATTTCGACGGCGTTGGAGGCTCCCGACTTGGATTCCAGGACCAGCTGGGACGGGACCAGGATCTCACTCCTGGCCACCTGCCCTCCTCTGAAGACGTTATTAGAAAGGTCCAGATTGCCGGAAGTGATCAGTGCGTAATCATCCGAGGGGTTATCTCGGAACATCATCGCGTAACCGCCTGAGAGACGCAGATCAAAGCTGTTACCAGCCACGCTCAATGGAAGGTAGACGTCGTAGAACTCCAGGTAGGAGCCATGCTCAAATAGATTGGTCTCGATGGAACCGGAGACATTGAGTATCTTTTCACCTGTGTACCGATTACCATAGAAGCCACTGCGGGTAAAAGTATTTCCAGAAACCAGCACATTCGTGCTATTCGCAATTGTCAAAGCGTTGCGATAGCCACTTAAGTCAAAAAAGGAGTCTTGGATCGTGATGGTGTCACCTTGGGCGCTGAGAAAAGCCGAACCATTGGTGGAGGGAAGACTGGCCGGATCGAACATCCCGACCCCGGATCCCTGGCCCGTAAGCATCGCCTTCACCCGATCCATCTTAAAGCCCAGGTAATCAGGAACACCATCGGGGTTGCCCGCGCGGATGTCCAAGTAAAGCCCCCATGGAAGGCTGTCATTTCCACCTACAGCTCCCGTATGGAAGCCTTCAAAAACGACATTCTCGAATGTGAGGTCATCGATTTCCGTGCTGGTATCGAGGCCCGATTCGCCCGCCTGAAGGATGTATCCAGAACCGCCCGCAAATTGCAAGCTCAGATTTCGAAGAGTCCAACCCGGCGGAATGCCAGAACCGCGATCGTTCTGGCCTGAAAAGATTCTGCTCAAGCCGGTGATGACGGTAGCCGGCGCCTGCGCAGCATCGGCCGTACCTTGCATCGTGAGCACCTTGGAGCCAAAGCGAGCCAGTGTCGGTGGAGCCGTTCCACTGGCCGCCGGATTGGAAGGATCCGCGTCCGACTTGGTGATGTTGAACGTGCCAGCAGCCAGTTCAATCACGGAGTTCGTGACTGCCGCTCCGAGGGCAGATCGAATCGTTGTGAAAAACGTATCGTTGATCTTGATGCCCGTTGGAGCCGTCGGCGGGGGATCGCTGGGCGG